>NZ_FTNL01000001.1:22289-145734 GCF_900156395.1 Fluoribacter gormanii | reverse complement strand
GCCTGAAGTAAATCCTGTGCCTGAAGTAAATCCTGTGCCTGAAATAAATCCTGTGCCTGAAGTAAATCCTGAGCCTGAAATAAATCCTGAGCCTGAAGTAAATCCTGAGCCTAAGTTAGAGGCCACCGGTGAGCTTGCAGAAAATATTTCTGCTGTTATTGAGCGTCAAGTGCTGGCAACAGATGAAGAGCAATTGTTGGAAATTATACCCACCGAAGAAAAAATTGAATCATCTGAGCAAACAGATGAAGGAAAAAATGAGACACATCAAGAGGAAAATTTGCTCGAGTTTGAATCGGGTTTACATCATATACTTACAACAAAGCCGACTCTAGAAGAAGATAGTTTTCAAGAGCTCGTAGAAGATGACAACGCTTTAGATTTTACTCCTACTCCATCGGTTGGTGTAATTCAGCCCCAGAAGGAGGAGGAGGGTAGTGGTCTGTCTCAGTTAAAGAACAAAAAGGCATTAGATACTTTGTTAGCTCTTGCAAAAACGTATATAGGAATGGAAGATATAGAGTCTGCATTGCATTCTCTAAATGAAGTTATAGAACATGGTACCAAGTCGCAAAAAGAAGAAGCACAACGCTTAATCGATGAGATACAAGGGAAGTCATAATGTTTTTAATTGTAGCTTAGAGGAAAGCAAAGTCGTAACCTGGGAGCCCAGGCTACGATGGCTTCATTTCTTTATTTAATAAAGTTCTTTTCGCTACCAAAAAGATAGGTGGCTGAAATTAAGACTTCGTTTGAACGATAGGAGCCAAGATTTAATGATTCTCCAGTCCATGCATTCACTCCATTACCCGAGGAGAGTGGACCCAAATCTTGATAAATATAACCCACAGAGAGAAACAATTGAGGATGGAGTTGTACATCAACCCCTGCACCTACATTGTAAGCGAATTCACTTGTATTAGAATTTCTAAATCCAGCACTAACTCGTGGGGTAACTCCTGAAAAGGCTGTTTCACTATAGTTAGAAATATTGTTGAAAGAGGTGCCTATTCCTCCATTAATAAACGGCGAAAATATTCCATAGCGCACCAAATTAATTTTTCCAGAGGCTAACAAGAGATTGGAAGTAAAATCCAGCTTATAATTGTAGTTGGTAAATTGAGGTAAGGAATATTGTGTTATTTCACCACTGATTTGTGTTTTGAAAAAGTACTGCCAAAAGATACTCAGTGAATAAGAGGGAAACCAGATGCTGTCATTATGCCAACGTCGGCCGGTAGATGCAGCAATAACTCCTCCATTATCATTCGTGATTGAGTAACGATCAGCACCATAAGGAGCTGGAAATCCCGAGCCATTATTTACTTTCATATGCGAATTTAACTCAGGAAATTGCGCACCTCCTCCAAGCGATATAAACCAATTGCCTTGAGCGTTGGTGATGGATTGATGTAAGGAACTTTGTATGTTTTCGATATTCTTGGCAAAAGAGGGGCTATCGAAGACAAATAATAAAGTGGTAATACCTAAGTAAAATAAATTCCTTTTCATAATGAGTCTCAATTTAATGATTATTAAAGATATGCACCAATTAATGGCGCTAATTAAGTGCGGCATGAGAAAGTATCATAATTGAATGAATCAAATCAATAAGATAGTTCGAAGATGCCTTTTCAAGAAGATGTTATATCTGTAAATTTTGAGTGTGTAAAATTCTATAATTACTTAAAATAAGAATCCGGACAAAAGAAATTACTATAATATCTAATAAACTTGTAAATCAATCATATTAAGGTATAGACAAAACATATACTGTATTATAAATTGACCCTTTTATCAGGAATATTCAATGCGTATTGCCTTAGTGCTTGAGTACGATGGTAGCCAGTATCATGGCTGGCAAGCACAAACAGGCTTGCATACTGTGCAACAAGCCGTAGAACATGCTTTATCAAAGGTAGCAGATGGCCCTATTTCTGTCGTTTGTGCAGGTAGGACAGATACTGGTGTGCATGCTACAAATCAAGTAATTCATTTTGACTGTGATAAAGTGCGCAGCATTCGTGCATGGATCCATGGAGTGAACTCTTTTCTCCCTAAAGATATTTGCGTTAAATGGGGAAAGGAATTAACGGAAGAATTTCATGCGAGATATTCTGCCACTGCGAGAAGATATCGTTATGTCATTTATAATGGCGCCATTCGACCTGCATTATTTCGAAGCAATATAACTTGGCAATACAGGCAATTAGATCATCGCCTAATGCATCAAGCAGCCCAGGTCTTATTAGGCGAGAATGATTTTACATCATTTCGCTCTGTTGAGTGCCAGTCAAATACGCCCATGCGGAATATCCATAAATTACAGGTTAGTCGCACGGGTGATTTGGTAATCATTGATATTACAGCTAATGCTTTTCTGCATCATATGGTGCGTAATATCGCTGGTGTGTTAATTGCAGTCGGTTCGGGAAAACATCCTGTATCTTGGGTAGATGAGGTGCTAAAAGCAAAAGACAGGAGACTAGGTGCAGAAACAGCACCAGCTTATGGATTGTATTTAGTGCAAGTGACTTATCCCCAGACGTTTTCTATATTGCAGAATAATCCGGGGCCTTCTTTTCTTGTGGAGAAATAATGAATCTGGCACGCATACGAGTCAAAATGTGTGGAATGACACGTAGCGAAGATGTCGCGCATGCAATTAACCTGGGTGTTGATGCTATTGGTATGATTTTTTATCCAAAGAGTGCACGCTATATTTCAATAGATCAGGCAAAAGCCTTATTAAAAAATTTGCCTCCATTTGTAGATTCGGTTGCTGTTTTGGTGAATCCTGAACGAGATTTAGTCCATAGAATAGTAGAAGAATTGCCAATTCAGTTATTGCAGTTTCATGGTGATGAATCAGCTGAGT
This sequence comes from Fluoribacter gormanii, assembly GCF_900156395.1. GTDB lineage: Bacteria > Pseudomonadota > Gammaproteobacteria > Legionellales > Legionellaceae > Legionella > Legionella gormanii. The sequence goes on along the minus strand of NZ_FTNL01000001.1, from coordinate 142,856 downwards.
TTTGCGAGCAATTTAATATGCCTTTTATAAAAGCCATACATTGCAATTCGTCAGCATATATTCATCAAGCTGCTCAGGAGTTTGAGATGGCAAACGCGTTGTTGTTAGATACACCTTCAGATGTAGCTCGCGGTGGAACTGGATGTGCTTTTGATTGGAAAATTATTCCCCAAGAAATAGAAAAACCTTACATCTTGGCTGGTGGTTTGGATGAGTTTAATGTACTCGAAGCAGTTAAATCATGTCATCCTTACGCTGTAGATCTGTGTAGTGGTATCGAGGTATCGCCTGGGATTAAAGATCATGGCAAAATGAGTCGGTTTATGCAGAAATTGTTAAAGTGGTAGTATATTAGCCTGGGTGAAGCGCAGCATAACCTGGGAAATTGGATAGCGGATCTCGGGTTATGCTGCGCTTCACCCAGGCTACATTTTTTAGAAGTTAATGAAGGTAGAAATGAACAAAAAAGAGCTTCCAGACGAGCATGGGCACTTTGGTCCTTACGGTGGTATTTTTGTAGCAGATACTTTGATGCATGCATTAAAACAATTAGAAGAAGCTTATGCAAAATATCGAAAAGATCCCGATTTTTTAGCAGAGCTAAATGCTGAATTAAAAGATTATGTAGGACGACCTAATCCACTTTATCATGCACAACGTTTAAGTAAGCAAATCGGTGGGGCACAAATCTATTTAAAACGAGAGGATTTGAACCATACCGGAGCGCACAAAATTAATAATACAGTAGGACAAGCGCTCCTTGCTACACGAATGGGAAAAACCAGGGTAATTGCCGAAACAGGCGCAGGTCAACATGGGGTGGCTTCAGCAACAGTTGCGGCTAAATTAGGTTTGGAATGCGTCGTATATATGGGGGCTGAGGATATAAAACGTCAGTCATCTAATGTTTATCGCATGAAATTGTTAGGGGCGGAAGTTGTTCCTGTCACATCAGGCTCACAAACGTTAAAAGATGCATTAAATGAGGCGATGCGTGATTGGGTCAGTCATGTTGATGATACTTTTTATATTATTGGAACAGTCGCAGGCCCACATCCTTATCCCCAGATGGTTAGAGATTTTCAATCTGTTATTGGTATTGAAGCTAGAGCTCAATTTCTGGAAAAAACTGGACGTTTACCCGATGCATTAGTTGCTTGCGTAGGTGGCGGCTCTAATGCAATTGGTTTATTTTATCCTTTTCTGAGTGATTCCACAGTTGCAATCTATGGGGTTGAAGCGGGAGGAAAAGGTTTAGAAAGCGGGGAACATTCTGCCTCGTTGATTGCCGGAAAACCAGGGGTGTTACATGGTAACCGAACTTATTTGCTCTGTGATGAGTACGGTCAAATCAAAGATACACACTCTGTTTCTGCAGGTCTTGACTACCCTGGAGTAGGTCCGGAGCATGCTTATTTAAAAGATACTGGGCGTGTAATTTATGAAGCAATTAATGATGATGAAGCCCTGCATGCTTTTCGTACTTTAACGCGGGTTGAAGGAATTATTCCTGCTCTTGAGTCCAGTCATGCAGTTGCCTATGCAATGAAACTCGCCAAGAAAATGTCAGTGGACCAATGTATTATCGTGAATTTATCGGGTCGTGGTGATAAAGATATGCACACTGTGGCACAAATTGATGGGATTACCGTATGAATCGAATCGACAAAACATTAATGCGTCTTCACGCGAGTGGCAAAAAAATGCTTAGCCCTTACATTACAGCCGGAGATCCTTATCCAGAAATCACAGTAAAACTTATGCATGAGCTAGTTAGAGCCGGCGCAGATATTTTAGAACTCGGAATTCCATTTTCTGATCCGATGGCAGAAGGGCCGGTTATCCAAAGAGCAATGGAACGAGCACTTGCTCAGGATGTCCATTGCCAAACTGTATTGAATATGGTGAAAGAGTTTCGTTTGCAGGATCAAGAAACACCGGTTGTTATAATGGGGTATTTAAATCCTATCGAGCATTTTGGTTATGAACTTTTTGCACAAAAGGCAATAGAGTCTGGCGTAGATGGAACGATATTGGTAGATTTACCTCCAGAGGAAAGTCAAGAGATAGCCAAGATCTGGCAAAAATATGGTTTATACAGTATCTTTCTTTGTTCTCCTACAACATCAGATGAACGAATGGCACTAATTAACCAATTCGCCAAAGGATATTTGTACTATGTGTCTTTAAAAGGTGTTACTGGTTCGGATGCATTGGATATATCATCTTTAAAAGCGCAATATCAACACCGTAAAGCGCAAACCAAGCTTCCTTTAATGGTAGGCTTTGGTATAAAAACACCAGAAATGGCCGCAGACGTTGCGAGATTTGCTGATGGTGTTATTGTTGGCGCTGCCTTGATTACGCGAGTTCTGGATGCCTACAACGCAAACAAAGATATGTTGGAGGCTGGATCAGATTTACTTTACTCTATGCGACATGCTATGGATAAAATTTAAAATGATGGCAAAGCTTGCGCCATTATCAGTCATGCTAATGAGATAGAGAGAATGCCTGTTTTAAACAGTGTATTGGCTTGGATGAACGCAACGGCGTGACCTGGGAATCCGGTATTAAAAAAACCGGTATTATAAGATAAATCGAGTTATAGCTTATTTTTACTGAGGCTACATAGTAATAACAGTGACGGAAAAATCCCAATGATAGAATTAACTGAAAAACGTGCTCATTTTATAAGACAACTGATTACTGATGAACTGGCGAGTGGCAAACATAAGTCTGTAGTGACTCGTTTTCCCCCCGAACCTAATGGATATTTGCATGTAGGGCATGCTAAATCTATTTGTTTGAATTTTGGTTTGGCCCAAGAGTTTGGCGGTATCTGTTATCTACGTTTTGACGATACTAATCCAATTAAAGAAGAGGAAGAGTATGTCAATGCCATTATTGAGGATGTACGCTGGTTAGGTTTTGAATGGTATGACATGACACACTCTTCAGACTATTACCATGAACTTTATGACTTTGCCGTATTACTTATAAAAAAAGATATGGCTTATGTCGATAGTTTAAGCATGGAGGAAATTCGTGCTTATCGCGGGACCTTGCAAGAGCCTGGACGTGAAAGCCCTTACAGAAATAGACCAATAGAAGAAAGTTTGGACTTATTCGCACGTATGAAAGCAGGAGAGTTTCCTGACGGCGCTCATGTATTGAGAGCTAAAATTGACATGCAATCAGGTAACTTGAACATGCGTGATCCGGTTATCTACCGCATTCGACATGCACATCATCAACGTACAGGCGACGAATGGTGTATTTATCCGATGTATGATTATGCTCATCCTATTTCTGATGCTTTAGAAAAAATTACCCATTCACTGTGCACTTTAGAATTTCAAGATCACCGACCACTTTATGACTGGTGTGTTGACAATCTACCTTTACCTGCAAAGCCGATACAAACAGAATTTGCTCGTTTAAATTTATCCCATACAGTCACTTCAAAGCGTAAATTGCGTGAACTGGTTGAAAAAAAGGCTGTTTCTGGATGGGATGATCCTCGAATGCCTACTATCCGCGGAATGCGAAAACGCGGTTACCCGGCAGCTGCGATTCGTCAGTTTTGTGAAGTAATAGGGATATCACGTAGTGATTCTGTAATTGATATGTCTCTACTCGAGGAGTGTGTTCGTGATGAGTTAAATAGAACGGCGAAACGCGCTTTATGTGTTATGGATCCTATAAAAGTAGTTATAGAAAATTATCCTGAAGGCAAAGTAGAAGTATTAACGCCAGCTTATAATCAGCAAGATCCAGATTCGGAGCGGCGTGATTTACCGTTTACTCGAGAGCTTTTTATTGAACGATCAGATTTTATGGAAGAGCCACCTAAAAAATACTTCCGTTTATCTCCAGGTGCTGAAGTGCGTTTACGTCATGCATATGTAATCAAATGCCATGAAGTGATACATGATGAGCAGGGTAACATTGTTGAGTTACGTTGTACCTATGATGAAAAAACTTTAGGAAAAAATCCTGAAGATAGAAAAGTAAAAGGCGTCATCCATTGGGTATCTTGTGCACATGCTTACCCTGTAACTGTGTTGGAATATGACCGTTTATTTAATGATCCCAACCCTGGCCGAGAGGACGATTTTTTTCAATTTTTAAACCATAATTCATTGCAAATAAGACAGGCCTATTGTGAACCGGCTTTAGCAAATCAGCAATTAGGAGAGGTGTTTCAGTTTGAACGCTTGGGATACTATGGTGTTAATGAATTAAAAGATGGACGTGTTAATACATTTCATCGTGTAGTTGACTTGAAAGATACTTGGGGAAAACTAGGGTAAGCTAAAGGGGCAGATATGTTGCATTTATATAATTCTTTAACCAGAACAAAAGAACCGTTTGTTTCTATTTTACCTGGAAAAATTGGTATCTATGTTTGCGGGATTACTGTATATGATCATTGTCATATAGGCCATGCTCGCTCAATGGTAGCTTTTGACGTTATTGTTCGTTATTTACGATCCCAGGGTTATGAGGTGAAATACGTTCGTAACATTACGGATATTGACGACAAAATTATCGCACGTGCACATGAGCGTGCAATACCAATAGATGAATTGACGGCTCAGTATATTGCAGCAATGAATGAGGATACTCAAGCGTTAAATATTTTACCACCAGACGTAGAACCAAGAGCTACAGAACATATACACACTATTATTCGATTAATTGAACGTTTGCTTGCGAAAGGAAATGCATATCTTAGTGATAATGGCGATGTGTGTTATCAAGTCAACTCGTTTGCTGACTATGGTAAATTATCGCACAAAGATTTAGAGGGATTAGTCGCAGGAGCACGTGTTGAAATCGTTAAAGAAAAACGCTCTCCGTTGGATTTTGTTTTATGGAAAAAAGCAAAACAAGGCGAGCCCAGTTGGCCTTCTCCTTGGGGAGAAGGACGTCCAGGTTGGCATATTGAATGCTCTGCCATGGCAATGAGTGAGTTAGGTGATCAATTCGATATTCATGGCGGAGGATTGGATTTACAATTCCCTCATCACGAGAATGAAATCGCTCAAAGTGAAGCGGCTACTGAAAAAGCATTTGCAAATTACTGGTTGCATGTAGGGATGTTGCAAGTGAATAATGAAAAAATGTCAAAGTCATTGGGTAATTTTTTTACTATTGCCGATGTTTTGGCCAAGCATCATCCTGAAGTTGTTCGTTATTTTCTTTTAAGCAGCCATTACCGTAGTTCATTGAATTATTCTGAAGAGAATTTGTCTAATGCAAAAAAAGCATTAACTCGTTTATATCAAACCATAAAAGACAATCATAATATTGCAGATGGGGAGATGGATAATCATTGGATTAATGAATTTAACCAGGCAATGAATGATGATTTTAATACGCCAGTTGCATTATCTGTTTTGTTTCAGCTTAGCCATGAAGTAAATAAGAATAACTCACCGATTCTAGTTGCTACACTGAAGTATTTAGCAGGTATTATGGGATTATTGCAGACAGATCCAGCTTCTTTCTTGCAATCAGGATTTGCTGAAGAGGATAAGGTTGAAATCGAGCAATTAATAGCAGAACGACTTCAAGCACGTGCCGATCGAAATTGGCAGCGCGCTGACCAGATAAGAGCAGACTTATTAAGTCGTGGAATCGAGTTAGAAGATGGAGTAAATGGAACGACTTGGCGTAGGGTCGAATAGGACAATACTTAATCTAGTTCTAGGTTGTAGCCCGAGTTTTGTGCAACGAAACTCGGGCGCTTATTTTCCTTAATAAGTGCTCATTCTATTCATCCTAACTTAGTTTGTTGATTGTGGGTTAAATAGTTTTCCAAAATGACTTTATTTTTAAAGTGAATTATTATTGATGCACTCCGATTTTTTATGGGCGAATTGCGGTAAAAAATATCTCTATGTTTCTGCGATAAACACTTTCTTATTGGTAATAGGTCTAAATGTCGTTTTCAATTAACTCATGTTTACTTTATAATCACCCCGATTATTTTTAATAACCAGTTCAAGATCCAATTTTGTATAGTATGGCTGTGAAACATTTAATTTTTTTGATATTCTTTTTTTCTGCTGTTTGTCATTCAGAAATAGCTGATTCGGTCTTAGATAACTATAAAGCAAATCTACATAAATTGCCTATAGCGAAACAAGAGCACTTTTCAATAAGAATGTACCGAATCACTGGCGATAAAGAACATTTGAATTCGATCATTGATTATGTTTTCTTTTTGAGTAATAAATATCACTATCTTTTCTCAAGTTTCGATCAACCTGAGCTCATCCTTAAAAAATCAAATAATTTGTTATTAGATGCTAACCAAAATCCCATGCAAAAATACAAGTTACGTATCAAAAAAATATCACAATATGGTGATTTATTTTTTTATCTTTATTTATTGGAGATAACCAATAAAATTTTTTCCTATCATTTGGAAAATACGTCCCTGTTTCCGCAAACTAATATCGTTATTGACGTATTAAAAACTCAAATCGCTCGGTTGGAGGAATTTATCTTAAATGAGGAAAACATTAAAATTTATGGGGCTCAATTAGTTAATTACGTTTATTATTTACATGATTTAAACATTGTTGATTTAAGAAAATCCTATACCAAACTATTTCAGCAAACTTTTCCAGATAATATGGATAGTCAACTATCAGAATTAGACTATGAAGCAAAAATTTATGGAATGACTCACTTTGTTACTGCAGCGAGCCATTATTATCAGAATTCAGTTAATGACGATGCTTTTCGTTGGATAAGTGAATATTTCGAGCGCAACATACAACAAATAATGGAGCGAACTGAAAATGATGTTATTGCTGAAGTAGGGGTCTGTTTGTTGTTATTAAATAAAAATGATTCTCCAGCAATTAAAAAAATAAGGGATCATTTAGAAATAGCATATAACATACAACATCAGATGATTCCTACTCGGTCTAGATCCGTAGATTTTATATTTGGTGAACATCGTAATATTCTTACCGTAATGCTTTTTAAATGGCCAGAAAAACTTATGAGTGGTCCATTTTTTACAGAAGAATTAAGACTGATTAATTGACGTTTGTTGAAAATGGGCAGAAACGGGTAGGTAAATCTAGTTTTAAGATCGTTGTTCTAAAATACTATTGTCTAATAGCGGACTCTTATCGTTCTCTGGTGAATTTTTTGTATTACGGAATAGAAAAATAATGATTAAAAAAAACAATAATAAAAGAGCCATCCAACCCATAAGATAAAAGCAATCATCGAGAGCTAAAGCAGTAGCTTGTCGCGTAAGATAGAAGTTTAATTGCGCCGAAGCTTGTTTTCCCTGAAGATGTAATAATTTTGCCTGAGCTAGAAACCGTTGCGTTTCTGGGGAAAATGCAGTCAAACTACTTCCTAATCGAAGATGAAAAAATACTTCTCGCCTATGCCATAAAATAAGGAACAAAGACACTCCTAATGCACTGCCAAGCAAGCGCGAAACATGAAAAAAGCAAATGCATTCGGCAAGTTTTGTTTCAGGAAATGTGTATACTGAAAGGTGAAAAAGAGGGGATAAAAATAGTGCGAGGCCTATTCCGGCTAAACCTCGTGAAAATGCAATCCGATTAAAATTAATATCCACATTAAAGTAGGCTGTATAGAAACAGGAAATCGCAAAAAAAAGCAAGGCAATGAACAATGGATAAAATGGTTCATATTTCCTTTTATTAATGAGTACTGGAATCCATCCACAAAACGCCATTGTTCCGATGATGAGGGCAATCCAATCAGGAGTGTAGTTAACATAAAGTTTTAGCCATAAAGACAATAAGATCACCATGCCAAAATAGAGTGCGAAAAATAATGCGATATAAATCATCGCAAATGAAAAATAGAAATTTTTAAGTAATTTCAAATCAATGACAGGATGTTGAGCTGACCAACTACGTAAAATAAAAAAAACAAGACTTATTACACCCGAAATAAGCAAAAAGGTAATTAAAGAAGAACGAAACCAATCTAACTCTTGACCGGTAGTTAAGGCTGTTCCAATAAAAATCATGCTGATGCAATAGTACAAATATCCAAGTTTATCAAAATATATTTTTTGTATGGGCTCATGATATTTTCTATATCCGTAGCCGACAAAAAAAATTAAAAAGATACATAAAGGTATATTAGAGAAAAAAAGGAATCGCCAATGGTAGTCGTAAGCTATCCAAGCTCCATATGAAGCACCGATTACGGGAATTATTGAAAGACAAATCAATACCAAAGAAACAATATAGACTTTATCTTTATTAGGTGAGAGCAACGGAATAAGCGAACATGTAATAAGAAGAAACATTGGTCCTGAAGCAAAGCCTTCTAAAAATCTGAACAAGATAAATATAAAGAAATCACTGGCAGTAGCACATCCCCACGAACATAAGGCAGTAAGGCTGAGACAAACCACAAAAAGTTGAATAGGGCTTAATCGCGTTACATCAGGTTTTCCCAAAGGCACACTTAAAAGATTTCCAATACAAAAAAAACTGACTGTATATGAAGTCATATAGGGACTTCCACCCAAATCACTTACAATATATAAACCTGCCATTATAGGTAAGGTGAGATTGAAGATCACTGCAGCAAGTGATAAGAGTAAAATATAGAGGATCATTGTTTACTCATTCCATTTAAAGCAATTTTATTCAGAGTAAGTGGCGTATTGGCGTACTTCTGAAGATTAGGATCTAAATTATTATTAATAATATCTGCAATAAGTTGTTCATCACCTTTTTCTTCTTTTTGATAAATATCAGTAACATAATGGGGGGAGCCTGTATTCGAAGTGGGCACTAAAGGTCCGCTTTGATCCGATAGATCGGTAGTTACTTCTAAAGAAAGACCTATTCGCAGAGGATGTTTTTTTAATTCATCCGGTTCTAGAGCTACTCGAACGGGCAATCTTTGAACAATTTTAATCCAGTTACCTGAAAGATTTTCGGGGGGTAATAGGGAAAAAACATTTCCGGCTCCGCCTGGTAAACCAACGATTTTACCGTGAAATACTACATCAGAACCATAAAGATCTGAAGTAATCTTAACGCTCTGCCCAATACGCATTTTTTTAAGCTGAGTTTCCTTGTAATTAGCATTTACCCATATTTGATCCAGAGGAATAATTGACATAAGTGGTTCTTTAGGTGAAAGCCACATACCTACCTGAATTGTTCTTTGTGCTACAAGTCCATCCACAGGCGCATAAATTTTACATCGATATAATTGTACCCAGGCGTCACGTACTTCCTGCGCTGCTGCTTGTACCCAAGGATGTTCGATTATGGATGTGCCTTGTACAAAAGCGAGCATTTTTTGATAGTTGTTTTCAGTGCTTTTCAATGAGGCAATTGAAGCCTTTAGATCATCTTGTGCATTTTGATAATCTTCTAAAGACACTCCTTTGACATCAATTACGTCATAGCGATGTTTCAAGTTTTGTCGTGCTTTTAGAAGTTGTGCTTTCTTTACTTCGATCTCTGCCGCCAGGATAAATACATCATGAAATGCCTGACATACATCGCGTACTGTACTTGCAAGTTTCTTCTTGGCTTTTTCCAGGGTAATACGCGAGTCCGTTTCATTTAGTGAAACGATGAGTTGTCCCTTTTTTACTAGAAAACTATCGTCGGTATAGATACCTATTACGAATCCAGGACGTAAGGACTTTATATAGACCTGATTCCCTTGTACATAGGCATCATTGGTATAAACTTGGTTTCTCCAAACAAAAAACCAATACAAAAAAAAGAAAATGAAAAGAGTAATAAGAATGACGGTAAAATAAAAAGAGGCGGATCGTTCTTTCATGAGTTTTTCACCAACGGTATCGTTTTTTGATAGTAACCGCCTCCTAACGCTCTGGTTAATTTTATAGAGGCTAAGTATTGGTTATAAAGTAGAGTAATATCTACAAGTTCTTTTTGAATGACTTCTTCTTGTAAAAAATAAAGATTAAATAAACTATCCAAGCCTTTTTGTTGGCGCAAATAGCTTAATTGATATCGTTGTTTTGCATACTCCACTACTTGCTTTTGTTCTGCTTTTTGCTGATACACATCCTGAGCGAAAGCTAATACATCAAGAACTTCTTGAGTACTGAATAAGAGTAAATTATTGTATGCCTCTATTGCTGCATCAAATTGTGCTTTAGTTGCATTGATATTCGCTCTTATGGCTCCTGCGGTGAAAATAGGTAATTGCAAGGCGGGTCTAATTGCCGCAGTCCCACTCGATAAGTCTAAAAATTTCCTCCAACTTGTGCTTTCCAGACCAATTAGGCCAGCTAGATTGATGTCAGGATAATATTCAGCCATTGCGGCTCCTGTTTTATAGGCTAGTGCTTTGGCTCGCCAAATTTGCGCCATAAGATCGGGTCTTCGAGCTAAGAAATCCAATGGCAGTATTCTGGGAATATTTAGAGTTTTAGGCAATGGGGGAAGATTGGATTTTATTAGCAATGGAGTATCTGGCCCACGTCCTGCTAAAGTATTAATCAAATGTTTATCGGCTGTTAATTCATCGGTAATACTTGAAAGTAATTTTTGGGATTCGAGTAATTTTTCTGAGGTTTCAAGTGCTGGCAGTTTTGAAGAAAGTCCTTTCTGTACCAATATGTTTTGCAAATTTGCAATTTTTTGCCGCACTTCAATTAACTGCGTATATAATTTTTTTCTGACCAGATTAGTTTTATATGCAAAAAAGGCTTGAGCCATTGCAGTACTTGTAATTAATTCCACTTCTGCGGTTTCCGCTTCTCGAACTTTTGCTTCTCCTAAAGCTGCATAAAAAAGATTACGGTTTTTTCCCCAAAAATCAAACTCATAAGTAAACGAAAGAGAAAGATCCAGGAGTCTGGCGTTTAAAGGGAATGTGTGATTGAATGCGCGATATAAACCGTTTTCGCTTACATATTGTCGATTTTCATGTGCATTAAAAAAAACTAAAGGAGCTAATAGCGAGCGTGTAACAATGGCTTGTTGCTTAGCAACTTCAATACGATTTTTGATTTCATGAATTGAGGGATTATTTGCTAAAGCTTCTGTAACTAAGACGCTAAGTTCAGAAGAGTTATAAGTTAACCACCATTGTTTGTTTGGCCATTTGCCTTCAGAAAAAACCTCTTTTTTTTGAAAACTTTTTTTAATGGAGCGCTCCATGCTTGGAACGGGTTTTATATTTTTAATTTGGCTTTGTTGAGGAAGTGAAATAGTACAGGATACTAATGAATATATACTAAAACAAGTAAAACCCTTGACCCAAAGCCGCATAACACTCCCTTTTTATTTGGCAACACATTTTAATCATTAAAAAAAAATTCATTCCATATTATCATAAGCAGTTTCGCTTGGCATCGAAGCTCTTATATAGTAACCATTAACATTTGATTTTCATAGAATTTCCTATTGATCAATAGAAAACAAATTTTTTAGCAAGAATAAGAATTTTCTAGCTCGGTTCCTTAAGCCATTAGATACTAGCTTACCTATTACTTAACTCCTATCATTGGAGTTTGTAAGTTTGATTCCGAGCTAGAATGTCCACAATATGCTGTTCTAAGAGCTATGCAGTCATGGTGCTCATTTCCATTTCTTTATCGTCTTCTTTTATCGTTATAAAGTCTGCTACTTTATAAATTATTGCTGCCATTACATCGAGACAAAATCCATGAATAGGAAAATAATCGGAAATTTGTGTATGATCTTCAAGTGTACTTAACGCGGAAGCTTTAAAAAGATACTGTATGGTCTTAAGAATATTACTTACATTATTTAACCAAGTATCAACGGAATCAACCTTGTCAACTTTAGGTATAGCTATTGTAAGAGGCTGTTTAAAAAAAGGATCCTGAAACCTATAAATAGTACTTACTTGTTTCAAATCACGAATAGCTTCTTGAGTTTTTTGGTGAAAATATTTTCGTTGCTTCCCAGATGACATGGCTTATTCTCCTACTGTAATCAATGCTTTAAAGATTATTTTAAACACAATAAGATTGTGTAAAAAGTAATCAAATTATACAGGAAAAAGATTAAATTAAAATTAACACTGTTCTATTTCTATTTCTATTGATTTACTCTGCATTGATTTTATGAATCAAATATTCTTCTAAACGATTAACTCTGGGTTGTTACTCGAAGAATTTCAGCCAGTGAAGTATCACCAGCAAGTACTCGTTTAAATCCATCATCACGAATACTGGGGGTAGTGGGGCGTAAATAATTTTCCATTGTTTGTAAATTTTCATGTCGATGAATCATTCCTCTCAGCACTTCATCGACGGTAATCAGTTCGTAAATACCAGTTCTTCCCTTGTAGCCCAAGTGATTGCAAAAGTCACAGCCTTTGGGCTCAAAAACTTTTGAGGTATCAGAGTCTACCGTAAGCCCCATAAGTTCTTTTTCATCGTCTCTTAATTGATGGGGGGTTTTGCATTTAGGGCATAATCTTCTAACCAGCCTTTGCGCGATAAGTCCTACGATGCTTGAGGATAAAAGAAAGGATTCAACGCCCATATCACGCAAACGAGTTAGGGCACCCAGTGCGCTATTAGTATGTAAGGTGGATAATACCAAGTGTCCTGTAAGACTGGCTTGAACTGCAATTTCTGCAGTTTCCAAATCACGAATTTCTCCTATCATGACTACATCCGGATCCTGCCTGAGAATTGCTCTTAAACCTTTAGCAAAGGTCATTTGTACTTTTGTATTAACTTGTGTTTGTCCAATCCCTTCAAGATCATATTCTATGGGATCTTCAATGGTTAGAATATTACGTGTGACTTGATTTAATTCGGTCAACATAGCGTATAAGGAAGTGGTTTTTCCTGAGCCTGTGGGCCCGGTAACTAGAATAATGCCATGCGGCTCAGCAATCATTTTTCGCATGCTTTTTACTGTTGGTTCAGGCATGCCTAATAGGTTTAAATCCAATTGAGCCGCTTGTTTGTCTAAAATCCTCAACACCACGCGTTCACCATGATTAGACGGAAGGGTTGAAACCCGGACATCAATATTGTGTCCACCAATACGTAGAGAAATACGACCATCCTGAGGAATACGCTTTTCTGCAATATCGAGTTTGGCCATTACTTTGACTCTGGAAATTACTAAAGGAGCTATGGCCCGCTGAATTTCTAATACCTCATGTAATACACCGTCAATCCGATTACGTACAAGTACTCGATCCTCATATGTTTCGATATGAATATCAGAAGCTTTTTGTTTTATTGCTTGAGTAAACAAGGCATTCAATAAACGAATTATGGGTGCATCATCTTGATTTTCCAACAAATCTTCACTTACTGGCAATTGGCTAGCCAGTAGTGAAAGATCCATATCTTCTTCCATGCCTCCGGCGGCTTCCAATATCGATGATTTAGATTGGTATACATGGGCTAGATGTTGCTGAAAGGCCGATTCATCAACTTGTTTTAAAGTAAATTCACATTGTAATAAACGTTTTATTTCAGCAAGAGATTGCAATGAAGTATTTGGTAGGTAATAAACAAGCGCCTGGTTATCGCTCATTTCATTGGCCACGACAATCCCATGGTTTTTGGCAAAACTGTATGGGATTTTCAGTGATCTCTCTTCGTTTTCCATGGTCTATTTCGTTACTAACAAAGGTGGACGATTAAACGGTTTGGGTAACTCAGCTCGTTTCAGAGCAGGTAATACCGTTGCGTTATTGCTTTGTACAAATGCATCTTGCGATTTCAACCAATCCAGTTCGAATTGACGTACATTATTATATTTTTCACTCGTCATATGCATGTTATCTCGTTCATTACGCAAAATAATGGGTTTAATAAAGACCATCAGTACACGTTTTTCACGAGAATTTATATTTCGTTTGAATAACCGACCCACTCCCGGTATATCTCCGAGAACTGGCAAGCGGTTATTTTCATTACCCAGGCTATCTTGAGTCAAACCTCCCAATACAACTACATCACCACTCTCAACATGAACCGATGTAACGATACTACTGATTCTAAAAGTTGGGGTAGCGGTGTTTGGAGAAACAACCGGTGGATCCAATGTGTCATTTCCTTGATCGATTTGCAGCTGGATTCCATTACCGCGTGTTATTTGCGGTCTGACATAGAGATGTAATGCAACGTTAACACGATCAAATGTAGTAAATGGGACCCCATTATTTGTTGTACCTCCGGCATTTGCAGGTTGAGTAGTGGATGCTATCGAAACCTGTTTACCTACCAATATTTTAGCTTGGCGGTTATCAAGAACAACAACTGAAGGTGTTGATAAAATATTAGCTTTATTCTCTCTTGCTAAAGCATATATCTGAGCTTGAAAATCATCAAGTTTTGTACTGCTATTAATTATAGCAAATCCTGGCGTAAAACTTTCAGGTTTTCCTGTTTGTTGATCACTTCCCCACTCAATACCCAAGTCATTAATATCCGATTGATTAATTTCTGCGACTAACGCTTCGATGAGTAATTGGGCCGGTTTAATATCCAGCTGTGAAATTACTCTTTTCAAAGTACGGATTACAGATGCTGGTGCATTAAGAATGATCGAGTTTGTATTGGGTTCAGCAATAATTTGTACTGTGGGTTTCGTTGTTCCTTCATTTTGCGTTGTGGTAGTTGAAGTATTTGCAGTAGCTCCTGAAGCAGTTAATGAACTGCCACCACTGCCTGATCCTGTTGAATAAGGAGAACTGGAACTGCTAGTGGAGCCTTGCATATTTGAGTTGTTGGCAAGATTGGAAGCAGGATTTGTACTATCCAGAATAGGGCGAGTAATGGTCCCAATTGTTGTACCAACATTGCCACTGAAATTTGCCTGGGCAATACCGGCGAGGATGGGTACCAAGTCTTCGGCTCTGAGATAATTTAGATACACCACTTGTGTGTTGGAGTTAACCCCCTCGGAACTCTCTCTATCTAATTTTAAAATCAACATTCTAAGGCGAATTCTGTCTGTTTTGGAGCCGCTGACTAGCAGCGAATTGGAGCGGTCATCAGCAGCTATAGTTAGTTGAGTTCGCGCTCCTCCCATACTGGGTTGAGTTTTAACAAGATCTTTCAAAGTAGCAGCAATATCCATCGCTAATGAATGTCTTAAATGAACTATATCAATGCCATTGGCAGATGAGTTATCTACTTGTTTGATGATGTCTGCAAGACTGCGAATGTTGTTTGCTCTTCCAGATAAAATAAGCATATTTGAGGGCGCATAAGCAGAGATGCTACTCCATTGTGGCATTAATGGTCGCAAAACGGGAACTAATTGCTCTGATGGAACATAATGAACAGGAACTACTGCCACCATCATGTCATCACCTCTAGGTGGATGTTTTATTCCGTTTAAAAGATCGGGCGATTGTGTTTTCGCATCGATATTTGGAATAATTTTAATGATCGCACCACTAGGTATCGCGGCGTAGCCTGAGACTTGTAAGACTGAGAGGAACACTTGATAAAGCTCATTATTGTTCATAGGCGTTGACGATACGATCGATATTTTCCCTTGCACTCGGGGATCAATGACAAAATTTTTCCCAGTAACTCGAGACACTTCCGCAATAACAGCCCTAACATCAGCGTTTCTCAAGTTCCATAGTTTGCCGCCCAGAGGTGGTGTTTCTTTTGGGGGGATTTGGCTCTCAGATGGAGTCGGTTGTGTTACGTAAGGATGTTGATTTTCACTTTGTTCACTTTTCTTTGAACTAATTTTCTGGGATAGCTTATTCTGCAAATCTCGTGCGGTGAGGTAATCACTAATTGGTCCAATTTGTATCAGATAAAGTTTTTTATCTGATAGATTCTTAATTTCAACAGGTTCACTGACAAGCGCCGACAATTCTTTCTGACGTTGCTTTGCGTCTTTTTCTAAATTAAATGCACCAGCTTGCAGATAAAAAGTAGTATTCCCATTCTTAGTGGTCGTGGAAATATTAATTTCGTTTGCATAAGTTAATGCTGAGCAAATAAATATTAAAATTATAATTACTATCGAGCGCATCGAAAAATCGTAAAATCCTAAGTAAATAACATAATAACTAAATTTATAAACTTACCATAGCTTTTTTGGTGAGTATCTGAATGTATTTTGCAGCATTTTCAAATTATGCTTCAAGATTATCTTAATTGATAAAAAAATCTAGAATTTGTTGATTTTTGTCACGTAGGTCCTTTATATATCTTATTTTTTTGGGTTATAAATTTACTTTTCTAAACCAACGTTTTGCTGATTCCCGCCTACAGCTATAACTGCATTTACTGATGGTAGCCGAGAATGCTATCCCGGGATTAGTCCATTTTTTATTTTATATTATCTAGTGCAAAATTAGTTCGACTTTTTTATCTGTTTTGAGGATACTTCGGCCCCGTTAAAGCATTGTCGATTATTTTAAACAACAAAGGAGATTAAACATGCAACAAAAAATTGATGTACCCACAATGAAGTATGGTCCGGATTTCAATCTCTTTCGTGCCATTCAGGGAAAATTTTATTCCATACTAGATGATATCAAAGCAACAGCAGATCCGGGATTTATTGCGTATTGTCTTGAAGAGTGTCAGAAAGTACTTTCTATGGGAAGTGATATTACCGGGATGGACGCAATGCCAACGTCCACTTTTAGTGGTCCAGGTACATATATGGCGGCAACTCCAGCAATACCAGCGTCAAGCCAGTTTATACCTACAATGCCAACGTCTACTTTTAGTGGCCCGGGTGCATATAGGGTAACAACGCCGGTAATAACACCGTCAAACCCGATTCAGCCGGTAATGCCAACATCCGCTTTTAGTGGCCCAGATCCATATAAGGTAACAACCTCAGCAATAAAACCGTTAATCCAGATTCGACCTGCAATGCCAACGTCTGGTTTTAGTGGCCCAGATCCATATAGGGTAACAATACCAGCAATAACACCGTTAAACCAGTTTCAGCATAGTACTACCCTGGCTATAAAAAGAAAGCACCCCGAATTAATTGATTTAAGTACCGATGTTGGAAATGGTAAGCCCATTATTCAACAACCCACTATTGAGGAAGGAGCTGCTTCTCCTTTAACAAAAAGACATAAAGTGGCACATCCTCATTTAGAGACAGCAGATACTCGTGAAGAAAAAGGAAAAGAAAAAGAAACCATTCAGGCTCTGACCACGAATACAGGCATGTCAAAGCCAGGTAAAATAGAACGAAAATTAGTTTCACCTTTTTTAATTGAATATATTGAGCAAATGGCTAAAGGTGATCTTGAAGAGTATCAAAAAGTACAGCGTGAAATGATACAAAAAAATGAGCGCTATAATAGTCTGCTATCAATGCGGCACATATCTTCTATAGGGCAAAGATCAGATTTAAGTAAAGAAATAAAACCTCAATTTCCAGATGGACTTAGAAATAAATTTATCTATAGCCATCATATCAGTTTTCCGTTTACTGCAAAAAAAAGCGACCATAGTCTTAAAAGATCAGCTCGCTACCAAAATGAATTATCAAGGAGTGAATTTATTTCTAAAGAAATTATTCCCCATATAAAGACGGCTCCTTCATTAGCTGCTCAGAATTTAATTTATTTATACCAACATCATTTGATGTATAGCATTTATTTACAACGTAAATCAGCAGAACAGCTCGCTGAAATCCTAATTTATCATGTGAATAAATGGGGAGTGGATTTAGAAAAAAAAGAATTAAAAATTTTAAAATCGGCCATCAATTCTAGTTACCCTCTAATTATACGCAGGAAGCCGTTTACGAACCTTATTATGCAAACACCTATGCGTCAGATTGAGCTTCCTGTGGAGAGACCTAAAGATAGAATATCTGATGGGGCTATGATTGCTACTATAGTATTGCATGATAATCCTGTTAAAAAAATTGCAAGAAATGATACCTTTGATGAACCTTTTCCCAATTCGATGAAAATTACTCAAGATACTAATTTTTATGATGCTAAAGGAAAACTAATTGGTGTATATCGTGTTGGTGCAATTCAGCCTGAGATGATAACTGATAAATTACGTAAAGAACTCTCTTCAGTAACACCAAAGCAATTAAGTAGAATGGGGGCTGTATCTTCAGAAGAAAAAGCTAAGAAAAGGCAAAATAAAGAAGATTTTCACATAAGTATTCGTTCAGCTCCATTTGGTGTGCTCGGGAAAAAAATGGGCAGAATTAGACCTACCCAATTTTCTGAAGAAAAATTTGGAATAGAAGTGGGATTAGCGCCTCTTTTTAATACTATCGAAAAGATCTATGCAGAAAGTGCTCCAGTTGAATATGCAACGCGTCGTCGAATCATGGACTATACATCTTATTTTACTATACAAGGATCGAGTTATCTTTTGGCCGCCGAAGCAAATTATGATAAACAAACTAATGCTCATATAGACAGTAATAAGTTTCCCATTCATTGCTTAAATCCACTGTTTGTCATCTATCCTTCTAAGAATGGTCAGCAGAATGATCTGCAAAGAACGTATGAAGGTGCCTATACATTTTTTCCTGGAGTGAGAGGTGTCATACCAAATGACTCCCAAACTTATTTTGAAGGGCTATATTTTGATTTAAAAGAAGGAGACGTATTGTTATGGGATTTTGATAGATATTTTCACTGCAACACGAAATTAATTTCTTCTAATGGTATCACTGATTCAAGTTGGCATCGCATATCCATTGTTGGATTTACCAAAGGTGAGGCATTACATAAAATAGTTGAACCTCTTGTACTTGAAGATTCAGATGATGAGGATAGTGTTCTTTTTAGCTCAGAAGAGCTCACACATGCTGGACAATTTTCGGAGGAGACGGTATTTGAGCTTCCACAATCCATACAAACTAAGGAACAAGCTGCATCACAGGACGAGCATCTTGAAACTAATGTTTCATCCGTAGCAGAGGATGAACCGGTTGATGGATTGAAGTTAATGAGCTTGGCTTCCTTGTTATCATCGGACAATATTATTGAATTAGAAAAGCTTAACGATCAAGTAAGTGAGCCTATGTTAGATAATTTTTCTCAAGATGTAGCTGTACAAAAGGAAGAAAGTCAATCTACTGAATATTATGTAAAAACAAATCCTTTAAACCTTACATTCTTTGGGGCTGAGAAACCATCGCAAGGGAAAGAAGTATTACAAAGTACACACGTTACTCCACAATTTAGACAAAATTAGTGAAGTGTATTTGTATTCGAGGACCATTGTGGGATTTGCACCCGGATTGCATGATGATAATCCGGGTTATCCTTTCTAGGGATGTGTATGCGTATGTGTATGTTCATCGTGGCCATGATGATGAGCGTGTGGCTGCTGATGTAAATGAGGCATTTGTTGGTATGGATTATGTGCATGGTGATGTGAATGGGGGTTAAAGAAACCATAAGGGGTTACACTTGGCACTGGAGTTGTAACAACTACGACGGTTTGTGGCTGGGTAGTTGATGAATGCGTGTGGTGGTGAGTGTTTTGTTGATGTCCTGTTCTCTTCATATTATTTTATCCTTACTAAATAAAAGAATTGGATTTTAATTATTAGTTCATTACAGAGATGATAAGGCGAATAGTTGTATATTTTAAATATCATCTTTACGTATTATAATCAGATGGTTTTGTAAATGTATATGATTTTTCAAAATCTTTAACTAGAGAGGGACAGGGAATCACCTTCTACTTTTATTCGTTTTATTATGCAGAAGGCTCACTCAGATTTTTTGTCTTGAGGCTAAGGACAATAAATCGTATCATGTACTTCTTCAAGATCCGCATTACTTTGATCTTTTAAATCAAAATTGCCGTGAAACTCTTCTCCTGATGTGCTTATATAATGTCTTTCAAAAAATCTTCCTGCCATCGCATTTTGTCTGCGCAGTTGGAGGGATGGAAGCATTTCTTCAGAATCAGGTAATTGCATTAAAGGATTGTCTGATAAATCAGTTACAGCTGTTTTTCCTCCGGTAATAAATAAAGTTTTAGTTTTTTTATCAAAAAATTTTGTCATGATAATCATAATCTCCAGGCAAATGGGTTTAAGGTGATTAGATACAACAGATTAGTTGAACTTATGCGGAGGCGTCAGTCAAGCAACTTCTCCACAGCAATACAGTTTTACCGTCAACAGTCCTAAGTTGAATGAGCTTTTGGGGGCATGATGCGATATTTCAATTGTACAATACCATAGCCAATATTCTTTGTATCCAAAAGTTCCAGATCGATGTCCTGTTTTAGTGGGCCAAATAATGAACGCCCAGAACCAAGTAAAATAGGAATCAATGTAATTGTTAATTCATCGATGAGTTGTTCCGTAATAAATCTTTGAATGGTAATCCCCCCATCAATGTAAAGGTGTTTCATTCCCTTTTTTGCCAGGCGTTGAACAAGGGTGGAAGGTGTTTCTGCAGATAAAGAGACGCATTTTTGCAAGTGTTCGGGAATAATTAGTGCTTTGCTGGTCATGACCACTACTGGAAGATCTCCATATGGCCATTCATCAAATGATAGCACCTGTTCATAAGAATTTCTTCCCATAACCAACCCATCAACTGTTGATATAAATGATTTATAGCCGCCATCCTCACCTGAAGGCACAAGGGTGTTGAAGCTTATGAGCCAATCAATGCAGCCATCTTCTCGAGCGATGAATCCATCCACAGTTGTGGCAATAAATACGGAGCATTTGATAGGCATGCCAAAATATCCTTGCAGTTAATTTTACAAATAATGAAGTTAAGTAATTGAACCTTGGTTTAACTTACCAGGAAAAATATTACAAAAACAATACTTAATATAAAGAGTAAAAAATTAATTTTTTGTCGAGTTAATAATTTTAATAAAGTATAGAGAATAATACCTCCGCCAATTCCATCAGCAATAGAAGCAGTAAAAGGAATCATCATGATGGTTACCATACAAGGAGCTGTTTCACTTACATCATGCAATTTCATATCAGTGAGATGTTTCATCATACAACAAGCCACATACAAAAGAGCAGGACCTACTGCAAAGTTAGGAATCATTCTTGCCAAAGGTGAGAAAAATAACATGAGAAGAAATCCGATTGCGATGACTATAGCTGTTAGTCCGCCACGTCCACCTGCTTCAATTCCAGCTGCAGACTCAATGTAGGGGGAGGTACTTGCGGAGCCTAATAATCCTGCTACAGCAGAGGCGGCTGCATCAACAGTTAAACAGTTGCTAAGGCGTTTGGAATAATTTTTTTGCTGTTTAAATATGGAAGGGTTTAATAAACCGATCAATGTCCCTGTTGCATCAAACACAGCAATTAAAAAAAAGGTAAATGTGGCTTTTAAGGCGAGAACGGTATTTAAGCCAGAAAAATCGAGCTTTAAAAAAGTGGACCCTATGGAAGGGGGCATGGAAATTAATCCTTGCCAGGTAGATAAACCAAACAATAAGCTCAAGATTGAAATACTGAGAATTCCAAGAATAATTGCACCAGGAATTTGAAAATAATCTAAAATCAGTATGAGTAAAAAACCTAAGAAGAACAAACCGCTTTCTGGTCGACTAATTTCTCCTAGGCGCATTAAATTATGCTGATCCTCAATAATAATTTGATTGTTTTGCAAGGTAATTAATGCAATTAACAAGCTGATTCCTATTAAAATAGCGATTTGTAAATTATGAGGAATAGCCTCGATTAATAGGCGTCTCAAGCTGGTAAGCGACATTAAAAAGAACAAAACACCTGAAAGAAAAACAATGGCTAAAGCGTGTTCCCAAGATATTCCCATACCTTGCACTACCGTGTAAGAAAAGAAGATATTTAATGCCATACCTGGTGCAATGCCGATGGGAGTGTTAGCAAATAATCCTGCAAAAAAACAGGCAAAGGCGGTAATAAGACAGGTAGCTGTAAATACTGCTCCCTGTTCCATTCCGGCATCATGAAGTATGCTTGGATTAATGAACGCGATATATACCATGGTTAGAAAAGTGGTGATCCCCGCAATGATTTCAGTTTTCAGAGTGGTATCTTTAAGAAAATAGGATTTTAACCGTTCCATTGAATTCTATTCTCCTATTTGAAATGGAATTTAAAGAATGTATAACCTTTGGGTTACAGAGAGGCTATCTATCAAACATATCAAAAATTCAATTTAAAGTATCTATATAAATTTAAAATTGTGAACTTACTCACCAAGGTTCCTTATAGATGGGGCACGCGTGAAGAGCTTGGTCAAAAATGGTTTAGCTGTGATGCTGACATCTGAAGAAAACTTATTTCTACAGCAGTTGCTGTAGAAATAGTATCGCTTTTTGCACGACGTCGGGATGAAGTTTTTGATCTTTTACTGTTATATCACTTAACTATTTAGTCTAGGTGTTTAAGTAGAATTAAATAAGCTTTGTCTTCACTGTAATCGGTACGTTTAAATCCCGCTTTTTCATAACAACGAATGGCTTGGTGGTTATGAATTTCTGGATCAACAAGAATAGCGCAAATGCTGTTAGGAAGCTCTGTTATGAACAAATCTAAAATTTGTTTACCTAATCCTTTTCCACGTTGATTACTGGGAGCAATAAAGAGATCGATTCCTGCTATTTTATTGGAATGGTAATCTTGAAACATGCGATGGTTCTTATGCCAGATACCTTCTGGCAGATAATCGTTTAAACAATAATACTGAATAAAGCCAAGTGGAAGAGCATCAATATAGATAATAAAACTCGGTACATTATCTTTGCCTAAAATTCTGGGGAGATATTTTTGTTTGATGTCATCAAATGACCAGGATTGACCTCGAGCATACCATTGTTTGATGGTTGGTTCTTGGAACCAATGATATAAAAGTATAAGGTCACTTTCATTCAATGCTTTAAAGACAAAGGACTTTGATTGATTGATGTAAGTCATTTTAGGATAAGTGTGACTGCGTGTATTTTGTGGTATTTAAAGGAAACTTCATTCGCTGTACTCCTGAAGTTCTTATTTGGGCTCGAATCGTAACTTATTGATTTAATGGTGGCTATGGGTGGACTCGAACCACCGACCTCAGCATTATGAGTGCCGCGCTCTAACCGGCTGAGCTACATAGCCACAAGACGCGTGATTTTGTCTTTTTAAGGGGAAGTTGTCAAGTCTGTTGGCCTATTTTTTTTAATTTTTTATTATAAAAGATGTTTTATATTAAGAATATGATTTTTAACACAGGTATTTTATAAAGTTAAAGTGGAAAATCGAGGTTATTTATTTTGTATTACTTGGGGTTTATTTATAATGATTTATGAATTGAATCAGCGAATCCAGCTTATTTCCCCCAAACTTTTGGATTACTTATACGTATGATTTCCATGTCAAATTTTTCATTTGTGGATTCTAATAACTCTTCTTCACCTGATGTCCAGAATTTGCAAGTACCTTTATTTTTATATGATAGATAAAGCCCTAGCCCAAACACCAGTGTTGTTAAAGCATAAGCGACTGTTTTTAATAATCTCATTCCGTCAGAATCGTTATCCTCAGTAAATGTAGCAATAAAATTTTTATCTTGAATTATATCGGAAAACTGCTTAAGTCTAGTTATTGGATTTACCTTTGGATTTCTTAAAGTTTCTCTTACACTCTGGGCAAGATTGAATTTATCAACGAGTAACCTCAACTCAGATAGATCACTATCACCACCATCTTCTATTATTATTTCTGTAGGTTTTTGAGCGCCGTCTTTATAATTGCTGACGGCATTACCATTAAATTTGTGACTAATAGAGACTCCCACTGGCGAAATAAGATGTATCTTCTTTAGTTTTTTTGCTTGATAAAGTTCAAAGTCATGATCTAGCTTTTTAGTTAATAAATCTAATTTTTCTAAACGTCTATTTCTTTTATTATTTATCTTCGGAGATTGGGTGTTATACCAGTTATCAAACAAGTTGCTATTCATATGGCTTTTTATGGTAGAAGCCAAACGAGGAATAGCCATTAAAACTCTAAGTAGGGGGGTAGAATAGCCGGTTAACAGACAATTTCTTTTACTAAATTCACCTGTTTTTAATACAGATGCTCCAACTATAGCTACTCGAAATGCTTTCAACAAATCAATATTATTGATACTAATAGGCTTGCTGGTTTCTAGTGCCTCATGTAATTGTGTTGAAAATTTTATTACATCTTCCTTTTGACCAACCCAAGAAGAAAACTTATCACGATTTAAAAAAGGGGCCGCAAAAAAATCAGCATTAACATACATAAAGCATATGATAATTTCTAGCTCAGAATTGTTAATCATTGTTCGATATGGTTCACTTGTGAAATCAATGAATTAATTTAATTATATAGAAATTATATTAATTTAATATTAAAGCTTATCAAAAATTGTAAAAATAGAGTATTAAGTGGTAAGTTCCATGTTGTCTATACCCATCATGCGAACACCAATATATTATTTATATTATTACAGGAAGCAAATATAAAATTATCCTGATTTAGGATATCTTTTGATAAAGCTGGGCAGAGTATTAAATTTGAAGCGTATAAGCTTTAATATTTCGAATTTTGTATGGCGTTAGAATTGAGTCCTGAGTACTGCCATGCTTCACCCAGGACTAATTCTTTTGAGACGTTAGATGATCAATAAATACATGGCGCCAGGCCCACGTAATATTTGAACTAACAATTCTTGCTTTTTCTGTTGAGCAATTTGTTGTAATGACTTAACGTCTTTGACCGGTGCTTTATTTGCAGAGATAATAATGTCTCCAGGTCTTAAACCAGCACGCCATCCAGCACTAGTTTCTGAAGCGCCAACGACTTGTACACCAATGACGTTTCCATGAGGTGGTGTTTCTTGCTCAAAGTTTCTTAATGCCAGTCCATAAAGGAAAGGATTTTCTGATTGGAGTTTTTGTTCATGTGATTTAATGTCAGTAACAACTGCATCCAGGGAAATTGTCTTGCCATCACGTTGAACAACCATTTTAACATTTGAACCAACACGTAAGAGACTGATGGTTGTTTTTACCTGAGTCGCTTGCGTGATTTTTGTATTGTTAATTTGGGTAATAATATCACCGGCTTTTAATCCAGCCCGTTCTGCAGGTGAATTTGGATTAACTTGTGATACCAATGCACCTTGGAAATCCTCGGGATATCCTAGAGAATGGGCAAGTTCAGGTGTTAAATGTTGAACAAATATCCCCATTAAGCCCCGATGAATTGAGCCGAATTTAATAATTTGTTGTGCTACATCTTTTGCCATATTAATGGGTATAGCAAAACCGATTCCAACATTACCACCATAGGGAGAAAGAATTGCAGTATTAATTCCAATCAATTCTCCTTTTGTATTAACCAATGCACCGCCCGAGTTACCCGGATTAATTGCTGCATCAGTCTGGATAAAGTTTTCTACTCCCTCAATATTTAAGTCACTGCGTTTTAATGCACTAACAATTCCAAAAGTAGCTGATTGACTGTTACCAAAACTGTTTAAACCGAAAGGATTACCAATAGCAACTACAAAATCACCTACTTGTAATTGATCTGAATCACCAATAGGCAATGATTTTAAGTTTGTAGCGCTAATTTTTAATATAGCTAAGTCTGTTTCACTATCGCTGCCAATCAGCTTGGCTTTTAAACGTCGTCCATCTTGTAATGTAATGGTGACAAGATTCGCGTTGCGAATTACATGATCGTTGGTAATAATGATCCCGTTTTGAGCATCTACGATAACACCAGAGCCTATACTTTCAAATTTACGTCCTTTTTCAGGAGCTGTTTGATTCGGTTGTCTGCTGTTTTGCGCTTCTTCATCATTGCCAGCAGAACCGGGGGAAGTCGCACTAGCAGGTAAATAACCTTGTACTGCTACATTCACAATTGCAGGCATGATGTTTTTTAAGACTGGGGCTAAACTCGGTATGGGAGCGGTAGCTGCTTCGTTGGCCGCATAGGTAAATGAGGCTGTAAAAAGAAGCAGGGTGCTTATAATGAATTTGATATGTTTAATCATATTATTAGTCCTGAGGTTGATCATTAAACCAGATTAAGGTAGCTATTCTACCTGTTTGTGACGTTCTTCGATAGGAATACAACTCATTTTTTAACTCAAAAGTACATAATCCAGACTGATAAACTGTTTTAATGCCCTTGGAGTTTAGAACAATTTCAGCGATTAGCGGCAAATTAGCTAGCCATTTTCCATTAACGGGCCTAAAAGCGTGCGTACTTAAAGGGTACTTATTGGTAAAAGTTTGGTATATTTCTTCGCCTACTTCATAACAATTTTGACAAATTGATGGGCCTATCCACGCCAATACATCGGATGTGGGGCTCATCATTTTAGCAAGTGTATTTTCAATAATACCCTGGGCTAGCCCTTTCCAGCCTGCATGAATTGCTGCAATCTCGGTGCCTTGTAGATTACAAAGCATGATAGGTAGACAATCAGCAGTAAGAATCACTAGAGGGTGTTTCGCGGAGCGAGTTATGGAGGCATCTGCATTTCTGTTTGAGTCTTCTTCTGCAATAACACAATGAGTACTATGAGTTTGAGATAACCATTGAGGCTCGCCGGGAAGATGCAACATTTCTACAAGTTGTTGCCGGTTTTTTAGTACATGTTGCTCATTATCTCCCACACCCAATCCCATATTATTGCTGTCATAAGGAGCCTGGCTATATCCCGATAAACGTGTTGTACTCAAGGCCGTAACATTTTTTGGCGCCGGCCAATTAGCTAAGTTAGTCTTCATAATGCGCGTCCAATGTGTTAAGAAGAAGGTTAAAATCATCAGGCATAGGGGCTTTAAACGTCAACTCATTTTCTGTTTTTGGATGATAAAATGAGAGGGTAGTGGCATGCAGTGCTTGTCTTTTAAAATTTTGGAGTAAAGTACGTAACTGTTCGCTAGCATGAGCCGGGAATCTCATACGTCCGCCATACAAAGGATCACCAACTACAGGGTGATGTATGTAGGCTAGATGGACTCTTATTTGATGAGTTCGCCCGGTCATTAGATTGACATCTAGTAAAGTAAAATCCTGATATTGTTTCTTTACGGAGTAATGGGTTATTGCTTGCCGTCCTTGCTCTTGAACGGCCATTTTTAATCGATTTCTTGGATGCCGTCCAAAGCCAGTATCAATGGTCCCACCCGAAATAATATGGCCCTGTACTAAAGTTACATAATGACGCTGAATTTCGCGAGCTTGCATTTGTCGTATTAACGAGGTGTGCGCAGGTAGCGTTTTTGCTACGACTAATAAACCTGTTGTATCTTTATCTAAACGATGAATAATGCCTGCTCTGGGTAAATGGTGTAAGGATGGTGCATGATGCAGCAACGCATTAACCAATGTATGCTCTTTATTTCCAGCTCCAGGATGAACCACCATATTTTCAGGTTTATTGAGTACTAAAATATCTTCGTCCTCATAAACAATGTTTAAAGGAATTTCTTCAGGGGCACAATGATTGAAATCCTGCTCTGTTAAAGTGAAATCAACATTAATTTCAATCAAATCTCCATCTAAAACTTTGTCTTTGGGTTTACATGGCTTTTGATTGAGTATTATTGTGCCATTTTTGATCCAATTACTGATTTGCGAACGAGAATAGTCGGGAAGTAAATGCGCGAGCACACTGTCAATTCGTTGATTGTGATACTCGCGTGGAACAGTTAATTTTTTATGAATATGTTCTATCATTAAATCGTTTCAGTCTCAACTTCGATGAGACGACCTCGTAATGAGTTAGGCAATGCCTCACTGATTTGAACATCAACAAATTGTCCTATTAAATGCGCTGGACCGTCAAAGTTCACCACTCGATTGCATTCGGTACGACCAGAAAGCTGTTGAGAGTCTTTTTTCGCGTGGCCAGTAACTAATATTTTCTGGATACTTCCAGTCATCGACTGACTGTAACGAGAAGCTTGTAATAGCAGTCTGTTTTGTAATACTTGTAATCTTTGCTTTTTCACTTCGATAGGGGTGTCATCGGGTAAATTTGCAGCAGGGGTACCTGGTCTTGGACTGTAAATGAAACTAAATGAGGTATCGAAACCTATTTCATGAACTAAATCCATCGTGTCTTGGAAATCCTTGTCTGTTTCTCCTGGAAAACCAACAATAATATCCGTAGATAAACGAATATCGGGGCGTACTTTACGCAATTTTCTGATCTTGGATTTAAATTCTAAAGCAGTATAACCTCGTTTCATTAAGCCTAATATGCGGTCTGAACCACTTTGTACCGGTAGATGTAGATGATTTGCCAATTCAGGGACTTCGGCATAGGCATTAATTAAATTATCTGAGAATGCTAAAGGATGTGATGTTGTAAAACGAATTCTACCTATTCCTTCTATGGCCGCAAGATAATGAATTAAAAGCGCCAGGTCAGCGATATCCCCATTTTCCATTACACCACGATAATCGTTAACATTTTGCCCTAATAAATTGATTTCTCTAACGCCTTGAGCTGCTAATTGATAACATTCAGCAAGCACATCATCAAAAGGACGACTGATTTCTGTGCCACGAGTATAGGGTACAACACAGAAGCTACAGTATTTGCTGCAACCTTCCATAATTGAGACAAATGCTGTTGGGCCTTCTGCTCTTGGTGCTGGTAGATGGTCAAATTTTTCAATTTCTGGAAAACTGATATCAACTACCGGTTTCTTCTTTTCCGCTCGTTCATTGAGCAATGCAGGAAGCCGGTGTAATGTTTGTGGGCCAAAAACGATATCGACAAAAGGGGCTCTTTTAATGATGTCTTCGCCTTCTTGACTGGCAACGCAGCCACCAACGCCAATTACTACATGAGGGTTTTTGGCTTTATATTCACGCCATTGGCCTAACTGAGAAAAAACTTTCTCTTGTGCTTTTTCACGAATAGAGCATGTATTGAGCAATATTACATCTGCTTCTTCAACGTTTTCCGTTTTGACTAAGCCATGCGATTGCAACAAAACTTCTGCCATTTTAGTTGAATCGTACTCATTCATCTGGCAGCCGTTGGTTTTGATGTATAATTTTTTAGCCATATCCAAATCTACTTTAAAAATGTTTAGTCCGAGTGAGGGTAACAGGGGAACCCGGGTTCCGCTTTTCTGCACCCAGGCGACTATATCCCAGGAAGTGTCGTATTATTTCATTAATGTACACTTTGGCAATAAGTTTCTTTAATTTTTGGTAAAATAATTAAGGCAATAAGCATTCCTATTGGAATAATAGCAAGTCCAGTATGGTAAGCTGCTAATGGATATACTCGAACATTTCCATTCAGCTCTCCTTTCCACATTCTGTCAAGTATGAAACCAATAAGTGGTTGTGCTAATGCAATGCCTATCATATTCATCATGTTCATAAAACTTAAACCTGTAGCGACAGATTTTTTATTGCATAATTCTTTAGCTACAGTAAATGCAGGTAAAAAGCCTGCGGAAAAGATTCCGAATGCAAACAATAAAATTTCCATATATATTTCGTTACTAATGGGAGCAAAAATAAAAATCGTGGAACAGATAAGTGCCCCAACACATCCTATGTACATAGGTGGTTTGCGTAGACCAATACGGTTTGAAAACATTCCCCATAAGGGGCTGGCAATTGCCCAACCGATGAAAACTAAAGAAATATAATTAGCAGCGGTTGTCTTGGTGATCGCCATTTTGGTCATCAGGAAAGGAACACCCCACAGCCCACAAAAAACAGGGGTTGCCATATACATTAGACCACCATAGCAAGCGACTAACCAAAGTTGTTTGTTTTTTATTAGTGTTAATAAACTGGGTATTATGCGGTCCTCTTCAACTGAATGATGAGGTATTTCCTGATCTTCAGGAGTATCTTTAGCAATAACAACAAGCAGGACTGCAAGAACAAGACCGGTGGTTCCCATAATGAGCATGCTGTTACGCCAGCCAAAGTTATCAATTAGTAATGCTAAAGGTGCTTCACCACCAATGGCTCCTAACATTCCCAACGTAACCATGAGACCAGTAAGGAAGGCAAAACGTTGTGCTGGAAACCAATTTGCAGCGAGTTTCATAGTCCCTACAGCGGCAAAAGCCGAACCAAAGCCTATCATCAATCGAGCTACGCAGGCCATAAAAAAGTTATCGGTCATTCCAAATGCGATGGTACTCACAGCGCAAACAACGGTGGCTAGAGTTAACAATCGTTGCGGGCCAAAATAGTCCATTAACACGCCACCAGGTAATTGCATTACTGCATAAGAATAGAAATAGATACCAGATAGAATTCCTAATGTTTGGCTAGTAACTGAGAAATCCCTCATTAGCTCGTTACTCATAACACTGGGGGACACTTGTAAAAGGCATTCATAAAAATAAAATAAACAACCCAAGCCCCATACCATCCAAGGCATTATTGATTGCATCCTGAAATTAGCTACTGATTCGGACTGTGTATTGTAATATGTCATGCTTTTATAACTCTCCAAACTCATCTATATGGAATTGATTATTTATAAACTACTTCAGTCTTCAAGTAAGGACTTAGTATTATCCTGCCCAGTCATCTGTGGCATTTTTCAATCGCAAAAAGATGCTCGTATTTAGTCTTCTCGACACGCGCCTTCTTCCTGACTTTAGCGCACTCTAAAATTTCACTTTGTGAGTATGCGAAGTATGTATTTTGAATAAAACTGGGAAATGCTCCATAGGGTTATGTTGCTAAAACCCTACATCACTTGTAATGCAGTTTTTTTAAATCGCAAAATCAACGGCCAACGTTATCACACAAACGTATAAATTTCACCATATAAAATATTAACAGATTGTATATTAATTGTCTATTGTTCATTTGAGTAATCAGCAGGATCTATGACTACGCGAGTACCTTTCATGCCATCACCCGGCAAGTCAATAAATTCTTCATTAAGCCAGCGGGCATCCTCAATAAACATCCTGACACAACCGTGACTTGCTCTGTATCCGGGGACTTCATAGCTGCCATGCAGTGCATAGCCTCTGAAAAAATGCATGCAATAAGGCATCAGAGCGCCACCATCGTTACCATCTGCTCGTCTAGGGAATACAGTGGAAACACAATCTATATCTTGTTTGCGAATTATACGAAAAGAACCCGTTGGTGTGCTACAACCCCCAATAACACCGGTACATTTTCCTATTCCTGATGAAATAGGCCCCCACCAGAGTAGTTCACCGTCTTGATCATATGCAGCCCATGCTAATTTTTTCTGACTTACATAAATTGTCTTTTCTCCTTCGGAGTCAATATATCTTGGAAAGGGTGAAACATCATAGATTGTCAAGCGATCGATATTTTTGGGGACTGCAATAGTCATTCCTGGGCGTAATGAGACGTTCATGCGATTAATTCGTCGCACCATGTCTCGTTCTTCAGCATTAGGAAACAACTTATCCCAACTTTCGCCATTTTTAACTTTCATACAAAAATAATCTGGTGAATTACATAACGTTTCACCATATCGCGTATAGGCGAGAGTAAGCTGACTCACTGTTAATAAAAAAATAGAGACTATCATTGATATCATAAGTTTCATAAATGATCTCAATTTAAGCTGTTGTACTCTCTATAGCGACATTTTAAAAAATAACTTTAAAATTATATATGTTCTATATTATCAGCTTAATTAATATATTATTTTATAACTTATTGCTTGGTTAAAGAGTCGTTTTGTTATGCATCTATAACCTGAGTTTTCATAACTCATGAGTATGGTTTGCCTAGGTTACTGTGCTAAATACACTAATTAAAAAAGAGCTAATGCCTTTGTCTGAGTGACGAGATGATTAATGGGCTAAACAATTAAAAAAATTTAGATTAAATACGATTAGAGCTCGCTTTTACAGGGAAGCAACATAAAAATCAATATATATGATAGCCTGTAATCATAGAGATACTTCCTAATTTTCTGATTAACATGTTGAAAAAATTATGGCTAGTAATTTTAAAATTAGCATACGGACTAGTATTATTGTCTTATTCATCTTTTTGTTAAGTCTGGTGGGCTTTACTATCATTGGTATTAATTATCTCGCGTTCAATAAAGTTCTCAACAATAGTGCAAAAGATTTAATTGCAAAAACATCGTTGCTTGTTAAAGAACGATTTCATGTCTATTTAGACCCCTTAAACCATAGTTTAATCGAAATACGGGATGCGATTGGTAATGATATTATTGACCCAGATAATCAGAAATTATTCGGGCAATTCCTTTTTGAAACAATCCGATACAACCCCGAAATGTTTATGATTCATTATGGTGCAGCAAATGGTGATTTTTTTAATATAAATAGAGAAGGAAAAATAGGACTTCAATTAATCCACATAGTCAATTCTAAACCCCCTTTTGTTAATATTCATTATGAGTTGGATAAACAAGGGAAAATAGTTAAAAAAGAATCGATTTCTGGTCGCTATGATCCAAGAAGTCGTCCTTGGTACCAGGAAGTTGTACAAAATGGAAAACCTATATGGACCAACGCATATAAATTTTATCTGTTCGGTAAAAAGCCTGGTGTCACTGTTGCTGCTCCAATATACGATAAAAATAAGAAGCTAAAGGGCGTTGTTGCAATTGCTCTAACAATCAATGGGCTGCAACAATTTATCAACGAACTGGAATTGACGAAAAACACAATGATTTATGTCATTAATAATAATTCAAATATCATCGCTTTTCGTGATCCCCGACGTCACGAGGACATTCGGGGAAAAAAATTAGATCCTGATTTGATTAAAAGGCTTGAAATTCCATTTGATTTACTAAGAGCTAATAATTTCCGTCCAATAAGAAACTCTTATGTGTACGAACACCAAAGATATTTTTATTCATACCAACCGATATTCAATAAATCAGGGGCTGGACCTTGGCATATTATCATTATCACCCCTGAACATGATGCGATTGCACCGCTTAAAGATTTAAGTAAAGGCTATATCCTATTAACTCTCTTCGTTTTATTTAGTGGAGTAATGTTAGTACGTATCATCTCACAGCGAATATCGACTCCTATCATTCAATTAGCTGAAGAAGCAAAAAAAATCAGAATGTTCAATCTTAGTCCAAGGCCGTTGCTAAAAACCATGATTAAAGAAGTGAGCTATTTGGATAGGGCGTTATCTACGTTACGCTCAAGTTTAACCTCTTTTCAGCGTTATGTTCCTCGCTCTTTAGTCAAAAAATTAGTGCGGACTAGAAAAATCGCCGAGGTTGGCGGCCAAAATCAAATAATTACCATTTTATTTTCTGATATCCAGAATTTTGCAACAATTTCAGAATCAACTTCTCCTCAAAAACTGATGACTTATTTATCTGATTATTTTCAGTCTATGACTGAAGTATTGATTCAGCATGAAGGTACACTTGATAAATATATTGGCGATGCAGTCATGGCTATTTGGAATGCTCCTGTAAAAGATGAACAGCACGCATTTCATGCATGTGAAACTGCCAGAGTGATGCAAGAGCGAATTAAAGAATTAAATCAAAAGCATAAGAAAGAGGGGTTTCCTGAATTTAACATCAGAATTGGTATTCACACCGGTGAGGCTATTATTGGTAATGTAGGTTCTGAAGATAGACTTAGTTATACGGCCTTAGGTGATTCAGTCAATTTAGCAAGCCGCTTAGAATCAATCAATAAAAATTATTATACTCAAATTATTGTGAGCCACGATACCTTCACCCACGTATCTGAAAAATTCCCTTTTCGCTTATTAGATAAGGTTGCTGTACGAGGTAAACGGGAAAGTATTGCAATTTATGAGCTAATCACTGCCCAAGATCTTGAGCACCTTAGGCAACACAGAGTAGAATTTACGGAAGCATTTTCCCTATATCAAAAAGGTTGTTGGGATGAAAGTTTCAAAGCTTTTATGACGCTTACTCCTGCCTACCCCGGAGATCAATTGGCTTCAGTATATATTGAACGCTGTCGAATTTTAGAAAACACGTCACCGGCTCATTGGGATGGCGTTTGGCGCGATGAACATAATTGAGGAAACATTTTTATGTCGTTCATTTTGCGAGAGTTTTTCGATGCCGCTAGAATCAACTAGCGGCAGTTAAAATTACTATACCCAAGAAACACAAAATTCATCCATAGCTTGCATAACTTATATGAGCGGATGATATGATGTTGATGCAAGATTGGGATCGTAAAAGTCGAAATGAAATGATGATATGCATTTTTGATGGTTAAAGCCAAACTCTTTTGAAACAATAACTATCAAGTTCGAGCAATTGACAAGCAACAATGCCTTCGGGACGTTTTTGAGCAATTAACTCCTGATGAAAAATCAAAAGAATTAAACCAAGCTGGGTTCGTTAGACAATATAGAAAATTTAGCCTTGAAAACAATGCAAGTTTATTCAAGGCGTTCACTTCAACATGTTTCTCGGTAGATTTTAGGCCAATAATATCAGGATGAAGTTGTCGCATCAGATTCTGGATAGCTGGGAGAAACTTTTTGCCAAGCTTCATGCACTTGCGCAAGTAATGCATTGGACTGTGCTAACAGTTCTTTGTCATTATTAAGATTGGCCTTTAACAGCAAATATTCAATATGCATATATATTTGCAGTAAGTTCTCTGCGATTTCTCCACCTTGTTCATGATTTAAACTGGTTTTTAAACCTTCAATAATACTTAGTGCTTTGCTAATATGTTCTCCCTTCTCTTGAATTTCACTTCGATCTATATTGCCTTGGGCTGTCGCAATATGAGTTCGCGCCCCTTGTAATAACAAATCAATTAATTCATGGGGTGAGGCTGCATCAATACGAGTTCTTAACTCAATGGTCTTATATTGATTTATAACTTGTTGATAAGAATTTTTCATCAATAATGCTCCAATCATTTGGTTTTGAATTTGGGTAGATTCGACAAAATTTGGGTAAGCGTATTGCTGGTGTTTTGCATCTGTGAAATTAAGAGATCTACGGCATTCCATTGTCTATAATATCTTTTTTCAAGAGTGATGCTGCGTTCGTTTATTCGTTCTTGCATTTCGTCTAATTGTGCTGCTTGAGTATTTAAACGATCTATTCTTTCAGCAATTTCGCCATCTTCATCTACCAAAGACTCTAAATAACCATCAATTAATGAGGCTAATCCATCACTGACAATAATTTGCCCTCTATTTCCAACGAGTCCAGAAATTACATCAATCGATAATGTATTGAAGTCCCCAGTACCATTTAGGGTTATTCCATCAGTTGAGATGGCTAAAATTCCTCCAATACTACCAGCCATACTCACTCCAGGAGTATATTCGTTTAAAATAACATCATATGCTCCTGCAGCAACTTCAGTATCAACTGAATTAATTTTAATATTTGGATCGGTGGCAGATATGTTTTTTGCGAATAAGTTGCTGATATCTTGATAATTGTTATTAATCGCATCATCAAATATTTCGGGATCAATTTCTAATAAACCGTGTTTATCACTGGTAATTCCTAAGTCGGCAAGGCTTTTAATTGAGCCAACAGTAGTTAATGGGTTAGTGGCTAGGTTATATAAGTTTGTTTTTAATGCTCTCAACTTATCGTCGCCTTGCAAAACACCTCTTTTTCTAGTTTCCATGTCGAAACCAGTTAAGCTAGAGATGAAATTAATAAAATCATTATATTTTTTGACGAAATCATTAATTAAACCTTTTAGATGTTCTACATCCTTTTTCACTGTTAAGGTGACTGTTGTTGCGGGATCGGCCTGTTGTAAGTCGAGAGTAATTCCAGTAATTGCATTTTTAAATTGATTATTACTTTCACTTAGAAGCAAGCCATTAATTTGCACCTGACTGTTTTGAGCAGCCATAGTTTGAGTTAATGAGGCATTACTTGTTGTGGGATCATAATTTAAAGCAGTTAAACTTCCCGTAATTTGCATTGCATATTTTTCACCTGTTTGAGATGAGGTGAGGGTCAATCTTGAACCTATGCTGTCTTGTACAATTGATGCTGTAACCCCAGCATTTGCTGCATTGATGGCATCACAAACAGCAGTAAGACTGTCATTTCCAGAATTGATGTTAATTGTTACAGGAGAAACCTCAGTATTTTGTGTAAACGTTGAATTATTATTGCTGTATGTACCAAAATTTATAGTGATGCTACCACTGCCTATTGAAGAACTGTTATTAGTGACATAGTTACTTACAAGGCTTTGTGCCTGGGCCAATTGGTTCACTTTGATTTGATATAGGCCTTCAATTGCTTGTCCTGTAAGAGAGGCAGAAACATATCCTGTTTCGCTAAGTAAGCAATTCATTTTATTAAATTCACTGGCATGAGATAGGGTATCGAGTGTTGTTTGAAAGCTGGACATGGCACTTTTTAGTTGCCCAAAAGCAGACAATTCTGTAGTGACGGAATTAAGTTTTTTATCATGTCGCAATTGAAGAGGCATGAGATCGGCTTTCACCATGCTTTCGACCATTGCAGTAATATCCAAACCTGACCCAATGCCTGGAGTTGATAGGCCCATAATATTCCCTTATTTGTTCACGTAATTTCATTGAAATTACGTTTTATCCATAAATTGCATTAAACATGTTTGTCTATAGAACCACTAATTATCCCATCAAGCAAGTTTAGCAAATGCAAATACTCGTCGGAGGGTATTTTGCGGATTACTTTGTCTGAGATTTTATCGGTGACTATAGTTTGCAAAAGGCCTGTGGCATGATCTATGGCTTGCTTTGTATCTATATCTAGATTCAGATCTGATGTGGCACATTTGGTCACAGGTTTAATGTTTTTATCATTTAGTCTGACTGAATCTGTTTGTAGCAATTTATTATTTGCTGGAGGTATCGATTCCATAGTCATTTTATAACTCCTTTCCCTTGATTGGTACCCTTAATCATTGGGATATAAATAAGCCGAAAAGCGGCAAGCGCCGCATTTCGGTTTTTACCTTTAACAACTATCCTAACAAGGAAAGAACAGATTGTGGCATTGCATTAGCTTGGGCCAACATTGCTGTTCCTGCTTGTTGCAGGATTTGGTTCTTAGTTAAACTTGCCATTTCTGCTGCATAATCAGTATCTTGAATACGGCTGCGTGCAGCAGACATATTATCAGACACGTTTTGCAAGTTTGCTACCGTAGCATCAAGTCGGTTTTGTAAAGCACCTAAGGCAGCTCGGTTACTGGTAACACTATCTAAAGCAGCACTAATTCTTAGTATAGCTTGTTCTGCACCAGATTGAGTTGTTAGGTCGATGCTATTAACCCCATTGGTATCCAGACTGATTGTGCTTGATAAACCGACATCAGCCACAGTACCACCCAAAGTAATAGTTTGAGCCGCACTCATAGTAAGTTTTCCACGTAGGGTAGCAGCAAATGAGCCTGCTGCGACTGTGAGTCCATCAGTACCTGCAGTAAAACCAGTACCGCTTTCAGTTACTGCAATATTGCGTCCATCAGCCGCAGTTAAAGACATGCTACCGCCATTTAGTGAGGCTACAACTCCAGTTTGACTACTTACTGCGTTAATTGCATCCATCAGGTTGGTATTGGTCATTGCAGTGGACACGTCCTGGTTGGTAAATATATCAACACCATTAATGTTTAGGTTATAAGTATCCCCAGCGGTTCCTCCTATTGCTCCAACTGTTGCACTACCACTAGTTGATGCAGTTACAGTTAAACCAGGAATACCAGCTGCATTAATCGCTGCCGCTTTGGCATATGCAGATGAGCTGTCTTGACCAGTTGCAGTTCCTACATAGTTTGCAGAAGAGCTAATGCTGACTGCTGAGCTACTACCAAGAGCAACAGTAATATCAGAAGCAGCATTGCCAGATACAGTGCTTCCTTGTTGATAAGCAATGCTACCTATTGTTGAAGATGCAATACTGTTTATGGAAAATGAAAGGGTTTCACCAGCATTTGAGCCAATTTGAAGAGAGGCATTGGTATAAGCACCATTCAAAATGCTTTGACCATTAAATTGAGTACTTAAAGCGATATGATCCATTTCACTTAGCAGATTATTTGCTTCATTTTGTAACGATTGACGGTTTGCTTGGCTGTAGGTTCCGTTTGAAGATTGGAGTGCCAACTCTCTCATGCGTTGTAAAAGATTCGTTGATTCTTGCATT
The DNA here is from genome assembly GCF_900156395.1 of Fluoribacter gormanii. Lineage (GTDB taxonomy): Bacteria > Pseudomonadota > Gammaproteobacteria > Legionellales > Legionellaceae > Legionella > Legionella gormanii. The sequence continues at coordinate 104,748 of NZ_FTNL01000001.1, read as the reverse complement.
GCACCCTCAGCAACCTGTGCCAGTGAAATACCATCATTAGCATTTTTTACAGCTTGGTCCATACCGCGAATTTGCGATGTCATACCTGTTGCAATTGCTAACCCCGCAGCATCATCTTTAGCACTATTAATTTTTAGACCAGATGATAATCTTTGAATCGCAGTAGCCATAGCGTTACTTGATTTAGACAAGTTACGTTGAGCAACTAGCGACGGTACGTTGGTATTTATAATTTGAGCCATAGTTATAGTCTCCTCAGACCTAAATCCCTGGTTTGGGACATTTGTAAATTGGTAAATTCCATTTTTAATGGCGAATTTACCGTACGCATAAAAGTTATCGGATGAACTGCGAAAAACTTTAGGTTTGTGCATGCTTTTTTTGAAAAAATGAGAGGATTTTTTCATTAAAATGAAAGTGTTGTATTTTTTGCGCAATTTGTTTTTTAATGTGAGTTAACCTGGATTTAGCATTGCTATTGCCTAAAATGAAAAAAAGCATTGTTAGGAATTTAGCCTGGGGTGTAGCGTAGCGAAACCGGGGGCTGAACTTCGATAAAGTGTGCCATCTCGGGTTTCGAGAAAAATCTCGATCCGATTCAATGTGCATTTAAGAAAATTTTTTTCTGTGTATAATACTATGATTTTATAATCTTAGGTTCCAATTATGAGTTGGTTTAAAAAACTATTGCCTTCACGAGTCAGTACCGACTCTTCCCAAAAAAAGGGAGTTCCCGAAGGTTTATGGCTGAAGTGTTCAGGTTGTAATGAAGTTCTTTATAGTACAGAATTAGAACGAAATTTAATGGTTTGTCCATCCTGTAACTTTCACCATAGAATATCTGCACGAGTACGAATTAAGCAATTTCTCGATGAGGGTGTCCAGGAGGAAATTGCTGCATCACTAGAGCCCCAAGATCGCTTAAAGTTTAGAGACTCCAAAAAATATAAAGACAGAATCGTACAAGCTCAAAAGGCAACTGGCGAGAAAGAAGCTCTGATCATTGTAAAAGGTACTTTATTGCAGCAACCTGTAGTCGTTGGATCCTTTGAGTTTAATTTTATGGGTGGTTCCATGGGCGCTACTGTTGGAGAGAAATTTGTTCGTGCAATTCAAGTAGCGACAAAAGAACAAAGACCTTATATTTGTTTTACTGCCAGCGGTGGCGCACGTATGCAAGAAGGACTTTTTTCCTTAATGCAAATGGCTAAGACGTCAGCTGCTCTTGCCCAATTTGCTGAAATCGGTTTGCCTTTTATAGTGGTTTTGACTGATCCGACTATGGGAGGGGTTTCTGCCAGTTTTGCAAGTCTTGGTGATGTGATTATTGCTGAGCCTAATGCGCTAATTGGCTTTGCTGGTCCAAGAGTTATTGAGCAAACTGTAAGACAAACCTTACCCGAGGGATTTCAACGGAGTGAGTTCTTGTTAGAACATGGCCATATTGACATGATTCTTGAACGAAAAGATATCCGTCCAGTTGTTGCTGAGTTGATATCTAAATTGACGCGCAAGGGTGCAGGGGATTCAGTTGCCAAAGCAGCATCGTATTAAACCGCACACGACACTTGATGCAGAGAGCGAAGTGCAAAGAAACACGGAGCACGGAACCGAATTATGCGCGAGGACACATGAGAATCTGAGCACTATATCGATGGGGCCATCTTCATCTAATGCAGTGCCTCAAAAAAGATCTGTTGATGAGTGGCTACATGACTTGGAGACTAGAACTACTCATGAAATACAGCTAGGCTTAACACGAATTATGGAAGTTGCAAAACAATTATCTCTGCACCTCCCAGATTGCCCGGTTATTACTGTAGGGGGTACTAATGGAAAAGGCTCCACAGTAACTGCCCTTGAAACAATTTATCATGTCTCTGGATATAAAGTAGGCGCTTATACGTCACCACATCTTATTCAGTTTAACGAACGGATTCGTGTCAATTTAACTCCTATTTCTGATGAGGACTTGTGCCAGGCTTTTAGTATTATTGAAGAAGTTCGAGGAGAAACCATATTAACTTATTTTGAAATGACTACCTTGGCAGCATTGTGGTATTTCAAAAAAATGAAATTGGACATCATTATTCTTGAAGTGGGGCTGGGTGGTCGTTTAGATGCTACTAACATCGTTGATGCAGAAGTATCCATCATTACTACCATAGATTTTGACCATCAGGATTACCTGGGCAATACGCTTGAGGCTATTGGTTATGAGAAAGCGGGCATCCTTCGTGCCGGTAAACCGTTCATTTACGCGGATGTTCATCCACCCACGTCAGTCACTGATACAGCAAAACAACTTGTTGTTCCAGGTTATTTTTGGGGACAAGAGTTTTCTATTCAAGAGCAAGATTTTACCTGGAGTATCCATTACAACAATCAACTGAAGCTTTCTTCAATTTATGGGCTACCAAAACCTTCAATTCAGCTAAAATCTGCGGCTGCTGCAATTACTGCATGTCTTTTACTGGCACATAATTTTCCAGTGACGCATGACCATTTTCAAATTGCTATGCAACGTGTTTTTATTCCTGCTCGCTTGCAATTGCATGAAGATGCAGTGAGTACTTTATTTGATGTATCTCATAATCCTCAATCGGCAAAATTGCTCGCAAATACGTTACGTACGATGAAAAAAGCAAAAGTTCATGCTGTATTTTCAGCATTGAAGGATAAAGATATTTTAGGGCTGATTATGCCGTTAAAGGATTGTATTGATCATTGGTATCCGGCACAATTGCATAACAAACGCGCTGCCAGTGAGGATTTATTGCTCACATTATTTAAGAATGCAGAAATTCCTGTGGAAATTTGTTATAATAGCCCGCTTACGGCTTTTGAAACAGCGTTGAAACAAGCTAAACCTGGTGACTTAATTGTTGTTTATGGGTCTTTTTTTACTGTGAGTCATGTAATGGCTAATAGGAGATTCAATGAAATTAGTAATTGATGAGAAGCTAAAACATCGTTTGGTTGGTGTGGCTGTTGTTTTATCATTAGGGGCAATTTTTCTGCCCGCAATGATGAAAAAATCAAGTCAGCGCCTTGAAAATAATTTCAGTGTAAATGTTCAGTTACCTCCTAAACCAACTAGCCCTAATGTAGTGATGACTGATGAAAAGGAACTGTTTGAAACTATAAAAGTGGCGAAGGTTGAAATTCCTCCTGCTGCGGAGCATAAAGGATCTGATCTTGGTAAAGAAGACTTCATTCAATCCATTCAAGTAGCAGATGATGCAGCTGTTTCTGTTGCTAAAGCAGCGTCCGCACCAAAGGTCGATGAAGTAGCTAAACCAATTGAGTTAGCTTTAAGTAATGCAGCTAAAAATGTTGTTAAAAAACAAATAAATGTAGCAACTGTATCTAAACCAGCAAAACCAGTTAAACCAGTTAAACCAGTTAGACAGGCTGCAAAAGTAAACGTCGTAACGGCTAAAAAAACGACAGTTGCTCAAGCAAATAATAGAGGTACTTTGCGTAAACAAAGTATTTATGCTGTTCAATTGGCTTCTTTTTCACGATTGGCTAATGCTCAAGCTTTGGTAAGTAAATTACGTAGTAAGGGATATAAGGCAAATTACGTTAAAACAACAGGAAGTCAAGGTTCGATTTATAAAGTTTATGCCGGACACTCACCTGTTAAAAATGATGTAATGAAATTAAAACTTCAATTAGCAAGTGCCATGCAATTGAATGGTTTCATTGTCAATACCGGAGTTAGCTAATGATGCAATTTCAATGGGTTGATATAATTTTAATAATCGTTATTGGTTTATCCACTATTACCGGCTTATTAAGAGGGTTCATTAAAGAGTTTATTGCCCTAGGAGTATGGATCTTAGCTGTTTGGGCCGGGTACAATTATTCAAGCAGTCTGAATCCTTGGCTGCAACCTTATATACAAGATCAATCAGTTCTTTCAATAATTGGTTTTATTGGTGTTGTGCTTGGCGTTTTAATCGCTGGTGGTATTGCTAATGCAATACTAGGTCTGTTTTTAAGGGGAAGTGGTTTAGGTGCTATGGACAAAGTTTTAGGTGGTGGTTTTGGCTTTGCTCGAGGTGTTTTTATTCTTTCGCTTATTTTCGCCGTGCTCAGTATGACTTCTATTCCTTATCAGCAATATGTTCAAAGTTCTAGAGTTTATAATCAGCTTTTACCTGTTATAAGTTGGGTTTCTGGATATTTGCCTGGACTAATTAATAAAGCAAAACAGACGGTATCGGTTAACGAGTCCTTTAAACTTATCGATATAATTCCTGAGACTTGATGTATTCATAGATTGTATAGGGGAGCTTGTTTTTAACATCAGCTCCCTTTTTTATATCTTCCCGAATAGATGTAGAAGAAATTTCATAATGCCCCGCATCAAATAGATAAACATTTCCTGCCTGTGCACTCAGGAGTTCGCTTTTACTTTTGCTTTGATGTTTTTTCAAAAATTTTTGCATGATCTCAGGGGTAGGTTGATCAGCAAACTCACCCCTATTGATGACTAACAAATTAGCCAGCGTAATGATTTTCTCCCATTGATACCAATGAGGTAATGATAGAAATGCATCATAGCCGATAATTAATGTAATTGATGCACTAGGATACTCCAACCTGAAACTCTGCAAGGTTTCAACCATATAAGATGGGGTATCACGCTCTATCTCGCGCAAATCAAGTTTAAAGTCCGCTACATCTTTTATTGCCAGTTTTACCATCTCTACTCTTTGGGCATTATTAGCTAGGGATGGTGGTTTTATAGTTGGTATTTTGCAAGGAAGAAAAATATAGGAATCAAATTTAAAATAGTGCTGTATGTTGATGCTTGTTTGCAAGTGGCCATTGTGTATTGGATCAAATGTGCCACCAAAAATAGCTATGCTATACATGTATCACCTATCAATTTGCCTAAACAAAGTGAAAGAGTCGTGTTTTCAAGGGAGTTCCATACCTGAGCAAGGTGGTTGCTCGATTTAATTCGTTCATCGATCAAACAGCAGTATCTATGAAGCTGTTGTAACATGGTTTTATTAAGTCGATTGCAACATGCCTTATAGAGATTGATGCGTTGAGGCCAAATTTTTAATTGGCTGCAAGCACTTTGAATATCAATATTTTGTTCTATTAAATAAGACAGCTGCATGATTAATCTTATTTCTTGACTAAGTAACCATAAGACTAAAGTTGCTTCTGTTTTATTATTGGCGGCATGCCTTAAAATCTGAATTGCTTTATCACCTTGGCCAAGCAAGCATGCATCTACTAATTCGAACAAATCATGGTCACATTGATCAGATAAGTGTTCCAGTACATGTTGAGTCTCAATTTTGCAATTAGGAATACTGGACAAGGCAATTTTTTCAATGACCTGTGAACAGGCCAACATATTTCCCTGAGTGTATTGCTCAATTAAATCGGGAACCAGGGGATCATAATTCATGGAATTTTTCTTTAACTGCACGGCTATCCAGCTTTTTACTGCTTCTGATTTAAGCGGGTAAGCCATGATAAGCACGACATGTTCGTGAGAAGATAACCATTGCAATTGTTTTGCCGGTACATTCGGCGCCCTAATAGTGATAAAGCACCGCGAATTAATCGAGTTGAGATATTCAGTTAAAATTTTCTTTCCAGTAGCATCTATTGATTTCTTATCATAAAAAATATTTAAAAATACAATATCCGAAAATAAAGAATAACTGTTTGCCTCTTCTTTTACTCCATTCCAATCTTCTGCTGACTGAATGGATATAATTTTTTCATCATAATTATAATTTTTTTTAATGGCAGATTTTATGGTAGCTAAAGAATCTTCCATCAAATAAATATCTTGCCCGATAATCATATAGAGCGGTGCAATTTTTTTTTGTATTTGCTGGGCAAGCATTTGTTGTTTGATTTGCATGATAATTTTAACTTGAGTATGTAAATGGGTACATATAGCTTTTTTTCTTTACTCAAGCCACTCCCTTCTTAGCTAAGTGGGGGGATGTAGATGGCTCAGTCGATAAATTATTTGTGTTACTGCATCTTGCTTCATTTCACCAATTAAAATACTTTCTTCATCTTTAGAACCTAAAATTCGGTCGTTATTCAGAGTAAGTTCTCTAGAAACATATATTTTTTCTGGAGTATCTGCAATTTGACCTGAGCGAGCTTTCAATACGAATGCTACAGTCAATGTTATAGTATACTGTCTAGGATTTGTGCTTGCACCAATACTGATTATTTGTTGATTTAAACTCACTTCGTCAATTATAAGCCAATACTTGGCTTGAGAGGGATCAGGATTTACATCAATTTTGGAACCCTCAAGTCGGGATTGCAATATCGAGACAAATTGTTTGTCATTATTTTCAGAAATAATGGCTACATTATTAAGCCAATTGGGTATATTACTCATGCCGCGTAGATGAAAACCACAAGAAGATAGCAACAACAGCATTAGCAAAGGTACCATGCACCGTAACGTTGCAAATTGATATTGTGGCTGTCCCGCTGGCTGTCCGTGAAGCCGGTGCGGAACATTAGACATCTCAGAGTAATTGGATCTCATTAGCTAACAACCAAGTTAATTAATTGCCTGTGTGCAACAACGATAGCTTTTTTGACTGTTTTATCAGTCAGAAAATCTTTTACATGTTCTTTTGCTGTAGCAACTAATACTTCTTCTGCTGCATCTACACTAGCGGTAAATTGAGCTCGCAGTTTTCCATTAACTTGAACTACGTAATCTACTTCATCTGTTTTTAGCGCACCTTTATCTACTCTTGGCCAATTAGCATCAATAATTGCTTTTTCAAAACCTAATTGTTGCCATATATGATGTGTTATATGAGGTGTTATAGGAGCCAGCAATCGCAACAGTATACTCATGCTGGAATGAATAAAGAACTTATCATCTTCAGTTTCTATGGAGTAGCTGGATAGTTCATTAAATAGCTTCATACAGCCTGAAACAACAGTATTGAATTGATTACGATCATAATCATGAGTTGCTTGTGCAAGAATTTGATGCACAACATGGCGCGATTTCTTTAACCGGCTTTCAGCTTGCTGCCAGTTAACATGTCCATTGCCACTTAGAATGATATCATTGACTTCAATAAACATATTTTGATACTGATAGGCAAAAGTCCAAATTCGTTTTAGAAAACGATGCGCACCTTCTACAGCAGCATCTGACCATTCAAGCGATTGTTCTGGGGGGGCGGCAAACATAACGAATAAACGTGCCGTATCCGCACCATAGGTATCAATCAAATGGTTGGGATCGACGACATTACCCACAGATTTAGACATTTTATGACCATCCTTTAAAACCATACCTTGAGTTAACAGGGCCTTGAATGGTTCATCTGAATTGACTAAGCCTTCATCTCGCATTAATTTGTGGAAAAAACGGGCATAAAGTAAATGCATCACTGCATGTTCAATACCACCAACATATTGATCTACAGGAGTCCAATATTTTGCCCTATCATCAAGCATGGCATTTTCCTGGCCTTTACAAGCAAAACGCGCATAATACCAAGAAGACTCAATAAACGTATCAAAAGTATCTGTTTCACGAGAGGCATCTTGACCGCACTTGGGGCAACTTACATTTACGAATTCTGGGCATTGTGCAAGTGGTGAACCTGTACCAGTAAATGTGACATTTTCCGGTAAAACCACTGGAAGATCTTCATCTGGAACTGGAACAGTACCGCATTGTTCGCATAAAATCATGGGAATAGGGGTACCCCAGTATCTTTGTCTTGATACACCCCAATCACGCAATCTATAGTTGATTGTTGCTTTTCCTGTATCATGTTCCTCAAGAAAAGCAGTTATGGTCTCTACTGCCTGAGAAGAGCTTAATCCATCAAATTGACCAGAATGAATCAACGTACCTTCACCAGTGTAGGCAGATTTGCTGAGATCATGTTTTATTCCATTTGTAGGCTTTATGACTTCTTTTATAGGCAATTGATATTTTTGTGCAAATTCCCAATCTCTTTGATCATGTGCTGGAACTGACATGACAGCGCCAGAACCATATTGCATCAGTACAAAATTTGCTACCCATATTGGTAGTTCTTCACCGGTTATGGGATGGATTGCAGTCATACCTGTGTCCACACCTCGTTTTTCCATGGTAGCAAGTTCTGCTTCAGCCATTTTAGTGCCTTGACAGCTATCGATGAATTCTTTGACTTCCTTACGAGTACTTGCTGCTTCTTTGGCGATAGGGTGATCCGTTGCGACTGCAAGATATGTTGCACCCATTAACGTATCAGGACGAGTAGTATAGATTTTTAAGCGCTTAGGATAATTATTAACATTAAAATGAATTTCTGTCCCAGTGGAGCGACCTATCCAATTGCGCTGCATTTGTTTTACTTGTGCAGGCCATTCATCCAATGTATCAAGCGAGCTGAGTAGTTCATCAGCATAAGCTGTAATTTTAATAAACCATTGTGAAATTTCTTTTCGCTCGACAAGTGCGCCAGATCGCCAACCGCGTCCATCAACAACTTGTTCATTCGCCAAAACGGTTTGATCTACTGGATCCCAATTGACGACAGCATTTTTCTTGTAAACTAAACCTTTTTCAAACAGGCGTATAAAAAACCATTGTTCCCATCGATAATATTCAGGTGTGCAAGTACAAATTTCACGTCGCCAATCATAAGCATTGCCAAGACGTAAAAATTGTTTTTTCATGGACTCTATGTTTTTTTTAGTCCATTCAGCAGGAGGGATCCCATTTTTGATGGCTGCATTTTCAGCAGGTAAACCAAATGCATCCCATCCTATCGGTTGCAGAACATTTTTTCCTAAAGCACGTTGATAACGAGCAATAACGTCGCCAATAGTGTAGTTGCGAACATGCCCCATGTGTAATGTTCCACTCGGGTAGGGGAACATGGATAAGCAATAAAATTTTTCTCTGTTTAAATCTTCTGAAACATTAAATGATTGTTTTTTATGCCAATATTGTTGAGCTTGTTCCTCAACTTCTTGTGGTATATAGGTATTATCCATAGTCCGATTTTTTAAGTGACTCTAAATCGCTAAGGATAACTCCTCTTGTCTCTGCCAGCAATAGATTATTGTTGGAATAAGCGACGAAGTTGAATAAATAGTATAAAAATGAGAAAAATTGAACAAAAAATTAGAGCTGGATACTCATGCCAAATGATCCATGGAGTAAAACCTTCTGCTGGAAATATATTACTTTGCAGTAGTCCGGCGCTAAATGGAGGAAGACTTTCTACTATATCCCCATTTGAATCAATAACAGAAGATAGACCATCGTTATTGACGACTACTTGATATCGACCGGTAAGCAAAGAAAGTATTTGAGCCATTTGTAATTGTTGGTAACTGGCCAATGAGTGTCCAAACCATCCATTATCACTAATTGAAACGATCCATTGGGCTTTGGGCATTTGTTCACGTAAAATATGGGGATAGGCAATCTCATAACAAATAAGACTCGCTATTGGATGATTTTCAATGCGAATTAGAGACTGCTTTCTTTTTCCTGGTAATAAATTGGGTTCTGGTAAATTCAGCCAATGATTAATTGCAACAAGAGGTTTGGGAATGTACTCTCCGAAAGGAACCAGTTGGCGCTTAAGTTTTTTTCCTTTAGCTTGCCCAAGTGTAATTACTGAATTGTAATAATTAGTTTCATTATCATCTGTTGGCTGTAAAATGCCTACCATAAGTGCGCTGTTGGCTTTCAATGCCTTGTTGTTCAGTTTTTGCAAATATTTATCTAAATAACTTGCAGGAAGTGGTATAGCCGACTCTGGCAAAATAATTAATTGTTTTCCCAGGAGCTTATTAATTCCATTCTCATAATACTTTAATAAATTCCAAAATAAAGCTTCATCCCATTTATCGCGCATGGATAAATTCGCTTGAATAGCGCCAATACTAACGGGTTCTTTTTTGATATACGACCATGAAATATTTTTGCACAGCATTGGACTTATAATAATTAATACGATAACGATTAGATAGAGATAACGTTTTTGAGAGTTTTGTGAAACAGCTAAAGTGAGTAATGTTGAAACAAAGATGCATACCAAACTTAGTCCATAAACGCCTAAAATAGGCGCGATATATTTAATGGGGGTATCAATGAGGATGGTACCCACTTGTAACCAGGGAAATCCCGTAAATAAAGTAGCACGACAATATTCACTCAAACACCATAAAACACAGAAAAGAGTTAAGGACAGTAGTTTTCGATTTTTTAATTCAAGTGATTTATACAGATAAGCAACAAGGGCAGGGAAGAGTGCAAGATATGCAATGAAAATTAAAGTTACTAACCCTGCGAAGAAATAATTGAGCTGACCATAGTCATGAATACTGACTATGACCCAGGATACTCCAAAACCGAAATAGCCAGTTCCATAAAAAAAACCTAGAGAAAAACCTTGTTTTATCGAGCAATTTTGCAGGCTCGAATAGAGAAACGCCAGACTTAACAACGTCAATCCTGGGACATGAAAAGGTGCGAAACCAAAGGGCGCAAGCAGACCTGCTATAAATACAAAAAAATATTTAACATAGCCAAGACGAATTGAAGAGTTTATTGGAATGGAATTGGCTAAAGCAGTTTGCTTCATGGCTGTTAAAAAATTATAAAACGATAAGATAATTGAGTCCTTTATTCAGGTCAAGAATTAGTGGAATATTTTATTATTTTGTTACTTCCTGACTTGGTTGATGGCAATGGAGTCCCGGGTTAATTTCGCGTATATTTCCCGGGTTCTGCTGCACTTCAACCAAGCTACAATTTACTTTATTATTTTTTCAGAACATAAGTTCCAGGTGCATCACAAATCGGCCTTAAATCCTTTTCAGGATTGCCTAGAGCAGGTGGTTTCTTTTTAGGACCGGAATGCTCTTTAAGCCATTTTTCCCATGCAGGCCACCAAGAGTCTTTAAAATGCGGGGCTCTTTCTAGCCAAACTTCGGGTGCTAAATGTTTATCATCTAATTTATGAGTGAGCATTTGGTAACTGCGTCCAGGATCGCCAGGCTCATTAATAATCCCGGTGTTATGTCCTGCGTTAGTCAATACAAAGGTAATATCACTATCTGTGAAGTAATGAATTTTATAAACGGATTTCCAAGGTGCTATATGATCTTTTATAGTACTTACTGAAAAAATTGGCACAGTGATGTCGGCGAGATTAATATTTTCATCAAGAATTTTAAAACGTCCTTCAACTAAGTCATTATTTAAAAACAAACGGCGCAAATACTCGCTATGCATTTTGTAGGGCATTCTAGTAGTATCATAATCCCATGCCATTAAGTCACTTACTTTCTGTCGTTTACCTAATAAATAATCATAAACTACACGGGACCAAATGAGATCTATGGACCTTAACATGCTAAACGCACCAGCCATCTGCGAACCTTCTAAATAACCTTTTTCCCACATGATATCTTCAATGTAGGTGAGTTGGTTTTCGTCAATAAATAACTGCAGTTCGCCAGCATCCTGAAAATCGGTTTGTGCTGCAAATAAAGTCATTGTTTTTAATCGGTCGTCATTTTTAGCTGCCATTTTTGCAGCAACCATAGTTAATAAAGTGCCACCGATACAATAACCAACTGTATGAATTTTTTCCTCCGGAATAATTTGATTAATTGCATTTAAAGCATCCATCACTCCATGTATTGCGTAATCGGAAAAATCTAAGTCTCTATCTTCAGAGGTTGGATTTTTCCAGGAAATCATAAATACAGTATGTCCTTTATCCACCAGGAATTTCACCATCGAATTATTAGGCGACAGATCAAGTATGTAATACTTCATGATCCAGGCTGGAATGATTAAGATCGGTTCAGGATGAACTGTTGCTGTTGTTGGTTCATATTGGATAAGCTCTATTAAATTATTTCTATAAATGACTTTACCAGGTGTTACTGCTAAGTTCGTTCCTACCTTATATTGCTCACTGCCTGCGGGCGGTTTATTATTCAGATACCTGATGATGTCATCAATAAAATTATTCCACCCGTTGATAAAATTCATGCCCTGTTCATTGATTGAGGCAGCAATGATTTCTGGGTTCATTCCAGGAATATTCGACGGAGCAAAAATGTCCAAAATTTGACGTGTTACAAAATTAACAATATTTTCGTGATGTTTAGAAACCCCACGAAGTTGAGTTGTTGCATTATCCCACCATTCTTCAGTTAATAAAAATGATTGACTGTATATATTGAATGGAAATTGAGACCAAGCTTCATTTTGGAAACGATGATCGGTTTGGCGGACTTCGATACAAGGTTCGCATTTATCCTGGCTTTGTAGCTGAACATATAATAAGAACTGCCCCAGTTTTTTGAGTGCATTTTTGTTCAAATCAACTCGTTGCGCAGGTGAAAAAAGCAAATAAATTAACCAGTCCGCAAAAGACATCATCAGCGCTCCTGGTGATAACCAGTTGCACAATTGGCTGATTGTAGCGTGAAATAGTTTATCGAAATTTAGTCCTTCATAGTCACTTTTTTCTGATTTGGATAATAAGGAATCTTCAGTTTTGGGGGGGGATTTTGGAGACTTCCTTTTTGATTCATTCATGACAACTCCCTTTGCTAATTCAAGATTTTTTTTAATATAGTCCTTTTAAGAATTATGCATCAAAAAATGGAATAACACGATTCTTAAAAATTGATATTTTATATGCATATAGTTTAGGGAATACTATTCAACTCCCAAGATTTTGTGTAGGATGATTGCGTTTTATAATGGGAGAGGGATTAAATGTATAATGTAATGATTACTGGCGCAGGGAAAATTGGTAGCTTAATCGCTTGTTTATTATCAGAAAGCGGTTCTTACCAGATCCATTTAGTTGATATTGATTTTAGTGGATCCGATGTAAAAAGGCTGTTGGAAGCAGTACCCAAAATTAAAACAGTAGCCTTGGATGTTCAAGATAAACAGTCAACCCAAGCGTATATGGAAAAGAATGATATCGTGGCGGTTATTTCTAGTCTTCCATATTTTTTAAATACTTATGTTGCTGAAGCTGCAAAAGCTGCCAAAGCACATTACTTTGATCTTACGGAAGATACAGCTGTAACTGAAGCAGTAAAAGCGATAGCGCTTGATGCAGAAACGGCGTTTGTTCCTCAATGCGGATTAGCTCCCGGATTTATCAGCATCGCTGCAAATAGCCTCATGCAAGAGTTTGAAGAGTGTCATCATGTGAAATTGCGTGTAGGAGCTCTTCCTCAAAATGCAAACAACGCACTGCAATATTCATTAACCTGGTCCACTGATGGAGTTATTAATGAGTATGGCAATCCATGTTATGCGATTAAATATGGAAAAGCAGTAACCTTAGCACCTTTAGAAGGATTAGAAACCATTCAAATCGATGGGTGTGAATATGAAGCGTTTAATACCTCTGGCGGACTGGGGAGTTTGGCTGAGATGCACGCTGGTAAAGTACAAACCATGAATTATAAAACAATGCGTTATCCTGGCCATTGCTCAAAGATGCGTTTATTAATGAATGACTTGCGATTAAACCAAGATAGGCCTACGTTAAAACGTATTCTGGAAAATGCGATTCCTAAAACTTACCAAGATCTGGTGATTGTTTATGTTTCTGTTGAAGGAATGAAACGAGGTGAGCTGACAGAAAAAAATTATGTGAAGAAGATTTATCCTGAAGAAATTTGTGGCCTGGAATGGTCAGCAATTCAAATAAGTACTGCTTCTGGTGTTTGCTCAGTAGTTGATTTAGTGCTCGGACAAGAAAATGAATATAAGGGATTAGTTTTACAAGAAAAATTCCATTTGTCAGCAGTGCTGGAAAATCGTTTTGGCCGCTATTACGCATAACTTGAAAGTATTGTGGATATTGTTCCCGGGTTGTGATTTATTGTACCCGGGGTACTATGGAGATAAGTAATGGATATATTAAAACGCCTGAAAATTCATGCAGTTAATCCTGGCGCCTTCAGTGGGCAAGGTTGGCAAAGTGGAATTCATGAGCATAAGTTAATCTCTTATAATCCAGCCAATAGTGAAAAACTTGCTGAGATAGCAACGTGCACTATGAGTGATTACGAAGAGATAATGACCCGTGCTGAATATGCTGCCCATGAGTGGAGAAAAGTCCCTGCTCCTAAAAGAGGGGAGATCATCAGACAGATTGGTCAAGCCTTGCGTGATCATAAAGATGCGTTAGGTAGTTTAGTCTCCTTAGAAATGGGTAAGTCCAAACAAGAAGGGGATGGCGAAGTTCAGGAAATGATTGATATAGCTGATTTCGCAGTAGGCCAATCTCGGATGTTATATGGTAATTCCATGCATTCTGAACGTCCACAACATAGAATGTATGAACAGTGGCACCCATACGGTATTGTTGGTGTTATTTCTGCATTTAACTTTCCTGTTGCAGTATGGTCCTGGAATGCTTTTTTGGCTGCTATCTGTGGGAATGTGACATTGTGGAAGCCATCAGCAAAGACCCCTCTATGTGCTGTAGCTGTTCAGCATATTTGCAATGATGTGTTAAGAGCTAATGGCTGTCCCGAAATATTCAGTTTAGTAATTCCAGAGAGTCAGGATGTGGTTGAGGCAATGGTGAATGACAAACGGATACCACTTATTTCATTTACTGGTTCAACTGCAGTAGGTAAAGAGGTTGCAGCTAAGGTTGCTGCTCGATTAGGCAAGACTATTCTGGAGTTAGGTGGTAACAACGCAATTATTGTCGATGAGACGGCTGATCTTCATTTAGCAATTCCGGCTATTGTTTTTGGGGCAGTAGGCACAGCGGGTCAACGATGTACTTCTACGCGACGTTTGTTTATTCATCACTCCAAATACGATTATGTTGTTGAACGTTTACGTTTTGCCTATGAGCAAATCACAATTGGTGATCCTTTAGATAAGAAAAATTTAATGGGACCACTGATTGATAAACAAGCTGTTGATCAATTTAATCGTGCAATAGCTCGCATTAAAGAAGCGGGCGGTCGAATTATCTTTGGTGGTGAGCCAGTTCATAGACCAGGCTTCTTTGTCGAACCTACCTTAGTATGTGATGTAAAAAATCATTGGGAGATTGTTCAAGAGGAAACATTTGCACCCATTTTATATGTAATGTCTTTTCAGACAATCGATGAAGCGATTGCTTTACAAAATCATGTACCACAAGGATTGTCTTCTGCCATGTTTACTCAAAATTTAAAAAATGCAGAACACTTTTTAAGTGCCTGGGGAAGTGATTGCGGTATCGCCAATATTAATATTGGCACTTCAGGTGCTGAAATTGGCGGCGCATTTGGTGGAGAAAAAGAAACAGGCGGTGGGCGGGAGTCTGGTTCTGATTCTTGGAAGGCGTATATGCGTCGACAGACCAATACAATAAATTGGGGAAATGAATTACCGTTAGCTCAAGGTATTCGGTTTGATTTGGCTTGATTTAAGTAGCAAGTGTAACCTGGGTGAAGCGAAGCATAACCCAGGCAATTTTCATGTTTCATGAACCCGGGTTATGCTTCGCTTCACCCAGGCTACTTTAACGAGGAAAAAAGAATGCAGGGATCTTTTTTTATAAAAAAAGTCGCAGTTCTGGGGGCTGGCGTTATGGGCGCGCAAATTGCAGCGCACTGCGTTAATGCTGGTATAGAAACCTTACTCTATGATTTGGCATCTAAAGAAGGAAATGCAAATGCGTTGATTGATAAAGCAATAGCCAACTTAGGGAAGCTAAAACCTGCGCCACTTGCTACAGCTCAAACTGCAACATTGTTGCAATCGCGAAATTATGATGAACATCTTGCTGATTTGGCCTCATGCGATTTAGTTATAGAAGCAATTGCTGAGCGCTTGGACTGGAAGGAAGATTTATACAAGCGTATTTCCCCATTTTTGACTGAACATTCTATTTTGGTCAGTAATACCTCCGGTTTGAGTATTAATTCATTATGTTCCGTTTTACCTGAAGCACATAGAAAAAATTTTTGTGGCGTTCATTTTTTTAATCCTCCACGTTACATGCATCTTGCGGAACTTATTCCTGCTAAAACAACTAATAAGGAATTAGTAGATAAGCTTGAGACTTGGCTGACTCGTTATTTAGGTAAAGGAGTTGTGCGCGCCAAAGATACGCCTAATTTTATTGGTAATCGCATTGGTGTATTTTCTCTTTTAACTACATTGCACCATGCATTTGCTATGAATATGGGATTGGATGAAGTGGATGCATTAACTGGTCCCTTGTTAGGAAGACCCAAATCGGCCACTTTTCGTACCATGGATGTTGTTGGCCTAGACACTATGCAACATGTAATCCATACAATGCAGCAACAGTTACAAGATGATCCATGGCATCACAGTTTTAATTTACCTGAATGGCTCACTAATCTAATTAAGGATGGCCATTTAGGGCAGAAAACAGGTCAAGGTATTTATAGAAAGAATGGCAAAATTATTGAAGTATATGATATTAAATCAGCACAATATCGTCCAGCTCAACCGGTCGTGAGTGATGAGTTAAAAGGGATTATGGGTAATCCAGATCCTGCTGTACGGATGCAAAATCTAATGACTTCCAAGAACAAGCAAGCACAGTTCTTGGCAGCCTGCTTCAGGGATTTATTTCACTACTGTGCCTATCATCTTGAGACAATTGCAGATAATGTCAGAGACGTTGACTTGGCAATTCGTTGGGGGTTTGGTTGGGTACAAGGGCCATTTGAAACGTGGCAATTAGCTGATTTGGCAATAATGACTCAGTACATTAATCAGTCTATAAACGAAAAATCCTCTCTTAGTTCGGCTCAACTGCCTGGATGGCTTTTTGAGATCAATGCCTTTTATACTGAAAAGGGCGCTTATTCTCCTCAAATCAATGATTACCAACCTCGAAGCCAATTGCCAGTTTATCAGCGTCAATTTTTCACTGATCGAGTCATTAAAGAATCAGCGCATCCTACACCCGTAATTTATGAAAATGATGGTGTCAGTTTATGGCATTTACAAGATGATGTTGCTGTAGTGAATTTCAAAAGCAAAGCGAATACTGTGGGACAATCAGTTCTTGATGGTCTGGAAGCTGCTATAGAAATTGCAGAGAAACAATGTCGAGGGTTAATTATTTATCAAAAAGATGCGACTAATTTCTGTTCGGGCGCTGATTTGCGCGGTGTCCTTAATTTAATTAAGGAAAACAAAATGCAGGCTTTGGACGCTATGATCGCCCAGTTTCAACGTGTCGCTTTACGCTTGAAATACAGTTCTATTCCAACAGTTGCAGCAGTAAGAGGGCGTGCTCTTGGCGGCGGTTGTGAGTTAATGATGCATTGTGATGCTGTGGCTGCTGCTTTTGAAGCTTACCCAGGTCTGGTTGAATTTGGTGTTGGAGTAATACCTGCAGGTGGTGGATGTAAGGAAATGGCAATGCGGGCGGCACATCTGGCACCTAAAGGCGATTTAATGACAATAATCCAAAATTACTACCAACAAATTGCTACAGCACAAGTTGCCGGTTCGGCGGTTGATGCAATACAAATGGGGTATTTACGCAATATGGACAGCTATGTCATGAATGCTGATGAAGTACTCTATGTAGCATTGGCAAAAGTTAATTTCATGCATGCAGAAAATTACCAACCCCCTTTAAAGAAACAGTTTCAAGTTGCTGGTATTGAAGGTAAAGCGCGATTGCAAGCCGGTTTGGTGAATTGGCTTGAGGGTGGATTTATTTCTCAGCATGATTATTTCATCGCCACTGAGTTAGCAACTGTACTTTGCGGTGGTAACCTCAATCAAAATACGTTTGTAGACGAGAATTGGATGCTTAAGTTAGAGCGTGAAGCCTTTATTACTCTTGCCGCAACACCATTAACCCAAGCACGGATTAGTCATTTACTAGAGACTGGAAAGCCATTACGTAACTAAGGGAGATTTGAAATGACTAATGTATATATTGTTGACGCATTACGTACTCCAGTAGGTAAAGCACCACGTGGGGTATTTAAAAATACATTGCCAGATGATTTATTGGCTCATGTGATCAGAGATTTAATGAAACGCAATCCATCAGTGGATCATCAACAAATAGGGGATATTGTAATCGGATGTGCAATGCCAGAGGCTGAGCAAGGTATGAATGTGGCACGTATTGCATCATTACTGGCTGATCTACCTCAATCTGTTCCTGCAATGACTATCAATCGCTTTTGTTCCTCTGGAGTACAAAGCATTGCTACCGCTGCAGGTGCTATACGTAGTGGTGATATGCATTTGGCTCTTGCGGGCGGTGTTGAAAGTATGTCTATGGTGCCTCTAGGCGGAAACAAATACACAGCAAATCCTGTTATCTTCAATAATGAAGATGTTGCCATTGCTTATGGGATGGGCATTACAGCTGAGAATGTAGCAAAGCGCTGGCAGGTTTCGCGAGAGCAGCAAGATGAATTTGCTGCTGAGAGTCATAAAAAAGCGGTAGAAGCCCAGCAACGTGGTGACTTTAAAGCTGAAATCAGTCCGGTAGAAATTACCATACGACAGGCTGATTTAGAAACTGATACAGCACTAATTAAAAAGAAATGGGTGAGTGATGATGAAGGACCAAGAGCTGATACTTCATATGATGTTATTTCTAAATTAAAGCCCGTTTTTTCTGTAAAAGGAACAGTTACGGCAGGAAATAGCTCACAGACCAGTGATGGTGCAGGCATCGCACTTTTAGCCAGTGAACAAGCGTTGCATCAATATGATTTAAAACCAATTGGGCGTTTACTAAGTTATGCTGTAGCCGGTGTTCCTCCTGAAATTATGGGAATTGGTCCTATCGAGGCAATTCCTATTGCTTTAAAGCGAGCAGGTCTTACTTTAGATCAGCTGGATTGGATAGAACTTAATGAGGCATTTGCCGCTCAAGCTTTGGCGGTAATCAAAGAGCTTGATCTTCCTCGAACCAAGGTGAATCCTTTAGGAGGAGCTATTGCTTTAGGCCATCCCTTAGGTGCTACAGGTGCAATAAGAACAGCTACTTTATTGCATGGATTAAGAAGAACAAAAGGACGATATGGTATGGTAACCATGTGCATTGGTACAGGCATGGGGGCTGCTGCAATATTTGAAGCTTTATAGTTTCTAATTTCTTTATCCTGGGTGATGGCTTGCGCCTTTGCCCAGACTATAGTCTGTTCATTTTACGAATCACCACACAAGCAAAACCCGAGTTACGTTTTGCCGTAACTCAGGCTAGTGTTTCAGAAAGGATTTTTAAATAAGATGTTGCTTAGTTTTTATCGCGGAATATAATGCGGCCTTTAGTTAAGTCATAGGGAGTTAATTCGACCTTAACTTTATCGCCAGTCAAAATTCTAATGTAATTCTTACGCATACGACCAGAAATGTGAGCAGTGATAACATGTCCATTTTCTAATTCAACACGAAACATGGTGTTGGGTAAGGTATCAATAACCGTACCAGCCATTTCTATATGATCTTCTTTTGCCATAGGTCTCTCAGTGATGTACCAAATTTATAAAGTTTATTATGTGTGATTATATACTTACAGCGTGTATACTGCACTAAAATAAAGAAAATGGCAATCAAAGGCCAGCAAAATTTAACTATTTATCGCTCTATTATTGACTTTTTTGTCCAACTCTGAGGTCAACTAACCTCAACATAAGTTATTCCAGCCTATTTTATTGCTAAGTTAAGGGTATTCTCAATCAAGAATGCATTACTGACGTAATCAACATAGTGTCTTTCTTTGCTGGCTTGTTCACGACTGGGCCTAATAAGTCCTTGCATATTAAACTCGTTTTTTTGTAATTCATAACTGAGTCCTTTAATCAGCTCAGGCGTACCATTTTGTTCGAATAATGTTTTTGCGGTATTAATAAAGCTTTGCATTTCTTCATCAAATTGTGCTTTAGCATGTATATATTTTGCTTTTACCTCGAGTGTCTCGGTAAATGCAGGTTCTTTAGGGGGTTTAGGTACTGTTTTCCAGCCATCATTAGTTAACCCAAATCGAAGATTCTTCACCATTTCATGTTCTTGAGAGTAATATGAGACAGTTATAAACCCTCCCGAATTATCCCTTATTAAAAAAACAGATTTCGTTTCCTTTTTTGTCGCACCATTGTGTTCCAAAATATCATGTAATTGATTGCAACTAAGTGATCGAAAAATAACAGGCACTTTAGACTCTGGTTCATTATTTTGTTTTGACTCCATAGGGCAATACTCCGAGTTCTTTAATAAAATAAATTACCAATTATTGAAGCCATATTGAGATGAAATGGTAATAGTCTATCTATATGGATAATAATAGTACACTGTTGTTACTATTTGAAATCTTAAGTGACGTTCCATGAACCTTTTTTTGTAGGATGCTCTAAAGACTGATAGAGCATATGAAGAAACTCTCTTCGATCAATAATTTTGGCACCTAAACTTTGTAAATGAGTTGTCGGAATTTGGCAATCAATAAAATCATAATTCCATTCATTCATTGTTCTGCATAAGTAGTAAAATGCAATTTTCGACGCATCTGTCATTTTATGGAACATAGATTCCCCAAAAAAGGCATGACCTAAACTTAGGCCATATAAGCCTCCGACAAGTTCGTTTTCGTACCATATTTCAAAGGAATGAGCATAGCCCATAGTGTGTAACTGACTATAGGCTGCGATCATCTCTTTAGTTATCCAGGTATTATTGATTCGATTAATACACGTAGCACATGCCGTAATTACCTGTTTAAATGCGGTGTCCATCGTAAATCTGAAGGGTTTTTTTAATGATTTTTGCAAGCTTCGAGACAATTTAAATTCTGTAGGAATCAATATGAGTCTTGGATTTGGAGACCACCAGAGAATAGGTGTTCCTGGCTCATACCACGGAAAAATTCCTTGTCTATAAGCTTGGAGAATGCGTTGGGGCGATAAGTCACCTCCAATAAATAACAATCCTTGGTCATCACTAGTTTCCGGATTTGGAAAGAAGTGGATTTCATTATAATTCAACTCAAACTCCTCAATTTATCTGGAACATTTCTCTTATAAATCTTTTTTATTCTACAATTATTATAAGCGAGAATTGGAGGAAGCAATTGGACTTTCTGTATAGTTTGGGCAATATTTTAATGCTTCTCAGCCTCTGTTTCAGAAAAGTGCTCTTCATCCGCACCATCTTCATATTATCTGATTTATCATTTTTACTTTATGGAGCATTAGCTGATGTGCCCCCAGTTGCATATTGGGCTATTGCTTCGTTAATTATTAATTTTGTACAGATAGGTATTTTGTTAAGAGATTTGATGCCTAAAGTTTTGCCTTATGATTTACAACAAATAAAAGATTTATTTTTTGTAAGTATGCAAACCAGTGACTTTATTCGTCTGATTAAATTAAGTGAACGAGGTACTTCTAGAAACAAAAAAATATTAATCAAGGGGGCACCAGTAGAAAATTTAATGTTGATTACTAAAGGACAGGTTTATATTGAGGTAGATGAAGCGATTATTGAGGTGGGCCCATATCATTTTATTGGTGAGATGAGTTATTTTAGAGATGGAAAGGCCAGTACTACGATCTACGCACGAGAGCCTGTAGATTACTTATCCTGGAGTTATTCCGATTTGCGTCGCTTACAAGAAAATAAACCTCCACTATTTATGAAAATGGTAGAAGCTATGGGGAAAGATATTATATTGAAAATGCTGAATCAAAATAAAGCATCAAAGGTATTATAAGTCAGGTTTCAATTTAGTGGCAGTGAAGCAGGTTCTATTTTATCAACCAACTTCACTGTACCTGATTTTAATCAGACCTAATTTTTAAAATTCAAATCTAGATATTGTTCTACGTCAAGAGCAGCCATACAACCAAAACCAGCAGAAGTAATGGCTTGTCGGTACACATGGTCCGCTACATCACCGCAGGCAAATACCCCGGGAATGGATGTACTGGTGGCCATGCCTTCCAGCCCTGATTTAATGACAATATAACCATTATTCATAAGAAGCTGATCTTTAAATAAATCAGTATTAGGTGTATGACCTATAGCAATAAATACTCCGTCTACATTTAATAATTCCTTTGAGTCATTCTGTACATTGCGAATTAAGGCACCAGTTACTTTTTTACCATCACCAACAACTTCATCAAGGGTAGAGTTCCATATTACTTTAATATTGCCAGTACGCGTTTTTTCGAAGAGTTTATCCTGAAGAATTTTTTCGGCACGTAGACTGTCGCGTCGATGTATTAACGTTACTGAAGAGGCCAGGTTAGATAAATACAGCGCTTCTTCAACCGCAGTATTTCCTCCACCAATAACACAAACTGTTTTGTTGCGGTAAAAAAAACCATCGCAAGTAGCACAGGCGGAAACTCCGCGACCTTGATAAGCTGTTTCAGATTCCAATCCCAAATAACGTGCAGAAGCTCCTGTAGCAATGATAAGAGCATCGCAAGTATAAGTGTCACTATCACCATGAAGTATAAAAGGTGCTTGTGTCAAATTTGCTTTAACAATATGATCAAAAATAATTTGTGTTTCAAAGCGTTCAGCATGTTTTTGCATGCGCTCCATCAGGGCGGGGCCTTGTAATCCCTCAATATCGCCAGGCCAGTTATCTACATCTGTTGTGGTCGTTAATTGACCTCCTGGCTGCATGCCAGTGATTAAAACGGGATGAAGATTGGCTCTTGCAGCATAGACTGCAGCAGTGTAACCTGCTGGTCCTGAACCTAATATGATTAAGCGGTGATGATTGCTTGAGCTCATTCTCTCTGCCTTCCTTAATATTTTGATATTTTGTGTTAAGATGGCGAATATTATGACAAAAACAAAGATATGAAAATACCTATGGAAAAACAACATTCGGGAAAAAAATCTGGTCTTTCTAAAAAACACTTACCTAACTATGTTGTAAAGCGACTTAGCGAAGGTAGTTTTATATTGATTTTAACAAGTGCATTCTTTGTGCTCTTGTCTTTGCTGTCTTATAAGAACAGTGACCCAGGGTTTTCACATGCTTCACGTGCCGGGACTGTTGTTGCCAATTCAGGTGGAAAAGTAGGGGCTTATATCGCTGATGCTCTTTATTTTGCATTCGGGTATTTTGCCTATTTGGTACCCATCGCTTTTGCTTATCTTTCATGGGCTTTATTGCATGATGTTCATACCTTAAAAATTCTTGATAAACGAGTCTTATTGCTTCGTTCTATTGGTCTGATGCTTATGTTTGCTGGTGGGTGTGGTTTATTAAGCCTTGAAGCGGAAATGGGGCAATTATACTTCATTCATGGTCCCGGAGGATTTATAGGACAAGCTGTGGGTGGTGGTTGGTATCAAATGCTGAATTTACATGGAGCAAGCCTGGTTCTGTTGGCCATGCTTTTGGTGGGGACTACGTGGTTAACCGGCTTATCCTGGATTAAGGCCGTCGAGCTCATTGGATTTTATACCTTATCCACTACAAATTACTTTTCTAAGACAATACAAAAAGTAGTGCAGTTTTTTAATACTAAAGTTGTGCGATCCCAGTCAAAAGAAATTACCAAAATACCTCGTGAAAAACCTGCTCCTAAATTATTTAAACCAAGAGTAGAGAAAGAAAAAGAGATGGTTACTCCTCCTGCTTTAGTTGGCAATGAAATAAAAGCTGAAATTGTTAAACCAGAAACTAATAAAACTGAAATTATTAAACCGGAAATTGTTAAACCTGCTAAAGAAGTGAAAGAAATTCGTATACCCAAAGTTAGTACTTCAGGTGAACTGCCCTCTTTAAGTTTATTGGATAAAGGAGAACCTGGTAAACCCATGGGTGGGTATACACATCAAGAGTTAGAGAATTTATCACGAGAAGTAGAGCAACATTTATTAGATTTTGGTATTCAGGCTGGAGTGGTTGCGGTACACCCGGGACCTGTAGTAACACGTTTTGAGTTGCAACTGGCCGCAGGTGTTAAAGTAAGTAAGTTGACTGCTTTGGCTAAAGATCTGGCTCGCTCTCTATCTGTCATCTCAGTTCGTGTTGTCGAAGTAATTCCAGGTAAAACTGTGGTTGGATTGGAATTACCCAATCATTCACGAGAAACCGTTCGATTATCAGATGTTTTATTGGCGGATGTATACCAACACGCCCATTCACCGATTTCTTTATCTTTAGGTGTAGATATTGCCGGTCATCCTGTAGTAGTTGATTTAGCAAAAATGCCTCATTTATTGGTAGCTGGAACAACAGGATCCGGGAAATCAGTTGGTATCAATGCAATGATTCTAAGTATCTTGTTTAAGGCGACTCCAGATCAGGTACGGTTGATTATGGTTGATCCCAAGATGCTCGAGTTATCAGTTTACGATGGCATTCCTCATCTCCTAACTCCTGTTGTTACTGATATGAAAGAAGCTGCTAGCGCCTTACGTTGGTGCGTTGAGGAGATGGAGCGACGTTATAAATTGATGGCGGCTATGGGTGTAAGGAATTTGGCTGGATTCAACACTAAAGTCGCTGAAGGAATCGCCAATGGCCAACCTTTCGTTAATCCTTTATGGAAGCCAGTTGACTCGATGGATGAATCTGCTCCACTGTTGGAGTCTTTGCCTTATATTGTTGTCGTGATTGATGAGCTTGCTGACATGATGATGGTTGTGGGTAAGAAAGTAGAGCAGTTAATTGCACGTATTGCTCAAAAAGCTCGAGCTGCAGGTATTCATATGATTCTTGCTACTCAAAGACCTTCTGTGGATGTTTTGACAGGTTTAATTAAGTCAAATATTCCAACACGAATTTCGTTTCAAGTTTCGTCAAAAATTGATTCTCGTACTATATTAGATCAACAAGGTGCCGAACAATTATTAGGTCATGGGGATATGCTCTATTTGGCTCCTGGAAGCGGCGCACCGTTACGAGTTCATGGTGCATTCGTTGATGACAAAGAGGTACATCGTATTGCGGATGACTGGCGTGCTCGCGGAGAGCCTGATTATATTGATGATATTTTAAAATTGACTGGTGATGGCAATGAAGGTGGCTCTGATGAGGATGGACAATCTGCAGAAGATGATGATCCTCTTTATGACCAAGCAGTAGAATTCGTTATTCAGACACGCAAAGCGAGTATTTCTGCAGTTCAACGACGTTTGAAAATAGGTTACAACCGTGCTGCACGAATGGTTGAGGAAATGGAGCGTACCGGGATAGTGGGTCCATTAGATGGTGGTTATCGAGATGTCTTAGTATCATCCGTAACGGAGGATTAGTTATGAAAAAAATATTAATAGCATTGCTCTTAAGCATTTCTACTGCAGGGTTTAGTGAAACTCCTGATGTATTGTTACAGACCAAATTAAATAGTATTCGTTCAATGACCGCTGTTTTCAAGCAATCTGTAAAAGCAAAACATCGAGTAGTGTCTCGTTCATCAGGAACTATGGCATTACAGAGACCTGGTCGATTTCGTTGGCAAACTTTGCAGCCAATGGCGCAATTAATGGTAGCCGATGGACAAAAAATTTGGGTTTATGATAAGGACTTAGAGCAAGTCACTGTTAAAACACAAAAAAAAGGTTTAGGTGGGACCGCTGCTTTATTCTTAAGTGGCTATGACGATACTGTTACCCGAGATTTTACTGTGACTCAGAGTAATATGGGTAATGAAATTGTTTTTGATTTAAAATCAAAATCGCCTAAAGCCAATTTCCAACGAATAAAATTAGTATTTCGGCAAAATAGCTTAACTGGATTGGAGTTATACGATCAATTAGGCCAAGTCACTACGGTCCAATTATCTCAAATTAAATTAAACCCTAAATTGGCTACTGGTTTGTTTCAGTTCAAAACGCCAAAAGGGGTTGATGTGGTACAGCAATGAGTTTGTTTGAGACAAAGCCTACGCCACCACTAGCGGAGCTCTTAAGACCCAGAAGCCTGGATGAGGTGATTGGTCAGAGTCATTTATTGGGAGAAGGGAAGTCTTTGCGGCTCAGTTTTGCGGCTAAAAAACTTCATTCGATGATTCTATGGGGACCACCAGGTGTTGGCAAGACAACAATTGCTCGAATTACTGCGGAAGCTTTTGATTGCGAATGGATAGCGCTTTCTGCCGTGTTTTCAGGGGTTAAGGACATTCGCGCAGCAATCGAAAAAGCACAAGAAAACCTATACCTAGATAAACATACCATATTGTTTATTGATGAAATTCATCGTTTTAACAAAGCCCAACAAGATGCATTATTGCCATATACTGAATCTGGTTTAGTAACCTTTATAGGTGCTACTACAGAAAATCCTTCTTTCGAAGTAAATTCAGCTTTATTATCACGTGCTCAGGTATATGTTTTAAAATCATTGACAGATGAAGAGTTAAAACGATTATTTCATAAGGCGTATCAGGCTGTTTTCTCCCATATTCAATTTGATGACGATGCTATAGAAATACTTACTGGATTTGCTGATGGTGATGCAAGACGATTTTTAAATTGTCTTGAGCAATTACATACGGCATGTACTGCAATGAATAATACACATGTAACTAAAAAATTTGTCATAAATTCATTGGCAGAGCAGGTCAGGCGTTTTGATAAAAGTGGTGATAATTTTTACGATCAAATTTCTGCATTACACAAATCTGTTCGGGGTTCTAATCCTGATGCATCACTATACTGGTTATGCCGTATGCTGGATGGAGGGGTGGATCCCCGTTATTTGGCACGACGCATTGTAAGGATGGCTTGGGAAGATATCGGTTTGGCTGATCCACGGGCTCTCCAAATTGCAAACGATGCTGCAATAACTTATGAGAGGCTAGGCTCTCCCGAGGGAGAACTTGCTCTCGGAGAAGCGGTCATTTATTTGTCAATTGCTGCAAAAAGTAACGCAGCATATGTTGCTTTTAATCAAGCGATGGATTTTGTAAAACGAGATAAATCTCGAGAAGTGCCAGTTCATTTGCGCAACGCACCTACTCGTTTAATGAAAAATCTCGGACATGGAAAAGAGTATCGTTATGCACATGATGAACCACATGCTTATGCTGCTGGAGAGCATTATTTACCTGATGACATGCAAGAGCCTGGTTGGTATAAACCAGCCCCTCGTGGTTTGGAAATAAAAATTGCAGAGAAGCTTGCATTTCTAAAATCACTTGATGAAAAAAAGCAAGAATCTAAGCCTGGTTGAGTTGTAGCCTGAGTACAGGCAGCGAAACCCGGGATTTGATGCGAATAAAACGCTTAATCCAGGTTTCGCCGTGTTGCACCCAGGCAACAATACTACAAGTGCAGTTTGAGTATTAAATGTTCCTTCGACCCCATATATTTTTCCTCTTAAAATTTACAATCCGAAATATTCCAACTTGACTCAATAATATCCGCTCCTGCTTCATCATGTCGACTGTAATTAAATACCAATGGTTTATCATAACTAAAAAAAGGCGCGTAAAAATTTTTATAAGCTACTTGGCCATCGGTAAGAAATACCGAACATGTATTGGGTAACAATTCTGCTACACTTTTGATGTTTTTATAGCGAGAGTTTTCACTAACGTAACTGTGATCAAAACCTAAAAACGCCAGGTAGGGCTCCTCATTGTTTTCTTTTTCAATAATTTTCGCTGCATTACCATTGAAACTATGAATTCTAAAGAGTTCGTCTCCATTCAAGTGTTTGATTTGAAAACTTTTAATACAGGATAAAATTGCTGGATAAGAGTCTAGGGCTACTACTCGAATCCCCGCTTTTTTTGCTGCTTTTACTATATCAGTGTAACCGGAAAATCCACATCCACTTGCTACATCTTTGAAATATAGATAGGCCGCTAACTCGGGTGGAAGTTCTTCACTAGAGTTATTAAAATATGCATCCAGCAATTTTTGATGACGATCATAGAAAAGAAACTCAAAAAATAAGGTTTTTATTCCTAATTGTTTAAAGTACTCTAGATTTTCAACAAGAAATTTTTTAGGAAATTTGTGGTGATGAATTTCACCTAAGAAGATTCCTTTAGGAAGTGTTTTTTTATTTTTCAACTCTTCAAATGATTTTTTTAATGCTTCTTTTCTTTGTGGCACTGAGAAATAAGAATGTGATGCTTGTGAAAAACTCCAGCCAGAATGAGAATAATTGGTTTGTTGTGCAATTTCAACGGACAACTGGCGTAACCAATTAATTTCAGATACATATTCTGCCGCCGATTTATTATGCCAAAGACGGTAGCTGTTGCCATCCCAACTGGATGCAAAAGGTTTTTAGGTAAGATGAAGTTGTAGTTTTTCATCAAAATCAGTATAGGTGATTAAAACCTCCAGTTCATCTGGATAGTAGTCAAAATGAATTTGTCGCTTCTCATTATCAAAATAAATTTTGATGCTTTCTCGTGAAAAGCCTTTTTTGACTAAAGCGTCAATTAACTCCTGATAACATTGCTTGATGATTGGATAATTGATTTCATCAATTGATTCACTGTTTATCCCTTTTAAAATGCATA
The DNA here is from genome assembly GCF_900156395.1 of Fluoribacter gormanii. Classification (GTDB taxonomy): domain Bacteria; phylum Pseudomonadota; class Gammaproteobacteria; order Legionellales; family Legionellaceae; genus Legionella; species Legionella gormanii. The sequence goes on along the minus strand of NZ_FTNL01000001.1, from coordinate 76,242 downwards.
TACTCATGAATAAGCCCTCTAATTTTAGTAAAGGCGCTTTGTTGAAATTATATCCTGAACATTGGTATTGAGTTTGCGGAGAGGTTATAGCGCCAGATTCAACTGCACATACCCAACCTGAAAAACAATGTTCAGGTTGCTCATGCACATATTCATATTGCGACGCATAATTGGCATAAAACTACTATTTTGATTAATTTAATATCAATATTATTATCATGGTTAATATTTCTTGTCAATAAAATAAGCAATGTTGATTTAAGTAATTAATTGCATGATTTTAAATGTATTTTCATTTTATTCTAAATTTGCTACAGTGATCTAATTAATTATAATAATTTCATCCAGTATGCATTATTCTAATTACCAAACATGTGCCGTAAGGCCACAAATACCTCTTTCTGAGTGGGATATCTTATCCAGTTTGCCAACAGCTTTGGTAATTATCAATTCTCAAGGGCGAATTGTGTGGTTAAATCCACCTGCTGAAGCAATGTTGGGATATGGATTGCTCGACTCCCTATGGTTGGATGTGATTTTACGTGCTTTTGTTCCTCGCGCTGATGATGGGCATGAGGTTTCCCTCGCGGATGGGCGTCGAGTCCACGTAGCAATCGCGACTTTGGATAGTTTGCCAGGTATATTAGTCAGTTTAACTGATATAACTGCCACTCGAGATTATGAGAAAGCTAAAGAAAATGAAAAGCGTTTGGTTTCAATTGGTACCATGACTGCGCAACTTGCACATCAAATCAGAACACCATTGGCTTCAGCGATGTTGTATACAGAACATTTAAATAATCTTCCCGATTTAGAAGTGCGTACCCAAAATTGGATTCATCGATTGCAAGAATGCCATACCAGCATTGAGCAGCAAATCCAGGACTTATTGCTATTTGCGCGTGGTACTACAATAGAGCCAACGCGCATGGATATGAATTATTGGTGTTCTTTGTTAGTGCAACGTGCTCAGCCTTATGTATTGGCTAACAATGTTTCCTTCAATGTGAATAATCAACTGTCTACTCGTGAATCATTAATTCATGCAGAATCATTAATTGGTGCTGTTTTAAACTTGGTGATCAATTCATTGCAATCAGATGCAACAGAAATTAATTTAACACTTGCATCTATAGATAATTCAGGTATACAAATATCAGTAGAGGACAATGGTAAAGGAATGACGGAAGAGGTGAGAAACCAAGCGTTTTCTCCTTTTTATACTACAAAAGCCCAAGGTAATGGTTTGGGCTTAGCAGTTGTTTATGCGGTAGTAAAAGCACATGGTGGACGACTGAGTTTAGAATCCGCTGAGGGAGTTGGTACACAAGTTAATTTGTTTTTGCCGTAAAAATGTTGAGTTGTCATCCTGAATATGGCAAAGTGCTTCTGATTTAACTTAGATTAAATTTCATGAAGTGCTCTGACAGGCTCAGGATGATATCCTTTTTATAACAATTAGAAAAAGGACTTTTCTATGAGTCATGTATTAATCGTTGAAGATGATCCAGTATTAAGAGAAGCGCTGGCTGAAACAATGACTATTGCTGGCCATACATATATTACCGCTAAAGATGGCAAGGAGGCTTTGGCCCTTCTAGAAATCCATAATCCATCAGTAGTATTAACGGATATTCGCATGGATGAACTGGATGGAAATCAATTGCTTGCAGAGATCCAAAAAAGAAGACTTGGATTGCCTGTGATTTTGATGACCGCTTATGGATCAGTACAGGATGCAGTTAATGCGCTTCATCATGGTGCGGTAGACTATTTACAAAAGCCATTCAGCGCTCAAGTATTGACTGAAAAAATCAACCAATACATCAAAGTAGAGTTTGATGAAGATACTGGTGATCCCATTGCAAAAGATCCTAAAAGTCAGGCCTTGTTAACTATGGCATTAAAAGTAGCTCAATCGGATGTTGGCGTGATGATAAGTGGCGAGAGTGGAACGGGTAAGGAGGTTTTGGCCCATTTTATACATGATCATTCTCCCCGAAAAAAGCAACCTTTTATTGCCATCAATTGTGCTGCAATTCCTGAACAAATGCTCGAGGCGACTTTGTTTGGTTATGAAAAGGGTTCATTTACTGGAGCTTACAAATCCACTCCTGGAAAATTTGAACAAGCGCAGGGAGGAACTTTGCTTCTTGATGAAGTGAGCGAAATGCCTTTAAGCCTGCAAGCTAAATTACTTCGTGTTTTACAAGAGAAAGAAGTAGAGCGTATCGGTGCTAATAAAACAATTAGTTTGGATGTTCGCATTTTAGCTACTACGAACAGACAACTTAAAGATGAAGTAAAGGCTGGTCGTTTTAGGGAAGATTTATTTTATCGTTTGAATGTTTTCCCTTTACAGTGGCACCCTTTACGTGAAAGAAAGAACGACATCATTCCATTGGCTAATTATCTGATTCGTAAACACTGTCACCATAAACAGCCCGTGGTTCCGGTGATTTGTCCAGCAGCTCAGAAACTTATGTTGGCGTATCCATGGCCAGGGAATGCGCGTGAGTTAGATAATGTGATTCAACGCGCTTTAGTTTTACAAACTCAAGGCATTATAGAAGCAGAGCATTTACAATTGTCATTAACAGCTACATTGGTTCCGGAAACTACTCCAGGTGCTAACAGTAAAAATTTACAAATCCATGAATTCGAATTAATCGAAAAAACATTACTGGAGAATGAAGGAAATAGACAGAAAGTAGCTGCTTTATTAGGTGTAAGTGAGCGTACACTACGCTATAAATTAGCAAAAATGCGCGAAGAAGGTTATACAGTATAAAAATTTTTTGCGGCCTGGGTACTTGGTGGCCTGCGATAAAGGAAAAACCATAACTGCGGATTAAGCGATTTTATTGGCATCGAGAATCCGCGGGTAATCGTTAAAATGGATAAAACACCGAATAATGAGGTAAATAGGGATATGAGTGAAATTAATACAGTCAACTTACTAAATCAGATCAAAACAATGTCTGCTAAAGCTGAAGGATCAGTTATTGAGACAGAAGCAAATCAATCTCCTTTTGGCTCGGTTTTCCAACAAGCTATGAACCAAGTCAGTGACTTAAACCAATCTGCTGATTCTTTAAAAACCCGTTTTGAAATGGGGGATCCTAATGTAAGTCTAGGGGAAGTTATGATAGCAACCCAAAAATCGAATTTGGGGCTTGAAGCTACTGTTCGAGTTCGTAACAAAGTGGTACAAGCATATCAAGACATTATGAATATGCCAGTATAATTAGGAGTTTAATATGGCATTGGCTGATAGTGCATCAACAGTCGCAGCAAAATTTGCGAATCTCTCTATTGCTCGACAAATTGGTTTATTAGTAGGTGTAGCTGCCAGTATTGCAATTGGTTTAGCTGTTGTTTTATGGTCTCGCGATCCGAATTACGTTCCCTTATATACCCAAATGAATGCACGGGACGCTGCTGAGGTAGTATCTGCTCTTGAACGTAATGGAATTGATTTTAAGATTGATAATAGCAATAGCATGATTATGGTTGCGGCTGATAATCTGCAAAATGCACGCCTTAAATTGGCAATGGAAGGATTGCCTCGTGATCCGGTTGGTTCAGAAGAACTTTTTTCCAATGCTAATGCATTTAATAGCAGCCAATTTATGGAGAATGCGCGTTATAAACAAGCTCTAGAGGCTGAGCTAGCTCGTACTATAAGTAAGTTTAATGATATCAAATCAGCTCGAGTTCATTTAGCAATTCCACGCGAGTCAGCTTTCGTTCGCGATGCTCATGAGCCCAGCGCTTCAGTTTTCCTTGATGTCTATTCTGGTTTAGAACTTAAAAAACATACAATTGCAGCAATTGTGAATTTAGTTGCATCTAGTATTCCAAATTTATCTGCAAGTCGGGTGACAGTTGTCGATCAGGATGGGCAATTGCTAAATGAAGGTGGGGGGCAAACCTTTTTTACAGATACAGAGCGATATTTAGACTATAGGCAAAATTTGGAACATCAATATGCTCAAAAAATTCAGGATATTTTAACGCCAATACTTGGTTATGGGCGAGTTAGGGCAAAAGTTTCTGCTGATATTGACTTTACAAGTTACGAACAAACACAAGAAATGTTTAATCCCGAACTACCCTCTTTGCGTAGCGAGCAAACAATGGAGGAAAAACGAAGTTCCTCAAGTGATGCTGTGGGAGTTCCAGGCACTTTATCTAATACACCACAATCGAATCCTGCTCTTGCAGCCAAGAATGCTCCTCCTAAAAATGGACCACCTCAAACGCAAACAGCATCGGATACAAATCAATCCACAGATTTGCGTACGCAAAGCACCAAAAATTTCGAGTTGGATAAAACGGTTAGTCATACTAAAAATCAACCGGGGACCATTAAACGACTCTCTGTTGCAGTTTTAGTAGATAACCGAGCGGTCATGGATGAGAAAACTAAAAAAATGACCAAAACTCCTTTGACCCCAAAGGAAATTGATCAAATCAAATTGCTTGTTGCAGATGCAATTGGGTTAAATATACAGCGTGGTGATAGTTTGAATGTAATCAATACTAGTTTCGTTAAACCCGATCCTGTCGCAGCTATTCCTGAGGAGCGTTTTTGGCAGAAAGACATTTTCTGGTCCATAGTGAAGCAGGCAGTAGCTGCGTTATTTGTTCTTGCTTTAATTTTTGGCGTACTTAGACCGATGCTTAAAACCCTTGCCAGCAATCGAAATGAGGGTAAAGTCGAGAGTGATGAACAGCCTATAGGGGATTTAACTTACGAAGGAACAATCTCAATCAAAGATGCAAATGATTATGAGTCACAATTAAATTTATTACGGCAGGTTGTGGATAAAGAACCCAAACGTGTTGCACAGGTAGTTAAAAATTGGGTTGATCGGGGGTAACTATGGATGGAATAGAGCGTGCGGCCATCTTGCTATTGAGTATGGGCGAAAAAAATGCTGCTGAAGTATTAAGACATCTGGAGCCGAGGCAAGTACAAAAAGTTGGTGTCGCAATGTCGACGCTAAGTAATGTTACCAAGGCAAAAATGGAAAATGTATTGGTTGAGTTTACCCATGCTATTGGAGAACAAACGAGCTTAACAGTAGATACTGAGCATTATTTACGTACAGTACTCATTGAAGCTTTAGGACTGGAAAAAGCGACTCCATTCATTGACCGAATTTTGGTTTCTGATAAAGACAGTGGGCTCAATCGCTTAAAATGGTTGGATGGCCGATTAATTGCTGATGTAATTCGAAACGAACACCCTCAAATTATTGCTACCATATTAATTCATTTGGATAGTGAACAAGCAGCTGAAGTAGTGCGTTATTTTAGCGTTGATAAACGCTCGGAAGTATTATTGCGTATGTGCAATATTGATACAGTAAAACCAGAGGCCATCTCAGAGCTTGGACAAGTCATAGAAAAACAACTCAGTGGCCAAAAAGTAAGTAAAACCGCCTCTGTAGGAGGAATAAAAAGTGTCGCTGATGTAATTAACTATTTTGATGGTGCAATGGAAGAAGAAGTATTAAATAAAATTAAAGATTGGGATGAAGAGTTAAGCGAAAAAATCAGAGATAAAATGTTTGTTTTTGAAAACCTGGTTGATATGGATGATCGAAGCATGCAAACGTTATTGCGTGATGTGACACCTGAGCAATTAAAACTGGCTTTAAAAGGTACCACGGAGCCGACCAAAGAAAAAATATTCTCCAATATGTCTAAACGCGCTGCTGATTTATTGCGTGAAGACATTGAACTACAAGGTCCTGTGAAAGTTGTTGATGTAGAGCGTGCTCAGCGTGATATTCTGGGTATAGCAAAAAGCCTTGCAGAAGACGGTAAGATTGCTCTGGGATCCAAAGGTGGCGATGATATGATTTAATAGTTTTTCAGTGCAACAAACTTGAGTTTTTTTCTTTAGTTTTATCGCATCAGGGCTTCATTTTATGGTTGGATATGATTTTCAGGATGATAAGTATATGTCGGATGAATTTGAGCCTTACCTCAAGAACAAAGAGAGTAATAGTGGGTTTAGCGCCTGGGAATATGAGTCAATAGCTAATAATGAAGCAAAAGTAGAAATTAATGAAGAGGAGCTTTTTCTCGCCGAATGTGAACGCCTAAAGCAAGAGGCTATAAAAAAAGGCTATACAGAAGGCATGCAACAAGCACAAGCCGACATTGACGAAAAAAGAAAGCAGTTTTTACGATGGTTTGATCTATTACAAAATCCAGTAAAGCTACTGGACGAACAAGTTACGCAAGAAATTATTCAAACTGTAATTTGGTTAAGCCAGCATTGTATTGGGGTTGAGTTATCTGTTAATCCTGAACAGTTAAAAAATTTACTCAATGCTATCAAATTAGAGTTGCCTTCGTTACACGCTAACAAAATATTTGCTATGCATCCAGATGATGTGGCCTGGGTTAAAAGTGAGTTTGGAGAAAAGGAAATACCAGGTTTGCAAGAGATTTTGGTAGCAGACCCTTTATTGAGCCGTGGCGATTTTTATTTAAAGGGTGAACACAGTGAATTGGATGGTCGAGTATATACCCGTTTAGCGACTTTATTTACAAAGTATATTACACAAGACAATCTGATTGCTCCCATAAAAGATCAGGATTAGCCGATGAAAATTTACGAGCCTCATCTGGTTAAGGTTTTGTCTGAAATTAGGGAAAAAGAACATTCAGGGTTATTGCATTGCGGCCGTGTGAGCCGGGCAGTAGGCCTTACTTTAGAAGCCAAAGGGTTTAATCAACCTGTAGGTGCACGTTGTTTTATAACTATTGATGAATCACGCACGATAGAAGCTGAGGTAGTCGGCTTTAGCCAAGATCGTGTTTTTTTGATGTCTATAGGGGCGATTCAAGGACTCGCCCCAGGAATGATTATTACTCCAACTGGACGTGTTGCTCAGGTAGAAGTGGGTAATCAGCTATTAGGGCGAGTTGTGAATGGATCAGGGGTTCTTATAGATGATGGTCCACCTCTTGAGATGAAGGATGCATATCCTTTAATTAGCCCAGCGGTTAACCCTCTAAAACGAGCAGTTATAGATACACCTTTGGATGTAGGCATCCGTGCTATTAATGGGTTACTTACTGTTGGACGAGGGCAACGTATTGGATTGTTTGCGGGATCAGGAGTAGGAAAATCTGTTTTATTAGGGATGATGACTCGTTTTACCCAGGCGGATGTAGTTGTTGTTGGCTTGATTGGTGAGCGTGGCAGAGAGGTTAAAGAGTTTATTGAATTGAATTTAGGTGAGGAAGGTTTAAAGCGTTCGATTATAGTGGCTGCTCCTGCAGATGAAAGCCCCCTAATGCGTTTGCATGGTGCTAAAGTAGCTACAAGTATTGCTGAGTATTTCCGGGATCAAGGTAAACATGTGCTACTGCTTATGGATTCATTAACTCGTTTTGCACAAGCACAAAGAGAAATTGCTCTATCTATTGGTGAGGCCCCAGCAACGAAAGGTTATCCTCCTTCGGTGTTTGCAAAATTACCGAAGCTTGTTGAACGGGCCGGCAATGGGGAGCCGGGTAGTGGTTCGATTACTGCATTTTATACGGTTTTAACTGAAGGGGATGATTTGCAAGATCCAATTGCTGATGCTGCACGGGCTATTTTGGATGGGCATATTGTTCTAAACCGGTCTATTGCTGAAGAAGGACAATATCCTGCTATTGATTTGGAGGCTTCGATAAGCCGAGTAATGCAAACTATAGTCCCTGAACAACAAATGAATGATATGTTATTATTCAAAAAATATTTATCATTATATGAGAAAAACAAAGATTTCATTCTGCTCGGAGCATATGCTAAGGGAAGTGATCCTAATCTTGATAAAGCGATTCACGCTCGAGATAAAATTCGGGAATATATTGAGCAAGGTATTAACCAACGGTTCGCCTATAAAGAAAGTGTGGCGATGTTATCCCAATTAGTATCATCTTTTGGAGCTAATTGATGAGTCAACGATTGGAACGTTTAAAACAACTTTTGCAGATCAAAAAGGAAGCCACATATGCCGCATATCAAGACCTTTTAAAAGCACAGGAGCAATTCAAACATAATAAGTTAAAGCATGAGCAATTAGTGTCTTATCGACAGGATTATTTAAAACAGGTTGAGAAAATTGGTGAACAAGGAACCGTAGTTGCTCGACTACGTAACCGAATCGATTTTATTAGCCATTTGGACACAGCTTTAATACAATTGAATGCACATTTAGCTTATTTAGGGAAAGTAAGGTCTAAGGCTGAACTTAATTACAAACAAGCAAAAATTTCTGAAGAAGGAGTTAACCAATTGGTTGACCGGGTTAACAAGAGTGAACAACTCAAACTCCAGCGCATCGAACAAAAAGAAAATGATGAGTATGCGCAAAAGCAATGGTATAGTAAAAAAATCAATGAGTAATCGAACACTAAGCGTGAGCAAAGTAGTAAAAAGAATTTGGATGCTTTTAGCTATCCTAATTATTTTTATGGCTGTTTTATCCAGCATCTTCCGATCTTTGACTCCCTGGGCGAAAGAATATAAGGGGGAGGTTGAGCATCATCTCTCAATTCTTATAGGGCAGCCGGTAACCATACAAACAATGGAAACAGGATGGTATTGGTTCCAACCAGTGCTTAAATTAAATCAGGTTACTTTAGGTAATGATTCAGAGCATGGTTTTCGTATCAATAAATTGTTAGTTGGTATTAACCTGTTTAAATCATTATGGAATTGGCAGATCCAACCTGGGGTCCTCTATATTGATGACATGCATTTAAATTTGAGAGAGAGGGATCATCACTGGACTATTGATGGTGTTGCAACTGATTCGCTCAATAGCAGCGATATGACCCCCGAGAAAACCAAACAAATTTTGACCTGGCTATCGCAACAAGAACACTTAATTATCAAACAGGTTTCAGCATATTTCCATTTTAGTGATGGAGGATTGATTCCTGTTAATGGTTTAAATGTATCGGTTGTTAATCGGAGTGGACATTATAAATTTAAGGGCGAAGCACGGCTTGCGCAAACCAGTAGTACAAATTTTCAGCTGCTAGGCGATGGATATTTTGATCCGGAGCATTTTGAGGAAATCGAAGGAAAGTTTTATTTTTCGGCTAAAAATGTTGTGCCTGCTCAATGGCAAAGCTTATTTCCTAAAGCAACGGAACATTTGGAAGGGGGTAAAGGTTATATTAATTTATGGCTTGATGTGCATCACGGTGCGATTTCTTCGGTACAAGCGCAGGTAACCTTCAAGCGACTGGCTTGGAGGCTATTGAACAATCAACAGAGCCAACTTATACAGTCATTCTTTGCTAATTTCTCTTGGAAGCCCGACAATTTGGGTTGGCAGTTTCAAGCCGAGCCGATTAAATTACGTGTCGGCGGAGTGACATGGCCTGATAACAAATTATTGCTTAAATACAATAAAGAACAACAAAGTTACCAATTATTTGTAAAATCAATCATTGTTGAATCGCTGTTTTCTAATGGGATTAACTGGCCCCAAAGCATCCAAAATATATTGAGCATGAAGCCTCAAGGAATTTTGCAAGATACCCAAATTCTTGTCGCCTTAAATACAAATGTTTCAGTTATTCCACCAATTCCGGTTTTTAACACGTTTACTGTGAATCAACAATTAACATCAGAATCCTCGACATCTCTTGGCACATCTCAGAATATTAATGACACATTACAAATAAGAGGCAATGATTTTTCCATTAATGACTATTCAATAAATTATGTTTTAACTCGTTTTGAGCAACTTGGGTGGAATGCCAAAGACAATATTCCTCAAGTAAAAAATCTTTCAGGCGTCATAAATTGGCAGCCTGACCAAGGACGTTTAGAGCTTGACTCTGAAAATACCTCCATAAAAATTAAAGGGTATCCAGAACAAACATTAACCTTGCTTAATGGAGCTTTCGACTGGAAAGAGTTAAGCGATGGTTTGCGAATAAGTATGGAGCGACTCGTCATAAACCAACCCGAACTCACATTAAGTATGCAAGGCGCAATCGATCAGGCGACTCGACAATCTGTAGGTAATATTCGTCTAGGCGCTGAATTTTCTGGAAAGAATTGGCAACAATGGGTTGCGTTTTTACCTAAAAAAAACATGAAACCCAAATTATATCTTTGGCTGAAGAATGACTTAAAACGTATCGCATTCGCGAGTGGAAGAGTAAGGGTTAACGGTTTGGCAAAAGATTTCCCCTTTGATAACAATACTGGCGAATTCACTGTAGAAAGTTATGCAAGCGGAGGAGAGCTTGCAATTAACTCCAAATGGCCGGTTGTAAAAGAGATTGATGGATACATTCATCTAAATAATCGTAATCTGAATATTGATATAGTCCATGCTAATTTCCAGGGAGTACCTGCAAAGCAAATGTTTTTGCGCATTAATGACATAGGAAAAAATAAAGAGAATTTACTGGTAACTGGGAAAATTGATGCATCAGTACAAAAGATGATGAACTATGTCATGGCATCTCCGCTAAGGAAAAAGCTATCGCTTCTAAAGATGTTATCCGTAAAAGGCTCAGCTTTACTTGATTTGAGTGTACAGGTGCCTCTATACCCAGAAAATGACGAAGTGCTTGCCAAAGGGAATGTGACTTTTAAAAATAATACGATTACAGTCAATCATGAATTAGGTCAATTTGCTGTACGGAATGTATCAGGTGGGTTGATGTTTAATGAAACTGGGGTAATCGACAGTTACCTGTTCGCCAGTATCTTGGGACATCCAATGAATATTAAAATTCAATCAGTTAAACTACCCAAGCCTGCTACAACGATTGCAATTAAAGGAAAATGCACGGTTGACTCCTTGAAAAGCCAATTTAAATTACCGATTCTTTCTGTAGTTGATGGCTCATTCGATATGGACACGGTGCTGAAGTTAAGTGATAAACCCTCAGAAGCAGACAGCATCAGTTTTAATAGTTCACTTCAAGGATTGGATGTTAATTTGCCGGAGCCTTTAGGTAAAAAATCAGATACCAAGGCCCCTCTTGAATTAAATCTTGAGCTCAACGCGAAGAAACTAATGCGTTTACGAGGAAATTACGACAATCGTTTAAGTGCAGATCTGCTCTTTAAAAACACGAAAGGGGCCTATGCTTTTGATTCAGGACAAGTACGATTAGGTAGTGCCAATGCTGTAAATCAAAAATTACCTGGACTATCTATTGTGGGTGCATTAAAAGGATTTGATCTACAAGAATGGAAGGATGTATTCAATCAATTTTCTTCACCAAAAGCAGGAGCATCCCTGTTAAACAATCTGCGAATTATCAATGTAACTGTAGATAAATTGAGATTTTTGAACCAGCAATTTAATAAAATGATAGTCAAAGCAAAAATATTGCCTAGCAAAGATTGGTCTTTTAATTTAAAGCAGAAAAACATTGCAGCGGATTTAATCTATCGAACACCTGCCAATGAATTAAGTGGTCATGTGTACCATTTAAATTTAGAAAAGATTGATACAGTAGGTGATGAACTTACAGAGACTACCAAGGTGCATCCAAACCAAATACCGAATCTCAATTTACGGATTGATAATTTGTCTGTAGAAAAAGTGCAAGTGGGTGATGTAACTTTGAAAAGCCAATCCACTGCTGAAAAATGGAAACTAGACTATTGCCAGATTACTTCTCCAGTATATCAGTTTAATGTTCAGGGAGAATGGATTGAGAAAGAGAAACTAAATCAGACCAATCTTGATGTAAAACTGAGTATCACGAATTTGGCTAAAACTTTAGAGCGTTGGCATGTACCCCCAACGGTTCATGCGAAAAAGGGATACATGGAGTTTCATGGTGGCTGGAATAAGAGTTTATATCAATTTTCTCTTGCTTCATTGAAAGGATCGATGTATTTACAACTGAAAAATGGAAGAATTACGCATCTAAGTAAAGAGACGGAAGAAAAGTTAGGTCTGGGTAAACTGTTAAGTATCTTAAGTTTGCAAACCATTCCACGCCGCTTACAATTAGATTTTAGCGATTTGGCGCATCAAGGATATAGTTTCGATATTTTTCAAGGAAACTTTATTGTGAATAAGGGAATTATGGGGACCCAAGACAGTTATCTAGATGGTCCTGTTGCTTATGCAAGCATGAAAGGAGATCTTGATTTAGTGAAACATACTTATGATCTGAACTTGAAAATATCCCCACATATAACAGCAAGTTTGCCTGTTGTTGCGACTATTGCTGGTGGTCCTGTAGCGGGTGTTGCAGCGTGGGTTGCAAATAAAATTATTAACCAAAGTATGCAAAAAATTTCTGCATACAGCTACAAAATTTCAGGACCTTGGAACGAACCTGTTGTGCAACAACTCGATATTATTAAGAAAATAATGAGAAAGGAAGAATCCTAATCTTAGGGATTTAGCTTAAATGTTACATTTTATATTTGATCGTTATTGGGATATTTGTTTATTTAAAGACAGTCCGGAAAATACACCTTATTCCATTTCTCTGATGGTATTAAGCAGTATTTTGTTGATCTTACTTATGACGATTGAATGGGATTATTCTTATTTCAATTCCTCTGAAGATCTAATCAATAATGCCTTTATTTCAATATGCTTGGTTATTTCTTATATTATTTATACTTATCTGACTTTGTATTTTAAGGGATTAACTTCACGATTGGTGCAAACGGTCACCTCCTTATACTGTATCAATATTATCATCCATATATTGGTAGTTCCCTTATTGATTATCGCACCTTATCTATCTCTTATTAACTTAAGAAATCCATTGTTAATATTTGTTGGTATTCTTTATTTGTTTTTCAGTTTAGGATTATCTGTTTGGCAGTTTGTTATCATCGCACATATATATAAGTTCGCTTTAAACACAACAGCGATTCAATCAGTATTGGCTGCATTTGGTTTAATGGCGGTTAATGTTTTAACGGTTTCTTTCTTACAATGAACTTAGGATTATCATGCATTTACATATTTTAGGTATAAGCGGAACTTTTATGAGCGCTCTGGCTTTACTCGCGCGTGATGCTGGGCATAAAGTTACTGGAAGTGATGCTAATTGTTATCCTCCAGTGAGTGATTTGCTTGCAGCAAAAGGAATTATCTGGACTGAAGGGTATGATGATACTACTTTAGCGTTGCAAGCAGATCTGGTCATTGTGGGTAATGCAATGAAAAGAGGGATGCCTGTACTTGAGGCGGTCATTGAATCAGGTAAGCAATATACTTCAGGACCACAATGGCTTGCTGAAAATATTTTATCCAAATATCAAGTAATCGCTGTTTCTGGGACGCATGGCAAAACGACGACTACTTCAATGATTGCCTGGATTCTTCATCAAGCAGGATTTAATCCTGGGTTTTTAATTGGCGGTGTATCTTCTGATTTCAAGACGAGTGCTTGTCTTGGTTCGGGTAAATGGTTTGTGATTGAAGCAGATGAATATGATAGTGCGTTTTTTGATAAACGCCCTAAGTTCATGCATTATCGTCCAAGAATTGCTATTTTAAACAATCTGGAATTTGATCATGCAGATATTTATCCTGATCTAGCAGCGATTCAATTGCAATTTCATTATCTGATGAGAACTATCCCTGCGAGTGGTGTTGCAATTAAACCACGAGATGATAAAGCCTTGAATGAAGTGATTGCACGTGGCCAATATTCACGAATCGAAGAGTTGGCTTTGGATGGAGATGCTCAATGGTCAGCCCAATTAATTGAGGAAAATGGTTCTGCGTTTAAAGTCTTACAGCAAGGAAAGGAAGTAGCCGAAGTCAAATGGCCATTAATTGGACGTTTTAATGTGGAAAATGGTTTGGCAGCTCTTGCAGCCAGTGTAAATGCTGGAGTTGAACCCAAAGTTGCAGCGGAAGCTTTAGAACGATTTACTCCAGTAAAACGTCGATTAGAGGTTCGGTCAAGTAAACATGATATAACGGTTTATGATGATTTTGCACATCATCCTACAGCCATTATGCGAACGGTTGATGCTTTAAAACGAAGTAATAGACATCAACGTATTTTTGCAGTGTTGGAGTTTGCATCGTATACCATGCGTACTGGTGTTCACTCAGATGAAATGGCACATGCTTTGAAACCAGTTCATGGAGCGTATGTTTTAGAGCCACATGATTTTAACTTGCATGAAACTGTAAGCAACTGGACTTGTCCTTATAAGATTTGTAAAAACCATGATGAAATAATTAAAGAAGTAACCGATACAGTGCAAGCAGGAGATGCAGTTTTGGTTATGAGTAACCGAGGGTTTAATGGAATTCATCAACGTTTAATCAACTCTATCGATGAACGATTTTCGAGGTAGTTTAAGGGGCTCCCGTTACATGCCGCTGAAACTAATGGACACCGTGGATCCTATTTACCTATGATTTCGCGCTCACTATTTGTAGGAAAATTGTTATGTCTCTGCTAAACGAATTTACAGACTCTTATAATAAAATAGCTGCAATCAATATGGACATATTGAATCGTTTGTTAGGAAAGCAACCCTTTCGAGAATTAATGCTCCAAATGCAACAGAGGGGAGTTATTGATTTTAAAGAAGACAAGTGGAAAAAATTGGATACGAAATCACGGGCAGAACTGAGGATATTTGTTTTTAGTCAAGAAATTGCCAAAAAAATTGCACCACGCTTATTTCCAAATGTTGATTTCAATAAATTCCAATTAATTATCCCTCAAAACTTTCCTAATCCATCTTGCTTATCCCCAAATGAGCTCTTTGAAACAATAAATAGCTTTGAAAAACTAGTGGATAACTATCTAATCGATACACTGGCAGAACGTACGTATATAGATTGTGCGATAGACTTTATTAAAGTTTGTGCCAATTATTTATTAAGCTTATTAACGCCTAGCAAAAGTCAATCCTTTTTTGAAACGACCAGTCTTAAGTTAGAACAAATTAAATCACAACAGCAACGTCTTCATTCAATTTTTGACAAGTTATCTGAAATTGAACGAACTACGGCCTTAATCCCGGTGCCAGAAGGTTTTAAAGTCCCAGAAGACGATGACTATAGCACGAAAAACATGCTTGGAATTTTTATTTAATTTGAACTAAAGCTATTGGCATTAGATTGGTACACTCAAAGAGACATTGGCATTTACTATAGAAATTTTCATTTTACTCTAGGACAATGTCTTCGGTAATAACATAAAAACTTAGTACGTAAGTAGTTCTTCGTAGCCAACTTTACTGAGTTATCCTCGAACTTATTGGGCATAAAAAAACTAGAAAAAAGACTTTTAATTCTTTTTATGTTCAATTAGTTAAATTAATAGTTGCAATATTTTTTATAGGTTGCTATAAAAAATGAAGGCGTTTACATTTTTGGACAATGACGCGTTGCCGTTATTGCGGGTCAAAATTTGCAGGAGGGACGCAATGACGAAGTTTGCCGAATTTCAGCAAAAAGCGAAAAGACTAGCAACGTGTTTGGCGCGATCTTATGGACACCATGTGGGATGTTTGAATTTTTTCTCCTTATTCATTCCTAATCATGTTGCCATCGATGATGCTGCTACAATAAGTATGTTGGCTCACAGTTTAGATGAGACTTATGAATTAATCCAATATGTTAAAGTTGTTAAGAGGGATCCTACGCTAACTCTAGATGATTTCAATGAATTTAGAAGACAGGTTCTTATTGGAATTTATTTGGTTAAATGGTTCCAATATAGTTCTTCAGTAAGTAATTATCTTTATCAATCTTTGATTGATTTATTTCGTAGTCATTTAGAAGTCCAATCTCTTGAAGAAATGGACAAGGATTTTTTTAATTCATGTTTGAGCGAGTTCAGTTACTATTGCACTTTTGTATTTGAACGACGAGAAGAAAAAACATACAGTGAGCTGAATATGCGATTAGGAGCAACAATTCAAAAGGACATTCATGAAGCAAAATATTTTTCGTCTGGCAAGAATTCTTCATCTTTATATGGGCTTTGTAGGGGAATTATGAATTCTTTGGGAATGAGTATGTATTAAGGAGGATGTATGACTTATATTCCGCCAACATTTGCAAAATTTAGAGTCAATACGCTGAACCTAGAGACAAAATATTCCACTATATTAGGTAGATATACTGTAGTGGATGGCCAGGTTAGTGATGGATTATCTTCACCACAACAGTCTAGTCTTGATGTATTAATTGCTAGAACTAATGAAGTTATTAAATGTAAATCGGACCGAATCCCTCAGATTGAAGTGTTTAATCAATTGGTTAATGAATTACGCCAAATTCCAAAAGAAAATAAAAGAGATACAGAGCAGGGCGCTTTGTTTTTATTAGGGGCATTAATTCATCGTTATTTTCGATTGATTAAGGAATACGACAATTTTAATTACTATGCGTCTTGGACTATATGGGGCAAATGTAATGTAACGGATTGTAAGTTATTCCAAGCGATAAGAAGGGCATTGAAATTTAAAGAATTAGACTCAGACTTGATAAAAAAGACGTTTAGAGTAGATGATTTAAAAACTCTTGATGTTGTGACCATTGTCAAAGCATTAGAAGTTTTTCGTAATAACATGTTGCTTGAAGATAAAGAGAAAGTTCCTCGCTTCATGAAATACCCCCATTTTGCTGAAGATAGAAATTTCAAATCGTACTTACAGGATATTATTGATGAACATGCGCGACGCGGTGCAGCTATCCTAAATCGGTTTACAGCAATTGAATTTATTAAAACTCTAGCAGAACAAATTGAAAATGAACGGCAACAACTTGAAAAAGATATAGAAAAATGGTGTAAAGGTGTGGCAAAAGATTATAAAGATTTTAACGTCTTTAAAAATTTAGACGAAGAGGCAATTAATCTAAGTCTTATTAAACATATTGAATCAGAAACATCAAGAAATATAATTTTTAGTTTATTTTATACTCCATTAATTCAAGATAATCTCGAGTTCACAGACCACAGCTCTTTTTTAACAAAAATGAAAGCCTGTTATGATTCTACCTGCAGCTATATGCTTTTTGGTGGTTATGTATTGTTATTAAAGCAATCAAAGATACTCGATACAGATCTGCTATTTACTATCCAGCAGGCTTTAGGCTTGGAAGTGAGTCTGGATGAATTGACTAAAGAGGATATGCTCAATGGAGTGAAATTTCTCAAACAATTCCTTGATACAGAGCCTGGTGCCTCTTTGGACTGCACATTTTTTAATGGAAAAGATAAGATGCTTACTGCCATCGCGAGAGCAGAGAAAGAGTTAACCATGCAAGATGCGCCGAAAAAAGAGGAAGGTTTAGTACTCACATATTGATTGTTACTGAGCAGTAGCCCCTTAGCGCAGCGGAAATCCTGGTTAAAAACTTGATTCATGCCCAGAAACAGGTTCGCTGTGCTGGCTATAATTTATGGTTTGCTTTTTAAAAACTCATTTTCTTGCTGGATGTAATCAAGATCAAAGTGAAACAAATTAAATTTTGTATTTTTATCATAAATATCCAGTTGTTCAATTTCTTTTAGTTTATTGACTAGATTTATGGAGAAAGGGAGACCGCAAAGTTCAATAAATACTTTAATGAACCACATCGTGAGCATCATAGCAATGAAAGCAAAATCAGGTATTGTTTTATAAAAAGCGATTGTTGTAAAAATAACACTATCTAGTCCTGAAGCTAAAAATGTGGAAAGAAGAAACCGTCCCCCCATATATCGACCCTGGACTTTAATTTTGGTTTTGGCAATCAGATAAGAATTAAACGATTCAGCAATGAGATAACTGATAAAGGATGCCAAAATAATTCTAGAGTTAATAGTGAGCAAGGCATCAAAAATTGCATTATTGGTTGTAAAATTTGGGTTGGGCATATGGATAACAAGCTGACCATATAAAATGAAAATCAAATTAAATACGAACCCACACCAAATAGTTCGGCGCGCATATTTATAACCGTACACTTCGGTAATCAAGTTAGAAAGTAAAAATGAAAATGGAAAAATCAATGTACCGGCATCCGTTGTTAAGCCCCAAATATTAATTAATCGTGGGTCAAACCAATTGGCCAGGATAATTATCATGGAGTAAGTTAAGGTCAAATACCATAAATAACTCGAATGAATATCAATTTTTCTATGGTTAGATGGATCGCTTATTGTTGTATCCATTATCAAAGCTCTAATGAAAACGGATTAAAATTGGTTTTCACATCGTAGTGATCCACATTATCTGTTCTTTTTAGATAATTTGAAACGTGATATGTGATCGGTAATGCACATATTTCATATAGAACTTTGAGTAAATACATCGTTCCAATAATTTGCCAAATGCCTGAATAAGGAATTATGAATAGAAAGGCAATATGAGTAAAAAGTAAAGTATCAATACCAACACCGATCATGGTACTTGTAATCGCGCGTAGCCAAAGTCGCTCGCCAGAGGTCAGGACTTTGAGTTTGGCCAAAATAATTGAGTTGGCAAATTCACCAAAAAAATAACTGATGACAGATGCAATAAACACTCTAAATGTGCCTTGATATACTGTTGCATAGGCTTGTTGATGAGGCCAGTAGGGAGATGGACTCAAATAAATGGTAAGCCAAGTACCTAAAAATACAATAGTATTCGCAAGTAACGCCGTCCAAATGATCCGCCGGCTCACTTTAAAGCCATATACTTCAGTCAGAATATCATCAAAAACATAAGTTAAAGGAAAGAAAATTAAACCGGCAGCAAAACTTATTGAACCAAAAGAAGCAATTTTAAAGGCTGCTAAATTCGATAAAATTAAAAAAGTCGTAAAAAGGATTCCTACACTGATCACACTAGAGCGGTTTGCTGCCGTTTGCTTGGGAAATCTTTTAATTAGATCCAGGTTATTCGTTTGTTCTGCGGAATATAAAGCTGCTATATGCGCTACATCTTCGTGCGAAAAATTATCCAGCCATTTTTTTTGATACAGTTCACTTACAGGCATATCAAATATTGTCGCTTTACCAGTAGCTTGGACTTTAACATAAACTTTTGCAATATTTTGATAATTCTCGTCAACTGAAATAATCCGATACGCATTAGAAATTATTTTATCTGACGGTATCTGAAACAGTTGTTTTATTCGATGAAATAATTTATTGATCATTGTTTTTATATTGAGAAATGATAATGTCTGACGCCCTTATTATGCCTAAAAATAAAGCAAAAGTCAGTACACTTATGCTTGGGACTCTTATTGGACAAACCATTCAAATGGAGCCACTTACTATAAATCATTATGCGTGTTTGCGTTATCCAGCTAATGATGCTCGAATTTGGACTTATATGCCAAATAAAGCGAATGGTGCGTTTTATGATTCCTGGTTTCAGGATTGTTTGCTGAAGCATATGCAGGGCATACAACTCACTTATGTGATAAGACGGCTAAAAGATAATAAGTTAATTGGAAGCCGAGCCTATTATGAGATCGACTTGCACCATAAGAAATTGGAAGTTGGCTATGGTTGGCTGACTCCATCAGCATGGGGTAAGCAGTATAATCATGAGTCTTTATTTTTGTTATTTCAAAATGCATTTGAGATTTGGGATATCAATCGAGTGCAAATCGCAACGGATCCTCGTAATGTTAAAAACTACAATACATTAAAAAAATTAGGAGCAACAAAAGAGGGGGTATTGCGCCAACATATGGTTCATCATAATGGTCAAATCACAGATACAGCCTTATTTAGCATTCTTGCTGAAGAATGGTCGGGCGTAAAAAAGAGATTGGTGGAACGATTGGAGCAGATAGGGGCAGATCGAGGTTAGAATGAGTTGTAACCTGGGTTCCCGCAGCGAAACCCAGGTCAAATGTTTGATTAATGACTCATAAACTTCATCTCTCCATCTTTATAAGTCACCTTGATTGTTTCCCCTGACTTAAATTTTCCTGTCAATATATTTTGAGCTAGAGGATTTTCCAGTTGTTGCTGAATAGTACGTTTTAAAGGTCTTGCACCATATACTGGGTCAAAGCCTGCTTCTGCCAAGTGTGATAATGCTTCTTGAGTTACATCCAGATGGATGTCTTGTTGATTCAAGCGTTTTTGCAAATAGCTAATTTGGATCGCTGCAATTTTTGCAATTTGATCTTGAGCAAGGGCGTGGAAGACCACTGTATCATCAATGCGGTTAATAAATTCAGGACGAAAGTGTTGACGTACCATTTCCATAACAGCATCTTTGATTTGGTCGTATTTAAATTTATTGCCCATTTCCTGAATCAGATTGGAGCCAAGATTCGAAGTCATAACAATAATGGTGTTACGAAAATCGACAGTTCGTCCCTGGCCATCAGTCAAGCGCCCATCATCCATAACTTGCAAAAGTATATTAAACACATCCGTATGTGCTTTTTCTACTTCATCAAGTAAAATTACTGAATAGGGTCTGCGACGGACTGCTTCTGTTAAATATCCGCCTTCTTCATAACCTACGTACCCAGGAGGTGCGCCAATCAAACGGGCAACAGAATGTTTTTCCATAAATTCAGACATGTCAATGCGTACCATTGCTTCTTCAGTATCAAAGAGAAATGAAGCCAAGGCCTTACATAATTCTGTTTTACCCACACCTGTAGGACCAAGGAATAAAAATGAACCTATAGGACGGTTAGGATCTGATAATCCGGCACGTGAACGACGAATGGCATTGGATACGGCATTTATTGCTTCATTTTGACCTATGAGTCGATGGTGGAGCACATCTTCCATTTGGAGTAATTTTTCTTTTTCACCTTCCATCATTTTGGCTACAGGTATGCCTGTCCACTTCGATACGACCTCTGCTACCTCATCCTCAGTCACTTTATTACGGACTAATTTGTTCTCATGCGACTCTACTTCTGCTACTTGAGCTAAGCGTTTTTCAAGCTCTGGAATGCGTCCGTATTGTAATTCAGACATTCGACTCAAATCACCAGCTCGACGTGCGGTTTCCATTTCAAGTTTTGCTTGTTCAAGCGCTTCTTTAATTTGAGTAGCCCCGTGCATTGTTGCTTTTTCTGCTTTCCATACTTCTTCTAAATCAGAATAGTTTTTTTCTAATTCGTCAATCGTATGTTGTAGATCGTCAAGTCGTTTTTTAGAGGCTTCATCATGCTCTTTTTTGAGTGCTTCACGTTCGATTTTTAATTGAATCAAACGTCGTTCCAATTTATCCATGCTCTCAGGTTTTGAATCTATTTCCATACGAATCAAACTTCCTGCTTCATCAATTAAGTCAATTGCTTTATCAGGCAGTTGTCTGTCCGTAATATATCGGTGTGATAGAGTAGCAGCTGCGACTATAGCCGGATCCGTAATTTCAACCCCATGATGTACTTCGTAACGCTCTTTTAAACCACGAAGAATAGCAATAGTGTCTTCAACACTTGGTTCATCAACCAAAACTTTCTGGAAGCGTCGTTCCAAAGCGGCATCTTTCTCTATATATTGTCGGTACTCATCTAAAGTAGTGGCACCGATACAATGGAGTTCACCGCGTGCTAAAGCTGGTTTTAGCATGTTTCCTGCATCCATTGCACCTTCTGCTTTCCCTGCACCAACCATAGTATGAAGCTCATCAATAAAGAGAATAATTTGACCTTCTTGTTTTGCCAAATCATTAAGAACTGCTTTGAGGCGCTCTTCAAATTCACCGCGATATTTTGCCCCTGCAATCAATGCACCCATATCCAAAGAAAGCAAACGTTTATTTTTTAGGCCTTCAGGAACTTCGCCATTAATGATGCGCTGTGCCAGTCCTTCAACAATTGCAGTTTTACCTACACCGGGCTCACCAATCAAAACCGGGTTGTTTTTTGTACGTCTTTGCAATACTTGAACGGTTCTACGAATTTCATCGTCTCGACCAATCACTGGATCTAATTTACCTTGTTCTGCTCGCGCGGTTAAATCAAGAGTATATTTTTCTAGAGCTTGGCGCTGTTCCTCTGCATTAGGGTCATTAATCGTTTCTCCGCCTCGCAACTCAAGAATTGCATTTTCAATTGCTTTGGCTTCGCCTCCAGCTTGTTTAAGCATGCGAGAAAGACTGCCTTCTTCGCTTATTGCCGCTAAAACAAACAGTTCACTGGATATGAAATTATCCTTTTTTTGCTGTGCCAGCTTATCAGTAAGATTTAATAGACGATTTAATCCGTTTGAAATATGGATATCACCACCAATACCAGAGACTTTAGGAAGTTTATCTAATGCTTGATCTAAGAGAGTCCTTAATAGAGGGATATTGACGCCGGCTTTACTTAGCAGGGGTCTGCAGCTGCCTCCTTGTTGATCCAAAAGGGCTTTCATTAAGTGCTCTGGTTCGATAAAGCCATTATCTCTCCCTAAAGCGAGAGATTGGGCATCTGCCAAGGCAATTTGAAACTTTGATGTTAGCTTATCCATTCTCATGATATATAACCTTCTAATGGGTTAATGGGTGTTAATTTTTTTGTATCTACCGTAAAATGGGGCTTATTTTAATTATTTCAAGTGATGATTATGACAAACAACCATTCTCCTAATTCTACTTCGGATTCGCAAGCTTTGCTGAATCAGATCATTATTGATTATATGAAAGAAGCAAAAAGAAAACGCAGATGGAAGTGGTTTATGCGTGTTATTTATTTACTGATCATTGCTTACGTCGTTTATCAAGTATCAATGAGTACCAATGATGACATCGGCACTAATACTAAGCCTCATGTTGGCATAGTTGATATTACTGGAGAAATGGCTGAAGCAAAAGCTAATGCCGATGATTTCGCCAAGGGCTTAGATTCAGCTTATAAAAACTCTGGATTAAAGGCGGTAATAGTACGTATTAATAGTCCTGGGGGTAGTCCTGTTCAGGCTGAATACATGTATAACATGATAAAGTTTTATCAAAAAAAATACCCTGATATAAAAATTTATGCTGTTTGTGTCGATGCATGTGCATCTGCTGCTTATTATGTTGCTGTTGCTGCAGAAACAATTTATGCCAGCCCCGCAAGTATGGTTGGCTCTATAGGTGTTTTGTATAATGGTTTTGGTTTTGTTGATTTAATAAACAAAGTTGGCATTACACGAAGATTACAAACGTCTGGCGTAAATAAGTCATTTTTAGATCCTTTTAGTCCTGAAACAGATTTTGCGAAGCAAAAACTACAGGTCATGCTGGATCAGGTCCACGAGCAATTTATTAATCGAGTAAAAGAAGGTCGCGGAGATCGCTTACATATAGATAATGATACATTCTCTGGACTTTTTTGGACTGGGGAACAAGCTTTAACAATGGGATTAATTGATGGTTTTGCAAGCAGTGGGCAGTTAGCGCGTGAAATAATTAAGATTTCTGATGTGATTGATTATACCCATAAACAAAATCTTTTTGATCGAGTGACCAAAAATCTAGGTACCGCCCTGGCTGATGAGCTTCCTTTAAGTTTTGGAGTGAGGCAGGGGTTTAAATAAGTTGTAATCTTGATATCTCGTAGCCCGGGTTCCGCTGCAGTTCACCCAGGCTACGAAGCATGTACACTTCGATTTATTTCAAAACAGGAGAAATGGTTTGTAATAATGATTTAAACACTTTAGGTGTTCCAGCAACAATGTCTCCATGTTTGAGGAACTCATCGCCACCATGTAAATCGCTAATTAAGCCACCTGCTTCTCTAATTAATAATGATCCAGCCGCAATATCCCAAGGCCGTAAACCAAACTCCCAAAATCCATCAAGGCGTCCGCTGGCAACATAGGCCAAATCAAGTGCAGCCGATCCAGTTCTTCTGACTCCAGCACACTTGCCAAATAATGCTTCAAATGTGGGTAAGTATCTTTGTGCTACGTTGATGTCGCGAGATGGGAAACCAGTTCCTAAAAGTGAGGACACCAGCTGAGTTTGTTTGGAAACACGTATCCTTCGATCGTTTAAACGTGCTCCACGTCCTCGGCTTGCAGCAAAACACTCATGCCGCAGTGGATCATAGATAACGCCATGCTCTATTCTTCCTTTAACTTTCACTGCTATTGAAACGGAAAAGAAGGGGAAGCCATGTAGATAGTTAGATGTGCCATCTAATGGATCAATAATCCAAATTGACTCGTTATCTCCCTCTTGAACACCGCTTTCTTCAGCGAGGATTCCATGCTCTGGATACGCTTTATGAATTGTATGAATGATAGCTTGTTCAGCTTTGATGTCTACCTCGCTAAAATATTCATGGTTATTTTTAGCAGTAATTTTGAGGCGATCCACTTGCTCCATATGTCGAATAATAATTTCACCGGCTTGTCGTGCTGCGTTAATTGCTATATTTAAAAGTGGTTCCATGAATATACTCTTTAATCTACAAAACCGGTGATTCTATCATATTTTTTTTGCGCAAATAGAGTTAAATATGAAAAAAGCAAAAATCGTAAAAAAGTAAGTTCGATGATATGATATAGAGATCACAATGCATTAATAAAAGTTTGTATATGAAGTTAAGTTCAATTCGCATTATTCTAGTAGCTACATCTCATCCAGGTAATATAGGCTCCACAGCCAGGGCAATGAAAACTATGGGGTTAAATTCACTCTATCTGGTTAAGCCTAAATCGTTCCCTGATTATAAAGCAAAAGAAATGGCCGCTGGGGCCGATGATCTTTTAGAGAGTGCTGTAGTTGTTGAAACTTTAGATGAAGCACTAATTGGTTGCCAGCTAATTTTAGGGACTAGCGCAAGACCTAGAGGATTGTCTCTACCTGGCTTACTTCCTTCATCCTGTGCAGATTTGATAAGTAAGCAAGCAGAAGATACTCAAATTGCAATAGTCTTTGGACGAGAACATGCAGGTCTTACTAATGAAGAGCTGCTAAAATGTCATTATCATATACATATTCCCAGCAATCCCGAATATAGTTCGCTTAACCTGGCACAAGCAGTACAGATTGTCGCTTATGAATTGCGAATGAAATTATTGGCACCGAAAGCAGAGGTGGCATTGCGCCAGGATGAATATGCTACAGCGGATGAAATTGAACAATTCTATGAACATTTAAGAGATGTTTTCATTGAAATTCAATTTTTAAAAGCATCAAATCCTCGTCGTTTAATGCAACGTGTGCGACGATTATTTAATCGCGTTAATTTGGAGAAAATGGAAGTTAATCTATTACGTGGTATGTTGAGCCAGGTACAGAAGTCGCTGGAATGGGCAAGCAAAAGGGGCGGGAGTGAGCGAGATAATTAAACTACCGATCTATTTTGATTATATGGCAACAACACCGGTTGATCCGTGTGTAGTGGAGCACATGATTCGTTACTTAGGACCGGACGGGGATTATGGTAATCCTTCTTCAGTAACTCATGAATACGGTCGAGTCGCATCACTTGCCGTAGAGCATGCGCGCTTACAAATTGCGGATTCGATCCATGCATCGTCACAAGATATCGTATTTACCTCAGGCGCTACAGAAGCGAATAATTTGGCAATAATAGGTGCTGCTCACTTTTATAAGAATAAAGGGAAGCATTTGATTACCATGAGTACAGAACATAAGGCAGTACTCGATAGTTTTAGTCGCTTGGAAAAGGACGGATTCGAAATAACCTACCTGCCGCCTGAAGCAAATGGTTTACTCGATGTTGAAAAGCTGAATCAAGCTTTAAGACCTGATACTATTTTGGTCTCCATCATGCACGTCAACAATGAAATTGGTGTTGTGCAAGATATTGAGGCTATTGGTACTTTACTACGAAATAAAGGAATTATTTTTCATGTTGACGCAGCGCAAAGTGCTGGAAAGATTCCTATTGACCTCACCCATCTTTCTGTAGATTTGATGGCGTTATCAGCACATAAAAATTATGGCCCAAAAGGTGTAGGTGCACTGTATGTGAGGCATAAACCACGCATTCGTTTGCAGCCACAAAGTTTTGGCGGCGGGCATGAGGGCGGTTTGCGCTCAGGGACTTTGGCTACTCATCAAATTGTAGGAATGGGAGAAGCATTCGCATTAGCAGAACGTTTACGAGATGAAGAGCAAGCAAGACTTTTAAAATATCGCCAGCAATTATGGAACGGCATCAAGCATTTGCCAGGCATCCAGATTAATGGGGATGAACAAAAACGAATCGCTGGTAATCTGAATATAAGCTTTTCAGGTTTAGATGGGGATTCTTTATTACTGGCATTAAGTGATTTAGCTGTATCTACTACGTCAGCCTGTAGTTCTGCCAGTATCCAACCCTCATATGTATTGAGGGCTTTAGGATTAAGTGATGAGTTAGCACAAAGCACGATTCGATTATCTTTAGGGCGCTTTACTAAGGAAGCAGAAGTGAAGCATGCGATAAACGTTATTTGTACGCAAGTAACTCGGCTGCATGAAATGTCACCATCATGATGTATAATAAAATTGTACGAGATTGTTTTTTTTCACCGAAACATGTCGGTGTTGTCGATTTAAATGATCAATTGGCTGTTGTTGTTAAAAACAACCAAAAAGGTCAGGGAGTTATTGAACTCTACATGCAGTGTAATCCAGATGATACAATTGTTAAAGCTTGTTTCAAAACCAATGGCAATCCTTATATAATTGCTAGTCTGGAATGGCTATGTAGACAGCTGGAAGGGATGAGCATAATGACTGCACCACAAATTGATTATCAGCTGATTGTGAAAGAATTAGATATCCCTGTCGCTCAGTATCCTATAGCATTAAGGATTGTTGACGTTTATAAAGAAGTATTGTTTTTAATGAAGAAGATAAATCGCATCGAGAGGTAACAAATGAGTGTAGTAATGCATCATGCAGAAAGTACAATGCCTGAAATCAGTTTTACTGAAGCAGCGGTAAAGCACTTGGTTTCTTATTTGCAGAAAAATTCTGAATATACCGGGATTCGTTTATCAGTAAAAAAAACGGGATGTTCTGGGTTGTCTTATGTAGTTGATTATGTGCTTGCTCCTCAGGAAGGTGATTTAGTGCTTGCTTTGACAGAAAACTACAGCGTATGTATCGATAAATCCAGTTATCCTTTCCTAAAAAATATGAGTGTTGATTATGTAAAGCAGGGATTAAATTATAAGTTTATTTTCAACAATCCTAACCAAACAGGGCAATGTGGATGTGGAGAAAGTTTTACCGTAGATTAGAATAAAGGTCTGAGTGCAGCAACACGCATCCGGGATTTACAAAAAAAATGAAACATCTTGCCCCACGTCATCTGGAGGGGTTTAAGGTTCGATGAATCAACTTCGTGAGATCACATCTGCCGCAGCATTCTATTTGCTATAGGGTTTCCTGAAATATCCAAACCAACTAATACTTTATCGGGGCTTGTTAATATGCGATCGATAAAGTAGTTTGCATCTTCTAACGTATGTATTGAAATACAAATTTTCTGAGTATTTTACGCTATCAGTTAAGAAATAGCTGATATGAGTCAATTATTTAACAAATTCGCCTTGTCCATTTAACTTGTAAAGTGGTAAAATTTTTCTTCTTAATATTTCCTTAAGAAATGAATATCATTAAAACAATATTTACACTCTTTGAGATGTTTGGTACTATATAGTCCACAGTGTTCGGTGAGTGTATGTACTGGGCATAATTTTATTTAATTAATTTGTACTAGGAGACTTAAATGAGCACAGAAACAATGGTGCAAAGCAGCGAAGCACTTACTCATCAAGTAATTCATGCAGTTAAGGGCTATTTAAACAGTGTTAGCAATAAAGATTCTAACCTAAATTTATATCAATTAATCGTTGAAGAAGTTGAAGCGCCGTTATTTCGTACTGTAATGGAATTAACTCGTTACAACCAATCTAAAGCTGCACGTGTTCTTGGTGTAAGCCGCGGTACTTTGCGCACTAAACTAAAGCGTTATTTCGATGATGAATTTATTGGAACTCGTGATTTCTAATTGATTAAAGCAATCTATCTTCACTGTTTTTTTCATATTAAATTTTCCAATATAGTGGTCTTTGACTAGGCACTCTGCTACTATTGATAACAGAGTTGGTCAGACAATCGCTCTTTGTTTTACAAAGGGAGGAAAGTCCGGGCTCCAGAGGGTAGAGTGCCAGGTAACGCCTGGGAGGTGTGAACCTACGGAAAGTGCCACAGAAAATATACCGCCTCTTTGAGGTAAGGGTGAAATGGTGCGGTAAGAGCGCACCGCGCGTCTGGCAACAGACGTGGCAGGGAAAACCCCACTCGGAGCAAGACCAAATAGGAGTCCATTTGGCTGAAAAGCCATTACGTGTGACCCGCACGGGACTCGGGTAGGTCGCTTGAGGCATGCGGTGACGCATGCCCCAGATGAATGATTGTCCATGACAGAACCCGGCTTATCGACCGACTCTTTTTACTTTGTTATTTAATCTTTGATCGATCCTTCTCCCTAAAATTATAATGATTTTCAAACTCTGGCTTAGGTGTTGAGCCATACCCACCCCTAAAGGTCCGTTCTAAAAATGGACATTTCAGATATTAATAAAATATTGTTATCGATTTTACCTAGATTAATAGATCGAAATTTGTGTAGATCACGGGCCTTATATCGTATTACTCAAATAAATAATCAATTTTACTCTTTATGAGCACCTATAGACCAAACAATACAATAAGAATACAAAAAACCATCAATATAGGTTATAATGTAATCACATTGATTTTAATTAACCAAATTTTATATGAAAATTCCGCAGCTTCCTTTCATTTTTACCTACCCAAGTGAAATATCTTCTGAACAGGATCTCCTAGAGCAAATTGTCGAGTTTTCTGAAATAGGATTTAATGAAAAACTCAAGAAACGAATTGAACTAAATAAAGCTAAAATTCAGTCATACATGAAATTTGATACCTCAAAGTACAGCGAGAGTTATTTGGGTTTCCTAAATTCTATGATTCGGGTCTTGTCATTAGAAGAAAAAGATATTGATACAGTGCCTATTCGAGGAAAACGTGCGGACCATAATTATAAGTCAAACCAACCAGCCACTAAGAACGATTATAAGTTTATTGAGGAAATTCCAGCTGACTCGACTCTCCGTTTGAATGTTATCAAACGATTGGATGCATTTAAAGAAAAATTAGAGACTATTCGAAATCAACAACTGCTCATCAAAGCTCGGTCTTTAGTGAAATTAGCAAATGATGAGTTGGTTGAAAATCAGCAAAATTTGGAATTAATACTAAACCAGTACCTTGAGTTGCTTGAACAATCAGATTACTCACAAGAATCATTTGAAGAGCTTGATCGGAACTTCGAGAATTGGTTTGGTGACCAATCTATTTCAAAACTTGGACAGAGTTTTGCTGAAAAAAAACGCATCATGGGTGATATCATGAAGCAATGCGAAGCAAGCTCTGTTACAGCAGAGGAGATTCATCAGGAGCAATCCGAACTCATTAAACTAAGAGAGAACTTTGAATCGAGTAAGAAACAAGCAGAAGATTTAAAGAGTTTAACGACTCAGCTTAAACAAATAAAAACTATTGAAGCCGAGGTCGCCAAAAAAGCTGAGGAGTTATTAGTACCTTCAGATGCTCCTAAACTTCAAGAACTTATCAAATTTATTACAGCTAAAGAAGAAGAAATAAAGCTTACAATACAAAAGATTGATGGTACCTCAGAAATACATACAAAGACTCTTCATGCTATTGGTGAAATTGAACAATCCATGCAGAAAACAAAGAAACAGGCCGAGCTTTTGGAAAAAGAGTTAGAGACTCGAAATCAAGGACTTATTCTCCAAGCTCAGTCTTTAGTAAAATTAGCAAATGATGAGTTGCTTGAAAATCAGCAAAATTTGGAATTAATACAAAACCGGTACCTTGAGTTGCTTGAAAAATCAGATTATTCACAAGAATCATTTGAAGAGTTTGATCGGAACTTCGAGAATTGGTTTGGTGACCAATCTATTTCAAAATTTAAACAGAGTTTTGCTGAAAAAAAACATATCATGGGTGAAATCATGAAGCAATGTGAAGCAAGCTCTGTTACAGCAGAGGAGATTAGCAGGGAACAATCTAAACTTAATGATCTACTTAATAACTTTGAATCAATCATCGAGCAGGCAAAATATTCAAAGAGCTTAAAGACACTGTTTGAACAAATAAAGACGATTGAAAGTGCTGTCAAAAACGAAGAGGACAAGCTCAAATCTGAAAATGCACATAGTCCTCAAGCATTCATGCACTTTACTGAAGATAAATTGAAAAAAATAACTGATATCAAAGAAGCATTCGATGGATTAATTCCTATTGAAACTGACCAGGCTATTAAGAAAATTGAAGAATCCATTCAGAACAAAAAGGCAAATACTGAGTCTGATTTGAAGAAAATTCATCATGCAAGCAGTGAAGCGCAACAGGGAGAAATAAAGGAGCAAACAAAAGGTTCCAGTAGAAAAGAAGAGCAAAAAGAGGTACAACTTCAGTCTTCTTTACAGCCAATTATTACTGCAAGCAGTCACGAGCAACAAAACAAATTAGAAAATCATTCAGACAAAGGCTCCAATGATGGAGAGGAGAAAAAAAATAAAGAAGCACTGGCAGAAGAAAAGAAAAAGAGACTGAGCGAAGCAATCTCATTAATACAAACATATAAAATGACACTAAAAGTCGAGCAACAAAAATGTTCTTTACCCTTTTTCTATAGATCACGAAATCAAGCGAAGCTCGACTACTGCGAGTTATTAGAAAAAATTCTTGAATTGCAAGTTGCTACTTTAACTTCTGAGAGTGTCCTATCTACGATTATTAATAGGGCTCATATGGAGGTTCTTAAAAAAACTAGTGAAAAAGATAAAGAAGAAGTAACCAAAGGAGGTAGTTTTTTCGGTACAAGCCGCATGCTCAGTTTACAGCGCCTTTTGGGTATCAATGAGGCATGGGAAGAGAAAGGACGCTCCAAATTTTTCGGATCTGATTTTCATGGGCTTAAAACCTCGGGTGTCTTTGGTGCAGATGCACTTAAAACCGTGAACGATTTCTATGATGGAGTAAAGGGCGGTAGTAGTAAATTTCATGATCTAAAAGAAAAAGCTTTTCCAGCCGATCCCGGTACCCAGAAGAAATATCAAAATTAATCTTGATTTGTTGAACTCAATGAAGAGAACATTCTTAATGTTTAATCTATTGTGGATAAAGTTCAATTCTATTCAGAGTGTAGTTTGGTGGTAGCGAAGCGAAAACCAGCTTCCCCTGGCTACGATTGCCTGAGTTACGGATTGCGCCTTCACCAAGGATTTTCTTAAGTTGATGTCATTGCTGTCCGTGTTTCTGAATAGGAACAAAATTTTCTTATCTTATGCAAAATCACCCGTCTCCTGCTAAATGTTTTTTTAGTAGGACATTGATTTGCTCGGGATTAGCCTGTCCTTTGGTTTGTTTCATGATCTGTCCTACAAAGAATGCTAATAATTTTTCTTTTCCTGCCCTGTAATCCGCTGTTTGCTCAGGATACTGTTGAATTAATTTAATAATCATTTCTTCCCATGCCGCTGTATCATCAACTTGTTGATATCCTTCACGCTCTATTATTGCCTCAATATCTTTTTCACCAGTCCACAGTAAAGCAAATATTGCGCGAGCATTGTTTAAAGAGAGATCCGCGTCATGCAATTTATTAAGGAGATGCGCCATGAGCTCTGCGGATATACGAGGGGTATCGAACGTTAAGTTCTCTTCGTTTAAAGCAGCAGCATATTGACCTTTTAACCAGTTAATAATTACTTTTTCCGAAGCGCGACATTGCGCTTTAATTGATTTAAAAAACTGATAAGCTGCAGGTGAAGAAAGAATAAAATTAATATCTGCTTCATTTAGGGATGGTATGTTTATTAGTTCGGCATAAATTTTATCAGGTAAATCAGGTAAATTATTTTTTACTTCCGCTATGAGGAAGCGAGTGATCTGGATGGGCAGTAAATCAGGATCAGGAAAGTAGCGGTAATCGTTTTCATTTTCTTTACTGCGCATGGAATGTGTTGTATGCGTGTCAGGATTATAAAGACGAGTTTCTTGAACCACTTGTTGTCCGCTTTCCAATAAATCCTGATGTCGTGCTTGTTCATAAGCTATGGCTTTCTCAATAAAACGGAATGAATTTAAATTTTTTAATTCCGTTCGTGTTCCTAGAATATTAGAGCCTTTAGGTTTTAATGATAAATTGACATCACAACGGAAACTTCCTTCTTGCATATTACCATCACAGATACCTAAAAATTGGACTAACTGATGCAGTTTTTTAAGGTAGCTCACGGCCTCATGGCTTGAGAATAAACAAGGGGCGGTGACGATTTCCAATAAAGGTGTTCCTGCACGGTTAAGATCAATACCACTATAGCCTGAATGTACTCCATGAAGTGATTTGCCAGCATCTTCTTCCAAATGGGCCCGTACAATCAAAATATCTTTTTTACTGCCGTCATTCAAAGTAATTGCCAATTTACCATTGCTCACTATAGGCTTTTGAAATTGACTGATTTGATATCCTTTGGGTAAATCCGGATAAAAATAATTTTTGCGTTCAAAAACGGATTGATCATTAATGTCAGCTTGGATGGCCAAGCCAAACTTAATTGCCATAATCACTGCTTCCTGATTCAATACCGGTAAAACCCCAGGAAATCCTGCATCGATAAAGCAGGTTTGAGAGTTAGGAGCAGAACCGAATGCAGTGGATGCACCAGAAAAAAGTTTTGATTTTGTTTTTAGCTGAGCATGTACTTCAAGGCCAATGACTGTATCCCATTCCATAATTCACCTTTATTGCTTTGGACTGGTCAAATGCCAGTTGGTCTGTTGTTGATAATGATGGGCAATCTGGAGCAAACGGCTTTCACCAAATTGTTTGCCCATGAGCTGCATACCTATAGGTAACCCTTCAGCAAAGCCTGCGGGTATAGAAATCGCGGGAAGGCCAGCAAGATTGGCCGCCACAGTAAAAACGTCAGCCAGGTAATTTTGAATTGGATCGGCAACTTTTTCACCCAGTTTAAATGCACATGTTGGCGTTGTTGGTCCGAGAATCACATCAACGGATTTCAGTGTTGTAACTAACTCTTCCTGGATAAGACGACGGATTTTTTGTGCTTGCAAGTAATAGGCATCAAAATAACCCGATGAAAGTACGTGCGTTCCCGTAAGAATTCGACGCTTCACTTCAATCCCAAAACCTTCACTACGTGTATTGCGAATCAATTCGGTTAATGTGGATGCATTATCGCTGCGATAGCCAAAGCGTAAGCCATCATAACGCGATAAGTTAGATGACGCTTCAGCACAAGCAACTACATAGTAGCAAGGAACCCATAAAGGTTGGAGATTCAAATTTAAATGAATAATTTCGGCGCCCATTTGTTCAAAAACCGTGACTGCCTCACGAATCGCTTGTTGTATTTCTTGGTCTACCTGGGGTTGAAAAAAGCACGAAGGCAAACCAATTTTTAGTTGGGACAGGGGTTTATTGAGTTCCGCATAATAATCGGGAATTGTTGTCTCAACTGAAGTAGAATCTTGGGTATCAAATCCGGCTATAGCCTGAAGTACTAATGCAAGATCTTCAGCACTTCGAGCCATAGGTCCTGCTTGATCCAGACTGGATGCATAGGCAATCATGCCATAGCGAGAAATGAGTCCATAAGTGGGTTTAATTCCACTAATTCCGCATAAGGCAGCCGGTTGGCGTATTGAACCCCCAGTGTCAGAGCCTATAGCGAAAGGAACTAAGCCAGCAGCTACAGCGGCTGCTGAGCCTCCAGAGGAACCACCCGGAACTCGTTCTCTATCCCATGGATTCTTTACAGAACCAAAATAACTGTTCTCGTTGGAAGATCCCATGGCAAATTCATCCATATTGGTTTTGCCAATAAGAATGGATCCTTGTTCGAGTAATTTGCTGGCCAAGGTTGCTTCATACGGGGATTGGAAATGCTCCAGCATTTTTGAAGCACAGGTAGTAGGCATACGTTTGGTACAAAATAAATCTTTCAATGCCATAGGTATTCCCGTAAGAATTTTCCCATGGCCTTTTTTTAATTCTTGATCCGCTTTTTGAGCTTCAAGTAGCGCATGTTCCTCATCTAAACTGATAAAGGCATTTAAATCGGTATGCTTTTGGATTTGCATTAGGTAATGCTGAGTTAATTCAGTGCTAGATAGTTTGCCCTGATGCAACGCCTGCGATAATTGTTTTAAGGATAAATTTTCCATGATTACTTACTCTGGTCTATAACTTGAGGTACTAAATAAAGATCCTGTTCAAATTGTGGTGCAAGGGCTTCTAGTTCAGCCAGACATTTTCCTTCAGTAACCACATCGGTTCTTAAACGCTGATTTAAAGCAAGTGGGTGAAAAAGTGGTTCTACATCTTGGGTATTAACAGAGCTTAGTTGATCGACAAAATTCATTATCGCGTTAATATCTTCCATGAGTTTTGGTGAGTGCTCTATATCTGTATCCAGAT
Source organism: Fluoribacter gormanii (assembly GCF_900156395.1). Taxonomy (GTDB): domain Bacteria; phylum Pseudomonadota; class Gammaproteobacteria; order Legionellales; family Legionellaceae; genus Legionella; species Legionella gormanii. Next base: position 41,776 of record NZ_FTNL01000001.1, on the reverse strand, counting down.
AGGCTAGCTGAGAAATTTTCTCTAATTCTTTTGCCGAGATGGTCATAAAAATGGTACCTCAAAGAGTGAACATCTCATTATAGCGAGGATGTTATAACTTATAAATACAATTATGTGTGTAGCCTGCACTGCACTCAGGCTACAATGATAACTCTAGTTACTTTTTTAGATAAGGGAATTCATTCTGCAATAAGTCAATTACGTGGTGTAATTGTTCCTTACTTTTTACAATAAGAAGCACTGTATCATCACCTGCTATTGTGCCTAATATTCCTGAGCTTTGGGTAGCCTGAGGTGAATAAGAAACAAATTTTCTGTCAATAAAGAATGCTAAGCTGTTCGCATTCCCTGGGTGTGTATGAAGCACGATAAGTCCATAATCTGATATTTGCATATTCAATACCAAAGGTAGGTTGGGCATACTGAAATCTACTACTTGGTAAGTACCACCTATTTTGGCAATTTTTAGTTTTTTTAATCTTCGCGATAGAGTTGCCTGGGGGATAGTGTAACCGCGTTCCTTTAAGCTATTTTGTAAATCTATTTGTTCTGCAATTTCCTCTGTTTGCACAATATTTAGTATATGCCCATCTAGAGCAGCATCTTGACTCATTCGTATCTCCGCTTATTTATGGCTAAGTGAATACAGAACCATTATTAATGAAATTATATTCAAAATATCTTGACAGGGCAAGTTGAGGTTGGTAAATTTTATGAACGCATAAAAACTGGATTTATATTCACATGAAACATACGTTTTTTATTTTTTTAGTGGGGCTCGCTTTGTTGGTTTCTATTTGTTATGCCAAAGTATCGGATGATAACATCCAATATATTCATTTTGCAGTAGCGGCTGAATATCCACCATTTGAATATAATGATCATGGTGAAATTAAAGGATTTGATATTGATCTTGCGCGATTGATTGCAAAAAAAATTGGAAAGGAAGCATTCTTTGACACCATGCAATTCAGCAGTATTTTACCTGCTTTGAGCTCGGGGCAAGTTGATGCAGCAATTTCTACGATTACCATTACCGATCAGCGAAAAAAGAATTTTGATTTTACCGAACCTTATTATTTCGAAAGCATGGCGGCTGTTTTTCCTGAAACAAAGCCGATTAATGATGTGACGCAATTAACTGATAAGAAAATTGCCGTCCAATTAGGCAGTACGATGGAAATTTGGCTAAAAAAGAATATGCCAAATGCTAATCTTCTAGTAATGGATAATAATAATCAAACAATTGCTGCTCTAAAAGCTGGTCATGTTGATTTGGTTTTGGTTGATGGCGTCCAAGGGGCCGTATTCAGTAAGAAAAATCCTGGATTATCCTTTGCTGTTCTAGCTAAATCAACAGATGGCTATGGTTTAGCAATAAAAAAGAATTCTAAATTAACTCAAAAAATAAACCATGCTTTAGACGAACTGGAACAAAGTGGTGAGTTGGCTGCACTCAAGAAGAAATGGCTGGAGGACACAAAATGGAAGAGTTAAAACAAAATGTCCTCTATATTGGTGAGGGAACTCTAGTCACGTTAATCCTTTTACTTGGTGGTTTATTCATAGGGACTTTACTAGGAACTTTAATGGCTTTATTGCGTTACCAAGGGATTATGAAGCCTATAATAAATGGATTTATTTCGCTAATGAGAGGGACTCCAGTAATTTTGCAACTTAGTTTTATCTATTTTGCTGTACCTGCATTAATCGGTATCAAAGCCAATATTTTAGTGGCTGGACTTTTAACTTTTGGTTTAAACAGCTCAGCATATATTGCAGAAATTCTGAGATCAGGGATAGAGCATTTGCCTAAAGGTCAATTTGAAGCAGCAAAAACCTTACAAATACCTGGCTTTTATTTGTGGAAAGATATTGTTTTACCTCAAGTGGTTAAAAATATTTTTCCTGCGTTCATTAATGAAATGATTGCCTTGTTGAAAGAAACCGCATTGATCGCGACGATAGGGGGAATGGATGTGATGCGCAGGGCTCAATCGGTTGCCGCAGAGCAGTTTACCTATTTTGTTCCTTTGTGTATTGCTGGATGCTTTTACTACGGCATGGTTCTCTTGATTGAGTTCCTCGGCAAGAAAATGGAACAAAGGAGGCTTTATGCTAGCAATTAACCACGCCAGTAAATATTTTGGTTCTCTACCTGTATTAAATAATTTAAGTATAAAAGTACAAGAAAATACGGTGCTGGGTTTAGCAGGACCATCGGGAAGCGGAAAGTCCACACTGTTGCGTTGTATACAAAAACTAGAAAATTTGGATTCAGGTACCATTGAGGTAGTCGGTCACAGTGGCTTTATGTTTCAGGATTTTCAGCTTTTTCCACACATGACTGTGATGCAAAATTTGGTGTATGCACCTCGTTTACACAACAAAACAGTAACTCATGAAGAACAGGCACAGGCTTTACTGCTGAGTTTAGGGATTAGTGATAAAGCATCAGCTTATCCTCATCAGTTATCGGGTGGGCAAAAACAACGCGTTGCATTAGCGCGAAGTTTAATGATGAAGCCTAATTTATTACTGTGTGATGAACCTACATCAGGACTTGATCTGGCAACGATTGATGAAGTGATTAGCTTATTAAATTCAGTTAAGTCTTTAGGAGTTACAATGGTTATTGCGTCTCATGATCTGGATTTTCTCAGTAAAATATCAGACCGCTTGGTTGTTCTAAAAGGGGGACAGTTAGTTGCAGATGTAATACCTAAAGAATTGGCTGAGCCTATTTTACATTTAAAACAATACTATCAGGAGTAACCCATGACTGAATCGATTAAAAAAATTGTCCTTGCCTATTCAGGTGGCCTGGATACATCAGTAATGATTCCATGGCTTAAAGAGCATTACCAGCACGCTGAAATCATCGCTATGGTTTGTGATTTAGGACAAAGTGAAGATTTAGAGGCCATTAAAGAAAAAGCTTTAAAAAGTGGTGCTGCAAAAGCTTATGTTATGAACGTACAAGAGGAATTTGTTAGTAACTATTTATGGAGACTAGTCAAAGCAGGTGCCCTTTATGAAAATCAATATGTCTTAGGCACGATTTCAAGACCTTTAATCGCAAAAAAATTGGTTGAAATTGCAATGCTCGAACAAGCAGATGCTATTGCTCATGGGGCTACCGGAAAAGGTAATGATCAGGTTCGTTTTGAATACACAGTAAAAGCTTTAGCTCCTGAACTTAAAATTATTGCACCATGGAGATCGTGGAAGATTAAGTCGAGACAAGAGGCAATTGAATATGCAACATTGCATGGAATTGAGGTCCCAGTGACACCTAAATCACCTTACTCTCGTGATCATAATCTTTGGTATATTTCACATGAAGGAGGAATTTTGGAGGATCCAGCACAGCCTCAACCTGATGATTTATTGTTGATGACTACATCTTTGGAGCAATCACCAAACCACTCAGAGTTAGTGAACATTGAGTTTAAGCGGGGTGTACCTGTCGCTTTAAATGCAAAAAAAATGAGTTCAGTGGAGTTACTTAAAGAACTGAATAAAATTGCAGGTTCTCATGGAATTGGAGTGGCTGATATTGTTGAAAACCGTTTAGTTGGAATGAAAATCAGAGGCGTATATGAAGCACCTGCAGCTGCAGTTCTTTATAAAGCACATCAGATGCTCGAAAGTTTATGTCTTGATCGAGCGACTTTGCATTTAAAACAATCGTTACAACAAATGTATGCCAACCTTGTTTATGAAGGACGATGGTTTTCTCAAGCCAAGAATGCTTTGGATGCGTTGATTGATGTGACCCAAGAGCATATGACTGGAACTGTGAGTGTGCAATTATATAAAGGGAATATAATTCCTCATGGAATGAAGTCTCCATATAGTTTGCATGATCCTGCGTTGGCTACCTTTGAAGAGGATGGAGTTTATAACCAAAAGGATGCTGAAGGATTTATAAATTTATTTTCTTTGTCAGCACAAGTTTATGGCAAGGTACATAAAGGAGATTAATAATGGCGCATAAAACATGGGGGGGACGGTTTAAGAAAGAACTCGATCCTAGAGTAATGCAATTTAATGCTTCTTTGGCTTTTGATAAGGTACTCTATGCCCATGATATAGTGGGGAGTCAAGCGCATGCAAAAATGCTTGCTCGCCAAGGGCTTATTTCTGAACCTGAAGCAGATTTGATCTGTAAGGGATTGGAAGAAATAAGCCATGAAATCGAAAATGGTGTTCATGAGTTTGAAGCGTCTTGTGAAGATATTCATATGTTTGTAGAACAATTGCTGATTGCTAAAATTGGCGAGGTTGGAAAAAAACTGCATACTGGACGTAGCCGTAATGATCAAGTTGCACTGGATTTACGATTGTATTCTCGTAATGCTGGTGTGCAGATTAATAGCCTTTTACAAAATTTAAATCAGACTCTGGAAGAGCTCGCCAGACTTCATGCAGATGATAAAATTCCAGGTTATACGCATTTGCAGCAAGCCCAACCTATTTATTTAGGGCAATTTTTTGCTGCTTATTTAGCAATGTTTCAACGTGATCTAGAGCGTTTGCATGATTGGCAGACGCGAATGAACCGCTCTCCTTTAGGTGCCGGAGCTTTAGCTGGAAGCGCTTTGCCCTTGGACCGAATGTGGGTTGCAGAAACTCTGGGTTTTAATGGGGTGATTGAGAATACATTAGACGCAGTAAGTGATCGAGATTTTATCATTGAATTTTGTGCTGCAGCTTCAATCATTATGATGCATTTGTCTCGTTTAGCTGAGGATTTAATTCTTTGGGCTACACAGGAGTTTGGTTTTATCACTCTTGATGATTCTTTTGCAACTGGCTCATCGTTGATGCCTAACAAGAAAAATCCGGATGTCTTGGAGTTAATTAGAGGTAAAAGTGGTCGTGTTTTCGGGCATTTAATGGGGATCTTAACGGTAATGAAAGGGTTGCCTCTTGCGTACAACAAAGACATGCAAGAAGACAAAGAATGCTTGTTTGATACAGTAAATACATTGGCTGTTTGTTTGGAAATCATTACTCCTTTTCTGGAAAGCGTACAATTCAATACCAAGTTGATGGAACAAAAAGCCAAAAGCGGTTATTTGAATGCTACTGCGATATTGGAATCTTTGGTATTACAAGGAGTACCTTTTAGGGATGCGCATCATCAGGTAGGTTTGTGGGTTCAGGCCGCAATTGATAAGAATTGTTCGCTTGAAGAAATTATTAATAACAAAAGTTTGTAGCACGTAATTTGATTGATCCTGGGTATAGTGTATCCATTATTTTTCCTATCTCCCCAGGGGGATAAGGTGTCCTTCAGGGAATACCCTCGTCCCAACTTCGCTCCCACGTGTGGGAGCGAAGCTTTTCATAATGAATACGCTGTCTGTTATGGTTACGATATTCTTGCAGAACACTATTTTTAAAGTAGAATGACATGTACACCATATTATTCTATTGAGTTTGTTATTCATGTTGCATTACAAAACCCAAGGGGGCGTTGAAGTTGAGTGTTCTCAAATTACCTTGGACTATCAACAAGGTATCGAGAATCTTCTTGAACATTTAGATTCACAAAGAGGGGCTTTATTTGCTTCAAGCTTTGAATATCCTGGACGTTATACCTGCTGGGATATAGGTTTTTATAACCCTCCTTTGGCTTTTGTTTGCAGGCAGAATTTAATTCAAATTGATGCTTTAAACCAACGCGGAAAAATCCTCTTAACGTTCATTATTCCGTTATTGGAACATGAAAAATTTTTAGAGGTCGTGTCGCAAAGTGATGCATTGCTGCAAATCAAAATCAAAGCTTCTAGTGAAGTCTTTAGCGAAGAGGAGCGTAGCCATCAGCCTTCTGTATTTACTGTAATCCGTCTGATCCTAGCCTTTTTTAAACTGGAAGATGAGTTTTATTTGGGTTTATATGGGGCTTTTGGTTTTGATTTGATTTTTCAATTTGAGGATTTACCAAAACATAAAAAAAGAGAACTATCCCAACGAGACATGGTTCTTTATTTACCTGATGAAATTTATGTGGTGAACCATCGCAAAGAAGAAGCATTTCTTAGGCGTTATGATTTTCAATTTCAAGGTCAATCAACAAAATCATTTAAGAGAGAAGGGGTATATGCGGCATACCAATCGTCCAATAAACCTGAAAAAGTATGTGATCATCTACCCGGAGAATATGCGCAGGTTGTAAATAAAGCTAAGGAACGTTTTGCTTGTGGTGACTTGTTCGAAGTCGTTCCGAGTCAGACTTTTTACACCCATTACGAGAACCAGCCCTCGGCTTTATTCAAACAAATGCGTCAATTAAATCCCTCACCCTATGGTTTTTTTATTAATTTAGGTGATAGCGAATATTTGGTTGGTGCCTCTCCAGAAATGTATGTACGGGTCCAAGGAAAAAGAGTAGAAACTTGCCCAATCTCTGGGACGATTAAACGCGGTGTCGATGCGATTGAAGATGCGGAGAACATTCAGATTTTATTGGACTCAAAAAAAGAAGAATCTGAATTAACCATGTGTACTGATGTGGATAGAAATGATAAGTCGCGTATTTGTGAAGCAGGATCGGTAAATGTCATAGGTCGCAGACAAATTGAAATGTATTCGCGAGTGATTCATACCGTAGATCATGTGGAAGGCACTTTAAGAGAAAACTTTGATGCTGTGGATGCATTTTTAACTCATATGTGGGTTGTTACTGTCACTGGTGCTCCTAAAATTTGGGCCCTTAATTTTATTGAAGAACATGAAAAATCACCTCGCAAATGGTATGCCGGTGCCGTAGGTTGGTTTGGTTTTGATGGAAATTTAAATACAGGCCTGGTTTTAAGAACTGTGCGCATTGAAAAAGGAGTTGCTGAAATTCGAGTAGGAGCTACTTTGCTTTACGATTCAGTTCCAGAGTCTGAAGAACAAGAAACACGCTTAAAAGCATCTGCTTTTTTAGATATGTTGCAAAAGCGTGAAATTAATGCCCTGCACAAGACAATACCTTTGCCATTAACAGGGAAAGGCAGGCATGTATTACTTATCGATCACCAGGATTCTTTTGTGCATACTTTGGCAAATTATCTCCGTCAAACCGGGGCGGAAGTAAGCACAGTTCGTTTTGATAAGGCCTTGCAGTATTTACAAAATCAAAAATATGATCTTGTTGTTTTATCTCCAGGACCAGGAAAACCCAGTGATTTCAATTTATCCAAAACAATTTCAACCGTTATTTCGCTTGGTATTCCTTTGTTTGGAGTTTGTTTGGGCTTGCAAGGAATTGTTGAGCATTTTGGTGGCGTTTTAGATATTCTAAAATACCCCATGCACGGTAAACCATCAATCATCAAAGTGATAGATAATCCAGAGTTGTTTTCTGGCTTGGGAGCTAGTTTTAAAGCCGGGAGATATCACTCTCTTTATGCACGGTTTAAAGCGATGCCACAAGAACTAAAGATTACTGCAATGAGTGATGACGGTGTTGTGATGGCTATTGCGCATCAGCAATTACCTATCCAGGCAGTTCAATTTCATCCTGAAACCATACTGTCTTTAGCGAACCAAGCAGGACAAAAAATTATTAACAATTTGATGGGGATGATTTAAAACAATGCGCAATAAGATATTGATGCTTTATGCTGTATCTTTTGTTTTGGGTATTGTAGTTGGTCTTGTAGGGTCAACATTTCGATTGTCAATCGATGTGCTTGGTAACCTTTTGCATAACTTTTTTCAATTCCTTAGTCTCCATGGATGGCCTGGTGGTTTGATTTCAGGATTGGTCTCTATGATTATGGTTTATGCGGCCTATTTTGCGGTAAAGCATTATGCTCCTCAAGCATCAGGCAGTGGTGTCCCCGAAATTGAGGGTACTTTACTTCATTTAAAAACCATAGTTTGGCATCGCTTGTTACCCGTAAAATTTTTTTTTGGAATTGTAGCACTTTCTGCACAGATGATTTTGGGTCGAGAGGGGCCCACAATTCACATTGGCGGTAGTTTGGGGGAAATGCTTGGAAGTTTATTTAACCTAACCCGACGTCGAAAAGACAGTTTGATTGCTTCAGGAGCTGCTGCCGGCTTAGCTGTTGCATTTAATGCTCCTTTAGCAGGAGTCATTTTTGTAATGGAAGAAATGCGTAATCAGTTTAATTATTCTTTTACCAGTTTCAGTATGGTAGTTATTTGCTGCATTACCGCCACAGTAATTCTAGATTTAATCATTGGTCCTCAACCAACGATTCCAATGAATGTATTTGAGTTTCCTCATCTTGATTCTTTATGGTTATTTGCTCTGTTTGGCATTGTGGTAGGGTTTGTAGGGCTTTTATTTAATCTCTCTTTAATAAAAACTCTAACGCTACTGGATAAACTCACTTCAAGACAAAAATCATATTATGTCCTAATCGTAGGGTTTTTGATTGGTTATTTAGCAGTATACCATCCAGCTGCTGTTGGTGGGGGAATGCATATTATTCATCAGGCGTTAACTATGTCACCTGGATTTGGCCTGTTATGTTTTCTTTTGGTAGTCCGATTTATAGGAACGATGGCCTGCTATGGAACTTCTGTTCCAGGAGGAATCTTTGCTCCTATCCTTGCTATTGGAACACTTCTTGGGTTGGCTATATTCCATATTTTAGAAATGTTACATATTGATTTTTTAACGCAGCCTGGCATGTTTGCAGTTGCCGGAATGGCCGCACTTTTTGCTTCATCTACACGTTCTCCAATAACAGGAGCAGTATTGGTAGTAGAAATGACACATAATTATTATTTAATTTTTCCAGTCATGATGGCTTGCATTACCGCAACTATTGTGCTGCAGCTTACTCCGAATGAACCGATCTATGAACAATTATTAAATCGTGCTCTTCGTTTGGACGCTAAGAAGCTAAGTAGATAATAACTCAATTTACTGCGAGAGGGGGGAGGTTATTCATTAGATTACCCTCATCCGCCCTAACGCGTTCCTTCTCCCCTTTTGGGAAGAGGTGAGTTTTGCCTAACTTAAAAGCAGGGTGACTGCACTTTGCTTGGCCTGCACTGTTGCAATATATCAGCTCAAAAAATTAATCTACATGCACAACAATTTTGCCGAAATGAGCACCTGATTGCATATGTTGGTGTGCTGCTTCAATTTGTTCCAGTTTAAACTCCGAATCAATGATGGGGGTTAATTTTTTTGCCCTGAGGTCCTCCATCCAATGTTTATGCACCTCGTCCCACAATTTGTTTTTTTCTTCAAGAGATTGGGAGCGAAGTACAAAGCCAATAATTTGCAATCTTTTACGCATAATCAGCGCGAGATTGCATTCAACACTACTTCCTTTGAGGCATGCGATCTGGATGAGTTTGCTTTTAGGTTTCAATAAGTGCAGATGCTTATTAAAATAATCACCACCTACAAAATCAACGATTAAATCAACACTATGATCTTCAATTAAGTCTTCAAAATCTTGCTTACGGTAATTGATGACTTGATCTGCACCGAGTTTGCGTGCTTTTTCCATCTTATCATCGCTTCCTACCGTAGTGATCACGTGTGCATTACTTAATTTTGCCATTTGAATTGCCAATGAAGAGATACCACTTCCTGCACCATGAATCAGTAAGGTTTGTCCTGATCTAAGTTTTCCTAGATCAAACAAAGTGGCATAAACGGTTGTTAAGGATTCAGGAAGTGCTGCGGCAAGCGTATAATTCCAAGAGTCAGGAATGTTCTGAGCTAGTGAGGCTTCAACAGGGCAATATTCAGCATATGCACCACTACCGACTAATCCATAAACCTTATCTCCAGGTTTAAATTGAGTTACATTCGCACCGACCTCAATTATATCGCCAGCGACTTCCAAACCAAGAACTTCAGACTCTCCTGCGGGTGGTGGATATTTACCATACCGTTGCATTATATCTGCTCGATTGAGAGCCGTTGCTCTAACATGCACTAAAATTTGCGACTTACTGCATTCAGGCTTAGGGCCGTTTTCAATGATCAATCGATTGTGGGGGCCTGGATTTTCTATGTGTACGTAGCGCAAAATATTTTCCTTGATTAACGATTAATTGTAACCTGGATGCTTCGCAGCGGAACCCAGGAGTTTCATTAACGAGCATGCCTAGATTTCGCCAAGCTATTTTACTACTTTACTTAAACATCCATACCTATATAATGCTTATACAGTCCCTCTTATATATTGGGCAATGGCTAAATTCAATCACCAACGTCTTTCTGCTTGGCTTTTTATAGTTCCACAACTTGTTGTTACCCTGATGTTTTTTATCTGGCCTGCATGTAATGCATTGTTGCAATCTTTTTTTTATACGGATGCTTTTGGCCTTCATAAAAAATTTGCAGGATTTTCCAACTTTGTGGATCTTTTTTTAGATCCGAGTTACAGCAAGGCAATAGCGGTAACTTTTATTATCGCTTTTAGTGTAACCTTTTTCACGATGAGTTTAGGGCTCTTTATGGCCATATTAGTGAATAATAGAGGTAGGACGCAAGGAGTTTATAAATCTTTATTAATTTGGCCTTATGCAGTGGCGCCTGCAGTAGCCGCCATTTTATGGCGTTTTTTATGCCATCCTACTTTAGGATGGATGACCCATATTTTGCAGTCATTAGGGATTAATTTTGATTATGTGAATAACGTAAATCAGGCATTTGCTGTGGTTATTCTTACTGCCAGTTGGCAGCAATTCAGTTATAATTTTTTATTTTATCTCGCTGCACTTAAAGCGGTTCCCTCGTCTTTAATCGATGCAGCAATTATCGATGGTGCTTCTGCATGGCAACGTTTTTGGCAGATTATTTTTCCAATTTTATCACCAACTACTTTTTTCCTGCTCATTATGAATTTGATGTATGGGTTTTTCGATACTTTTGGCATTATTCAAGTCATGACGCATGGTGGTCCTGGTAATAGTACGACTAATTTAATTTATAAAGTATATCAGGATGGGTTTGAAGGAATGGATTTGGGAAATTCATCAGCCCAATCGGTATTACTAATGTTTCTTGTCATCATTGTTTCTTTAGTGCAATTTAAATACCTCGAAAAAAAGGTTCATTACGCATGAAATCATATGTAGCTCGTATTTTATCACATGGATTTTTATGTTTTTTTGTTATTTTGATGTTGCTGCCTGTTTATTTGGCATTTGTTGCTGCCAGTAACGAAGGCAGCGTCATGATGCAATCTCATATCCCTATAGTTCCAGGCTCTTTATTATTTAAAAATTTAAAGGCAGTGATGACCGACGGTCTAGCTGTTACAGGCGGGGAGCCTATTACCTCAATGCTGTTGAACAGTTTTTTTATGGCCATGGCTATTGCCTTGGGAAAGATTATTTTTGCCTTAGGCTCGGCATTTGCTTTGGTTTATTTTGATTTTCCTTTTAAAAAATTATGTTTTGCCATGATCTTTACAACCATGATGTTGCCCATAGAAGTAAGGATAGTGCCTACATTTCAGGTGGTTGCCTCTTTTGGATTGTTAAACTCATTTACTGGATTAACATTACCTCTATTTGTGTCTGCAACAGGAACTTTTTTGTTTCGTCAATTTTTCAAAACCATACCGCCTGAACTTGTTGATGCGGCAAAATTGGATGGAGCAGGGGCTATACGTTTCTTTTTTGATATTGTTTTACCTTTATCCAAAACGCAGATTGCATCGTTATTCGTTATCTTATTTGTGTACGGTTGGAATCAATATCTCTGGCCATTGGTGATTACCACAGAAACAAAAATGGCTACTGTAGTTATGGGGATTCGATATTTAGCTGGAGTGGCCGATCAAATACCACAATGGCATTATATTATGGCTGTTGCATTGATTGCTTTGATTCCACCTTGTATGGTGGTGATGTTAATGCAGCGCTGGTTTGAAAAAGGGTTAAAATAAGCATGGCAACAGTCAGTCTCATTGAAGTTTCGAAAAATGTTGGTCCAACAACGATTCTGAATAACATAAACGTTAGCATTAAAAAAGGCGAGTTTATGGTGATTGTTGGTCCTTCAGGATGTGGAAAAACTACATTATTACGTTTAATTGCCGGTCTGGATGATATAAGTTCTGGGTCTATTTTAATTAATAATCAATGTGTTAATGAAATACCTGCAGCAAAAAGAGATATGGCTATGGTTTTTCAAAACTATGCTCTTTATCCTCATATGACTGTATTTGAAAATATGGCTTATGGATTAAAAATGAGGCGATTTAAAAAAGAAGAAATTAAGCAACGAGTACATGAGGCAGCGCAATTATTGCAGTTAACTCCATATTTAGAACGAAAACCTCAGGCACTTTCTGGAGGACAAAAGCAACGAGTTTCTATGGGAAGGGCTATGGTGCGTTCTCCGGCTGTTTTCTTATTTGATGAACCTTTATCGAATCTTGATGCAAAATTACGTACAGAAATGCGCCATGAAATTCGTCGCTTACATCAACAACTAAATACTACCAGTTTATATGTGACACATGATCAAACGGAAGCAATGACGATGGCAGAACGTGTTATGGTACTTAATCAAGGTCTTGTTGAACAGATAGGTACCCCCCAGGAACTGTATCAAAAACCAGCTACTTTATTCGTGGCAGGATTTACAGGACAATATCCTATGAACTTAATATCCGGTATCTATGATAAATCCAGCCACACTGTGCATACAGATTATGGAGTTCATTATCCTGTTCCAAAGTTGGCGCAAGACCTTGATGATAAGGATGAATTGGTTTTGGCGATTCGAGCGGAGCATGTTTTGCTTTGCTCTGAAAATAATCCGCAAACCATCCCAATCGATGTTGAGTTTGTAGATGATATGGGAGCAGACAAGCTTATACGCGCCAAATGCATCAAAAACGGTCGATCTATTAATCTGCGCATTACCGGGGATAAACCCATTGCAAGTGGACAACTCAGGGTAGAGCTACCTACAATTAAATTACATCTTTTTCATAGTAATTCCGGAAAACGTATTGGAGAATGGAGTGAGTAAAGAAAAAAATAAACTAAAGCCAATTGATGCTCCAATTTATCGCTATTGGTCTGCATTATATATGTCTTTCTATTCACGACTTCTTTATATAGATGTTGGGAAGCGTTGGAAGGGACTCGGTATTTTTTATTTCTTATTTGCTATTGCCATATTCTCCATCCCATTTGCTTTACGAATAAGCTTCAGTCTCGATCAATCGTTTAAAGAACAAATTACCGATCCTTTATCAAAAATTCCTGTTTTTTATATACAAAATGGAGAAGTGTCTCTTAACAAGCCTATGCCATATTTCGTCAAGAACGATAAAGGGCAAGTGGTTGTGATTATTGATACTGCAGACAAAATCAATGATTTTACTGCCAATTACCCTTATCTTGCGATTTTGATTAATAAAAATAAAATTTCTTTGAAAGTACCAAGCCTGACAGTGTTTAATATGCCCCAACCAAAGCAAAGTGAAGGCGCACCTATAGTGCAATTCTTTGATAAAGGAACAAATGGGGTGTTTGATGGTAAAAAGTATGCGGAAAGCAGTTCAATCCAGAATTTGAAATATTTCTCGGAACTCTTGATTTATCCCATGGTTGTAGCAATGTTTTTTTCCATGTTTTTGGTTATTTTCCTTGTTTTAGGATTTCTAGGGCAAGTATTTTCGAGCGTATTCTTTTCTTTTAATGTAACATTTGCCCAATCATGCCGACTTTTGGCTGTTGCAGCAACCCCTATGTTATTCCTCTTATTCATTTTGTTAATTATTAATTTTCTTTTTCCAGGTTCAGGCTTCATTTTATCTGCATTACTTGTCATATATTACAGTTTTTCACTGCACTCACTTCGCGCAGAAAGTAGAAAAGTTGCTCGTTTATAAGATGAAATAGTTTGTTAAACCAATTTTGCATCAATGCAAAATTGGTTTCGAATATATCAATTAGAATGTTTATATGGGGTATAGACAATTGGTAACATTATGAAAGAGTTGATTCATTTTGCTCACGGAAATGGCTTTCCCGCTTTATGCTATAAGCAGATGCTAAATCATCTCGAGAAAGAATTTGATTATTGTTACATTGACAGGATTGGTCATGACCCGTTATTCCCAGTTGGAGAAAACTGGCGTAATCTGATATCAGAAGTAATACACAGTATTAAAAAGCAGGCCAATCGTCCTGTTATTGCAGTTGGGCACTCTTTAGGTGGTGTCTTAAGCCTATTGGCGGCGATTGAACAACCAGAATTATTTAAAGCAGTAATTATGCTGGATTCACCTTTAATTGGCCCTTTTAAATCAAGTATGGTTCGTTTAGCAAAAGCCCTTGGTATTATTGATCGAATTACACCGGCATTGAGAACCCGAGGCCGTCGGATGTATTGGAAAGATCATGATCAATTAATGGATTATTTAAAGACTCGAGATTTATTTAAGACCTTTACGGATGCGTGTTTAAATGATTACATTACCTATGGCTTAGAGTTTAAAGATGATGGTTATTATTTGCGCTTTGACAGGCATATTGAATATCAAATTTATCGAACCATTCCACATGTTATTCCAAATTATGAAGGTAAGTTATTAATTCCATCTGCATTAATTTATGGTGACAAAAGTACTGTGGTTGGTAAAATGGATGTGCGCTACATGAAAAAATATTTCAATGTAACAAGTATTAAAACCAATGGGACCCATTTATTTCCCATGGAACACCCGGATGTTGTCGCAAAACAGATTATAAAAATTGTGTCTGGCTTAAACTGAAATAGTACTAGGGGTCAGAAGACCCGCAATAATTAAGGAGAATAATGTGCTACACGCTATTTTAACGCTCATGATCATTGGAGCTGCAGGGATATTGCTAACCAGGCAGGCCGCAATTTCAGTATGGGCTATTAGCTTTGCTCTATTTAGTGCTCTTGTGTTTGCCTATGGTACTCCGGGATTACTGACTCAAATAATACTTGTTTTGTTTGAGTTGATTTTAATTGCTGGTGCAATAAAGCCTTTAAGACGAATGTTATTATCCAAATATTTTTTTAAAACGGTGAGTAAGGCCATGCCTGCCATGTCTGCAACAGAGCGAGAAGCTCTGGAAGCAGGTACCGTAAGTTGGGAAGGTGACTTATTCAGCGGCGCTCCCGATTTTTCCATACTAAGGAATGCCCCCACTGTTCGTTTGACGGATGAGGAACAAGCTTTTCTTGACGGCCCCGTAAATACTTTATGCTCCATGATCGATGATTGGGATGTCACTCACAATCTTACTGATTTGCCTCAAGATGTCTGGCAATTTATCAAAGAAAATCGATTTTTAGGTATGATTATTCCGAAGCGTTATGGTGGTCTTGAGTTCTCTGCTACTGCACAAATGTCGATTTTAGTGAAAATCTACGGTCGTTCAATCACAGCGGCTACAACCATTTCTGTACCTAATTCACTAGGCCCAGGCGAGCTATTGCTCAAGTATGGAACAGAAGAGCAAAAAAATTATTATTTACCACGATTGGCTGATGGACGTGAAATTCCATGTTTTGCTTTGACTGGACCTAACGCGGGCTCTGATGCAGCATCAATCCCAGATAAAGGTATAGTATGTCATCAAGAAGTAAATGGTGAAAAAGTATTAGGTATCCTGTTAAATTGGGATAAGCGTTATATTACTTTATGTCCTGCAGCGACAGTAATAGGGTTAGCATTCAGACTATTTGACCCAGATAATTTATTAGGTAAGGGTGAAGATGTAGGAATTAGTTGTGCGTTGATACCTGCAAATACCCCAGGTGTTAAAAAAGGTCGTCGACATTTTCCCTTAAATACCGGATTTTTGAATGGTCCAACTCAAGGAAAAGATGTATTTATTCCTATGGACTATCTCATCGGTGGCGTGGCTATGGCCGGCTGCGGTTGGCGCATGCTAATGGAATGTTTGAGCGCTGGTAGAGCAATATCTTTACCTTCGAGTGCGAACGGGGGAGCACAAGCGGCTGCTCTGGCATCTGGAGCTTATGCACGCATTCGCAAACAATTTAATCAGCCAATTGGTAAGTTTGAAGGAATTGAGGAACCTTTGGCCAGAATTGCAGCGAATACTTATATTATCGATGCTGCTTTAACAATGGCTGCTGCCGCCATTGATAATGGAGCCAAGCCTTCTGTAGTGGGTGCCATATTAAAATACCACACAACTGAACGTGCAAGACAAGTCTCATGTGATTCCATGGATATTCATGGCGGAAAGGGTATTTGTCTTGGTCCCAACAATTATTTAGGTAGAGGTTATCAAGGATCTCCTATCGCAATTACCGTTGAAGGGGCGAATATACTAACTCGAAGTTTAATTATTTTTGGTCAGGGAGCAATTCGCTGCCATCCCTATGTATTTAAAGAACTTGAAAGTATTAGACATAATGATCTGGTTGAATTTGATAGCGCATTCTTTGCTCATGCCGGATTTATTCTTGCCAACTTTACCAAATCAGTCATCTTTGCATGGACTGACGCACATCTGTCCAAAGCACCAGTGAGTAGTGTGAAGCGTTATTACCAACTCGTACATAAATACAGCGCTAATTTAGCATTTCTAGCTGATTTTTCAATGACCGTTCTAGGTGGTGACTTAAAGCGTAAAGAGAAATTATCTTCGCGTCTTGGGGATATGCTGAGTTCATTATATTTGGTTTCAGCGGTCTTAAAACGTTTTCATGAAGACGGTGAGCCCAAAGCAGATTTACCTTTGGTTGAGTGGAGTTGTCAACAACTATTGTACGAGTGTGAGACAGCAATGCACGGTGTTATTGTGAATTTTCCAGCCCGTTGGGCGCGAATCGCTTTACGCTTGATTATCAAACCACTAGGTAATCGAAGAAACAAACCAAACGACCAATTAGGTCATAAATTAGCTAGAATTCTAATTGAACCTGGAGAGACTCGTACGCGTGTAACTCGTCTGGTTTATAGTAAGTCTGGAGAGACCTGTCCTTTAGGTCGAATGGAGGAAGCGTTCCATAAAATTTGTGCTGCCGAGGAGTTAGAAAGAAAAGTAATGCGAGCAGTCAAAGATAATGTTTTAAAATCGCTTACCTTGCTTGAACAAATCAACGAAGCGTTAGCTTGTGGATTGTTAACTGAGATAGAGGCCAAACAATTGAAAGAAGCAGAGTTGGCGCGACAGGATGTAATTAAGGTAGATGATTTCAGTGATGAGGAGCTGCGTCGACCTCAAGTAATAAAATCTGTCAAAGGCAAAAAAATTCTAGTTAACAAAGATGATGTTGAGTCAGAGATGATTTAACACTGCGATTGCAGCGAAGAAAATGTAAGATATTTCGCTGAATTCATGACTATTGCAATCTGGGGCCATTGATGGCCCCTTTTTTATACAACATTAACATGTCACAAGCGTCATACTCTTTATTTTAATTGGTAAACATTAGACTATACTTACATATGGCTATCTATTCATAGCAATATGATTCTCTGCAAGTAAAACTCCTATATGTATTACGGATAATATAACAGTATGGAGGTTAGCATGAAACACACCTCAGTTAAGGACAATATCACGGTGGCCAGGCTAGCGGGTTATTTCATGTTACTAATATCCACAGTTACTTTTGCAGATTCTACTAATCAAGTCGCTCGATTAAGTTATATTAATGGAACTGTGAGTTTTGTGCCTGCAGGGGAAACTGAATGGGTTGATATAACCCTTAATAGACCTTTAATCACTAATGATCAAATATGGTCGGATACAGGCGCACTTGTTGAAATGCAATTGCCTGGAGCTGCTGTACGTATGGGTAGTCAAACGAATTTAAAAATTTTGAATCTGGATGAAAAAACAGAACAATTTCAGATCACACAAGGCACAGTTGTTTTAAGCATCAGACGCATCAATGCAAACCAAACCTATGAGGTTGATACACCGAATTTTGCTTTTGTTATTACAGAACCTGGTTACTATCTTTTTGATGTGACAACTGAAGATGATATGACCACAGTAAGTGTGAGAATGGGACAGGGTGTAGCGTATGGAGAAAATGCTTATAAAACGGTCACTGTTGGTGACTCATGCAGTGCAACAGGAACTAATTTAGAAAACTATAATTGCACTACTCTTCAAGAGGCCGATGATTTTGAGCGTTGGAGTTTGGAGCGTGATAAAATTTTAGGAACAGTCTCAACTCAATATATTTCTCCAGATACTATAGGATATGAAGACCTCGGTAACTACGGATCTTGGACTGAAGATAAGCAATACGGTCCCGTTTGGTATCCTAATAATGTAGGACAAGATTGGGCTCCTTATCAAGAGGGACAGTGGATATGGTTAAGTTCCTGGGGATGGACTTGGGTGGATAATCAACCTTGGGGATTTGCTCCATTTCACTATGGTCGTTGGGCTTTTATTGAGAATCGATGGTGCTGGGTTCCAGGACCAATAGGTGCTCATCCTATTTATGCACCTGCATTGACCGTATTTATTGGTGGTAATGATCCACAATTTATGCTTGATGGTGGATATGGCATTGGTTGGTTTCCTTTAGCCCCAGGAGAACCCTATATTCCACCTTATTATGTTAGCCAAAACTATTTTAATGCGATCAATCTGAGTAACACAGTGATCAATGTTACTTACATCAATAATATTTATAAACATCAAAATATTAAAATTAATTACAAAAATGCACAGATTGCCAACGCAGTTACCGTTATACCAACTAAAGATTTTATTGATTCAAGGAGGGTAAATAATCTTCGTTCACGTGTTTCTAATCAATTAATTTTTAATGCAAAAAAATTAAATGTTGCACCTCTAGTCCCACAACCTAATAGTATATTCGGAGGCAAGGGGTTGAGTAAGGCAATTCCTCCGTCTGGAGTAATATCAAGACCAACTATAGTGAAAACACAACCTTCTTCAGCGCCACCTCCATTCTCAAAAATACGGCATCTTCTATTGAACAATGCAGGTAAACCTCTAAATCCGACACAACTTCAGAATATAAAGGCCGGAAAAAATTTCCAAGCTATTCAATCTCCTGCACCTGGTAAGCCGGCTATTATTAAGCAATCACCTCCTATAATGGTTCATCCAGTACCTGGAACTTACCAAACTCCAGGTGGGCAGCCAGAACTAAATGTGCAACCAGGCTCAAATCAACCTGGCACAATACTTTATCATGGCCAAAAAGTGCATCCCTATCCAAATGTGCAACCGGGACCTAATATTCAGCCTAGTCCAACTCTTCATCCTGGCCAAAAAGGACGCCCGTATCCAAATGTACAACCAGGTCCCAATATACAACCTGGCACAATACTTCATCATGGTCAAAAAGTTCATCCGTATCCTAATGTTCAGCCAAGTCCTAATGTACAACCGAGTCCAAATGTACAACCGAGTCCAAATGTACAACCGAGTCCAAATGTACAACCGAGTCCAAATGTACAACCGAGTCTAAAAGTACAACCGAGTCTAAAAGTACAACCGAGTCTAAAAGTACAACC
>NZ_FTNL01000001.1:0-22049 GCF_900156395.1 Fluoribacter gormanii | reverse complement strand
CAACCAGGTCCAAATATACAACCTGGCACAGTACTTCACCATGGTCAAAAAGTTCATCCGTATCCTAATGTTCAGCCAAGTCCTAATGTACAACCAGGTTCAAAAATTCAACTTGGGCCAAAAGTTCAGCCCGTCCCCAAAATTCAACCTGGTACAAGTACTCCACCTGCGCCAATTATCCACCCGCAACCTAAAGGGTTACCACCTCCAGGCATCCAAAATCAGCCAATATTTAAGCAATAGAAAATTCTTCATTTAACACCGCATGAAACCAGACGTATGATGCATTGGATTGATATATCTCATTTGGAAGTGAGATATGAATTGATTTTCCAGATAGGGTTCTCAGGAGATTGGCTAAAATTTAGATTTTCAAACTTCTCGTTAAGATATGATTTAATTAGATTATAAGAAAATCATCTTGAAGAAATCAAAATGATCGATGTCATTAACGAAACCATTAAAATGACTAACCCTCTAGATGAGATAACTATTCAAAAAATTGAATAATTTTAAAAGAAAAAAATATATTAATTTACAATAGAATATTATTGGACGAACTGGCTTCTGAGCAATATCTCATAGTTCAATATAAGTTTGCAAATAAAGCCTAAACGGTTTCCTTTACATCATCTGGCATAGTGATGTTTAGTTCAAGCACCGAGTTATCCCCCATACGCTCTAGGTTAACACTTACCTGATCACGAGTTACATGCACGTATTTAGCAATAACTGCGAGGATTTCTTCCTGAAGCTTAGGCAAGTAGTCAGGTGTATTACGTTGAGAGCGTTCATGAGAAATTATTATCTGCAAACGCTCTTTAGCAACAGATGCTGTAGCACTTCTTCTACGTAAGTAATTGAAAATACTCATACCGTCACTTCCTCCTTGTTTTTGCTGAATAAGCGACGCAATAATCCCTTACGATCATTACTTATGAAGCGCATTGGTCTTTCTTCACCGAGAAAACGAGCAATTGCATCTTGATAAGCAATACCTGCGTCACTTGTTTCGTCAAGAACTACTGGTGTACCTGTATTTGAAGCTTTAAGTACTGATTTTGATTCTGGAATAACGCCAATCAATGGAATGGCTAATATTTCTTTTACGTCTGTAACAGAAAGCATATCACCGCGCTCGACACGCTCTGGGTCATAGCGTGTTAATAATAAATGTTCTTGAACTGGTGATTTATTCTCAATCGCTCTTTTAGTCTTACTAGCAAGAATTCCTAGAATTCGGTCAGAGTCACGTACAGAGGAAACTTCTGGATTCGTTACAACAATTGCATGATCAGCAAAATACATGGCCATTAATGCGCCAGTTTCTATACCAGCAGGGGAGTCACAAATAATATAATCAAATTCTTTTGAAAGATCATTAAGTATTCTTTCAACCCCTTCAATGGTTAATGCATCTTTATCTCGAGTTTGTGATGCAGGAAGTATATAAAGGTTTGCAATTCGCTTATCTTTAATTAAAGCCTGATTCAGGTTCGCTTCGCCATTTATAACGTTAATAAAATCATAAACTACCCGACGTTCACAACCCATGATAATATCTAGGTTTCTTAAACCAATATCAAAGTCAATAACGACAGTTTTATGTCCTAAGAGTGCAAGGCCCGAAGAAATAGCTGCAGAAGAAGTAGTTTTTCCTACCCCGCCTTTACCCGATGTAATAACGATTATTTTAGCCAACGCTGAACCCTTCCTGTTATTTTTGATTCAACACAATATTTAACCAACAGTGTACACGTTTATTGATAAATAATTCAAGTAGTGCAGCAGTGATCAGTGTAAAAACATTTTCCAAAAATAATGGGAGGGACAGATATAATTTGTAATCGATTTTAGCATGTTATTGATATTTTGTTGTTTTAAAATACCTTAAAATAAGGTCAAAAAAACAAATGTAAATGAAAATGGAAGCGGTTTTAGGCAAAAAAACACAGCAAGGTCCATAATTGATGAGATAAAAAGTTGTGTTATTGTAAATTATCTGTTTAATTTGTCCACAATTTATAGTAAACTATTCTGTTAATTTAACTCCTCTAGTGAGAATAAAATGGCTCTTTCTATTGTGCAGCAATCATTAACCTTCGATGATGTTCTTCTTGTTCCTGCACACTCTTTAATTCTTCCTAAAGATGTGTCTTTAAGAACAAAATTGACTCGTGCTATTAACCTCAATATTCCCCTTGTATCATCAGCTATGGATACTGTAACCGAAGCTCGTTTGGCCATTGCTCTGGCACAAGAGGGGGGTATAGGTATTATTCATAAGAATATGACAATTATTGCACAGGCTGATGAAGTCCGAAAAGTGAAAAAATTTGAAAGTGGTATGGTGCGGGATCCGATTACAGTGACTCCTAATATCACAGTTAAAGAATTACTTGATGTAATGGCCAAATATAATTTCTCTGGTGTTCCTGTAGTTGATGGTGAGAATTTAGTTGGCATTGTAACCAGTCGAGATATTCGTTTTGAAACCAATTTATCGTTGAGTGTAGAACAGGTAATGACTCCCAAGACAAAATTGGTAACCGTCAAAGAGGGTGCAAGTCGTGAAGAGGTGCGAAGCTTACTGCATAAGCACCGCATTGAAAAACTGCTTGTTGTTAATGACGCATTTCAATTACGTGGATTAATTACAGTAAAAGACATACAAAAAGCAAAGGAAAATCCTTTTGCATGCAAAGATGCCGCCGAACAGCTACGTGTTGGTGCTGCTGTTGGTGTGGGAGAGGGCACTGATGAACGCATTGAGTCATTAATTGAAGCAGGTGTTGATGTGCTTGTTGTTGATACTGCACACGGGCACTCACAAGGGGTTCTTGACCGCGTAAAATGGATTAAAAAGCACCATCCAGAAGTACAAGTGATTGGAGGAAATATAGCTACAGCTGCTGCGGCTCGTGATTTATATGCTGCAGGTGCAGACGCAGTAAAAGTGGGTATAGGTCCTGGCTCTATTTGTACTACACGAATTGTGACTGGTGTTGGTGTCCCTCAAATTACAGCCATTGCAAATGTGGCGCAAGAACTTAAAGGAAAAATTCCAGTAATTGCTGATGGTGGCATACGTTTTTCTGGCGATGTTGGTAAAGCAATTGCTGCTGGTGCTGATACGGTAATGCTTGGAAGTATGTTTGCAGGAACAGAAGAGTCACCAGGTGAAATTGAATTATATCAAGGTAGAACTTATAAGAGCTATCGAGGTATGGGGTCAATTGGTGCTATGGCTTCGTCACAAGGTTCTAGCGACCGCTATTTCCAAGATGCATCATTAGGTTCCGAAAAATTGGTTCCCGAAGGAATTGAAGGACGTGTTCCTTATAAAGGATCGGCGCAAACAATTATCCATCAATTGTTAGGTGGTTTGCGTTCTTGTATGGGATATACAGGATGTGAAAATATCGAGCAATTACAAACTAAGGCAGAATTCGTACAAGTGACTAATGCAGGAATGAGGGAGTCACACGTCCATGATGTCAGTATTACAAAACAGGCACCAAACTACCAGGTGGATAATTAATAATGAGTGATTTAAAACAACATCCTTTACTGATACTTGATTTTGGTTCTCAATACACACAATTAATCGCGCGACGAGTGCGTGAATTAGGGGTTTATTGTGAAATTCATCCCTTCAATATTACACAAGAACAATTTACCGCGCTTAATCCATGCGGCGTGATTTTGTCTGGTGGACCATCAACTGTAACCCACGATGAGAACCCACGTGCACCTCAATGGCTGTTTACTGCGGGTTTGCCTATTTTAGGAATATGCTATGGAATGCAAACTATGGCGGTGCAGTTAGGCGGTGAAGTACAGTCATCTTCGATTAGAGAGTTTGGCTATGCTGAGTTGAAGTTGCATGGTCACAGTAAATTGTTTTCACAAATTGAAGACAGACTCAATGGTGACGGCAATGCATTATTAGATGTCTGGATGAGTCACGGCGATAAGGTGACTAAATTACCACTCGGTTTTCAGGTTATTTGTGAAACACGAAACGCTCCAATTGCCGGGATGGCTGATGAAAATCGACATATGTATGGAGTACAATTTCATCCAGAGGTGACACATACACTGCAAGGAATGCGTATTCTCCATCGTTTTGTTGTGGATATTTGCAAGGCTTCTACTAATTGGACGTCTACACTCATTATTGATGAAACAATCAATGAAATCCGTGCTCGCGTTGGTTCCGAAAAGGTTTTACTTGGTTTGTCCGGTGGCGTAGATTCTTCCGTTGTAGCGGCTTTATTACACAAAGCAATTGGCAAACAATTGGTGTGTGTTTTTGTAGATACTGGTTTGTTACGTTTTAACGAAGCAAAAGAAGTCATGGAAATGTTTGGCAAGCACATGGGTGTTGAAGTTATTTCAGTCGATGCCGAAGATAAGTTTTTTAATGCACTCAAAGGGGTAACCTGTCCTGAAGAAAAAAGAAAAATTATTGGGCGTACCTTTATTGAAGTATTTGATGAAGAAGCATTAAAAATTCCTGGTGTATCCTGGTTGGCGCAAGGAACGATTTATCCTGATGTGATTGAATCGGCCGCAACGAGTACAAATGGCGCCTCAGTGGTTATTAAATCCCATCATAATGTGGGCGGTTTGCCAGAAACATTGAACTTGAGTTTATTAGAACCTATTCGTGAATTATTTAAGGACGAGGTTCGTAAGGTAGGGCTTGAGTTAGGCTTGCCTCATGATATGGTCTACCGTCATCCATTTCCTGGACCCGGACTAGGGGTACGGATTTTAGCAGAAGTTAAAAAGGAATACGCAGAAATTTTACGTCAAGCAGATGCTATCTTTATTGAGGAGCTCAGGAAGGCAGATCTGTATCATAAAGTCAGTCAAGCTTTTGCTGTATTTTTACCAGTCAAAAGTGTTGGCGTGATGGGTGATGGACGAAAATATGATTATGTGATTTGTCTTCGTGCTGTAGAGACGATTGATTTCATGACAGCACATTGGTCCCAATTACCTTGGGAGTTCCTTGGTCATGTATCCAATAGAATTATCAATGAAGTAGCTGGTGTATCTCGTGTAACATATGATATTTCAGGTAAACCGCCAGCTACTATTGAGTGGGAATAATTTTTTGGGTGAGAAAAGTTCCAGTTCCTTCACTTCTAATGTGTTAAGAATGGAATCAATTCTTAAAGTGACACCGTCCTTCTCAAAAAATAGGTTCCCGCCTTCGCGGGAACGACCGCTTTTTTCTTAACCTTATTACTAAGCTACATCTTGGCTTCTTAGATTAAAATTTACCTTCTTTAATTTAAAAATGAACGATCACTATTGGATGCAAAAAGCTTATGAGCAAGCAATTCTCGCCCAAGCACAGGGGGACGTTCCTGTTGGTGCTGTATTAGTGAGCAAAGACAATCAGTTATTAAGTTTAGGACGAAATTGCATCCAAAACAGTCACGACCCATCAGACCATGCAGAGGTTCGTGCAATCAGAAATGCATCGCAACAGTTAAAAAATCATCGATTATTAGATACGACACTCTATGTTACTCTTGAGCCTTGTGCCATGTGTGCAGGACTAATTGTGCATGCACGGATTAAACGGCTGGTTTTTGCAACCCGAGATTTTAAAGCTGGAGCCGCCGGATCGGTTTATAACTTATTACAGGGCTATCCTTTGAATCATAAAGTTCAAATTGATGAAGGAATAATGCAGGCTGAATGTGCTCTTTTACTCACTGATTTTTTCCAAATGTGTCGATAAGCATGAGAACCATATCGACAAAAGCAATTTAGAGTTTGGAAAGAAATGAAGGTGTCAGGATAATCGTATAGTTTGTACTATCTATTTGGCAATAATTGGCATAGGCAGAGCAGCCTGTTGAGATTGTAATTTTTGATCACTATAAAGTCCCTCAAATTTATCTTTTTCAACGGCGATTCGTACTTTTAGCCAATGTTTAACCTTGACTGCATTCAGTGTGCTTTCCTTGGCTGCATCTTCAGTGAGGTACAGAGTTCTCTTATCATCTCCTGCGCGAGGAAAAAAATTGGGGACATTCCTTTCGTAGAACGGAGCATACAAGGCAAATTCCCTTATATCAGTGGAAAATAACAGTTCTCGAATTTTGTTCACATCATTGGCTTGGAGACTTTGATATAAAGATTTTGCATCGATTTTGAAACTCAATAAATCTTCTTTTAACATGGCAGATTGGACTAACGGTTGACATATTGGATCGGTAAGGCAAAGTTTAATCCATTTTAAGCGATCATCAGACAAAGCATGGTAAAAACGTGACACATAACTTATCTGAATCAATGATTTAATATCTAGAAAACTCAATATATGTACGATTATTTCGCGGGGCAAATCATTCATGAAATGTCCATATTTTAAAAGCTTAGAAATAAATTTTATATTATTGAGTTTGTATTATCCAATACTTTTGGTTCAGGTTTTGCTAAATCAGGGCTATAACTTGTTACACTTAATTTGGTAATTGATGGAATTACTTCATCCCCAACCACGTTTAATTCAATTTTAGCATTCACCTCCATTATAGGTAATACTCTATAGTCACCTGTTTTTTTGTCTTGTATATGCTCAGGTTCCGCGGTAGCAGCTAATTTGCCTGTGCCATCATTGATCATTATCTCACCATCTATGCTGAGGGAGTAGACAATTGGTGTATATAAGAAAACAACCTTTCCATCCTCAATGCACCACACTTGCTCAATACCTTTTGTATTAAGTAAAGAAGTCATTTTTTCTGGTGTAAACTCGCCGCTGAGCATTAATGTATCTAAAAAACGATTGATATCTTGTCCGCCATTCGCTTGTAACCATTGTCTTAAAGTATTTTCGCATCCTTGGGGATAATTGCTTCCCGCAAGCAAATAATCCAATAGATCTTCTGCCTCTTTATCGGTTTTTGCAGTGAGGCCTCGAATGCTCGTAGTTCTTTTGAAATCTCCGTAAGCTTTCGTTGCATCAGAATTTTTTTTAATGTATTTTGCTTGCCATTCTCCTATTGCCTGATTCATTATTTCATTGCTTTCATCAAGGGGATAGTCATAATTCCATGCAATCGAAGGTTTTTTAGTTTTTGTACGTAGTTCTTCTTCTTTCAAAAATTGATAGCGAAGTGAAATTAATTCCACTAGAGCATGATGGAGCGAGCCAAATTGATTTTCAGCGCTTGCTGAAACAGTGCCAATTTGATGCTTTAAGTTAATGGGTTTTTGCTTTCTTTCATATGCAGGAAGAAGTACCTCTCCCTTTTTACTCATCAGCTCTGCCATGGTTACCACTTTTTCAGAAAATATTGAATGTGGTACTTTGATTCTCATGGTTTCAATGTAATGAATTGCTTCATAAATTTTAGCAATATTAATTTTCTCACCATCTAAAGGTAGACTTTGTTTTAATAAGGATTTGATATAAAACAGATGTTCATTAACAGTCGTATCATTTTTATTTATATTTTTTTCTATATATGAAATAAGTTCATTTACTATATTAAGATTATTTCCGTCGGTTTTTTCCTGCATATTTAACACCAATTTATAGAATAGAGGTTGAATTCATATTGAATATGTATAATCTTAGTTGAAAAAGATTAACTAAATGTTAAGTCTGCTCGTTTAAACTGCATTTAACGTATTTTTTACACTATGGATATAAATTTATTAACAATGATGCGATATTTTTTTATACGAGCTCATAGAACATTAACTCAGTGTATTGAGTGGTCAGAACTATAAATTTTTCTATATATTATTCAGCAAAATAAACGCCAGATACCTTTGTTGGAGAGTTACCAAAAAATTGGTCGAAGGGTTACAGATTGTATTTTCACTTTGAGGTGATTAGGAGCTCTTGAATGAGTTTTTGTTTTAAAACTTCCTTTTCATCATTATTTAATGACTGATTTTGTTGATTGGTAATATAAAAAGTATCTTCTGCGCGCTCCCCTGCAGTAGCAATTTTTGCGTTATGCAAATGAATATTTAATGTTGAAAATACTCTTCCTATTGTTGCCAGTAAACCAGGTCTATCTCCAGTGACTAGAAATATACGAGTTTGATTATATGAGGGTTCATCATAGTAATGAATTTGAGTTTTGACGGTAAAATGCGCCAAGGCGCGCGTGATTCTTTTTCTAACAACAACAGGTAATTGATTCGTTTTGGCTAAATGGGTGCATAAAGCTTGTTGAATATCATGAGATCGCTGCTTATCAAAAAATGCTTGATTCTGCTCATCTAAAATAATATAGGTGTCTAAATCATATTGATTATCACAGGTTAGAATCATCGCTTCTTGAATGGTGACGTTGTGATTGCTTAAAACAGTAGTTGCAATAGCAAATCGATCATCTCGGTGAGGCATGTAAATAAAAACCTCAGTACCACCTTGACTATGGTGCGGCATAATCATGACTAAAGGGAATTTTGGGCAAGCAAGAATCGCTTTTGTATGACGCGCGATGACTTCGGGTGATTCATGCAAAAAATATCTGTCTTTGAATTGTTCCCATAAATCTTCAATTGCTTTTGAAGCCAAACCTTCGGTACTTAATATTGATAAAGCATACTGTTTGCGTGCTTTGATGAGAGCTGTTTCATCCATCAACTCTTGTTCTCGATGTAACATATGTTTTGCAGCACGATACAATTCTTTAAGCAGAGAGTCTTTCCATGAATTCCATAGGGTAGGGTTTGTCCCACAAATGTCAGCAACCGTCAGCAAATAGAGATAATCCAGGTAGCGTGGTTGTGGTAGGAGTTGGCAAAAGTTCTTTATGGTATTGGGATCATAAATGTCTTGTCTTTGAGCTGTTTGAGACATAATAAGATGATTGCGTACAAGCCAAACCAGTAAATCACTATCTTCCTTATCAAGCTGGTGGTTTTGTGCAAAATGTGATGCTTCAATTGCACCTAATTCTGAATGATCACCGCCTCTTCCTTTGGCAATATCATGAAATAATGCGCTCAGGTAAAGTAGTTCAGGTTTGTTTAACTGAGACATAATTTGCACACAGAGAGGGAATTGCTCTGCATAGTTTTTTTCTTTGAAACGAGACAGGTTGCGAATGACAAATAATGTGTGTTGATCCACTGTATAAACATGAAATAAATCATACTGCATTTGTCCAGTGACCAGAGCAAAACATTCCAGATAATGAGGTAGTACACCGTATCGGCTCATTCGATGCAATGCTTTATAAGGTCCATCTTCTACTTTAAGAATACTCATAAACAATTCAGTTGTCTCTGAAGATGCTTTAAAACGTCTGTTTATCAGATAGAGCGATTCTCTGATTAATCGAATAGTATTCGCCCTAACTCCTTCAATATCAGGTCGTTTTGCTATCCACAGAAATAATTTTAATAGAGCTTGAGGATGATGGATGAATACGCGAGTGTTTCTTACTTCAATATAATTATTGGATAGTTGAAATTCATTATCCAGTGGAAACAATTTTTGCTTGGGAGAGTGTGCGATGGTTTCATCAAACCATTGTAATAACATCTCATTGAGTTCCCTGTTGCGTTTAATTACTTTAAAGTAGTCCTTCATGAATTGTTCGATGGCTAATGAGTGAGGTTTGTCTTTATAGCCAAAAAACTGAGCTAATTTGATTTGATAATCAAAGGATAAGCGTTCTTCCGCTTTTTCAGCGAGTACGTGTAAGGCAAAACGAACACGCCAGAGGAAATGCTGGCAATAAGTAAGCTTTTCGTATTCCTTGTCAGTAATGAATCCATAATTGATGCCATCAGCTAATTTTTTTATATTAAAATGTCGTTTACCGATGCTGAGCAGGATCTGTAAATCACGCAGACCACCAGGGCCATACTTAACATTAGGCTCCAAGTTATAAGCTGTCTCACCATATTTGGCATCACGTTTTTTTTGTTCTTGAAGTTTAGCTAAAAAGAAATCTTGGCTGATCCACATGTGTAGAGGATGTATTTGATAAATTAATTCCTCCATTAATGGGCCGCGACCGCATAATAAAAACATATCCATAAGACTGGAAATAACGGTTACATCCTGGCTGGCAAGTTCGGCACACGAGGAAACACTTGTGATTTGATGGCTGAGATTCAAGCCAACATCCCAGCAATCCTGGATAAAATTTTGTGCACGATTTAATTGCGATTTAGAAATTTTATCAGAATGCAGCAATAATATATCTACATCAGAATAGAGCAGTAGCTCTCTTCGTCCATAACTACCCAGTGCAAGAAGGCAAAAAACGTCATGATCCAGTTGATTTTTAGTAAATAAATTAATGACCAGCTCATCAATGAAGGTAACTAGCTTTCGAATGATTGTGGTGATATTGGTTTTATAATCGAATTCTTCCCGTAGTTTTTCTTTAAATTGTTTTAGTGCATTTTTAAGATGTTGTAATTCTTGGGGCATCCCTTTTTTCTCTGCATCCTGAGCTTGGTAAAAGGGATGGTTTTTTGAGTGATTACTTTCGTTCTTCATCGCGCAAAGTCAAAATTTCTACACCATTATCGGTTACCAATAAGGTATGTTCCCATTGGGCTGAAAGACTATGATCTTTAGTAACTACAGTCCATTGATCCGGCAATAATCGAGTGTGATACTTTCCAACATTGATCATAGGTTCTATGGTGAAAGTCATACCTGGCTCCAATTTCATTCCTGTTCCAGGTAATCCGTAATGCAATACTTGAGGATCTTCATGGAAGATACGTCCTATACCATGACCGCAATAATCGCGAACAACGGAGCAACGATTTTTTTCTGCATGTTGTTGGATGGCGTGACCAATATCACCTAAATGAACTCCCGGTTTTACCATTTCAATTCCAATAAACAAACACTCATGAGCCACCTGGACTACATGTTTTGCTTTAACTGATGGAGTGCCAATAATGAACATTTTACTGGTATCACCATGATAGTCGTTTTTAATTACAGTAACGTCAATATTAATAATATCCCCATCTTTTAAAACTTTTTTTCCTGGGATTCCGTGACATACTACATGGTTAACTGAAGTGCAAATGGATTTAGGAAAACCATTGTAATTCAAAGGAGCGGGAATTGCTTTTTGTGTATTCACAATATAATCATGACAAATGGTATTAAGTTCATCGGTAGTGATACCTTCTTGAACATGAGGACCAATCATCTCAAGAACTTCTGCAGCAAGCTTGCCTGCAACGCGCATTTTTTCGATTTCGTCCGGGGTTTTTATAGTAACTGCCATAGGGTGTGAATCCAAAAGTGTTATTTGATTATTCAATATATTTTGTTCCACTATATATAGTATAGGCTAAACAAGTGCTGTCGGTATCGAGCGATTTGGAACGAACGTCATATTAGCATAACCGATAATATATGTCACCGAGTCCTGATTTGCGTCAGACTCCTCGATTTCTAAAAATAGAGACTGTAAATTCTGTTAATTTTTTAAATAAGTATTAAATTAGCGTATATTGAATCAAATATAATCACACTGTATACTGTTTGATTTTTAATCGGGATTTGACCATGCCTAAAAAATTGAAAGTTACAATTTTAAGAGATAAAAAACAGAGAGAAGAGACTTCATTTCAGGTCAAATTCAAATCGACTAAAGTACATCAGAACTCATTCTTTCCAAAAAATTCAAAACTAGATGGGAGTCACTTGAGAAAACTAAAGAAATTAATAAAAAGCATTGGTATTGAACACATGGAAGCTGAGAATTATCTCTCTTCTTCTTTAGACCAACCCGAACTTGTGAAAGTAATGCCAGTTAATTTATTAAAAGAGTTTGGTGGCCAGGGATTATATGCTTATGTTGATATTCCTGCCGGCACGTGTTTGGGGGAATATACTGGGGAGCTGTACCCGACAACAACTTTATTTAAAAAATATGTAAAGCAAACCTCAGGTGCCGATTGGAGTTATGCGATGACTTTGGGGCATAAGGTAATTGATGGAAAAGATAAAGGAAATTTTACACGATATATCAATTTTTCTGATACTCAAGCCAATGTTGAATTTAGAGAAGATATAGTAAACGGTATAAAATGTGTCAAAGTAATTACTACAAAAGATATTCCCAAAGGGAAACAAGTGCTGGTGGATTATAATTGCTATGATGAGCGAGCTTCTAAAGAGTATTTTTTTCTTAGCCCAGAGGATAACTGGCAATCTGCCCAGGAAGTGCTTGCCTCCAATTCAAGAGTATATCGACTCTGTGTAATGCATGCAGCGCTTACGCTATTAAACCTAAAAGAAAACGATAGTTTGTATGTTACAAAAATTGGTGAGGTAATTCTTTCTGGAAAACAATTATCCTTAGACCAAAAAAAGGTGATTCAAGATGATATTAATCTTCCTTTTCTAAAAACAAATTCAAAGGGAGAGGTACTGGACTTTAATCATGCGGATTCATTTACCGCATTAATGTTGGCCAGTTATCTGGGACAAGTGGAAAATGTGAAGTGGTTGCTTACAAATCATGCCAACATAGATCAGCAACAAAACATTTCCGGGAATTGTGCTTTATTTTTTGCACTTGCTGGTTATGCTGCCTCTGAGACGAAAAATCAACAACGTGCGTATATGGATGTTTTGTCTATTCTGATTGACTCACAGGCAAATATTCTGGTTCACGATAGAGAAGATAGAACGTTTCTACATAAGGCAATTGAGACTCTTTCTTTAAGTGATTTTAAAGTACTAATGAGTCATATATCAGTACAAAAACAGTTTAATTCTGAAGAGGTATTAAGCTACATTGATAAAAATAATCAGGATATTTTCCTATATTGTCTTGCGAATAAAGATTTTGATAAGGCGTCTGTTTTACTCGGATTTTGCTCTGATTTTTTCAGCAGCGATTATTTTAATTATGGCAGTAAACATGATGAGAAAATTGGTAAAGGCATATTAATAAATATAATAAATGAGTTTGATCGAGATGAAAAAGGTGCACTATTAAAACTTTTGACTAATCCGAAATTGAAATTGGATTCAGATTTTCTTAGTTCACTGGGTTTGAGTAACGATGGAGATTTGTCCTTTTCTCAATAAACGAAATTGTTTTGGCCCGGGGCAGGATACCCGGGCAAATCGTTTTGCCTTTTCTCTATATCTCATCTTCGGAGTATAAGAGTTCAGGTTGACATAGGACTATCGCCGATGTGCCTACGGTTGGCTTTTTGTTCTGACATTTTCTCTTCGATTTCTAATTGTTTATCAGCGGATAAATGAATTTGTTGATACCAAAAAGAGCCATAGCTCGTATGTTGTTTGGGATCATATTTCTGTGCTTCTCTTCCAGTGATCACTTTAGGTTCTATTTCAGTTGGGTGTTTTCCGTTATGATTGGGGGTATATGCTAAAAAAAGCTCACTAGTAGCGGGTGGTTTATTTAGATAGATAGTAATGTCTTTTAAACTGATGCAATTTTTACGACCGGAATTAGAGCGTAAGGCTTCTTTAACTAGATTTTGCAGTTCTATTACAGTTCCTTCTTCAGGGTTTACAAAACAATCACTGATTTGTTCGGCTTCACTAGAGTTATTCGTTTGTACTGCCACCTTTTTAAAAACCATTCCTGAGGGAATTGTTAAATAAATCATAACACCTC
The DNA here is from genome assembly GCF_900156395.1 of Fluoribacter gormanii. Lineage (GTDB taxonomy): Bacteria > Pseudomonadota > Gammaproteobacteria > Legionellales > Legionellaceae > Legionella > Legionella gormanii. The sequence goes on along the minus strand of NZ_FTNL01000001.1, from coordinate 8,415 downwards.
CATATAAGATTAAATAATTACTTGAGTGTATCATAAATATTCAAAAATCATATTTTTGTTGTCTTGAAATTTAATTACGCTTACATCAATTTCGAGTACTATACTTTATGAAAATCCAGTGCTTAACTCTTAAGGAAAAAAATGAAACTCCGTGCATGTACTTTTATGTCTGCCTTAAGTTTCTTGATCAGTACTTCTGTTTTTGCTTTAGAAGGTCATGGTGGAGGAGGGTATCATAGTGCGCCTCCCCCGAATCCTGGATATCACTATAATGGAAATTACGATAATTATCATAGTAATGGATGGTATGGGGGGAATGTAAATGTGAACGCCTTGGGCGATGACATTTGGTATGATGATGATTTGAATGATAACACTGATGAAGTTATGGGGGTACCTGATGGAGGTTATTATGATCCTTCATGTCAAACTATAGATGATTGTAGTACAGGTACTTGTGCGTTGATAAACACATGTGATCAAGAATAAATATATGAATAAAAAAACATATCAATGGGCAGTAATAGGTGCGGGGCCTTCTGGAATCGCCGCAGTGGGAAAATTATTGGACAGTGGCGTTTCGCCAGAACATATTTTATGGTGTGATCCTCATTTTAACGTCGGAGATTTTGGTCTGTACTGGAGTAATGTTTCGAGTAATACTAAGGTCAAATACTTTAAAGATTTTTTATTAGCAGTCCAATCTTTTCGTTACCAAGAAGCTCCTGATTTTCAATTAAACCATCTTCCTGTAGAGGAAACCTGTACCTTGAGTTACATGGCTGAGCCTTTGCAGTGGATTACAGAGCATTTTTTACAAAAAGTCCAAGCAGTAAAAACAACAATCCATAATATGCTTTTATCCAAGAGATTATGGTCTTTGTGCTCAGATTCACAAACGTACCAGGCTAAAAATGTAATATTGGCTACAGGCGCATTGCCTTCAGCGTTAAATTATCCGGGTGTTAGTGTAATACCCTTTGATATAGCAATTGATAAGGAAAAACTTTCTTCAGTTATTCGCCGTGATGAGACTTATGGCGTATTTGGATCATCTCATTCTGCAATTATTATTTTAAAACATCTTGTAGAGCTTGATGTGAAAAAGATCATTAATTTTTATCGTTCACCTTGCTGTTATGCGATAGAAATCGATGACTGGATTCTTTTTGATAATACTGGACTAAAAGGGCAGAGCGCCGCCTGGGCTCGGGAACACATCGATGGTGTATTACCTCCTAATTTGGTTCGATACAATGTCAGTGAACCTAACATCGCACGTTATTTACCTGAATGCGATCAAGTGATCTATGCAGTAGGTTTTGAGCAGCGTAAAAGTATTGTTATTGGCGATTATGAATATGCGCACCACAATCCCTATGTTGGCATTATTGGCCCAGGATTATTTGGTTTAGGTATTGCATATCCAGAAACTAGAGCTGATGCCTACGGGAACGTAGAGTCGCAAGTAGGTTTATGGAAGTTTATGGTGTATCTGAATAAAGTGATGCCTATTTGGTTGAAGTATCCGGCTTGAATTTTAATTGAGACTTAAAAAGTCCGAGTCTGGAACTTTTTATGTCTCACTTATTGTATTTATTTAAACGCAAGTAGTTATTATTCAACAATTTGATTTGTTCTCTTCGTGTCGGGAAAGTGTAACTTAATTTACTAAGACACTTTTCAATCTGAGTAACACCTACTAATATAGGTTTTTTTATAATATGAAAATGCTCATGCGAAGGGTTGCTTTATTATTTATTTTTTTAGTAGGGATATTTATTTGGCCTAATAATGCTGAATGTGCACTCGAGCGTGATTTTCAAACCTGGCTTAATGTAACAGCTATTGGGAAGACTCATAGCAACAATAAAATAATAGGGCGTGTACGGTATTGGTTAGAGGGGCAACAGCGTTTTGGTGACGATAGTAGTCGTTTTACCCAGACATTAGTACGTCCAGGATTGGGTTATGCGTTGACAGAGAGTCTTAGTATATGGCTTGGCTACGCATGGGTATACACAGGCATCCCTTTTACTACCAATCCATTTGAGGAAGATCGAATTTGGCAGCAACTTTTATGGACCAAAACCAATCGATATTTGACTTTTACCAGTCGAACACGCACAGAACAGCGATTTTTAGAAAATAATCCCAAAACAGCTTATCGAATCAGAGAACTTATTAAAATTTCGGTTCCTATCAAACAATATGCCAATTTTAATTTTGTCACGAGTGATGAACTGTTTCTTCATAAGAATAATTTTGTGGGAACAAACAGTAGAGGATTTGATCAAAATCGATTTTTTATCGGTTTGGGCTACAAAATAAACCCCATAGCCACCACTGAAATCGGGTATATGAATCAATACATTCGACGTTTCGGGGTTCCCAACTTTCTAACTAATATTGTATCAATAAACCTTTTTCTGAGTTTATAAGGGCGATTTATGAAGTACAATTTATTAGAATTTCAGAATGAAGCTTAAGTAAAAACTCGCAGGTAATTCATAAATCATCCTGATAGGTTTGTGGATCTATTTAAAGACGTCCGCCGCTGCCAGCCCCAGAAGTACCTCCGGGTCCTATGGAATAATTGGATGACTTCTTTGTGTAGAAAGTATGTATTATACATCCTTGTCATTTGTTTGATGTGAACGATAATGCCAAAATTTTGGAAAGGCCAAACAACACGCGGTTACACCGATAACGCATAGTATACCACCTGATATCAAGGCAGTGGGAATGCTAAAGCCGGAGGCGATAAATCCAGCACGTGTATCGCCTAATTTAGGTCCGCTCAAATAACTGATCATTTCAATACCAGCTAATCTACCACGATATTCTGTTGGAATGGTATTATTCCACAAAGTAGTTCGAAATATCCCACTTATAGCATCGAAAGCACCAGATAGTGCTAAGAAAAACAGCACAAACAAAAGTGAATTTGATAAACCAAACCCAATAATGGAAGCACCCCATAATCCTGCGGCAATTGCAATGGCTCTACCATCATAATTTATTTTCGCAGTCCAGCCACTGAAAAATGAGATAATCAATGCACCTAGCGCTGGCGCAGAATAGAGTAGGCCTAAAGTTTTGGCTCCGCCCAGAGATTGGGCTACAGCAGGAAGCAAGGAGTTCGGCCATGCAAAAACCATCGCGATAAAATCAATAATATAGCTTCCCAATAATTCTTGTCGATTAAAGGCAAACGAAACTCCTTGTTTTAGAGAAGATAAAATGGAAGGATGTTCCTGCATTGAAGGCCTAGGTATGGTATGGATTCTGATTAAAGCAATTAATGACATAAAAAAAGTCATTAAGTCTATTAAGAACGTGATAACAATGCCATAGTGAGCAATGATAAGTCCAGAAAGAGCAGGGGCAATAATCATACAAAAACTGAATTTGAAGGTAGCCAGTGCTCCTACCTTTTTGTAATCATTAGGGCTAACGATTTGTTGTATAATGCTATCAAATGCAGGCCGATGTAAGCCGGTAATGGCTGACATAGAAGCTGAAACGATAAAAATGAGATTCAGAGAAGGAGTCGTTTGATATGAGTTAAGTGCGAGTAGGCAGCATCCTCCGGCAAGAAATAACTCACTGATAATCAATAATCCTCGCCGATTATAGCGATCAGCAAATACACCACCAATTAATGCAGTGATTAATAGGGGTAATAACTGGGCTAAACTTAATAATCCAACGGCGAAGGTCGATTGGGTAATTTGATAAATTTGATAGGGTAGCGCAACATTGCTTATCATGGTACCGATAAATGAAATGAATTGCCCGAAATAAAGAAGCCTAAAATCACGATTTTTTTTAAGAAGAGAAAGGTCTAAAAACTGGCTCATTTTGAAATATCCGAATGTACAGAACAGTAAAATATTAAGACAAAAAGATTTTATTCTTTTTAATTGAATCAGTACAGTAGTGATTTGTTTTGGGGAAAGCTAAATGACTCAAGAGTTGCTCTAGAATTTAGAGCCATTTTTATCATTTTTACGTTCACCTTTTTCTTTATTATGAATCATCAAAGGTTCAACAAAGCTTACTGGAGTGGAGTAAGTCATCGAAATTTTTTCGTTATCAAGTGCTTTTTTAATAGTCGTGAGTACTTCATCCAGTGAACGACGTTGTTGGCTGGGTTCAGGATTTGTCCACCAATATATTGCAAAGTCAATGCCATTGGAAGAAAAAGAAACCACATAGACTTGAATGTACTTATTTTTAGAAACTGTTTTGCATTGCTCGATAGCTTTTTTAATAACTGAGCGAGCTTTTTCTATATCAGAATCAAAATCAATACTGCAAACAATTTTTTCGCGTCGGAGTGATTCATCAGTAAATACACGTACTATACTGGTATACATTGTTGAGTTCGGTATGAATACTCGCGAACCGTCCGTTTTACGCAAATGAGTATTTTGAATAGAAATACGATGAACGTAACCTTGAGCCTCTTCATGTTGCGACTCAACCTCAATAAAATCGCCAATGCTAAAAGGTTCTCTAAGTAAGATTAAAATGCCTGTAAAAAAATTTTCAAAAACATTTTTGAATGCCAAGCCAATGGCAACAGAGGTTAATCCTAACGTGGCCAAAATATTTGCGGTAGTAACTGATGGAATTAAGATCGCTGAAATAATTAGTATTCCTATAAACCATACTATGATAATGGTTAATTTATGAAAAATTGTTACTAAATTGGCGCGAATTGCTATTCTAGGTAAAAAAGAACTTACAAGACGACTAATTAATTTCGCAGCAAAATAGGTCATTATTGCAAAAATAATCGCAATAACGATATTGGGAATCAGCGCAATAAAATTTTGCATAAATTTATTTAGAGTTTTTAGAATAAGCTCTAAATAGTTCATATCGAATTTCCTTATTCTATCTTAATCAGATTTACTGTTTTAAAAATCACTAAATCCGATCGGTGGTTTTAGTGTAGCAAAAAATCCTGAAAGAAAGTAATAAGTACGATTTGGATGATTTTGAAATTACACAATTTTTAGTTTGAGGTACAACGAAACTTAGTTTATAAAAACAATCAAATCAAACATCAATTTTCTCGCTTTCCTTTTATAATTCATATAGGATATCAACGAATTATTTTATTGTTATACAAGGAATTATGGCGATAATACGACAAGATCCTAAGTCCAAAGCTTCTAGAAAAGTTTCTCTTGCCAGCTTCATTGGAACTACAATTGAATGGTATGATTTTTATCTTTTTGGGACGGCCTCCGCTTTATTTTTTAACATTCTTTTTTTTCCTAAAATTAGCCCTGTAGCTGGGATTATGGCTGCCTATGCGACTTATGCAGTCGGCTTTTTTGCCAGGCCACTCGGTGGTCTTATTTTTGGTCACTTTGGGGATAAGGTAAGTAGAAAAAAGATGCTTGTTTTTACTCTATGCTTGATGGGAGGCTCTACATTCTTAATTGGATTACTTCCTACTTATGAAAAAATAGGGATATTTGCACCGCTTTTATTGGTGATTTTACGATGTATTCAAGGAATTGCAGTTGGTGGTGAGTGGGCTGGGGCCGTTGTGATGTCTGCTGAGGTGAGCCGAGAAAAAGAAAGAGGGTTTTATTCTAGTTGGCCAAACTCGGGAGCTCCCTTTGGTTTAGTGATTTCCATTGCAATATTCCTCGTATTTACTGCACTTCCTAAAGAGCAATTTTTATCATGGGGTTGGCGCGTTCCTTTTCTACTTAGCTTTATTGTTGTTCTTGTTGGTCTTTATATTCGTTTGCAGATTATGGAAAGCAAGATTTTTGTAGCGTCAGCAAAAAATAAACGCCCACCCAAGACTCCTGCTTTAGAAATGTTACATTCTCATTTTAGAAACTTTCTTTTGGCAATCGGGGCACGCTTAATTGAAAGTGCTTCATTTTATGTTTTAACTGTTTTTATATTAAGTTATGGAACGCTTGAATTACATTTATCAAAAGCAATTCTTCTCTATGCAGTAATGACAGGGGCTATTTTTGAAACACTGCTGATTCCATATTTTGGTTCGCTTTCGGACCGAATTGGACGGCGTCCAGTTTACATTACTGGGGCTTTATTGATGGCTTTATTTGCATTTCCATTTTTCTGGTTATTGCAAACAAAAAATCCGGTACTGATTTTTTTTGCTGTAATTTTTGGAATGTGTATTCCTCATGCCATGATGCATGGTGCTCAGGGAGCATTTTATTCAGAACTTTTTAATACGCGTATTCGATACAGTGGAACAGCAATCGCTTATCATTTATCCGCTGCATTGTCTGGAGGATTAGCTCCCTTGATTGCTACTGGTTTAGTAGAATGGGCGCATGGAAATACTTGGCCTGTTTCTGTCTATCTCATTATTTTGGCTGTGATTACTATAATCAGCATTTATTTATCAGTGGAAAGTGCGCAAAAGGATATTTCGGGCTAATCTATGACGATAGGAATCTGGGCTTTGCCTTACCCAGAGTAGGGTTTCCTTAATCAGGATACAGTAAAAAAGGATTCGCCAGAAATACTGCTATTTATTGAGTTCTATCACCATATAAAGTGTAAAAACATAAAACAAAGTGACTTGAAATGATTAATTATTGGCATATAATGGCACAAACTCTCCATTTAATTACATAATACAATGCCAATAATTTCCGTACTTTCTCAATCTTTAAATCAAGAAACAAGTGTACTTGCGCCAGACACAAAAAGCCTTTCTTCAGCTCAAAATGATCCGCAAGTATTAAAACCTAACCAAGTAATTAAACTATTAAAATCTTCAGCTCGCATGAAAGAAGCGAAGAATGTTTTTTTATATGCGTTTGCAGATATAGATCAAAAAGCAGTATTCGATTTCATGAAAACACTTGCCGAGTATCCTATAAATACTCCCGATCCAATAATCGCGAAAGCCATTTATCAATGGTACCTCACGGTGGGAATGGAGAATAAAAAGGGTTTTCCAATGACTGATAAAGAATATCAGGATTCTAAATCTGCAAATATTGCCCATATTATTACTTCTCATTTATCTCAAAAAAATAGAGCGAAATTGAAAGGAAAAGCTCTTCTTGATATAGGTGCAGGTGATTGCGCAATGACTTATTTGGTTAGCAAACATCTGGGTATGGAAGGAAATGCCATTGATATTCAATCTGAAATCGATTGGGGAGGGGAAAACAGCAGTGATAAAAAAAGAAAAAATGATTACATGGCACAAATTAACAACCATTATATTTATGATGGGAACGACTTATTAGGTGCTCTTAAAGAGAAAAAATTTGCAGTTGTTATGTATAATCATTCATTACATCATTTTCCTAGTTTTCAAGCGCAATTTGATAGTTTAAAACAAGCAAGTCAAATTTTGGAACCTGGTGGAATTCTCTTTTTATCAGAGCATGCGAATTGCTTTGATGATGATATCTTGGATCTTTCTCATATTTTATTAAACCTAAGATATAGCATTGATAAAAAACAAATTTCCAGTCCTGAAGAAGCTATGAAGGCTCTTTTGAAATTTAAATTAGAATATCAATCTCATTATCTTTCAAAAAATATTCTTGATGTAATCGCGAAACAACTGGGACTTACTTTAATTAAAGAAGAAATTCGCTCTATAAACGATGCAGCGAAGGCGACATTTTTTTGTTTTGTTAAAAAATCTCCGCGAGAAGAATTGACTTATTCTCCCTATTTCTTTGATACAGATAAGGCGAGTAGACTTCATCACCATATTAAAGCATCTGATCAAGAATTACCTCAAAGAAAATATTCAGCAGAGTTATAAACAATGGGTTTTAGCCTGTATTTACTAATAAATACAGGCAAATTGATGCGAATAAATCACGCTGATCGTGAGATTTCAAATATATGTTAGCGAAAACTGAGCGATGCGATATTTTTGGGTTCTGGCGATGAGGCCGCTTTAAGGGCTGTTAAAAATTCAGGGGGAATTTCTTTATATTCAGGGTATATGTGTGTATAAAAAGAAAGGTCTTCAATAGCTTGGTTAACTGTATTTTTAATGTATTTCTGGACATACTCTTTGTCCTCGAACAAATAAACCTGACGAGTTAAATTTGATAATAGATTCGATATATGCTGTTGGTATGTCTCAATCAATTCGAGAACATTGGAGCGCACTTCAAATAAATTAAGGCCTAATGAGCAGCTGCGAATAGTAGTATCTAGCGTGACAACATTTCTATTCCAATAATCATTGTAGCGCTCTTCAAAATTAGAATTTTCAAATTTCATATAAAACCCTTTTCGTGTGAGTCGTTTAATATATTGACACAATGATTTTATATTAAATAAATTTAATGTCTATAAATAAACCAATAGTAAAGAAAATGGTAACTCCCCACGTCATCCCGAACCCGAGCGCAGCGAGGGTGAGGG
>NZ_FTNL01000028.1:38260-41850 GCF_900156395.1 Fluoribacter gormanii | reverse complement strand
CAAATCTTTTTAAGCGGCTCCAATAATATACTAGGGTCATAAATTTTCTTTTTGCCTGGTTTTTTAGGTTTTTTATCAGCGATGGGTAACTGCCTTAATAACCTAGCTGCAGCTTTACGATGATAACCATGGGTTTCGCAAAACTCATCCAACATACGTTTTTTTACAGCACGATTACCACAGCGATAACGCCAACGTTGTGTTTTTAAATATAAATCCATCCTCAATTCTCCCATGCCGTTCTCCCTCCTTCGGCAACAGTGATATTGAGGCAACGATGCAATTTATATGCTTATCTGGCTTCGGCTTCGGCAACAGGTAATTTGAGGCAATGCGGTTTTAGACCTAACATAATTTTTGTTCATATTTAAATCATAATAAGTTGTTATACTATGAATAAATAGATAATTTTTATTGGAGTAAGTATGTTTTTTGATGAACATGAAACTGAACTCGAAGACTTTTCGATAATTCATTTAAGAAAAAAATTAAAATCAATGAAAGGTACTAAAGTATCCAAAAAATCTATTGTGCAATCTATATTGAAAACGCTCCCATTTTTTAACAAGTTTATTGAGTCTGCAGAGGGAGCTGGGAGTACTATTACGAGTATGGTACAAATCCAAGGGCATCTCACTCATGCTTCAGATGTAGCAGGTAATGCTTTTCTAATCATTAGAGTAGTGAATGCTGCAATTGATTTTATTAGGATTCCATGTATTTATATAGCTGCCTATATAGCGAATCAAGAATCACCGATTACGCTGTCACGTAATGCCCGTTTTTTATATTCAGCAGTGCTTTTGGGGCTTACGATAACCGCTTTAGCATTTCCTCCTTCAGCCCCTATTATTGCCTTAGTGCTCTCAATCGCTGCCTTGGGCTTAAGTGTAGTCACCCTTGCCAAGCTTTATTACAAACGATATGAAGTAAAAGATCAGTTAGCACAAATAGAAAAAGATATTGATATCAAAAAAAATCGGATAACTCATCTAATTGATAGCCTGGAACAATTAGAGAGCGAAGCAAAAAAGGCAAAGCTTGAAGGGCAAAGAGAGAACATCAAATACCTGGAAGAGAAAATCAAAACGGAACGACATGAAATTAAGGAACAATTAAACGAGTTGCAAAAATTATATGATACTCAGGAGATTGGTAAGGAAAAATTGGCTAAGCTCGGTACGATAGCTACTTTGGATAAAACAGCAGGTGTGGCGTTCACTTCGCTGGCATTAATTGGTGCCATAGTCAGTTTAGCATTCCCTCCGGCAGGACTTCCAATACTTGCTGCTGCAGCTTCTTTGGCTGCTATCTATGTGGTTGGGCGTGTTACCTATCCTTTATTTAAGTTTCTTGCGGGAAAAATAGTTAATATAATTACAAGAAAGACAGGGCCCGCTAAAAACGATGAAGATAAAGGCGCAAAAGACGATTTGACTGATAAAGACTTTGAAACTTCATCTATGAAGGTTAAATATGATATGGCTATAATAAAAAAAGATGCAAAACGGTTAGAACAACTCGTGGCGGATTTTCCAATTATTGATACACACCCAGAATCAGAGTTAACGACACCAACTCCTACTTTAAAAATCACCGATGCTAAAAAGAAAAAAAGTGATGAGGAATTACCAGAAGAAGATGAACATCCATCAATTTAAATAAGAGCAATAATGTCATCCTCGCCTGCACGGTAATGACATCAATTTAGAGGATGACCTATCGTGGTTCCACGTATCAAACGGGATTAATAGGCGGGAGAGCCTGTTCATTTTCTTTTTTTCTCGGATTATTTTTTTTCAATTGCTGAACACTGCTCCATAATTCATCACCGCGCCACAAGGTTTTTTCTTTATTTTTGTATAAAACTTGAGATAGGATTTGCACTTGTTTTTTGAACGTCGCGTCAGTCGTAAGGCGAGTTAAATCAGTTAAATTTAATATAGGGGCATCTGGCCAATAAAGATTGGCCCACTTTAATAAGGCATCCCGTGTTTGTTGAGGATTAGCTTGCGCACATGCTTTATGAAGATTATTTAATACGTTTTTGTATTGACCTCTCTGGGTATTTTTATTGCGCTTTTGCCATCCCCATAAGCCTAAAGTAACGATCCAGGCAAATGCAAAAAGTGCGGCGACTATCCAGGCCCAATCAAATTTTTCTGGAGTAGTAGTAAGCTCACTCACTTCTTTTGTTGGTTGAGTGATCTGCTGATTTTGAGATAAGGTAGGTTGGGTTGTATTTGTTGCAGGTGCGGTGTTAGAAGGAGTTACTTCAAAGGTTTTTGCAGGTAAGGTGGCTAGTTCTTCCTTACCTGTTTCCGTATTGAACCAAGGGAGTTTGAGTTCAGGAATTGTTATTTTTCCTGCTTTATTGAATAAATAGGTGACTTTGATTTCTGTGCGGCCAATCAATTCACCATAGGTGACCCGGTTTTTATCTTTACCTTTCTCCGGATAAACATTAACCCCGTCTGTTTCGGCAAAATTGAGTGTAGGTAAAAGTTGTGCTGGGATTCCTACTCCTTCAATAATTACACTACGAATTAAGGTGTTGCCTTGAGCGATAGTTTTTTCGGATTGTTCATATTCTTCCATTAACTTAACTTGTTTTGCTGGCAGCCAAATTTTACCTGAATATTCTTTAGGAATTGGTTGTACGTCGATGTTAATGGTTTTGTCCTGAGCTTTTACTCGCTCAGGATTAAAATCATAGATCAATGCGGTAAATACCGGTGATTTTATTTTTAAAGGACCACTTTTTTGTGGAAAAACGGCATAATTTTGTTCTTCCACAAGATAAGTCACATTATTTTTTTGGATCTGGGAGCGTTTTTCCTCCCCCAAAGGGATGAGCAGGGCATTTTCTACTTGTGGTCCTTTATAATCTGCATCTAAAAGATGTTTTGAATTGTATAAAGTCACTTTATAAATAATTTGCTGATTGACATAAGGGCTTTTTTTGTCAACTTCGGTAGTTAAATATAGATCCTGATTGTTTTGATTGGCAGAATTGTCTTTGGAGGAATTTTGCGATGTCGTACCTGTGGTTACCTCAATTGTCAGGGGTTTTGTATAGTCCCTGCCAATTTTAATCGCGGGAATTGTTACTTTACCTTCTTTTTGTGGCTTTAAAGTAATAGTCCATTCACTAGATGATTGTGCTTGGCCATTAATGATCGAATAATTCATACGACGTTCGGTACCAAGAATCATAAAATTCTTTTGTAGCGGGGTCAGATCCGGAATACCCCCATTTTGTAAATTATCTTGAGTTAAAATTAATCTGAAAGAATCATCAATGCTTGCTTGAGAAGGCTCAACTTGCACGTGTACTTCAGCATTGGCGAATGCACTAAATAAACAAAAGAAACCAATAATTATTATTTTTTTCATTGATACCACCCGCGTTCTCTTCGTAAATGGTCACGTAAGAATTTTTCTCGCATCAACCCGCCTGGATCATCTGGAATCAAGCGCAACCATTGTTCTTTGGCTTGTTGTTTTTCTCGTTCTGCTTCAGATTGCGCTTCACTATTCTGCTGATCTTTGTTTTGCTGATCTTTGTTTTGCTGATCTTTGTTTTGCTG
>NZ_FTNL01000028.1:0-38145 GCF_900156395.1 Fluoribacter gormanii | reverse complement strand
TTTTGCTGATCTTTGTTTTGCTGATCTTTGTTTTGCTGATCTTTGTTTTGTTGATCTTTGTTTTGGTTTTTTTCTTTATCTTTTTTCAAAAGATCTTCAACTAACTTACGATTATGAATGGCATCCTGATTTGCTGAATTGATTGCCAATGCCTTATCATAGGATTTAATTGCTTCTTCATATTGTCCCATATGAGCCAGGGCGTTGCCTTGGTTATAATAGCCTTGTTCATTTTTTAAATCCTGATATAACTCGGCCGCTTTTTGATAATCACCTGCGCGATAGGCTGCAGTTGCGGCCCAATCATTACGTGTGAAGGTTTCCTTCGCCTGTTTAAATTGATTTTTTTCCATCAACGCTTGCCCTTGTTGATCCGATGTAGACCATAAGTCGTGCCAACTAAAGGCATGAGTAGCTAAAGAAAAGAATGAGGTGAATAAAAGAATAATGAAACGTATCATACAACGACCCTCTGTATCCAACCACGTCGAAACACAGGCAAAAGGAACAGCAGCGCAGGTATTAAAAACCAACGTCCCTCATCACGCCAAAGAGGAATATCTTCATTTTCGCTTAGGGCAAATTCATTGTTATTACTGGATTTAAGCCACTGCTCCAAATCGCTTGAATCGGAGGAATATTTTACCAATTGTCCATTACCTGCATCAGCAAAACGCTCAAATAGAGGATTCAAATTCTTATCTGCTTTGACTGGCATAATTGATGAGTAAATACCTGATTCAGCTAATTTTTTCGCTAGGGCGATTGATGCACTGGAAGGGGTATCTGCCGTTAATACCAAAATTTGCCCCTGGTTATAACCCGCTTGTTTGATCAAATTACGGGCTTCATTCAAGGCGCTATCAAGGTTTTGTCCAGTTACTGGCATGATATCTGGAGTTAATGAAGAAAGTAAGGAGGAAATAGTATGCCCGTCATCAGTTAGCGGAGAGACAACAAACGGCTCGCTAGTAAAGACTATAAGACCAAATTGACCTACATCTTTGTGGGCAAATAAATCATGAAGTTTAAATTTGGCACGACTTAGACGATTGGGTGTTAAGTCATTAGCCATCATATTGTCAGACATATCCAAAACTAGAACTCTAGGTTGTATTGGTTTATAGGTTGCTACGGGCAGCTTATACCAGACAGGGCCAGCAATGCTAAAAATCATAAACAGAATACTTAAAAACAGACATAGCAGCGAGTTCATACGTTGTCCTTGCCCTTTTTTTTGCAGTAGATGATTCAGCAAATGTGGATCGCACACTTCCGACCAAGCATGTAACTTAGGTTTTTGCCGCCATAAAACCAAAACTAATCCCATCAAAGGCAAAATCATTAACAGCCACCAGGGCCTTAAAAAATGAAAAGTTGCAATCATGACTTTAAGGCCTCCCGATCGGTCATCGTAGCTCGTGTGCCCAATCTTAAATCGGCTTTTCTCAATAGCCAGCAGAAACAAAGCAATAATGCAAAGCCGACAAACCAAGGGTAATATTCCTTTTGGGGACGAACTGTAGCCTGTTCCTGATTTATAGTCTCCAACTGATTAATTGTATTATAAATTGAATGTAATGTTTCAGTATCTGTAGCGCGGAAATACTGACCTTCAGTCATGTCAGACATTTTTCTTAATGTTTCTTCATCCAAATCTGCTGAAGCATTTTGCATTATAAAATCACCAACTAAGGCTCTTGAATCTGCTTCGGATCCTAAACCTATTGTATAGATTTTGATTCCTTCTTCTTTGGCCAATTCAGCCGCTTTTAACGGCGCAAGTACACCAGAGTTATTAGCTCCATCGGTCAATAAAATAAGAATTCTTCCTTTTTTGGGTACATGATTTAATCGTTTTACAGCAAGACCAACGGCGTCACCGATCGATGTTGTTTTACCTGCAAGCCCGGCAGTAGCATCTTCAAGCCGTAAGAGAATGCTATGCCGATCATAGGTAAGAGGGGTTTGCAAATAAGCACGAGTACCAAAGAGAATTAAACCAATTTTGTCGCCAGTTCGTTCTTGTACAAATTGTTCAGCAGCACTTTTTACAACACTTAAACGACTTACGGGTCGTCCATGTAAGAGCATATCGGGAATTTCCATACTGCCAGATAAATCTAAAGCCATCATGATGTTAAAACCCTCACGAGAGATGGGTTTGGGAGCGCCAATCCAGCGAGGGCCTGCTAAAGCAATGACCAATAATATCCATATTATGGCCGGGATGAGCAATGAATATTGGGCTGAAACAGAACGCTTTTCTTGATCTGCAATGTGAGTCATGGCCGCAAAGAAAGGTACTTTCAACGCAGCAGGCAATTGTACTTTGGCTCTTGGCATCAAAAACCAAAAGATTAAAGGTAAAGGAATGAGTATTAAAACCCAAGGGTTAACTAATTCGAACATGGCACCCCTCTTTGTTTAATCCACAGTTGTGCCGCGTCGAATAATGGTTTGAGATCCATGTTTTCTCGTGTCTTAAAAGGGGCATCGAGTAGTAAGTCCTTTACCGAATTGAAATCAATATTTTTGCTCGTTTCTTTTAAAAATGTAAGCCATTCGTCCCCATGCAAACTCGCAACTTGTTCTCTTGGATAATAGACAAGAGCGACTCGGCGTAATAATTCTGAAATATGTGCACTCGCCTGGGCGCCATTTTGTTCGTTCTCATATTGGTTTTGATAGTTCTTTAATAAAAGCAGGGCCTGCTTTTTAGCTAAAGCATTGCGATGTTTTTTATAAATACCATAAGCGAGTACCATTACTAAAAATAAGACAAGGGCAATCAAAATATACCACCCAGGAGCCATCGGCCACCAACCAATTGGCGTGGGTAGATGAATGTCTTTTAACTGCGCCAGAGGATCGGTATTAGCCACGGGACCTCCTGGGGAACGTCTGGCGTACTAAAGGAGCCAAATCAACATCTGCTGTAACCTGAACATATTGAATGTGTAAGCGTCGTAATTGAGCTTGCAAGTGCTCTATACGTTGCTGGCAATACTGCTCATATGCGGTGTTCACTGAGTGCAAGCTGGTATCAAGTATTATCTCTTGCTGTCCATTAGTTATGGCATATTGTTGTGGCTTAGGTGGAGAAAGCTCCACACGGTCACAAATATGATAGGCCAGGATGTCATTATGATAGCGTAACCGATTTAAATGTTTTTCACACTCACTATCCATAGAATAGAAATCACTAATCAAGACCAGGATACTCCCTGGCCTAACCACGCGATGTAAGCGTACCAATGCATCACTAAGTCGTTTTGGTTGTGCTTCACGTTGTTCATCCGTCTGATCCGTATATCGGCTTAAGGACGCTAATAAGGGCAGTACGCCCATATCACGGCTGCGTGGAGTAAACTCACTGTGGTCGGTAGCCGAGAAGAATAATCCTCCTACTCTATCGCCTTCCTTTATTACAGTCCAGGCAAGAAGGGCTGCAAGTCGGGCAGCAATGACTGATTTAAATGCGATGCGCGTACCGAAAATCATCGAGGGATTGAAGTCGGTGAGGATCACCACTGGTCTTTCTCGCTCTTCCTGATAAATTTTGACGTGTGGCTTACCGGTCCGTGCAGTAACGCGCCATTCCATATGGCGTATTTCATCGCCAGCCTGATAATTTCTTACTTCGGCAAAATCCATTCCTCGACCACGTAATTGGGATAAATGATTTCCTGATCGTATTGCTTTACCTTCGGGTCGATAATGAATGGATTGTACATAACGTCTTAAATCAATCAATTCATTTAATTCTGCAATAACGCCATTAGCCATAAAAACCTCGTGCACCTCATATGTTTCTGAAGATTGGGACAAAATTCATCAGATTCAAGGGTATTATTTGTTGGGTCTGCCCAACCTGCCTGTTTTCTACGGAACAGCAACTAAACGCAATAAGGAGTCAATAAAATCGTCGCTATTGATTCCTTCTGCTTCAGCTTCAAAGCTTAATAAAATTCGATGCCTTAATACATCATGGGCAATCACATGAATGTCATCCGGAGTAACATAATCTCTCCCACAAAGCCAGGCATGTGCTTTGGAGCAACGATCTAAAGCAATCGTAGCACGGGGACTCGCACCAAAACGCAACCAACGACCCAATTCTTCGCTGTATACCCCAGGATTACGAGTTGCTACTACCAATTGCACTAGATATTTTTCCAATGCATCGCTTGTATGAACATTCAGCACTTGTTTCCGCGCTTCAAATAATGTTTTTTGTGTTAGCTTTTCAGTGGTAACAGGCTTAGTAGCCATAGCCGCGCCTAAAGCTTCTTTGCGCGATAGGGCTAAGATATCATGCTCTACTTTGGCATCAGGATAGCTAATTTTTACGTACATCAAAAATCGATCTAATTGTGCTTCAGGCAAAGGATACGTTCCTTCTTGCTCAATTGGGTTTTGTGTTGCCATGACTAGAAATAATTCAGGGAGCGGATAGGTTTTACCTCCTATAGTAACTTGTCTTTCAGCCATTGCCTCAAGAAGTGCAGATTGTACTTTTGCTGGGGCACGGTTAATTTCATCTGCCAAAAGCAAATGATGGAATATAGGCCCGGGTTGAAACACAAAAGAACCATTTTGTGGATGGTATACATCGGTACCGGTTAAATCCCCAGGCAATAAATCAGGTGTAAACTGGATGCGATGAAAATTACCTTCAACACCATCAGACAGTTCTTTAACTGCCCGTGTTTTTGCTAATCCAGGTGCTCCTTCAACCAATAAATGGCCATCTGCAAGTAAGGCAATGAGTAAACGTGAAATTAATCCATCTTGACCTAAAATTTGCGAATTTAAGCGATGGCTTAACTGTAATATTTGGCGTTGCACAGCATTTCCAGTCTTACTGTCTTCTACTTGCTCCATAGTTTCTACCTTAATCTAAATAACATCAAACAGAGTTAAATAAAAAAACTTATCCTAGCGTGAATTACATTCCCTGCCAAGTGCTCCAGTGTGTTTTTGTGCAATAATTAATCATTTTTGGGATGGAGTAACCTAGGAGTTGTAGCCTGGGCGAGGCCGTAGCCCGGGTTCCTTTGCGTTTCACCTGGACAACATTTATTGTTGATAATCCGGATGAAGCTCCAGAGGCATCATCGTTTGTAGCTTTTGATAAAGCGATAGAATCTCTTCACAAAATACCTGGAATTGCTGTTGGTTTTCCCATAGATCATAATCAGTTCCTTTAAGGAAAACCTGCTGTTTTGCCAGAGTCTTTAATAAAACGAGCTCCTGACGTGAAAATCCCAAGTGACTATTTAATTCGACCAGCTCCATGAGTTTTTTATGCTCTTTGATTGGGCGGTGTTCATGCAAACAATAAGCTTTTAATGTCAAGAGAAAGGCTTGATACATCAATGAAGTAACTGGAGTTAATACGGCAAGTGGATCAGTTTGCCTGAATGTCCAATCAGAGATTTGCTGTAATAGATAATCGGCTGCATAGGCATGTTGCGTCGCAATATTGAGCATTTCCAATGGGGATAAATAACGTTTGTCCATAAAGGAGTATTCCTATTTAATTCAGTGTCTTTAGCTTACACAGTCGAGTTTAACTGCTTTTTCTGGTTTAAAGTATGTTAAAATTGGACCTCATTATATCTATGAATTAAATTGATGCACGCTTTTATTAACAGTTCTTTGAAAATAGGCTCTTTGACATTGTCCAATCGGTTAATTCAAGGCCCTTTAGCGGGTTATAGCTGTGCACCATTCAGAACATTATTTAATCATTATCGGGCACCAGCGTATTGTGTGACGGAGATGAGTTCCGCAACAGATGTTCTTCATAAGCATACAGCAAATTCACGTTATATTTATCGGGATCCACAGGAGCAGATTCTTGCCTATCAAATTGCAGGTTCAGAACCATCTATATTGGCGCAAGCAGCACAACGATTACAGCAAAATGGTGCGGATATTATCGACATCAATTGTGGTTGCCCAAAACCTAAAATTCGTAAAAAAGGTGCGGGAAGTGCTTTGCTCGAGGAACCAGAGCACTTAGTGCGCCTTGTTAAGGAAGTGCGCGCCGCGATTATTATTCCCTTAACAATAAAAATTCGCATTCAAGGTGATGCAAGGGATGTGCTGCTGGCGAAAAAAATTGAAGAAGCAGGAGCCGATGCGCTAATTGTACACGGTCGGCGTTGGATTGATGATTATGATGTTGGCTCTGACTTGCAACAAATCGCAAAAATAAAACAAAGCATTGCTATTCCGGTGATTGCTAATGGAGATATTAATGATATCCACAGTTTGCATCGGGCAATAGAGTTGAGTGATTGCGATGCTTATATGATTTCGCGTGGTGGCAGTGGCAAGCCCTGGCTCTATCAAGAGTTATTGGAACAGCAGGGTGCTACGATAAGTCTGGCGGAAAAAATCAGTCTGTTTATGACGCATTTGCAAGGATTGGCTGCACTGGAAGATGAATATAAAGCGGTTTTACAAAGTAAGTCTTTGGTTCGTTATTATTTTGGCAAATTACTTGATGAGTCATCACTTAATCGTTTTTACCGATTGGATTCTTTGGGGTCGATTCATTGCTTTTTGCGATCTTGGGTTTAATGCGACTCTCATCCAAAATTCGCATGATTAAAAAATTAAAAATTAAAAATTAAAAATTAAATTAAATCTTGATAATCTCAATTATAAACCCTGGAGATGCTCCAGCCGCTGAGCAGCTTTATCCATTATTCGGTAAGTGATGTGATTAATTAGGTATAAATTAGCCAAGTAAGCTTCTGCCCCCGTCCACTTTGAGTATTTGTCCGGTAATGTAGGGATTTTCGGCAAAGGCTAAAATGGCCTGGGCAATGTATTCAGGATCCCCATGCTTTTTTAGCGGTGTTTTCTCGATAATTTGTTCTTGAATTTCTAGAGTCAACGTATTGGAATGTTCAGGCCAAACAATGGCCCCTGGCGCAACCGCATTGACCCTGATTTCAGGAGCAAATTCCCGTGCCAGGCTCTTTGTTTGCATTTCCAAAGCGGCTTTACTTTGGCAATAAACAGAGTACCCTTTCAATGGTTTTTCAGCATGGATGTCGCTTACATTTATAATGGCCCCGGATTGTTTTGCCAATAAGGGACGTGCTGCGAGACTCAGTAAGAAAGGTGCTTTAACATGAATGTCAAAAAGAGTATGCCAATCTGTCTCAGCAAATGCAGTGAATTCAGTGCGGATGAACACAGAAGCATTATTAACTAATAAATCCAAACGTTCAGCCCAATCCTGAATTGTAATCATTATTTCTTCTGCTGCGCCTGGCTCAGATAATTCTCTTTGTAAAACAAAGGTACTGTTCGGCCGTTGCTCATTTAAGTCGGCTGCAAGGGCATGGGCCTCTGGCAATGATTGATGGCAATGAATCACTACTTTATATCCTGCGGCATGTAGTTTTTTGACTACCGCTGCGCCGATGCGGCGCGCCCCACCGGTGACTAAAGCAACTTTCGCTTCTTGTTTGTTTGTCGGATTCAATGTATGGTTCCTGTTCTTGATTATCCTGGGTGCAACGAAGTCCGTGCTTTGGGACTTACATCTTGCGGACAAGCCGCGGGACGTAGAGCCAAGATATATTGCTTCGGTTTTACCCAGCTAAAGTTTTTAAAGTATAAATATGAGTATAATACAAACCTTACACGCGCTACTGGCTGAACGCCAGTCTATTCCCTTCGTAGAATTCATGCAGCTTGCATTGTACGCTCCTGGCAAAGGATATTATAGTTCCGGGTTGCAAAAATTAGGGAAGCATGGTGATTTTATTACTGCTCCTGAATTGACTCCCTTATTTGGTAAAACGCTAGCGAATCAGTGCCAGCAAGTATTAATGGCGCTTGAGTCGCCGATGTTATTCGAGTTTGGTGCAGGTTCGGGCGCTCTTTGTGTCGCTATATTAGAACATTTGGCGGAGCATAACGCGTTGCCAAAGGCCTATTGCATTTTGGAGGTCAGCGCTGATTTACAACATCGTCAACGCGAGCTTATAGCACAAAAAATTCCTCATCTGGCTCATTTAGTGACCTGGCTTGAACACTGGCCAGAAGTCCCTTTTAATGGAGTAGTTTTGGCAAATGAAGTTCTAGATGCTATGCCGGTACATCGATTCATGAAAACAGAGCAGGGCATTATGGAAAGTTATGTTGCCTTGAACGAACAGCAACAATTAACAGAACTATTTAAACCCTGTCATAATCAGCGTTTGCTGGATTATATTGACAACCGATTATCACTACAAAATATTCCTTATCTTTCTGAAGTGAATCTTTTTATCGATGATTGGATCTTAAATAATTATCAGATGTTAAAACAAGGTGTGGTGTTTTTGATTGATTACGGATTTCCTCGCCATGAGTACTATCATCCCGATCGGAATCAGGGCACTTTAATGTGTCATTATCAACACCAAAGTCATCCGGATCCATTATTGCATCCAGGAGAGCAAGACATTACCGCACATGTGGATTTTACTCATGTAGCAGAAGCCGGGCAACAAGCTGGTTTTCATATCGCAGGTTTTACAAATCAAGCCTCTTTTTTGCTGGCCAACGGTTTGCTAAGCTTAATCAATACATTGGATAATGATTTGGAACAAGTACGAGCAAAGCAAGCGATAAAGCAACTCACCCTTCCCAGTGAAATGGGGGAGTTATTTAAAGTAATCGCTTTAAGTAAAAATGTGGAAATTTCCTTAAACGGATTTCTATTAAATGATAAACGAGTGAGTTTATGAACATAAAAAGATACCTGACAACTGTGGAATTACAAAAAGAATCCATGAAATTTTCTGCTGGTCATACTACTATTTTTTCTGCAACAGAAAGAGAACCATTACACGGCCATATGTATGGGGTTTATTTAGCACTCACGACTTGGGTTGAAGAAAATGGAATGACGTTTGACTATCGCTATTATAAAGAGCGTATCCATAAATTATGTCGTTATTTGAATCAAACTTTTCTGATGCCGCAATTTTCTCCCTTTCTGCAATACGCTGAGGATGAGGAATATTATTACTTTACCTTTAATCAGAAAAAAATTCCCTTTCTTAAAGAGGACGTGACTTTATTACCAGTGACCAATATTACGGTAGAAGAATTATCTCGTTGGTTTGTGCAAGAGCTGATTAAAGATAAAGCAGAATTGGATCGACACCGTATTGAGCATGTTGTGGTCAAGGTTTTTTCAGCCCCAGGACAATCAGCCAATCATCAATGGCACAGAGCGCATGAATAAGAGCGAACATGACTCTTCTGATGAATGTGCTCACTCATCAATGTCTACTGACATATCCCAGGATGTGATGGAGAGGCGTGATGATGGGGAGTCCACGACAGAACACATTGAGCAGAATGGGAATACGGTTTATCAAGTGTGCATTCCCCATACCCATCGAGATTATTTTGATTATATTGGTGAAGGACTGGCTCCCTGCATTGGCGCGCGAGTCTGGGTTCCATTCCGCAAACAAATACGCTTAGGTTTGGTAGTCGGTAAAAATGAATCTTTGTACAATGTTGCCTCATTAAAGAGCATCAGCACAATTATTGATAACCAGCCATTAATTGATAAAGCAACGTTAACCTTATGCTCCTGGATTGCCAATTATTATCAGTCACCTTTGTCTGAAGTATTGCCACTCGCGTTACCTAAAAAATATCGATTAGGACAGCCTTGCCAATTACCTATGGGCGATTTTTATCAATTGGCATTACCTCTGGAAGAGGTCAAGAAAATGATTCCGGCCCGTGCTCGCAAACAACTTGAGCTGGTTGAGTTCCTGAGTACCCAAAAAGAACCCGTTGCCAAATATTGTTTGACAGAAAGAGGATTTAACTCTACCCAACTCTGTAGCTTGCTTGCTGCACAGATTCTTTCTTTATCTCAGCAAATTGTACTGCCAGAAAAAGCCAATCCTTCCCCGTCTGCTCCATTAATACTAAATGCCGAACAAACCGAAGCTGTAGCTGCAATTACAGAAGCGCTGCATCAATATCAGTGCTTTTTATTGCAAGGAGTTACAGGAAGTGGCAAAACAGAAGTTTATTTACATGTTATCGCTCAGGTGATTGAGCAACAAAAACAAGTTTTAGTTCTGGTACCCGAGATCGGGTTAACCCCCCAATTAGTCACGCGTTTTACGTCACGTTTTAAACAACCTGTCGCAGTGATTCACTCCAACCTGAACGAATCAGAACGACAAGTTGCCTGGCAATTAGCAAAAGAAGGCAAGGTTAAAATAGTAATAGGAACTCGAGCAGCAATTTTTACACCTATGCCTGATTTGGGGTTAATTGTAATTGATGAAGAGCATGATGCATCCTTAAAGCAAATGGAGGGGGTGCGCTACTCAGCGCGAGACACAGCGCTAATGCGGGCACATTTAGCGAACATACCCATTATTTTGGGATCCGCGACTCCTAGCTTGGAAAGCATGTACAATGTAATGCAAAATAAATACATGTTGTTACGCTTGACTCATAAAGCACTTTCGACAACACCTTTACATTATCAACTGATTGATCTGCGTTCACAAACACTCCAACATGGTTTGGCAACCCCAACCTTACATGTTATCAAGGAGCATTTACTCAGACAAAATCAGGTTTTGGTATTTATTAATCGCCGAGGTTTTTCTCCAGTTTTGTTGTGTCATCAGTGTGGTTGGATGGTTGATTGTCGTGCTTGTGATAGTCATCTGACTCTGCATAAACAGTTAGGTCAGATGATTTGTCATCATTGTGGATTGACCCAAAAAACTCCGGATCGTTGCCATAACTGCCACAGTATGGAGTTAATTCCGGTTGGAGCAGGCACGCAACGTGTGCATGAGTTTTTAAGCACATATTTTCCAAATACCGAGATTGTGCGTATCGATCGTGATGCAGTTCGCAAAAAAAATGCTTTGGATAAACATTTGGACCAAATCCATACTGGTAAGGCACAGTTAATTGTTGGCACGCAAATGTTAGCAAAAGGTCATCATTTTCCACGCCTTTCTTTGGTTGTGGTGCTCGATGCTGATGCTGGGCTTTATAATCAGGATTTTCGTGCGCTGGAGCATTTGGGGCAATTGTTAATGCAAGTTTCAGGACGGGCCGGTCGAGAGGAACAAGCGGGTCAAGTTTTGATTCAAACCCACTTACCCAATCATCCACTACTTAATTTATTGATTCAACAGGGATATGATCAGTTTGCAGATGCTTTATTAGCGACACGTCAAAAAGCACAATTGCCTCCTTTTCACTACTTGGCTGTAATTAGGGCGCAAGGAAAAGTAGCGGGCAGCGTATTAAAATTTTTGCATGCGGCTAAAGAGCAAATCCTGAATTCTTCCATTACAGTAATGGGACCAGCGCCTGCACCTATGCCTCGAAAGGCCAATCAATACCGCATGCAGTTATTACTTAAATCTTCTTCCAGAAAAATTCTGAAAAACGCTTTAACGCAATTGCGTGAATGGTTAACAGGAAATAAATTAGGTAATGGTGTGCGTTGGAATGTGGATGTCGACCCTATAGATTTATCATGATGGAGATAAAATGACTGATTTGAAGATTGAAATACATAAAAAGATTTTTTCCATAGCTTGGGGCGACATGGATGCACTCGGCCATGTGAATAACGCCCGCTATTTTGATTATTTTCAAGAAGCACGCATTGAATGGCTAAGACAATTGAATATTGGCATGACTGAAAAAACTGGCCCTGTAGTGATTCACGTTGCATGTACCTTTTTAAAACCGGTTATTTATCCTGCGACAGTAACTTTGCACTCGCGAATACACAGTCTTGGGAAGTCAAGCATGATGATGGATCATGATCTGTATCAGGATGAAGTCATGATGGCCCAAGGCAGCTGCAAAATTGTTTGGGTGGATTATACGAAAAATAAATCGGTGTCATTACCGGATGAAATCCGTAGACTTTTTGAAACTAAGTAGCCTGAGGAAAGGAACACTGCCAATAAGTTAAGATTTTTTTTCATTCCCGCGAAGGCGGGGATCTATTCTTACAGTAGCACTGTGCCTCTCTATAAATGGGTTCCCGCCTTCGCGGGAACGACAGTTTTCTTACCTTAAGGACTGTGTGAGCTGGCTACCGCCATTCAGTTAATAATTTTTGTCATTCCCGCGAAGGCGGGAATCTATTCTTATAGTAGCACTGTGTCTCTCTAGAAATGGGTTCCCGCCTTCGCTGCCTCAGCTTACAATGTGTTTAAACCGCAATAGGCGCTTTGATTGCAGGATGAGATTGATAGTTTACGAACTCGAAATCATCATAAACATATTCAAATAACGATTGCGGCTTGCGTTTGATATTCAGGGTGGGCAATGGAAATGGCTCCCTGGATAATTGAGTGCGTGCCTGTTCCAAATGATTGAGATACAAATGACAATCGCCACCGGTCCATATAAAATCACCTACATTCAGGTTGCATTGCTCAGCAACCATGTGAGTGAGCAATGCATAAGATGCAATATTGAAAGGGACGCCCAAAAATACATCAGCAGAGCGTTGATATAACTGACAAGAAAGGGTTTTATTCGCTACATAAAATTGGAATAGAGCATGACAGGGCATTAACGCCATTTGATCCAGTTCCCCAACGTTCCACGCGCTGACCAACAAGCGGCGTGAATCAGGATTGGTTTTTATTTGTTGTATGACGTCACTGAGTTGATCAATGGTGCGGCCATCGGGTGTTGGCCAATTTCGCCACTGCTTGCCGTAGATAGGCCCCAATTCACCATTGCTATCAGCCCATTCGTCCCAAATAGTAACCCCGTTTTCATTTAAATAGGAGATGTTAGTATCCCCTTTTAAAAACCAGAGTAATTCATGCACAATACTACGCATATGTAATTTTTTGGTAGTGACTAAAGGAAACCCCTGGCGTAAATCAAATCGCATTTGATAACCAAAAACCGATAAAGTTCCTGTGCCGGTGCGATCTGTTTTTTGGTTGCCGTGCTGTAAAATATGTTCTAACAAGTTTAAATAAGTTTTCATCGTTTAACCCACCATAACCAAAATCCCAGTAATAACATGGGAATAGATAAAATTTGTCCCATAGTCAACCATCCAAAGGCAATATAGCCGAGTTGTGGATCAGGTTGTCGGAAAAACTCAGCAATGATACGACAAATCGCGTATCCTATTAAAAAAACAGCGGAAACTCGGCCCGTAGGGCGAGGTTTTCGCGCATAGATCCAAACGAGAAGGAACAAGCCAATTCCTTCCAGACTAAATTCATACAACTCCGAAGGATGTCGAGGTTGGTTATCAACATGGCTATATATCATACCCCAGGGCATGTCAGTAACTCGACCCCATAATTCACCGTTAATAAAGTTACCAATTCGTCCCGCGCCTAAACCTATTGGAACCAGCGGAGCAATAAAATCGCCTATCTCCAGAAAGGATTTGCCACTTTTACGAGAAAAGAACCACAGTGCAAACGCAACACCCAGCAAGCCGCCATGAAAAGACATTCCTCCTTGCCAGATTTTAAATAATGCCAAAGGCTCATGGAGCAATTCCGCGAAATTATAAAAAAGCATATAACCGACGCGTCCGCCAATAATGACACCAAGGGCTGCGTAAAAAATCACATCACTAATTTGTTCTGAGGTCCAATCCAGTTGATAGTGTTTTGCTCGCCAGTGAGCAAGTAACCAGCCGCTTACAAAGCCAATCAAATACATTAATCCATACCAATGCACTTGTAACGGGCCTAGTGAAAATGCTACAGGATTTATATACGGAAAAGTGAACATATCTTTTAAGTTCCTTTTTTATCTACATGCACATAAAAATGAAGAAAGTGCACCCAGACTACGTTGTTTAATCAGGTTTCTATTCATAGAGATTTGCCGGCTCTGATGAGGCCACCCAATCCTTCGTCTTCCAGGGCTTTTTGTAAATGAAAACGTATTTGTGCAGGATGTTCAAATTCCAGCACTTCGGCAAGAATCTTACGAGCATTTGCGATGGCGAAATTACGAATAACCCATTTTACTCGCGGTAAGCTGGATGAGTTCATACTTAAAGTATCAAAGCCCATGGCAATGAGCAAAATAACAGCTAAAGGATCGCTGGCCATTTCGCCACAAATACTGACCTCTACTCCCGCTGCATGACCTCCTTCAACAACCTTTAGTAAAACACGCAGCATGGCTGGATGCATCGAGTCATAAAGACCTGCAACTCGAGCATTGTTTCTATCTACAGCCAGAAAATATTGCGTCAAGTCATTGCTGCCCACAGAGATAAAATCAACTCTCTTGGCAATTTCGCGGGCTAAATAGGCGGCTGCAGGAACTTCAATCATAACGCCTAATTTGGGTTTTTCAATGACACATCCTTCCTCTAATAATTCTGTAAACGCTTGATCAATAAGATAAGAAGCTTCTTCAACTTCACTTAAATTAGTGACCATGGGTAGCATGATGCGCAAATTATTCAACTCTTCACTCGCACGCATCATCGCACGAATTTGCATCAAGAAGACATCAGGATGATCCAGTGTGACGCGAATCCCTCGCCATCCCAGGTAGGGGTTATCTTCTGCTACTGGAAAGTAGGGAAGTACTTTATCACCGCCAATGTCAAGAGTCCGCATGGTCACTGGACGGGGAGCAAAAGCTTTCAGGGTTTGTCGATAAATAATAGTTTGTTCATCTTCTGAAGGGAAATGATCGCGGCTCATAAATGGAACTTCTGAACGATATAAGCCAACTCCTTCGGCACCGACACTCATGGATAATCCTGCGTCCATGGCTAAACCAGTGTTTACTTGCAACGATACTTTATAGTTATCAATCGTTTCTGCAGGTTTATCTCGTAAACTAACCAGGCTCTGAGTTAATGCCTGCTCTTCTTGCTCGAGGAGTTTGAATTCTGCGAGTACTGATTTCGATGGTGAAATATAAACTTGCCCATAATATCCATCAACAACAATGGCACGGCGAGAAATCAAATCTAATTTTAAACCACGAACACCCATCACTGTGGGGATACCAAGCGCGCGGGCTAAAATCGCTACATGAGAGTTATTAGAACCCTTAGCCGATACCACTCCAGCCAGATATCCTTCAGGGACTTCCGCTAATGCGGCGGCGGTTACTTCCTCTCCGACCAGGACCGTTCTTTTGGGATAAACAATTTCTTCTTGTTGTGACCACTGTAATGCAGCTAAAACGCGCCGTCCCAAATCACGAAAATCACTGGCTCGTTCACGAAGGTATGAATCTTCCATGCTTTCAAATTGGGCGATGTGCTTTTTAATCACCGCCGCCAAAGCCGCCTGAGCCCCAATTTTCTCGTTTCGAATCACATGTTCTACTTCAATACCCAAGCTATCTTTATCAAGAATACGCAAGTAGACATCAAATAGAGCATGCTCATCTTCTGCAACAACGGATTTCATGCGTTTGCTTAGGCGATGCATGTCCTCTCTAGTGGATTCTAATGCTTCATAAAACGCATTAATTTCCTCATCCAAAGTCTCGACAGGATTTTGTGGAACTGCATCGATATCGGCCTGCGGGTATACAACTACTGCAGTACCTATCCCGATGCCTGGAACAGAGCCAATTCCTGCCAGCGCTGCAGGGCTTAAGTCAACTTTTTTAGTAACCCCCATAGGCTTGGGTTGAGTTAACTCAGCTAATTCACCTGTTGCTTCGGCATGAGCGATAATACCACCAAGTTGGGCAGCCAAGGTAATTAAAAAAGATTCTTCCGTATCATCGAAGTAACGTTGTTCTGTTTGCTGAACAATGAGGACACCATAGAGCTTTCGATGTTGAATAATCGGCACACCTAAAAATGCCTTAAGGTGCTCTTCTCCCAATAAGGGATTATGATAGAAATCAGGATGTGAGGGGGCATCTTCCAGATTAATTGGCTCTTCACGTCGGCCGACTAGCCCTACCAGGCCACTATCAAATGCAATACGAACTCGGAATTGAGCTTGCTTGTTTAAACCTTCGGTTGCAATAAGAACGTATTCGGCATGTTTGGTATCGATGAGGTAAACGGAAGCGGCCTCTACATTAATGGCTTTATTAATTTGTTGCACCAAAATGCCAAGGGCCTCAGAGAGCTGCTTGGCAGCAGTGACTTCTTGAACTATCCGCTTAAGTACTTTGAGCATCTATGCCTATGATTACCTCTTTTTGTAAATGGTCACTGGAACAGTAAGATCTTTATATCTCACGTGACCTATGACCTTTTTTTCGTTTAATGCCGTAAGGTGTACGGCGATTCTTTTTCAATAACGGTTCAAGCTCTTTTAACGCTTGCATATAAACTTGGCGTTTAAAAAAGATAACTTGTCCTTCTGGCTCATGAAAATCAACCCAACGCCAGCTGTCAAATTCTGGTGAGTCACTGAGATCCAGTTTGACTTTTTGCTCACTGGCAATGAGCTTTAACAAGTACCATTTCTGCTTTTGCCCTATAACTAAAGGTTCGCTGCCATGACGTAGATATTGTTTCGGAAGTCTGTACTTAAGCCAACGTTTGGTGGAGCCAATGACTTCAACATCTTCCTTATCCAAGCCTACTTCTTCATGCAATTCCCGAAACATTGCCTCTAATGATGTTTCGCCTGCGGCCAAACCGCCTTGTGGAAATTGCCAAGCATCATGACCAGTCCTTCTACCCCAAAAAACCCTATTCTGTGCGTTGACAAGGATAATACCTACATTCAACCGATAACCGGCACGATCAATCACCATGATGTCACTGTTTAGATTAAACCGCTAATAGCTCGATTTTTCCATAAACTGCAAGACCTTGGCAATTAAATCTGTAATTATTATTGAAAAAAGGTAACTACTCAATAAAAACAATCATCTTCTATTTCTGAATATTGGCTGCTACTGTCATTAAGTTAAACGATTTGAGTTGTAATTTAGGTCCTTTCTGCGAAGAAGGCGAATCAGTCAGATTGAATCAGTGCTCTATGTAGAAATAGAGTTCCCTGCGCAGGAATGACAAAATCCTTAGCTTCATAGAGGTTAAGCGATGCAATCAGGGAAATTTGATTTCAGGTAGACACAAATACATGGCACCATATCGCATTCATTAAAAGTTATGCACTATTTGCAATTATTTAGTTATATAATTGGAACAAGTATTCCAATTTACAATCATATGAAGAAAAGAATCTTAATTATTAATACGGGCGGCACGATTAGCAGTATTAAAACAAAAAACGGTTATGAGCCTGCCCCGGGATATGTGGAAGCTGCATTGCAACAAATTCCTTCGCTGATGCATCAAGACATGCCTGAGTATTCGATAAAGGAATACCACCCTTTGCTTGATTCATCCAATATGACAGTGCATGACTGGAATCGAATCGCTCGCGATATTGCCGATGATTATGCGAATTTTGATGGTTTTGTGGTATTCCACGGTACGGATACTATGGCCTATACCGCATCGGCTTTATCTTTTATGCTGGAGAATTTAGGTAAACCCGTAATTATAACAGGCTCGCAGATTCCTTTATCGGAAGTACGTAATGATGCAATAGATAATGTGGTTACTTCATTATGGCTTTGTGCCAATCAACCCATACATGAAGTATGCATTTACTTTAATCAGCAGTTATTACGAGGGAATCGAACACAAAAAATTAGTTCACAAGGATTTAAAGCGTTTGATTCGCCGAATTATCCACATTTAGCTGCTATAGGAATAGATATTAAAGTACATAAAAATCTTTTGCTCAAAAGACCGCAGCAATCATTTCATTTACAAACGATTGAGCCCCAATTTATTGCCAACTTCAGATTATTCCCGGGATTTGCCACTGACGTTTTGGCTTATATTTTAAATCAGCCCTTATGCGGTTTGATTTTGGAGACTTATGGTGCGGGTAATGCTCAAAATAATGACCCTCGTTTTTTAAAATTGCTCCAGGATGCTTGCGCGCGCGGTGTGATCATAATTAACTGTACTCAATGCCAACAAGGTGGAGTAGAAATGAGTCAATATGCTACAGGACATTCCTTAAAAAATGCAGGGTTAGTTAGCGGTCATGATATGACTCCTGAGGCAGCACATTGCAAGTTATTGTATTTGCTTAGTAAACGATTAGAAATAGGAGAAATAAAGAAGTTGATGGAAACAGATCTTTGTGGCGAATTGACTTCATAGGCAATTGTTTATGTTTCTTCTTCGCCTATGATAGGCATTAGTCAGATACAGATTTTTTAATATAATTTTGAGCAAATTTGGAGCTATGCCAGTAAAAACCCAGGTATAGCTTCCCGGGTTATACTCATGACAATTGGTATCATATGATGCAAGCACAAATATTAATTTAGCTCTTTTTGTTTTGAAACTGAATTTTCAGGCGATGCTTCAAATTTATCGAGGGTTATCTCATTAATTTTTCTAATTGCCAAATTCAATTGTTCGCCTAAACGCCCTTCGCTGGGAGAAAACCAATCTGTTGGCAATGTTAATGATACTCCATAGAATGAAAAATAAGGCAGTGTATAAGAGCTTTTATCTTTTTTTACCGTTTTTTTATTGTCTTCTGCCAAGTCCCGTAAAACCTGAAGGGTTCGTTTTTTTTGTTCTTCCAGGTTATGAGAAGGTTTAATTAATTCAAATAAAGACTGGAGTCTTTCACCTAATTTTTCTTCCTTTTCCGCTCGAAGCTTCACATCAATACCTGATTTCGGACAAAAAATTTCTTCACCGAAATAATAAACAGCATGATAATAAACAATATGTTCGGGATTATTCTTAAATTCTTTATCGATTAAATTAAAATCGTATGGCCCCAACTCTTTAAACGCTTTTAATTTGTCATAAAATCCGCTGATATGAAAAACCAGGTCATTGAGACAGCCAATGGTGTCGCCTTTATCTTTGGGTTCTCCATGTGATTCTCTTTTTATTTGGACACTTGAACGATAATCTGTAATCAATAAAGTAATCGCTTTAACGTTTTCTTCATCTGTGTCGCAGCTTACATATTGGACTATTTTGTCTGATAACTCATCTATGATGTCTTTTTGTTCTTTGGACAGAATTTTGTTATGTCCATAAGTTTTAGATTTACTATCCAAGCTTGCACTGAGAGGGCTTAATTGTTCTTTGATTAATTTTTTCAAAACCATTAGAAAAATAGTCATTGCTCTACTCCTTGAACTTTAATTTAGTTATCATTTACTAATTTTTATATTAAGCAGATTATCTCATTGCAAACCTGTTATTGTTTTTTAACCTAGGAACTCATAACTACATGAACTTACAAATTATTATATTAGCTGCGGGTCAGGGTAAACGAATGTATTCCAGTACTCCTAAAGTACTTCACCAAATTGCTGGGAAGCCTATGTTGACTCGGGTAGTGGAAACCGCACAGCAACTAAATCCTGATGTAATCCATGTTATATATGGTCATGGTGGTGAACAACTTAAGAACTCACTCCCTGACTTACCTGTGCATTGGGTATATCAGGCAGAACAATTAGGTACGGGGCATGCAGTGATGCAGGCATTACCTTTTATTCCACCACGAACACAAGTTCTTGTTTTATCTGCTGATGTACCGCTCATTCAAGCAAGCACGCTGCGAACTTTAATTGAGTGCAACAATTCAGCAAATTCTTATCAATCCGTTTTGACTCTTTTGGTTGCTCATCTCGAAGATCCCAGCGGTCTTGGACGTATTATTAGAGACAACCAAGGTGAAGTTTCCATCATTGTAGAAGAAAAAGATGCAAATGAGCAAGAAAAGAATATAAAAGAAATTTATTCTGGTATTTGTTGTGCAATGTCTGATGATTTAGAAAGATGGTTGCCCATGTTGAATAACGATAATGCTCAATCTGAATACTATTTAACAGAAATCATTGCTTTAGCTGTTGCCAGTCAAACACCAATTAGAACACTGAGTGTAAAAGATAGCGCAGAAATCCAAGGGGTAAATAACCGCCTGCAACTTCAACAATTAGAGCGAATATGGCAAGTAAGACACGCTGAACAATTGCTGCTGCAAGGAGTAACCCTCGCTGATGCAAATCGCTTTGACCTACGCGGTGAGTTAAGCTGTGGTAAAGACGTATCCATTGATATCAATTGTGTGTTCAAGGGCAAGGTGGTTATCGGAGATGGTTGCTCTATTGGACCTAATTGCATACTTACTGATGTGACCTTGGGTGCTGGCTGTGAAATTTATGCCAACAGCATATTGGAAGGTTGTGAGATCGCAAATGATTGTGCTATTGGTCCTTTTGCCCGTTTAAGAGCCGGCACTGAATTAGCGGCGAACTGCAAAATAGGTAACTTTGTGGAAACCAAAAAAGCTGTATTTGATGAGGGAGCCAAAGCAAGTCATTTAAGTTATTTGGGGGATGTAAGCCTCGGGAAAAAAGTTAATGTAGGAGCCGGTACGATTACGTGCAATTACGATGGGGTTAATAAACACAAAACCGTTATTGAAGATGGAGTTTTTATTGGTTCAGATACCCAGTTGGTTGCTCCAGTGACAATAGGTGCTAATGCAACGATAGGCGCAGGTAGTACCATCCGCAAAAATGTTCCTCCTGGTGAGTTGACGCTAACTGAATCAAAACAAAAAACAGTCTATGGCTGGAAGAGGCCTGTAAAAAAGGAATAAACCGCAAGCTTTTGCCCGGAACGTTCTTTGTAGCCTGGGTGAAACGCGGCGGAACCCGGTTGTATGTTGAATTTTTCCGAGTTCGGCTGTGCTTTCACCAAGGTCCATTTAGCCCCATCAATCATACTGCAGGGTCAAGGCTTTATTTTTTTCCATATGCGTACAAAACCATAGAATAAAAGGTAGGAGAATTAGTGTCATTAATAATTTGTAATGCCAAACATTAACTACCAAATCAATAACTTGATCATAAGGATAAATGCCACCGAATAATAAGCTGTAGTCGATTAGGCATAATAAAGAATTCGAACAAAAATTAGCAATCAAGATACGTAAAGGACGATGCAAATTCCATTTACAGTATTTTAAATAGTGAAGCAGCAAGGCATTACTAATAAATGCAACAAACAATGCTACGGAAGCCGTAGGTAGTCTTTGTAGCATGATGTAATTGTAAAAAGGATTCAAATTAAAGAACGTTGGGGATGGCAAAGCAACGAGTCCTATAAGCAAAACATCAAATGTAAATTGAGTTGCAATGAGTATCAGGCATAATTTTAGATTGACGCGATAGCCCCAAAGCTCACCGAGAATGGTACTAATCATTAAAGTAATGGGAAAAAATAAAGAGCTGGCTGATAACACCATATATTTATTGATAATCGTTACGATTCTATATTCGCACGCCAAGCAAATAAGCATGATGACGATCGCAACACAAATAAAGTAATGGTATAAGGGTAATCCTTCTTTGCCATGTACTGGATTGAAAAAAGAACGCGGGCATTTGAGCAAAAAAGTTAGATAAAACACCCCAATAAGCAGGAGTATGAGTGAGGCAATCATGAAGGAATCAATAAAAATTTGTTTGAAACTCTGAAGATGAACTCCTGAAAACAAGAGGAAAAAATCGAGCCCAAAAAAACTAATCCCGCCTAGTATTGCAAGGAGCATACATTGTTTGGGTGAAGGTAACATTTTGCTGGACTTAGGGTAAAATAATAGATGCGGTAGGTAGAAGCTAAGCGCAAATGAAATGGTAGTTGCAAAGAATTTTCTGGGGATGTCTTCAAAAATAATTTGATAAACTGGGTTATCGTGCATGTATTCCGCTGCGGGCAAATGTATTAGTACATAAACCCCGATACAAAATACATATAAAGCCATTAACGAAATATTTAGCAAATGTCTGTGTTCTTTAATCGTACAATTCCTTAATGCCAATAAATATAAACCGGCTATTAATGGAGCAATTAAACAGTTCACTGAGAATATCAATCCATCGATAAGAATGATTTTAAACGATACATTGATTAATAAAATCAGAGAGGTAATAACACTTACAGTCAGAAACAAGAAACAGCGAGAACGCTGGGAAGGCAATGATTGATTCATATGTTTAGGATTTCCATAACTTTGCCTTGGTTTTTACTGAAATTTGCTTTGTAATAAACTAATTCGCGCGTAAATATAACACCATTGTATTTAATATGGCAAGTAGTTGTGCAATTCAACTTGACAAACATTTGTAGCGCGGTGCAGCGAAGTGAGGACAGGGTTTCGCTACGCATACAACTAGGTCATTTTGAGGAGCTGATGAAGAAAGTGCTCTGATTGGTATTATTATAATCACGTCCCATCTCGTGAAGAATCCTCGCTCGATTGAGGATGACGATGTACGCCCAGGTGTATCCATAACCCGGAAACTCATTGCCAAGAAACCATGATTCCGCTTTGCTCCATCCAGGTTACACGCTTAAGTTGATACCATTGTGTGAACACTTAGGTTGTTTTAAAGAAAATAGGCATAAATCAAAATATTAGCGAGAGTAAGAGGAGCCCCTGTTTTTATAAACTCAAGAAAATCAAAACCTCTTATGCCTCGTTTTTCGCAATTTTGAATAATGATGATGTTACTTGCTGCCCCCAAAATCGATAAATTACCCGCAATCGTACTTCCTGCTGCTAAAGCTAATAAACTGCTGTCAGAAACTGGATGCTGCATGAGTAGTGGTAAGTATAAAGCTACCATAGGTACATTAGATATAAATTGACTAAGCATGATGCTGATAATCAAAATAACTGGAACCTGGGTAATCGAAAGATGAAAATGATTGATGCTGGTTTGAAAAAAACCACTATCCCAGACACTTTGCATTAATACAAAAGTACTTGCAAAAAAAGCCAAAGTACCCCAGTCCAGGCGGGTGATGAATTTTTTTCGATATGTACTCAATAAAAGGGGCAAGGATGAGACAAGTGCCATATAACTGAAATTTAAGTGGATGGATGATTGGATGCAATCCAACATAATTTTAACAATGATAAACAAGAATAAAATGATTAAGCTCAGTTGGACCAGGATGACTGTATGAGCGTCATTTACAGGAGATGGAATCGGTTTCTCAATGGGTTCGTCCAAGATCGTTCCATAAAAATGACAGATGAATAAATACGTAACTGCAAGGTTTATTAATGTGGGGATCGCCAGCAGTTTTATAAATTGGAGAAAAGGTGAGGGCATTTCACCTTGTACCGCAATTAATAAATTTTGCGGATTGCCAATTGGACTGAGCGCACTGCCGATGGTTACAGAAAATGCCAATGCAAAAAGCAAGGGTTTGATTAGCTTCTTATGGGATTGGCACAATTGGATGATAATGGGTGTGCCTATGATTGCAATGGTATCATTCATCAACAAGGAAGAACTTAATCCAAGAACAAATAGAATAATGAATAAGGCCTGTTTTCCAGTATTGGCATGATAGAACAATTTATCAGTTAATTGTTCCAGGTAGCCGCTGTCTTCTGCTGCTTGTGCGATGAGAAAAACACCAAATAAATAAAGCATCACGTCCGGTTCAATTGCTGCAATCGCGTGCTGAGGGCTGATTTGGTTCAATAATAGTGCAGCAGTAGCGCCCGCAGTTGTAATAAGCCAGATTGGAATAAAGACGGGAGTTATTTGGCGAATAGCAATTCCCAGCAAGGTGATCGAAAGAATCCAAATCGCTACAGGCATTCTTTCGACTCCTCAACTCGCTAATTGTATACAACCGCTGAAGAAAGTTCATCTTGGGATGATGAAGAGAGATCCACTCTTGGTGTGGGCTGATTGCTCATCGTCCTAGATCGTTGCTTGGTAGAAAATAAACTGTTTGCGGTTACTCCGGTCATAGTTTTTGAAGGTATTAACTGTCTGGCTTCAGTCACAGTTGGTGTTTTTGGTGTTTTTAATTCATTTGCAGAAGGTACAACTTGGGTTTTTGGTTCTTCTGGAAGCTCAATAATCCTGTTCGATTCATGTAAACCTGTGCTGCGAGTTCCTTTTGCCAAATTTACCGCATAAGATACATTGTTACGTTCAATCCATAACCTTAGTGCGGTCACAAAATCCCAAAAATCTTCTTTTTTACTCAAAGATAATAAGAATTCAGACAATTTTATTGGCAAACCAAAGCGGTAGTTTAATACGACCGGGAGTGTATATTTAACGGTAGAGGCGATTGCCGTTGGTGCTGTAGTTAATGATTTGACCGGTTTGGTGGCCTCCACAATTTCTATGATATAGAGCAAATCACTGCGTATGTCAGGCCAAAATTCTTTGATCACGGGATCATTGACTGCATTTTTGGGGCTATGAAACATACTGGGTAGGAGATAATTTGTTGTTTTCTTAAAAAATCCAGGTGGCGCAGGCTTAACTTGCTCTAAATCACTTTCAAGCACCTTGGTTAGGAATTTGAACACGGTTGATAAAGGAATAAAGGGTTTTGCGCCTGGAGGCGGCTTAAAATCAATAGGTATCCGTTGCATCAATCCTGCAAATACGACGTCAACAGCGAATCGCTTGGTACGATCATAAATCACTAAAGGGTCAATAGGGATTGTATCTTTAGCTGAACGGACTAAAGGCAAAGTCATATGCGATGCAACATTAATATGTGCTAAGAGTAATAAATGGCGCAATGTCCTGAGGTAAAGATATGGGGGCATGCCTACAGTAGACTCAAGTGCATAATCCATCAAAGCTGAGGTTGCTGTATAAGCTAACCCTAATGACAGGATGGATTCAGATTTCATCGCCTTATGTCGCTCACAACGTTCTGGTGTTGCCATACGTGTGATGTATTCACCATAAAAAAAGATACCTAATATCCATGCAACTTGCTCTCCATAGGGAACAAATTTACTAATTCCCAGAAGCACAAAATCATTAACGGCTAATACAATAGGTTCGCGTAATGAACCTTTAAATTTGCGTTTGAAGTTACAATCTTCTTCTTTTTCGCCACAGAGTGTTGGCGGCAGTGGATTAAGTTTTGCTTTATGCTCGTTAAAAGCAGATGAACCTAATGCATCAAGAGCCAAAGTATGGACAACTACTTTAGATGCTTGTCTATAAGTAAATCCCCATACTGCGTAATTGATTAAAGTTAAGGTAGGTGCAACCATATAAGATGCCAGCATTCCTGTTGGATCTTCTGGTCGCAAATAATTTTGAATGCTATTATTTGCATAGTGTGCCCCGACCACAGGCAGGACATCATGTACGAGTATATTCCCTCCGCCTTTGACGATTTTCATCACCGGGGGAGTGACCACTGCGGGAATTGCCTCGCGTAAGGCTAAGACTTGTTCGGCTACATAAAATGCCGTATTTGCAGCGTAACCTACAGTTTGCTTTATGGCGTTATTCCAAACCCATGTTGCCCCATCACCAAGTGACTTGGTTCCATCAACTACTGAAGTCCACCAGTTCATAGTATTGTCCTCCCTGCAACAACGAAATTTTATTGTATGAGTAAAATTTCGGAAATGCCAGTCTTTTTCTCATGAAGTGCAGGAACATTACATCTTGCTACGATTCTATTAAAATTTTAATCTTAAAGCAGACAATGTGACTTATTTATCATCTTTCAGTTCAACGATTCCGATATCATCACTTATAAATTGATTGTTCCAGGGTAAATCACGATAAGTTTGCCCTTTTTTAAGCGGTAAAATGGGATATTTAATGACATCGAAAAAAGGGGAAAGATCAAAGTCGCTTGGTGTGTAAAGACGAGGGTTTCTATGAATTATTTCATAGCCTGTTTTATTTTTTTGTATCAAAGGCAGAATGGGATAATTGACTGATTGAAACACATTGGCAATCATCGATGAACAAATATCTTCTGTAGGTTGTAACATATTATGCTGGAATAGAGAGGAGCGCCATCGACGAGGAAAGAAACTCCAAGGAAAAATGAATCGCGCCAGATCAAAAAGATGTCGCAAACTGTAGTTTTTACCAATTTTATTGATGGCGGCGGCAATTACTTTTTCTCTATCTTCCGGCAAAAGTGCAGAAGGCCGCAAAATACGAATGTGCTCATTTTTATATTCATCAACACTGGAAATTCGCGTCCCCTCACCGAGCATGCTTTCTATAATAAGTTGTTTGGAATCCAGATTTTTGGTCTGTTTTTGTACTGCTTCACGAAGCGAGGGATTGGCAATGTCTTCAAGACGACCAATATACAAAGCGGCATGAGTCCAGGTGCTTTCAGAAATAAGTCGGATAATGTTCCCCATACGCGTATGACTTTCTACCAAGAGCACATCCCCAGGGCGGATTTCCTGGGTCAGTTGCTCAAAATCGTATAAGTAAGTTCTTTTCGTTACTTTATCTTCCTTGGATAAAAAAAGATAAAATTTCAATATAATGACATTTATAAAAGCATTTTTCTTAGGCTCTTTCATTATTGTTATCCCTGACAGCATGAGTGCAGCATACAAGCCATTAAATTTAGGAGGTTATCGTTTTCGCCTTCGCGGGAATGACAAAAAATCCTTAAACTTTTGTTATACCCAAATCTATCTCTTAAGACAAATTTTTATCTGGGTATTCACAAAGGTCCTGAATGATACAACGGTTACATTGAGGGCGTCGTGCGGTACATACATAACGTCCATGGAGGACAAGCCAATGATGAGCATCCTTTAAAAACTTGGGTTCGATGTTGTTTAGGAGGGCCTTTTCAACTGCTAAAGGAGTTTTGCCTTTGGCAAGACCCGTACGATTAGCTACCCTAAATATGTGGGTGTCTACTGCTACAGTGGGCTCACCAAAAGCTGTATTAAGGATCACGTTAGCCGTTTTGCGACCAACTCCAGGCAAAGATTCTAATTCCTCACGTTTACCGGGCACTTCACCTTCATAATTTTTGACCAGCAAGTCACAGGTCTTCATAATATTTTGTGCTTTGCTGTTATAAAGGCCTATAGATTTTATATGTTCTTTAAGTTTATCCAGTCCTAAACCAAGAATGCCTTGGGGGGTGTTTGCTACTGGAAATAATTTGGCCGTGGCTTTATTCACTCCAACATCGGTTGCTTGCGCTGAAAGAATGACTGCAATTAATAATTCAAAAGGAGAGTGATAAACCAACTCCGTAGTTGGATGGGGATTTTGTTCATGAAAACGCACAAAAATTTGATGGCGCTGTTGTTTATTCATGATTCCTTTTCGCTTTCACACGTGCCAACGCTTGTTGAATGTAGTCTTGCTTGGCTTGCATGTCTTGGGTTTTATCCGCTTTTAATGCAAGTTGTCGCTTTTCGCGATAGGCTTGCTGCTGTTTATGCTCTTCACGTAACAAACGTGTTTGTTTGGCATTAAAACGTTTACGTGCCAAGTCCTTATCATAGTTTACATTAGGTAAATTAACCATCTCAATACAATCTACAGGACATGGGGCTACACATAATCCACAACCGGTACATTCATGATCGAGTACCGCATGCATTAATTTGCCACTGCCAATAATTGCATCAACCGGGCATGCTTTGATGCATTTGGTACAACCGATACATTCTGCTTCACGAATGACAGCAACCGATGGTGCTCGGGTATTTGTTAACGCTTCCTCCAAATAAGGAGCCGGATCAACATTCAGTAAAGCACCGAGTGCTTTGACTGTGTCAACTCCACCAGGAGGGCATTTATTAATGGTGGCTGTCCCTTGAGCCAGGGCTTCGGCATAGGGCAAGCAGCCAGGATAATCGCACTCGCCACATTGAGTTTGTGGCAAAAGTGCGTCAATTTCTTTAACTGAGGCCATTGTTCACCTGTTTGGATTGCTCCAGCATGGCTTGTATTTTATCTTTTTCAACACGGATCATTAAGGGTTTGAAGGTATTGAGGTTATGATTTAATAAAGGAGTATCAATTGCCTCCCAAGTCAGGGGAGCACAATTTAAAAACTCTTCCGCGGCCTCTGCCATCAGAGGCAATACGGGCTTTAAGTAGGTGATTAAAATTCGGAATAAATTAATCCCCATGGTGCAAATGGCTTGGACTTCAGGTAACCGTTCTTCTTCCTTTGCCAATACCCACGGTTTATGGGTATCGATGTATTGATTCACTTTATCGGCACAATCCATGATCTGGCGAATAGCACGTGCATAATCGCGAGCAATAAAGGATTCAATGACCTCGGTGCGCATTTCAAGCAGTTCTGCATACAATTGTGGAGCACTCAAGCTGCTACTTAATTGGTTTGCAAAGCGTTTATTGATAAAACCGGCGC
Organism: Fluoribacter gormanii; assembly: GCF_900156395.1. Taxonomy (GTDB): domain Bacteria; phylum Pseudomonadota; class Gammaproteobacteria; order Legionellales; family Legionellaceae; genus Legionella; species Legionella gormanii. The sequence continues at coordinate 9,887 of NZ_FTNL01000028.1, read as the reverse complement.
AACGACTGGCAATATTGACTACTTTGCCCACAAGATCGGCATTGATTTTATTGATAAAATCTTCAAAATTTAAATCGAGATCATCAACTCGACCATTCAGCTTGGCTGCAAAATAATAGCGTAGGTATTCTGGATGCAAATGCTCCAGATACGTACGTGCCTCAAGAAAAGTTCCGCGCGATTTTGACATTTTTTGGCCATCAACGGTCAAAAAACCATGGGTATAGACTGCTGTAGGCATGCGATGGCCGCTGGCAGCAAGCATGGCTGGCCAAAACAGAGCATGAAAATAAACGATGTCTTTGCCAACGAAATGATATAACTCGGTGGTAGAGTCTTTATCCCAAAATTCCGTAAAAGAGACTCCCTGCTCATCACAGTATTTTTTAAAACTGGCCATGTACCCTATGGGAGCATCAAGCCAGACATAAAAATATTTATCGGTAGTTCCAGGAATTGGAAACCCGAAATAGGGGGCATCACGTGAAATATCCCATTGCTTTAAACCGGCGGCAAACCACTCATCCAGTTTGTTGGCTACTTCAGCTTGCAGATGGCCGCTTCGAGTCCATTCCTTTAACAGATGCTCATAACGAGGTAAGTCAAAGAAGTAATGCTCCGAATCTTTTTCTATGGGTTTGGCTCCAGAAATAGCAGATACCGCATCGAGTAGATCCGTTGGCGAGTAGGTTGCGCCACAGACTTCGCAGTTATCGCCATATTGATCTTTAGCACCGCATTTGGGACATGTTCCCTTGACATAGCGATCGGGTAAAAACATTTGTTTTACCGGATCATAAGCCTGACGTATGGTTCGTTTAATAATCGAACCGTTTGCCTGCAAGGCTTCATAAATAGCCGCAGCCAGGGCCTGGTTTTCCGCGGAGTGAGTGGTATGATAACAATCATAAGCAATTGCAAAGGCTTTAAAGTCACGCTCATGGCTTCGCTTAATTTGCGCAGTTAACGCTTCGGGAGTAATCCCCATTTGTTCTGCTTTCAACATAATCGGGGTGCCATGTGCATCATCACCACAGATACTGATGCAATCGATTCCAGACATCTTATGAGTGCGCACCCAAATATCTGTTTGAATATGCTCTACTAAATGTCCAAGATGTAAATGTCCATTTGCATAAGGCAAGGCGCTGGTAACCAGCATTTTACGTTGTTTCGCCATCAATTAGATACCTGCTTATCTGAAAATGACTGATTATAACGCATATGAATTATAAATGCTGTAGGCAAGCGTGTTTTGAGTGATGGGGAATAAGGAACGACATGTGGTTTAGGGAACGAGTTCTAAATTTTCAGGGCGGTATATTTTTAACGTATCTCAGAAACTAATTCTTTAAAATGAGCAATAAAAAACGCGGCCTGGGCCGCGTCTTAAATTTTTATTTTACTCAAGCAGAGTTTAATTATTTGTGCTCAAAGGAAGCAGCTGGCTCAACAACCAAGGTGTCTTCTTCAGATTTTTTCTCAACTTTAGTTGAGGAAAGTGGATGAGCATGGTTGTCTACAGGGAACTCAAAAATTGTAGCTGAGCTAGTAGGAACAACTTTAGGGCCTTTACGGCTTAACTCGCTATGGCCATATAGGTTTCCTTTGGGCTCTTCTTCCATGTGTAAATGAAACTCATCTTCGCTAGATGAAGAATGTTGGTGTTTAACAACGCGCTCAATTGTAGCATCTCGGCCTTTTTCAGTATCGAGGCCTTTTTGCTCTTCTTCATCATCTTCTTCTTCATTTTCAAGAACGGGATTTCCTTCAGGAGCTTTGCTTTTAAGATTTTTGCAGCAACTAGCACACCATTTAACGAAATTACCAATACCTGCACCTACGTAGGTAACAGCAGAAACAGCAGTAAACGTTAATAGAGATGCAAGACCGATTTGTGCAAGAGCATTAGCACCAGCGATACCTGCAATAGAAAGACCGTAGATTGAGAATGAAGCAACTGCAGTTAAAGCAGCAGGCCATAAGAATAAAGTCAATGCAACAGCACCAGCAGCAGCTAAAGAAAGCCATGCAGCGGTAGCAATCGCTTTTCTGTGTTCATATAAAAAGTCAGAAATTGAACGGCCAACGAATTTAATGCCATCAACTGCCAAACCTAATAAACCAGGTTTTACTACAGTCTCTTGACCGATTAATTGATCTTGATCGTCATACCGATCAACTTTTTCTGTAGAACCCAATGTTAATTTAACCAGACCAGTAAAAGCATTAGCTGGTAAATAAGCAACGCCCTTCATAAAATCTTTAAATGTCATATGTTACTCCAAGGTTATAAATCAGGGCGAATAATAGCAATGATTTTGCTATATGTGAATCAAAAATGTTCAGTTTGTTGTAACAGAAGTGTAAAGTAATTTGATTTTTTTGTGTTAATAGTTTAATAAATGAGCATACTGGTTCTTAATAAAACCTTAAGGTTGGATTTTGACCATTAAGATGCTTGCTTTTCGGAAAAACTGTCAAGCAAATAGATTTCTCTTCATTACACTTGTTATTTAGACTCGGAAGAGCGATACAATGTAGGATCATCAACACCAGCTCCAATAAAGCCGCGTCGTCTAAACGTACAACTATCACATTGGCCACATGCTTCGCCAGTATCATTGGCCTGATAGCACGAAACCGTTAAGCTGTAGTCTACACCTAGACTCACTCCAAGCTGAATGGTTTGTACCTTGCTTAAATGTTGTAGTGGCGCATGAATCGTAAATCGATCACCCGTTACTCCAGCTTTGGTTGCTAAATTGGCTAAAGTCTGAAATGCATCGATAAATTCTGGGCGGCAATCTGGATAATGAGAATAATCGACGGAACTTGCGCCAATAAAGATTTCTCTCGCCCCGATTGATTCTGCAAAACCCAAGGCCATAGCCAGGAAAATGGTATTACGCGCGGGAACATAAGTAACTGGAATATCAGCCCCACCCTGAAAAGCAGGCACTTCCAAAGTAGAATCAGTCAAAGCTGAATTACGAAATAATTCTGTATCCAAGCTGACAATCTGATGTTTTACTACATTATAATGTTGCGCGATACGTTCGGCCGCGAGCAATTCAGCGGAGTGTCTTTGCCCGTATGAAAAACTCATCGCATAACAGGAAAAACCTTTGGATGCAGCTAAAGCCAGACAAGTAGTTGAGTCTAACCCGCCAGATAATAGGACTACTGCTTTTTTTTTCATAATGGATAGGTCTCCGTAGAATCACTATATTAAATATAGTCTCTCAATAAGTCTGAGTCGCAATCGCAGCCAATGTTCCGCGGCTGGTGTGCTGAAACCCATAAGTTTACCTGGATCTAGAGGCATAGATCTACCGCTAGAAACTTAATGACAATGAATCCTGGCTCCTGCGGATTAGCTGCGGGACGCGGAGGATTGTAGTTTTCCTGGTTTGATTGAAAAGTTACCTTTTTTTAGGTTAAAAATGCTGTTAGAATGCGGTGATTATGCCATAACATGGAACTTTATGACGACTACTCTTTATCCCGTTATTCTTGCAGGAGGTTCTGGAACTCGTTTATGGCCTTTATCTCGCAAAAATTATCCAAAACAATTTCTGGCCTTAAATGGTGAGTTATCCCTTCTGCAACAAACTGTAAAAAGGGCACAGAGCTTGATAAGTGCTCATTCTCTTATTGTAAGTAATGATGCTCATTATTTTCTTTGCCAGGATCAATTAAATCATTTTACCCATGCAATGACTTATTTGCTGGAGCCTTGTGCACGAAATACCGCCCCGGCAATTGCCTGTGCGGCTCATTATTTATCCCAAATTGCTGGCCCTGAGGCAATAATGTTGGTGCTTCCTTCGGATCACTGGATTGCTGATGATCAGGCATGGCAAGAAGCGATGTTAGCGGGAGCACAATTTGCTGCAGAACACCACGCTTTAGTGACTTTTGGTATTCAGCCAGATAGTCCTAAAACTGGATACGGCTATATTGAGGCAGGGTTGCCGATAGCGGAGAAGGTGCAACAGGTTCTAAGTTTCAGAGAAAAACCGGAGCTTGATCTGGCAAAAGAATTTATTGCTGGCGGAAATTATTTTTGGAACAGCGGCATGTTTGTTTGTCGTGCAGATGTATATCTTCAGGAGTTAGCAGAATACCAACCCGATATTCATTATTTTAGCCAACAAGCGGTAGTTAAAGCAAAGAATCATCATGATTTTTTACGTCTTGATTTAGAATCGTTTTCTCGTTGTGAGGCGGAATCGATTGATTATGCAATTATGGAAAAAACGAAGAAAGCAGCCGTTATCCCTGTGTCCATGCAATGGAGCGATTTAGGATGTTGGTCTGCGGTAGCAGATGCTAATACAGCCGATCAAGATGGAAACACAGTTACTGGAAAAGTAATTGCACAAATGAGCACGAATTGCTTGATTCATAGTACAGATATTCTAGTCACTGCTATTGGCGTACAAGATCAAATTATTGTTGCTACACAAGATGCTGTTTTAGTCGCGGATAAGCAATATTCGCAGCAAGTTAAAGATTTAGTTAATTCTTTAAGTAAAGATCACCATCAATTAACGCAAGATCACCAACGCGTATCTCGTCCTTGGGGATATTATGAAGTTTTGGCTGAAGGTGCTTCTTTTAAAGTAAAACGACTGATGGTAAAACCTGGTGCGCGTTTATCTTTGCAAATGCACCAGCATCGTGCCGAACATTGGGTTGTAGTTTCCGGAAAAGCAGAAGTAATCAACGATGCACAAACGATTTATTTATCTGTAAATCAATCGACTTATATAGCGCAAAATACACTTCATCGTTTAAGTAATCCTGGTAATGAACCACTGTATGTTATTGAAGTCCAAAGTGGTGCGTATTTAGGCGAGGATGATATTAAACGTTTTGATGACATCTATGCACGCGATCTCTCCGAATAATTGTTGTCATAAAAATTAGTAGCCCGGGTGATGCACAGCGTTACCCGGGTTTTTCCGGTAAAATTTTCCAGCTTATGCCTTGCGGCACCTAAGATTACCCTAAGAATTTAATTTTTTATCAAATTTCATCACTTTTTACGAAAATTTTGGTTTCAATAGTGTAAATCAATCAATGCACATCTTGTTTTTAAAATCAATATTATGTTATAAAAAAGAACATATAATTTTTTTACTGTGATCCAATGAATTAACCGCCAAAATTCATGGACACAGAGGTGACACTATGGCAACGAGTAGCGCAATTCTTCAATCATTTCTCAGAGATACACTAAAAGAAAAAAGAGAGCTTGCTGATTTAAGCTTCGAAGAGTTGCTGGCTTACAATCGAGCTGAATGTGGCCTCATTGAGATTAATTTTCTACCAGGAAAGTTTGCTGATATTGCTCTATTTACAGGAAGTAATAATGCAATCTTTTTGTATGGCGACACGCTTTATTATGCAGATAAAAAAGGTCCAATTCGCAAGCTGGAACAACCCCAAAAACCTAAAAAACCTGTAGCACCTAGCGATCTCAAATTAAAGAAAGAGAGAGGTGATGCTGAGTACTCTGAGTACATTAAGAAACTTATTAAATATAGGGAAGAATACAAACAATATATTATATATAAAAACAAATATGATGGCCTAAAACAATCATGTTCTGAAACCTATAAGCGGGCAAGTGGAGAAGAGCTGGAGTGGATTCGGTCTTTAACGGGGCGCGCGTTTACCGAACATCGTAGTGATGATTTTCTTCCTTCATTAAATTTTTATTTAGGCATGTTAGCTAAAACTGATGCCGTCATGTTCGACTATATGGACGATGATAAAAAAGAAGAGTTGGCATTTAATCTAAAAATTACACTGTTGCTTTTGTTGGCACAACAAACACATGAAATAGAGTATCAAAAGACCGAAAACGTAAAAACATATAATCAACATATTAAAAGATGCTCCGATTTGCTTAAGATACTTGATTCTGAATATAGAAAACGAGTTGGTCAATTTTTATTACAGGCACAACAAGAGTTATCTGATGCGCAACCGGTAAAATATCTGGGCATTCCTGTGGGGCAATTATTAGGACAAGGAATTGTTGATTTATCCGGCGGTACCACTAAGACAATCAAAGAGTATATGGGGAAATTGAATGAGAAGAGATTGTCTTGGGTATGGGATTCAGCGTTCCTAAAAACTGTAATTGGCTTAGTTCCCGAAGATCGTTTTTATGCAGGGCAAGCCGCTGAAGCGATCAAAGCGCCGGATCCTTATACTGGTACTCTAAGCTGGACTTTATATTATGCTCGTTTTGCACTGAATTTGTTTTTATTACTTAAACATACCATTAAGCATCCATGGATGAGTGATGAGGAAGCAAAAACACCATGGAAAGAGCGTTTTCTAACCCAATGGTCGCAAAGGAAATTTACTTTGTTGAATGATTTCATTTGGGGAACCGCTAATTTAGTTTGCTTTTTCTGGCTTAATGGAAAAGGTGCATTGGGTGCTGCGGGAGATGTTGTTACTATTGTGCTTTTAGCTTTTGACATTGCTATGGCTGTATGGGACTTTGAGGAGCAAAGAATAAAGCATAATAAAGCAATGAAGCAATATGATGAGGATATAGAGCAATTAGAAAAACGACTCGCGGCTTTGCAAGCACTAGAAAAACAAATGCAACAGTTGAGTGAGTATGAGAAACAAGAAAAGCGTCAAGTAGAAATACAACTACGTGTATTGCGCAAAGAGAGAGCGAGGTGTGAAAGGGATTGGCAGCTTGATAAGATATCCTTAATCAATAATATTGTCTATGCCGTTGTTTTGATGCTGGCTTTTGTTGTCTTAACCATGCCATTCATGCCTATAGGGGCTCCTGTTTTGGCGAGTATGGCTATTGCTGGCGCAGTTTTGTGTTTTGCCTTTACCGTTATTAATAATGCAGTCAAAGGCGGCATCGAGCTGTATAAGACTTACAAAACAAGGCAAGAGCAAATAGAGCAAGCCGCGGCGTTAACTAAGGATTTCAAAGAAAATTTTGATAAGCTTAGTGAGAAACAAAGACGATTGCTTTTCTTGGAAATTAAACAATGCCAAGCAGAAACAGATTATCAAAAGCAGATGCTGAGCTATCAGACAGCAAGTTTGGTGCGCAGCATTATTATTGATGCCCTCGTTCCTCTGGTTGTGTTTGCAAGTTTAGTATTCGTACCGTTGGGGATCGGTGTGCCTTTGCTTATTGCTGCCGTGGCACTGGCAGTTGCAACTCATTATTTGGTGGAGGCACTATTTAAACCCGAGGAAAAAAAGACAACGCAGAGGTACGAACTCGCTTTAATGTCCGAATTACCAGATGATAATCCTAAAATGGCACTAGCTGGTACGATCTACCTGTCTAACAAAGGCAACTATATTGTTCGCGACCCAAATGGAACAGTGCGCAAGGGTAGCCTTGACGCTACAATTGATTTAAGCAATTTAGAAGATAGACTTGATGATTTAACACTTAAAAACACCATTCTGGACTGCACATCAAAAAGAGGTCACACCACCATGGAGTTTGATCAGCAAGAATATGATAGCTTTTGTGACACTCTTTTTAGCAAACCTAAAGTGGCCAAGGGCTTTTTTGATAGGAAGGAGCGGAGTGCGGGAGAAGAAACAGAGTCTTTGTTGCGCCATGAAGCGGGTTTTTCTAATCTTTGCGTCTGGGAATAATTCGCAGAGGCTTTGCTTTGGTGCTACGAAATAGACAGTCTAATTAAAAATTTTTCATTAATATTCAATATGGTTAGATGAAATAAAAGGGTGGATTTCATTATCTTCTTCTGTATAATGTTTCGAAAGAAGCTTGGCCGGAGTCTTAATGAAAAAGCTCACTACTCTGTTGTTGCTGGTTTTCTCTGTCAATGTGGTTGCTTCTGTTGTGTTCGGTGATTCTTGCGATACGCAGGCTGGGATGTCCGATTCATATGTTTTAGCGCTCAGCTCGCAGCCTGGGTTTTGTGAAACATATGGATATGAAGTGGGTAAGCCGGAATGTATGCATCTTTCTAAAAATTCCTATCAAGCAAAGCATCTTACCTTACATGGTTTATGGCCCAATCAAAATGCCTGCGGCCAAAGTTATGGATTTTGCGGTGTAGAGCAAAAATCCAGGCATTGTGCTTATCCTCCTCTAAATTTGTCACCGCCAGTTTCTGAACATTTAAAAAAAATGATGCCCAGCTACAATTATGGAAGTTGTTTGGAGCGTCATGAATGGAATAAGCATGGCAGTTGCCAGATTTTATCTGCAGATGAGTACTTTTCACTGGCGATGCGTTTGACCGAGTCGGTTGATAATTCTGTTTTAGGACATTATCTAACGGAACATCAAGGAAAAAAGGTGCCCTTAACAGTCCTGCGTAAGAAGGTAAGCCAAACATTTGGTAAAAATAACTCTGGAAAAGTTTATTTAGGATGCAGGAATGGTATATTGGTTGATATTTATATTCAGTTGCCTGCATTAATTCCTTTCGATGAACCTATAGAAACATTAATCGAGAAGGCTCCTGACTCTCAAGTTCATGATACGTGTCCTGCCAAGGTCATGCTTTCAGATTTTAATAAGGCCTCTTGGTTTTAAATTATCATAGCCTGGGTTGAGCGAATCCCGGGTTTTCATAAATAATATCCCCGTTTCTTTGCTTCATCCATGCAACTTATGACGTGTTTATGCCTTATAACTTGGCCTTGCACATTGTTAGAACTTCCTCTAATGTAGAGGAATTATTGTTACGGGAATGAAGTCTATGCAAAAGCGGTGTTACTTATTGATTATAATTGTCTTTTTATTAACTTCTTGTGTGCATCATGCGCCAAAAAATCAGTCTCTAACTCCATCGCCACCAGTACATAAGACAAAACAAATTAGACGGGTACCCGCTTTTAACCAGGTTAATGTGCAAGGACCAATTAATGTTAGGTTGCATACAGGTTATAAAGAGCCCCAGGTGATTTTATCCGGTGATGCTTCAGATTTGGCGACCGTAAAAGTAGAGGTTTTACAAAACACATTGTATTTAGCTGTAGCGGGGAAAGGGCATTTAAACGGCCCAATCTATGCTGAGGTAAGGGGGCAATTTCTTAACCGCTTGATGGCGAATGGCACACCAATAATCACTGGCGATCAGATACGTACTAGCGTGCTGGATGTATATTTGGTAAATACTGGCAATGTAAGATTAGGTGGCGCCATCGGCTTACGAGTTCTGGACATAAAGGGTAAAGGCCTCACGCAAATTGGTGGCATATCGAGTCCGGGCTTACAGATCCATTTAGAGGGAAGCCCAAAGGTACAACTTTCAGGCGTTGCTAATCTAGCTAATTTAACCATGCATGGAAATGCATGGCTTAGTTTGTTTTGGGTTAAAACGGACACCTTGACCGTTCGTGCGAAGCAGAAATCGACAATTCAACTAGCTGGTGCAGTAAACAGGCTCGACGTTGAGCTTTGGGGTAATGCGCGATTTAAAGGACGTTACCTACGTGCGCAACGCAGCTTTGTGAAGACCCATGATCGCTCTGTGGCAGAAATTTCAGTGGCGAAACATCAGAGTAATTTAGCTACGGATGCCAGTGACATTTATTATTTTAATCTACCCACCACACGAGCAGATTTTATGGCATTTGATGGCTCAGTATTGGATATGCGTGAATGGAATCAATCCGAATTACAAGATTTCAATCGCTACAACAAGCAATTCCCTTAAAAGAAACTTTAACTTTTCCCTTATCCCTCTCCTTTAGGGGAAAGGGACGGCACAGGTACAAACCGGGTAGACTGGTAACACTTTGAACCGGGATGATAGGTAACACTTTCTTAGGAGAAAAAGGTGTTACCGATGATTTGGCAGAATACACAAGCTGAAACTGAGAAATTAAAATTTATT
>NZ_FTNL01000004.1 GCF_900156395.1 Fluoribacter gormanii | reverse complement strand
CAATGATTTGATTCGTCGTGTCTATGAGCACAAAAATAAGCTAGTTGCTGGATTCACCAAAAAATACAACGTGGATCGATTGGTATACTATGAAGCTTGTGGGTGTATCATTGTAGCCATTGAACGAGAAAAACAAATCAAGGGTTGGTCACGAAAAAAGAAGCATGATTTGATTAATGCATTGAACCCAGAGTGGAATGATTTGTATCAATCGATTCTTTAAAAATTGTTCCACCTGACAGGAGATCCCTCACCCTCGCTGCGCTCGGGTTCGGGATGACGTGGGGAGTTACAAGTAATCGATAAATTGTGTAAAAAATCAACTATAATTTGATTGCACGGGTATATCTTTCGGCAACATTTTAATGCAATACACTTATCCAGAAACTGATTAAAGCGATGCTAGTGGATATCCGTTAATTTTGGAGATTTAATATGCCTGTTTTTGAAAGTTATCTTAGCTATCAACCGGAAAAATATTTAAATCTTAGTCAAGATCAGATTACTCAAGCCGCTTTAGAGGAAAAAAAAGATCAACGTTTCATACGCAACTTATTGAGACTCCGATTGCATCTTTTTTCTTGTGACCAAACAAAAGACTGCGAGATACTTTGGCAACATGTAGATAAGGCAGTAGAACGGTTTAAAAATGGAGAGGGTTTAGAATCGGTCTCCGCTGAGCTTCGCACAATACCAACCTCTCTCTCAAAACTAGATTTTGAACCACTAAAATCATTTATAAATGAAGTGAAGCAGGATAATCTCGATCCTTTTAATCTGCCGCTCTCTGAAACTAAACAATCGTTAATGTCCGCCATGGAAGATGATTTTAAACAACAAATGCAGATGCTTGAAAGTCAATTTCGCTTGAAAGGTTCTATGAATGATAGCCTGGCTCGCTTGTTTTACGAATTGCACCGAGATCAAACAATTTTAGATGATGATAAGGACATAATTCTAGACCCATTGGGGCAATGTAATAAAAAACTTGAACTACTAGAACAATTTAAGAAAGATAATCCAACACTAACGAATCATAATTACTTAGATCCTGTCCAAAAAATGCTTGAAGCGCATAAAAATAACCTTCAAGCTGTATTTGCTATAGGTTTTTTTTCTACAGGAGCCTATAAGGATACAAATAGGATTCAAAAATCTCCTGCAGACCTAACAAAAGAGGTAGACAAAAGGATTTCCTCTGCTGCTTTGCAAGGGATTTTAAATAACTACTTAACCTCTCGCTCCCAAGAACATGAAGAAAAGCATCAAGCTGGATCCTGCGTGACCAAACAGTATCGCCATAAACTCTCCACACTCATGCAACACAGTTATGATGATAAAAAAAAGGCTGTTATTGCTTTAATTGATGCACTTAGTGGAAAAGGAACAGGGAATTTATCAGAGCATTTATCTACATTACGTAATGGCGATCTGGGAAAAGAGCTACGCTCTTTTATCAAAGCGGGTCATGCTGATGTTCTGTTTGAGCACGGTCAGAAGCCACGAACTGTTAGTGATTTTGTTAAGGCATTGCATAGCCAGGCATTGGAAAAAGGCCTCGACTATGCTACGGGACGCCATTCCATTAATTAGAAAATGCCAACTCCCTGTCACCCGAAATGCAAGCGCGACTGAAATCAAGATAATGATTAGAGTCACGCTTTCGTGTGATGTCGCTTTTAATCAGGCAAAGACATTAAACTTGCATTACCTCCTGCTGCAGTAGTGTCAACAGTATAAGTTCGTTCATGACAAAGTCGGATTAGATAGTTAGGACCTCCTGCTTTAGGCCCTGTACCTGACAATCCCTCTCCGCCAAAAGGCTGTAAACCGACAACTGCACCTACCATGTTACGATTTACATAACAGTTACCTGCGTGAATATTCTGTCTAATGTATTCTACTGTTTCATTAATACGGCTATGAATACCCAAGGTTAAGCCATACCCTGTTGCGTTAATTTGTTTAATGACTTGATCCAGATTTTTTCGCTTAAATTGAATTACATGCAATACCGGACCAAAAACCTCCTTTTCCAGCGCATTGATATGATCGATAGCAATCGCAGTTGGTGGCATAAAGTATCCGGATTCCAATGATTCATCTAATGGACATTGGTAAATGATTTCAAAACGCTTTTTCATATTCTCCACATGGCTTCTTAATATGGATAAAGCAGCCTTATCAATCACAGGTCCTACATCAGTCGTAAGCCAGCGTGGATCACCTACTACCAATTCGGCCATAGCTCCTTTTAAGAGCTCAATGGTTCGAGGATATACTTCCTCTTGAACAAATAATACCCGCAGCGCAGAACATCTTTGACCAGCACTACCGAAAGCTGAGTTAACTGCATCGACTACCACCTGCTCCAATAAAGCGGAAGAATCAACAATCATCGCATTTTGACCACCTGTCTCGGCAATCAAAGGAATCAGTTCACCGCCACGCGTTGCTAGAGTACGATTAATTAGATTGGCTGTGTCGGTAGAACCAGTAAACAATACAGCTTTAATTCTTTTGTCCGCAACCAATGCAGCACCAATGGTTTCACCAGGTCCAGGAAGTAATTGTACAACACCTACCGGAACCCCAGCTTTGTGCATTAATTTGACCGTATAAGCGGCAATTAAAGGAGTTTGTTCCGCAGGTTTTGCAATAACACAATTTCCTGTAATCAATGCAGCAGCAACCTGGCCTGTAAAAATTGCCAAGGGAAAATTCCAGGGACTGATACAGAGCGCGATACCGCGTGGATGTAAACTGAGTTCATTTAACTCCCCTGTATAACCAGTTAAACGCAGAGGAGCAGCTAAAATTTGCTGTGCCTGCATCGCGTAATAACGACAAAAATCAATTGCTTCACGCACCTCAGAAATGCAGTCATTCATGGTTTTACCTGCTTCCAGACACGCTATGGTCATAAGTTCTGCATAATTTTCCTGTAATAAATCAGCAAAACGGTTAAGGCAGGCTGCTCTTTCTTTTACAGGCGTATTCGACCATCCTGGGAAAGCTTGCTCAGCGTGCACCAATGCTTGCTCTACATCATCTAGTGATGAATTCTGAACTGTTCCAATAATATTCTCGGTCTGTTGCGGCGACTCAACACGGTGCATTTCACCATTAGGTGTTGGATTTCCTGAGATTATTGGTCCGGAGGTCCATTGCTGCAATTTGATTTGCGTCATTTTTTGTTGCAGAGAAGCGCGCTCAATACGATCAGAAAAATCAAAACCTTTAGAGTTTCTTCTGCTCGGTTGAAAAATATCTTCCGGCAGTGGAATATTTTGATTCATCTTATGCAATAGAGATTGGGCTTTTTCTACAGGATCTTCAACCAATGTACTAATCGGTGCATTATCATCGACAATACGGTTAACAAACGAAGAGTTTGCTCCATTTTCTAACAAACGACGCACTAAATATGGAAGTAAATCTTCATGGCTTCCCACTGGTGCATAAATACGACATGGAATTCCATGTCGCTCTGCAGGTACTATCTGTTGATAGAGTTCATTACCCATTCCATGCAAACACTGGAATTCGAAATCTCGATAATCGCCGGTAATATTTAAAATCATCGCCACAGAATAAGCATTATGCGTAGCAAATTGAGGATAAATTGCATCCGTCATGGTTAATATTTTTTTAGCACAAGCCTGGAACGAAACATCTGTAAATACTTTCCGGGTAAATACAGGATATTCCTTAAAACCCTGCATTTGTGTTTTCTTTATCTCGCTATCCCAATAGGCTCCTTTAATCAAGCGCACCATAATGCGTCGTTGTTTTTTTCTAGCAAGAGCGGCGACCCAATCTAATACGTAAAAAGCTCTTTTTTGATAGGATTGAACCGCTAAACCAAAGCCATTCCATCCATCCAAACTTGCATCGTTGAAAACACGTTCCATTACATCAAGTGATAAATCCAAACGCTCAGATTCTTCAGCATCAACAGTTAAAGCAATTCCATAACTTTTTGCCAAGCGAGCGAGAGCGAGAAGTTTAGTTGGCAACTCCTCCATAACTCGTTCATGTTGGCTTTCATTATAACGTGGGTGTAAGGCAGAAAGTTTTATAGATATCCCTGCTCGTTTGTATACATCTGAATCTTTATCAGCCTGTTTGCCTATAGTTTCAATTGCTTCTTTATATGCCTCAAAATAACGTAATGCGTCTATAGATGTCAGTGCGGCTTCACCCAACATATCATAAGAATAACGATATCCTTGCGCTTCTTTCTTTTTTGCTCGGCTTAGCGCCTCACTAATAGTGCGTCCCATAACAAATTGTTTACTCATAATCCGCATTGCTTTATCAACTGCTTTTCTTACCACTGCTTCGCTACTGCGATTAACGAGCTTCATTAAAGATTTAGATAATGTGGTTTCGGCTTTTTCTGGAGTCAGTATTTTCCCTGTAAGCATCAATGCCCAAGTGGTTGCATTTACAAAAAATGAATCACTTTGGCCTATATGTGATTTCCAATCCCCACCTGATAATTTATCTTTGATTAGGTTATCTATTGTAGCACTGTCGGGAACACGTAATAGTGCTTCAGCCAAACACATCAGAGCAATACCTTCATCACTGGATAAAGCATATTCAGTTAAAAATGAATCAATACCCGTGCTTTTTTTACGTTCCGTGCGCACTGACTCAACTAATTTTGTGGCACTATTCTTAATATCAATTAACTGTTGTTGTCCTAACGCTGCTTTCTCACAAAGTTCTGTTATTAATGGTAGCTCATCAACACGATAGGCATGATTAATAGCAGCTCGTATTCCTTCGGGTATTTGTATGATCTGCTTTTCCAGCATAGTATTCTCCACAATCAAATCTATATCTAATCTTTTTTCCCGTTCTCTCTTGAAAGAAGTACCAAGTCAATGCTGGGTTAAAGAGTTTAAACACTAACATCCAAGTATAATTTAGAGGCATATAAAATGGAATGCACTACCTGACTTTTTGCCTGTAGAGCAAGCATAAATGGCCTGTAAACTGTGCCATTATACCTAATTTCAGAGAATTTTACTGTTGTTTATTTAATTTAATTGAATTTATTTTAATCTTTTTGTGCTACTCCTGACAAACAAATTGGGATTTATTTACAACACATAGTGCATTGTTTAAACTGTATTTTTTTTACTATGTGGCTAAGCACATGAATTGAGTAATATTTCTCCCTAATGGGCAAATTAAGCTCTTCTGATTTTACAATTACGTGAATTGTTAATATAATCACCATTTTTTCGTAGAAACCATAACGGCGATTTACAGAAGAAAGGAGCAGTATGAATACTCTATTAACTCTAATCTCAACCGTAATTTTAACTAGTAATATAACCTCCAGTACACCTTCTTTTGCAGCAAGGTCTGAATCTGATATTAATAGCAAATTGCAACATTTGAGCCGCAAGGCACCAGAATTAAATAAAAATGTTTTAAGACTCGCATTGACTGCATATCAAAATGCAAGTAAAAGAGGCTCTGTTAAAAAACCTGTACTTACAGTAATAGATTATTCTTTACCTTCAAACAAGCAACGGATGTGGGTATTCGATCTCCGTAGAGAGCGTCTTTTATATAACACTTATGTTGCACATGGAAAAAACTCAGGTGTGAATAAGGCCAGTCATTTTTCCAATATACCCTCAAGTAAACAATCAAGTCTAGGTACATACATTACAAAAGACACCTACATTGGGCACAAAGGATATTCGCTTAATTTGCAGGGCTTAGATAAAGGTTTTAATGATAATGCATTAAGTCGACGTGTAGTAATACATGGCGCTTGGTATGTAGAACCTGATTTCATAAAACGAGCAGGTCGAGCTGGGCTATCTTGGGGATGTCCTGCTATTGCTCAGACCTTAGCAAAACCAGTAATTAATACCATTAAAAATGGTTCTGTGATTTTCGCCTATTTTCCTGATAAAAAGTTTTTATCTCGATCAGGCTATCTAGTTGCATAAGTAAAAAAAGCCAGGGTGTAAGCCCTGGCTTTCGCAGTCATCCGTATAAGAACTTCCAGTTCTTATAATCATCCTTGATAAATCATATCCATATGATTGCAATTCCATTTGAGTGACTTATATCCATACAAGCCATGTTTTAAATTTAGCATAGATAATTGGAAGCGCAAGCAGACTATGAGGCATTTTCCTAACTGATTTCAAAATATACCTCAAAAATCTTTTTACAAATTTCAATTAAAAACAATGTGTTAATAAAATTGTCGAGGTTTATGACAAAAAAAACAGCAATTATCTTTACCTGAATTAAGAAATATCTTACAAAAAATCAAGCAAAAAAAATACACTGGATATCCCTTAAATATAAGGTTTTCCACTAAAAAACTAAAGTAATTACAGTGTTTCCATACAAGTGCTTGATTATGTCAAAAGATGTGGTAATTTATTCAGCATCTAGATCACGCTTTAGAGCAATATGATGGACAAACAACCGATAACTACAGTAAAGAAAGATAAGCTCCACATTATAGATTGGCTTATTGAACATTTCCCAAATGCCTTTTTTAAAAAAGGAAATCAGATTAAGCCTCTAAAAATTGGAATATTTGACGATATTATCGACTTCTACGAGCGATTAGACACCCCACCTTTCAGTAAAAAATCGCTACGTGAAGCATTAAACTACTACAGTGCATCCCCAGCCTATCTAAATTGTCAAAAAGAAAACGCTGCACGAATTGATATCTATGGAAATGAAGTTGATGTAGTCACTCAAGAACAGGCCAGATATGCTCATCAACGTTATTTGGAACGTTATAATAAGAAGCAAAATTCAGAAAAAAACAATAGTAATAACCAAGATGGTGCATAGCGGCACTCAAGAAATCCAGGAGCGGCTTCAAATTCAGTCTTGGATAGCAACATTTAGTGGACTGCTTGAATTTTGAAGAGTGTTTGGATTTGAGCGTAGGTCACGCGAAATTGATATTGAGGAAACATAACATATTAATTTATGAATATTTCCTCCCTGCCTACTTCCGACGTACTCGAGGGATCCAGCTACGAAGTTACATTCACTGGTTTGCATCAAAAATTCGTGGGACGTGGCCCTGAGAAATAGGCTTAACTGAGTGCTACTCTAGCAGAATCATTTCGCGCAAAGGGTGATAAATCAAGCCGATTAGTGAATAGGGGATGAATGCTTAACCTAGCTCAGCCCCCTACTTTCACACGGATTCATTACTGAAAAGCCATCAAATAATTAACTCTGACATCCGATCCTAACGTAGCTTTTCTTAAAAATGGATTATAGTCCATACCTTTTAAATCAATTAAATTGAAATCCCAAGGACGAGCCATCGCGCACAACTCGCTGGGTTTAATGAACTTCTTATAATCGTGGGTCTGTTTGGGCAATAAATTTAATACATATTCTGCTGCAATTATAGCAGTAGCATACGCTTTAATTGTTCTGCTAATTGTTGATACAAATAAAAAACCATGAGGCTTAAGTAATCGCCTGCAGTGTTCAAACACTAAACCAGGATTTTCCACATGCTCCAACATTTCCATACACGTAATGACATCGAAACATTGATCCTTATATGTTTCAACCGAAGTACATTGGTAGTCAATGTTCAGATGATTTTTTTGTGCATGCTCCTGGGCTACAGAAATTGCTGCAGATTCAGCATCTATCCCTGTAACTTTAGCCCCAGAATTTGCCATGGCTTCACATAAAATACCACCACCACAACCAACATCCAAAACATTTAAATCAGCTAATTGAACGTGTTGTTTAATAAAATCCAGTCGTAGTTCATTAATATCATGAAGTGTTTTCAGTGGTCCTTCAGTATCCCACCATAAGTTGGCATGCTGAGCAAACTTACTAATTTCTTGAGGATTAACGGTTGATTCAGTATTACTCATATTTTTAATAAATCCAGAGGTTTAAAAAAATCGATCACATGTTGGTTGGTGATAAAACTTATATTATAAGGATGTTCTGCAATAAGTCCTATAGGCAATTGGTCCTGTGCAGCAATTTCAGCGATTTTTCCTAATAAAATCAGCTTAATTGTAGGTTTAATCAGACTCAACTGCCCAAAAAGGCTTTGCATAAAAGGCTTCCATTGACGCGCATGATAAGGAACTTTTCCCTCACTATAAACCAACGAGGCATTGAGCAGTAAAATACCTTTGTTCATCATTCCTTCGAACAATTCTTGCGCTGTTTGTACTAAAGAGCTTTTATCCACTAACGCAATATCGGCTTGTGAGGTATTTAATTGCAAATCTCCACGTGCCAAAAGCATCATTTTTATCCAATTGCGCAAAGAAGTTGCTCTGTTAACTGCTTTACTTAACCCGGTCGAACTCCATAAGTCGCCCACTGAGCTATCCCAAAAGGCATATCCATTAGCGGAGTCTTTACGTGGATAAGGTGATTCTCCTAATAAAATATATTGAGTCTTGGCAAGTGGTAAACTGAATGCCGCGAATAATCGCTCTGTTCCTGGCAACCAATTTTTATCATTTATTAGCTGATGCAAATACTCCTGATCCATAGTTTTTAATGCTTGGATTAGAATTTCTTTCCAATCAGTATGACAATTTTTTAAAAATGAGTGAGGTACCACTTTTATACTCGGTATTAATAATTCTAACGACCCTTCCAACATGACTCCATTTTCTATATAATGTCCTTTAATTGCACAGACATATAAAAGTTATGAGCACTAGCGTAAAGAATGAAGTAAACCTAACTAGCGATGCAATTCATAATCGTAACTGCTATGCTTATTTTGTTCAATTAAAAACTGCAATTAGCCACTGCCAAGACGTTGTAGAGCTCCTGCCAGAGTTCACCAAAGTACATGAAGTAATGGAGCAAGAATATAATAAGGACTATCCCTATGGTGATTTATATTCGTCTTGTATCTCCGCTTTAGAAAATTATATTGAGACTAACCCTACAGAAAAAGTCAAGAAACTGGATGAATTAGTTCTAGCTATTTACCACAATGACAACAAGATTCTCGAAGAATCTTCCAATTGGATAAATGACATTGGTGCCCAAATACATCCCCGGAAGTCCAATGTAGGAAAAAAAATTCAAAAAACAATAAAAGATACAAAAAAAACTGTTAATAGACACTCACCAAATAGTGCCGATGGAGTTTTCCGACGTCTTTATAATTTGTTTGCGGATAACTTTAAACCCCAATACGAAACCAATTTGCCAACAATCAAAAACTTTCCTTATAAAGAAGATTCAGATCCAATAGAGTATCGTTTTAGCACCCAAGCTCAGCGTCATAATGGACAAACTCGAATCAGTCCTCTTTTTAAACGTTGGCTGCAAATAAATGCTGAAACATCAGAACAACCCATATGCCATATATATTTTAACAATCTAGGGTTAGATCGAAGTGACTATGATATTGCGGGATCCAAAGAAAAAGATTTGACACTGGAATTACATAAACTTGAAGACGATCCGAGTCTCAAGGTTCTCGTCATTACCCTTCCTGCTCATGAAGGTTTAATGGAGGCCTCTGACTACGAAAAAACAAATGATCGTATATCCGCTGTATCTGCATTTGGTGAATTTCTAGATATAGCAAGCGAGAATACAAGTAAAAAAGTCATATCCGATTTTCACATTAGTCCCACAGCACGAAATTTGTTGTTTGGTGAAAAACAAAATCAAATCTTAAAAGAATTACTTCTGAATAGTTTTCGTGCACAAGGACTTAGCACTAGAAATTATATTTCCTCTGCGGAAAAACAAGCAGTTTGGGTGCACTTTATTAAGTATGAACTCCCCAATTACATCATACAAAAAGTAAAACCCAAGAGCTTCAATTTTTCATGCAAAGACGCAATAGATCGTGGAGCACTATCGTCTACTTATTATAACTTGTTACGATCATTTAAATTAGAAAAGCCTATAACAAAAAAAGAGTTTGAACGCTCTCTTGATGCAGCCGCTGCAAATGTTAAAGGAAGAGGCATGAATTTTCATCGAAAAATCATATGGAATGCCTTAAATACTTATGTCAATGCAAATTACCCAAAACTAATTAAGAATGAGAAGAAGTCTTGGCTTATTCATTGGCGTGATATGAACTGCCCTGAGATAAAAACCAAGCAAATTCTTAAAACAAGACTCAAGCAAACCATAGAACAATTTAATGCCCTACCCGAAGAAAATTTGAATATAAAAAAAATAGGCCTTCGGTTATTAAACACTGTAAAAAAGTTAGATAAACAAAAGTCCTGTAGTGACGAACTTCTGCTGGAAATAATTTCACGCACATCTGAACTTGTAAATACTTCGTCTGAAGAGTCAGTTAGAAACTACGTAGTTCTAACTGATGCACTTCAAATAAATTATCCTTCTTTATATGAAATCTCTGGCATGATGTTATCATTACTGGGTTTTATACTTTATATACCCTCGTTGGGATACTCCGAGGCCCTAATAGATTATGGAGTTTCTCTGCAAAATAAAGGTTTTTTCTCTGAAGACAGAACAGAACTAAGCGAAGAAATAGTTGAATTTACATCGGCTCTTCACTAACTATACACATCCAATTCCGCACATATTTTAACCAAAACCTCTAAATAAACCCTATCTTGTCATTGTCTGAAAATAACGCCATGGAAACAAATTTTTTACTTGCTTATTCGTGCCTTGTGGTTAAAAATAGAATTTACAGGGAGATTCTTAAACACAGGGAGCTGGTGTTATGTCTACTAAAGAACAAGAACTTGATGTACTTATAAAGAGTGATACAAATCCCTCTAATACGAATAGGGTCGTCATTGAAAAAGCTTTGTCTCAGATGAATTTTTCTGATGCGGCCAAACAATTATTGCTCAACCCAAATTCACCGGAATCTGATCTGGATAGTCTGCAAAGTATTGCATTAACACAAGAACACTTGGCACAAGTCAAAAAAAGTCTAGGTGCAATAGTTGATAGTTTACAAGATAACCCAAGCCTTATTTCACGTGCCGCTGCGTTTTGGGGTGAGTTGCCATTATGGCAAAGAATTATAGGTGGCGTTGCCATATCTGGACCGACCTTGATCATAGGAGCCGCAGCTCATATTGGGTTCCTCGTAACAATTAGTGGTGTAAGTGCTTTGGCATATACTACTAGCGGCATTGTTCTTGACGACCATCATTATCATACAAAAAATATCGCTCAAAAATTAAAAGAAGGAATTTTTGGTGTAGCAGAAATTCTTGAATTAACTATTGGAGCCTTGGATTCAATTCGCAAAAAACTAGCCGTTGAAATAGATAAGTTTAAAGAAGAAAATGAAAAATTAGCTAAAAACATTTCAAGATTAAATGAAGAAGTAGAAACATTGAGCGCTCAGGTGGAAGTGTACGTTGAAACTGAAAAATTACTTCGAAAGACAAAGGACGAACTTGAAAAAACCGCAGCATCCCTAAAACTTGATGCTGAAAAACAAAATAAACAATTTGAAACCACCCAAAAGGAACTTTTGAAAGCTCGCGACGAGCATTCAAGAAGCCTGGTATTATTATCCGAAAAAACATCTGAGCTAGCTGAAGTTAGAATATCCATGGGAGCTGAAGTAGAAAAAGCAAAAAAAATTGCCTCCACATTAGAGGGAACAGTCAGGATTCTATCCAGTGCAACCATAGCTGACGCAAGCCAACGACATGCTTTTCAAGAAAAGCTCAATTCGTTCCTGGAAAATAAAGCAGCTAGCTTTGACCAAGTAGCAGATCGAATTGGCAAAGCAGAATCCGAACTTTCAGAGGTTAAATCTGAATTAAAAGCAAGCACAGAGCGATTTAATAAATTATTAGAGCTTCAAGAAAAACAACTTCAGCGTCTTCAAGGTCTGGACAAACGTGTTGACGCCAGTACTCACCCAGAAATGTATCCTGCCAAAAATGACGAACAGGCAAAATCAGATGGGTTACTAAGTAAACTCGGCTTCATGGCTTTACCTCAATTATGGCCAATAGGTAACGCTTCTCCACCTCCAAAACCAGATAACCCTGTACCTTAATAAAAAAATTTTAATTTATCATTCCTCCAGGCATTATTGCCCGGAGGATAGAATGATAGAATAAGACCTAATTACCTCTATTTTTCTTTCTGGCATAACTTGACAACTCATTGTGAAGCCCACTAATTTCAGCTATTCTGTATTTTTAGCATTAATTCAAAAACCGTGATTAAATCATATAATAAACTGATAAATATAATAAAAAACAACCAAGAAATGATGGTGAAACAACTCCATCAATTTTGTGAGATAAATTCAGGAACAACTAATTTAGTTGGATTAGCGCACATGACTAATCTACTCCATACAGTCTATAAGCCAATTGCGGATACAATCTATAAAAAAAAACTTCAACCCTTATCAGTTATTGATATGTCGGGTAATACCTCACTCCAGACCTGTGGAGATGTTCTGCTCATAAGAAAGCGGCCCCACTTAAAGCGACGTGTTTTACTTTGTGGGCACATGGATACTGTTTATGCGGAGAATAATCCATTCCAGAAATTAACTTATATTAATGATAACTGCATCAACGGGCCTGGGGTTACAGATATGAAAGGTGGGCTTATTGTGATGTTGCATGCCTTATCTGCTTTTGAATTAAATGAATGTGCATCAGAGATAGGTTGGGATGTTTTAATTAATGCAGATGAAGAAATTGGTTCACCGGCATCTGCTGTACTTTTCGATGAACTCGCGTCTAACTATCAAGCGGCGTTGGTATATGAACCCGCCATGACAGCAAATGGTACTTTAGCTAAAAATCGTAAAGGAAGCGGAAAAATAACATTAATTGCAACTGGAAAGGCAGCTCACGCGGGGCGAGATTTTGCAGAAGGCCGCAATGCAATTTGTTACTTGGCTGAAGCAATTTGTGCCATACACTCTCTTAACGGCAAACGTGATGGGGTTACCATTAACATAGGAAAAATAGCAGGTGGCGAGGCACTTAATGTAGTTCCTGATAAAGCTGTAGCGCAACTTGACATTAGAATTAGTCTGCCTGAAGATGAATTTTGGGTACGAACTGAACTGGATCATATTATTTGTCAATTAAAACGTTCAGACTACTCTTTATGTGTTCATGGTGTTTTTGGAAGACCCGTAAAACGGGTCTGCTCAGGTACAGAACGTCTGTTTCATCGAATTCAACATTTAGGACAAGAGCTCGGTTTATCTATAGACTGGAAAGATAGTGGTGGCTGCTGTGATGGAAATAACTTGGCCCACCTCGGTTTACCAGTCCTGGACACACTTGGAGTCAGGGGAGGAAATATCCACAGCGCAGATGAATATATACTACTCGATAGTTTATCTGAACGTGCTGCCCTTAGTACCTTACTCTTACTCGACCTTGCTCAAGGTGGCTTAGAGGATTTAAAAAATGATGCTATTTCGTAGTGCTTGCAATGCAGATTTAGATGCCATTCATCATTTGGCCGAAGAAAGCGGTGTAGGAATTACAACACTTTCTAAAGATAAAGAAATATTAGCAAAACGAATTCTCTGGTCGAGTGATTCCTTCAAAAAAAATATAGAAAAACCAAATAATGAATATTATTTATTCGTTTTAGAAAACCCGAAAAGTAAAAAAATAATAGGTGTTTCAGGTATTGAATCCTGTACCGGTCATGAAGCTCCTTTTTATTCTTATAAAATTTCCAAGCGTACCCGAATTTGCCGCTCATTAAATATTCGTAGTGATTATGAGGTTTTGAGCCTGGTGAATGATAATCAAGGTCGAAGTGAAATCTGTACACTTTTTTTAGAACCGAAGTATAGGAAAAATAAAAATGGCTTATTACTTTCCAAGGCGCGGTTCCTATTTATTGCCCAACATCCCCAACGCTTCGCTTCAACAGTAATTGCTGAAATGCGTGGGATCTCTGATGCAAATGGCATATCACCTTTTTGGGATAATGTAGGAAGTCATTTCTTTCATATGTCATTTGCCGATGCCGATCGACTCACTCTGGCAACCGACAAGCAATTTATAGCCGATTTAATGCCGCGAAATCCTATATACATTAAGTTACTGTCGCCGGAAGCACAAGCAGTAATAGGTGAATCTCACCCATCTACGCAAGCAGCCATGAAAATCTTATTAAAAGAAGGGTTTCGATATAACAAGTACGTTGATATTTTTGATGCAGGCCCTACACTTGAGGTACCCCTATCAAAAATCAAAACCATTGAGCTTAGTCGAGTTGTAACCATTAAAAATATTAGTGATGAGGTGAGTAGCGCCAATTATTTACTAGCAAATACCCAATTGGATTTTCGAGCAACCGTTAATAGCGTGCTCGTTAATAAGGAAAATAATACCTGTATTATTAGTAAAAAAACAGCCAATCTCCTGCAAGTCAAATGCGGAAATCAATTACGAATAGCTCCTTTACAATTTGATAGTGGAGAGATAAATGACTAAATCATCCATAATGCATGGCAAAGGACAGTATATTAACGGCCTATGGATACAAGGTGATGGAACTATACTCGAATCCATAAACCCAAGCTATGGTACCTTACTTTGGCAAGGTACCATAGCTACAGAGCAGGAGGTTACAGCTGCGTGTGATGCTGCACGACAAGCACTATTATCTTGGTCTTCTCTTGATTTCGAACAACGTGCACATTATACCCAAAACTTTGCCCAGCAAATTGATAAAAATCGCGACTACCTGGCACATTTAATCGCTTTGGAAACAGGCAAGCCCTTATGGGAAGCCCATACTGAAGTCAGTGCTGTTATAGGAAAAATTAATTTATCCATACAGGCTTATCATGAGAGAACTTGGACAAAAATAACCAAAACTACCGAAGCGAATGCGTGTCTTCGTTTTAAACCTCAAGGTGTTGTAGTCGTTCTTGGTGCATTTAATTTTCCAGCCCATTTAAGTAATGGTCACATAGTTCCTGCTCTTCTTGCAGGCAATACAATTCTTTATAAACCAAGTGAGCAAGCACCTGCGGTAGCTGAATTTATTATGCAGTGTTGGCATGAAAGCAAAATTCCGCCCGGAGTAATAAATTGCTTACAAGGTGATGCATCTTGTGGAAGAGCCTTGCTATCACAAGATATTCAAGGTGTATTTTTTACAGGAAGTTATGCAACAGGCTTGCGCATCCATCAACAGTTTAGCGATAAACCTGAAGTAATTTTAGCTCTTGAAATGGGAGGAAACAATCCTTTAGTTATTGATGAAATTTCCGATCTCAATGCTGCTGTTTATCATACATTACTCTCTTCACTTCTTACGGCAGGCCAACGCTGCACTTGTGCACGACGAGTCATTATTCCCGACTCACATCAAGGTGATGACTTCATGAATCATTTTATCAAAACATGCTCATCAATTAAGATCGGACCTTTCGATCAAAAGCCAGAACCATTCATGGGGCCCGTTATTAGTCATGAACAAGCCATTAAACACCTCCATAGTCAAAAAAAACTTATTGAGTCTGGTGGCTCTCACCTCTTATCCATGGCTTTACTTGCTGAGAATACTGGCTTGCTATCACCAGGCATTATTGATATGACTCACTTTGAAAATCCTCCAGATGAGGAGATTTTTGCACCATTAGTCCAAATATATCGGTACAATCATTTTGATGAAGCAATCAATCTGGCGAACCAAACCCGTTACGGTTTAGTTGCGGGTTTGTTAAGTAATAATGAGCAACATTATCATCAATTTTATCAACAAGTTCGAGCTGGATTAATTAATTGGAACAAACCCACGACGGGTGCCGCCAGTAGTCTTCCTTTTGGTGGAGTCGGATTAAGTGGAAATCATAGACCAAGCGCTTATTTTGCGGCGGATTATTGTGCTTATCCAGTAGCGAGTATGGAACAGCCTCTCCTGACAATGCCAGAACAGACATTACCAGGTATTGGTAGCCTTGGTACTCCTTAACATTTGGCCACTCAATGAACCCGAGCTACGACGTTATGATTCGGACAAACAGTTAAATACAACTTGAAACAGAAGATTAAAAAATGAACGTTTATGAATTAAACTTGGATGGCCTGGTTGGCCCTACTCACAACTACGCAGGTCTTGCAGCAGGTAATATTGCATCGCTATCTAATGCCCTAGCAAGTTCCAATCCCCAATCAGCTGCCCTGCAAGGGTTGGAAAAAATGCACTTGCTTCATAAAATGGGACTTAAACAAGGTTTATTTCCACCACATCAACGCCCTAATCTTGAGCTACTGCATCAACTAGGTTTTTGTGGTACACCGAAAGAACAAATTAATAAAGCCTATAAAACAGCACCTGAGCTTCTGAGCGCCTGTTATTCAGCTTCCAGCATGTGGTCAGCAAATGCTGCCACAATTTCTCCGAGCACTGATACACAAGATCATAAAGTTCATTTTACGGCTGCAAATCTTGTAAGTAATTTACACCGACACCATGAAGCTGATTTTTCAAAAAAAATTTTGGAGTTTATTTTCGCAAACTCAAATTACTTCCGTCATCACCCTATTCTGCCACGCTCAACCATTATGGGGGATGAAGGTGCAGCTAATCACAGTCGTATCTGTCAAAACTACAATCAACCCGGGATTCATCTTTTCGTATACGGGAAAAAAGGATTAGGGAGCAATCCATTATCTGGACCAATGAAATATCCAGCACGACAAACACAAGAAGCTTCAGAAGCCATAGTCCGTCAACATCAGCTATCGACAGACCGTGTTGTATTTGCTTGTCAAAATTCCCTTGCTATTGACCAGGGCGTTTTTCATAATGATGTGATATCTGTAGCCAATGAATCCGTTTTACTAGTCCATGAACAAGCTTTCCATCAACAAAGTTATGTGCTTAAAGAGTTAAGCGAAAAAGCCTCATTCCCTATAAATATCATCCAAGTTTCACAAAAAGAACTGAGTGTGGCTGATGCAGTTGAAACCTATCTTTTTAACTCACAAATTATTAGTCTATCAAAACAAACCTCTATGATGCTTATTGCTCCATTTGAGTGTCAAAATAATCCGCGTGCTAATGCGTGCATTGAGAGAATACTTTCTGATGGGTCTAATCCTATTAATTCAGTTCATTTCCTTGATCTGAAACAAAGCATGCGAAATGGCGGTGGCCCTGCTTGCCTCAGATTGCGTGTTCCGTTAAATGAAGAAGAGCTCCAAGCAATGCATCAAGGTGTTTTGATAAATGATGAATTATTAAAAATTTTGGAGCAGTGGGTATTAAAACACTATCGAACTGAGTTGAGTGCGACAGACTTGGCTGATCCTCAGTTACTTGATGAATGTTTTTGTGCCCTGGATGAATTGACTCAAATACTAAAACTAGGATCGATCTATCCCTTTCAATTAGAGAAGACTACCTAAAATGTGGAAAACAAAGTTAGGCACATGCATTTATACTTCTCCTTCCGGTTATAAAGTATATCAGAATGCATGCTATCGCTGGCTAAAGTTAGGTAGTAACGCCCTACAAACAGTTATAAATCGCCATAATCCACATAAACCGGGTTTATACTATCTCCCAGCACTTACATTAATGGCCCGCAAATATCTTGGGCCTACTTGTATGTTAGGACTAGGTGGCGCAGGGGTCGCATTGATGCTCAAGGACATCCCTCTAATTGCTGTAGATAATAGTGAAGAAGTCATCGAAATAGCAAAGCGTTTTTTTATAATCGATCGTTTAAAAAATTTAACCATTATTCATGAAAATGCGATGGATTATGTCCAAAAATGTGAACTACATTTCTCGCACTTAATTGTTGATCTGTACAATGCAAATCATTTTCCACCTGAGTGCGCTAATGCCCAATTTTTTGCCTCATGCAAAAAAATAATAACTGAAGATGGAGTTTTGGCCGTTAACTTGGCAAATATAAAAGAACAATATCCGATTTTTCAATTAATTAAAAATCAATTTAGCCATACGTTGGTCATCCCAATAAGACAAAGTGCTAACATGGTAATTCTCGCTGCAAAAAATGACAGTAAAGAATTATTTATAAAAAAAATAAATGAAACAGATGCTTTTAAGCGAATTATTTGGGTAGACTCCTGGGGCTATGTTGGGGATTATAAGAAAACTATCTGGCAGCAATTAACAACCTATTTTAAGCGTTAATAATCTTCAGCCCGCTGCTATTGATTGATGACTCCCATAGAACATGTCCTGGGAGTTTTTTGGTTTTGACAAAAAAATTGCGGAACAGCTAATTGAAATTTTTAAACTACAAAACAATCCCGGGGTCAAAAGAAGATACTGTTTCAGCAAACTCGTTAATTGCTTGAATTTCTTTGGGTGGTTTAAATAATCCATACGCTGTGATACCACCAGCTAATGCACCAAAAACAGTACTTGATGAGGCAACAGCTACAGCAGCTGTGTAACCACTTGCGAGCCCAGCAAAAAATGCTCCTGGACCGGTCCACCAACTACAAGCAACACCAATTGAAAATCCAATTATGGCTGTTACAGTAAGTACGACCGCAGCCGCTGCAATTGAAAGCACAGCTTTAAAAGCATCAGAATGCTCATCTTTCAAAATAGTTTTACATTGATTTGTAAAGTCTTCGATCGCTTTAGCTTTAAGTCTTGGGCTAGCACTAGGATTGCCTGGCTTACCTAATATAACATCTGCCAGCGTAGTTAATTTCTCATTTATCAATATACCCTTTTTTTGGGGTAATTCGTTTAGACTTTTTTGGAGTGTTGCAACAGCCTCCTTCCATGAGAGTAGAAGATTAGCGCCACAGTGCTTACAGATTAATTTAAAAAGATCCTCTACATTTTCCCCTGTATTTGCAGAAGTAGTGATAAAATCAGCAAACAATACTTTTGACTTGATTTTGTCTAGAGCCTTTTTATCTGCTTCAGGAGAATCTGATTTTGTACCAACACAAATAATAGGAGCATTAGGTACAAAGTGACGAAATTCTTCAATGCTCTTAATAATTTCTTGCTCATTAATTTCTTCAGTTAGATCAATACAAAATACACCAACAACAGCTCCCCTAAAAAACATATGACTCATTGCTTTGTATCGTTCAGCTCCAGCTGTATCCCATAAGAGGACCGAATCATCGGAATTTATTTCTCGCGTCAAAAAATCAGCGCCTATAGTAGGACGAACATTCTCTACAAAATTTTGTAACCCTGCGATTCGATGAAGTTGGGTTTTGCCACTTCCACTTTTACCAAAAAAAACAACTTTGTATTGCATGAGGAACCTCAAAATTATTTACACATAACAAATTAGGGAGAGATGCATTCAAAATTCATAAAAATGTGATGCAAAACCTTAATACAAATTAACCATATTTATGATTGCAACAAGCTAGCGAATGAACTGATGACTTTAGCAAGGATGAACATACTACAAAAATAATGATTAGTACTGCCTGAGGTTGTTTACCTCAAGCAGCAACCAGACTTAAATTTCCATTAAGTCTTTTTCTTTTTCAGCCAATAACCCATCTATTTCAAGAATGTATTTATCGGTTAGCTTTTGAATCACTTCTGCTGCTCGACGCTCATCATCTTCAGAAATGCTTTTATCTTTGACCAATTCCTTCAATTGAGTATTGGCATCTCTTCTGATATTACGTATGGAAACTTTTCCTTGCTCGCCTTCATTACGAACGACTTTGATGAGTTCCTTTCTTCGTTCTTCAGTCAATGGCGGCATTGGGACACGAATTGCGGAACCTGCTGTAGCAGGATTCAACCCTAAATCAGAAGTCAAAATAGCCTTTTCTACGGCTGCCACCATAGATTTTTCCCACGGAGTCACTAAGATTGTTCGTGAATCACTAGCAGAAATATTAGCAATTTGATTTAATGGGGTCATAGTTCCATAGTAATCAACTTGTACGTGATCCAGTAAACCGGCATTCGCTCTTCCAGTGCGAATTTTTGTCAGATCAGTCTGTAACACCTCAATGGTTTTTTTCATTCGCTTTTCTGAATCTTGCTTAATCTCATTTATCATGATTAGCTCCGACTATAGTTCCTACGCGCTCTCCAGATACAATTCTTCTTAATGCATTAGGTGCAGTCATATCAAATACCTGTAAGGGCATGCCTTGATCCTGACAAAGACAAATTGCAGTAGAGTCCATCACTTCCAAACCTTGTGTTAAAACTTCAATATAAGTTAAATAATCATAACGTTTGGCATTAGGGTTTTTAAAAGGATCTTCTGAGTAAACACCATCTACTTTAGTTGCTTTTAAAACTACATCCGCTCCTATTTCAATAGCTCTTAAACAAGCGGCTGTATCAGTTGTGAAAAATGGATTTCCAGTCCCAGCCGCAAAAATAACTACATGTCCAGTTCGCAAATGTTCAATTGCTTTACGCCGGTGGTATGGGTCAACTACTCCAAGCATGGGAATAGCTGACATTATACGCGCCGGCATATCAATACGTTCCAAAGCATCTCTCACAGCTAAAGCATTCATTACTGTAGCAAGCATCCCCATATGGTCGCCAGTTACACGTCCAACACCCGCTTGAGAAAGTGCCTTGCCACGAAATAAATTACCACCACCTAATACGAGACCAACCTCAACGCCCATCTTAATTAAATCGGCTATATCCCTAGCTAATGTATCCAAGACTGAGGGATCAATTCCGAATTGTGACTTGCCCATGAGGGCTTCGCCACTATATTTAAGTAAAATACGCTTATATTTTAATGTTGGGTGACTTTCATTCATCATGTACGAACCTGAGCCATCACTTCTTCAACAAAGTTATCTTCTTTTTTCTCTATCCCTTCACCAACTTCGTAACGAACAAAAGAAAGAACTTCGGTGTTCTTTTCTTTCAAAAGTTGGCCTACTTTGATATCTGGGTTTTTTACAAATGGTTGACCTAATAAGCTCACTTCATCAATAAATTTATTGATTCTACCTTCAATCATTTTATCGATAATTTCTTGTGGTTTGCCACTTTCTTTTGCTTGAGCAGTAAAAATTTCACGCTCATTTTCAATAGCTTCAGTAGATACTTGATCTCGACTTACTACAATTGGTTTGCTCGCAGCAACGTGCATTGCAATGTCTTTAGCAAGTTCTTCTTGATCATTTTTAAGTGCAGCCATAACACCAATTCGTGAACCATGTAAATAGCAACCAATAACTCCTGCATCGCACTGCATCCGCTCAAGGCGTCTTAATTTAATGTTTTCACCAATTTTTGCTACTAACTCTTGACGAGCTTGTTCTACAGGAACGCCAGAAGAAAGAGTAATCGCTGACAATTCTGCAATTGTCGTGGCTGAACTATTTAATGCAGCATCAGCAACCATGTTTGCAAAGTTAGTAAAGTTCTCATCACGAGCAACAAAATCTGTTTCACTGTTAATTTCTAACATCACTGCACTGCGTCCATCAGCAGAACGTGCAATCACTACCACACCTTCAGCAGCTACGCGATCTGCTTTTTTATCTGCTTTTGCCTGGCCTGCTTTGCGCATTTCAATGATTGCAGCCTCTATATCACCATTGGTTGCTATTAGAAATTTTTTACATTCCATCATACCAGCACCTGTACGCTCACGTAACTGCATGACTAAACTTGCACTAATTGACATTTTCATTTCTCCGTATAGCAAAAGGGGGGCAAATTAAGGTGTTTAAACACCCAGCCCCCCTATATTTTAAAATCTAATTATTCCCCAGCTTTTTCTGCATCGTTAGTTTGTTCAACTACTTCTACAAATTCAGCGTCAGATGAACCCACTCCCACTGTATTACTGCCTTTAGCATCTAAAATAGCATCAGCAACGCAACGGACGTAAATATCAACTGCTCTCATGGAGTCATCATTACCAGGAATAATATAATCAATATTTCTTGGGCTATTGTTGGTATCAACAACACCAATTACGGGTATTTTTAATCGATGAGCTTCTTCAACAGCAATGTGCTCGAAGCCAACATCAACAACAAACAGAGCATCAGGTAAACCGCCCATGTGCTCAATACCACCTAAACCTCTTTCTAATTTTTCAAGTTCACGGGTAAGCATCAATGCTTCTTTTTTAATCATGCCGTTAAACAATCCTTTTTCTTTCATTTCTTTTAATTCTTTTAAGCGAAAAATTGATTGGCGAACTGTTTTATAGTTGGTCAACATACCACCTAACCAACGATGATCGACATAAGGCATGCCACAACGCTTCGCATGTTCACGAATACTGTCTTGGGCGGCTCTTTTAGTTCCTACAAATAGAATTTTTGCTTTATTAGATGCTAATCTGCCAACATAGTTCACAACATCGTTGAGCATTACCATTGTTTTTTCAAGATTGATAATGTGAATTTTGTTACGGGATCCAAATATATAATCACCCATTTCAGGATTCCAAAAACGTGTTCTGTGTCCAAAATGAGCTCCTGCTTCAAGCAATTCACGCATGCTGATATTCATAATTTATTTTCTCCAGGGTTATTCGTCCACGCTCCCCATACGAAACCCTTAAGGGACCCTATCGTATGTGCCGAATCGTGTGTGTATTTAAAGCGCGACATTTATACCATATTTGTCGAAACTCATCAATTAAATTTAGTTTGCAAATCTTTTTTTTATCTTGTGCTAAGCTTTTTTATATATGGTCCGTTAATTATTCGTGCCAGAAATTAAAACAAAACTAGTTTTTATATGCAGTAATTTATTGAAACTTAAAAATTAAGAATAAAAATGTATCAATATAATCCAAACTTACATGTAAAAATCTGGTTAACTAATAATCCAAATGTATTCATGAATTTGGAAAACCAAATTCGCCTTATTGAAATGCGTGAAAAAAATCCCACTGATTCAATTCATTTAGTATATGACTCCAATTTACTAACACATTCATCAGTAACTTCGTTACACGAATTTTGCAGGGAACATAAAATTATATCTCTTGATGCGCATACAATTCATACATCACTCCAATCGGATAATGAAAAGAAGTTATACGATTTTTATAAAGACGAAATTTGCAATTTAAAATCTGGTGGGAATTTGGCTGTTGCAAGTGATATTTTAAGATGGCTGTCACCAGTATTTAAAAAAGGCACTTATACAGATTTCGATTTTCCAGTTGATACATCCAATCTTCCCAAGATGATTGCAACTGAAATGCCCATACTCCTCAACATTGGTAGTTTAAAAATGGGTAAAAAGGAATTTATTCTGTCAAATAATGATTTTGTTGCTATTGTGGATGAAATTGCTGCAAGGAAAAATATCGAGCGAGTGCAAAGTGGATTGATCTCAAGGCTCGAACATTATGATACCGACTTTATTGAACGAACTGAAAGTGAATTAAATGCAGACAGCTTTATAAATCGTCATCTTTTAAAATTTATGAAAAATCGTTCTGAATCACTTTATATAGCTAAATCCAAAGAAATCATTCCACCAGATGCATCCAATTCTTCATTAAAAATCAGAGCATACATTAATGAAGTAATGACTGATAAAAATAAATTTTTAGATTTTAACAAAATCGATGTACAAGAAACTCATGAACATGTAATCCAAAGATTAAGAAAAGATCTCGAAACTCAATTAAACTTGATTAAATATCTTTTTTTTAGCAAAGAATACTCTTCAATTAAGCATATTTTAGAAAAAAATGATGATAAGTTCCTCAACTATTTAATGAATAAGGAGCGTGATCTTTATATTAAATCAATTGTCGTCTGCACCACAGGACCAATACAAATATCAAATGCATTATTTAGTGGTTACGTTGTGGACTCTGATAAATTTATTAAAGAGATTCAACCCTTATCTTTTAATCATTATGGATTGCAAAATGCTTTTCGTTCACAAAATTCTATTCCATTGCATGAAAATGTTTTGGGAATGCTAAAATTTCTAGGTGTTGACGAAGGTGAATTAAATGATTCTTCATGGTTAGATTCTGGAAAAAAACTACAAGCATCACGAACAAAATTACTTGCCGCACGCCAAAAAGAGCTGGCTTTAAGCTTACCTGCTTCTTTTTGTTCAATAAAAAATGAAATGGAACGATACATCCAAAAAATAACGCACACACCGAAACACTTTGCTTCTAAAGAAAGAAGTCGTGCAAGAATAGAAGATCTTGAACTCATATTAAGCTGTTTTAATCAAGACAATCAATTTAATATTCTCCAATTTAAAAATGTTTTACATAACATCCGTCACCATAACGGATATACACAAAAATTAATCGAAGATCTTGAAACTCTTTGTCATGATGCAATAATTTTTAGCGTTGCAAAAGATAAAAAAATAAAATTGAGTCCCCCTTCTTATCAATTGACTCAATCGTAGAAAATATATTTAGCTATAAAGAGTCATCGTTTATAGAAAAATTATTAATATTCAAGTAATTAGTAGCATATAAAAAGTAACGTATTTATTCGCCTCATAGACTATACTCCATTTAAAGTCATCGTGGTGATATAAATAAACAGAAAAGTTGGTTTAATAATTATAAGGAATTGATAATGAATAAAAAGCTTATCTGGCTAGCAACACTCGCTTTAGTATTATCTTTAGGACAGCCAAGTTTTGCATGTATTGGTGATTTAAAACATTGTAATTCCCATCATCAATTTGATAAATTAGCACAAGAACTTAATCTTTCTGCAGATCAAAAAGCCAAACTCAAAGCATATAAAGAAAAAGCCAAAGTGGACTTCAAAGAAAACTATGCTCAACTCAGACTATTACGAAGTCAGATAAACTCTTTGGTTAAAACTGATAAAATTGATGAGGCAAAACTTGATGCTTTAATAGAGAAAGTAAATAAAATAAGAGCCTCTATGTTAAAAAGTAAGATAATGATGCAACATCAAATGTTTGCACTTTTAAATGACAATCAGAAAGCCAAATTTCTCGAATTAAAGAAGAAATGGTTTATGAAGCATAATGATTAGACCTACATTGACAAAATCCATGGGGAATATAATTACTTTTTAAACTCATAGAAAGGCGTAATTATATCGTCCTCTGCCGTTGTATTCGGTGATAAGGATTCCCCTGTTGTCGAAAAAAATAGATATTCTCGTTGTTCTAGAACATTCGTTTTTTGTGAAGAAGGATCCTTTAAAGTTGCAAAGACACATAAATTTATAGTTTCATCTATGAGTCCCGGATTAATACCTACTGCTAGATCCACTAATTCGTTTAGAATAGTTGTTGCATCGATTTCACGGGGAACAAAAGGTTTATAATTTGCTATTAAACTCTTTATAACCTGCTCTCGGACTTTATCCAACACTTCTTGTGGCTCATATCGTGCTAAAAAATCCTTTAACGTTATAGGATTGTATTTAGGAAAAACATAATTGCTGGAAAGCCTCTCAAATAATGCAGGGTAATTCCGATTGTTTATTCCATGTGCTCTAGCCTGAGTGAATAATTCATCTTGACTAGGAAAATTTCCAAGCTTTCCTTCGCGTTCATAATAGAGACAAATTTTAAGCAACGGTAAATCGAAGGCCTCATTGAGATATTTTTGAATAAGCATCATTTCCAGTAAGCTAAGATAATAATCTTTTAAATCCGCTTTCGGAGAAAACTCTATAGCGCGAACAAATAAGCCTACTAATGAATCTTTTGGTGCATCGAGTAAAACTTCATTCATTTCAAAACCATTTTCTGTCTCTTGAATTTCTTTACCCAGTTCATCTAAAGTTTTAAGATTTAGTCTTGTAGTTTCTGCGCTTTTACTCTGTAATTTAATCTCTTTTCTTTCATCTCTTTTTTTTAATTTATCGATCCTGTTTGTATTAGCATCTTTTGTATTAACATCATATACATAGGCTTCTTCTGCATTAATTAGGACTCCATAACGACGTCCACCACATGAGTAAGTCGGTACATACTTTTGGTAAACAAGTAACGTTGTTGAAGAAAGACAATTACCGTCTTTACTGATAAATAATTTAGCTTCGGTAGCCCAATCTGTTAAACTTACATTATCTGGCTCTACAATAATTCGATTTACAGTTTTTGCAATTAGCCGATTTGCTTTAAAAAGAGTACCAATTGTCGGTTTGCTTTCTTTCGAATACATAAGACATCATAAATCTAATTTAACTCATGTATAATTGTAGATCAATGTGAGTAATATTGTGTCGAGAGTACCAATTTTGTTTTCAAATTTGCCCAATGAAATTTTAGAAATTATTTGTTCATCCCTAAACGTTAAAGAAGAGCGTAACCTAGGCCTGTTATTTCAAAATGTCGAACACTTGAGAAAAAAAAACATGATGACTCAATTAACTCAAGTTCTGAATAGTTCAGAAGCTGCTATGTTCCATCATTTATTGCGATGCATTATAGAAAATGAAAAAACAGGGCTCGCTATCTTACAAAATGAACATTGCAAAAATATATTAATTACGCAAAAACCTAAATCCTTACCTCATTGGATATTAAGTATTGGGGAATGTCAGCCTCATTTATTAGAATTTATTATGGAGG
Source organism: Fluoribacter gormanii (assembly GCF_900156395.1). GTDB lineage: Bacteria > Pseudomonadota > Gammaproteobacteria > Legionellales > Legionellaceae > Legionella > Legionella gormanii. Next base: position 162,524 of record NZ_FTNL01000004.1, on the reverse strand, counting down.
ATGAGGATTACAGAAATTCATTAACCAAGGTAGAAACTGATTATTTAATCACAAATTATGAGAAATTATTATCTCCAGGATTGTCAGCTAAAATCAATGAAGAATTAACCCATAAAAAAGATTTTCATTTCGAAGAAGTATTATTTGATGAGGATGAAGAAAAGGAAATAAATCCATTTGGTCCTTTGCCATAGATATAATTCCAGTAAAAATAAATTTATTTAACGCATCGGGGAAGGCACACAAGAGAGCGTTCTATCAACATAGAACATCGATAATTAACTTCCAAAGCAGCATGTCAATAATATCAGCCTTTTTATTTTACTAATTTCAATTAATTTTAATTATCACCTGATAATTTATGACTATACTTTAGAAATCTTGATTTAATTTTGGACTAATTCAGGGTGGAATAGCATGATATTAACTTATCTCAAATACCATATTTTAAAGTGCATCCCTGTCAAAGAAGCCTCAACAGAAGAGGAAAAAATTAAGATATATAAGTTCAGATATGAGGTTTATCATGAAGAGCATAAGATGATTGAAGAAACTTATGATCATCAACAAAAAATTCTTAAAGATGAATTCGATGATAAACAAAATTCATTACACACCTATACGACGAATAAAAAAAATATTTCAAGTGCATGCAGAGTACATTATTTAGAACGAGGATTAGTACCAGAAGAAAATAATTTGAAGTATTTTTTACATGAGTTACCTCTTGCCCATAACCAATCAATAGCATTTGCGGAAAGGCTTGCAGTACAGCGCTATAAACGAGGTAAATATCTTGTAGTTTTGCAAACCATTCATATCTCGACCAGGTTAATTCGTGATTTTAATAATTATTTTTCGTTTGCAAGTTGTGCTCCTGGCTTACTTAAACATTACATGTTGCTCGGTTATAGACCCTATACAACGGAACTCATACAGTTTAATGACAGAGTGGAAATTCCAATTGTAGTAATGCCTGATATGCAGTTTCTGAAAAACATGAAGTCGATAAATTATCCTCTAATGAAAAAATACTGTCCAAAATCTTTAAAAGATGACTATGAAAATTTTCGGCCAGATGTCCTGGAAAACTACCTAACTTCAGATAAAACTATTGATGATATAGATTCTACTTTTTTTTTAAAGTATAAAAAATCATTCCTATACCATTTAAAAAAGGGAACAATTAACTTCCTTATTAAAAATTGTTATTTTTTAAATCTTAAAAAAGGATCGCTGCTATTTAGTGAAAAAGAGCACCATCAGGAGCGATTTGCTGTTTTAAATGGAGAACTTATTGTATCCAAAAAATCAATAACTATCTTGAAAATCCATCCTGGTGATATATTCGGTGAGTTTGGAACATACCATGATAATTATTTAAGACATGTATCAGTAACGGCACTGGAAGACTGTAGATTAATGGTTATTCCACGTAGTTTCGAGAAAAGGCTATTCAATTTTGACCCGTCTCTTTATATCAACTTTATCGAATCTTATATAAAAAGCATTTCAAATAGAGAAAAAAAATTGATCATTAAAATTATTTCTAAACACAGATAGGAGATTTACATGTCTAATTCTGAGATGTTTTCAAGAAATTATGGATATATAGATAATGATATTCAAAAAAAAATAAGTGAAGTAAAAATATTAATTGCGGGTTGTGGTCTAGGTAGTTATATTGCAGAAGCACTCGTACGATTGGGATGCTCCAATTTTATATTGGTCGATCACGACACAATTGATGTCCACAATTTAAATCGTCAAAACTATATTTACACTGATATTGGTCATTTTAAATCTGAACGCTTAAAAATAAGGATGCAATTGATAAATCCCGAGATTCAAGTTGAATGTATCATTGAACCTGTTTCAGAAGAAAATGCTCAAAAACTTGTCGGAAGTGCGGATATTATTATAGATACAATTGATTTCTTGAGTGTAAAAGGACTCGTTGCACTCTACCAACAATGCTATTTACAAAGTAAACCTGTTATAAGCTCGCTTAGTGCTGGGTGGGGAGCAATTGCTTTTTATATACCCGCTTCAAATCAGACAAAAAACTGGTTTAAAGAAATTTTCAATATTTCTTGTGTGGACAATGCGGAGCCCATGGAATATGCCTATTACTTTAAACAGCTTATTTATCGAATCAAGCCCCATCTTCCTGATGAGGTGTCTACTAATTTAATTAATGTATTTGATCTGATGGCCGAGAATAAACCATGCCCGGCATCACAGCTTTCTGCGGGTTCATTTGCAGCCGCATCTTTATGCACAACTATTTTATATCGAGTACTTGCAAATAAAGAGATTGTCGCACTTCCATATGCAATGGGGTTGGACATGAATATGGTTACATTAAACTCAGCTTTTCCTCTGTCATGATTGTATAAAGGAATAATTCTCAAAAATAAATATGTGATCAGATAATGGGATGAGAACAGTTTTGAACGAGAATATTATCGGTACATCACCCCAAGATTTAGTTTATTTTTATAAACTATTGATTAAATTCATAATACCCATGATATTTTAGAACAGGCTTATTTAAAATTAGACGCAATACATCTTATTTTAAAACGAAAAGCCGCTGTTACAAAAGCAAGAGCAAAATAAAGTCGGTCAATTAAGATCACTAAATGTTACTGAAAAGTTAGAGCAGACCAAATCATTTTTGCCTATAATGCTATCAGCTAATCAATCGAATTAGGAATTTGGTGTATTATGTCAAATAAAATGAAGTTTACCGGCATTAATGTTGAAACCCTTTTGTTAGTTGCTGTGTGGGAAGCCCCTTTTATTTTTCAAGGATGTTTTAAAATTACGGAATTGCAGGAAAAAAAAACTGTTCTTTTTTTCTTTAGATGTAAAGCGAGACATGTGCAGCAATCAGATATTTTTAACCATGATTTTTCACCTGAGTTATATGAATTTACCCATTTATATAATGAAGCGGGGCTGATTCAGTTAAGTCACCTAGATCAAGCGCAAGAAGATGCTCTATATTTATTGAAATATGCACTACATATAACGTTGGGAAAAATGCTAACTAATAGAAAAACGCATTTTACATCAATAGATGATATTGCAATGCAGGCACTGATTGATAAAGTTAGGCCAATTTTGAACAAAGAATTAACTCTACCTGAAGAAGATCATATAGGATTTGCTGTTGCAATGGATTTTCGACCAGAGGAAGATATAGCATTATCAGCCGCATTGACTTTGCTTGGTAAATTAAAAAATATAGATACTAAAATAATGAAAACTCATTAGAAACTATTATATAGATTCCTTTTTTTCCATTGCTTTTTTCAAGTCTGGTGTGGATTCAATTAAGACTGAAAATCACATTAATAAGCCTTATTAAAGGGTTATTGTTGATTAAGTCGCCCCTCCTCTTTTGTTTGCTTATGCTAGATATAAAAATTAGCTTGTTCAAACTCTTTTGAAGGTATTAGATGTTTCTGAATCCTCTGATTGAGAATCGATTGATGTGGACTCTTGTGCGCCAGAGGTTGCTCCTCCTGAATCATATTTTTTTACTTGTCGCCAATGGGTTGGCTCTCCTTGCTGGAACGTTCTACTAAAAAAACTTCTTTCGTATTGATTTAAAGTGTTTTTTACAAGTTGTAACTTTAAAATTGCTTTATATTTCAATAAGGATGCATATTTATCAGTGCCTTGTTCGATCTCTTGCACTATAGCTGTTTTTATTTGTTTCCATAACTCCTTGTTTTCTCCTTCGCGCGCTCTTAGCATCATATCTTTCAATTGGGCCGGATTATTAAGTGGAATTTCCTCCCTTGCCAATTTAAAAGACATTTGCTTTACTTGGGAAAAGTCTTTATCGAAATGGATTTCTTCTAGACGTTGTATGTCCTTCTGTAATTCTTCCCATCGTTGCTTATCTCCGCGTATACGCACCCAATTAAGCAAATAGGTCAGTTGAGAGAGGTTTGTGGGGGTATCACTGTAATTTATACAAGCCTCTTTTGAATTTAATTCCCCTTTTGCAACTAGACCATGGCAATTTATAAATTCGCCATATTTACCGTTAAAATTTATACCGAAGCTGAAGCCTGACTCATCTAAATTTCGCCCATTCCCTGCACAAAGTTGCAGATTAGTGAGCTGGAATCCCATTTCAGTAAGTTGTTTATCAAGAACTTCTAAAATTTCTTCATCATCAAACAAGCCGTTTGGATAATGTGAGCTGTTAAATCCTATTACTGCTTCAATTTCAGCATCTTTAGGCGCATTAGCCACCATTGCAGCGATAACTTCTTTTCCCACTTGCGAATCTAAAGTATAACTTGTAATGCCTCCTGGAAAATGGATCATAGAGAGACGCTTAACTTCATTGCTGTCCTTGACAAAGAAAGCAAATGATACGCATTCAGTCATGCCAGAGGTGAAAATTCCATGGGCTTCCCTTGAATCTATATTAATCACGTTTCTTGGATCGCACTCAGCATAGAACGGCGCGTATTTATAAGAAATAACATCATCATCAATCGGATCTATGTACATAATTAACCTCACACAGATAATTATAGTACTTTATGGATAATTAATAATTATTAACTAGACCTCCTGTCACTACCTTAATTACCTCATCGAATACCTTTTGGCTTTCATGGACACGTGGGTACTATATAATTGCTTGTGATATAGCCACTAGAAACAAGGTGATCAGTGATGATTATTGATTCGGTTAAACACTATGCTGCAAATCCTCATTTTCGCAAAAATCCTCGACTACTTTCATCCTCTATCGTTTAATCTCAAGTTATGTTAGCATGCTAATTATTAAGTTGTTAACTGGTTTTCAAATGAAGCTTTACTGGCAGTTATGTTATGAAAAAAGCCTTGGCTGGCCCTTTGAGGCGGATATAAATTCAAAGAGAGCCCATTGTAACCAATCGTTTTGGCGGAGTTTTTTTCTCTTATTTATTGCTAAGAATTCTCTAATTCTCTCGCAATGCGTTATCCCCTTTGAAGCCTCAGATAAGATATGTCAAGTAATGATTAACATACCTATAAGAATCGCTGAGACAATACTCGCTCACCCTAACCTACTACCTATTCGTTGTTTTTCCAGATTGAAAAGGGGAAGTATATGAGACCTACTTATCAAAAGTTGATTGGACTCATCGGGACAATCATCTTATGTTCATGTGCTGTTGGACCTGACTTTGTAAGCCCCTCGCCAATAATTAACCAATCATATTCTTCTAAATCGACAACTCAATTTGGGAATCAACGCATAGACCTGGATAAAAAAATATCACTAACCTGGTGGAAGGAATTTCATTCAGTAGTACTAAACCACCTCATGGAGCAAGGCATCAAGAAGAATTATTCTCTAGCCGCCATGAGAGAGTCTTTAGCACAAGCCAAAGAGTTGGTTACAGCCTCCCAAGGACATTTATGGCCTCAAGCAGGTCTCAATGCGAGTATTGGAAGACAACAATATGGGCCTGCCACATTCGGACCTGTTAATCTCAGAATTGAACCTTTTTCCTATTATCAAATAGGCCCTAACGCTTCTTATACCCTCGATGTCTTTGGTGGAACACGCAGAACGATTGAAAAACAAAAAGCATTGGCTTTATATCAACAACATGAGTTGGATGCAGCATTTCTAACCTTGACGGGTAACATTGCAACAACGTCTTTAAGCATTGCTACGATTAAGGCACGAATTGATGTCCTTAAGGATATCATCCAAGATGACAAGAAAAATTTACAGTTGATTCAAAAATCATTTAGCGTGGGTTCTTCTTCTCGTAGTGATGTTTTAAGTGCGCAAAGCCAGTTAACAAATGATGAAGCTTTATTGCCTGCTCTCTACCAACAATTACATGTTGCACAAAATGCGCTTAATGTTCTTTTGGGAGTGATCCCCACCCATCCACACTCTTTAATTTTTCATTTAAAAGACTTTACATTACCTAAAAAACTACCATTAGAGCTCCCATCAGAGCTTGCCCATAAAAGACCGGATATTCTTGCTGCCGAAGCCAGTCTGCATGCGGCCAGTGCCGATATTGGAATTGCTACGGCGCGTCTTTATCCTAACATTACTCTATCTGCCACACTTTTACAGGAAGGAGTAATTCCCGGAGCACCATCAAGTATATCCCCTAATGCATGGAGCCTTTTGAGTAATTTTACAACTCCCTTTTTTTCTGGAGGAACACTGCGTGCCCAACGCCGTGCCTCTGTCCATGCATATCAATCTGCTTTTGCACAGTATCAAGAAGTTGTACTTAAAGCATTTTATCAGGTGACCAATTTATTGAATGCCTTAAAACATGATGCAGAAGAGCTTGCATTACAAAAAAGAGCCATGTTAACCGCTAAAGAATCTCTTCGTATAGCAAGGTTAAGTTTTACTGCGGGCGTGGTAGGTGTTTTAGAAGTCCTCGATGCAGAGCGATTGTATGCTCAATCGCGCTTGGGCTATGTCAATGCCCAGGCACAAAGATATCAAGATACGATTCAATTGTATCTTGCATTGGGTGGGGGACTCCATCCTTAAAAACGAATAATCACTTATATGAATTATAGAGACAAGGATAAAATGTATTCTGAAAATGAGAACTTTTTGGTACACACAATTGATATTTATTTGCTTCAAGGCATTTTATAACTTAAAGCGAATCATGAAATTACGAACAGGTTAAGAATGATGAAAAATTTCCCTATGGTACTCTATGAAACTGCAGCAGCTTGGCGAAACTTACTTGATAAGCGCTTAAGACCATTGGGGCTGAGCCAGGCAAAGTGGCGTGCTTTAGTTTTTCTCTCTATTGAGACTTCTCCTCTAACCCAAATTCAGCTTGCTAAAAAATTAGGTCTTGAAGCACCGACTGTTGTTGGTTTAATTGACCGCCTGACTAAAGAAGGATGGGTCATTCGACAAGATGCAACCTACGATCGCCGAGTCAAAGTGATCTGCCTTACTGAAAAAGCAACATTGACTCTTGGGCAGATACGAAGCACTGCAGATGAATTGTCTAAAGAATTACTCGCCTCTTTGTCTGAAGCAGAATTAGAGGCCTGTATTGCCACACTACAAAAAATTAAGAAAACCGCCGAGGAATCTTATGAGTAACTCAAGAATCATCAAAAAATCGATAACACATCGGTTGCGCAGCAGAACACTTGAATGGAAACGTTTTCTAATCGCAAGCGGCGTGACATTGATGACATTGGCCGTTATATATTTCTGGTTCATTTCACAACAATACGTCAGCACAGAAGATGCCTATATCAATGGCAATATAGTACAGATTGCATCGCGTGTAACCGGTCAGGTAAAACACCTCTATGTGGATAACAATCAATTTGTTAAAAAAGGTCAAATGCTGTTTGAGTTAGACCCTACTCCTTTTGAAGTGGCAGTGGAACAGGCTGAGGCACAATATCTAATTGATAAAACCAATCTACAACATGCTCAATCGACATCAATTAGGACCAAAGAGCTAGTCAGAAACGAAGTAATGTCTCTTCAAGCGGGAGATGATGTAAAAGCTAAACTTAAAAGCGCCAAAGCGGCCCTAAAACTTTCAGAAGCCAAACTCAAAGAAGCAAAAATGAGACTATCTTATTCACATGTGGTTGCACCAACTAGCGGCTTGGTTAGCAACCTGTCTCTTAGGATAGGAAATGTAGTTTCAGAAAACCAACCACTGTTTGCGATAATTGATAACAGCACCTTTTGGGTCGATGCAAATTTTAAAGAAACTGAACTTGAGCATATCAAAAAAAATCAACGAGCAACGATTAAAATTGATATGTACCCTCATAAACAATTTACGGGGATTGTGAGTAGTATAAGCGGTGGAAGCGGAACGGCGTTTTCATTAATGCCGCCTCAGAATGCCACTGGAAACTGGGTCAAAGTAACACAACGTGTCCCCGTCCGTATTCAAATCACAAAACCAGACTCACAATATCCTTTACGACTGGGGACCTCTGCCAAGGTAACTGTAGACTTACAATCCACGCAGCGAGATCAAGTGAGTAAAATCTCATGAATCAACCAGCAGACACGTTACCAGCCTCACGACGCTGGATAATAACCATCGCCATCATGGCTGCTACATTGATGCAAGTATTAGACACGACCATTGTCAATGTCGCACTGCCTCATATTCAGGGTTCATTGGGAACTAGTCCTGATGAAATAACCTGGACTTTAACCAGTTATTTGGTAGCATCCGCCATTTTCATGCCTTTAACTGGCTATTTTACGGATAGGTTTGGCCGAAAAGTTTATCTTCTTTTATCCATTATCGGATTTACCATCACCTCTGCTCTATGTGGTGCGGCAACCTCTATCGTGCAAATGGTCGTTTTCAGATTGCTTCAAGGTATTTTTGGGGCCGGGTTAGTTCCTTTATCCCAAGCCATATTGACCGATATTTTTCCGGATAACGAACGTGGTAAAGCTATGGCCATTTGGGGCATGGGAGTGATGGTAGGACCTATCCTAGGCCCCTCACTTGGTGGTTATCTTACAGAGATTGCCAGTTGGCGATGGACATTTTATGTCAATATACCATTTGGAATCGCTGCGGCGCTGTTGGTATCCCATTTTGTTCCTGATACTCTTAAAAAGGAACGCAAGATGGATTGGATTGGCATGATACTCATTACTTTAGCGGTGGGCTGCATTCAATATGTTCTCGACCGCGGGAATCAGATGGATTGGTTTGCAGCTTTAGATATTCGAACTGCTGCATTTTTAGGTCTTATCAGTTTGTGTGGATTCGTAGTATACAGTATAAAAAATAAAACTAATGCTCTTTTTGACCTTGCTATTTTTCAAGACCGTAATTTTGTTCTTTCGAGTATATTACTCTCCGTTCTAGGATTAGGTATGTATGGAACGATGGTTATCCAGCCCCAGATGTTACAAGGCTTACTCAATTATCCCGTTTTACTAGCGGGATTAATTATGGCTCCTCGCGGAATAGCCAGTATGTTCAGTATGATGATTGTTGGTAAGTTGATTAATCAAATTCAATCTCGATGGTTAATTTCGATAGGAGTGTTATTGAGTGCTGCAGGGATTTATATCACGACTCATTATTCTCAAGATGTAAGTCTATCCTGGCTCATTTGGCCATTAATACTTCAAGGATTTGGGCTAGGCTTGATTTTCGTTCCATTGTCCTCTGTTGCATTTTCAACTTTACCAGTTTCTACTCGTGCTGAAGCAGCTGGATTGTTCAGTCTATTGCGCACCATAGGTTCTTCAGTTGGGATTTCTATTACTATCACGTTTTTAAGTCGACACACTCAAATGGCATGGAATCAAATCGGTGGTTCTATTCACCCTTACAATCCAGCAATAATGGAATACCTACGTCCTTGGCATCTTAAAGTCACAGATCCACAAGCTGTAGCCTTATTGTTGAATGAGCTGAATAAACAATCTTTAATGGTCTCTTATATCAATACATTCACATTTATCATGTGGAGTTTTATCATTATGTTACCATTCATATTTTTATTGAAACAAAATAATTCATCATCTGCCTCTATCATCGGCGAATAATACGGATAACTCATGAACTGTACTAATTACGCGAAATTTTTCCGACGGAGCTATGAGTTTCGTTAACTATTCTCGTGTAGTCATAATACTTCTATGTTTTGGCAATATACAAAGCAGCAACAAAGCTTAGACTTATTGCAATCATTAAATAATATGTAAAAACCATTGGTTTTTACTCTGTTCGATTAATGCAGTAATAATAAAAGGAGCAAAGCCACCAAAGAGCATAACCGCCCCATTATAGCTTATGGCTAAACAGGTAGAGCGAATTTCAGCGGGGAATAGCTCTGTAAGAACTGCTGTTATTACTCCAAAAAAGGCACCAATCAATAAACCCAAGATACCTTCAACCAAAACTAAAGTACCTAAGTAATAACAATGCTTTATGGTGTCCATGCCGATCTGCCCAGACGCCCAATAACATTCCACCAACAGGTCGAATTACAAGGGCAACACTGAGCTCGCCATGGAGGTAAGCAACGAGGTAATCGAGTTATGACTGGGGAAAAATGTTTGTGCAATAAAAAGCAGCATGAAGTTATAAATCATAAAGTCGTACCACTCCATGGCGTTGCCTATACAAATAGCCGCAATCATTTTTGTATTGTTCATGATGAACCAACTCCCTGGTCTCAATAGAAATTGATCTTATAGTAGTGTGGTGAGGAAATCCATTTTCTTGATTTTTCAGTAATACCTTTTACCGTACTTAATACTACCTTAATATTGATTTCTTATAATACATCATGCCCCTATATTAATCATGGTGTGTTATGCTAACTAAAAATGAAATCGAAATTTCCAAAACTACTTCAAAAGTAGTGGTAAATTATCACAAGCATCCAGAAGTAGGTGGTACCGGCCATGTTTCAATAGAAGCTACTCATGAGGGTAAAACACGCCTGATTAGTGTTTATCCAAATGATAAGCTATCCCCACTAACACCACTTTCAATTTCATCGATGTACGTTTTTCCTACTAAAGCAGTAAATCATAGTTCCCAATCTAGTTCGGACAGTCCTATTCATGCTACTTACGATATTACTGACAAAATAGAGAATATGGATGCGGCTATGGAAGAGATGGATAACTTACAGGAATTAATGAATTCAGGCCGTGCTTCCTTCAGCTTAACACCATGCTCAATGACACAAACTACAACCGCAATTTTAAACAGTAATACTTCCACATCCAATATGTTGTTAGGCTTTAAGGTGTTTGATAGAGCTCTTATTGATTCTGAAATTTCAACCGTTGTAGTAATTAATTGTGCTGAAGCAGTAAGTAGAATTTTAGAGGCAGGTGGTATGAAGAGGCCCGATGGCATATTGTCCTTTCCGACACCATCCAGCATTAATAGTCATTTTGCTTCTCTATGTGAAAATATAGCAAGAACAGATTCAACTAAAGAGCAAAGTTTGGAGTGCATCGAAACAGTTCCAGAACAAACTCAAACGATCTCTACTGAAGAAAATCCTGGTTTGTTTACACGCATGTTTAATTCGTTAATAGGATTTTTTACCCCGCAAGAAGCTCAATCCAGCACAGATCCAACGACTAAATGCTTTAGTAACTACAACCATGATTGGCCCTCTCATCATAGTGAGTTTACTGATGAGCCTGAGAAAGTGGAAGTTCAGATAGAAATATCATCAACAGAACAAGAATTAGTATCTGGTTTTGAGTGTCGCAATGAGGATAGAGCTTCTCCAAAAGCTTCAGAGTGCTCTGATTCCTTTTTTAGTAATGAACCGGTTACCGCACAAAGGGAAGAAGAATCTGATTTGGACTACTGTTCAAGATACGACTCCATAGTGAACTAATTGGTTTACTTGGCTCAATTAAAATCTGACGCCCTTTTAGAGGGCGTTATCCTTTATGTTATTACATGTTTTTAATAATTTTCATGAAGGCGTGCCCTTGTAACCAATTCCATTCTTCCATATAATATTTTGCTCCAAATTTAACAAAGATGTTCTTCGCATCAACAGCATTGATTTGGTTTGCTGTTTTAAATAACCAATAAAGGGAGGAATCCTTTATGCTAAGTAAAAAGGAAAACGTCAGTATCGAACCAATCCAATTAGAAGAATCCGTTGATAACGATTCAGTCACCATTTTTGTTTGGTCCACTGGATTTAATAGCCTTGGCCATGTTTCAATGAAATTTAGCGATAATCCAGGACATTATTCGAGTATCTGGCCCAAATCAACGCCTGCTGGAGGACTTACGTCAATATGGCCATTAAAAGCCACCTTAGCATCAAAACTGGAAGATGATTGCCTGCAAGAAGCCATTAGACCCAAAGAGGATTTTGCAAATCTATTAGAGCCCTTTGAGATTTTACCATTACAACCTGATAAAGTATTTGTAGTACATGGGCTTAATAAACAAAAAATGTTAAACGAGTTTACTCGGATAAAAGAAGGATTTGATACAGGTGAAGTGTGTTATCAACTGCTCCCTGGAATAAAAGCTTCTGACTATATTCACCGTATTTTATTACGAAATCCAAAACATACAGAAGTATATAACTGTGTCACGCTTACAGGACACTTATTAGAGGCAGGAGGTATATTTCTGACTAATGACCCTTGGGCAACTCCATCAAATTTTGCAGAACAATTAGACAATCTAGATCAAGTAACCTCACTCAATCCAGCTCCAGTTGAGACTAAAAAACCAAGCATCCATGAAGATACGCCTAAAACTAAAGCGGAACCAGCAGCTATTTCTACCAGCAATAGACTAACAAATCGGTGGTTTAGCGATGATACTTTTTATGATTATACAAGTAGCCATGACGCATCAGATTCTCGTCCGCAAGCTCCAGAATTTGTACCAATAAGCGAGAATACGCCCAGTCCAAGAGTTTCAGAATCTTCATTATCTTTTTTTGGCAATGGACATAATGTTTCACAATCCTTTTTGCAAAAAAGGGACGAGGAATCTGATTCAAGTTATCTCCAAAGAATGGATTTCATACTCAATTAAAATTTATATCGGGGTCAGTCGCTGATCCCGTCAAATATTTTTGTGCCATCATAATTTTCCCAGTCCGTAACACATTCTCTAAGCGAATTAAAGGCATTGAATGAGCTCTTTTTTCTAATTTTGTGAGCGATCAAATTTCTTAACAATCGATTAATAAGGTCAGTCCCTGAACGGTGAAATATCAATTAAAAGTTACTGTATCTATAGACGATCAGGATAATTGAACTTAACCGTTGCAAAGAAAAAATAATCAAAATATAAAGCAAGCCCCTATGTTTTTTTTCATTACTCAGGACCCAATCGATCTAGATATAAATAGGAAAATTACATCAAAATATGTAGAGAGTGATCATCGTTCCACGAATTGCAGTCTGCTGGTTAGTGATATTTTAGAAATTAACGGTAAGCTTATCACCAAATCTATCTCTATCTAAGAAATTTCTTAGGATATGTTACTCGCCATTTTAGGCTTTAGTAGCTTGAATGGCGAATAAAATAGTAGCTAATTCAATTAATCTCTGAATCCAAACTTAGATTTAAATTCTTTCTTATCGATTGTCTGAAATCCGTGCTTTTGGAGTTCCTTAGTAAAAAAAGATGGTACTAAAGGGTTCGCTACAGGAATTCCAGCTCCGTTACAGATATTAGTAGCTGAACTGCAACAGTTATCTACTCCAATGTCTTTTTTAACATGACTGCTATCATCGTATACCTCAATTCCGCACATATCCTCTGGCGCTCCCCCCTGATTGCTTTTAAATTTCTTCGCACTTAACTGTGAGCTATAAAATGCACCATAAGCTGAGGCAATCGGATAAGAAATTGGGTTTATAGGACCAAAAACAGAGTAGGCGCGTGTTCCCTCCTTAACCTCACCATGGAATTTTTTCTGGGTTTTTACCGCATTTTTATATTCTTCTTTACTGCATTTTTTGACAAGAACTGCATCTGCTTCATCAATGTCTTGTTTAGGATCCTCAGCAATTTGCCCTCCAACCGGCACTGATCCTAAGGTAACTGCATTCACAAGGGAGCCCACTGCTCCGGGGAAGAAGCTTGTATGCATTATCTTGGTTTGACCCTCTCTTTGTTTCACAGCTGAAATTGATACATGACCTGGTCCATTTTGTTGATTAGTCTCTTTTACTAAAGAAGCAAGATGATACTCAGCGTTAGCTTTTTCCTTTTTCTCAGTTTTTTCTTTATTACTATGCATGATATGACCTCTTATTGACTTATTTGACCATAATTCATATTTTACGTTCAAATTATTAACGAACCATTAAATAGCAATAATTTTTCAAGGTCTTTGCAATTTTGAAATATTGATTATTTGAATGCTTAAGTCGCTCGAATTGTTCCAGCTGGTAATTGAAGTTATTTTAAGCGTAGTTAAGCTGCTAGCGCGTTATCTGGAATATCTGTGATTAATCGGTTGATGCATTGAATTGCAAGTTATCAATTACAATTTGCTGAACCTACTGACGATCAGGATAAATTGAATATTTTGTGGATCTAATATCCTTCTCTCCATGAATAATGTACTAGACTTATCTATATTAACGGATGGAATAGGAAGACAATGAAAAGGATTGCTTTAGAGGAGGCAATTGTTGTTCCTGGTCGAGACTTAATTTTGGAACACAAGAGTCATTTCGAGTTTAGTCAAAATTTAGCTCGTTTAAAAGATATACATCAGCTAAGAATTGAGAGTATGGATGAAGCGGGAATTGACTTATCAGTGCTCTCAGTAACGACCCCAGGATTGCAATCATTAGCGCTAGCATCGCAATTAGAATTATGTGCCCAAAAGTGGAATGACTACTTAATAGACTGTGTTACTCGGTCTCCAAGTAGATTTCGAGCATTTGCCTGCGTCCCCACTTATGCCCCAGAACTTGCCATCAAAGAGCTTGAACGTATTCAAGGTGCACAAGAAATAGTTGGCTGCCTAATTAATGGATACGATAGCAGCAACTATACACCAGCAAAATACCTGGATGAAAAGGCATTTGACGAATTTTGGGGATACATTCATGGCAATAACATCCCAGTTTATTTACATCCCAGAGGGATTCCTGAAGGAAGAGTAGCGACCTATTCACCCTACCAGGCATTACATGGTTCAACATGGGGATTTCATGTTGAAACAGCCGAACATGTTTTGCGCTTAATGCTATCAGGACTTTTTGATAAGTATCCAAACCTTAAAATTATCATAGGCCACATGGGAGAAATGCTTCCATTTTGGGCTTGGCGACTTGATCATCGGCTAAATGAAGAAGGCTGGCGGGAAAAATTGGAATGTAAAAGAACCATTACAGAGTATCTAAATACTAATATATTCCTAACAACAAGTGGTTTTTTTGATACTCCGTCCTTGATGCATGCAATTTCTACAGTTAGCACAGATAGAATCATGTTTTCAGTTGACTACCCTTATGAAGATAACTTAAAAGCAAGCCAATGGCTTGATTCTGTGCAATTGGACGATGAAGATAAAATGAAAATAAGTTACTTAAATGCGGCTAAATTACTCAACATCTAAAACCAAGGAATCTTTTTCGATAACGCCACTTTGTCGAAAGATTAATAGGATCAGTACATTAATTGTGAGTTATCAATTAAAATTTGCTGAATTTATTGACGATTTAGATAAATCAAATATAACATTGCTAAGAAATAATTATCTAAATTCAAGGCCTGCCCCTCTAGGTTGTTGCAAGTTCCACCTCGTAGAATACTACTTATACGCTCTGAACAATCCCCTGCTTTAACTTAGTACTGCCCTAATATCGATGATTGAAGAAAAACAACAATAATTAGAATTCTTTGCTTATGTATATTACATTGACGTTTTTTTAGTCTAATAAACCATATGATTGCTTGGATCCAATCATCCTTGCTATCTTAAGCCCAGGGAGATTCACTGCTATGAATGGGTGCACTAAATATCATTTCATAATTCCTACACTGGTTTATCTATTTCTCATAACAATCTGAAACATGTCTTTTGCTAGTCAAAATCAAGGTAATTGGCAGGCCTATCTCCATGGATCAGTGGGAAAAAATATTTACTACCACAGGCCATCTCTTCTTCAAGTTAAAACTCCTTATTAATAATAATACCATGGGGTAGAAAATCAGCTGCAATCGCAAAATCCTCTGAGGTACCTAACAATTTATCTAAATCCAAATCTTCTGTTACCCAGGCTGTTTTTAGGGTAAAGTTGGGTGCATGTTACACAAGATAGGCGGATAATTTGGATATAATCAGCAATTCGCCATGGCTTCCTAAAATCAAATTAAAGACCGCTTCTTCGGTACTTGGATCATATTTATCATTGGCAAAGATTTCATTGGGGCAGGTTAAAAAGGTTTTAACCTTAGGTATCAAGGCTTAAAGCCTTAGGCGTAGGTTTAAGGCCATGCGATTCACGAATAAATAGGGGATCATCAAAGCTCTCTCTTAACTGCTTTAAAATTGCACTCATTGCAGTCTGGCTAAGATGAGCTTGATTTGCAGCTTTTGAGACAGAACATTCTCTTAATAAGAGCTCAAGATGTTCTTTTTGTAACAAAAGATATAAAAAAGAGAACCTCTTTCGAGCAAGCTCTCTCTACTAGAGAGAGCTTTTAATCCTTTGCCTGACAGCTATGGGGTTCACCGAATCAGTTCTCGACCCTACCTAAGAGGGTTCGGCTGGAGTGAGCCAGCCGTTATCCTCACTTGGCTTAGGGTGGTGGAATACATGATATTCTTTTTTCATATCGGTCTTCCTCTCTTTTTATTAACCCCTCAATTTGTTTTTTCTTCTCCTTAGGTCCATTTATCCCAAAAAAAGATAAGACCTGGGGTATGACAGAGTAATGGCTATAACTCATTTCGGTTTCATTTTTTTCAATGACTGCATTACTTAATCGTCTATTTTCAGCAATCATAATTTTACGGGCATCACAAATTTCAGGTAGATTAAACGCGAATGTTGTAATATGAAATAATATCTCAATCGGTAGTTTTGGCCGTTCATTATCGGTGTTTTGCAGCATACCATTTTCATCAATGTATAAGCCCATAGACAGTTGTCTCACTGCTTGTAAAAGCCAAATCCGGAGTCCTTGCGTCGCTGCCAATAGCTTTTCTGCTTGTAAAGGTTCAAGTTGGTAATCAACTATGCACAAACGCAGATCGCGAAAATAGTTCCATTCTGCAAGTGCCATATATTGATATTTTACTCCTAAATACGAAGAATCTACTCCTGCTGATTTAAATTGAACCTTAGCCAAACAGGATTCTGCAAAAAAATAATTAGAATCTAAACTGGAGGCGAACTGATCTAAAAATAGCTCATCGTATTGAATTTTGAAAAATAAATCCTCATCGACAAATCGGTTAATTAAAGTTGTAATTCCATCGGAAGATCTACGCAATACCCATAAAGCAGCAACGATATCTCGATTAAAACGTCGAACAAACCCTCTGGTAATATGGTAAATAAGCTCATCAAACTGGCGGGCATCATTTTCTTTGCTAATAAGTAAATTAATTAACTCTTCCTGTTCACCCCAAGCGGCACACAGGGCTGCATGATGTTTATTCGCAGCAAATTTTTCAATTAACAACATCACAGCGTCCAGTTTTCCTTTCTTAGCTAAATAACCTACCGGTAAATAATTACCTTGTACGATATCGATACTCTCTCCAGAAGTTAAATCTCTTAATTCTTCCTCTTGATTTAATTCTGCTAAATGACAAACTTTTTCAAATATGGTCCCTTTTATGCTGGACTCAAACGTTTTTTCAATTTTTTCTTTCATAGTTATCTCATATTTATAAATGTGAAGGCAATAATGTGCACTCTTCTTGTACCCTTTATTCACCTTATTTAATTTCTTCAAATTCAGTTTTAGAAAATTCCAGTTTTTTTCTCTGTAAAATTTCATCACGACTAAATTCAATAATATTTTTGTTTGCGATACACCGCCAATTTTGTAAATTAGTTATATATTCTTTATTTTTAATTTTAAAGACGTCTGGTGTGAATGCTGCAACATTTTCCCCAGCATTTTTATCTCTTGCTGAAGCAAATACAAATGCGTCAACGTTGGCCTCTCTCATCTCTGTACCTAAAAGTTGACTTTGTTCATAATTTGTTTTGCTTGAAATTTTATCTTGATATTTTTGAAACGGAGACTTTGTTAAGTCAATTCCATTTGTTGTATCTATATAAGCCTTAAATGCAGTCATTCGAATCTCAATGTACTCTAGATTAGCTAAAGTATCATCAAAAAATTTTAAACGGTAAAATGCTACTTCTGCAAAGGCTGTCTGCAGAGATAAAGATCCATACCATAGCGAAGGCTCATAAGTAGTACCAAATCGAGATCCATACTCAAGTGGAGGATACCTAAAAGGAGTAAAAATTAGATAGTGTTTATTATTGGCTGCTTGAGGTTTGGAATCATCTAATAATTTTTCTAAAAGATCGTGTTCTTCGCTGCTCTCAACTAAATCTCTAGAGCTTGAGCGATATTGATCCTCAACTATTCTCCACGGCTCCAACTCCAAATGTTTGAAAAACTTTAAACCTTCACATTCGGTCCAAATACTCATAATTTACCGCGCATTGCATCTAAATAGTTAAGTACCCTAATTAAACCGGGAATAGTTTTTATTTCTTCAATAGGTTTATTTTTAAAATATTTATTTTGACTATTGAGCCATAATTTAGCTTTTTCATGATTATTCCCAACCATAGCATTTAAACTTCTATATATCCTTAAAAGGAGCAGCGCGATTTCACCTTCTTTTGTATGAGGTGAGATTAATTTTTTCCCCTGACTGAGACGAGATGCGCTGGGTTCACTTATACCAATGATTTTACCTAAGTCTTTTCCGGTTAAAGAATAAAATTTTGCCAAGTTACATAAGGCCTTCGACAACACAATTTCTTCTTTATGCTGTGTACTACTAATAGTTTTCATTTTGAATCTCCTTTCAATTGAAATGATAGTACAATTATATTTCATATGCAAGTTGCTTAATAGAGGAAACAGAATTAAGTGATATGCGTAAATAAAACGAGGGATAACAGGCCTCATTCTTACACTTCTGACTTATTCTGGAATATCCTCCGCTGATTCAACTTTTTCTTTGTGAATATCTCGTCATGGCGTTTCTGTTCTTAGCTTCCATAACACTACGATCATTACTCCATTTATGACAGCCGGGAAATCGCATCGTTATTTCAAGATGCATCCATATCTCATCAGTGAGTACTTGTCTTGACATATGTGCTCTATAATTTTATTGCAAAATAATCGCACAGTGTTTGTACATAATGAAGGGAGTCCTGGAAAAGCTTACAGGCATTGCTCTTTAATAACCTTAATGAGCCATAGTAGTGGTTTGTAATTGTCATAACGTTTGTGATAGAACACGTTGATCGTAAACGTTTTTTTTGGAAAAGGCAGCGGTTTTATCGCAAAGTGATCCTTATCATTTAAGAACATAGCCAAATGTCGCGGAACAATTGCCAGGTAGTCCGTATCGCGAATTACCTCAAGTGCACTGATTAAATTCGATACGGTTATTTTAATTTTTCTCTTAAAGCCAAAATCAATCCATTGTTTCACCAAGGCTTGTTCAATAAATTGTATATTCACATGTTCTGCTGCCATAAATAGGTCTAGGGTCAATTCTTGACTAGCCAAAGGGTGTGACTTGCGCATTGCACAGGCCATCTCTTCTTCAAGTAAAAACTCCTTGTTAATAATAGTTCCATGGGGTAGAAAGTCAGCTGCAATCGCAAAATCCTCTGTGGTGCCTAACAATTTATCTAAATCCAAATCTTTCGTTACCCAGGCTGTTTTTAAGGTAAAGTTGGGGGCATGTTGCGCAAGATAGGCGGATAATTTGGATAAAATCAGCAATTCGCCATGGCTTCCTAAAATCAAATTAAAAACCGCTACTTCGGTACTTGGATCAAATTTATCATTGGCAAAGATTTCATTGGCGCAGGTTAAAAAGGTTTTAACCTTAGGCATTAAGGCTAAAGCCTTAGGCGTAGGTTTAAGGCCATGCGATTCACGAATAAATAGGGGATCATCAAAGATTTCTCTTAACTGCTTTAAAATTGCACTCATTGCAGTCTGGCTAAGATGAGCTTGTTTTGCAGCTTTTGAGACAGAACATTCTTTTAATAAGAGCTCAAGATGTACTAATAAATTTAAATTTACACGGTTCAAGTCCATGAATCGATGCACCCATAAAAGTGGTCTTTATTAAAAGTATAGTTAATTTTGCCAGGGTCTGTTTACAATAGGGTCCTATCATCAGGAGTAATGACAGGAAAATAGGAAATCCCGCATTTAAGCTGCGGGATTTCAGTTGTTTTAAGATTAGACAGCCATCGTTGGCGCACTAACGAGGACATATTGACTGCTAGAAACAAGGAGTGTGATTAAATCCATATAATCTTTTACGGCCGTTTTGAGGGTAGAGTCAGACTTTAATACTTCAAGAATTGGCTTTTCACTCACCAGGCGCTCATATCTTGCTGTTTCTTTATTATATCTTACCTGTTGAATAATAGTCAGTAGTGCATCAGCAACACTCTGTTGTGCTTCAGCACTAACCTTTGGCGGAGCTAAGAATAATGCTTGCAAGTTCGAGCTAATAATACCGAGCGAACTCTCTGCTTTACTTTTTTGAAAGCCTATTAATGTTGCTTCAAGTCCATCCAATTCAGCAGTGTCGAGGTACTGTTGACAGTAATAGCCACCGAAGCAACAAACGCGGAATAGAAACGCCGTTTCATGGTTGGGTAAACCACAGAGCTCTTCAAGATAAGATCTAATTTCCTCGGCTTTAAGCACCACTGTCGCATGAAACACGCCGTATTCAGGATGATTGATAGAAGCCATCCCCAGAGTGGCTCCATACAACTCCTGAGCATGCAACAGGTTTAATAAGGCACGAGCATCTTTTTCATTCCTAAAAGATAACTGTAACTCTACTTCGCCTGCATCAGAATAACCCAACTGTACAAAAGGAATTTCGTCACTAGTAGGAACCTCATGGCCAGGATTTACCAGCATCATTGAGGCAGCTCCAATAGAAGAACGAACTCCGCCGAATTTATTATAAATTGCCGTTATATCGGGTTTAATGAATAAAGGCAATTCCTCTGCCTTTGCATCGCTATCCTTCCCAAAGCTCAGATCATCCGAACTATACTCAATGCCATTGGCCATTGCACAGTTTAAGGCATAAAGGCCATTAGCAAGCGCTCGAGATCGTTTTTGTTTTCGGCTTTCATACATCTCGATGACTTTTTCAGTGGGAATCGAATCGTTTTGTGCTTGAATTTCAAGAATGATTTTATCCCTCACATTAATAGCAGGAACAAGCTCCATCGAACAGGGCTGTCTTGTCAATGGGTTGATGGGATTAACACCACAGGTAGCAAACCAGGCTTTAATCGACGCTTCATCGAAGATCTGCTGTTCAGGCTGACCTTTGATTCTTACAGGCTTAGCCATAACTTCTAAGCTTATAGGATCCACATAGCCTTTATCGAGGAACACTTGTTCGTCAGTAATGCGGCCAAGCAGGTTGTCAGAGATCGGCTCTTGATCCTCAAGTTTTAGGAGCTTATAAGTAGCCAAACAACCATCAAGTATACCTGCAAGACCCCGTGCAGCATAATCCTTACGAGCTTTTAAAACGGCCTCTCGGCTGTTTAAATCATAGACAGCCGGTTGACTGGAAGGGTCAATAATAAAAAGACTATTAGATCCTTTAGGATGATAACTAACCCAGGAATAAGCTGTTTTTCCATCCTCGGAAAGCCCGAAAAATTGACGAACAGTACCATTAGCTAGATGATGTTTCCTGACTAAATTGGCAACAAACTGACTAGATAACAAAGCCTTATGTCGAGACTCACCTGCCCCACTTTGTATATACTCCTCAAAAGGAATACAATCAATAAGGTTACCGCCAAGCTCAAGAGAAAATTGTTGGTTGTCATACCAATGTTTAACTTCTGTACTTGTAAAAATACCTTTAACTTGCTGTGCAACAGCCTCTAATTTGCCCTGGGTGGTTACCATTGCATTAATCGTACCCTCCAGGTTCTTAAATTCCGTTTTAATCACAGGACTGTCTTGATCAAGAATAACCGCTTGAGATTTATTAAAGGAAGCACTAAAAGAAATTAGATAACGATTTTTACACGTCACATAATCGATGTCGGAACCTGCTAATCGAAGCTCATGTCCTCCTAGGCTTAGGCTTTTGGTCTCAGCGTTATACTGATGCAAACCTGTAAGTCCAAATTTCACAAACTCTTCGAATGCACCGGACGATACCTGCGTAGTAGAGGTACTACTTTTGGCCTCTTTAGCTTCATTATCATCCTCAAGAACTCCATAGAGCGACTTGATAATTGTTATCAGATTTGAGCGAACACGCTTTACCAAGTCACTATCGGAAGCAAAGGCTGGTGAGAGTAATGGCAGAATATCCCTTTCAAGTTCTACAGCCCTTTGTTCTTTGCGGGCAATATAGGTATCCCAAGGCTCAAAAGGCACATTATCCCTCTGAAGCAGTAATTGATTCGCATACAGCGCAACAACATCCCTATCTACCCTAGCAACCTCTGATAGATTTTGTATTGTGCTCAGCTGCTTGTTATCAAGGGTACTGGTTAAAGCAACATTCACCTCATCAGGAATAAGATCTAATTCAAAAACGTAATTCCCTGGCTGGTCTGCGAATAAGATACCTAAATCCATCGCTTGTTCAGAGACAGTTTTATCAGCGGTCACACTTAGCTTTAACTTAACACTCTCTGCAAGATGAGGACCAATAAATTTCGCCGCCGTATTAAAGCCAGCAGCCATCGTATTCCCGTCGCTAATATGGATTGTCGTGTCGAGGCCGGTTAATTTGCCAAACTTGGAGAGGAATTGCGGGGCATAGTGGCGACCAACTCCGATAGGAACGATAACCGGAGCAGTGTTTGAACCTAAACGTTGCTTTAGTAGCCTAACCTCATTTTCAGGCATTATCTTTGTACCATTGTCACCATCTGTCAATAAAATGATGCTTGTATTGGCAACATCATCGACCTGAACAGGGTAAGAGCCGCCCTGACCTATAAGAGCCAAGCCTTTTTGTATTTCAGTTCCACCTCCCGTACGTATCTTGCTTATTTT
This sequence comes from Fluoribacter gormanii, assembly GCF_900156395.1. Classification (GTDB taxonomy): domain Bacteria; phylum Pseudomonadota; class Gammaproteobacteria; order Legionellales; family Legionellaceae; genus Legionella; species Legionella gormanii. Next base: position 139,725 of record NZ_FTNL01000004.1, on the reverse strand, counting down.
TTCCAAGGCAGACTTTGCTTCACTCTGTTTTGTTTTAGGAACAAGCACTTCAGGGTTTTTGTCATAAACAATGATGCTGAAACTATCATCAGGATGTAATGCCTTACGAACCAGCTGTTTGGTCGCTTCTTTAACTAATTCAATAGCCCCACCACTATCCATGCTATGGCTTCTATCAAGAACAAAAACAACATGTTGTGGTTTTCTCTCGAGTTTTGGCGTCAGGCTGGCTTTAACTAATACTTTTTTGCTATCCCTTGGATGACGACTGATTTGTAAATCATAAACATTCTTTTGAGAAGCAACTGTAGTTGTATCAGTGGCTGTGGCTTGCACAACAGGGCTTTTTGGCAACACTTTATCTTTGTCTTTCTCATGGCCAGGCTTCACTTGAGATAACAGAGGAACAAAATGCAATTTGTCTTGATGAACAAGCAGTACGGGCTCCTTACCAATTACATTCTGAGGTAAAACATCCAATTGTGTATAGCCGTTTTTAGTCGCCTTAAAGACAGCAGGAATTAATGAGCCACTATCAGGATCGATAATTAACTCAACTACATAAATTGCCTTTAAATTTAATTTATGACAAAGGATTTTGCCTTCAACAGAGGGTCTACCCCAGATGGGCGATCTACCATAGAATGCAGCATCTAATTGTGCCTTGCTATATTTAACAAAGGCATAGTCATCACCCAGTTCAAGGCCATTATCAGCCTTATTCAAGGTATTGACTTCTTCCTTGTTAGCGAAAAAGTATTCTTGACACAACAATCTCAGGTAGTCTTCGCTATAGATATCTGTGCCATATAACTGATTTAAGGTTTGTGCCAGACTATCAAAAAAGCAACCGCCGTCATCAATTGCTTCACCGATGGTAAAATCGTCGGATAAATTCAGCAGTTTCTTAAGCTGTTGCAACTCAGCTTGTGAATTGGTGATGCCTTTATTATGAGCAATTACCTGCTCAACCTTGTCGGCAACAACCTTAGGCGCAGTAGGTTTGAAAACTGCGATATCCATTGTTGCAACAACCTCTGGGAACAGTTCAACAATATTGGGGGTTACCTCGCCGTCACCGGAATAGGCCACCTTTGTTTGGCTATGATGTTCGACCAACACTTTGAACTTTTCTTGCTCTTCTTGATTAGCAAAGGCAAATTGCACCACATGTAAAGGTTGCTTTTGGTTATGCTCATGATTTCCAGCAATGTAATTTTTATTTTTGAAAATAACCTTTGTCGCCTTGCTGAAACCTTGTATCGTGCTCGCTTTCTGCTCTATTTCTTTTCTTGTAGCAACAGAATTCTTTTTAGGCAAAGCTAAATTCTCGACCACTTCGGGCTGTAATTCAACTATGTACGGATTCTGATATCCTTGACCACAGAAAAGAACAGAACCGCTACTTTGTTCAATCAGCGTTTTGAAGGCTAATTGCTTCTCAGCGTTAGAAAATACATATTGCACTAGCTCCAATTCCTGTATCTCATTATGCTCAGGATTATTAGCAATGTAGTTTTTATTTTTGAAAATAATTTTGTCTGCTTGACCAGCAGCTAACAATGTTGCAGCTTTGCTTTCAATCGCTTTACGTTTTGCTAGCGTATCATGCACAGGAGCCATTGTTGTGGTGGTAGTCGCTTGACTTTGAACCATTGGTGCAGCTGTGGTTGTCGCAGTTTGACTCTGAACCGCTGGTGCTTCTGCTAGCATTTTGAAAATTGCTTCATTATCGCGTATAAAATTCGCTTGTTTATTCTGCACTGATTGAGCTTGTTGTTGATAAGCATGTTCAGTCATCGCAAGTTGCTGATTAAAGTCTTTAGCAAAATTCTGCACGACGGCATTTACAACGCCTTGACCGCCATGGCCATCAAAAATAGCAAAATAACTTGTGTTTGTATTTTGAGGATTGTAGGTCATTACTGAAACAGAAACGTTATCCCCTGAGTCATCTGCGATTGCTTTTTCAGCTAGCGCTCTTGCAAGCTTAGACTCTGACAGATTTCCTGGTTGGCCATCGTTGACAGCGGCCAGACAGCGGCTCAAATAGTCATGATGTTCAACATTACCACAATTAGCAGGTTCAGTAAAACCATCACAAGTCATGATGAGTTGCATTTTGCCAACTGGAAGCCCTTCAGGATTCAAAGAGTTCTGCATCTCATCCAGCGAGAAAACGCCTAGTGAAGCATCTGAACTAATTACCTCTCCATCATTATTATACTGATGGTCACCAATAGCTCTTGCTACCCCTAACCTTCCGTTAACCCGATTAAAAAATACACGCCCACCTTGTGAGGTAATTCGTTGCTCCTCACTCTTTTGGTTAGGTTTATGCAAATTTTGTGTAACACGGCTAGCGCCTATAACCTTTCCTTCTGGGCTGTAAATAACCGCAAAGAGTACAGAATCAGCGAGATTCGCGGTGATAAGGTGATTCTGATGAACAGTGGCGATACAAGCGGTGGTACCTTGTTTTTTTAAGTCAGGCTGCTCATTCTCTAGCTGTTTAACTTGGTCATCAACGTGTTTAAGCGTTGTCCACATCCGCTCGGCGACCTGAGCTGGGCTTAATTCAACAACGCTATCCAGTTTCACAAAGAGACCGCCGTCCTCTTGGGACGGCCTGTTTCCCTGTAAATGTACATCACCATAACCTGGGGCTTGATGATGGCTTTCAAGCGCATTATCTAGTGGGCTATATTGTTGAATTTCATTAGCTAAATGAACACTCTGGTCCATCTTTATTTTCATCTTACTCTCCGAGACACTTGCATATTTGGTACTATATTTAACCACTTGGTTTTATTGGAGCGCAAATCAATTGTCTTCATATCTGGTATTTAAATCTTCAATATCGCTCGAGGATCGACATTCTTTATGTTGACTTGCCTCGAGTTATTTATTGAATATGGTTTACCTGAGAAATAACGTGTACACCCAAGATTTCCAAGCGGGTAAAGTAGTCCAGTTTAACAAGTAGCAAACGGTCTTGAACTAACAAATCACTTAAAGTCAGTCACTCCACTAGAAAGACTTTGAGTATGATGGATTCTTTGGAGTTGAAATTGACCGAAATAAGAAAATAACCCTTTCACATTAAGATATGAGTCTATTTGTCAGATCAACTCCAATGAATGGATTTATTGAAGAACAATTGGAAGAAATGCGACTTTTTTTTCCCTGATGAGCGTGGCCAACTTGAATAAGCCCTACCTCTCAAATAAAAAACTGATGTGGTCTAATAGATCTGACCACATCCAAACACACAAGTCCTACCCCTGGCTTATCGATTTCATTTCCCCTTATTTAACTAGACTTTTTTGGATTTTAGCTTATCGTTCAATAATCACCTGCTCGGCATGAGTTATTGCTGTTAATATACTACTTCAAATATTTTTGTTGTTGGTTTTGGATTAACCTTCCAAGATAAAACTTTCTTGACTATATGAAAAAATACTTTTACAACTTGAAGGATGTTCTCATTCTCGCTTCAAGGTTTATGGCAAGCTTTATTAATATAATGAAGTACTTAATTATAGTTTTTTTGTTCTTAGGATCGCCATTACATGCCTCTTTTATTGAACAAACAATTGGAACTGCTGTAGTAAAGGATGCCACAGCGGTTTACTTTAATCCGGCGGCATTAACTATTTCACCCCATCAACAACTTATCCTTCTAGGCACCTTGGCAAGAGCACAATTTGAGTTTAGCGGGAGTGCGCAAAAAATACCTTTTGGAGGAACCGAGTCGGGTTCAACTACTTCTAAATCCAATTTTTTCTTGCCTTCCATGTATCTTGGCATCCCTATAAATGAACGATTCGTAGCGGGGTTTGCTGTCGTTGCAAATGATTTTAATCGCGAATTGGATAACCAACCAATTCTTCGCTATATTCTTGCACGCAATCAAACGCATAATATTGACTTTATTCCCGCTCTGGGGATTAAAATTAATCAATATCTTTCCATAGGGGGAAACATTAATTTTACCTATGCTCATCTCATCCAGGAGCCTATTGCAGCAGGCATATCCCGTTTGAATATTCCTGAAAGTAGAAGCTTGAATGACAGTCAAGCAAACAGTTTGGGCGGTGATTTCGGGGTATTAATTAAGCCAGGTAAAAAAACAGCCTTGGGTTTTAATTACCGCAGTTCGGTCACCTATAATTTACAGGGTAGTAGTACAATAACTGGTTCGCAGTACATTTCTTCAGATGATTACCATTTTAAATACTGGACACCAGCACGAGGTGTAGTGACCTTAAGCCATTTTATCAATGAAAAATTAGGCTTTATAGGTACTGTCCAATACCTGCAATGGAATATCTTTAAAGAAGTTTCTGTTTATAACTTTGCAACTCAAGTTGCCTCCCAAGTATTTATTGTCCCTCGGGCTCGCATTAATTATCACTTTCACAACAGTTGGCTTCTAACCCTGGGGACAATCTATCAAGTTTCACCAAAGTGGGTAGTCCGGGTAGCAGGTACTTATAATCAGTCACCATCGAATGGGAGATTTCAAATTGGTCCCGGAGACAGTTTGGTTACTGGTTTTTCCATGGGATATCGCTTGATGAACCATCTCACTGTTGATTTCGGTTACGGCCATGGTTTCTTTAAAAAGGAACAAATTGATATCCAAACGTCCCAGAATGTTATCACTGGCATCAATGAAGGCGCCCATGACGCCGTCTCACTCAAATTTACACTAACTGCTTAATGGTAAACTTGAATGAGGCATCATTTTAAAGTCTCGAGTCTGATGAGTGTTAGCTCAAACTTCAATTTGATATTGAACGAGATTATTGTTTATGCGTAGCAACCGCTTTAAAATTTACCGTTACCTCATCTTTTATTTCACTAGTACTCGACCAATCACCTTGTCCAATTCCAAAATCTAATCGTTTTAGGTTAGTATGTCCTTCAACAACGAGATGATCTTTAGGTGACTCTACAGCTGTAAAAGTAAGAGTTACTGGCAGGGATTTATTTTTTATGGTTAATGTCCCAACGGCCTCATAATTTTTATCATCCTTTTTAGTGAATTTGGTCGATTTAAACTCAGCCTTTGGAAACTCTTTGGCATTAAACCAGTCTGAACCGAGTAATATTGATGTAATTTCAGCATATGAAGTTGTTAGTGAATTCATATTAACAACTACATCCACACTGCTGTTTTGATAATTTTTCGGGTCAGCAACTATTTTTGCCGTAAACTCTTTAAATGTACCCGTAACAGGTGCATTATTTTGTGTTGCAGTAAAACTTATACTGCTTTCATTGGGAACAAGTGTCCATTCAGATAAAGCATCAGCATGAGCATTGACACTATTCAAAAACAAAAAAACGAATAAATACTTAATCATTTTCATGGGAACATTCTCCGTAATATATCATCCTTATTAATAAAATGATGTTTTAGAGCAGCAGCTACATGCATACAAATTGCCGCAATAAGAGCATAACCTAACCACTCATGAATCCATTCAAATAAAATCCGCTTACTCTCATCAGGCGCTATAAGATTAGGTAAGGTAAATAATCCAAAAAATGATGCAGGCAACCCTGCTGCCGAAGTAATTAACCACCCAGTAATTGGCATAGCAAACATAAATACATAAAACGCCCAGTGCATGCTGCGTGCGGCAATTTTTTCAAGCCAAGGTAAAGCCAGTTCAGGACTTTCATTCGCTAAGCGCCAAATGATTCTTAAAATAGCTAAAAACAGGACTAAAAAACCATACTCTTTATGCCAACCATAAAATTTTAGTCTTTGAGCACTCCAGGGCAAAGAAACCATATACAAACCAAGTGCCAATAACCCGATAATCAATAAAGCAATTACCCAATGAAATACTATCGCAATGATACCAAAATGAGTTGAGCTGTTTTTGATTTGCATAAGATATCCTATTTTTTACCTTGTGCCTGATCTTTATCTTGATCTGCTTTTTTATTCTGATCCAGGTATGCCTCGGCCCCAATAGAAAGATTTACTTTATCGCTCACAGCGGGCAAGAATGCATTGATACCAAAATCAGAACGATTTATAGAACCTGTGGCGGTAAAACCAACAGACATCTTATTACTAATTGGATTCATTCCCTCTTTATTTAAGGTAACTTCCAACACCACTGGCTTGCTCACCCCGCGTAGGGTTAACGTACCATCAACGGTTGCTTTATTATCACCTTGTGGCGTTACTTTATTGCTAACAAAGGTTGCTGTAGGATAATGCTCGGCATCAAAAAACAAATTACTTTTTAGATGTTTATCAAGCTCAGGAATACCCGTAATCATGTCTTTAACATCAATTGTCACATTAACTTTACTTTGACTTGGATTGTCTTTATCAAGAACTAGCTGTCCCGTTGCATACCATTTGCCATATTGAGTTGTAAAACCCAAGTGTTCAGCACTCCATAAGACATAAGTATGATTTTTATCCAAAGTATAGGTTTCAGAAGCAGCAAATATTGGAGTAGAAAAAGTAATTGCGATAAGCAATGATGATAGCGAGCGTCCCAGAGTTTGCTTCATAATAAATATCCTTATTTTTAATATCAGTTTAAATCAATTATATATTAAATTTTTACTCAGGTTTGAGATTACCACCAACAATTCGTTCACAGAGTCCTTTAGGTAGCAAAATAAAGGCATCTTTCTGCTTGTCTTTGGTAGCAGAAGAAGCACATGAAGCAGTTGCAGTAGCGCAATCATTCATCCCTTTTTTAGCAATTCCATAGCATTTTTCAGTTGCAGCTGAAGTGTCATTATTATCTGCTGCTGAACTTCCAGTTGCAACAAGAACAAAAAAAGCAGTCATTACTGATTGTATCAACTTATCTCGTGTAGACATGGTTTTCCTTTCCATTAAATAAATTCTTCATTAACATACAATAGTGTTATTGAAACAACAAGTAGGGGATTAAAAAACGATATCCAACTCAATAATATTATAATTAATCAAGAAAGGAACCGATCATAGTAAGCTCGCCTGCAAAAGGCACTCTTGCCAAAAGAGGAGAAGTAAGTTTTTGGCTTAATGTATCGATATTAGCTGATAAGGCTTGCATATTAGGATCAATACAATTGGCAACCCACCCTATACATTGAATATTATGTGTATGCAAAGCCGTTTCTGTTAACAAAGCATGATTAATACAACCTAATTTCATGCCAACTACTAAAATAACCGGTATCTTTGTAATCTGCAAAAAATCAATCCAAGTTTCATGATCATTTAATGGAACCATCAATCCACCAGCACCTTCAATAAACAAAGTTTTAATACCATCCAGTTGCAGATTAAGACAATAATCCGCAATTTGGGTTACAGACAAGCAACTGCCCTCGAGATCTGCAGCAATATGAGGTGATACAGGAGTCTTAAATCGCCAAGGATTTATTACATCCAAGCTGATACTATTTTTTTGTAAATATTGTGCATCACTACTAACCAGTTTATCTTCTATTTCCATACATCCACTTGCTACAGGTTTAATTGCAGCTGATGATGAAAAATAATTTGCCAAACGTGCGGTAACATAGGTTTTACCACAATCGGTGTCAGTACCTGTGATAAAAAAATGCTTCATTTAATAAACCCTCTTACTTCGTCAATAAATAAGTCTGCATGTGATAAAAATGGCATGTGGGCAGCTCGCTTGAATAAGGTGTAATGCGCATCAGGATAGTCTAATTGCATGGAATTCATTGTTTTAATCGGGACAATCGGATCAAGTCGGCCAAATATAAAACAGGTAGGCTTGTTAAACTGCTTTAATTTTACACGCAAATCCCATGTTTCTAAAATCTTAAGACCAGATTCTAATCCTTCTGGAGATGGCAATTTTTGAGGCAGATGGTGTAACCCATCATTAGATTTTAATCCATTGAGCTCTAAAAATTCTTTTAATGTAGTATGTGGATCATTTGATAATTTTTTAAAAAATTTTTTAAAAACTTCTTGAGAAACACCTGGCCATAGATCGGTATATAAAAATCGAGGGGATGAGGTCACATTAATAAGATAATCTACCCTTTCCGGTTCCTCTACTGCCAAACGCATTGCATATAATCCCCCCATAGACCAACCTATTAATGCAAATTTTTCAGGTAATTGGTTAATTAAATTGGTTTTAAATACATCCCAATCCATCATTTGGGAATGACCAAATCCTGGCAAATCAACGAATATCAGTTGAAAATCTAACAGCTTAGGTATTAATGGTGACCAGACCTGGCTATCGAATCCCCATCCATGAAAAAAAACAAGAGGGTATCCTTCTCCATAACTATGGATGCTTATGTTCATATAGTACACTTATCTGTTTAAATAACTCACGAATCTGTTCGGGAGTATGATTGTAGTTCAAAATGACTCGTAATCCTGAGGCTTTGACACTCACGGTGGGCTTTCTAATAGCACAGCAGCTTATCCCCTGTTTCTTCAACTCGCGAGCATAATGCAAAGCTAAATGTGGACATCCTAATTGAAGTTGCTGAATTGGACTAATAGAATCAGTCCAATTTAAAGGTGATTGTTTTGCATAGGATCTAAATAAAGTTATTAGTTGCGCTAATTTCGAGCGCCTATCTTCCGCATTGACGACAAATTCCAATGTATTTAGTAAGCCATAACTTAAAGCAGGGCTAACTGCAGTTGAATAAATAATGGATCGACCCGCTTGTAATAATGCATAGATCCAGTCTGCTTTTCCTGCAACAAGGGCGCCTTGAGCCGCATAAGCTTTTCCTAAAGGAATAATTCGCAATGGAACTTCATTTTGAGTTAACCCATGATAGGCTGTTGCCCCCCTTCCTTGATTGCCTAGAATCCCAAACGAATGCGCTTCATCAACTAAGAGTGCACCTTGATTTGCAATACAAAGAGAAGATAATTTTAGCAAGGGAGCTAATTGGCCACTCATGCTAAAAATACCTTCAGTGATTAAAGCGGAGCTCTTAAAATTTAAGGTAAATTTACGACTTAAATCATCTAAATTATTATGCAAATAACGCGTATAGTTTACCTGGGATAATGCTAAGCCATCATAAATTGAGGCATGAATTTCTTTATCAATGAAACAGTGAACTTTTAACCTTCCAAGTAATGCAGTTACTGCAAGATTTGCTGCATATCCTGAGGAAAATAAAATGCAGTCGTCTACAGCCAATAAATTAGCAAATGCTTCTTCAACAGCTCGATGATTGGGGTGATAACCACTTAGCACCATCGAAGCCCCGCTACCACTTGGGTACAGAGCATATCCTCGTTGGTATCCTTCAGATATCCGTTTATCCCTTGCCAGTGATAAATAATCATTGCTGTCAAAATGAATTAACGACGAATCCTCAGCTGACACGAATCTAGTTCTTAATAAACCATCCTGAGCCAGCCGATTAGTATAATCCCTAATCTTATGACTTAGAGGCATTTAAACAATCTCAGTTAAACCAAGTTTATTAAAAAGAGTCTTGTCTTTAGTACGTTGTGGATTCTCTTCAGTTAGTAACTTATCACCAAGAAATACTGAATTCGCACCCGCAAAGAAACAAAGTGCCTGTAATTCATCGCTCATTTCCGTCCTTCCTGCTGTCAGTCGAATAACACTTTGCGGCATTAATATTCTGGCGGTAGCGATTGTACGAACTAACTCGATACCTTCTACTGGTTGCGCTTTTGCAAGAGGAGTTCCCTCTACAGGTATTAAACGATTAATTGGAACACTTTCAGGAGGTGTTTCCATATTTGCTAAAGTTAATAAAAATTCAATTCGATCTTCGCGTGTTTCACCCAAGCCCAAAATTCCGCCGCAACACACATTAATTCCGGCCGATCGAACATTATTTAATGTATCCAGACGGTCACTGAATTTACGTGTTGTAACTACTTTCTCATAATAAGAAGGAGAAGTATCAATGTTGTGATTATAATAATCTAAACCAGCTTCCTTTAAACTGGCAGCCTGCTCTTGATTCAACATGCCTAGGGTCATACAGGTTTCTAGTCCCAGTGACTTAACTCCCTTAATCATTTCTTGTAATTCACCCATGACCTTATCAGGCGGACAACGCCAAGCTGCCCCCATACAAAACCGTTTGGCCCCACCTTCTTTTGCTTCCTGAGCAGCTTTTAATACATCATCAACCGACATTAACTTTTCTTTTTCAACATGAGTTTTATGATGTCCACTTTGAGAACAATAACCACAGTCCTCGGGACAAGCTCCTGTTTTAATACTTAATAATGTAGCAAATTGTAGTGAATTAGGTTGGTGATATTCTCTATGTACCGCATGCGCTTGATGTAAAAGATCATTAAATGGTTGTTCATATAGAGCTGTAATTTCAGAAACAGACCAGTGCTTCTTAACTTGAGTCACAACAGGTTCCTCCTAATCAAGGATATTAAATGATGCGAAAGTCTAACTTCGCTACATTTTGTATAGTTCTCATTTTATTTAGATAACAGACATGATAAAGTTCCGTCTCATCTTGTCAACCAAAATTTTCAAAATGGTCAACATAAATCAATTAATTAGTAGAGATTTAAAGCATTTTTGGCATCCTTGCACGCAAATGAAAGATTTTGAAACATGCCCTCCCTTGTTTATTGAAAAAGCTCACGGTAGTTATCTCTATACCAATAAAGGCCCTCTTATCGATGCTATCTCGAGTTGGTGGTGTAAGTCTTTGGGCCATGGCCATCCTGCCGTTATTGCTGCAATAAAGGACCAATTGGATCAATTTGAACATGTCATTACTGCAAATACTACAAACCCACAACTTGTAGCGTTAGCAGAAGAGTTAGCTCAAATTACTAAAAAGCAACATGTTTTCTTCGCGAGCGATGGCTCCAGTGCTGTTGAAATTGCGATGAAACTAGCAATCCATGCCAATCAAATCAAAGGTTATACAGATAAAAATCAGTTTATTGCACTTCAGAATGGATATCATGGAGAAACACTAGGTACAATGAGCATCAGTGATTTAGGTCTTTATAAAGCGCCATATAGATCATTTAGCCTTACCTGCCATTATGTTGAAGATATTCCTTATATTTCAGGCAAAGAGGATTTATTATGGAACAATTGTGATGCCTATTGGTCAATTGTAGAAAAGAAATTAGAAGCAATAAGCAATAAAGTCTGTGCCATAGTCGTAGAACCCTTAGTTCAAGGTGCCGGTGGAATGTTGTGTTACAGCCCCGACTTTCTTAAAAGATTATCGTCCTGGGCTAAAAGAAACAATATTTATCTTATTGCCGATGAAATAATGACTGGAATGGGTCGAACAGGTAAATGGTTAGCTTCACACCACGCGGATGTTGAACCTGATCTTATTTGTTTATCCAAAGGATTAACGTCCGGATCTATTCCTCTAAGCTGCGTAATGATCGATAACTCCATCTTTGATCTATTTTATGCAGATTATGATAGTGGGAAATCATTCTTACATTCACATACATATAGTGGAAATGCACTCGCAGTCAGCGCCGCATTAGCAACCATACGTGCCATGCGTGAAGAAAAAATAATCGAACAGGCTCAGAATCTGGGTGAGTATATGTTTGCAGCCTTAACAGAAGTAGCCAAACTCTCTGGTAAATTAAATAATGTTCGAGGAATTGGAGCCGTTGTTGCAGCAGATCTCGAAGATAGGGAAGATCATCGAATAGGAAATAAGGTTTATCAGCAAGCACTAAATCATGGCGCTTTAATAAGACCTATAGGTAAAACCCTTTACTGGCTTCCTCCATTAAACACGAATCATGAAGTAATTGGGAAATTAGCCGAAATAACACTAAACTCTATAAAGAGAGCCTATGTAACGCCGTAAATCATGCGAACAATATTCAGAAACATGGCATTTATTGTCTACAAGCGATTCAAATTTTTCTGGATATTGTTCACCGTTGCTTTGCTTGTGTCGTTCTCTTATATTAATTGGCGTCACAATGCTGCAAATTCTTTTAATTTTATTAAAGACGTAACCAATAATAGAGCTCACAATATTGATCGTTTTATCAATAACGTTTTTCAAAATATATACAAAATCCCTGTATACCAGCAGAATAACCTAAATTGTAAGGATGATTTTGACCCTTATTTACAACACATCGTAATCAATCACCCTCAAATCTCTGGATTAGCAATTCATGACCAAAAGCATCATATTACATGTTCCACATTACCACAAAATCAAACATTCAATCTAAATCATGATATCAGTCTGTCAATTATGGGGCCGCTAAAAACATCTATGTTTATTGAGCCCATCTATGTGATCCCCAAAAAAATAGGTATCCGGAACGTAGAAATGATTGTCTTGGCTCCAGTACTTCAAAAAGAATTGAATAATCCAGAAAGCGGGATACATACAACAACGTTATACGATGTGAATCAGAAAAAAGAAATTATCCAGATTAGAAAGCCTACAAGCAATTCCTGGATAGATAAATTACCCATTATTACAGACAGAATATTTGCTAGTGCAAAATTAAACAGCATTGATGGTGTTGTGCTAACTGTGGAAGGACCTGATCAAACTTTAATTAACAACCTATTATATAATCAAATCCTGCTAATTCTTGATATTTTAGTATTTTCAATTTCCTTATATTTTTTGATTAAAAATAAATTTAATAAATATTATTCCTTACACGGTGCGATAAAACAGGCTATTAAAAGTGGACAATTTTACCCTGTTTATCAACCATTATTTGACACACAATGTAATACCTATTCTGGAGCAGAGGTTTTATTAAGATGGCAAGATCATGGAAATGAAATAATAATGCCTGATCTGTTTATCGAGGAAGCTGAAGATACTGGCTTAATAGTCCCCATTACCTTGCAAATTATTGAAATAGCGTTTAAAGAAGCTAAAAATATCTTAGAAACCCAACCTGATTTTCATCTAGCATTTAATATTTGTGCGCTACATTTTACTGATAATCAATTTTTTCCTCAGTTTTATACGCTAATGCTCCAGTATGCTATTTCGCCTAAACAAATATTATTTGAAATTACAGAGCGTAATTTACTTGATATGAATAATGAAATATATTTCAACAGATTAAATGAGCTCAGAAATATAGGGTATTCATTAGCTATAGACGATTATGGAACGGGACATTCGAGTATCAGTTATTTACAACATTATCCTTTCAATTTTCTTAAAATCGACAAATTGTTCATTCATGCTATTGGGACAAAAGCTGTTGCAGAATCATTAAACGATGCAATTATTCAATTAGCAAAAAGCATTAATTTAACTATTATTGCAGAAGGAGTAGAAACAAAAGAACAACTAGATTATCTATTACAAAACGAGGTTCGACTTATACAGGGCTGGTATTTTTCTAAGGCCTTGCATGTAGAACAATTAATCGAACTGCTTCAAGGAGAAAAAAAATGAATAAGTATATAGGATGTTGTTTTTTTCTTGTTTTAGGTGTTTCAGTTTCAAGTTTTGCAGAACCAATAAACACCGAAGGTAATTATTGGCAATGTTCAACTCACGATGTAACCCAGACAAAATGGACGTCCCAAAGTACTTACCAAAAAATAGCTTTAAATCTTTCTTACTCAGAATGTAAAAAAAATAGCAACAAACCCGCTACGTGCAAAACATCTAATGCCAGTTGCGTCAGATTTATCCATGGTGCAAATGTAACTCCCATGTGGCAATGTACTGCTTTTGATAGAGAAGCCATGAGATGGAATAGTAATCATTATCCTAATCGTGATGATGCAGCATTAGCTGCCCAAGCATATTGCAAACACAAAAGCCCCGTCCCTCATACATGTTACATTAATGTAGTAACATGTATTAATAAAAATGAGATTTAAAGAATATGGTTTATTGTGTTGGACTAACAGGCGATATAGCGAGTGGAAAAACCACTGTTGCTGAACTTTTTTCGAATCTAGGTATTGATGTAATTTATGCCGATAAAATATCAAGAGAGCTAACCCAAAAAAATGAACTCGCTTATAAAAAAATTTTAGAACATTACGGTCATACAGTTCTAAAGCAAGATAAGGAGTTAGATCGTAGCAAACTAAGAGAAATAATATTTTCTAATCATAAAGAGCGAGACTGGCTTGAGCGCCTCCTACATCCACTTATCCGGCAAGAAATAAAAAGACGGGTTGAAACCTGCACTACACCTTATTGTATGGTAGAAATCCCTTTGCTAATTACGAAACAAGCGTACCCTTATATCAATCGAATTTTACTTGTCTGTACAACAAAGGAAATACAAATAGCTCGATTAATGCAACGGGATCAATGCAGTATGGAACAAGCCCAAGCAATTTTATCTGTTCAACCTGATATTAATATTCGCCTGGAAAATGCAGATGATGTAATTAATAACCACATGAAGATTGACGAATTAACTAAAGCAGTAAATGATTTACATGCTACATATCTAAGGAAGTCAAAGGATATCATGTGATCTAGATGTATCTCTATACCAGCTGATAGAAACCCAAGCTTTTTGTGTAAAAATGTTTCGAATAGGGAAAAAGGAATTCAATAATCAATGAAATTAATTACCTTAAATTTATGGGGAGGCCGCATACGCAAGCCTTTATTAGACTTTATAAATATACATCGAAATGTTGATATTTTTTGCTTTCAGGAAGTATATTACAACGCTCATCGTACGGTAACCGAAGAAGATAGAGAACTTAGTCTGAATATTTTTTCTGATCTGCAGCAACTCCTTCCTAATCATTTTGCCATTTTTAAACCCGCGGTGGAAAACATTTATGGAATTGCAATGTTATTGAAAAATAATATCGATATATTAGGAGAGGGAGATATAACTATTCATCAAAAACAACATTATCCAGGAATAGGAGCAAATCATCCTAGAAACTTGCAATGGGTCGAATGTGAAGTAGATAAAAAAATCTACTCCATACTTAATGTTCATGGTCTCTGGAATGGACAAGGTAAAAATGATACTCCGGAGCGAATCAATCAGTCACAACGTATTCGACATTTTATGGATACCATTAATACACCTAAAATATTATGTGGAGACTTTAACTTAAGACCTGACACGAAAAGCATGCATATTCTTGAGCGTAAGATGAATAATTTAATAAAAATTAACAATGTCAGCTCAACAAGAACTAGCTATTACAAAAAAGAAGAAAAATTTGCAGATTATATTCTGGCTTCCCCAGATATCATTGTTAATGAATTTTCTGTACTGAGTGACGAAGTGTCAGACCATGCTCCACTATATATTGATTTTAACTAATGACTATTAATAATGTGGGCTACGACAACCTCATCTACCATGACATCCTAAGTCGTTGAGCAAAAGGGAGCTCCTACTTAGTGCCGTCCGTTTAAAATTCAGCGCAGGCTGTTCGAGCTCTCTCACTCTGTTCGTGCAGAGATTTTAAGTGTACGTTCGTGCTAATGAGTGAAGGTTCTATCGACAAATCCCAAGGAATATTTATCCCGCCTCTATGATATAGATTCTCTACAGCATAAATAATTCTGTATCATTGCAATTACTTTGTGATTTGCTTCAGGAAAATGTTTGGGATTTAGTTCATGCTGATAAACCCATTTCATATCCAACTGCCCTTCCAGACATGAAGGAGTACCAGAAAATTGTTCGACAAGAAAAATAATTAATTTTACTTCTTTATCAGAGTATTGATGGTTAATTTCACTCAATAATTTGTATTGTAAAATATCTAAACCTACTTCTTCTTTGATTTCTCGAATCAGTGCTGTTCCTGGAGGCTCACCAGCCTCTAATTTACCGCCAGGAAACTCCCAACATCCTCCATGAGGAACATTAAAAGGACGTTGGGTAATCAAGATACGCTGCTGTTCATTAACAATAACCGCTACAGCAACTTCAATGCTCACGCCAAGCTTCCATGACATGTTTTATATTTTTTACCCGAACCACATGGACAAGGATCATTTCGACCGATTTTCTTTTCATGTCTTCTGTATGTTTGAGTCGTCTCTTCCTCATTTTCATCAACATAATTGCCGTGTTGTAAGCTCATCTTACTCACTTGCTCAGCACGTCGTTGCTCTTCAACTGCGTTAACATCTTCTTCAGTTTGAATTTCAACTGAAGAAATTAAACGAATTACATCATACTTTAAATTATCAAGCATGGTAGTAAATAAGGTGAAAGCTTCTTTTTTATACTCCTGCTTTGGATCTTTCTGTGCATAGCCGCGCAAATGAATTCCTTGACGTAATTGATCCATTACAGCTAAGTGTTCACGCCATTGATTATCTAAAGTTTGCAAAATCACTGATTTTTCAAACTGAGACATCGTAGCTCTACCAGCCTGTTTTACTTTTTCATCATATTTTTTTGCTGAAATATCAAGAATTTTATCTTTGATTTGCTCTGGCTGAATATGATGATCTTCTTCAATCCATTCAAGCACAGGAGCCTTCAGTTTGAACTCATCAGCCAGCACATCACTCAAAGATTTTGGATCCCATTGATCTTCCAGACTTTGTGGAGGAATGTAAGTATCAACAAGATTTGATATGACTTCCTCTCTCATTATATTGACCGCTTCTTCAGTATCGGTCATAGCCATGATTGAGGCACGTTGTGTATAAATAACCTGCCTTTGATCATTTGCCACATTGTCATAATCCAACAACTGCTTCCTAACATCAAAATGATGCCCCTCAAGTTTCCGTTGGGCATTCTCAATTGCTTTGGTTACTAAACTATGTTCAATCGGCTCTCCAGGCTTCATTCCCAAACGACGCATCATCGACGCAACACGCTCTGAAGCAAATATTCGCATTAAATTATCTTCAAGAGATAAGTAGAAACGACTGCTTCCCACATCACCCTGACGGCCTGAACGTCCACGCAACTGATTGTCAATTCGACGTGATTCATGTCGCTCTGAACCTATAATTCTCAATCCACCTGCCGCAATTACTTCATCATGACGTTTCTGCCATAACTGCTTTGCAGCATCGATTTCTTCAGTGCTTGCGCTTTCAGGTAATTGCGCTAAATCAGCAGACAAGCTTCCACCCAGAACAATGTCCGTTCCTCGTCCAGCCATATTTGTAGCAATAGTTACTGCACCTGGCCGACCTGCTTCAGCAATAATTTGTGCTTCCTTTTCATGGAATTTAGCATTAAGTACTTGATGCTTAATATTTTCTTTTTTAAGAATTTGACTTAAAAACTCAGACGCCTCAATAGAAACAGTACCCACAAGCACAGGTTGTTTGCGAGCAATACACTCACGGATGTCCGCTATAACTGCTTCAAATTTATCTTTTTGAGTTAAATAAACCAGATCAGGCTCGTCTTTTCGTACCATAGGTTTATTGGTTGGAATTACAACTACATCAAGATTATAAATTTGCTGTAGTTCATAAGCTTCTGTGTCCGCTGTTCCAGTCATACCAGACAATTTATTATACATACGGAAAAAATTTTGGAATGTAATTGAAGCAAGAGTTTGATTTTCATTTTGAATCGAAACACCTTCTTTAGCTTCAACGGCCTGATGTAAACCTTCAGACCATCGCCGACCGGGCATTGTGCGACCAGTATGCTCGTCAACAATAATAACTTGTCCATCCTTCACGATATAATCCACATCGCGATGAAACATAGCATGAGCCTTTAATGCTGCATTCACGTGATGCATTAACATAATGTTGCTAGCATGATATAAGCTTTCCCCCTGATCCAGAAGTTTTGCTTTAACCAGTAACTCTTCTATGTGTTGATGTCCTATCTCAGTAAGATGTGCCTGCTTTTGCTTTTCATCGACAGTATAATCCCCTTCACCACCCTCTTCCTCTTGTTTCTTCAAATGAGGAATCAATGTATTAATTTTAATGTAAAGTTCGGAACTATCTTCAGCAGCACCCGAAATAATTAGAGGTGTACGTGCCTCGTCAATAAGAATAGAGTCTACTTCATCCACTACGGCAAAATTCAACTCTCGTTGTACCTTGTCTTCAAGACTAAAGGCCATATTATCGCGTAAATAATCAAAACCGTATTCATTGTTCGTTCCATAAACGATATCGCAACGATAAGCTTCTTGTTTTGCTGAATGGGACATATCTGGATAAATAACACCCACAGTTAACCCCAAAAACTCGAATATAGGTTTCATCCATTGACTGTCGCGTTTAGCAAGATAATCATTCACAGTAACAACATGTACACCACGGCCTGTAATTGCATTCAAATATGTGGGCAAAGTTGCGACCAATGTTTTACCTTCCCCTGTGCGCATTTCAGCAATATTACCTTCATGCAACACCATTCCACCAATTAATTGCACATCAAAATGGCGCAAACCTAAGGTCCGTACGGATGCTTCTCTTACTGTAGCAAAAGCCTCTGCCAACATTTCATCAAGACTTTCACCCTCTGCAAAACGTGCTTTAAAATGTTGGGTTTTTGCAGCCAACTCAGCATCAGTCAATGCTTTCATTTGCGGTTCAAATGCATTGATTGCCATTACTGCCTTTTCCATACGCCGCAATGTACGCTCATTTCGGCTTCCAAACATTTTCTTAATCAACGTATTCAGCATGGCCTAAATAATCCTCTGGAGATTTCAAATAACAAATTTGTTAATGTACTAAAATTTGGGGAAAAATACCATGAATACCTTATAATTTAAGAGAATCTTCATGATATAGCTTAGTGATGAGAAAAGTTTCTGACGAAACAGACAACCACGATATGATTTTCCACAATTCCTTTTCATATTATACAATATTTCGAATGGGAAATAATGTATATATCTCAATTTATCATGATAATGCAATCTAGCTTCACTTTATAAAGTCTCTGCATGCAACTCGATCTCTTGTAAATACTCACCTAAATCTCGAAACAAAGAAATATTTCTAGTCTGCAAGATCAGCATCAGTTTTCTTTTCCATTGACTTGCACCCGGTAATCCAAAAGCCAAATTAAATACCGGCTTAATCAGTAAGCTTAGGGAGATTCCTTTATTATATTCTCCATACAGATAATCCAAATAACAATTAAATACTTGGCTGCGTGTGCTTGTTTGAGTTTCTGGGTAAAGTACTTGATGTATTTGGGCTATTTGAAAAGGGTTGTCACATGCTAAACGACCGAGCATTACTCCCTCAACATATTGCAGATGGCTATTGATCTCTTCTATTTTTGATATATTACCATTAATCACCACCGGAATCTCGGGTAGTTCTTTCTTAAGCCGATACACATATTCATAGTTAATCGGCGGTATTGTTCGATTTTGTTTGGGGTTTAAACCATTTAGCCAAGCCTTGCGAGCATGTACAATAACTTTTTGCACCCCAGCTTCAAGCAATTGATGTACAAAATCACTAAAAAACTCATAACTGTCTTGTTGATCTATACCTATTCTGGTTTTAGCGGTAACAGGTATAGTAGCCTCTTGTAGCATGGCTTGGATGCAAGCCACCACTTGTTTTGGTTCTCTCATTAAACACGCACCAAAACGTCCTGCCTGTACTTTATCACTTGGACAACCCAGATTAATATTCACCTCGTCATATCCCTCTTGCTCTGCGTATTGAGCACATTGAGCTAACGCTTTGGGGTCTGAACCTCCAAGTTGAAGTGCTATTGGATGTTCTCTATCATTAAATTGCAAACAGCGTACTGGATTATTTTGGATCGCCCCAGTAGTTTGCATTTCGGTATAAAGAAGTGCATGTGGAGCCAAAATACGCATAAAAACCCTAAAATGACTGTAAGTCCAGTCAATCATGGGGGCAATAGATAAAGGTGATAACAAAATGTTTGACACTATTATTCATCAATAAAAAAAGAGACAATTATAACCTGATCTAAAATATTTTGTACAAAATATAACTGAAAAACCAGCCTTGGTTCACGCAGCTGCATATTCACAATTATGCTTGATTTACAGTATTCATTGCTTGGATAAGTAATTGTAATCGTGTTCGACCTTGATAAAAGTTAATATCCAATTTATAAGCTGCATGTACATATTTAACTCTGTGATTTGGCCAAGATTTTAAGTCGACATTAAAAGCGATCGCATCTACTTGTTGATTACCTTGTGTTGTCGCCAAAGTCATTTTTAAATGATTTTTCCCAACCAATCGTTGATCCAAAACTTCAAACACATTATCAAAAATAGGCTCAGCAAATTGCTGGCCCCATGGTCCTGCCTGCTGGATTAGCTGCGCAACTTCAAGAGTAAACTCTTCAGGCTGTAATGGACCATCTGTAAGTAACTCTCCTTCACATTGTGACAAATCAATGTGTTTACTCACTTCAGAAATTAAGGCCTCTCGAAATGCTTTAAGAGAACGCGGGTTAATACTCAAGCCAGCAGCCATGGCATGCCCACCAAATTTATTAATAAGCCCAGGATGGTCCTTATCTATTGCCGCCAATACATCCCGAATATTTAAATCAGGAACTGAACGAGCGGATCCTTTCAACTCATCGTCACTTACTTCTGCAAAAGCAATAACAGGACGATGATAACGTTCTTTCATTCGTCCGGCTAAAATACCAATGACTCCTTGATGCCAGGTTTTATCAAAAAGACACAAAGCTATAGGCAAATGAGTACTGTTGTAATCAGCACTTAGAGCAAGTTTTTCCAATGCAAGCAACGCCTGCTCTTTCATTTCTGTTTCAATTTGCTTTCTTTCTTCATTTAATTCATCTAGTTGTTGACAATAATTTCTAGCGTGTTGCGGATCTGTGGTAATTAAACATTCAATACCCAAAGCCATATCGTCCAATCGCCCAGCCGCATTGAGTCTTGGAGCAATAGCAAACCCCAAATCGGACTCTCTAAGTCGCGAACATTCACGTCCAGAGACTTCAATTAATGCTTTAATTCCTGCACGACAAAGACCTTGTCGTATTCTTGATAGACCTTGATTCACCATAATGCGATTATTTTGATCCAGCCCTACAACATCAGCGACTGTCCCTAAAGCAACTAAATCCAAAAAACTCGCCATATTGGGCTCGATAATATTCATCTCACGAAACCAATTGGTATTAACTAAATGTCTACGCAGAGCCAGCATGACATAAAAGATAACACCAACTCCAGCAATCGATTTACTAGGAAACTTACAATCTCGCTGGTTTGGATTGACGATGGCACAAGCTTTTGGAAGATTTTCTCCTGGTAGATGATGATCCGTGATTAAAACATCAATACCTAACTGATTCGCCCTCTCCACGCCCTCAATACTAGCAATTCCATTGTCCACAGTGATAATCAAAGAGGGATTCCATTTGCTGGCCACTTCAACTATTTGTGGTGTTAAACCATAACCGAACTCGAAACGGTTAGGAACTAAATACTCTACATACTGAGCCCCCATTGAGCGCAACGCAGTAATAGCAAGTGCCGTTGAAGTCGCTCCATCGGCATCAAAATCACCGATTATTAAAATCCTATGCTGTTCACGTAATGCTTTTTCCAGGCGTAGACATGCCTTATCTATTCCCATTAAACTATCAAAAGGCAATAAAGCCTGAAGTTGTTTATCCAATTGAGAAAGCTCAGTAATTCCTCTGTTTGCGAATATTCGTTTTAATACGTCTGGAATATTGGGTAAATCCAATGATTGTAATGCTCGAGGCCGTTGTTTAATAAGCATGAATTAGTTTTCTCCATAAACGAACATACCAACGATCAGCACTTATAGAGTAAGCCTCATTGTTCCAATACCAATGAATAGGCATTTCATTCAATTCATTTTGATGTTGTTCACTAAGCACGGAAAACTCAGTAAGTAATAAAATTTGATAATCCTTAAGTGTTATTGATGGACTATATAAAGAAACTTGAGAACTACATATTTTTGCTATTGAATCAAAATGCCGGTCAACACAAATATTGATCGGCATTTTATTATTAAGTTTTGCACTACTCCATGTCCATAATCCATTTGCCAAAGATTGATTGGGTTTGGATGCAAAAAGCATTTGGCTTTCAGTGATAAACCGTTGCCAATACATCGTCTTATCCAGTTGCGCTAATTCGGGCATTAATGATTGATGTAATAAATGATGTGGTGGTTTTGCAGTTAATGAATATTTTTTATTATTGAGCAACCAGGTTTCTGCGTTATGGTAATGAAGAACTACATCTTCTTCTGCCAGATAGGCTGAAAACAAATCAAACCATGATTTTGCTTCATGTTCTTCAAGTTGCAGCTCACTACCCAATGCAACAATCATCGCGTCATTATGCGTTGCCTCCCAATAAACCGGAGTCAATACAACCCATTCACCTTCCAAATTATGGTATTGTCTTAATAAGTCAGCATAAGGTGGATCTGCAGGATCATAACCAAGACACAGCAAAAAATTGAGTAATACATTCCCTTCCGAATTTAGCGGTTTGGCACGTTCAGGAATGGAACTACATTCTGAGTTAATCACAACATACATATTTGTTCAGCCTTAATCAATCCATCTCTGCGAAACAATGCTTTTAAATTTCTTAATGCCTGGCGCATACGATCTTTATTTTCTATTAGACCGAAACGAACATGACCATCACCCTGTTGACCAAAGCCTATTCCAGGAGATACAGCCACATGAGCTTCTTTTAATAAATATTTACTGAATTCAAGTGACCCCATATGTTGATAATGAGCGGGAATTGGTGCCCAAACAAACATAGTTGCTTTAGGACGGGTAACTTCCCAACCAATTTCATTTAAACCATCGCAAAGGATATTACGTCGCTTTTCATACAATTCTCTAATTTCATGTACACACTCATCGGGACCATCTAAGGCGGCAATGGCTGCAACCTGAATTGGCGTAAATGTACCATAGTCTAAATATGATTTAATTCGAGCAAGTGCCGCAACTAATTCTTCATTGCCGCAAGCAAACCCTACGCGCCAACCTGGCATATTGTATGATTTAGACATTGAATAAGTTTCAATTGCTACATCTGTAGCGCCTGGAACTTGAAGTATAGAAGGTGCTTTATACCCATCAAATACAATATCAGCGTAAGCTAAATCATGAATCACCCATATTTTATGCTTTCTTGCTAAATCGATAATTTGCTTGAAAAACTCATAATCCACACAGTGTGTACTTGGATTTGCCGGAAAATTAATTACCAATGCTTTAGGTTTGGGCAAACTACGATTAATCGCATCTTCTATTGAAGCTAAAAATTGAGTTTCATTAATCAAGGGAATCTGTTTTACGTTGGCACCCGCAATGATAAATCCATAAGTATGAATGGGGTATGCTGGATCAGGAACTAAAATCGTATCCCCGGGGCCACTTATCGCTAATGCCAGATGAGCCAATCCCTCTTTGGAGCCAATGGTAGCTAATATTTGTGTTTCACTATTTAACTGTACGTCATAGTTGCGTTGATACCAGGAAGCCATAGAACGTCTTAGCCTCGGAATTCCTTTGGACATAGAGTAACGATGAGTATCTGGTCTTTGTACCGCTTCGATTAATTTATTTACAATATGTGGAGGTGTCGGCTGATCGGGATTTCCCATACCGAAATCAATAATATCTTCTCCACGCGCTCGCGCTTCTGTTTTTAATTGAGCTAAAGTATTAAAAACATAAGGCGGCAAACGATTTATACGTGGAAATTGACTCATAATATTGACCTCTGTAGTATACTTACAGTCACATATAATCCATTGAAGCACTCTAAACCATGAATATCAATTTAGAATCCGCAGAACTACACGCAGTGCAAGCTTATAGTGATAATAAAATTCAGATTAATTCCATTGTTTATGAAAGCAGTTTAATTGTTTCGAAAACAAAAATCATCAGTGATCTGCCAATTAAAGACATTCAAGGCATTGATGAGCACTATATGAATTTATTAACGCAATTTAAACCGGAAATCATCATCATTGGTCATGAACATACCGGAAAACTCCTGCCTCTGTCAATTATGAAACAGTTTGCAGCGCAACGAATAGGTATAGAGTGCATGTCCATAGGTGCAGCGTGTCGTACCTATAATGTTTTATTAAGCGAGCATCGTGCTGTTGTTGCTGGGTTTATTTTTAAATAAGGATAGCCTGGGTTTCGCTTTGCGATTCCAGGCTACAATACATTAGAATTAGATTTGTCTTCTCGCTTCGAGAACATTAGGAATTTGCTCCAGCTTTGTTAGTAGTCGAGATAGACTACTTAGTCCATCAACATCTACTGTTAAAGTGATATAAGCCATGTTCTCTTGTTTATTGCTTTGGGTTTGCAATGCATAAACATGTGCTTTTTCATTAGCAAGAAGCGAAGTGACGTCTTTCAACAGCTCTGAACGATCAAACGCTTTGATCAAAATATCGACCACATAGTTTTCACGGGTAGCACTTCCCCAACTTACTTGCAAGAAGCGTTGTTTTTGTCGTTCACTAGCATGAATAATGTTAGGACAATCTTGTCTGTGTACTGATACACCGCGTCCTATAGTGATGTAACCAATTACTGGATCGCCTGGTACAGGTTGACAACATCGCGCCATAAAAGTTAATAAATTTCCCACGCCTTCGATACGAAGATCACTTCCAGTAATTTCTGGTTTTGCCTGGGGTTTAACAAATCGTTCAAGATTGAGCTCTGAAGTAACAGGTGGCGTAAGCTTGCTAACAATTTGACCTATTTTGATATCACCACGTCCTAGATTGGCATAAAGATCATCCAGTTTTTTGAAATGGAGAGCTGTTACAACTTCATTAAGTCTATCAGATTTTATTCCTAATGATTTCAATTCCTTATCAAGCAACTCACGCCCATCTTGAATGTTTCTATCGTAATCTTGCATCTTAAACCAATGCAAAACCTTAGCTTTAGCTCGCGATGTTTTGAGATAATTTAAATGAGGGTTGATCCAATCACGAGAAGGTTTACTTTCTTTTCCAGTCAAAACTTCGACTTTATCGCCTGTTTTCAGTTGATAAGTCAATGGTACAATATGTCCATTTATACGTGCACCGCGACATCGGTGCCCCAAATCACTATGAACGTGATAGGCAAAATCTAAAGATGTTACACCCTGAGGTAAATCAAGAACATCTCCGTCTGGAGTAAAAACATAAACCCTGTCTTCAAGAAACTCTGTGGTAGTACTTTCGGGAACACCTTTATTACTTGCCATTTCTCGATGCCAAGCTAATACATCACGTAGCCATTCAATTTTACGCTCATGGCTTTGTTTTTGTTTGAAGCCGCCTTCTTTATACTTCCAATGTGCTGCGACCCCCATTTCTGCCAAATCATGCATTAAAAATGTTCTGATTTGCACCTCAAAAACTCTTCCTTCAGGGCTTTTTACAGCAGTATGCAACGACTGATAGCCATTAGATTTAGGATTAATAATATAATCATCAAACTCAGCTGGGATTTGCTTCCATAGCGTATGTACCATACCTAAGACTTCATAACATTGAGGCTGGGTATCGACAAGAACTCGTACTGCAGTAGCATCATAAATCTCATCAAGAGATACATTCTTGCGCGTCATTTTTTTATAAATACTATGGATGTGTTTTGAACGTCCATAAACAGCAAAATGTTCTATCCCATTTGCTTTAATCTGCTCATTCAACTGAGCAACAATAGCATCAACAAAACTATCGCGCTCTAATCGCTTTGCTTTAAGGCCTTTGGCAATCGCTTTATACTCCTCAGGATGTAAATAACGAAAAGCCATATCCTCCATTTCCCATTTTATAGCCCCAATTCCAAGTCTATTGGCCAAAGGAGCATAAATTTCCATCGCTTCAGTAGCTAATTGCTTACGTAATTCTTCAGATAAATGCCCAGCAGTTCTTAAAACACATAGACGCTCAGCAAGTTTAATTAATACAACCCGAACATCATCTACCATGGCCAGTAACATTTTACGAATGTTATCAATTTGTTGTTTATTTTGTGGGTATTTATTTAATCCTTGGAAACTGTGCATCGCGCTCATGCGCTCTATGCCCTTGACCAACTTCGCAATATTAGGACCTAATTGCTCCACAACATCATCGATGGATAAATCAGCATAGTGCACGTTTTCAAAAATAATTGCTGCAGCAAGTGTTTCTTGATCAACCTCAAGATCTGCAAGCAAATCTGCCATAGACAATCCTTGTTGCAAACATGATTGTCCTGTTTCCGTAGCATGTTCTTGTCCTGCAAGTTGACTTAAGGTACATGCACTACGAATGAGTTCAAGATTATCCAAATACCCCTTTGCACCTAACTGATGAAGCCATAAATCAACATCGATGCTTCCATCTTCGCACAATGGGACAGTATCTTTTACTCTAACCATCAGTTTTATCCTTTTTAAACAATGCGATTGATTCAACATGAGCAGTATGGGGAAACATATCCATTACCCCTGCTTTTACCAGCGTATAGCCCTTTTGGTTAACTAATATATCTGTATCACGAGCTAATGTTACGGGATTACATGATACATATACAATACACTCTGGATTAATTGAATCAATTTGTTTCACAATTTCAAGAGCACCAGAGCGAGGTGGGTCAATTAATACTTTATTGCAAGGTTGCTGAACCAGTTTTTTTACTTCATTCACATCATCCAAATTTGCAGCATAAAAGTCTACATTCTCGATATGATTAAGTTTTGCATTCATATATGCTCTTTCAACCATATTTTTACTACCTTCGACACCAAGTACTTTGGTACAAAACTTGGCCATTGGAAGTGAAAAATTACCCAGCCCACAGAATAAGTCTAGCACTATATCTGTACTTTTTAAGTCCATAAGCTGCATCGCTTGTGACACCATAGAACGATTTAACGCTGAATTTACCTGGGTAAAATCTGTTGGATGAAATGAAAAAGTAATTTGATACTCTGGCAATGTATATGTGAGGTATTCTTTTGATTTAGAGGGATAAAAACAATAGACACTGTCGGGACCACCTGGCTGAAGAAAAATTGTATATTGGTATTCTTCAGCAAATTTTTTAATACTCAACTCATCGTCAAAACTTAAAGAGGTTAAATTTCTAAAAATAAGAGCAATCTCCTCGTCCCCTGCAGCAACTTCAACTTGTGCGATGCAATGTTTATCTTGCATTGAGTCAATCAATTGTCTTAATGGAATAATATCGGCATCGAGTTTTGCATTTAAAACAGGACATTGAGTGATTTCAGTAATAAAACGAGGATTACTACGCTCTCTAAATCCAACCATTGAAGCTTGTTTTTTCTCTACATAACGAACGCTTAGCCGAGCTTTATTCCTGTAATTCCAATACCCCGATACTAAAGGTGGCAGCACAATTTGGGGTTTAGTATGTCCATATCGTGACAATAAATCGAGCAGTTGATCTTGTTTAAAATGAATTTGTTCTTCTTCACTCATGTGCTGTAATGAGCAACCACCGCACATAGAATAATGAGGGCATTTAGGCTCAACACGTAAAGAGGATGGCTCAAGAACTTTAAGTAAAAACCCTTCATCAAAATCTTTTTTTATCCTGGTATATTGAAACTCAACAAGTTCGCCTGGTAGAGCACCTTGAATAAAAGTTGCTTTACCATTAATACGCGCAATACCTTTTCCATCATGGCTTAAATTATCAATTTGAGCAGTTTGAGTGGTAGGATTAAGTTTGGACTTTGCTCTTCTCATGAAATGTTCTCAACAAATAAATCTATAAATCAACATGAATAATCAATTGCAATCGTTGGAAAAAGATTGCATTTTTCAGTACGATAGAGAGTACCACAGGCAATTTATATTTGTCATGGTAATTTGTTACGACAAAACCCATGATGTACAAGTTAACTTCACTATTATAGCGCTGCATAAAATAACTTGTTTTATGCTCTGCTTTACTTCATTTTAACAAAGGCTAACAATCCTTTTTTATTGGTTAATTTTCAGACAGACCCAAATGCGCTTATTTATCAAGTAATTCATAGTACTATTCACAGTGTTATCCACAGATTTTGTGGATAAACCTTACTTTCACTACATCAATAAATAAAAATGATTTGGCTCTGTACAAGGCTTATATTAATTTTTAATGGGATACAGCAAGAAATGTAGGATTTTTCTAGAAGAGTTATCCACAGGGCAGGGGAAATTATGGACTTTAGAAAATTGGTCGTACATAATAACAAATAAAAAATTAAAAAACAGTCTTGACAGAATATTTTTATAAAAAATAGGAACAATAGATTCTAGTAGAAATTCCCCTTTATGCTGGAATACAATATCTCGAACGTAGTGATACTAACCATTCAAATAACGGAGACATAAATAATTACCGATTTTATTATGGGTTTGAGATTGAATCCTGAAAATCCAATTCAAATCTTATCCATTCCTTAATCCTTCGTACGTACTCGTTTTAACCAACTTTTTAATTCAGGCCAAAAAGCGATGATACCTATGATAAGCGTAAATAAAATAACTGCGATTACCATTTGAACGATAGGAAACCTCAGTTCATCATGTGCAACAAACCAGCTTGCGATTGCTCCTGAAACCACTAAAAGTAATCTTAAAAACAACTGAATCATATATAACTCCAGATAGTTTATGTATCTAAAACCAGATTCAACGTATGTTTTGCAATCATGTACTCTTCATTTGTAGGAATAACACCAATGAAGATTTTACTATTAGGATGACTTATTACTGCCGCATTTTTAAGATTTGCATCTTCATCCAGGATTACACCCAACCAAGCAAGACGCTCACATATTTTTTTTCTTACTGGTGCTGAGTGTTCGCCAATTCCGGCAGTAAAAATAATTGCGTCGCATCCTTGTAAACTACTGGCTAAAGCACAGAACTCTCGTGCTGCCCGATAACAAAATAAATCAACAGCTTCTATTGCCTTGGCTTTCTTGCTGGATTGAAGTTCACGCATATCACTGCTAATTTCAGAAACCCCCAAAAGACCTGATTTCTTATATAAAATGGTATTAACCTCTTCTACAGATAATTTCTTTTCCTGAAGTAAATACAAAATTACTCCTGGATCCAGTACGCCACAGCGAGTGCCCATCATTAAACCATCTAAAGCAGTGAATCCCATAGAGGTTGTAACACTTTTACAATGTTCCATGGCACACATGCTCGCACCATTACCAAGGTGGGCAACAATTACTTTTTTATCTTTGATTTGCTCAGGCAAAACGGAGGCGATATATTCATAAGAAATACCGTGAAAACCGTAACGAATAATACCCTCTTCACTTAATACCCTGGGTATAGCGAAAAGAGTAGCCAGCTTATCTTGAGTTTGATGAAATGAAGTATCAAAACAAGCTACTTGTGGCAGTTCAGGATAAAGTTTCAATATGCTTTCAATGATCGCCACATTATGGGGTTGATGGAGTGGCGCTAAAGGATTTAAAGACGCTAGTTTTTTAATGGAATCTATATTAATCAATGCTGGAGTTTGAAAAAAATGTCCTCCATGAACTACTCGATGACCGACCGCTTTTAAAAAATAGCGCGTTGGAAGATTTTTGAGCCATTCAAATAAATAACTCAATGCAGATTCATATCCAGGTGATGAAATCGATTCCTTAGCAACTTGTTCATGCTTTTCATTGGAAACGGTAATTTTAGGATTATCCAGAATACTTTCTATTTCGCCGTGATATATTAACGTTAAAGAAGAAATAAAAAGACTGAATTTAATGCTGGAAGAGCCGGCATTAATCACTAGGATAGCTTCATCAAATTGTTTTAATTTCATTATTTCTTTCTTCGTGCATACAATAAAGCCATAACACAGGATGCTTTTCTAGATAACTCATCACTACCACGACTGGTAAGAATAATGGGAACATGAGCGCCCAATACCATTCCTGCAGCTTCGATACCCGATAAATAAGTCATTTGTTTATAAAGCATATTGCCTGATTCAACATCAGGAACTACTAGGATATCCGCATCACCAGCAACAGGAGAAAAAATACCTTTTTCACGCGCTGACTCCATAGAAATAGCATTATCAAATGCTAATGGACCATCTAAAATACCCCCAGTAATCTGTCCGCGCTCAGCCATTTTACACAATGCGGTTGCATCAAGTGTCGATGGAATTTTTTCATTTACAGTTTCAACTGCAGAAAGAATTGCAACTTTAGGTGTGCCTAGCTCGAGTGCGTGAAAAAGATCAATCGCATTTTGCACAATGTCGCACTTTTCTTTGAGATTAGGAAATAGATTGATTGCCGCATCCGTCAAAAAAATAGGTTTGGGGTAATTAGGCACTTCTAGGGAAAACACATGACTCATACGACGTCCAGTACGCAATCCATTTTCCTTGGCAACGATCGGTTTCATTAATTCCTCAGTATGAAGTTTTCCTTTCATTATTGCTTCAACTTTTTGTGTGGCTGCTAATTTTACCGCTGTTTCAGCCGCTTCATTGCTATGTACTGTAGGAATAAGCTCATAAGCCGAAATATCAATATTGGCTTCTTTTGCGGCATCAAGAATTTTCTGTTTCGGACCAACGAGAATAGGTGTGATTAATCCCTCTTCGGCGGAAGCAATTGCGCCTTTAAGTGACAGTACATCAACTGGGTGTACCACGGCAGTTATCAGTGGTTTTAAGGAATCTTTTGCCATAATTAAGTTTTGATACCAATGCTCCTGCTTTGGTTTAAGTTCCACTTTAGGTAATTCAACACGTTCTCTTCTAATTTTGGTTGTTGGCGCTATAACCGTTGCAAGACCGCTAATTACCGTTTTACCCAGTTGATTAACCCCCTTGCAACTCAGCTCAACAATATGTTTTCCAGGTATTTTTTTTACTACTTCAAGTGTAATTGTAATTGTGTCGCCTAAGGTCACTGGATGTTCAAATTTTAAAGTTTGCTCCAGATAAATGGTCCCAGGTCCGGGCAACTCAGTTCCTAAAACAGTAGATAAAAGCGACGCGCCCCACATTCCATGAGCGATAATTTTATGAAACATATCATTTTTAGCATACTCTGCATCAACATGCGCTGGATTTACATCCCCTGACATGACGGCAAAAAGATCTATATCGTCCGGAGTTAATGTACGTACTAGGCTTGCTGATTTACCAATGGTTAGTTCATCAAAGACGTGATTTTCAATGTAGCTCATCTGTATGCCTGTTATAATAAAAATTTTATAATCCACCTGGGAATGTGGGCGCTATTTATAACGTTAATCATAGTGCCCCACAATAAAACCCATGGGGCGTTGAGTATTTATTTCGCAGTTTCTATTTTAACGTCTCGAGATTTACCTTTAGCTTCTGCCTTTTTAGGTAATTCTATCCAGAGCATTCCCTTTTTAAAAGTTGCTTTGGCTTTATCTACATCAATTGTTGAGGGTAAAGAGAGTGAACGCTCATATTTACCATAACTAATTTCTCTGGAGATATATTTTTTCTTTTCATTTTTTTTGGAAGTTGATTTTTCACCTGTAATAATAAGCGAATTACCACTTAAAGACACATTAATGTCTTTTTCATCCATGCCAGGCATTTCCATCTGGATGGTAAAGTGATCTTTATCCTCAACAACATCCATTGAGGGCATAAGATTAAGATTTTCGAACTGCTCCAGGCTTTTGCTTGGTGCAAACATTTCATAAAAATCATGAAATACCTTATCAACTTCCTGTTGAAGACTTAAAAAAGGATTATGGGGATGTTCAATTGAAATAGGGGTACCCTTCTTCCATTTTAGTAGCGCATTCATGTTATCGACTCCGTCCAATTAATTTCCATTAACGTTTGCAAATACACCAAGTACAGTTTGATATACAAAAGTTATTTGTCAAGTCAAAATATTTTTTATTTGGTCTACATTTTAATAAATATCATTGAACTTATAGTTCAATACGATTTAAGGAAAAAATATTATGATGCATGCTATGGTTATGGAAAAATCTGGCCAAAAGTTAATCTATAAAGAAGTAAAAAAACCTGAACCTCAAGAAAATCAAGTACTCATCAAAGTTCACACCTGTGGCATTTGTCGTACCGATTTACATGTTGTGGATGGTGAATTAAACAATCCCAAGCTACCTCTGATTCCAGGCCATCAAATTGTTGGCACCGTTGAAAAGGTTGGTTCTATGAATACCAATTTTGCCATTGGACAACGAATTGGGGTTCCATGGTTAGGTGGAAGTTGTGAAAAATGTCCGTTTTGTTTATCAGGACGTGAAAATCTTTGTGACCAGGCGCAATTTACTGGTTATCAAATCGATGGTGGCTTTGCAGAATATTGTGTAGCTAATCTGCGATTTTGTTTTCCTATACCCGATGGTTATTCTGATGATCAAGCTGCTCCGCTATTTTGTGCAGGATTAATTGGGTACCGTGCCTTATTGAAAACAAATAATGCCAAACATTTGGGGCTATATGGATTTGGCGCAGCGGCACATATTCTTATTCAAGTAGCAAAAAAACAGGGGCGAACAGTTTATGCCTTTACGAGTCCAGGTGATAGTCAAGCTCAAGAATTTGCCTATAAGTTAGGTGCAGTATGGGCAGGAGACTCAAATCAAGATGCACCCCATTCTCTTGATGCGGCAATTATTTTTGCACCCGTAGGGGCAATTGTCCCGCTTGCGCTTCATAATACAGTAAAAGGCGGAATAGTAGTCTGTGCTGGAATTCACATGAGTGATATTCCCAGTTTTCCCTATAATTTCCTTTGGGGAGAAAGAACACTTTGTTCTGTAGCCAATCTCACAAGAAAGGACGGTGAAGAATTTTTATCGCTGGCACCGAAAATTCCTGTTAAAACAGAAGTTCATACGTACCCATTAAGTCTAGCCAATCAAGCACTTGAGGATCTACGTCGTGGGCGCTTTACAGGCGCAGCAGTTATTAAGATTTGAAATCAAGTGACGCCACTTTTACTCAATCCATTGCCTAAAAATATTACAAATACAACATTATTCCCTATGTAGAATACGCTCTGAAAAAAACAACCATACGTTCTTGCTTTGCCCCATAATATTTGGGAGTATCGACGTCGAGGATTTCCATTTTACTCATCAAAGGGAATTATTATGTTTCAACAAGCAATAGTGCGAACACCATCAACCAGTTTGATTCATGGATTAACATCTGCAAAAGAGTTGGGTCAACCTGATTATATTAAAGCCTTAGAGCAACATCAAAGTTACATCAACGCATTGATTCGCTGTGGTCTAGAAGTAACTGTTTTACCTGCATCAGATGCGTTTCCTGATTCTTGTTTTGTTGAAGACCCTGCACTTCTTACAGACAGATTTGCCGTCCTCACTCGTCCAGGTGCACTCTCAAGACAGGAAGAGGTCAATTTAATCGAACCGTGTATTCAAACTTTTTATAAAAATAAAACCCACAAAATAGAAGCACCTGGAACTTTGGAAGCAGGTGATGTCATGCAAATTGAAGATCATTTCTACATAGGGCTTTCACAACGCACCAATAAAGAAGGTGTGGCGCAATTGACTTCTTTATTGGCACAATATGGTTTCAAAAGTACAGTGGTCGAACTTAAAAAATTTTTACATCTAAAAACGGGGGTTTCATACCTTGGAAATAAATGTTTACTGGTCAATGGAGAATTAGTTAACCATCCGGCATTTAAGTCATTTGACCAATTAATTATTGATGATAGTGAAGCGTATGCCGCCAATTCTATTAATGTTAATAATACCGTCATTATGCCTCAAGGTTTCCCCCGTTCTATAGAAATGGTTCATAATTCAGGCTTCCAAGTAATCACTACAGATGTAAGTGAATTCCGTAAAATAGATGGTGGCTTAAGCTGTTTATCTCTGAGATTTTAATGAATAAAAAGCTTACTGTTTTTAGTTTGACCTTAATGACCGTGGGTTCGGTAGACAGCATTCGCAATTTGCCTGCCGCGGCATTAGTTGGAACAGATATTTTTTGGTATTTCGGTCTGGCTTTATTATTCTTTTTATTACCCAGTGCCATTATTGCAGGCTGGTTTTCCTCCAAATCCCATGAAGGAATTTATGGGTGGGTAAAAAATAGCTTGGGAAAAAAAGCGGGATTTATCGCTATTTGGTTTCAATGGATGCAGAACATTCTTCTTTATCCTACCTTTTTCAGTTTTATAGCCGCTGCATTTCTGTATTGCATTAATCCAAATCTTACTGAAAATAAAACACTTCTTTTTATTATAATTAATATACTTATCTGGTGTTTGACTTGGATTAATATAAAAGGATTTCATTTATCCAATCGATTGACTGTTTTTTGCTCCATATTTGGCCTTTTACTCCCCTTTATATTAATTTTGACTATTGGATTCATCTGGGTAATTGTACATCCTCATTCTCTGAAACATATAACACCTTCTCATCAAGATTCATGGGCATCCCTAACAGCAATCATCCTTTCTTTTTGTGGTATTGAGATTGCTGGTGTTCATGCACAAGATTGCAAACCTGGAGCATTACCCAAAGCTATTGCTCTTTCGGTAATTATTATTTTTGGTACGATGCTCTTTGGTTCATTGACTTTGGCTTTACTACTCTCGCCGAATCAATTAAATTTTGTTAGTGGTATCCCTCAGCTCTTTCAAGTTTTTTTTACTAAAATCCAATTTGCGAAACTGAATTTAATTGTTAATGTTTTAATCATCGTGGGTTGTATTGGTTGCGCCAATAATTGGCTTATATCGCCAGTGAAAGGTCTCTTGTTTGCAAGTAATGAGCACAATAACTCAGTAAAACAATCCACCTCTGGATTACTGATCATGCAGGCATGTGGCGTAACATTAATAAGTTCCCTTTTTTTATTATTACCAAGCATTAATACATCCTATTGGTTCATGATAACTCTGGCGACTCAAATGTATTTGTTTATGTATGGGTTTATGTTTGCTGGTGCAATACGATTAGCCTGGCAAGAGAAAAAGCACTTTTCCTGGTTCATCATTCTTTCATCTATTCTCGGATTTATTGGCATTACTATTTCAATCGCAGTCAGTTTTAACCCTCCTACCTCGATAAAATATGGCTCGTTATTGCATTATGATTTATTCATTATTATTTGTTTGATACTCATCACTGCCTCATCGATTTTATGGAAAAAAATTCTTTATTATAGAATGACGAACGAATCTCCTGGAGGGTTTATGTGAGCTCAATCCAGAAGCCAACGAGACCACGAGTTAATATCATGATTTATCAGTTTATTACTGAAACTATACTTTACTTTAAAGGGGAAAAAGCCTATAATTTGTACAGGCATTATTCTACTGGAGCTCTCTTGTGCCCAATACATTCCCTGCTCAATCAGTCCCAATGACATTGAATTCGAGTCAACTTGAACAATGGTTTGCAACTATAGAAAGAGACAATTCACCGAATACAACCGAAACAAATTCTCATTTAGCCACTCAATTTCTTGCACGTTTTGGACTAAGAGAAGCCACCCAGGTGGTTGAGTTTCTGAAAACAGCCGGCGGAAACGAAACTATAAATATGATAGTCCAGGAACTAATGAAAGAAGAGGCGCAAACTCAATTAATTAGAGAGAGCGCTGCAGATGAACTGCTTAGACAGCAACGTTTGCTCTGTCTTCTTATGGCAATAATTGCCAAGAATAAAGCACATGTAGAACATGTTAACGAATTAAGCCAACTTCAAATAGATGAAAAGCTTAAAGAAATGAAAGCTGAGGAAAAGAAGAACTCTTCAATTGAACTGAATATCGCGGATGCCAATATTCGAGCCAACCAAATTCTAAAACTTGAAGAAGAACAGAGAAAACTTGAAAGCGAATTAACTAACTTGGAACAAGAGCTACAAGAGCTTGAAGACGAAGTGTTGTCAATGGAAGAAAATAATGCTGATATTGCCGACTATCTGGAAGAACTCAACGACTTTCTTCCAATACTTCTATTAAACGATCAACCTATAGCTCAATATGTTACGCTTGCAAACACCCGTGTAACATCACTATCAACAGAGTTAGAGACCCTTAGAGCACTGCAAAGAGAACAAGAGCCTACTGCAAGCAATGTTGATAGAGGACAAGAATCAACCGCACACCCCCTTGATAGAAGAATGCAACTTTTGGAGGAGCGACTTGCTTTATATCAATCTCAACTAAAACAACCGCCTCAAACTCGTGAAGAATTATGTCAACAATTAATCGATCGGGTTAAAGCTCGATTAAATGAGCAAGCAGCGTCAAACGAAGAAATACTATTGCCTAGGCATCGCGCAGGCCAAATAGAAGGTTTAAGATTGCAAGAACGCGGATTATCACAAGCACTGCAACTTATAAGAAAAGAAAAAATTCTCCTTAACGCTCAGTTAGAGCCAGTTAACGATTTCAGTCAAGCACAATTTATTATTGAGCCAAGTCAAAAGACTCGTTATCGACGGTTTGGAGACTCATATGCTGTCTTTACAGAAAATATGGATCCCGATCATGCCAGTGAACAGGACTTGTTACAGGCCAAACTAAACTATGAAAAGCTAAAGCCAGATATTTGTACCGTTAACTTTTTCCACAATAACCGCGAGCTAACTCAAGCAAAAATTCTTAGGACTCGTTCTCAAAATTGCCAAAGTCGATTACAAGACTTGATGAGCCGTATAGATAGTAATGAAGCAAAAAAAATACAACTTATTCAAGCGCCAACTCCTTTCACCTTATCACCAAAGCCACAACCAAAACCAACAGCTCCTAAACTTGAACCTAAAAGCAGCTACTCGCTCATGTTAAAGTGTTTGGTGCCAACTCATGCTCCTGCTCCTCGTCCTGAAGATATTATTAAAGCGAGAACTGCACTTGAGGCGGTAGTTCAACCAGGACGCAAACGCGAATTAAAAAAACTAATAAGCGAAGTGAAGCCAGGGCAAATTATGACTCCAGATGCACGGCTTGGTTGGCTCTATCGATTTAAAAAGCTGATACCAGATCTTCCTGTACCGGAATTAGATTCGAGTTTAAAAAGTCCGCGAAAATAAATGTTTCTATAAATACCAGAAATAATGTATTTTAATTAGGTATATTTTGAGCGATCTGAGCCTTTCTAACTCAGATCGCCAGTAATCAAAGAAATTTGAGCTCAAATATTTAATTCTTTCGATAATCTATTTGACAATATCTAATACTAATTGTTACTATCAAGAATCAAACAATTTATTTCACACTCTGACACATTTATGAACAATGGCCTACAACATCAATTAACCTTAAACTACTCTGCTGGGTTGGTGTCTGCTATTGTTTCTGTCGTTTCTGTGGTGGTCGTGGTCTTTCTCTCCTCACCCTAGAGTTGCGTTTTTGATTATTCGGCCTCTCTAGGGGAAGGCCAAATAATCAGGCGATATGACTTTAACTATTTTGAGGAGATAAACCTTGGAAACCGCACTAGATGCAAAAGCATCGCAAAAACAAAAAACAATCACCAGTCGCGCTATTTTTATAATTAGTTTGTGTGCAGCATTTTTATTTTATAAGTACATTCTCCAAAACTTTCCAAGTGTAATGCCTCAACAGTTGATGGATACATTTCACCTCCAAGGTTTAGGACTTGGGGTCTTATCGGGAGTGTACTTCTGGACTTATCTTATCGTACCTCTATTTGTTGGAATTATCCTCGATCACTATGGCACGCGATGGGTAACTACAGGAGCCATTTTTTGTTGTGCTTTTGGAATATATATTTTTTCTCAAGCTCAGGATTTAAATACCGCTATTTTGGGGCGTTCTTTAACGGGTGTAGGTGTTTCCTTTGCCTCCATCGCTTATTTCAAATTAGCAGCAGTATGGTTTCCAAAAAAATATTATGCTTTGCTGACCTCACTACTTGTTACTGCTGCAATGATCGGTGCTATTTTCGGACAAATGCCACTGGCATGGCTGGTTAGCCAAATAGGATGGAGAGCTAGTTTAGTTGATGTGGCCTGGATGGGTATAATTTTAGCGTTCTTGTTCTTATTTATTGTTAAAGATAAACCATCCGTTGCCATTGAATCATCAATATCAGAAACACAGCATGCATCTAAAAATCCACATCTATGGCAAGATATTTTATTAATTGTAAAAAACAAACAAAACTGGCTGTTAACCGGATATAGTGGTTTAGCATTTTCTCCCATTGTTATTTTTTGTGGTTTATGGGGAAATCCTTTTTTACAAAAAGCGTATCATTTAGATAAATTGGTTGCACCCTCACTCATTTCATTAGTATTTGTAGGATTAGCGATTGCATGCCCCCTATTTGCTTTATTTATTAATCGAATACAAAATCGCTGCGCATTTATTTTTTACAGTACTTTAGTTTCTGCATTATCAATTAGTTTGATAATCTTCGCACACCCTATGCCGATTTGGCTACTGAGTGTATTGCTTTTTCTCTTCGGTTTTAGTTTGGGAGCATTTCCAATAGTATTTGTAATCGGAAAAGAATCAAATCCGTTATATCTGGCAGGTACAGTAAGTTCTTTAATCAATGCCAGTGATGCGTTTTTGGATGCAATTACTGAACCAGCAATAGGGAAACTGCTTGATACGTTTAGCAATGCGGGTAGTTCTCATGATTTTTCACTATTTAGTTATCATATTGCATTAGCTACTTTACCTCTATATCAAATAATTGGAGCATTTCTGATGCGATGGGTGAAAGATGAACATCATACAGTTCATTAAGTATGCTATGAATCAATGTACTAACAGCTAAAAAAATTCCCGCGAAAGCGGGAATCCACTTTTCGAATGAGCTTATTAAATACTCTCAACATGAACATAGACCCAAGCAGATATACCTGAAGCCAACTTCACTTTGACCCGTTTATAATCAGCAACCTCATAAGAATCTGCCTTTTCTAACTCTTCAGTACTCACATCAAATACCATACCCGCAACATTATCTGTAGATCTTCCAGTATAAGTAATGATCGGATGCTCTTCTTCACCACTTGTCGCAATGACACTGGAGTCTTTAATCTTAACTTTAGACATACCAAATCCTGGCAGACTATCGACCTCTCCCTCTAATTTTCGTCCAAAATTACTCAGTTGCACTGCTTCATATCGCAAAGTTCCATAAGAAAATAGTTTCTCAATATTCATCGTTTCTACCTATTTAAATAATAGGTCGATTATCCAGTTTTTATCATTAATGACAAGATAAATATGCTTACTAGTTTCTTATAGAATTCAATTTTTAATTGAATCTTTATTATGTTTTTAATTACTAATTAGTGATTTCTATTTTGATGCGCGTTTGAGCTTGCTACGACCTTGTTACGGCCCATTTTTTTAGCCTGATAAAGTGCTTCATCTGCTTTTGATATTAAATCATCGACTCTTTTACCATCATAAGGATAAAAAGCGATACCGATTGATATAGTAACAGAAATAGGTTGTTCCCTATTGATTTCAATTGCAAATTTTTCAATTGATGCACGTAATGTTTCTGCCTTGGATTTAGCATGATCCAAATTACTAGTTCGTAAATAAATCATGAATTCTTCACCACCCCAACGACATACCAAGTCATCCTCTCGACATATTTGCCGTATTTTTGCAGCAAACTCAAAAAGAACCTGATCACCAATCAAGTGCCCATAGGTATCATTAATTTTTTTAAAATAGTCGATATCAATTAATAAAAGAGCAAATGTAAATGGACTATCTTTCGATTTTAAAATTTCTTTTTGTAAGTACTCTTCAAAAAAGCGCCGATTATAAACACCTGTTAAACTATCTTGGGTAGACTGAGTTTTCAAAACATCACGAAGCTTAATATTGTAAAGACTCAGTGCAGACTGTTCGGAAATAATTTGCGCCAAAGCAATTAATCGTTGATTGTCGGTATTTAGGCCAAACTCCATGTAAAACAAGCCTAACATTTCATTTTGGGCTAACAAAGGCAAGCATGCATAACTTTTAGGCTTTTTCTCAGCTTTTTTAATATGATTACACAATAGCCCTTCAGTTGAATCAGAAATAGAATAGGATTGGTGTCGTAATAAAGACAAACAATCGTTGGGTGTAAAAAGAAATAAATTAGAAACAGGCTCACCCCAGCTTAAAACTCTACTAATCACGTTCAAATTATCAGATGAAATAAGATAAACAATTCCAGATGTACCAGATAGGATACGTTTGCTGTAATTTTTAATTATCTCAATCGCATCGTCCATAGAAAGACTGGATTGCAACAAACTCATTAATTCCTTCAACAACTCCAGTTCTTTATTTTGCATTTCAAGACTTTTGACGAGATTTTCAAGTTCTATTTTAGATTCCTCAAGTTTTCGTTCATTTTGAATACGCTGATGAACATTGATTGCAAAATGACTTACA
The DNA here is from genome assembly GCF_900156395.1 of Fluoribacter gormanii. Classification (GTDB taxonomy): domain Bacteria; phylum Pseudomonadota; class Gammaproteobacteria; order Legionellales; family Legionellaceae; genus Legionella; species Legionella gormanii. The sequence goes on along the minus strand of NZ_FTNL01000004.1, from coordinate 99,344 downwards.
CCAATAAGATTGCCATCTGAATCATGAATCGGATTATAATGTATTTCAAAGTCCAATCCGTCATATCGTTTGTCTTTAAATGACTCAATTACAGTAAATGCGGTACCTTTCATTGCTTTTTCCCAAAGCGACACCGATTTTTTTTGATTTTCGGCACTCATTTTCTGTAAAAGGACACTGAAATTCATGCCAACTTCTAGATCAACTTTGAAAATACGATAAATTTCGCATTTATACATCGTATTAAAAGCAATGAAATTGTAATTCAAATCAATTGCGGCAACTAAATCACTACTGCCTTCTATAATTCCTTGCAAACGCTCACGAGCATTTGCTAATTCTACTTGTGTTCGCTTTAATTTTTCAGAGTTCTCTCTTATAAACTGGAGTGAATAAATCAAAAATCCAGAGAGCAGAGCCATAATTACTCCAATAATTAAGATCATGGCAGGAAAAAAGGAGGTAATAACCTGTTCGTAAAGTGTAATAGAAGGCCAAAGGATTATTTTCCAAGTTTGACCATATGTGGGAAGAACAATAATATGTTGCCAACTCTGATAAAATTTATTATCTCGAGCATTCGTATATAAAAGACCTGAGGAATCATAGATACTCAAATTATATCCTTGAATATCCATTTTCTTTAAAAGATCTTCCAAAAAAGTTTCAGTATCAAGAATACCGACCATAAAACCTTGAAAATGATTGTCATTATACAAAGGACTTAACAATAAGAGCACCTTTTCTTGCCCATCAAGCTCGAACTGAGAGCTCATTTGCAGTTCATTTTTTGTCGAACTCTTTAATAGTTCTTTACGTCGCTCGACATCACTGTAAAGATTATATCCTTTGATCTGTTCATTACCCTCTTCAGGTGTAATCCAACGTACGTTATATTTATTGTCTAGCCATTCAATTGCGCGATAACCAGGTTGATCATGAATATAGTGCATTACATCCTTACGCCATTGGCTTTCAGATGTTGCTTGATCACTTTGCCAACGTTGGGCGATTCTCGAAAAATAGGACGTGATCTCTTGTAAACGAGATTCAATCACATCTTCTACATTTTCAACTTTTAACTCTAATAACATATTTAATGAATTTTCTTGGTTTTTTTTAGTGAACTGCCACCCTAAAATAGTGATGTTTAAAATGACAAAAACGGTTATTAATGGAAGAGATATGCGAGAGTGTTTTATATTTTTTGAATTAATGTAAGAAATTATTCCCAGACTTAAAAGTATCAGACCAACAGCAGTATAAATTGAAATTTTCATCCATCGTCCAGCACCAAAACGTGTTGTGAAATCAATGAAATGATCAGCCGCGCCAATAAATCCCAAACTTAAAATAAAGAATACACCGAATAAACTCAGCCAAAGCCAATTGGTAGAAAAATTAAATGAAACAATTAAAAAACAAAGGGCAGTAATTATAAAACTCAATGCAACACCAGGAGCCGCGGAACCTGGATATTGAGCGGGGTCTAACTCAAAAATCTTGATAAAAAATGCATCTATACCGAGACCAACATTTAAAATGTGCTCATATAAAATAAGTCCAGCAGATAATAAAAGAATACAACTAAGAATTCGGCTGATTTGTGTTAATTTTTTATTTAAACAAATTAAAGATAAACCAGAAAAAATAAAGCCCAAAGCCGTACCCGGTCTCATAAAGAGATATCCAGGCAGATCAACTGATAAATGAGGATTGAAATACCAAGCAAGTAAATCCAAAAAACCCATGAGGGAACAAATTCCCCCAATTAGATATGTAACGATCCTATAGTATACCTTTTCATCCATATACATTTCCTTAGCTATAAAAAATAGTATAAGCGAAAGAACTAATTATAGATACAATTGGAGGTATACTCTCAATACAGAAACTTAATTTAAAGCAAGTACTTACAGACTACACTATGAGGAAGGACTGCCCTCTAAACTGTATTCATCTAATGCTAACAAGATTTTTTCTTCAAGTGATTTGGCTTTATCTAAGGGTTTATTCACGCCATTGATAATGATAGAAAAAATAAATGTTTTTTCATGCGGATTAATCATAAAACCTGATAATGAAGATATATCATGCATTGAACCGGTTTTGGCATAAACCTTTTTCTCAAGCATGGTTTTCTTCATCCTCTCCTTTAAGGTTCCTGAAACACCGGATTGGGGTAGTGCTTTGAAGAAAATATCTTTCATTGCTTGATCATGATAAAGATCGCTAAGCAAGACTACCATTTGCTCTGGGGTCACCAAATTATAGCGAGTTCCCTCACCATCAACTATATCCACTTGCGACATATCCAAATGGGTATGTTCCGATAATATTTTTTTAATAGCAAAAGCACCTTCTTTATGCGTTCCTTTTCCACTTAGAGAATAGCCTAGCTTTTTGGTAAGGCTGTTTGCATAGAGATTATCCGATTGTTGTAACATATGAGTAATCAGCTTACTCAGTGTTTTTGATTGATAGCTCGCAATAAAATCAGTATCAGCAGGAGATGTTCCGATATTAATTTTTCCTTTCAGAGCTATCCTGTTTGTATCTAAAGTTTTGTGGATCACTTGCTTTACTAATAAGATAGGATCAGGGATAGCAAGCTCTATTAATTTTGGATTTTTCTCCTGAATCATACATCCATATAATCGAATGGTATTATTGGCTTTCATTTCAAGATTCAAACTACAATGATCTTTCCCCTCTTCTTTACTTACTGTTACTACTTCATTAACAACCGTCAATGCTTTAAGCGATGTTTTCGGTTTAATCTCGGCGGGTTTACCTGGTTCTTTCGCACTAATGAGCTCATAAGCCGCTTTATTTTCATTCAATATTGCAGCAGTATCAGGAGCCGCGTAATACCACCCTAAATCGTCATAAGAAGTTCCACTTGGATAATTTGGAGTTTGATATTGCGAACTATCAATTATTACATTTCCTTTTATGGAATTTATATTATTTTTTTTCAAGTTCAGCATTAGCGAAGTTAAATTATCTGCAGTAAACGAGGGAGAGCCTGTAAATTGAACATAGTAATCGTGCTCTTTTCGAGAAAGCGTTGTTATAAAGCGATAATCGGGTTTTAATTGATATAGTGCTGCTGCAGCGGTAAGTAATTTCATGCCACTAGCTGGAGAAAGTAATTTATCCGCATTCCTGCTGTAAACTACCCGGCCAGTTTCCGCCTCTTTGATGAGGATACCAACGGTTGCATGTGGTAACTTTTGTGCAATAATCCCATCTATTTTCTCTGAAAGCGTTTGAGAATTTCCTATCTGATTGAAGAAAAAAGCGGCAAAGAAACATAAATAATTAGAATAGCGCACGACATTTACCCTAATAAGATACATGATATATAGCTTCACCCATTCAGAGGTGAAGTGCAACCCCCAATCCAAGTATTTTGGTCAAGACGTCAAATACTCTAACTATCTTTATGGAATCATAATATTATTAAACAGTCTTTATGTAAGAATTTTATCCTCTATAACTGCATTTGTTTCCTCTACTACAGAAATAACATGCTCATGGCGTGTTGGACACAACAGTCTTTGAGATGAGTAAAGAATCAAAATACTTAAGGGTAATAGACTCAAGAGATCAAAGGGAAACTTTAGAATTCCTATGCCACCAAAAGCACCTAAATAGGAAACTGCAAGTATGGTAACCATGTAAAATATGAACCAGTATAAAAGTGAACTATTATCCCAGGAGTTTTGGCGATGGTAGATATAGTAAATTAGAATACCCACCAGTAAAGCAATATCCAACTTCCATATGATCGAATATCCGCACCAATATAGCATTAAATTGCAAAAGTAAAATGCAACATGCGAACAAACCAGGGCTCCTGAAAGTCTAAAGGGTCTCGGTGTTAATGGCTGTAATTTACGCATTGCCAAAAGACATATTGGACCAATACTGTAAGAAAGAATACTTGCAGAAGATAGAAATGCCACTAATTTCTGCCATCCTGGAAATGGGAGAAACGAAAACATTCCAACTATCAAATTTGCATAAAGAGTCACATAAGGAATCTTATGACGATTTACCTTTAAAAAAATTTTGGGTAAATGCTCATTTAATGCCATTCCATATACAATTCGTGATGTTGCAGCAGTATAAACCAAGGTTGTGCCAAAAGGAGAAAAAGCGGCGTCTATCATCAGCAAAGTGGCTACAACCCCTAAACCTAAAAGCAAAGTTAAGCCCACTAAGGGCCCGCTATCTCCGGGATAACTCAGAGCTTGCCAGCCATGTGTTAAATATTTTTGCGGCACTGCGGCAATAAAACTTAATTCCAGCATGAAATACAAAATAAATCCAATCAGTACGGCACCTAAAATAGCAATGGGTATATTTCGTTGCGGATTTTTTACCTCTCCTGCCAATACCAAACCATTTTGAAATCCAGTAAAAGCAAACGCAATACCTCCTGCTGATAGTGCAGTAAAAATATTTACCCAACTTTCTTTATCAGACAAACTAATTTTGACGTTATCAAGCGTTGGTGCAACATGAAGCAAGGAAACGATTGCAATACTTGGTAATATAAATTTAATGATACTTGCATATTTATTACACTCAACAAGCAATTTAATTCCATAGGAGTTCAACATCACAACTAAGAGCATGATCCCCAGTGCTACAACATAACCATATCCGGAAAGTGTGAATGCTGTTGAATTTTTAACAATTAATATTGGAAAAAAATGACTTGAGTACTGCAGAATTGCCTGTATCTCTATGGGAGTCATGACAACATAAGACAGCCATGATGTCCACGCAAATAAGAACCCAACTTCCTTTCCATGGGTAAAAGTAGGATAATTAGACATCCCTCCAGAAATTGGAAACATTGTACCCAGTTCACATAGCGGTAGCGCAATAAAGATCATAAAAACAGCAGCAATAATCCATGAAATCAATGAATTGCTACCCGCCATTTGGGCACTAATAAACGGGCTGAACAACCACCCGGATCCAATCATTCCGCCAGCAGAGGCAATTAGAATATTAGTCGTTGAAATATCCCGTTTTAACATAAAAAACCTGTATGGAAGGTTATACCCCAATTTAGCAAGAAAGTAGTTCATTATACAAGTTTTAATAAACCAATATATTGTAAATACTTCTTAAAAGTCTAATATTATCACCTAATTACGTTTACATGGTTTCTCAGATTAGGTCATAATTGCAATATACTTTCTAAGTCATAACTAAACTAGTAATGTTTTCTCTCTATTGCTTCAATTTCCTTAATGATTTGTTCATCCTCTTCATCGACTTTAGTATTAAACCAAGAATCCAAAATTTCTTTTGCTAAATCCTGAGTTACAAGACGATTAGATAGAGCCAAGACATTAGCTCGATTCCATATTCTCGCACCTTTTGCAGTTTGGGCATCCGTGCATAACGCCGCTCTGATACCTGGAATTTTATTGGCTACAATACAAATGCCGGTACCTGTCCAGCAAAAGAAAATACCCTCATCACACTCACCATGATGAATCGCCTCAGCAGCAATTTGAGCAGTTTGAATCCATGATTCATTTTGGCGTGATTTGATTGCACCGAAGAGGATAACTTGATGCCCTAAACGCTCAAGCTCCCGCACAACGAACTCATTAACAGGATAGAGCTCATCACTGCATACCGCAATTTTCATCGACCAACTACTCCTTGCTTATTGTTGGATAGAACAAAACATAACCCTAAGAAATCTACTATACATAAATATATGTGATGCTCTATAGGGTCAAAATATTTAGAGATTAGATATATTTATATATTTTAAATTCAATTAAAATCAATATCATACGTTGAAGCAGGATAAAATCCCTTTCTCACCCTAATGACTCTGCAAAGTACATTAAGCATCATCAGCATACTCTTCAGCTTAAACAATGGATAAGCTTTATGTTTTAATACGTCATGTGCTCTTCGATAATCTTTAATGTATTGAAGTGGATTTTTCAATATATATTTCAAACAGTGGAGCATCATTCCCTGCCCCAGCATGAAAGGCTGCATATGTTGCATATTGGGTATATCATACTGTCTTTGGCCACTTAAAATGCTATGCCAGTCAATTTTATCAGTAAGAAGATGGAATCCACTAGTTACTCTCGGATTACACTCTAAAACATATGCCTTATCGTTCATCAAAATAAAATCAAAAGCAATTTGGCCACTGAATTGGTACCGTTTGCAAAATATCTTAATAAACTCAGTTATTGATTTAATTTCTGCAGGTTCAAAGTATATTCCTGTGGAACGACCTGCTTTATATTTAGAGTAATAGCACGATTGAATTAATACCTCACCCTTATGGGCAATAGCATAAGTACTGTATTCTTTTCCTTGAATAAAGTGTTGCGCAATATAAGGTTCATTAATTTTTAGATTTGCAATGACTTTTTGTGACGGTTTAATGAGGGTATGCGAGCCAAAACGAGAAAAAACTGGCTTTAATACCAGTCCTACATCCTTGGGGAGACTCACCTTATCTTTATCTGTGGTAATTAGCCAGCTTTGGGGGGCTGTTAAACCATATTCACTAACGAGTTGATTAAATGCGTATTTATTGTGTAATTGATTGAGTCGTTCAAAGGGCTCACAAAACACCTTGGTATGCTTTGATAATTCATCATAGCCCTGACTTATATGAAAAATCTCCTCACATGTAGGAATAAGCAGATCAATTTTATTTTGAATTACTATTTCTTTAATTGCCTTTAAAAAAGCAGCCAGGTCTTGATTAGGCTTAGGAATAACAAAATGCTTTTTTACGCCCTTAACAAATCGTGCGAGCGGAAAAAGCATACTCTCAGCACCATAAACCTCATATCCCTGATTAATGAGGCTACGCATAATATCCATAGTAGCAGGCGCCCTACCTCCAGTAACTAAAATCTTCATTTACATCATTTCCTTAAAAACCATTTAATCTACCTTGCATATCCAGCATTCAATAAAAAGATAAAGATATTTTTGCTTCAGTTCTCCTTGGTACAATAATATTCTTTTAAATAATTTTTGACAGATGTTTATAAAAATTATACGGTGTTGCACAAACCAATAACCGCTCTAATTCATTTGAAAATGCATCATGATGCTGTGAAGAAATCATTTTTGTAATCATTTCATTAATCATGTAAGCCATTTGCATGGAATCGCCACCCAGGTCGCCAAAATTAACATGATTATCAATAACTTCAAGAGGTAACGATAATACGTTTGCAAATAATTGGCGAATTTGCGTTAATAAATCATCATGCTCCTCAATCTTGTTAAAAATCAATTCAGAAACAGGTTCTGGTAGTTTTTTGTAATCAACTTTCCCATTGACAGTCAAAGGCAATTCAGTCAAAAAAATAAAATATTTTGGTATCATATAAGAAGGAAGTATTGCTGATAACTCATTGCGCAAATTCATTTCCTGCCCATTCGCATCTGATACTATATATGCAGCTAACTGATTATTCGCTTCACCAAAAAATTGCTCCTGTTTTATGAGTGTTACTACGGCCTGTGAGATACCCTGAATTGCTAATAAAATATTTTCAATTTCAGACAATTCAATGCGATGACCACGAATTTTTGTTTGTTGATCTTTTCTCCCAAGATAAACAAGCAAACCATCTTCTCGATGTTTCGCTAAATCACCACTTTGATACATACGCGCTCCTGGAAAAAAAGGATCATCCATAAAGTATTTACTCGTTAACTGAGGTTCGTTTAAGTAACCCACTCCAACATTAGTACCAGCTATATATATTTCTCCCTCTTCTGCAATTTTGACTGGTTTAAGTTTACTATCCAAACAATAAATGCGTGTATTTGCTGTGGGAATACCAATGGGTACGCTACCTTGAAGGTCGTTTGTAACATCAAATTGATGAACCATACAACCAACCGTAGTTTCAGTTGGACCGTATTCATTAAATATTCGAGCCGCAGGTAACTTCTCCACAACTGATCGAGCCAATTTAGAAGGTAACTCTTCGCCACCAACAACCAAAGTTAATTGATGCCCCGAGCTCATAGGCAAGCTGCTTATCATTCTCAAATGGGACGGTGTTAGCTTTAAAAAATTGATCGTTCGTTTTGTAAATATATCTTTTAATGTCAATATGTTAATAGGCTCAGGTATTAACATCATGCTCCCACCAGAAAGTAAAGGTAAATAGAGTGATGTCACTGTTAAGTCAAAGGCAATGCTAGTAAATAATGCTGTATGATAAGGTTGATTATTATTCCCATAAGCCTCAACTGCCCAAGACAAATAATTCAATAATTGACCATGATTAATCATGACTCCCTTAGGCGTGCCCGTAGAACCTGATGTATAAATAATATAAGCCAATTGGGTTAGGGAATTTCCATTGCTCTTCGGGGTTTTGGAACTAATGATTTGTAGTGGAATATGAGTACTCAATCCTGGATAATGCTGTTTTAATGCGGCACACTCTTCATGAATCACTAAAACAGGTTGTGCATCCTGTAATAAAGCTAATACCCAAGTGATGGGTGATGTTATATCAATTGGAATATAAGCAGCACCTAAATACCAGCAAGCGAGCATAGAACAAATCATATCTTCATTTCTGGGTAAATAAATAGCAACCTTATCCCCACATCCTACTCCTATATCGGAAAAAAAACTGGCAAGTTCTAAAACACGATGACTCAATTGTTTGTAAGTTATTATTCGTTTTCCTGATATCAAGGCATGGTTATGGGAATTTTTTATTGAACTCTCCCATATTTTTGTAAAAATAGTTTTTTCTTGAGGAAATTCAACCAATGTATTGTTATATACAGGCCACAGTGTATCGCAATAAGGTAAGCTGCTATCTGCAACGAGCTCAGGTTCGTCAATCAACTGTTTAAATTGATTGGCTAAATGGGTGCATGTTTCAGGTGTAGCATGCGCGCTTGAGACAGAGAAGCAAATGTTTGTTACATCATTATGTTCCGTCACAATAAGAACAATAGGTGCAATAGGAGCATTAATTGGCAAAAAAAATCCATCGATGGCTTTGCAGTCTTGTTCTGATTCGAGTTCTGATAAATTAATCGATAGTTTCGATATAATTCCAGACATCATGTACTGATTTTTTTTATTTTGATAGTAAATCAAAGCATTAAGCAGGACTTTCAACAAGGGCAAAGGCAAATGATGTAGATAAGCATCATAGGTTCCAATATGCAGTTCATTTTGACAACTCAGCTGCTTGACTATATCACAATAAATGCTCGACCAATCCGCTCCTTTTTTTGCTTCAATAAATATAGGATTTGCAAAATTAGCTGTGGTATTCGCTTTAACATGATGACGTAAATCAACTGGAATCATAAAGCGAGCCCGCTCAGCACCTAACGCGGTACTGTTCTCTAATAAAATTTGACAAATTTTAGCGGTTACTGCATTAATTTTTCCAGAAAGGGTTACTTTATGCCATAAATAATGAGTATGAGCAGAGCCCGTATTACCTGTTGGTGCAATGCAATCCAATGGAAAATTCGGACGATATTCAATTTTCCTTTTTTGCCTGAGAAAATCATAATCCGTCATTGCCAGGTCTGTACCAATCAAAGGAACTTTTCTCCATGCTCGAAAAATCTCCTTCACCCAATGGTATAACCCCATGCCATCCATTACTCCATGAAATACACGGAATACCAAAAAATGGCGTTTCCCTTTGATATAGATAATTTGTGTAGCAGAATGTGACGGTTCAAATTTATGTCCATGGAACAATGATAGACCTTGGATATCATGACCATCCCATTCCATCTCTATAACTTGAGAAACCTCGGAATCTATTGATTTATGAGAGACGTTATACCAAATTGAATTGATATATCTTAACTTAGCTCGCATATGAACATATGGATTGGCAGAGCTTGCTTGTATAATTGCCTTATTAAGAGAAGGCACATCCACTGATGAATTCATTTCAAGCACCAGCTGTAGTGAACAAGAGTGGTTCATTGCATCACCAACAAGATACAATTTTTCACTGGGTGTGATTGGACGTTGAGCTTTTATTTGGTATTGATGTAATAACATAAATCAACAATATAGAGGTGAACAGTTTTTTGAATACAACCAAATCCGATAGGTCAATAATTTTACATTAAAAGCTATATTAATACCAACTAATCGTTTTATGATTGCCCAGGAATTGCTTTATTTCACACCTGGGCTTTAGGGTTTAAGGGGTTTCAATATTTATGATGACTTTCTGCGCTGCATAATTTGCGAAAAAAACTCAGGCTTGTTTAATCCCATAGATGCAAAAATCTGAGGTACTCTGTCCCAAGATCCTTCTTCCTCAATACTTGCAACAATTAGCTCGAACCCCGTTTTTTTATCAGCTTCCAATCCCCAGCCATTAATAAAGCTGAGTCCTCTTAAGCGTTTTGCTGCAATATGGCCAAGAGCTATTGCTGCCGATAAATAAGCGTGTGCTTCTTCAAAAAGCTGATTGCATTTTTTTAGATTCGATTCGCTTTTGAAAACTCCTTCTTTTTCTAAATTTTGCCTAAACTTCGCTTCCTCAAGAACCATTTGTCCTAATTGATAATTAGCTTCCGCATCATCAAGCATTGCGGCTGCTCTATAACATTCCATATACATTAAATTTGCATAGGGAAATTTTTTATTTCGTTTCAATTTATTGTAAATAGCTGCTAATTCAAAATAGTACGCAATTTCTTTTTTAAGCAGTTCATCTCCAGGTTGATTATTTACCCGATTCGCTTGCATTACTTTTATTTTCTTGGTAATTCTTTTAATCTTCCAACGTTTTAAATAGGCCATAAAATCTCCTGCCATTTACTATACTGTTATCTGGATCAGATATTGTAATAAAAAAATTGCTATTACAATCAAGATCATCAAACCAAGAATCTTTAGTCCAAAACCAGCGGATTCTTTTATTTCCTTCCCAATTTGTTTAGTAGAAGGACTCTCTTGCTCTTCTTTAATGTTTAGTTCTGACTTATAAATATTATTATCAATATAATTAGATACAAAATAAGAAATCAACCCAGTAATTAGGCCAGGTACAAAAAATATTAGCCAAACAATAAGCTTACTAGCCCCAACGGTATAGTTATAATCATCTTGCAAAGAACTCAAAAGTGTCAAAATAACTTCAGGAACATTATAGTTTAGTCCCCAAGCAAGAAAGGGTAATATATACAAACTAAAAAAAAATAATCCCAAGCAAAGAACCAAGCAAATCATGCCTAGAATATAGAGCTTGCTGTTGCTACTAAATCGATCTTGTTCCATATTACCCCTAAAATATCCTTTTCTATAATTTAAGATAGCAGATGGATTTAAATAAGTACACTTGCTGGTGATATTAACCAATTCATTTTAAAATAGAATATCAATAATATTTTAATTATAGGGCAATACATGAAGCGTTATGTTTTTATGATTTCCGATGGCACAGGAATTACTGCTGAAACTCTAGGCCATAGCTTAATTACCCAATTTGAAAATACTAAATTTGAACGTCTCACTATTCCCTATGTTGATTCTTTGAAGAAAGCGGAACATGCTGTTGAGCAGATTAATCAAGCCTTTGAAGAACAAGGAATCAAGCCCCTTGTATTTACGACTTTGATTGATCCTGAGGTCAGAAATTATTTTAAAAAAGCCAATGCTCGCGTATTTGATTTGTTTAATACTTTTATTGGCCCTATGGAAGAGGAGCTTAATGAAAAATCTTCTTATACAGTCGGGAAAACTCATGGTGTAGTTAACAGTAAGCTCTATTTGCATCGACTTGAAGCAATCGATTTTGCATTGTCGCATGATGATGGCGTGAAAACTCGGGGATACGACAAAGCAGATATTATTCTTATTGGTGTTTCTCGTTGTGGAAAAACCCCAAGTTGCTTGTACATGGCACTTCAATATGGAATTTTGGCTGCTAATTACCCTTTTACAGAAGAAGATATTATTGGTTTTAAATTACCTGAGGTACTAAAGCCTTATAAAAATAAACTGTTCGGATTGACCATTGATCCACAGCGTTTACAACAAATCAGAGCAGAACGCAGGCCTAACAGCAAATATGCATCCCCAGAACAATGCCGCCTGGAAGTCAAGGAGGTAGAAGCCATGTACCAAAAGGAAAAGATTTCTTATATTAATTCGACAAAATATTCTATTGAGGAGATATCAACAAAAATACTGGCTGCATCCGGATTACAACGTAAAATATAGGCAGCTTGCTTTTCCTCATCCACAATGTAATGAATCCTGGGTATAACGCAGCAATACCCAGGAAATTGAACAACAACCACATGCGGTGAAAAGTTAATTGGAGGAACCAGGAAAATCAGCATTACAATCATATCGACTATCATTAGCTAAAAAGGTCTTGCAACTTTGATTAATCGTATATTTTACAGTTGTAGCATCTGATACAGCAGTATTTTTCCTGGAATACATTTGCCAAATAATAACACCTCCGCTCCCCTTCTGTTGACCAAGGATTTTATCGACCAATTGATTGGTCAATTGCAATTGTCCACTAATATTTTTAGGATAGGCAGGTTGATTTACTTCAAAACCAAATTGTATTTTTGCATTAATATGATATTTAGCCGGTAAAAAAGTTACTTTTCCGATGCTATCAATTGTTAAACTGGGTTTACTAACGCGATCTGCTTTAAGCCAATTGGTATAATCATTCATGTACGCACTTATCTGGCCAGGTAAATCTAAAGGCCCATTAGCATATGGCGCACACACAACCGCATTGTCCCCACATAGATCATAGGTCATCAATCCCATGCTATCAAATCGGGAAACAATTGCCTCATCTTTATTGGCGAGCTGATACCATAATCCCTTCAAGTTCCCTTTCCACCAAAGTCCCCCCTTTATATCGATATCCGGATATTTGTCTCCAGATACAAAACCGGTAATTGGACGAGCCCCAACGGGTGGTGACGCTGTAGTAAACTTAAGATATTTTGCATTAGGATTATTCATAATGGCATGCAGAATTGCATCGACTTTATCAATTGTCTTAGGCATCACATAAGATGAGCCAGAATTTATTCCATATTTCATGAGATTTTTATAAGTTGGACCTCCAGCATTAAGTATGCTTTGGGCAATATCGGTTGACCATTCACCACTGGTGCTAGGTCCCCAAGCAACTGCATATTGATCAGCATGCCAAACTTCCTCATAGTCAAAATCAATACCATCCACGCCCAGGTCATTTGCTAATTTTACTAAATTTTCATAGGATGTTTTTGCTTTTACAGCCTGATCTGGGTCAGTTGGGTCAGGAAACCAATCATAGAGCACTTGATTTGTAGCTGAAGGCGCCGGGCCACAAGCCTCTTGTGCTTCATTGAAGTTACAACTGTAATTCCAACCACCTACAGCCAGAAATGTTTGAATCTTTTTCTCTTCAGATAATTTGATTGCAGATTTTAGTGCATTAAAAGCCTGCGCACCTTTGCCATCATGATCTGTAAAGTAACCGAGTATGCCTGTCGCTGCTAAATTGCCCTGCTGGTAATCGATAAGGGTCGGCCTAACAAAAGAAAAGATTACCCGGTTAAAATTCGGCTTTTTTAGTTTAAGTAAATCGTTAACATAGCGCTGAAGTTGTTCAGGTGTATCGATAAGCAAATACACAGAGACGATTTTTTCATTGGAAGCAACATCAGCATGCCCAATGGAAGCGGAACAATCAAACATCAATACGGCAGATAACACAGAGAGACATGTCTTTTTTAATTTCATTGCTTCTCCCAGGTTACTTAGTAGATTCCTGATTAAATTATATACATTTAAATGGGATACGCAAATGTGCTATTTATTGAATTATGGTTAATCGAATTAACGTTATGGAACTCTAGATATTAATTATCTAAATGTTCCACACGTTGAATTCAAACTACATAAAAGAGTTATGATACAACCCATAACTGCATAAAATCATCCACTTTCATTGCTGCAAGTGTATTGGTATCACTCATTGCCTGCATAATTCGTTCAACACGATCTGCATGAAATTGGGTGCTGATGTTCTTTTTAAATTTGGATAATAGAACGGGAATGCCTTCTTCGCGTCTGCGCTTATGGCCAATTGGATATTCTACAGTAATCAAATCACTTTCAGTACCATCTTTAAAAACAATTTTGATACTGTTTGCAATCGAACGTTTTTCCGGATCGTGGTACTCACGAGAGAAGCGTTCATTTTCAGTAACATGCATTTTTTCGCGTAAAGCATCTATTCTAGGATCTGCTGCAATATCATTTTCATAATGTTCTGCTTTTAAATCCCCAAATAATAAACCGATAGCCACCATATACTGCAAACAATGATCCCTATCAGCTGGATTGTGTAGAGCACCTTGTTTACTGATAATTCGAATTGCGGATTCATGGGTTACTAAATCAATTCGTGCGATATCATCAAATCGATGTGTCACAATGGGATGCAGGATTACAGCACACTCAACAGCAGTCTGCGCATGAAATTCAGCGGGATAAGACAACTTAAATAAAACATTTTCCATAACATAACTGCCATAAGGGCGTTGAAACTTAAATATTTTTTTGTCAAAAAGCACATCATAGAATCCCCAGGTAGGAACGCTTAATGCACTTGGATAACCCATTTCTCCTGCTTTAGCAATTAATGCTAACCGCACCGCTCTTGATGTAGCATCTCCTGCCGCCCATGATTTTCTTGAACCAGCGTTGGGAGCATGTCTGTAAGTTCTCAGGCTTTGACCATCGACAAAAACTTGAGATAAAGTTCTTAACATCATATCTCTATCTGCGCCAAAGAGCTGAGCGGCAACAGCAGCACTAGCAACTTTAACTAAAAAGACATGATCCAGACCGACTCGGTTGAAACTGTTTTCCAAAGCCAAGCACCCTTGAATTTCATGTGCCTTAATCATGGCAGTAAGCACATCCTTCATTAAAATTGGTGCATTACCCTTGGTACAATTTTGTCGGCACATATAATCGGCTACTGCAAGAATAGCACCTAAGTTGTCAGAAGGATGTCCCCATTCTGCGGCAAGCCATGTGTCATTAAAATCAAGCCAGCGTATCATAGCACCTATATTAAATGCAGCCTGGATAGGGTCTAACTCATATCCTGTGCCAGGAACACGTGCTCCACCAACAAGAGTAGCGCCGGGAACAACTGGACCCAAAAGTTTGGTACATTCAGGAAAATTTAACGCTAAAATACCACATCCCAATGTATCCATGAGGCATAATCGTGCTGTCTCATAAGCCAAAGCGCTATCAATTTTCTTGTTTAGCACATAATCCGCAATATCAATCATAACCTGATCGTAATCAGGCTTAATATTATCTTCTACATAACTGTGCATAATAACCTCTTGTATCTAATAATGTTCTCATAAGAAAGCATTCCCGGGCTATGCTTGACTTCACCCAGGCTACATTCATATTTACATGTATAATCACTACCCTCTCGTCTCAATAGCCGGAAATTTTTGCGGTTCGGGTCCAGTATATTCAGAGGTAGGTCTTATCAATTTGTTATTCGCTCTTTGCTCAAATACATGTGCGGCCCATCCTGTGATACGCGACATAACAAAAATGGGTGTGAACAAGAATGTAGGAATACCGCAGTAGTGGTATGCCGAAGCACTATAAAAATCTAAATTTGGAAACAATTTCTTTTCATTCCACATTACTTCTTCGATGCGTTCTGAAATGTGGTATAAGAGAAGATCGCCTTTAGCTTCACCCAATCGGAATGACCATTTTTTGATAATGTCAGAGCGTGGGTCACTGGTTGTATAAACTCGATGTCCGAATCCCATTATAAGAGCTTTTTCATGCAACATTTTTTTCAGTTCAGTTTCAGCTTGCTCCGGACTATTAAAACGTTCTATAAGCTCCATTGCTGCTTCATTAGCCCCTCCATGTAAGGGACCGCGTAATGTACCGATAGCGCTCGTAATTGCAGAGTAAAAATCAGCCAGTGTTGCTGCTGTTACTCGTGCAGCAAAAGTAGAGGCATTAAATTCATGCTCAGCATATAAAATTAAAGATACATTCATCATCTGAGCTTCGATTTTACTTGGCTTATGCCCATGTAATAAAGCAAGAAAATGTGCCCCTGTTGTTTGCTCATCGCTTAAGCCAGAAATTTCCTTGTTGTGAAAATGCCATGCATACCAGTAGCACATTACCCCCGGAAATGAAGCCAGCAATCGATCTGCAATATGATATTGTTCTGTAAAATTATGTTCTGGCTCAATTGTACCCAAAAATGAACAGGCAGTTCTTAGAACATCCATAGGATGAGTATTTTTAGGAATTAATTTTAGTACTGTTTTTAATGTATCTGGCAATGTTCTGAGACTAACCAGCTTTTTTGTATATTCATCCAATTCTTTTTGAGTCGGCAGTTTTCCATAAAGCAATAAATAGGCAACTTCTTCAAACGTAGCATATTCTGCTAAGTCATCAATTGAGTAGCCTCTATAATTCAAACCCTTCCCTGCTAGCCCAACTGTACAAATTGCTGATTGACCAGCAACAACTCCGGCTAAACCGCCGCTTTTAACACTCATTGTCATCCTCCATCAATTGGTCTAGTTTTTGTTCATATTGATAATAACCAAGTACTTCGTATAATTCCTCTCGAGTCTGCATTGTATTGAGCATAGATTTTTGCGTTCCATCCAGAAGAATCGCACGATAGGTATTTAGCGCCGCTTGGGACATGGCTCTAAATGCACTTAAGGGGTACAAAATTAATGATACACCCACCTGTTTAAGTTCTTCTTGATTAAATAAAGGGGTTTTACCAAACTCAGTAATATTCGCCAACACGGGTACAGAAACTGCCTGAGTAAACGTTTGATATTCTTCCAAACGTGTCATTGCCTCAGGAAAGATCATATCAGCCCCTAACTCAACACAAAGTAATGCTCGTTCAATTGCCGCGTTCATACCTTCAACAGCATAGGCATCGGTTCTTGCCATGATCACAAAATCAGGATCTTGGCGCGCATCAACGGCTGATTTAATTCGATCACCCATTTCTTTCAGAGACACAATGGCTTTATTGGGTCTATGCCCACATCGTTTTGCCAACACTTGATCTTCAATGTGGATGGCTGCGACACCTGTTTTTTCCATGAGCTTTACCGTTCTGGCAATATTAAACGCATGCCCCCATCCAGTATCCACATCGACAAGCAGTGGTAAAGAGCACGCTTCGGTAATTCTGCGTGCATCCTCAAGAACCTGAGATAAATTGGTCATGCCAAGGTCAGGTATACCGTACGATGCATTTGCAACACCAGCTCCTGAAAGATATATTGCCTTAGCTCCAGCAGATTGCGCGAGCATAGCAGAATAAGCATTTATGGTACCTAATACGGGTAATGGTTTATTTTCTTTGACTGTTTGTTTGAAGGCTTTTCCCATGGAACTTGCCATTAGCTGTCACTCCTTGATCTTAATCTGAACCTATCCAGCTGGAAAAATGATATGGAACTTGAGGTCTTTCGTCAACGCACCGGTATTTCGCTTCATTCCAGCTACAAGCATAATATTATGCTCTAATGAGAATTCCATCTCAATCGATTTTAATCTCACCTCTAATTATATTTTTACGTAAGAAACGTGCAGGCGATAAAGCATATTGCAAGTTTCTGGGTAAACAACCTATTTCGTTATTAATTACCGAAGCAAGCCATTCCGCACAGATTGGAATTGTTGTCAAGCCTCGAGATCCAAATCCAGCACAAGCATAAAGACCAGGATAATAAGGACCAGCTTGGGCTATCCAACGCTTTGCATTGGTTTCCAATCGAGCGAATTGATGGATAAATTGTCTAGCTTCAGCAACTTTACCTACTAAAGGAAGATAATCAGGAGTTGATGCTCTGACACCAGCCCAATGATTACTTACTGATCCAGACCATAAAACCTCAGGTGCTAATTGTTCTAGTTTAGCCAAATTATGTTGATCATCCTGAGGTTTTATTCGGGAGTCTGCTGATTTTAACTCGTAGGTAGCTCCAAGCTGATGTATACCTTGTATTGCTGGAAGCACATGACCATCACCACAAATGGGTATTTTTAAACTCGCACTTTGTTCTGTTGAGGAAATTCCCGTCATTTGCCCACGTATCGGTTTAATTGGCAAATATTCTGTTTGTTTAAAAGAGCTGATTTTATGACCATTTGCCAAAATGAGCACTTCTGTTTCTAAATCATTCACGAACCATCGTTTATCGAAATTCAATTGGTTTATCGAAGTATCGGTTAGTAAAGAAATACCTTCCACGTTAACTAAATACCTACATAATTCAGGAGAATTAATCCATCCTGATAAAGGGATATGCAATCCGGGTTTGTCTAAAGAGAGTCCCGTCAACTCTGATGCATGCTGTGCATCTACGAGAACTCCCAACTCGGGGTAATGAGCAAGCCAGGAACGTAAGCTGGACTGAGCTGCTTTTTCTCTCTCAGAGTATGCAAGTAATAATGAGCCATTCAGTTCGCCAATCTTTGTTTGATTTAAGATAGATTGATACGTTCGTGCAGCATATAAAAATGCAGTTAACATAAATTGAGTTAAAGGCGATTGGTAAGCAGATAGCTTTGGAAATAAAACCGCTTGCTGATTTGCCGATCCTGCACTGCCAACCTGACCCAATTCATCAATAACTGTTACGTTCCACCCTCTCTTGTTTAGTGCATAAGCTGTAAAACAACCCGCTAAACCGGCACCGACAATAATCGCTGATTTACTAGAATATTTTTCATGCTTCCCCACATGCCAAGGTGTGTGCCGTTTCGCGGCATTTTGTATCGGTGTTTTCGTAAAATGAGCACAAATCATATGACGTTTTGGCCCAAATCCTTTCCGTTTTTCTACATCAAATCCATTCTGGATTAAACCTGACTTTACTGTTCCTGCAGCGGTATAGGTTGCTAAAGTGGTATTTTCTTTAGATAACATCCCAATTACTCTAATCAAAGCATCTGACCACATACTTTTATTTTTAGCAGGGGCAAACCCATCCAGAAACCATGCATCGATAAAAGCCGTTCTAAGTTTCTTCTCTAGAGTAGATTCGCCACAAATTAATAGTTGTTCATAACATTCCAGCGCATCACCTAGCATTAATGTAAGTGTTACTCTGCCATCACAAAAAGACAAATGATGATATCCAGGGGTCAAGACTGGATAGCTTGTAATAAGCTGCTGGGCATACTGTTCCAATTGTGGCCAATAGGCTAGGCTTTTGCTTAAATCAGTAAGAGATAAAGGATGTTTTTCGCATGAAATAAAATGCAATTGGCTGGACTTGGGTGCATATTGCTCCCACAAACTCCAGCTTACGAGAAAATTCAAACCCATTCCAAAACCCGTTTCTGCAATTGTAAATCTTTGGGGGTTATCATCAGAAAGTGATTGCCAACGTTTAATTAAATCATTTCCATCAACAAATACATGAAGGGCTTGATCTATTCCGCCTTCAGAAGAATGATAAATGTCATCATATTGTGACGAGAAAGGCAGAGTATCATGCCAAGCCAACTCTGCCTTATTAATAGGTACAAAAAAATTACTCACATACAACTACTCGATTCGTAGCCATCCCTTTGGCTTCTTGTAATTCAGTTGGCTTTTTTTCCTGAATTAACTCCCTTAATTTAGGCACAAGGATAAAAAGTACAATTGAAGAACCAATTGCAAATAATCCTAACATTAAAAATACATGGCTATAACCACTATTAGTTACTAAAGGTGAAACACTATCCTGCCCTTCAATCATCAAGTTTGAACTGTAGCTGGATAAAGTTGCACCAACACCAGAATTAAGCATCCACATTCCCATCATCACACCCTGCAATGATGTAGGAGCCAAATATCCTATCATAGCATAACCAATTGGGGATATTAAAAGTTCACCTATACTCTGCAAAATATAACTCAAGATAATCCAGCTAGGATTCACTAGTCCTTCATAGTTGGCATAAGCAATACCAATAGGCAATATTGCAAAAGCGATACCAATAAGCAACAATGCTAATGCAAACTGAGTTGGAATATTAATTTGCACCCCGTTTTTACGCATTTTATGCAACAAGACTCCTAATAATGGGCCTCCAATAACAATAGCGACTGTATTAATATTCTGGAACCATTGCGGTGGAATAATCCAACTCGCATACTCACGCTGAACATTATGATCAATAAATACTGTAAGACCCATCGGGGCTATTTGGTAAAGCATCCAAAAAACAGTCCCTACAATCATAAACACTGCAAACGCTACTATTTTATCTTTAGCTTCTTTAGTTGGTTGTTGTCTTGCCAGATATAAAATAACTCCGAGCATTACTATGCCTGTTATCAGTACTAATTTTTTAGCCCAGTCAGCATAATGGAGCATTTGGCCTAAAAAGAAAGGAAGCGCTATAATCAGAATGCTACCTAACAGAACAGCTCTCTTCTGAGAAAGCTTATCTTTTTTAGAGAAAATTGTATCTTTATCAGATAATTGCTGCCAAC
Source organism: Fluoribacter gormanii (assembly GCF_900156395.1). Classification (GTDB taxonomy): domain Bacteria; phylum Pseudomonadota; class Gammaproteobacteria; order Legionellales; family Legionellaceae; genus Legionella; species Legionella gormanii. The sequence goes on along the minus strand of NZ_FTNL01000004.1, from coordinate 78,741 downwards.
AATATAAACAAATGATTAAGGCAATCAAATTCCCTAAACTACTAAGCAAAAAAAGTCGTTCGTAGTTTTGAGTCAACTGAAATAGCCCACTCAAACTAAAACCAACAAAAAAGCCGATATTCATACCTGCATAATTCATGAGAAATGCTGTTTCCCGTCGCGTATCTTCAGGAGAGAAACATTGAGTTAACATACAGTTCACGCATGTTACATTTAAACCAGAACCGGTTAAAAATGCTGCCAAGCCATAATAAAGAAATGAAATATCGCCGAATGACAATAAGACGCAGCCAATAATTTGCGCCACCATTCCTGCACAAAACAACGCACGATTAGAGAGCAAACGCCCGCCCCAAAAACCTCCAAGCAAATGCAAGCCATAATTAAATGCAATAAAAACACCCATGATACTGTTGGCAGCGCTAATTTGGAGTCCTAACTTGCCCTTCATATACAAAACAAGTGTAGAGTACAAAACACTAAAACTTAAAGTAGAAACAATTTGAATAAAAAAAAGAGGAATAATTCCTTGGGGCATTGACTTTATAAATTCCTTTTTATTTGTCATTATCGACATATGACCTTCCTTGTTTATTCAAGATCGTCTTTGAATATGACATGTGGAAAAAACACTGTCTAGTTTTTTTAAAAATATATTTTGAAATTTATATATTTCAATAAGTTAATATGCTACGCCACAGCAAAAACCGCACTTTACTCGATTAATAAATTTCTTTAAAACTGGGTTCCGCTATCGCTTCACCCAGGCTCAAAGGTCATCTCGTGGACACATTACCGTGCTATTTTTTTAATTGACTTAGAACTTCCTCGGCGGCCATTTGGGTTTTGGCAACCTCATGTTCTCCATGTGCACTGGATACAAATCCGGCCTCATACATTGAGGGAGCAAAATAAATACCTTTATCTAACATTCCATGATAGAACTTTTTAAATAAAACCTCGTCAGAGGCAGCAACATCAGCATAATCCGCAATGCGTTTTTTTTCTGTAAAACAAAAACCAAACATACCACCTAATGAAGCAGTAAAAAATGGAATATTTAACGTTTCAGCAACTGAGGCTAAAGCCTGAGTCAAGCTTTGAGTTGTTTCAATTAACCGGTCAAAAAATCCTGGTTTTTCAATTTCAGATAGCGTTGCAAGACCTGCTGCCATAGCTAATGGATTACCAGAAAGCGTACCTGCTTGATACACAGGTCCTTCTGGCGCTAGAAAGGACATAATTTCAGCCTTACCACCTAAAGCACCTACAGGCATCCCGCCTCCAATAACTTTACCAAGAGTAGTAATATCAGGAGTAATTCCAAACACTCCCTGGGCTCCTGTTAACCCAACTCGAAAACCAGTCATTACTTCATCAAAGATCAATAAAGCATTATGTTGATCGCATAATTGACGTAATCCATTCAAGAACTCTGGTTCAGGCAAAACAAAACCCATATTTCCAGCAACTGGTTCCAATATTACTGCCGCAATATCATCAGGAAATTTTTCAAATAATTGTGCTGTTTGTTCCAGATTATTAAAGTTTGCAGTTAAAGTATGTTCTGTAACGCTTTGTGGGATCCCTGGAGTGGAGGGGATACCTAATGTAAGTAGACCAGAGCCAGCTTTGACCAGCAAACTATCACTATGTCCGTGATAACAACCATTAAATTTAATAAATTTATTTTTTTTGGTTACACCACGAGCCAATCTAATAGCAGTCATGGTTGCTTCAGTACCAGAATTAACCATTCGTACTTTTTCAATCGAAGGAATTAAAGAGGTAATTTTTTCAGCCAATTGTATTTCAAGCTCTGTTGGCGCTCCAAAACTCATGCCACTATGCAGCACCTTATTTACTGCTTCAATTACAGCGGGATGGCAATGCCCAAGAATTAATGGCCCCCATGACCCAACATAATCAATGTACTCATTGTTATCAACGTCAACAAGATAAGCACCTTTACCTTGTTTAAAAAAAATCGGATCGCCACCGACACCTTTAAATGCTCTTACTGGTGAGTTGACGCCTCCAGGAATAATTGCCTGAGCCTGATGAAATAATTCTGTTGAGCGAGTCATAAAAAATCTCCATAATTTTGCAGTATAATATTACAGAGATTATTAAAAATTGGCAAAAAAAGCGGTTTATCTTTACATCGACGTTCACAATAGCTAAATTACGCTCTTTTAATTGAGTATTATCATGCAAGAATATAAGAAATATATCTGTGTCATCTGTGGATTTATTTATGATGAAGCTGAGGGATGGCCTGAAGATGGAATTGAGCCAGGCACACGCTGGGAAGATGTACCAGAAAACTGGTTCTGTCCAGATTGTGGCGCTGGTAAAGAAGATTTTGATATGGTGGAAATGGAATAAGTTCCTATATTCGTACCTTTAATTAAGTACCTATGAAACCCGAGAACAAGAGTTTTTAGAACGTTAAGAGTTCCGGGTTTCACGTCACTCAGGCTATACCTTTAGAGCTACGGTTTCACCACAACCAAGATAACAATCCCTATCAGCAACAAAGTTGGCAATTCATTATAAATACGAAAAAAACGAGAGTTTTTTTGATTTTTATTTTGTGCAAACGCCTTTAAATAATGCCCACATAATAGGTGGTAAATCCATAAAACAACTATCAGACTCAATTTAGCATGCATCCATCCTGCACTCATGTAATAAGATAAATTATAGCTTAAAAGCCATAATCCCAAAAAAGTAGTCACTACCGCAGCAGGCCACGTGATTCCATAGTAAAGCCGCCTCTCCATTATTTTAAAACGAGTAAGGCTCGTCTCATCCTGAGTATCAGCATGATAAACAAATAGTCTGGGTAAATAAAATAATCCGGCAAACCAGGCAACCATGGCAATAATATGAAATGCTTTAATCAATAACATAATTAATTTCCTGAGCGATGCTTTCGTTTTTTCCGTGAGTGCTTAAGCAAATTCAGCGATTCCACACCTAAGGAAAATCCCATAGCAAAATAAATATATCCTCGAGGAATATGGAAAGAAAATCCATCGGCAACAAGAACCATTCCAATCAGAATTAAATAACTTAGTGCAAGCATTTTGATTGTAGGATGTTCTTTAATAAATGCGCTTACTGCTTCACTTGCAAATATCATTATGAGGATGGCACAAGTAATTGCGACAGCCATCACCCAAAAGTATGAAGTCAATCCCACTGCAGTCAAAACACTATCTAAAGAAAATATAATATCCATTAATGCAATTTGGAAAATAACCGCACGAAATGTTGCTTTAAAAGTTACGGTCTTTTCATCGGTTACTACAAACTCTTCGGTCACGTCCTGGTGAATTTCTTCTGTTGCTTTCCAAATTAAGAAAGCCCCACCGCCCATGAGAAAAAAATCACGGGCAGAAAACGACATGTCGGCCACAGTGAGCAATGGTTTGGTTAATTTGATGAGATCAACCGCAAGTGCCAGTAAAATCAGCCGCATAATCCAAGAAAGCGTGAGCCCCCAGCGCCTTGCTTTTTTTCTCTGTTTGGGTGGTAGTTTTTCAGACAAAATAGATAAAATTACCAAATTGTCAATTCCCAAAACTATTTCTAATATGATTAAGACAATTAAGCCTACTGAAATATCAATAAAATCCATCAAATCCTCAGATGTCAGAAATTGAAAAATTATATGATATACTCATAGGCTGATATTTACCTAAACCTTTTTATATAATCCACAACACAAAAATTTTATTGAAAGATCAAGGTTTGTAAGGACAAAATATTCACTTTATTCTTTTGCTTCGATATAATATAAATTTTTTATTAATCTTGTGAGATACAAAGATCATCAAATTCATTAAAAAGCTCTTAAAGAGAAACAGGGCTCATGTGCCAACTGTTCCCTCAGCTTATATCATTCCAAGGAATAAGCATTCCATCTCTAAAGCGGACATTAGCAGCAATGCGCTCAAAGTGCTTAACCGCTTAATTGGTGCTGGCTTTCAAGCATACATTGTTGGGGGCAGCGTTAGGGATTTATTACTGCATAAGGCTCCAAAAGATTTCGATGTTGCAACCGATGCAACACCGAATCAAGTTAAGAATCTGTTTCGAAATGGACGAATTATTGGGCGCCGATTCAAGCTTGTACATATACTCTTCCACCGTGAAATTATTGAGGTAGCTACGTTCCGAAGTCATGCAGAAGAGGATGAGAATCAACAAACAAATGAACGTGGTATGTTGGTGCGTGATAATGCCTATGGCTCCCTTGATGAAGATGCCTGGAGACGTGATTTTACGATTAACTCGCTTTACTACAACATCAATGACTCCTCAATTGTTGATTTTACGGGTGGTGTAAAAGATGTTGAAAATAAGCTTATTCGTATGATTGGTGATCCAGTCAAACGTTATCAGGAAGACCCCGTTCGTATGTTACGGGCAATTCGCTTTAGTGCCAAATTAAATTTCAAACTTGCACAAGAGACAGAAGCACCTTTTCCTGAGATTAGTCATCTTATTACTCATGTTTCAAGTTCACGCTTATTTGATGAAATGACGAAATTATACCAATGCGGTAATGCAGTAGCAGTTCAAAGATTGCTCATGCAATATGGCTTGTTTCAACATTTATGTCCTCAAACTAATGCCCTATTAGACAGCGCTCATCCAGTAAATGCTTTATTAGCTATTGCTCTTGAAAACACGGATACTCGTATTCATGAAGATAAACCAGTAACACCAGCATTTTTATTTGCAGTTCTTTTATGGTTCCCCATGATTGAGCGTGCTAAGGAACTACAAAAAACTGGAATAGACCCACTACCTTCTATAGAAAAAGCAATGTCGCTTGTCATAGCAGAGCAAAATCAAATTATTTCAATTCCCAAACGCTATACACAAATTATTCGTGAAATCTGGTTATTACAGTATCGCTTTGTGAAAAGACTTGGAGGAAGAGCTTTTAATCTTTTACAACACCCTCGCTTTAGAGCAGCCTATGATTTCATGGCGCTACGTGCCCTTGCAGGTGATGAGTCCATGGAGCTAGCGCAATGGTGGACAGCTTTTCAGGATGCAGATGAAATAGAGCAAGCTAAAATGGTAGCTCAACTCAAACCAGATATGCCTAAGCGTAAGCGACGCCGCAAGCCTAAAAGCAATAAAGTTAGTGATCCACAATGAAGGTTTGTTATTTAGGTCTAGGCTCAAATCAGCAAGTACCTGAACGTCAACTTCGAAGAGCAATTAAATCAATAAAATCTTTGCCTTCTACCGTGGTTACCAAAATTTCCTCTTTTTATTGGAATAAAGCCTGGGGATTGCAAGGCCAACAAGACTTTTGCAATACAGTAATCGAGATCTCTACTCGTTTACCTCCCTTACAATTACTTGATGCATGCCAAAAAATTGAAAAAAAACAAGGCAGGGTTCGAAAAAAGCACTGGGGACCAAGAGTGATTGATATTGATATTCTGTATTATGAAGATAAAAATATTCGATCTAAAAAACTTGTAATCCCTCATCCGCAAATCCAATTTAGAGATTTTGTCTTAATTCCTTTGATGGAAATAAATCCCAATTACGAATTAAAAGAATCTTGATTGGAAAATTATCTCATCTACACCCTGACCTTTATCTAAAAATACACAGTACAATTCCAATGAACGATCTCAAACCAAATTATTTTTCACATTTTGTGATGTAAAATAGGTACTTATATCAAGGAATCTACTATTATTTACAATAATAAATTTAATTGTGAGGCTGCTATGTATAAGAATATTTTATTTGCTACGGATTTGCTCAAGGAACATAATCATCTCACAGAAAAAGCAATCGCTATCGCAAAACAATTTAGTGCCACATTATATCTGTTACATGTCATTGAACTACCTGCTAGTTTCCAATTAGCTCAAGGACTTGGTTTTACAGAGTTAGCCAACCCAGCCAAAGACGATGCACAAACTGTTTTAGCCCTATTAGGGGAAAATTTTGACATTCCACGCGACCATCAATTCGTCGAAGTGGGTTCGGTAAAAGAGCATATTTTTAATAAGGTAAAAGAATTAGATTGTCAGCTTATAATTATTGGCAGTCATTCTTCAGTTGGCTTGCATTCATTTTTGGGAAGCACAGCACATGCTACAGTGAATCATGCTCCATGTGATGTATTAACATTACGACTTTAAAATTAATTTTTTATCAGCGCTATTATTAAAGGATTAATGATGCAAATCACATTTTTTGGTGCCACTGGAACTGTCACAGGTTCCAAATATCTTCTATCGTTTAATAACAAAAATATTTTGGTAGATTGCGGTCTTTTTCAAGGTCCTAAAGAGTTACGTTTAAGAAACTGGAATCCACTCCCGTTCAATCCTGAACTCTTAGATGCGATTATTCTTACCCACGCTCATATTGACCACTCAGGGTATTTGCCATTATTAGTTAAAAATGGATTTAATAAACCAATATACTGTACTTACGGGACTAAAGATTTATGTGACATATTATTACCTGACAGCGCACACCTGCAAGAAGAGGATGCCAGGCATGCTAATGAACACCATTATTCCAATCATCGCCCTGCTCTTCCGCTATATACCGCAGCGGATGCAGAAAATGCATTACAACTATTTCAGCCCCAAGCTTATAACAAGATAATTAGTCTACATGACAACATCAGTTTTCAATTTATTCCTGCGGGACACATTATAGGCTCTTCCTTTGTAAGACTACAATGCCAAGACACATCACTTCTTTTCACTGGAGACTTGGGCAGAATGCATGATCCCGTAATGAAAAAACCCAGCGAAATTAAGCAAATTGACTATCTGGTAATTGAGTCGACCTATGGAGACCGACTTCATGAAAAGGAACCACCCAAGTTAACTTTAAAAAATATTATCAATAAAACGATTCATCGAGGTGGATCAGTAATTATTCCAGCATTTGCTGTTGGTCGTTCACAAATATTATTACACTATCTTTCTGAATTAAAAAAAGAAAAAGCAATTCCGGATGTGCCTATTTATCTAGATAGCCCTATGGCCATCAATGCGACACAAATTTTATATAAACACATAGAGGATCTTCGTTTAACTCCAATCCAATGCCAAGAGCTCTGTGATGTAGCCACATACGTGCAAGATGTAGAAGAATCGATTGAGCTTGACTTGGACAAATCACCCAAAATTATTCTTTCTGCGAGTGGCATGGCCTCTGGTGGACGAATCGTATATCACATCAAAGCCTACGCATCAGATCCACGTAATACCTTGTTATTTACTGGATTCCAGTCTGAGGAGACTCTGGGCGCAGAGATAATAGCGGGTAAAAAGTTCATTGAAACTCATGGCAAAATTATCCCTATCAATGCGCAAGTTGAATCAATGCACAGTACCTCAGCCCATGCCGATTACGGCGATATTCTTGGTTGGCTCAATCAGTTTCAACAACCGCCTAAAAAGACATTTATAACGCATGGAGAACCTGAAGCCTCCTTATCCTTAAAATCTAAAATCGAAACACAACTCGGTTGGCAATGCGATATTCCTAAATATGGACAAACAGAGGGATTATGAGCAAAAAGCACACCACCCTGACGCTTAAATATTTGGGGATTAATACCCATAAGGAACCTGTTATTTACATGCGCGAGGATTGTTATATATGTAAATCAGAGGGATTCACAGCCCAGACTCGTGTTCGAGTAATACTAAATGAACGTTCTATTGTTGCCACATTAAATACAGTTGAATCCAATTTATTAAGACATAATGAAGCAAGTCTTTCTATTTATGCTTGGGAACTACTCGCTGCAAAAGAAGGTGAAAAAATAGCATTAACACATCCACAACAACTGGATTCTCTCAGTTACATCCGCTCAAAAATTTATGGAAATGAGCTCACTGCAGAACAAACAACCCATATCATCAATGATATTGTGTCAGGACAGCTCTCTGATATTAATATTGCAATGTATCTTGCTGCCAGCGGCGGAGATAGACTTTCCATGAAAGAGATTATTGATCTGACTCGAGCGATGATTCATTCTGGCCAACAATTATCATGGGACATACCTTTCATTGTTGATAAGCATTCTGTTGGCGGTTTACCAGGAAATCGTACGACCCCTATTGTTGTCTCAATTGTTGCTGCGTTCGGCTTGGTTATTCCCAAAACTTCTTCTCGTGCCATCACGTCACCTGCAGGAACAGCAGATACGATGGAAGTATTCACTAACGTCGACCTGAGCATTAATGAAATGAAAAAAGTTGTTGAACAAGAAAATGGTTGCCTCGTCTGGGGCGGCTCTATGGCTTTAAGCCCAGCCGATGATTTACTTATCCGAATCGAGAGAACTGCAAATATCGATAGTGAAGGACAAATGGTCGCTTCAATTTTATCAAAAAAAATTGCTGCGGGTTCTAATCATCTCGTCATTGATATGCCTATTGGAACTACGGCAAAAGTTCGATCAATTGAGCGGGCTAATTCGCTAAAAAAATTATTAAAAACTGTTGCAGAAGAGTTTGATATCAGGACAAAAGTAATCTTTAGTGATGGATCACAGCCGGTAGGACGTGGAATAGGACCTGTTCTTGAGGCACTTGATGTACTAGCAGTACTGAATTGCGATAAACATGCACCACAAGATTTACGTGAGCATGCTTTAGTCTTAGCGGCTCATATCATAGAATTTTCCCCCCAGGTTTTGCCAGGACAAGGATTGAGTATTGCAACTCACCTTCTTAACACTGGCAAGGCATTAGCTAAATTTGAAGCAATTTGTCGGGCTCAAGGTGGCCTGCGTGAGATTAAAAAAGCACCAATTGTTCATACAGTAGAATCAAAGCTCTCAGGTATCATTATTAACATTGATAATCGACATATTTCTCAATTAGCTAAATTGGCAGGGGCACCACGCTCAAAAGCAGCAGGTGTTGAGTTATTAAGTCCACTGCATTCAATAGTCAAAAAATCTCAACCTCTTTTTAGAATCTACGCAGATACGCGAGGAGAGCTCAATTATGCCCTTGATTTCTTGAAACAAGGCCATGAAGTATTTCAAATTGAGGCCAGCGTATGAAAAAAACACCCATTATTTTTACACTATTTGGACATGATGAGCTGACATATACAATTCATCAAAAATGTCATTATGAGCTAGGAACAATTAGTTTCCATCAATTTCCCGATAAAGAAACTCTTGTTAGAATCGATTCTGATGTAGCAGAGCGAGTTGTTATATTTGTTGCCAATTTAGTACATCCCAATCCGAAAATTCTTCCTCTTCTATTTGCTGCAGAAACAGCTAAATCTTTAGGCGCATCGAAAATAGTATTAGTAACTCCATACCTTACATATATGCGTCAAGATAAAGCATTTGAACCAGGACAAGGGATTACATCCGTATATTTTGCAGAATTGATTTCCGCTTATTTCGATAGCTTAATTACAGTCGACCCACATCTACATCGCTGGTCAGATTTAAATGCGATTTATAAAATACCCACTAAAGTACTTCATGCAACCTATGAGATTTCATCCTGGATATCTCAACATGTATCTAATCCAATTCTTATTGGGCCTGACTCAGAAAGTGCACAGTGGGTTGAAACAATTGCGCAAAAATCTTCCGCACCGTTTACTATTTTAGAAAAAATCAGGAAAAGCGATACACACGTTGAAATATCTATTCCAGGAATAAAACAATACTGCAAGGCAACACCAATTCTTATTGATGATATTATCTCAACGGGAATGACAATGATGGAAACATTAACTCATTTAAGTTCATTAAAAATGAAGCCGGCTGTTTGCATTGGCGTTCATGCCGTTTTTGCTGAAAATGCATATCAAAAGCTTTTACTGTCCCATGCAGCAAAGATTATTACCTGCAATACAATTCCTCATACATCAAATAATATCGATGTCAGCCAGGATATTATCGATTTCTTGCTTAATTGGAATACCACAAATGAATAAAGTGACCACACCTGCACAACCTGTTTATATTATTAAATCTTCTGGAGAAAAGGTACCATTTGATCCCCAGCGTATCTATCGCTCATTAAAACGAGTTGGCACCGACGAATCCCTCATTAACAAGATCATCAATGACGTATCTCAATCAATAGTTGAAGGAATGACAACACAAGAAATTTATCGTATTACCTTTCGCCACTTACGCAATGAGTCAAGAAGCATCGCTGGCAAATATCATTTAAAACGTGCAATTATGCAACTTGGATTTTCTGGATATCCATTTGAAAAATTTGTTGCTGAAATTATGCGTCATCAAGGATTTAAAGTCCTTAATAATCAAATTATTAATGGATATTGTGTTAATCATGAAGTAGATGTAGTTGGAGAGCGCCAGAATGAGCATGTTTTTGTAGAATGCAAATACCATAATCGCTTGGGTCTTGCTTGTGATGTAAAAGTTACTTTGTATATCAAGGCACGATTTCTTGATATTGAACAGGCCTACAAAAGAGAAAATCATGAACAACTCAAGGGTTGGATTGTGACTAATACTCGCTTTACCAATGATGCAATACAATATGGTCAGTGTTCAGGTTTACATTTAATTGGCTGGGATTATCCTCAAAAAGGAAGCTTAAAAGAATTAATAGAGTATTCTGGCCTATACCCTATAACCTGCATTACTAACTTTACAAAAGCTGAAATTGAATTTTTGCTTGGAGAAAACATTCTCTTATGCAAAGCAATTGGTGAGAATCCTAACCTTCTTAATAAATTAAATATTAGTGCAGCAAGAACGAAACAAATAATTTCACAATGTCGCTCACTTTGTAAGAGTTAATCACATTTTTGACATATTGTAGCCTGGATGAAAAGGCAGTCGTAACCCCGACTACAAAAATGGAAAGCAAAAAATATAATCAGTCTACTTCCTTTTGTTTTTTGCTTTCTTCTTAACGTGACTCATTAGTCTTCTTTTTTTATTTACTTGCCTTTGCGATAACTTAATCTTCTTATCTGCAAAAGGGTTTGTTCCGCCTTTAAACTCAAATTTTAATGGTGTTCCGACTAATCCCAGATGTTTAATAAATTCATTGCTAAGATAACGCTTATAGCTTTCAGGTAAATCCGCCAATTGATTCCCATGGATGACAATTACAGGGGGATTATGCCCTCCAAGATGCGCATACCTTAATTTAATCCTACGTCCATTCACACAAGGAGGAGTGTGTTTCGTGCTAATATCTTGAAGCAATCGAGTTAATCTTGGTGTTGAAAAGGATTGGACAGCTGAAGCATACGCTTCGTTTATATCTTTAAATAAACCACCTACACCACTGCCATGCAAGGCCGATATGAATCTGATTTTTGCAAAATTAGCGAAATGTAATCTTCTGGATAATTCGCTTTTTACTTTTTCTTTATGCTCTTCATCTAAGCCATCCCACTTATTTACCGCAATAACTAATGCTTTACCGGATTCAATAATGAAGCCGAGCAAATTCATGTCTTGATCAGTAATCCCTTCCCTAGCATCCAGAACTTGTAAACATACATTCGATTTTTCAATGGCTTGTAACGTTTTAATCACAGAGAATTTTTCTATTTTTTCATCAATGCGAGATTTTCTACGTACACCTGCAGTGTCAATTAGAACATAGTTTTGTTCATCTCTTACAAAAGGAATCGAAATACTATCTCTGGTTGTACCTGGCATATCATAAACAACGACCCGTTCTTCACCCAAAATTCGATTAATCAAAGTTGATTTTCCAACATTGGGGCGACCGGCAAAAGCGATTTTAATCACATTATCTTCTTCACTTTCATCAACTTGAGTCGTAAATGGAGATAAAACCTCCTCGAGTAGGGTTCTAATACCACTACCATGCGACGAGGAAATAGAGTGAATATCAGTAATCCCTAAAGCATGAAAATCAGCACAGACAAGATCATCATCCAAACCTTCAGTTTTATTAACAACCAGATGTACTTTTTTATTTAATTTACGTAAATTACTGGCAATTTTTTCATCAATACCAGTCAAGCCAGCTCTTCCATCAACTAGAAAAAGAACAATATCAGCCTCATTAAGTGCGATTTCTGATTGTTTAGACATTAAATTATCAACAGCAATATCGTCAACACCAATACCTCCGGTGTCGACAACGATATAGTGCTTATGATCATGAATGGCTTGACCATACTGTCGGTCACGAGTTAAACCAGGAAAATCAGCAACTAGGGCATCTTGTGTCTTAGTCAGCCTATTAAATAATGTAGACTTACCAACATTAGGACGTCCAACAAGTGCAATCACAGGGATCATTTATTAACTCACAGATAATTGATTTAGCATTCCGTTGTCTGTTAATACATATAACTTTCTTCCAATCACGCTTGGAGAAATACTAACACCACTTGAAACTTTTGAACGAGCTATAATCTCACCCGTTTGTGAATCAATAAAATGTAGGTAACCAGTTTTATCACCTACTACCAAATCATTTTTAATCAATGCTGGCTCTGTTAATACTCTCGCCTTCAATCCAGTCTGTTTCCAATTGACTTGGCCACTACGTTTATCAATAGACCAAACGACATCATGACTGTCAGTGATATATAAAGTATTACCACTTAGAATCATATTTTTGTATACAGAACCAGGTTTTCTCCAGATAAACTGTCCGTCAGATAAAGACAGTGCGCCAATATAGCCTTGATAACTTGCAAGATAAACCACATTATTTTCTACAATTGGATCCGCATCGATATCAACCAATCGCTCGACATCGCTTGGTCCTGACGCATAAGCAATACTTCGTTGCCACATAACACGTCCTGTTTTTACATCTAATGCATCCAGTTTTCCATCAGAAAAACCAATCAATACTAGATTTCCCATTGCAACAGGAGATGAACTTGCCTTAAGGATTAAACTAGGAGAACCATGCTCTGTCATCCATATTTGTTTGCCATCAGCTGCATTAAATGCATAAACTCTACCGTCGATTGTCTTAACGATTACCTTTCCACCTAAAATAGTAGGCGGTGATAGAATTTCTCCGGTAACCTTTGTTTGCCATAATTTGGTACCATTATTTTCACTTAATACAACTAATGAGGAATTATTAGTGCCCACAGCAACATATCCACCAGCAACAGCCGGTCCACTAACCAAGCCATGCTTCAGAGCAGTAGACCATTTCATAGTACCATTATGCTTATTAACAGCTTGAACCAGTCCACTGGCATCAGCAGTGTATATAATTCCACTTTTCACTACCGGTTTAAGTCTTAAATATTCTTTATTTTTTGATGATTTACCAACAGCAACTGTCCAATTTTGTTCAACTTTAACTTTGTCCTTAATTTGTTTGAGCTCTTTAGGTTTTGGAGTGTTATCTTTACCTAACATGTAATCATCAAGTTTTGAACACCCTTGGATTATGGTACAAAGAATTAAAATAAATAATTTCATTTTCATGAAAGTCAAACCTCAATTTTTACAAAACATATCAATAAACACACTCATTACGTTTTAGCCCAGATAGAGCAAATCTCAAAATGTGTATGTTATATGAACCTATCAGGCTGATAACTAAAAGTTATGCAGATTCTACTTTTTTATCTTCAGAAATCATCGAGTGCGACTTACTTGCAATCGCATTGGTTTTCATTTCCAAAAATAAATTACCCATTCCATTATTTTTTACTTCCTCTAAAGCCAGTTTATAGGAGTTCATGGCCTCTTCATATTGTCCAGTGGCTCCGTAAATATCGCCCTTTAATTCATTAATGACTGGTAAATAAGTATTATCCTCAACATTACTCAATTCTTTAAGAGCATTTGTATAAGATTTTTCTGCTGCAAGGATACGTGCAATACGGATTTTGGCAATTTGTTTTAGAGTCGGCATCTTACTGTTCGAAGCAACAGCATTTAACTCGTTTGTTGCTTTATCCAGTTTATTTTTCGATACATAAACTTTTGCAAGTGTCATATGTGCTGCATCGGCATAAACAGTACGACTGTGCTCATGAATCAGTTCATTAGCATAGGCTCTAACTGCTTTGATATTTTGATTTGAAAGAGCAACCATCATTTGCTCATATGCAACTGATGCTTGTTGGGTTAGCTTTTCCTGATGCCAATGCAAATATCGATATCCAGCAATCCCAAAGAGTACAAGCGATAATAATACAGTGACAAGAGTACCATATTGCTTCCACCATTTTTTTATCGATTCTAATTGTTCCTCTTCAGTCATATACACTGACATAACACTCTCCTGCACTTACTCTAAATAATCTTTTAAAACCTGATTAACCATATTTTGATCTACAGTGATTTGCTCAGCTTCATTACGCAAATCTTTAATACTAATTTGCTTATTAGCCAACTCATCTTCACCTAAAATCAAAGCCAATCGTGCCCCGCTTTTATCTGCTTTTTTGAATTGACTTTTAAAGCTACCACCTGCTGTATTTACTGATACTTCAATTTCCGGATAAGCAGTACGTATTGATTCAGAAATCACGAGACCTTGTACCACAGCATTATCATTGGTAGCAATAATATACAAACCATTCTTTTTACTCTCCTGCTTTAGGACATTCAGAGTTTCCATAAGAAGATATATTCTTTCAATGCCTAATGCAAAACCTACTGCAGGTGTTGGATTACCGCCTAACTGTTCAACCAATATGTCGTATCGGCCTCCAGCACAAACTGTAGCCTGACTTCCTAGTTTATCAGTTACCCACTCAAACACCGTATGCCCATAATAATCAAGGCCTCTAACCAAAACAGGGTTAACTACATAAGGTACATTTAATGCGTCTAAGCCATCACAAAAAGATTGAAAATGTGCACGACTTTTTTCATCAAGTACATCAATCAGTTTAGGAGCATTAGCCAATAACTCTTGCATTTCCGGGTTTTTGCTGTCCAAAATACGCAATGGATTACGCGTTAGCCTACGCTTGCTGTCCTCATCTAACTGATGCTCATGATCCGTCAAATACTCAACAAGAACTTTTTTATAGCGCTGACGTTCTGTTAATTCACCTAATGTATTTACTTCCAATTGTACAAAGTCTGCAAAACCTAACTGTTCCCAAAATTTACGGCACATGGAAATCAATTCTAATTCAACCATGGTCCCAGGCATACCAAATGCCTCAACACCTAATTGATTGAATTGTCTATATCGTCCTTTCTGTGGTCTTTCATGACGAAACATAGGTCCCATATACCATAATTTTTGTTGCTGATTATGTAGGAGTCCGTTTTGCAGGCAAGCGCGCACACAACCTGCAGTCCCTTCGGGCCTCAAAGTAATACTATCGCCATTTAAGTCATTAAATGTGTACATTTCTTTTTCGACTATATCAGTGACTTCACCTATAGTCCGCTTGAATAACTGGGTACTTTCAATAAGCGGAAAGCGTATTTCCTGATAACCATAACTGGACAGTACACTTATAAAAACTTGTTCAATGGAACGCCATAATGCCGTTGCGTCAGGCAAAATATCATTCATTCCTCGTATTGCTTTAATTCGCTCAGCCACCGATTTTCTCCATAGGAGACATTTCCGGTTTGGGATTTAATAGAGATTGCATTTTTGATATATCAGTAAGCTTCAATTCTTGAGTTTCTACTGCTGGTGTTTGATTTAGTGATAAATCAACTGGGGTACTCTTTGTTGAAAACACTTGCTGCGAATCTCTGTTTTTTTGCCACCAAATTCCTACAGCAACAATCACTCCTACAGCAAATAATATTGTGAACCAGCGAATAATATGCTCTGCTTTATGAGACTCGCGTTTACTTTGTTGCCATAAAAGAGCACGATCAGATTTTTTCTCAACAACAAACTGTTCATTAAATATTGCCAGATAAGGTTCGGGGGAAGTTCCTAATAATTTAGCATATGCACGCAAATATCCCTTAACAAATACTGGTTCTGGTAACAAGTGAAACTCATTACTTTCAATTAATTCAATAATTCGAGCCCTTAAATGCAATTTATTGGCAACGTACTCAACTGTATACCCTTTTTGCTCACGTATACTGGCAAGCTGCTCGCCTGGATTTTTATTATGCTCAACTATATTTTCATCCAGTGTGGTTATTGTATTCATTAGTTACTCCACTAGTGTCGATATTGGAATTTAAATTATTTATACTTCGCTGATATTCTGCTGCAAGAGTATATTGTCCAACTTTCTCAGAAACCTCTTTGGCCAAAGATAATAATAGTCTGTCATTTAAAATTAAATCTGGATGCTTTTGTAACAGAGCAAAAGCTTCTGAAGCATTTCCGCTTTTAACTTCAAGTTTCAGTAATTCATAAAAAGATACCTTCCTTGAAGGATCTTGATTTAATGCTTTAGCAAAATATAGCTTGGCCTTGTCTTCATTAGGAACTGATAGAGCACAAAGACCAGCATTTTCATAAGCTCCGGCAGTATGAACATATTTCAAGTCATTAACAGCTTTTAAAAAGTAACTTTCAGCTCTTTTATAATCGCCTTGTCGACATAAAAAGGCTCCATAGTTATTTAGCTGTGCGCCTCCATTTCCTGCTAATGATATTGCTTTCAAATAGTATTTTTCTGCCTGATCCAGTTCTTTAGTTTGATCAAAATAATAAGCCATTGCTGAGTTAACATCAGGTGATGAAGGTTCTTGTTCTAATGCAGTAAGGATCTTTTTTTTCGCCCTAGGCCTATCACCTTGTTTTAAATAACCTAAGCCTAACTGTACATTATACGATGCGGCTTTACTGAGATCACGTTTTTTGAAATTTTGCTTTTCATCTTCTTCATTATGCACACAAGCCTGTAAAAACAGACAGGTGATAATAAATAAAAAACAAAACTTTTTTAACACAATATTTCACACTAAGGCTAGAAATGATTGCGCATTATAACCGCTTATAAATAAATTAAAAATGATTTGTCACAAATAATGATTTTATTGGGGTTTCAAATGACATAATTTTAGATGAAGCCTGCAGCGAGTCCTAGTATCGTTGCTCTCTTGGCTAGGGTCGTTCTGTTACCCCCAACTACAATATCATTGTACAGTTTGCGGCTTCTGATCCTTTTTGGGTGTAAAATGTAATTTTTGCCATCTTTGAGAGCGACTCGTTCTATCCTTAACTTCTCCGGCTAATTGTCCGCACGCGGCATCGATATCATCACCCCGTGTTTTCCGGGTAATCGTGTTAATTCCGTGAGCTATTAATTTATCTCTAAATGCATTAATTGTTTCCTGAGATGAACGCTCATATTGTGACATTGGAAAAGGATTAAAAGGAATTAAATTTACTTTTGATGGAATATTACGCAGTAACTTTATCAACTGAGTTGCATGCTCAGGTTGATCATTTACTCCCTTGAGCATTACATACTCAAAAGTTACTTTTCTTCGTGGTTCATTTTTAAAATAGGTTTTGCATAAAGCCATTAACTGAGCCAAGGGATATTTCTTATTTATAGGAACAAGTTCATTTCGCAGCTCATCAGTTGGTGCATGTAATGAAACAGCCAAAGCCACTGGGCTGACTTCTCTTAAACGTTCCAGATCGGGTAAAACTCCAGAGGTACTTAAAGTAACGCGACGCTTTGATAATCCATAAGCAAAATCATCCATCATAATATCCATTGCTGACACGACATTATCAAAATTAAGTAAGGGTTCTCCCATCCCCATCATCACCACATTGGTTACTCTTTTGTCGTGGGCTCCTTGCTGTTGTGATAATTCACGTACAGCCAACCATACTTGACCAATAATTTCTCCAGTGGATAAATTACGATTAAAACCTTGTTTCGCAGTAGAACAAAAGGAACAGTTTAAAGCACATCCCACTTGCGAGGAAACACATAAGGTACCTCGATTGGTTTCGGGGATAAATACCGTTTCGATGCAATTACCACAGTCCAGTTTCAATAGCCATTTATGAGTGCCATCATTGGATTTTTGGCAAGCAACTATTTCGGGTAATTTAATGCAAGATAGCTGTGTTAATTTTTCTCTTAGCGTCTTGCTAAGATTAGTCATTTTTGTGAAATCAGTAAAACCTGCCTGATGAATCCACTGTATTAGCTGCTGAGCTCGATATGGTTGCTCACCCCAGCTATTGAGTAATTCACGCATTTGTTGATAATTGTAATCCAGCAGATTTACTTTTTGTGCAGTCATTTTTACTCCAAATTTAATGACATTAGTTGCAATATAGTTGATGTAGCCTGAGTTTCGCTAAGCGGCACCCTGGCTACATTATATGTGTCATTAAATATCAAAAAAACCAGTTCTTATCGTTCACAAATTTCGTGTGGTTCAAAGAAAAAGGCAATTTCACGAGCCGCATTTTCAAGACTGTCTGAACCATGTACCGCATTGGCATCAATACTATCAGCGAAATCAGCACGAATGGTTCCAGGAGCAGCTTCTTTAGGGTTGGTAGCACCCATAATGTCTCTGTTTTTCAATACAGCATTTTCGCCTTGTAATGCCTGAACCATTACTGGACCAGAAATCATGAACTCAACTAAATCCTTAAAGAAAGGACGTGCACGATGAATCTCATAAAAATTTTCAGCTTGTTCACGAGAAAGTTGCATCATTTTTGCAGCAACGATGTTCAGACCTGCGTTTTCAAAACGAGTATAGATTTGGCCAATAACAGATTTAGCTACTGCATCGGGTTTAATAATTGACAATGTTGTTTCTTTTGCCATCATGCACTCCATAGGGGTTTAGTTAAAGTGCAATATTATACACGAAATCCCATCTATATGGCTAATATAAATTCATTGCAAGTCATTATCGTCTTCATAAATGAAGCAAACCCAGGATACATACTCGTGTCATATCTAGAAATTGTTTTTTTCTTTGTGCAACACTATTCTATTGCACCAATCGTTTTATCAAAGTATAAAGGTTCTCTGTTAATAGCATCTTGTTCGGGATCAATTTTGTAATCAGGTAATGATTTCATTAAATCCACAACACGAAGAATCGTTTCATAAAAGAGAGTTCGGTATGAGTTAGCTGCTCGGCTAAGCTCTTCAGTTTGCGCAACAAAATCACTTATTTGTTCATCAAAATCCATATCGATTTGCAATATTTCAGATAATACCATTACCATTTTTTTCTCTAAATCCTCGGTAAGCGAAATTTTAAGAATTTCATTCATTTTTTCTATGAAAAGAAATTGGTTGTTTTGGACATCTAATATATTGCTATAAATCAAAGCATGATTAATTGCCCGTCGAATTTTACTCTTTTTCTCAGAAATACCCGTGCTTTTGAGTAACGTACTCATTGCAGTAATCGCTTTTTCCAATTCTGTATTGAATATTTGAGCTAATCTAATCAACGCAGCCTGACTATTAGCAATTAAATAATCATGTTGCCCATGCACATTATGAAACTCATCACCAAGCGTAACTAGTTGTTGTCGTTCATTTTCAAGATCTTCACGTATAGAAGCACCTTGTGCTTCCTCACCTTTAGAATTTTCGCCAGACAATAAATAATCAATAAATAATTTTTGAGTATAGACATGATAATCATTTGCCTGTTGCAGGACGATACCATTAAGTACGCTTTTAAGTGGAACCCGCAACATTCGATGATAAAAACTATATGGACTTTTAATTGCTTCTACAAGCTCACTTTGCGCCAAATTGACTTTATACCTGCCTAATATACGCTCAGCTGTGATTACCCCGTAAGTTGAAAACCAGTTACTTAATTCAGTATCAGCTTGTTCCCCGTTCATTTTTCATCCAATTTAAATTTTCAAAATATTAGGTTTGTTTACAATTCGTTATATTAAGTCGAAATTCTTGTCACCTAATCGTAAAATCCATCGGCATCGAGCTTAGAAAATCAAGGTATTACAGCCAAAATAGTAGAATTGTAAAAAGGTCCTATGATATAAGACATTTTATTCGATAAGTATAGTGTATTTCACAGATGTTAAAACGATTAGATACTGATTTACAATTATTAAATGACTTTCTTCAAATAAAAACACCGCAAAGATGGTTAGATTTCGCAGCAGATCATATTCCTCTGTTATTAATTGACCATGCTCATTGTGAACGTAAGGCAGCTGCAACTGCAATTAATTTTATGGGCAAATACCCGGAAAAAAGAGAATTGGTTGAAGTGATGTCTCCTTTAGCACGTGAAGAACTACTTCATTTTGAAAAAGTCATTAACTTTATGACGAACAAAGGCATTGAATTTTGCCCCTTACAACCCTCAGGATATGCAACTCAAATGCATAAGCAAGTTACGAGCAGAAATGTTCTGCAACGTTTATGTGATCAATTGATTATTGGAGCTATTATTGAAGCCCGCTCTTGTGAGCGGTTTCACGCAATTATACCCTACCTTGAAGATCAGGACTTGGTAAAATTTTACGGTACTTTGATTAAATCGGAAGCTCGTCATTTTGAGGATTATCTGCGACTGGCGAAATTATATGGTGGGAATATAGAAGAACGTCTGAAGTTGTTCTTAACAATAGAAAATGATTTTATTTTAGCAACTGATACGGTATTTCGCTTCCATAGCGGAATACCGCAAATTCAATAAAGGCTTAATATAACGCTCTCAAATTATGGAGGAGTAGGAGTAGCTCGTGATTCTTCTTGCTCCTCATATTTCAAGTTTGCATTATCTTTCAGGAACTTGGACAAACTGGTTTCAGGATCAGCATTCAATCTTTTGAACGTATCTTCATCCAATACGGCACCACTTGCATAGTGTTTATATTCGTTTGGTTTTCCATCAACAGGAATATAATCATTTTCTGCTAACCAAAGGGCAACCATTGACCTAAACGCTTGATTTGCTTGATTTTCTGGTTTTTTGGGTTCGCCTTGCTTTTGTGGTGCATTGATTTGAACACCTTGGTTATAAGTCAAATCGGCTACGTGAACTTTTCCATCTTTGAATGTAACTTTATGTTCCAAGGTAGGAAGTTGAAGATCACCATCGCCTTTTATTGCATGTAAC
Source organism: Fluoribacter gormanii (assembly GCF_900156395.1). Lineage (GTDB taxonomy): Bacteria > Pseudomonadota > Gammaproteobacteria > Legionellales > Legionellaceae > Legionella > Legionella gormanii. Next base: position 57,701 of record NZ_FTNL01000004.1, on the reverse strand, counting down.
ATTCTGGCTTTTACTTCAGAATACTTGTTCTCTGCCCCTTTAATTAGATAATTTCCAATCAACTTTGTAGCTAACCAGCTATTCTCTTCATCTGGATTCTTAAGTCTATTCCATGCCTCACCAGCGACTTGATCTGCTGAGATATTTACGGTTTTATTCATTTTTCCAAATAAATTCAACAAGGACATCATATTAGATCGCCAGTCATTATAAGCATTTTGCTCTGAATTAATCACTGAATCAGCTAATTCCTTTAATTCCTCTTCATAGGTTTCTGGTCCGCCATCTCTTCTCTTGGTCAGCTTATGCTTATTTCGCAGTTCATCCAACCATTTGGAATATTTCATCTGCTCTTCTTTACGCTTTTCAGCAATATATTCATCGAGATCTTTCTTATTTTTTTCCTCTCGGAGTTGAGCCATTCCCTTTGCAGAAAGTTCGTTCAGCTCCTTTAATTCTGTTTCCATCTGGTCTTTACTTTTAGCCGCCATAACCTGCTTCTCCACAAATATCACAAATGGGCAAAATAGAGCCCTTTTGTATTATCATAACACAATAACTGGGGTTTGTCATCCCAGTCACTGAGAACATAACGCTTTAATTTTTGCGAATTTTTTTGATGGGTTGTTATGCCAAATTTATGGGTATGACCATGAATTAATTGATTCACTTGATAGTATAGCATATGGTCAATGACCACTTCAGCAACTACATCCATTTCCTCAATAGATTTGCTCTGATTCATCTGGCTACGATAGCGCACTTGAGTTACTAATCGTTTGCGATAGTTTAATGGTAAACTTAAAAATAAGGTGGAAAAGATTTTGTTTCTGGTTAAAAAGCGAAAACGTTGGTGTGCTCTATCTTTAGTGCAATATCGATCACCATGTACCAACAGTATCTTTTCCTGTCCTAACTGAATTATAGATGGCTCAGGTAAAATGGTCCATCCTGTCATGTGAGCAAATGTTTTTCCCAGTAAAAAGTCTCGGTTTCCGTGCATATAAAACAAGTTAATTCCTTGTTTTTTCAAAGAAAATAATTGACGAGCAATCCCGCTGCTCCACTCATCAACAGTATCATCTCCTGCCCATGCATGGAAAAAATCGCCCAGAATATAAATATTTTTGACAGAAACGCTAGCCCATTCAATAAATTGATTAAAACGTTCTTGAATGGCTTGATCCTCCGGATGTAAATGAAGATCAGAAATAAAAACAGCTTCTATCATAGGGGCTCTATATGAATATGCTCATCCAATAAATAAATCTGACAGGGTCCATTATAAGGTTCGATCGCGTCGCTTAAGCGATAAAATCCAGCTATTGACACCAATTCCGCATCAAGTGATTGGCAAAAAATTCGTGCCTCTTTATCACCAGAAATTCCAGCCAGAGCCCTTCCTCTTAAAGCTCCGTATACATGAATACAGCCATCAGCTAATAATTCAGCACCATGACTTACAGAAGAAGCCACCACAAGATCAGCACCTTTTGCTACAACTTGTTGGCCCGAACGAACAGGTGTAGTAATTAACTTAGATTTTGATGATTCATGATGATTATTTTCAATTGGCCGCTCGATAATAGGTTTATCCTGCGTTGAAGAAGCATGCAGTACGGCCAATCCATTACATTGGGCCAACGTATCATGTATTATACTTCCTCCCTGAATGGCAACAGGAATCATGCCATGGGAACGAGCTAATTGCAGTAAAGCCTGTAAATCAAATTCTAATTGGTGTACTGCAGATAAATCAAAAACAACCGGGGTATGCTCAAATAACTTAGGAGCTTTGGCAATAGTATCATCCAGTTGATGCTTAAAAGCTTCAGGATCCGTATTTAATACTTGTAATACGGTAAATGTATAAAGGCGACCTTTTAATCTAAATGCTTGAGTTTGTGTTGTATTTTCACTCATGAGTATGATATCCATAACCAATATTTTTGTTTATACTAACATGTGAAAACCAATAACAGAAGGATATTAAGGTGGATAAACGGTGGTTTGAACAATATCAGAAAGGAGTTCCCCATGAAATTGACTCAAGTCAATATGCTTCCCTCGTAGATTTGTTTAAAGAATCCTGCACACGTTATGCTAAAAAAATCTCATATAGCAATATGGGAAGTAGTATCACTTTTAGTGAACTGGATGATTTAAGTCGAGCTTTTGCTGCTTATCTTCAGCAGCTTAAACTTAATAAGGGAACTCGAGTTGCAATCATGCTTCCTAATGTTCTTCAATACCCAGTGGCTCTGTTTGGCATCTTACGCGCAGGATATGTCGTTGTTAATACAAATCCACTCTACACTACAGACGAGCTTGTTCATCAGTTGAATGATGCTGGAGCCGAAGTGATCGTCGTGCTCGCCAATTTTGCAAAAACAGTTGAAAAAGGATTAAATTCCATTCCGACATTAAAGCATGTCATTGTGACTGAAATAGCGGATCTTTTCCCAACGCCGAAACGACTGCTTATCAATTCAATAATTAAATATGTAAAAAAAATGATACCTGCTTACAACATTCCTCATGCAGTTGCTTTTAACTATGTGTTACTTGAGGGAAAACAAGCTCCTTTACATCATGTAGAGTTAGATCATGATGATATCGCATTTTTACAATATACCGGAGGCACAACAGGTGTTGCTAAAGGTGCCATTTTGACTCATGGCAATATGGTCTGCAATGTCTTGCAAGCTGATGCATGGATTAGACCTGTGATAGGTATTAATGGCGATGACATCATTATTACAGCGATTCCTCTTTACCACGTTTTCTCGCTGACAGCTAACTGTTTGACCTTTTTAAAACATGGAGCCAGAAATGTACTGATTACGAATCCTCGTGATATGGGACATTTTATAAAAGAAATCAAAAAAGTAGGTTTTACAGCAATTACTGGTGTTAATACTCTCTTTAATGGCCTATTAAACCATCCTAAATTTAAAGAAGTTGATTTCAGTAAACTAAAAATTTCACTTGCCGGAGGTATGGCGTTACAAAAGAGCGTGGCTCTCAAATGGCGCGAAGTCACCAAAACACCGGTACTAGAAGCTTATGGATTAACTGAAACCAGTCCCGCGGCCATCATGAATCCCATGAATAAGACCGAATATAGCGGGAGTATAGGAGTACCCATCCCTTCTACAGATGTCGTTATTCTTGACGACGATGAGCATGAAGTACCTATCGGTACAAGCGGAGAAATATGCATTAAAGGTCCCCAAGTAACCCCGGGATATTGGAAACGACCCGATGAAACCGCTTTAGTGTTCACTAAAAGTGGCTACTTAAAAACAGGGGACATTGGCAAAATGGATGAAGAAGGCTTTATTTATTTAGTCGATCGAAAAAAGGACATGTTACTCGTATCTGGCTTTAATGTTTATCCTAATGAGGTGGAACAAGTTATTGCAATGCATACTGGGGTTTTAGAAGTTGGTGTAGTGGGGGTTTTTGACAAAGAGTCTGGTGAGCGCGTCAAAGCATGTATTGTTAAAAAAGATCCAAATTTAACTGAAGAACAAGTTATTGCTTATTGCCGTGAGCATCTAACTGCTTATAAAGTTCCCAAAATTGTTGAGTTCTATGATGAACTCCCCAAAACAAATGTAGGAAAAATTCTTCGTCGAGCACTTAAAGATTCTCATGCTACATCTCCCAGCCACCCCGAAAAAAAACCAGCTGTTGCAATATAATTTAGCCCGGGTGAAGCACAGCGAACCCGGGATCTCTAATAAAATAGAAATAATTTTTTGTTCCTGAAATTTCGATGTTCAGATGTAAAGCATTATCAGAGCATCGCATTCAGTGTTTTATTTTGCCAATTGTTTCATTATGCGGGCTGTTGCTCCCCATACCCAATCTTTATTCGCAGTAAATTCACAAGTGACATAACGACGACCAGCACGTTCAATGATAAAATCTTTATAATTCTTAGCATCTTGTACCAGTACCATCGGTATCGAGATTAAACGAACGACTTCATGATAATTTAATTGATAGGGTTTTACCGACTCAATGCTCGCAAACCAGGGATGTATAATACTTCCTAACAGTGTTTTCTGAGTGTTTAATTCTTTGATTAGAGTTATGCGTTCAGGGGTAATACCTAACTCTTCTTGCAACTCTCTAAGCGCAGTAACACAATAATTATCATCCCCCTCTTCCCATATACCACCAGGAAAGCAAATCTCTCCTGGATGAGTGCGCAATTGCTCGCTGCGTTGTGTCAGAATTAATGAATCAGATAATTGTTCATACAAGACAACTACTGCCGAATGCACAAGTTTTTTCCCTTTAAATTCATTTAAGTCCATTAATAACCGCTGCTATTTTGATAAAACATTCACGATATTCATCTTCACAGTTTGAGTCAATAACTATTCCACCGCCAGCCGCTAAATGTAAAATATTCTTTCTAGCTGTAATCGTGCGAATAGCAATGTTCGTATCAAATCGCCCATGCCGTGAAAAATAGCCTATAGACCCACAATAAACCCCGCGTGCATAAGACTCTTGTTCATCAATAATTCGCATAGACTCAATTTTGGGAGCTCCTGTAATAGAGCCACCTGGAAAACAAGACAAAAACGCTTCAAAAGGTAGTATGGTTGGCAAACATTGAGCTTCAATTGTACTTACTAAATGATGAACTGAATTATAACTTTGTACTTCGCATAAATTAGTCACATTCACCGAGCTAGATTCTGCAATTTTACCTAGATCATTTCTCAGCAAATCAACGATCATCACATTCTCGGCTCGATTTTTTTCACAAGATGACAATTGGTTTTTTAATCGTTGATCCTCAACCTCATTAGTAGAGCGCCCGATAGTTCCTTTAATAGGTGATGTAACTAATTTACCTTCGTCATATAAAAGAAAACGTTCCGGCGAGAAACTTAAGATATCAGCATCGGCAGTCCTTAAAAAGGCAGCAAAAGGTACTGGGTTTTTCATACAGATTTTTTTATAAAAAGCCCAGCTATCCCCCTCATAAGCAGCATGAAATGGTTGAGTAAGATTAACCTGATAACTTCTTCCTTCTTTTAAAAATTGATATACGGAAGAAAAGGCATTCATGTAATTCTGTTTATCCATCAAAGGAGTAAAATCACTTTTAATGCCGGCATCGCAGGACTGATTGGGAATGGAATTCCAAAGTTCCAAAACTTCATCAACTACTTTGAGAGTTGATTGATGCATATTTGCTGCAAATAATGTTATTTTTTTTTGATGATGATCGACGATAATTGCCCAATCATATAATCCAAAGTCCAACAAAGGCATATACTCTAATGTTGGTTGGATGCGGGAGTTTATGCCTAATAACTTTGCACCAAGATCATAAGAAACATAGCCAAGTGCACCACCTTGAAAAGGAAGATCCGCCACGGAGGCTACTGGCGATAAGATTTGACTTATTCTTTTTAATAAACGCGGCAAATCATGTGTATTTTGATCAATTTCAATAAAATCATAAGGATAAGCACTGAGAATATCATAGCGGCCATGAAATCGGTCTGTGCTTTCTAGTAGAACAAAACCAGGTAAATGGTGCAATTTTTGGTAATACTCATGTAACGAATCGTTATAGGCCAATGAATATAAAACAATTTGACTCAAAATATTCCTCTTAGCTAATTATTACAATAACTTACTTTAATATAGATACTTGGTGAGGCAAAGCGAAACCTGGGGATTAGTATTTTAGACATTTCGCGGGTTCCTTTATGTCTCAGTAAGGCTACAAGTTTCTTACTTATTCTCTGGTTTTTGAATTAATTTCTGAGTATGCTATGCAAACGCTTTATTGACAAGGAGCCTTATATGGCAACAGTTGCTCAATTTGATATTACATATACTCAGTTTTTAAATGAACATGGAAAACTGGTCGGTCAACTACCCCCTTTTGCCCATAATCATTCTGCACTCAAAGAACTTTATAAAATCATGGTTCTTACACGTACCTTTGATAAAAAAGCTATTGCTTTACAAAGAACAGGTAAAATGGGAACTTATGCCCCGATTAATGGACAAGAAGCAATTTCAGCAGCTATAGGCCATGCAATGCGCCCTGAAGACGTGTTTGTACCTTATTACCGAGATTACGCTGCTCAATTTCAACGCGGCGTAAAAATGTCTGAAATCTTGGCTTTTTGGGGTGGAGATGAGCGTGGCAGCCAGTTTTCATGTAATTCAAAAGACTTACCAATATGTGTGCCTATCGCTTCTCAATGCTTGCATGCAGCAGGCGTTGCATTTGCCTTCCAATACAGAAATCAGCCACGTGTAGCTGTAGTATGCCTGGGTGAAGGTGGTACTTCAGAAGGTGATTTCTACGAGGCCATAAATGTTGCAGGTACTTGGAAGTTACCTGTTGTTTTTATAGTTAATAACAACCAATGGGCTATTTCAGTCCCCAGAGATCAACAGACTGGTTCACAAACTATTGCACAGAAAGCTATAGCCGCTGGTTTTACAGGTATGCAAATTGACGGTAATGATATTCTGGCAACAAGACAGGTTATTGGTGATGCGATTGAAAAAGCACGCCGTGGTGAAGGTCCGACTTTAATTGAAGCCCTTTCTTACCGTTTATCGGATCATACAACAGCCGATGATGCAACTCGATATCAACCATGTCAGGAAGTTGAAAAGGCAAAACCGAAAGAACCCATATCACGATTTAAAGAGTTTCTGATAGAACAAAAAATCTGGGATGCACAAGATGAAGAGAGTTTGGTAATCCAGTGTTCTAAAGAGGTAGAAGAAGCCGTTAATGAATATTTAAGTATGGAGACACAACCGATTAGTAGTATTTTTGATTATCATTATGCGGAACTACCTGAATATTTAGTGGAACAACGTGCAATAGCTATGGAGGAAGCAACTCATGCCTGATATTACTTTAATTGAGGCGGTAACTCAGGCTTTGGCTTATGAGTTAGCTCATGATGAAAATGTAGTGGTTTTTGGAGAGGATGTCGGTAAAAATGGTGGTGTCTTCCGTGCTACAGTAGGATTACAAGAACGATTCGGAGAAAAAAGAGTTTTTGATACTCCTTTGGCAGAGTCAATGATTGCTGGTTTAGCAATTGGTATGTCAATACAGGGGCTGAAGCCTGTTGCTGAATTCCAATTTATGGGATTTATCTACCCAGCCATGAACCAAATTATTTCTCATGCTGCTCGTATGCGTAATAGGACGCGAGGACGACTGCACTGCCCGCTTGTGTTCCGAGCTCCTTTTGGTGGCGGTATCAGAGCTCCAGAGCATCATTCAGAAAGCACCGAAGCATTATTTGCTCATATTCCGGGTTTGCAGGTAGTGATTCCCTCCTCCCCTAGGCGCGCTTATGGCTTGCTCCTGGCCGCTATGCGTAATCCAGATCCAGTGATTTTTCTTGAACCAAAGCGAATTTATCGTTTGGTCAAACAACCTGTTGAAGATAATGGTGAGGCTCTGCCTCTAGGAAAATGTTTTACATTGCAACAAGGTGATGACGTCACATTAGTAAGTTGGGGGGCTAGTATTCACGAAACGCAACAAGCAGCCAAACAATTGGGTGACGAAGGAATTTCTTGTGAGGTAATTGATGTAGCAACAATTAAACCACTAGATATAGAAACAATTCTAACCTCAGTAGAGAAAACGGGGCGTTGTGTTATCGTTCACGAGGGAGCAAAAACTTGTGGGGTTGGTGCCGAAATTTCAGCCCAGATTATGGAAAATTCTATGACTGATTTAATGGCTCCGGTTCAACGGGTAACTGGATATGATACTGTGATGCCATATTTCCAATTGGAAAAACAATACATACCCAGTGTTACACGTATTAAAAACAGCGTTATGAGCATAATGGAGTAATAATGAATATATTCAATCTACCTGATTTGGGTGAAGGCCTACCGGATGCTGAGATTCATGAATGGTTTGTCAAGGAAGGTGATACAGTAGTAGCAGATCAACCTTTGGTTTCTATGGAAACTGCAAAAGCAGTGGTTGATGTACCTTGTCCTCAGTCTGGAACTATTAGCAAATTATATGGCAAGCCTGGAGATGTCATCAAAACGGGTGAACCTTTGGTAGCGTTTGAATCAACAAGTGCCAAGGCTGCAGATAAAGGAACAGTTGTTGGTAACTTAGAAGAAAGTAGTGAAACTTTTGAAGATAACTTCACTATTGGCGCTCAACAAAGCAGTAGAAATCGTATCAAGACAACACCAGCAGTTAAAATGCTTGCTAAAAAACTTGGTGTTGATTTATCTACAGTTAAAGGGACTGGAGAATTTGGTGTCATTACTCGTAATGATGTTCAGGCACAAGCAGATAAAAACTCTGAAGTTCCTGCCGGCTTTGAACCTCTGCGTGGAGTAAGACGTGCAATGCTCAACAGTATGGTTCAATCTCACGCCGAAATTGTTCCTGTAAGTATTTTTGATGAAGCGGATATTAGTGCATGGAAGCCAGGTACTGATATTACAGTTCGCCTTGTTCGCGCAATAATCCATGCTGCAAACAAAGAACCCGCTTTAAATGCATGGTTTGATACCAAACATAGTGCACGTCAATGTTTTGATCAGGTACACCTCGGTTTAGCCATGGATAATGACGAAGGTTTGTTTGTACCTGTTATTCATGATGCAGCAAAACTTTCCGATACCGATCTGCGTAAAATGATCAATGATTTTAAAAAATCTGTAAGTAATCGAGAAATTACGGCAGATAAATTGAAGGGAGCAACCATAACCCTTTCTAATTTTGGCAAATTTGCCGGACGCTTTGCAAGTCCGATTATTGTTCCACCAATGGTTGCCATTTTAGCTGTGGGTAGACTCTATCAAGGAGCTGTTGTCACGCCCCAAGGAACTGTAGAAGCACATAATATACTGCCCCTATCGCTAAGTTTTGATCACAGAGCAGTCACTGGAGGCGAAGCAACTCGTTTCTTAGGGGCGGTGATGGAATCATTACAAAAAGATTAAGGTAGAAAATCCTCTCCCTGGACGGAGAGGATTTTAGATGTTACTGTTGCATTTTTTGTTGCACTTTACTTTTTATTTTTTCAGCTAACTTCATTTTGCATTGTTGCAATTGTTCTGGACTAAAATTGGTATTTGGTAATCTTTTATTACCCATTGCTACAGGTAAAACACAGTCTTTGATTAACTCTTTCCCCGCATTCTCCCCGCCCTTATAGTAACCATTTTGCATACAAGTAATTGCAATGGCTTTACAGGGTCCTGTCCAACCAAATAATGAAACACTCATTAATAAGCTAAATATACCAATCTTTGCAAATAATTTATTCATTTTTATAATTCCTTTTTGTTGAGGATAAAATCCTATTTTTAAACAATTGCCTCTAAAATATAGCACAGTATTTATATTCTGCTTTTCTTCATTTATTAAATGCGAATTAAATGGAAAAACCTTTTCAAAACCTCGTTCAATTTCCTGAGCTATATTTAATAAATATGCATGCTAACTTGATTGTAAATATATATGAAAACTGCAGTAATTTGGTCAAACGTAGAATATAGCAATATCCCTTTTGGACACTTATACCAACTTGATAAAGTAGGTATTTCAAATGTGATTATTTTACTTAATGATGATGAGTTTAAGAAAGCGCACCAAACTAAATTTGTGGTATTTGATGATACTGAAGCTCAAACTGTTATAGAGCATTATCAATCTCAAAGTAATCAACTTAAAATCGAGGTTATAAACACAGGGATAGCGAGTACAGAAGAAGAAAAACTTGCTTTTTACCTGAAGAAACATGCAAAAAAGCAATATAAACTCCATCTATATCTTTGTAAGGAAACGATACCCTGGGTTAGTGAAGAATTATGTGCTAAACCAGCAATAACAGACACAACAAAATATTCAATTATTCCCTTCTTTACAAAAAATACTCGAAGACAGCTACCTTTATTTGAAGCCCCCAGCTCATCAGAACAAGCAATCAAACTTTTGCAAAACAATTTAGCTCCGTGTCTTTGTTACAAACTAGATTTATTCGATTTATTGCATTATCAATGGCTGTTTAATATTTTTGTTGAGTTAATCAGTCTAAAAATCAAATTACATGAGGGCAAAAGCGTTGAATTTTCGCTTCCATTCAATAAGCTGGTCAAGGATTTCAATAAAAATATAGCAGACCTTGAAAAAGCAGAAAAAAATTTTGAAATAACACACAAAAAAGCGTATTCGACACTTAATAGCCCTGATAAATTCACGCTATGGCAGCATAATAAGAATGTGAAAAAAAAGGAACAGCTCGAGAATAAATTTCCTAAATTAATCGGTAAGCTAATTGAGCTCTACGACCAATTAGCATTACAAGAAAATCTTGACGATGTCCCAGAAGATAATTTTGCACAAAAAAAATCTTGAATATATTGAAAATACGATTAAATAATTAGCGGCTGCTGACAATTCAGCTCGCCGCCTACATGCCGCGGACGAGCCTTGAGTTTTCTACACATCGCACATTCACTGAGTCATTTTCAGCTATCGCAACAGTTAACTGAACTTTCTTTTTGAAGAGTACAAAAAAACTATGTTTGAGCAATCTTATTCAGCAATGCAGCTAACCGGCATCCTGCATATGTAGCCTGTTTTTGAACTAATAGCTGAGCATTTTCTTGATATTTATCACTAGGCGTTTCATTAGGATTAATTTGATAAACATTTTTTAAGGCCAGCTTATGTGACATTTTTGCCCATTTAGCAGGTTTAATCTGGGCATCAATATCCGAACAAGGTAATTTTTGTTCTAATTGCTGCGCTGTACTTTTAATTCGCGTCTCATCATATTGCCCGAGAAAAAAACCGGCTCCATTGTCCCAGTATTGATGTAAATTAGCCCCCACAGGGTTTTTCCCTAAAAAGAATAAATTACCACCTAGATCTCCTTTTGGGTGTTGAGCACTGACGTGGGTTACGGCATGTAAAGGTTGATGAATATCACCTGCGATATGTATTAACATCCGTAATGCAAGTTTTTTATCTGATGGAGTCGTTTTTTTAGAAGTAAGAACAGCTCTTGCTTGCTTAATTGCCTTTATTGCATTGGTACTTTCTACTGGAGGTAACCGAGTCCCATCACTTGAGAAAGGAATATCGATATAATGCATTACATCATACCAATATACTTCCCTCCACCTAATATCATCCATCCAAGTCGAGGCACTAACAAAGCTTGAGTTAGGTGTGTTATACCTATGCGAACGAAGATATTTATAGCACATGCCTTTCGCTTTTGGTGATAAATTATCGTAGGCAATTTGTGCCACTACCTTGTGGCCTGCCGCATTCCAAGCATAGCTATTTAAAAACCCTAAGCACAAAACAAGTACATAAATAATTCGTGACATAATTAACCCAAATAGGGAGACCACGCAGGCTCTTGTACATCTCCTTCTCGTGCGGGAAGTCTCATTCTTATTCTACCGTCCAGTGAAACGATACCCAATACACCTTTATCTTGGTTATGAGTCGCATACAGTATTAAACGACCATTAGGTGCAATAGATGGGGACTCATCGCGACCAGAGAATGTGAGGCTGGCAATTGGCCCACCACTTGCACTTTGCATACCTATGTTAAATTGCTTGTCGTCACGATGCAACATAATGATATTTTTCATATCTGGAGTATAAGAAGCTCGCGCATTATAGTTGCCCTCAAACGTTACTCGACTCACTTGGCCATTAGCTAAAGATAAGCGATATATCTGGGGTGAACCCCCTCTACCTGAAGTGAATAACAGGCTTTTTCCATCTGGAGCATAACGTGGTTCAGTATCAATAGCGTCACCGAAGGTTAATTGTTTCATATTGCCGGTATTGATATCTATACTGTAAATTTTGGGGGTCCCACTTTTGGACAGCACTACAGCCAATTCCCTGCCATCAGGTGACCATGCAGGTGCCCCGTTAATTCCAGGGAAACTGGTAATTAAACGTCTTTGGCCTGTTTCCACTGAAACAGTAAATATTTGAGCTCTTTTTTTCTCGAAAGAAACATAAGAAATAGTTTTTCCGTCAGGAGCCCACGCTGGAGACATAATGGGTTCGGATGAAACCAATAAGCTTTGTGGGTTATGTCCATCCGCATCAGCCACTTCAAGCGAATAACGGGTACTGTTCCTAGTTCTTTGGACAGAAATATAAGCGATTCGGGTAGAGAAAATACCTTTTTCACCTGTTAATTTTTGATATATTTCATCACTAATATGATGAGCTAATGGCCTGATTTGGTTGGCGCTGATTTGATATGTTTTTGTTAATAAAGTCGCTCCATTAGCTACAGCATCAGTTAAAGTAAAACTGATCTCATAATGACTTCCTACCTGATTAACACGTCCTGTAACAACACTGTCAGCACCGAGTTGTTTTAAAGTACTTATTGATGATTGTGCGTTAGCACCTTGTGGGCCAGAAACAATTCGAAACTGACCTGATAAATTTAAGTCATTTTCAATAATTTGTCCGATTTCCTGAGATGTACTATTTGAGCCAAAAGAATTGATTGCAATTGGTAACGCTGAATTAATCCCTTGGGTTAATTCCAAATCAAGAGCAAAAATTTGCTGCATAAAAAGTACTAAAAACAGTGTAATAATTCGGTTAATCACGAGTTTTACCCCCTCACTTGTTCTGGTCGAACGGTTAAACTTATATCGCGAAACAAACTAAATGTTTCTTGATCTGCGGGCACAGGTAGTGGTGACGCTTTATAAATAGCAGTTTGAGCTGAACGATCAAGCAATGGATCACCGCTACTACGGGTTAAAGTAACTTCTAATACCATTCCATCGGGAGCAAGACGTATTCTGAATTGACTTGATAAGCTACTGTCAACATTTTCAGGTAATATCCAATTCCTTCCTATGGCATTAACAATGAGCGCCTTATATTTATCAACTTCACCAGCAATACGTGCCTGCTTCGCGGCATTTTCTGCTGCTTGCGCTTGTTTGGCTGCAGCTGCAGCTTCAGCTTGTTTTTTTCGTTCCATTTCTGCTTTTGCAAGCTCAGCCTTTTCTTTTTGGGCCTGTTCCTCTTTTAATTTTTCAGCTTGCTCCTTCTCTGCCATTTTTTTCTTATTCAAATCAGCAAGCTTTTTCGCTTCAAGTTTCTGTTGCTTAACCAACTCTTCTTTTTGCTTTTTTAAATCCTCAATTCGCTTGGCTTCCAACGCCTTTTGCTCTTCAAGTTTTTTTAAACGCTTTTTTTCTTCTTCTGCTTGTTTTTTACGCGCAATAGCAATTCTATTAGCTTCTTCTTTAAGTCGAGCAAGTTGTTGTTGTTCTTTTATTCTTTGCTGCCTTGCCGCTTCAGCCTGTCGCTTGAGTTCATTTTGTCGATTAATTTCGGCCCTTTTTTGTTGCTCACGCTCCTGCTTCAAGCGATTGACAGTTTCCATAACCTGTTTGTTATCGACACTAACTGCCTTCACAATTTCAGTTTGTGGTGTCACGGCAATTGGCTGCTCCACTCCAGGCGAGTTCTTTGTTTCTGCAGTCAAAACAGGTCGTTGGCTTGAGCTTTCAGTCAACAGCATCACCACTAAAAAGAGATGCAAGCCAATTGCGGCAAAAAAAGGTTTACGATAACTTGGATCGCTTATCATGCTTGCCCCTCTGTTTTTTCTTGCTCTGAATCAGTCAATAATCCTACTTGTTCTGCCCCTGCTTGCTTAAGTAAGGCCATTGCCTGAACAACCTTGCCATATGCAACTCCCTGATCTCCCTTCACTAAAACGTTAAGTTTTTGGCCCGATTGCTTTGCTAATTCCAACTCTGCAGCAACACGAACAACTAAAGCTTGTGACTCGATAGGCTCCGCGGGTGTACTGCTGATATTAAGAAAATAAGTACCTTGTTGATTCACAGAAACAATAATAGGTTCTCTATCTGTAGGTGCCAGATTCTGGCTCGCGGCTTTAGGCAAATCTACAGTGACTCCTTGACTCAGCATTGGTGCTGTGATCATAAAGATAACAAGTAAAACCAACATTACATCGATATAAGGTACGACATTAATTTCTGATATGGGGCGCTCACGTTTGGTTTTTGCTCTGATCATTTCAAATTCTACCCTCTTACAGTTTCACTGTTTTGTTGTTCTATAAGCGATATTAATTCTTCCTGAAACAAGTCAAATCGATTTAATAAATCATTAGCGCGCGTTGTATATCGGTTATATGCAATAACTGCTGGTATTGCTGTAAATAAGCCCAAAGCTGTGGCTACTAAAGCTTCAGAAATACCTGGAGCAACCATAGCAATGGTTGCCTGTTGAGCATGGCCTAATGCCTGAAATGAGGTCATTATACCCCAGACAGTACCAAATAATCCTACATAAGGTGCAATAGAGCCGACGGAAGCAAAAAAAGGTAAATGTTTTTCCAGCTTTTCTGCTTCTTTTGCATGGGTAATTTGCATAACTCGTTGGATGGGCTCAATAATTACATTGCCTAGTTTTCTAGCCCGTACAAATTCTTTAAAGCCTGCATGAAAAATAGCTGCCATTCCATCTCGCTCTTCTGAGTTACTATCGATATCGGCATAAAGTCTACTTAAATCACCACTATCCCAAAATCTTTGATTAAAAGAATCTGTGAGCTGTTTTTTACGATTAAAAAACCAGGCGCGTTGAAATATTAATGTCCATGAAGTAATGGAAGCAGCAGCGAGTAACATCATGACTGATTTAACAACTAGACCTGCTTGCATAAAGTACATTAATACATTTGCTTGATTACCCATTTATATTATCTCCAGTACCAAGATCTTATTTTATTAATCTTCATCAGATTATAATTTTTACCTACAACCTGCTAACGATAACAACTCTTTACTCAAGTGAAAATCGCTTTGGTTTCAAATTGCTATCCACACATACCACTTGAATTTTAGCTTCACAAATTATTTTGCCTTGTTGATTTTCCATGTTCTGATCAAATAAAAAACTACAAGCTCCTAATTGTTGGATTTGAGTTTTAACAGTGAGTAAATCATCTAATCGAGCTGGTGATTTATAGCGAACATGTGCATCATATATGGCAAAAAGAGTATCCTGTTTCATTAAATCAGAGAGAATTAAATTATTTTGCCTTAACATTTCTGTTCGAGCTCGCTCAAAATAACAAAGATAGTTCGCATGATAAACAATTCCCATGTAGTCTACGTCTTCAGCGTAAACACGAAAGGAATGTTGATGCACAGTTGTAGCATCCATTGTTCAATCCTGTTCCACTGTGTTCAAACCAAAATGCTGGTAGGCGCGTGATGTGGCTATTCTACCTCTTGGTGTGCGCATAAGGAATCCTTTTTGTATTAAAAATGGCTCCAAAACGTCTTCAATTGTGCCTTTTTCCTCACCAATTGCTGCGGCTATACTATCAACCCCTACCGGACCTCCATTAAATTGCTCAATTACAGCTAACAGCAATTTCCTATCCATGAGATCGAAACCATGTTTGTCAACATCTAACATTTCTAGAGCTTTTTGCGCAATATCAACATCAATGATACCGCCACCTTTAACTTCTGCATAATCTCTAACACGTCGTAACAAACGATTTGCAATACGTGGCGTTCCTCTTGACCTCAATGCAATTTCTTTTGCCCCTTCAGGTTTAGTTTTTACATTGAGTAATTGAGCCGAGCGTGCAACAATTTGTGTTAATGAATCAACAGAATAATATTCCAGACGCTGTACAATTCCAAATCGATCTCTGAGGGGAGAAGTAAGTAACCCGGCTCGTGTTGTTGCTCCAATCAAGGTAAAAGGCGGCAATTCGAGTTTAATTGAGCGTGCGGCAGGCCCCTCGCCAATCATGATATCCAGTTTATAATCTTCCATTGCAGGATAGAGTATTTCTTCAATTACAGGACTGAGTCTATGAATTTCATCAATAAAGAGCACATCATTTGCTTGCAGGTTGGTAAGTATTGCAGCAATGTCACCTGCTCGTTCAATCACTGGCCCCGATGTTTGGCGCAAATTTACACCCATTTCATGAGCAATAATGTTAGCTAAAGTAGTTTTACCAAGACCGGGAGGACCGAAGATTAAAACATGGTCCAATGCATCCTTTCGCTTTTTGGCTGCATCAATAAAAATCTGCATCTGCGAACTTACGGCATCCTGCCCTATATACTCACGAAGGCTAAGGGGTCTAATCGCACGATCAATAGCCTCTTCCGAGACAGTACTTTGAGTACTGATTAAGCGGTCACTTTCCAGCATATAAGTTCTTTTCGAGTTCAATTTAATGTTAGCATTTTATCATATGTTTGTTTAATAGCAGCTTATTTGTTGAATATATGCAGAGAAAATAAAAAAAATTCACCGATTATTCTTATTCAAAGGATATCTCATCTGAGTCCCGGATAACATCTATCTTTATCCGGGATCTATTTTGTCAAATATTTGTAGCGTAAATTGTGCTTGTTAAATTATTACAGGATATAGTTGCTCTTTTTGCGGATATTCATTAGGCTCAAATACTTTAGAGGGTGACTCAGAAGGCGGCGTAAACTTAAAAAATGATATTAAATTCTTTTCTCGTTTAAACTCCTCCTCTACAGGTGTCGAAGATTTAAATTCATCAATACAATTAAAAAAGTTGACTGTTGAATAGATTGCTGCCATGCAAGCAATTGATAGTATAGCAAGAGCAAAAAAAGGATTAACTGCTACCAGTGGAGGCGCCATTAAAACACAATAGGAGAAGAATACACCTGAGAGTGCAGCCCAACATAATAATTCTAATGCAGTGAGAATATTTTCTAAAAGGATGTTTGATTTTCTTATTGATGTTATTTCATCAAGTTCTTTTAACACCTCCTCAGATTTTAGATCACCCTTTTTTATTCCTTCAAGGCCAGTGACAAGGAGTTCATATATTTTTATACATTCTTTTTCTGCTTGTTTATCAATGGATTCGATATATAGTTTATGATAATAAGCTTGAATTGATTTTAATTGCTTTTCAATTTCTTCATTCAACTTCACCCCTTTAAAAAGCGCATCAATTTTTTTATCGCATTCATTTAAACGTTTTTCCAATGAACTAGTCATAATTCATCCCTTAATTTAACGAAGAAAAAATAACATCGACATTGATTAGTAAATAATCAGGGCGTTTTATATCATAATTAAATAGACTATTAAAGATGATATAACCAATTGAAAAAACAATTAAAGATGATATAAATTTCCTCCTCCAAATTAACTAAATATTTGAGTCAAATCTGCAGGCAATTGTTGGTCTGAGCTTGCAACTCTTAATTCCTGTATGGGGGAAACGGCTGATTTAAAAAATGATACCAAGCATCGTTCACGTTCATCTTCTTCAAGCAATCGATTACACGATTTGAAATCATCAATACAGTCCACAAAATTATTTATTGATTTTATCATTAGTGCAGTGAAAATGATTGCTAAACTTAGGCCACAAATTGGATTTGGTGTTGTTACCGTGGTAGTACATAGTAAAAAAAAGGGGATTGCAATACCCCAAAAAGCCACTTCCAGTGCCTTAGCAATATTATAGAAGACAATACCTAACTTTCTATCAAAGGTAGTTTCTTGAATTTTTTGTAATGCTTGTTCTGCAGAAAACTCACCATTTTTGACGTTGACAAGACGATCAACAAACAATTCATAACTTTCTAAAATTGCTTGCTGATGAAAAGTTGATTTATCGAATGAAACCCTATAATACGCATCAACCTCTTTTAGTTGTTGCAGAATCCTTGTTTCATGCTCGTTTTCTATATAAAGCTGTAACAGTTTATCACGACAACTTGCTAAACGTCTTTCCAGAGGATTAGTCATGAATTTAACTCTTTATGATATTTTAGAAAAGCAACAGGCTATTGAATAATAATAAAATGCGCTCATATCATAATTGTGGAAAGAAGAAATGTCTATTAAACAAATTGTCCTATTGATTCCATGATTAATTTTCGTGCTCTAAAAATGCGAGATCGTACTGTTCCGATCGGACAATCCATTTTTTTTGCAATGTCTTCGTATGATTGCCCATCAAGGATATACATAGCATAACAAAGACGTAACTCTTCTGATAAAGTAGAAAGAATCAGCTCCAATTGCTCACCAAACTCGATATTAATTAATAAATATTCTGGGGATAGCTGCACTGATGGATAATAGTTATCAGCATATTCTGCTTCCAGATCCATACGTAGATTAGCAGCTCGATAATGATTTTTAATTGTATTTTGAGTAATTCGATACAACCACGTTGAAAACTGGCTTTTTTCTTTAAAATAATGTAGGTAACGATAAACTTTAATTAATACTTCTTGTGCCAGATCACTAACATTTGCTCTGTCTTGGATATGTAAGTGAATAATTTGTTGTATTTTATTGTTATACCGCGACAACAACAGATTATAAGCCTCCATTTCTCCCTGTCTCGCTAAATTAATCAAGTCCTCATCACTATAAGAAGTTTCTTTACTCATCACTTCCTCATAATTCCATTATTCAAATGATTGACCTTTATTTAAGCCATATGTACAATTATATACTACTTTGACTTATTTTGAGATGTAGTTGGCGTAATTGATGATTTGTAATTTGATCAAGAAATAGAACGATTTGTTTTTTTTGTCTGGGATTTACAAATTCAATAAGTTGAAAAAGGGGATTATGAATTAGAATTATGGCTTGTGTATATGATTCCTCTTTACCGTCTCGCATTTCCACAATCCATTTATTACCAATAAATTGAATTTTTTTAATTGATGAACATGGGCGTTGATTAACCCAATCAAAGTTCAACAAAATGAAAATAAGTCCAAGCAAAATTAGTTTGATCGATAGATATATAGATGAATAAAGAATTAAAGTAGCTGTAATGAGATAAACCACTAAAATCAATCGTAAATAAACTTTTGACGTTCCTGGCTCAATTATTATTTCGGATAATAGTGACAATTTCTTTTAACTCTTTATCTTGAGGATCGTCATGGCCCATTAACCAGGCAAACAGTTCTGGATCAGTACAATTTAATAATGAATTAAAAGCAGCAAGTTCCTGTGTTGATAGATGATCAACTTGATGCTCAAGAAACCGTTTTAAAATAAGGTCCAATTCCAGCATTCCTCGACGACAGTGCCATGCAAGTTTTGCTTTTTCCTTGATATCCAACATGGTAAATCTCTTTGTGATCTTATTACGGACAAATGATACACTACTGTCTTTATAAACGGAAATCATTAAATTCTCATTTAAAAATCATTTCGATGGTGAGTTTAAAGAATTAGAAAAACTCTGCAAAATTTTAATTCACAGTTATCGATAATAGAAAAATAACTGTTTTTTAGGTTAGAACTATGAGCACGACTTTTACACATTTAATTAATAACAGAGCCTTAACTAGCTTTAAAGCCTTAGAGAGTGAGTTAAAGCTCTTGCCTCAAAAAAATTATTTATTTGATTTGTCATATCTATCTGTAATTGATGTTGAGGGAAACAAAGCCATTGACTTTCTTCAAGGCCAACTAACCTGTGACTTAGGAGGCTTATCTGATATACAAATGATTCAAGGAGCACAGTGCAATCTTAAAGGCCGGATCCTCGCTTTGATGGATATTATTAACTGGCAAGGAGTCAAGTTAGTACTGCCTAAAGATCTACAAGAATCGACGATTCATTCTTTAAGTAAATATTCGCTTTTATCCCGTGTTAGCCTCAAGCCAAACACCCAATTTAAAATTTTTGGATTTTACCTGCAAAACAAAGAAGATATTATTCCCGATACAGAGTTTTTTCCTAATGCTCTTTATGCACAGACATACAATGCCCGCTCTTGCTTTTATCATTTAGGTAATGGATTTTACATTTTTCTAGTGCTGGCTGAACATGCATATAAGATCCAAGAATGCTTTATGGGAAAAGAACAATTTCTTGGCTCTTTAACCTGGCATACTTTAAGGCTATATCAACATCAAATAGAAATTTATCCCGAATCTCGAGGTTTGTTTTTACCACATAGGCTCGATTTGCAAAAAACTCCATACCTTAATTTCAATAAAGGTTGTTATAAAGGGCAGGAAATTATTGCGCGGATGCACTATAAAGCCAACTTAAAACACCAAATGAAAATTTTTGAAATTATGACCGATCATAAAATTCATTCTGGACAAAAATTATTCGAAAAACCAGAGGAAACAGAACTTGGTGAGTTAGTTGACTTTTCGATTCTGGAGCCTGGGCGCTATTTAATTGCAGTAAGTATATTGAAAGGAACTGAGCATACGGTATTTCTTGAGGGGCAGAATCAGTCAATACAATTGACCAATCCATCGTTATCAAATCCACTTGCATAATAAAGTATTCGTGCATTTACAAATTTCATGTTGGTTGAGCCAAGTCCCAACCAACATGATCTGACTAACATTATGCTTCTTGCTCAACTAATGCATACGACTGCAAAGTAGTTTGCGTCAGATCGAGCAACTCCCTGATTGCAACAAAGAACATCGTATAGTTTAGAACCGAGCTTGCTTTCAGATCTGCTAAAATAAAGCGCCAACGCTGTATCAATGCACGATGAGACTCTCCCCAAGAAGCAAGACGCGCCTGCAAATCCGGGTTCTCACCATCATAGTTAATCAGTCCAGCAGTGAGTTGGCGCTGTTGCCAATCCAAATCATCTCGTAATGCTTCTCTGGACAAGGATTCCCAATGATTTTCACTCGGATGCATAATAATTTGTTTTCTAATCCAGGCAAGATCCAAGAACTCACCTACTCCAAAATAAATTTCTGCAACCTGAGCAACTTTCATATTTCTCTTATCAGCAATTTCTATAATGTCGGTTGCAGCAAATAAGCCACGCGTTACAGTTAAATCATGCGCAAAGGTTGGTGGAATACCTTCCTCAATAAGCCCCTGATACTCCTCATTATATTTTACCCGTCGCTCTTCATTTAAGATTGCTGGTATGGACATCTTCAATTCAACAATTCCTTGGGCGTACAGTTTTACAACCTCAGAAATATCAACGGCTCTACGCTGACTACGCAAGAACCAACGTGTAATACGTCGGGCTAATCTAGAATAAAGCATCATCATTTCTACTTGCTTTTTAGCGCTGATCTTCGTACCCAATTCCTCAATTTGCTTCCAAACAGATTCTAAATTAAGCACAGAGCGAGTAATGACATATGCTCTTACGATTGCTGAAACAGGAGCTCCAGTTTCATCTTGTAATCTGTAAATGTAAGTAAAGCCCATCTCATTTACTATAATATTGCTTAACTTGGTTGCTATAATTTCTCTTCTTAGTGGATGAGACTGCATTTGCTTGCTAAATCGCTCTTGCAAAGGCTTGGGAAATGAACTAATTAAAAATTGAGTCATATACCCTTCTTCAGGAACACCCGAGGCCAGAATTTGCTCCTTAAGAATTGTTTTGCTGTAACACATTAATACGGCAATACTAGGGCGCATCAGGCCTTTGCCCATTAATTTGCGTTCCATAATGATCTTGTCGTCTGGCAAGTATTCCAGATTACGATCAATTTTTCCGGTTCGTTCCAATTCACTGATATAGCGACTTTGCAGATCCAATGCCTGAAGAGGTTGTGATGCAGATAAACTAATTGCTCGTGTTTGCAAGAAATTGTCACGAAGTACCAATTTACTTACTTCATCAGTCATGTCAATTAACAATTCATTACGCTGTTTTGGAGTTAAATCACCAACTGCAACAATACTGTTAAGTAGGATCTTAATATTTACTTCTTTATCAGAACAATTAACACCACCAGAGTTATCAATAAAGTCGGTATAAACCATTCCGCCATTTAATGAATACTCAACACGTGCCAATTGGGTTAATCCCAAGTTACCGCCCTCACCAACAACTTTACAACGCAATTGTTTGGCATTGACTCTGGTCATATCATTGGTTCGGTCACCAACATTAGAGTTTGATTCAGTACTTGCCTTAACATAAGTACCAATTCCAGCACTCCAGAGTAAATCAACTTTAGCTTTCAATATCGCTTTAATTAACTCATTGGGCTCAATTTCATTCTGTTTAATTCCGAAAACAACTTGCATCTCCTTACTGACAGGGATGGATTTGGCATTACGATTGAATACACCACCTCCCTTGGAAATTAGTTTTTTATCGTAATCAGTCCAATTTGAACGAGGTAAATGGAATAAACGTTCACGTTCTTTGAAACTGGCTTCTGCGTCAGGATCAGGATCGACAAAAATATGAATATGGTTAAAGGCTCCAACCAACTTGATGTGTTTTGATAACAACATACCATTGCCAAAAACATCTCCAGCCATGTCGCCAATGCCAACAACAGTAAAATCATTATTTTCAATGTCAATATTCAATTCATAAAAATGACGTTTCACTGACTCCCATGCACCTTTGGCCGTAATCCCCATTTTCTTATGGTCATAACCTATTGAGCCACCTGATGCAAAAGCATCTCCCAACCAAAAGCCATACTCTAAAGAAATGGCATTAGCAATATCAGAGAACGTTGCGGTACCCTTATCTGCCGCAACAACAAGGTAAGGATCATCCTCATCAAAGCAAACAACATTCTCGGGTTTAGCTACCTTACCCTCAACATAATTATCTGTAATATCGAGAAGACCACGAATAAATAATTGATAACAACCGATCCCTTCAGCCATTATTTCTTCACGTGTACCGTTCACCGGCAACAATTTGGGTACAAAACCACCCTTGGCGCCACTGGGTACAATCACTGAGTTCTTAACTTGCTGCGCCTTCATCAAACCAAGAATTTCTGTACGGAAATCCTCTCTTCGATCGGACCAACGTAAGCCTCCTCGAGCAACCTTGCCACAACGTAAATGAACCCCTTCAAAGCGTGGAGAATATACAAAAATTTCAAACATAGGATGTGGTTTTGGCACACCAGGAATAATCTTGCTGTTTAATTTTAACGAAATATAAGGTTTATGGTGCCCATCTTGATTTACTTGATAAAAATTAGTTCGTAATGTAGCACTAATCGCATGGATATACTGTCTGATTATTTTATCTTCATCAAGATTCGATACAGTATCTAGATCATTTAATATTTCAATAGACAAATCAGTGAAACGATCTTCTCTATTGGGATCCTCAGCAGGATTAAAGCGAATTTCAAATAATTTCACTAACTTTTTAGCAATAGTGACATTATTATTTAATGCCATTTCCATATAGTCTTGGCTAAAAGTAATACCAATTTGCTTGAAATATTTAGCGTAAGTGCGCAATACAGCTACTTCACGCCAATTAAGTCCAGCCGCTAAAACCAACTGATTAAAGCCATCATTTTCAGCTTGCCCAAACCAGACTTTGGCAAAGGCATTCTGGAATAATTCTTTTATCTCATCCAGATCAAACTCAATCGGTTTATTATATTGCATGGCAAAATCATTAATCCAAGCAACTTTACCATCTTCAAATTTTAAAGAGTAAGGACGCTCGCTTATGGCACGTAAACCTAGTTTTTCTAATATTGGTAAAACATCAGATAAAGGTATCGTATTATCATGCTGATACACTTTTAATCTAAAACTATTTTCAGACTCATCCAATGGTTTATAAAAGTTAATACCCAACGGATGCTCGGATGTGAGTAACTCAATATGTTTAATATCATAAACTGCTGTTCTTGCAGAAAACATATCACAATAAGCAATTGGAAATGCATTCTTATAACGTGCAAAAAGACTATTCGCCTGTTCCTCTCCATATGTTTCATATAAATGAGCTTGCAAATCATCTGTCCATGAGCGTCCTGCTTCGATTAGTTTTCGTTCAATGTCTTTTAGATCATATTCGAGTGGTATATTCGGATTAATTTTAATAATAAAATGCACCCGTGCTAAAACAGACTCGGTAAATTGAGTCGAATATGTAGTCTCAATAGAATTAAAACTTTCATCAAGAATTTTCTTCATCGCCATTCTTAATTCAGTATTAATCCTATCTTTAGGAACATATACCAAGCAAGAAACAAAACGGCGATAAACGTCAACTCGCGCGAAGAGTCGAATTCGTTTCCTGTCTTGCATGTAAAATATACCCATTGCAATTTCCAGAAGCTCTTCTTCTGTTCCTTGAATCAAATCATCGCGTGGTAGAGTTTCTAGAATATTCAACAAAATCTTACCTGCATGACTGCGTGGATTTAATTTGGAATTTTCCATAATGAGCGCTACCTTGCGTCTCAAAAATGGAATTTGTTTGGGGTTAGTATGATAGGCCGCAGAAGTATAAAGCCCGATAATTCTTCTTTCGCCAATCACTTTTCCTTGGGCATTAAATCGTTTAATTCCTATATAATCGGTATACGCATCACGGTGAACACTTGCTAGTGTATTTGTTTTTGAAGTAACTAATATGCGTGGAGATAAAGTAAATTCGCGCGCCTCTGGTGTCATTGCAGAAATACTGCGTGTCATTGATTTAGTAACACTTTCACGCAAAAGTCCCAATCCAGTATTTGGAACCGCTTGTAAAATTGTTTCTTTACCTTTTTCAGTTAACTCATAATCTCTCATTCCTAAAAAGGTAAAATGATGATCTTCGATCCAATGTAAAAATGCTTTGGTTTCTTCTACTTCATCCAAATCGAGTACAGAAGATACTTGATCAATCTCTGAAATTGCTTCTCGAACTGCAGCGCGCATTTTTTCCCAGTCTTCAAAAACTACTCGGTTGTCTTCGAGAGCGCGTTCGCATCCCTTATGCAATTCTTCAAGTACTTTAGGGTCAGTTTGTCGATCAATTTCTAGAAATATTGGCGCTTCATGGATGACGTCGTTCTCATCTAACATTTGAGTACGAGGTAAAATTTCACAGACTCGGTTCTCTTTATCTCTTTTAACGCGAATACCACCCATATGAATGGTTAGATGAGAAGAGAGTCCCATTCTATGAATTACCAAACGAATTGAGTCAACCAAAAAAGGCATGTCATCACAAATGACTTCAATTACAGTATGGGTAGTCTGCCATCCATGACGTTCATAATCAGGATTATAGATTCTAATTTTTGTCTCATGAGGGGCACGTTCACTAATTAAAGACCAAAAATTTACTACAGCGCCATAAAGATCATCAATAGTCCATGAACTCAGGTCTTCCATTGCTACAGTGCCATACAACTGCTTGGCAAATTCGGCGCAAAACTCAGTTTGATCACCAACCATAGAGCTTCTAATTTTATCTACAATGGCTTCAATTAATACATCTTTACCCTCTTCAAATTTATAAGACATTGTTGTTTTACCTCGTCGATTTTGCCTCAGCCCTACAGCGAGAATTATTGTTTAAATAAAAATAACCAGCCACTCACACCAAGCCAATAAATAAACTGGTTCAATGAGAGTGGCCAAAAAATCATGCTGTAGCCATTTACGCTTTAAGTAAATGACTGCAAACTTTCATGTTAAGAATCAGCAATGGCTATGGTTTTAGTGTTAACAAACTCTAATATACCTTCTTTTGATAACTCACGGCCAAAGCCTGATTCTTTTATTCCACCAAATGGTAACCTGGGATCTGAAGCCACAAAAGCATTAACGAAACATGCACCAGCCTCTATTTCATAAGTAGCTATATGCTCTCCCCTCTCCAAATCGCGAGTAAACACCGCGGCACCTAAACCATATTGGCTTTGATTGGCATAAGCAATGCCTTCTTTTTCATTATTGACTGTAATAATAGCAATAACAGGTCCAAATAACTCTTCATCAAAAGCTGGCATGCCAGGTGTCACATGAGTTAACAAAGTTGGTGGATAATAAAAACCTTTTCCATCCGGAATTATACCACCTAGCAATAATTTAGCACCTTGTTTTAGTGATTTTTCTACTTGAATATGCAAGTTTTCGCGTAAGTCTGAACGTGCTAAGGGGCCAAGCTGGGTTTCGGGATTAAGAGGATCCCCCATTTTAAATGTAGAAACTTGCTCAATTATTTTTTGTATCAACTCTTCTACAATAGATTTTAAAACAATGATGCGCTTGGCAGCAATACAAACCTGACCTGAATTATTGAGTCGTGAATTAACAATACTGCGTGCGGCCAGATCTAGATCAGCATCTTCAAGAACAAGATAAGGATCACTTCCACCAAGTTCTAATACTGCTTTCTTTAAAAATTTTCCTGCATGACTTGCAACAGCACTTCCTGCACGTCCGCTTCCTGTCAAAGTAACGGCAATCACTGAAGGATGCTCTATAATTTTAGCCGCTCCATCATTATCGACAATCAAGTGCTGAAAGACATATTCAGGAAATCCTGCTTCCAGAAACAACTCTTGTATTTTATTGCCAGTTCCAGAAGAGATGGGGGCATGTTTCAAGACAGCGACATTACCAGCCATGAGTGTAGGAACAGCAAAACGAAATACCTGCCAAAATGGAAAATTCCAAGGCATGATGGCGAAAACCACTCCAAGTGGCAAATGACATACTTTAGATTTTTTCATATCCGTTTGCACAATTTTGGGAGCAAGGTACTCTTCAGCATGTTCTGCATAATGCTCACATAACCAGGCGCACTTATTAATTTCGGCGATACCAGCAGTGATTGGCTTGCCCATTTCAATTGACATTAAATGAGCCAATTCATCTGTTTTTGATTTTAAAAGTTGGGCGAGTCGTAACATGAAGGCTTTTCTTTTGCTAAAAGATGTTTTTTTCCATTCCAGATATGCTTCATGTGCTTTATTCAGTTTTTCAGTAACTTCTTGCTCGCTTAAGCAATTATAGGTTTGCAGGATCTGTTCTGTTGCGGGATTTACAGTTTGAATTATCATGATGTCTCCATACAGAATTAAGTATATTTAATTAAAGTTATCAACTCTCCTTGCGTACTACTTTTGATTATTGATACTATTTTTATATTTTTAGCTTTTCATAAAAAGCAACTTAGTTTAAACCAATATGTTAGTACAATTAATAAATATTTCAGAAATCCATCTTTAAGAGTACAGCTTTTAATGATTGATTCTATTAACACTAGGATTATTAATGAATTTAAGTAAACGGCAATTCCACCCATTACAGTACGTAGCGGCTTGGTTAGTGCATCTCTTTACCGCAAGCGCTGCCTGTATTGGTGTTTTTTCATTAGTAAAAATGTATCAACAAGAATACATTTTTGCTTTGTGGCTCATGCTTATTACTGTTGTGATCGATGCAGTTGATGGAAGTCTTGCTCGCTTGGTGAATATTAAGGAAATTTTGCCCAAAATAGATGGTGCCTTACTTGATAATATTGTTGATTACTTAAATTACGTTATTACCCCATGTTTTTTCTTGCTCGTTAAGCCCGGTATGCTTCCACCAACCTATTCAGTTTTCCTAATCGCAGCGGTTTCAATAACTTCTGCTTATCAATTTTGTCAGTCTGATGCAAAAACACCGGATCATTTTTTTAAAGGATTTCCATGTTATTGGAACATTACTATTTTATACATGTTTATTTTTAATACTTCTGCCACAACAAATGCAATTATATTAACAATCCTTTCTATACTTATTTTTGTCCCTGTAAAATACGTATACCCATCAAGACTCGACTATTTAACAGAATCCAGGGTATTAAAAGTACTTATGCATGTTTGTTCTATTATCTATGCAGTTAGTTCAGTTTGTTTGCTCGTTAGTTATCCTAATACAAACATCATTTGCCTTACACTTTCCTTAGCTTATGTTGGAATGTACATATTTTTAAGTTTTTACAGAACTTATTATCCTATGTTTAAAGCTAAAATTGCTGCGCAAAAGGAATAGATTCTATTTTTTTGCTGTGGGATAGACTTTGTTTTTTTTATGATTAAAATAACCCACAAAGTTTACTTATTGAGGTATTTATGTCTGTGTTTCACAAAATTAACAAATCTATTCTTTTCTCTGCTGTTCTAGTTGGCGCGGCACAAGCTCAAGTTGCAAGTACATTCCCAAGAGGATGTGAGGTTACAGGGTTCGGCTATAGCCAAAATTATCTGATTCTAAATGAAACAGGAAATCAGTCTTATTATTTAATACAAAATCATTCTGATTCTAAAATTGAAATGGAACGTGTAAATACTGAAGAAGCATTTATGAGCCCGCCCTTACATGCTACATTTGAACCAATGAGTTGGGGAGCATTTGCTTCTGATGTTAGAAACTTGAATTTTAAATGTTATAAACGCGTTGACGAAAATTCTACTCTTGTAGACTGTCGTAATGTATTAGAAGTATGTCAATATCCAAGAGTTAAGTTCGCTCTAAGTAACATGGGAAATTATTGGATTTCATTTAACAAATCCCAAGGTGAAATTATTCAAGAATCCGTTGCAAAAGGGATTTACTTAAAATGGTGATACGTGGCTAAAAATACATATATTTTGTTGGGATGCATTGGCTCACTTATTATATTGAGTGGACTTTTGATGTTTTTTGGAACCTCTCCACCCCATCTTCAGTCTCAACTTTATTATTTCGTTGGCGGTATTGCATTGCTTATAACCGCCATCCATTTTAGGTTGTTTTTTTTATAGCCCTACAATTAATACTTATTGCTGGACATGCAGCAATTCTATTAGGTAGCGGTCCTTATACTCAGTTCTTCTTGCCTATATTAATGTGCTGTCAGCTCCTCACGTTTTATTTAATGTTTGGCAAGGAAAATAGTGTATTTTTGATATTGGGCGTTTTTGGTATCGCTTTGCTTTCTATGGGTTTTGCCTACAATGATAAATGGATATTCTTTTCAGGGAGCTCATTTATTGCCATATATGCTTACTATAACGCGTATAATGGACTATATCCCTCTTATATTTGGGCTGTTTTGAATACAGCAATTGCATTGCTTGCTATCTACCGGATACTTTTCGTATAAACTAATTGCGTGTGGTGTAACTTTAGGAGAAACCTGGGTTACGCGATACGTTTTACCCAGGTCACATGAGAACTAACTTACTTGGCAGGTACAATCTCAACGTGCAATTTGGCAATAACATCACTGTGAACATGTACTTCAACAACGAAATTACCAATTGAGTGAAGAGGACCTTCTGGCATTACAATTTCACGTTTAACTATTTCGATACCTTTATCTACTAAAGCATCTTTAATTTCATTAACACCAACAGAACCGTACAATTTACCTTCATCACTCGCCATAGCATTAATAACTATAGTAGTATCATTTAACTTAGCAGCACGCTGCTCAGCAACAGCAAAAGACTGTTGGGCTTTTTTCTCAAGTTCAACGCGGCGCTGTTCAAATAACTCAATATTCTTTGGTGTAGCAAAAACCGCTTTATTTTGTGGTATCAAGAAATTACGGCCATAACCTGATTTTACATTTACTTTATCACCCAGGTTACCTAAATTTCTCACTTTTTCTAATAAGATAACTTCCATCTTAATAACCCCTTAAATTGATTCGCCGACCCTTGAAGGGAAATACGATCTAAAATTAACTAAACTATCTAATAAACCAAGGATGATGTAGGTACATAATACAAAAGTTGGTTTCACTAATATTAATAACATCAATAAAACAAATATCTTCACTTGTCTTTTTTGAGAAAAGATAAAATAAACCAATCCAAATCCAGAAGCCAAGAAATAACAAAGCACTATTGGAAGCACATTCATAGCCAAAGGAATCTCATAAAATGTTGCCAATGAAGCTCCGGTGAAGACTAAAAATGAAATTTTACCGCTACGAAATAACATTAACTCATTCCTGAAACCACCAGGTAAAAATAATTTTGCTTGAATTGCTCGCGCGAACATCAAGGAAATTGTTGCAGAAACAATAACACTTAATATCTGGATTCCGAAGAATAACTGCGCCAAAATTACTGAGTTTATGCCATTGAGAGCGGGATCAACTAATTCCTGGTATTGTGTCAAAATTATTTTAAACAGCCTAAATTGTTCGACAATAAAGCCAGGAGCTAAAAGTTGAATAAGTAAACACCCCAAAAAGGCCAGTACAAAAAACACCCCTGATGCCATCTGCCATTTTTCAGTATTTCGCAAGCTCAATGCTGCAAAATAACATGGAAGATAAGCAATAAGAGTATTAATTATCGCTCCGGACAATGGTATTAACATCATCAATGGAACAGAATGAATAACAAGCGCAGGCAATAAAACATCAAAACCAGACCGGGCACCTTTTCTTAAGGTCACTAGACACACTAAAGCGACTGAAAGCCAAGATGCAAAAGGTAATACTGAAAAAATTGCAGCAAATATTATTGCCTGCTGTTTACTTTCAAGCATTGCCTTACATTGCTTTAATATAAAATTGCCTGCTCGCATCATTACTATTTATCTGTGGCTATCACAATATGGCAACAGGCCAAGGAATCTGGCTTGCATAATTGCTCTAGCTAGTTGTCTTTGAAAACGGGTTTGAGTACCAGTAATCCGACTTGGTACAATTTTACCAGTTTCAGAAATATAATTTTTCAGTAAATTGATATCTTTATAATCAATTTCATTGCCGCCTTCGGCACTGAAACGGCACATTTTTTTTCTACGAAAATAAGCTGACATATTAAAACTCCTCTTAAGCAGATCTGGTTTCTTTTTCTTTCTTCATCAAAACAGATTCAGTCGTGATCGCTTGTTTTTGACGAGTGATTAAATTTCTGATGATTGCATCATTAAATTTAAAAGCGTTTTTAATTTCTTCCAGAGCTTCAAGGCTACACTCAATGTTCATAAGAATGTAATGTGCTTTATGTACATCACAAATTGGATAAGCTAACTGGCGACGACCCAGGTCCTCTTTACGGTGGATCACCCCATTGTGCTTGCTTATGATCCCTTCATAGCGCTCTACCATTGCTGGTACTTGTTCGCTTTGATCCGGGTGCACAAGAAACATAATTTCATAATGTCTCATGATTTCTCCTTATGGATAAAAGCCTCCTGTTATCTGAAACAACAGTAAGGCAAGGTTTAAAAAAAGCTGCTAATTATAACCATTTTGATCGCATCATACAATTCTCAAACAGTTAAAAATAATTAAATTATGATATTAGGCAAATATAACCATCTATTAAATTTATTTTTTCTAATTTTGTATTAATTTTTAGTGACAAATATCTATGAATTAGGTTACCGTGCATAAAAAATAAATGTCATTGATTTATAATCAACTTATTTAAAAGTACAGAGGTTTTTAATGGATATAATTTCTCTTCAATTTGAAGAACCTTTAATGATTCATATTGGTGATACTGCTGTTAAAATTTTAGCTTTTAAAACACAGGAACATGGAAATATTAAATTTGGTGTAGATGCTCCCAGATCGGTTAATGTGCATCGAGAAGAGATTTTTCATGCCATTAAACAAAAACAGCTTTTAGAAACAGTTGAATAATTCATCCGAAATGTATCAAGTATCATCACGTTCAATTGTGATTCTTTCTAGTTTAGTCCTGATTTTATCGTCTATAGTTTTTTCAATAAATCATTTTTTTTATAAATATCCTGGTAATAACTATTTTCCTGAGGGTATCCCCTTCCTGGCTCTAGTATTAATTCTTTTAAATCTTGGGCTTGTCCTCTATTTCCCTAAAGACAATAAAATCAGGCAAGTTGGACGAGAGCTGATTTATTTCTTTTCACTGATGTGTATTATTGCCATCGCTACAAATGCAGTGCAACTCACTCCATTTCCAATTATTGATCCCATAATTAACACGCTTGAAGAATGTATGGATATCCGTATGGAAGCGATATTAGCCTGGACTCACAATCATCCAAAGTTTAAATACTTACTTGGCGTAATTTATGATAGTCTCACATATCAAATGAGTATTTTGCCCTTGCTGATCATAATCACCTGTCGCTTTCATTTAATCAGAGAATATTATTTTTATATGTTAAGTACTGTCTTAATTGGTTTTACATTTTATTACTTTTTCCCTACAACTGCTCCTGCGAGTATTATCAATAGCCCTTTTTTTTCTCCTGAGCAAATCGATACAGGCCTTAAGTTTAGACAAATTCATCATTATATTAATCCAACTACAAATGAAGGGGGCTTAATCGCATTTCCCTCTTTTCACGCGATTTGGGCAATATTATGTGTGAATCTTCTTAGAGAATGGCCAATTGCTTGCATTCTATTATTTATAATTAATCTTTTTCTTATTGCATCTTGCGTTTTATTAGGATGGCATTATTTAGTCGATATCATCGGTGGTTTTATTGTTTTACTTTTAAGCTACTGTCTTTTGAAATATTGTAGCATTGGTGCAGCAAAACGATGCCCTGGTATAGAATGAGAAATTGTTTAAAATTCGGACTTCTCTTGGCTGTACTCAAGTTACCGGGCTATATCATTAATTTAAATTTTTCGTACTATACCAGTTGGATATTTAAGCTCATTTTGAATTACTTTACTGTGGATTAAGTTGGGAATATCATGGCCTTTTAATTGCCTTTCTACTTCTGATTTCAGTGAAACGCCCAGTTGCTCACTTAATAGTGGATGTACTTGAACCATCCATGCACCATCCTGTTTTCCAATTTTTACTGGTTCATTAATTACCCTTACCGGAGTTCCTATTGGAACCATTCGAAATAAATATTCAATATCATCTGGAAACATACGAAGACATCCCGCACTAACACGCGAGCCAATTCCATTGATTCTATTGGTACCATGTATAAGAAATGTTGGCCATCCCAAGCGTAAAGCGTGCTGACCTAAGGGATTATATGGCCCTGAAGGAAATTCATCGGGAAGAAAATCACCATTTTTCTCTGCTTCGAGGCGGAGTCGTTCTGTTGGTCGCCACTTAGGATTTGCTTCTTTGGCTACAATTTTGGTTACCCCCAAAGGCGTACTCCATCCCTTGCGGCCTATACCAACGGGAAAAGAAATTACTACATTCTCATTTTCAGGAAAATAATACAGTCTGTATTCTGCTAAATTGATTACAATTCCTTTTCGAGGAACATTAGGCAAAATATACTGTGTAGGAATTACAAGCCGAGAATTAGCAATTAAAGATTGTCTTGCATCGATTCGCGGGTTTGCCCTGACGAGCTCATAATAACCTACATCAAAACGTCTTCCTATCTCATCAATTGTTTCATTTGCTTCAGCTAGCCCATATTGAATTTCTCCAACAACATTACCTGCCGCTGGTAAAACTAAAGTAGTCGCATGCGAAATCCACGTACAAAGTAATTGTACGAACATCAAAAAAAATAAATTTTTCTTGTTTAAGATCATTTGTAATGAATATCCATAAACATAAGTTAGAACGTAACCTCTTAGCTTAGGTGAAGGGAAGCAGCACTTCAATGAAATTATGGCAAAATGTTGCTCCCGCGTAGGCGGGAACCAATTTATAGCGGGGCACAGTGCTACTTTATGAATAGATTCCCGCCTTAGCGGGAATGAAAAAAACCACATTTGCTTAATAATAGTGGACTATACTGAGCTATGACAGACTTGTCATAAAATGTAGAATCAAATTTACAAACTTTCATCTACCTTAAAACGCTCACCATACTTAGATTCTAGGGTCTTAAATAAATTTTCCAAATTATTTGTTCCGAAATCCTTTGCATAGTTCATTGGACCACCACGAAATGGAGCAAACCCTGTAGCAAAAATCATTCCTGCATCGAGCAAATCAGCGTCCGCTACAACGCCCTCACGCAAACAGGCAGCCGATTCATTTACCATTCTCAGAATTAATCGATCAGCAATATGCGGGTTAATTGGTGTACTGGCTTGTTTTTTAACTGGTTTACCATTTTTATACTGGTAAAATCCTTGACCTGTTTTACGACCAAGTTTCCCTTCTTTAACCATATCGCGAAGTTTTTGTGGCACAGCTCCACCAAAATGCCCCGTTAAATTTTCAGCAACAGCAAGACCAACATCTAATCCTACTGTATCTGCAAGTTCGACAGGCCCCATAAACATTCCAAAAGATAAGGCTGCTTCATCAATTGTTTCAGCACTATATCCTTCATCAAGTAACTGGACACACTCCATGAGGTAAGGCATTAACACTCGATTTACTAAGAATCCTGGGCTGGATTTAACAGGTAATGGTAGTTTGCCAATTTGATTGACAAAAGCACAGGAATCAAGCTCAACAGTTTTGGAGGTTTTTGCGCTACTGACTACTTCAACCAAATCCATCTTAGCGACTGGATTAAAGAAATGAATACCAACCAGACGATTCGGATTATTCATAACACTACTCATTTCATCCAATGGAATACTGGATGTATTCGTTGCAATGATGGCATCCTTTTTAGCAAGTTTTTCAACTTTTTTCATAATTTCTTGCTTGACCACGAGATTTTCAAAAACGGCTTCAATAATTACATCGGCACGTGCAATACCATGGCCTTCTGGATCAGGGATTAAATTATCCATTGCAGCTTGTATTAGTCGTGGCTTACGTAATTTTTTCTTATACAAAGTATGAGCACGACCAATTGCTGGAGCAATTTGAGCATAAGTTTGATCTTGCAAAGTTACACGCAAACCACGTAGAGCACACCAAGCAGCAATATCGCCCCCCATTACGCCTGCGCCTATAACGTGCACGTGGGTTGCGTTAAAGTCACTACCTTTTGCAAAACCTTTCAAACGTTCACGTAAGGAAAAAGCGCGGATCAAATTTTTTGAAGTAATTCCAGTAGATACCAAATGCTCCACTGAGTCTATTTCTTTCAAGTAAGCCCTATCGCCCATACCACCTTCTTTCTCCCACAGATCAATAATGGCATAAGGCGCAGGGTAATGTTCCCGTCGTACTCGTTTAGCAACATTATGACGCATTAAAGCGGCAATAGGTTTTCTCATCCAAGAGCTATTTGTTAATCCTTGTATGAACGAAGGTTTATGTTTCGGTGGCTTGCTTTTTATAAAATAAATCGCAGCACGCTTTAACTGGCGTATAGGTACCACATCATCAATCATACCTATACTTTTGGCTTTTACAGCATGAACTGCACTTCCAGTCAAAATAATTTGTGATAAAGCATTAAAACCGCCAATCAATTGGGGTAATCGCACAGAGCCGCCCCAACCAGGATGTATGCCCAACATCACTTCAGGCAAACCGATACGAGTATCTTTTTCATCACTGGCGACTCGATAGGTACAGGCCAGAGCCAATTCATAACCGCCCCCCATGCAGAAGCCATCTATCATCGCAACGCTGGGAATTTTTAGATCCTGTAAGCGAGCAAATACCGCTTGCCCTTTTCGTAAAAAATCGACCGCTTGAGCCGGGGTTTCAAATTTTGAGAATGCATTCACATCAGCGCCCGCGATAAACCCTTTTTCCTTAGCTGAATAAATAATTAAGCCTAAAGCATTTTTATCTTGTGATATTTCATGCAATAGACTATTAAGTTCGTCTAATACTTCTTCATTGATGCTATTTACAGACGTATCTTTTCTATCCAGTCCCAACCACAGAATATTGTCGCTATCGCGTTTCAAGTCCCAATGTTTGTAATTATTCATGTCCTTTCACCTCAGTCACTCGTTCAAGATACATAGCCCCGCCCTGTCCTCCACCAATACAGATAGAAGCCATACCTCGTGACTCATTTCTTTGTTCTAATGATTTTAAAACGTGTAATACAATACGTGCTCCGCTTGCACCTATAGGATGTCCTGCTGCAATTGCTCCCCCATCACGATTAAGCTTTTCTAATGAAGGGCCACCTAATGCTTTTTCCAAACCTAAGTGAGTGCGGCAATAATTTTCATCATTCCAGGCAGCGACACAACCCAAAACTTGTGCAGCAAATGCTTCGTTAATTTCCCAACAATCGATATCTTCAGATTTTAATTTCTGTCTTTGTAAAATAGGGGTTACTGCATGCACCGGGCCAAGTCCCATTTGTGATGGATCAAGAGCTGACCATTGTGAGTCAACTATTCTAGCTAGGACCTTTAAACCATATTTCTTAACCGCATCTGCACTAGCTAGTAATAACAAACAAGCACCATCCGTTATTTGCGAGCTATTACCAGCCGTTACCATTCCGTATTTTTTATCAAAAAAAGGCTTTAATTTTGCTAATTTTTCGACTGTTGTATCGGCTCGTAGTCCATCATCTTGAGAATAAACTCGTCCTTTATAATCAATAATTGGTGATACTTCTGTCATTCTATTTTCGCTGTAAGCTTTTGCCAGCTTTAAATGACTTTGGTTAGCAAACTCATCCATTTGCTCGCGAGTTAAGTTAAAACGATAAGCGACCTTTTCGGCTGTTTGCCCCATATTCATACCAACAATAGGATCAGTAAGTCCACGCAGCAAAGCAATTACTGGAGCAAGATAAGCTGGTCTAAATTGAGTGATTAGGCCTAATTTTTGGCTAAAACTCTTAGATCCGTACCAACTAGCCAACCAGGAGGCCATTTTTTGATTAAATAATAAAGGAGCATGGCTCATAGAATCGGTACCACCGGCAAGCACCAAGTCACTTCGACCACTTGCAATTTGCATTGCTGCATTATCTAGAGCCTGCATTCCGGAGGCACAATTTCTCATTACAGTAAATGCGGGCACTTTATCCCCGCATCCCAAACGCAAGGAAACTACTCGAGCAATATTTGCCTCATCTGGGCTGGGCATGGCGCAGCCAATAATTACTTCATCCAACTCAGTTGGAGCAAAAGGTTGTCGATTTAATAATGTCGTCCCTGCCGCTACCGCCAAATCAGATCCAGAAAATGGACCTATTCCTTTGGCTTTAAGAAATGGTGTTCGATTTCCATCAACTATATACACGTCTCGACCATGTAAATTCGACTTCTGTTTCATCGATCCTCCTTATTTAAAAATTGAGTCGCAGTCCTGCAATGATGCTTTGTTAAAAGAAAAATTATTCCAAAAATCAATGAATTCTGTAGTTCATTGAAAATAAACTACATCTACTCTTGAAAGTAGCAAAAAAGACCACAATCTTTTAACTTCACGCCATTACTCCTCACTGAAATTGGCTATGATTTATGAATGATAAAGAGTAGCAGTAATCATGAAAATATGGAAATTTTATAAAGCATTATATAAAAAATTATTAAACTAACTTCTTGAAAAATTGAGTACTATCTAGATGAGCAAGTAATTTACTGTTTATTGATTAATAATGAATCATGATGAAACATATAAAGGCTTTGGCCATTCTTTAAAAATTTAATTTATAAAGAAGACATATTGACGTCATCAAAATACCTGATATACTGCGCAACCATTGATTGGAGAGATGGCCGAGTGGTCGAAGGCGCTCCCCTGCTAAGGGAGTATGGGAGAAATCCCATCGAGGGTTCGAATCCCTCTCTCTCCGCCAGTCAACGCGCCCGTAGCTCAGTTGGATAGAGTATCTGGCTACGAACCAGGGGGTCGGAGGTTCGAATCCTTCCGGGCGCGCCATTTTCAAATAAAACAAAAAAACAATCACTCCGAAATAGAGGCCAATACACAGATGTACTTGGCCCGGAAGTGGGCTCTTCGGGCTCTTCCCCATTTCCGGGGGTACTAATCAAGAACACAAAACTTTAACCCTTAACCTGTAATTTACTTTTGCCTTCATCTATTAGGCCCTGTTCACTTTTTTCTTGGAGATGTAATTCAAGTAAAATTTGCGTATTTTTCTTAATAATTTCTTAAGTTTCCTGCAATAAATTACTCGCCGTTTGAAGCTACATACAAAAACAAGATTTGTTTCTTAAATAGACACAATAACATTTAATCGGAAACCAAGTATGAAATCAAAATTTGAACAATCAAAGGTAATTAGTGATCTAATCAGTTTTATAATTGCACCTAGTTATATTACTCATTACAAATTATTCACTTCTCTGAGAATTGATAGCGTGGATATTGAGGTCAATAAAAAAGAGATTGCTGCTTATCTTGCGGTACATGTGGTCTCGCCGGAACTACGGATTGCAATTGAATTAATCTACTGCAAAATAAGCCTTAGTCATAGAAATAACTTAATTCATAATATTGAAAAAATTATGAATTTAGTTAATGAAATAAACCCTGATAGTGCAAAACATCTAGACCTGCTATTTGAAGATTTAAGCTTCGCCATTATGTCTGCTCCTAATGATTATCAAATTCAACTTCCCGCTCAATGGCAATCTCTCATTCCAAATTATGAAAGAAAGTCAAATTTACAACGAGCGATATACTGTATTGGCCATGCTTTACGTATAGAGCAGAATAACACCACTGCCTGGTTAACTTTAGGACAGTTATTTATCCAAAAGAATGCCCTTTGTTCGGATTTGCCAAACTTCATAAATATCTTCGAAAAAAGTAATATTCGACTCAGCCCATACGCTTATGCAAATTTCTGTTTTCAGCAAGTAGTAGATGGAAAATCGCCTGAATCATATAAACAACTTGCAAAATATTTTATGCAATTAATTAAAACTACTTTAGAGAATGCCGCAGCTAATCAACATCAATTTTTTGCAGCGCATCCTGTTTCTCAAGCTGTTCCAACTGAAATCCCAGCAACATCAGTTGGGCACATTGAAGAGCAAAATAAGATAATCAAGAAATTTGAGGAGCGCTTAGCTTTAGTCAATTTACAGCGTTCCAGTTTTAAAAAAAATCAATTTCAGATAATTAATTTTCTCTTTGCTAAAGATTCAAATCTAACAATTAGAGAGTTAAAATCCGCGATTACTGATACTGAGTGCCTGATTAGGCTTATTAATCAACTCTATCCCAAAATAGTGCGCCTGCCATTTATTTACGCGCTGTTTAATCATCCTGATATTCAGAGGAGTCGAAATACCTCGACCAGGCCTAGCGATGAAGTATTTTTAAGGACAATCATCAAGAGCGTAGATGATTTCGAAGCGATTATTAGAACCTTGCCAGAGGATAAAAGCTCTTATAAAACGCAGGAACGACTGAGAAAATACATAAGGATATCAATGCATATAAAAAATCTTTATGATCTTGCGCGTGAAACTCCTGATAATCTAGTTTCTCTGCAAAACCAACCTTCTTTATTAACAACCAGAGGTGCATTTACCCCTCAAGTTAATCGATATCCAGGTACTTTGTTTCATAGAAGATCATCCATATGTGAGGCTATAGTTATTGAAACAGATACAAATCAGCAAAATTTAAAAAGATCATTTGCACCGAGTGATGAGCCGGAGGTAGATGAACCCGCTAATAAAAGACAAAAACTTTAGGGAGTCTGGTTCGGAACATTAAGCTCAGTAATGCAAATAGGGAATTTCATTACTGGCTTAATGGAGCAAAACGCATTACAACTCTTTAAATAGCCCATAGTCCAACGGAACGAATATATTCGTAAAGGACATTATGAGATCAAAATGAAAAAATCGTATTAATCCGAAACACAAATTGTTAAACTTCTAAAAGAAGTTGAAACGAGTCGATTGCTTAATGAAATATATCGTCAATGAATAATAAGAGACGTACTCAACTGATTATCTGTGCAAATCGCTTTAACTTGTATTATATTTAAACTAAGTCTATTAGGTTGAATTGTTGGTGAAATCATGAAATTAATCGCCCCTGCTTTAGCCCTATCCTTGTCCTGTATTGTATGCTCAGTCAATTCTGAACCGAATAATACTCAAACGAATAACGCCAAACCTAAAATTGAAGATTATAAATTATTAGTGAATGGACAGCCTTTTATAATCAAAGGAATGGCCTATGCACCTGAACCCAAGGGCTTTCCTGGTAATAAAATTTCTGGAAAAACGGAGCATGGATGGGAATATAAAAATGGAGCGTGGCTATGTATGCCAGCGAATCAATATGACC
Source organism: Fluoribacter gormanii (assembly GCF_900156395.1). Taxonomy (GTDB): domain Bacteria; phylum Pseudomonadota; class Gammaproteobacteria; order Legionellales; family Legionellaceae; genus Legionella; species Legionella gormanii. The sequence continues at coordinate 17,783 of NZ_FTNL01000004.1, read as the reverse complement.
CCAATGATTGGAAATCACCTTGTGATGATGATGACTTTTTTGGAACACTAAAGATTGAGAGCGCTGCGAATGCAACATATAACAGAGAATTAGAGAGTAAATGGGCCCGTGAACTAAAGCAAATGCAAGATATAGGAGTCAATACTCTAAGATTGTATAATATCAATTCGGTAGGAAAAGATCATATTAAATTTTTAAACGAAGTTTCAAAAATGAACATGTATGTCATTTATCCAATTTTAACCGATCACCTTTCAAAGCAAGCAAATTATGACAAAACCAAAATTGTCAATTCGATTAAAGAAGTTTGTGGCAACAAAGCAATTCTAGCATTTACTGCAGGAAATGAATTGCCTGTATTTGAAGATAAAGCAACCCTGGCTCGGGTAAATGAAGTAGTGAATCTAATACACCAAAATTGCCCGGGAAGCTTAGTGACCTATGCTATGGCCGATGATCCTTCCAAATGGGCTGTGTCTAAGGAAGGCGAAACCAGTGAATTAGTAGAAAAAATTCCAAATGTAGATTTTATTACAGTAAATGCTGGTTACCGAGGTGACCCTTCAACAAATGCCTCTCATGGATACAATGAGCTATTTTTTAATCAAATAAAATTAACCACAGAAAAGTACAATAAGCCTTTCTTGATAGGAGAGGTGGGTAAGCATTTGAACGATAAGTATGGCCCCACATGGTTTAATGCAGTTTTGAAAATCATTTTGAACCGCTCTGCCGAAGCACATAATTTAGGTGCAGTCTTTTTTGAATACAACGACGAACCTATTAAAAAATCTGCAGCGGGAACTTCAAATGATATTTCTATGGGTATAACTAAAGCAGGAGCATTACAGCCTGGTACTGAGTCCATTGTACAAGATCCAGTTAATGAGCAAAAAACTGACTTTCAAATGTTCACTGGTTCGGATTGCAACTTCCTTAAATGCAATAGTCAATAACTCATCGATAAAACGAGGGGAGCTAAAAAACTTATGCTTTTATATGAGTTTCATTAGTCCCTCTCATTTCAAAAGGCAGCCATACTAAAAACAAGAATTTCCCCAAAAAATATAAAATCGGCTGCCTTGAACCAGAAATTCTTTAAAACAGACAATTTATCTAAAAATTTCCTCATTCATTCACTTTAAGAATTAATAAAACACCTTTTACATTATTTTATTTAATCATTTTATTGATCAATTAATAATCATCAGTTCTATACTTTAAGAAAGTACTGAAATCAAGAATGGAGTTCTGTCATGTATTCTAAATATGATAAACTCATTTACATCAATTTGACCCAAGATCAAATAACGGCAAATATTGATACACTCATAATTCATGAAACACCCGCCATACTTGTAAAAATACCCGATGGAAGTGATCTTAAAACTTTGCAGGGCCCTGATTTCTTTCCTGGAGCAATTACAAACCAAACCAAAATATATTTTTCGGCTCATGGAAGAGAAGAATTAGAGGATATGGTTCTTGATAGACAAAATAGGGATCCAAAGATTTACGGTTTAGATGATGTTGCTATCTATTTTGGAAAGCTCCTGACAAATCCAGATTTTAAAAATCCTGATGTAATACCTCGATTGACACTGGTAATGAGTGTATGTGAAGGATTGGGTTTTGCCAAAAAATTACAAATAAAATTACTTGACGACTACGGGTTATATATTGATGTAATAGCCAATAAAAATGTATTACACGAGCAATTTATAAAGCCTACGGAAGAAAGAATGGTGTATCTTACCCATAGGGAAACGTCAAACAAAGGCGTGGGCAGAGAATATAAGCGCCCACATAGTAAGGTGTTATTGACCATTGATAGAGCGGGTTCGCAACAGGAAGTTGATGCCTATGAATTAAAATGGATAGAAAATGTCCTCAATGGGATTCATCAACAAGTAGCATCATTTAGTAAATGGGCTAATTTTGAAAATCCAGAAAATTTTAGTATATTAGAAGGGCTCACTGTTTTTTGTAAGGATGTTGATACACTAGTCTCCTTATCCATAGGTAAAGATATTCAGTTAACAGCTAATAACCTCTTGGCATTGTTACAAAGTTGTCAGAAAATTTCTGCCGATCCGCTGTATCAGCAGGCAATGAATTATGAAATGTTTCAACACGTGATAACAAAACTTATTAATGAAGGAGCAAGATATATTAATCCCAATATGGAGATGCAAGAATATTTTCATGCTCTTGGGGAACTTGAATCACAGAAGAACAAAATGATTCGAGATAAAGTCGCGCCCAATATATTTCAGGCACAAAAAGCGATTTATTCTGGATTACTTATTGAGGCATCAGAATATGGTATAGAGTCAATATTAGATAAACTTGAAAGAGCAATGCAAAGCGTTACCCCGGGAATACATCCCTCTTAGCATTCCCGAGTCGTCAAACTTATACCAATTTACCTACCCTTTATCACTATAATCTAAAATTTAATATAAAATAATACGAGTTTGGATTCAAAATTTAATAATTCTAATATGCAGTATAAGTTTTTTTTAGATAATACCAATAAACAATTCAGTGCACAAAGCACATTAGATCGAATACAAGAAAGAATAAGGGAAGGAAAACTCAAGACACATTACTGTAAAGATTTAGCGCGTGAGTTGATAAATTGTTTATGTGGAAAACAAAAACAATTCGAAAAACATCCAGAACAATTCTCTATCACATATTTTATTCAAGATGTAATGCAAGAGAGACTACTAGACACTCAATGTGATAATAATATATTTCTGTTACAAATAGGAAAAGACTACCATACGTTTGTTATAGAAAAAATATACAATGGAGAAGAAGTAAAATTTATCATTTACCAATCTTGGTATAGTACATTTACTTTAGCTTGGTGGTTAGGTAATGATAAAGCACTTCATAGGGCTTCTGAAGAACAACTTTTATTACGTGAACAATACGGTAAAGGAAAAGAGTTAACTATTAATGAATTGCAGAACTTTATTTTTATCCTTTCTCAACCTAAAGAGCGTCCATTCTCAAAAAAAATAGGTATAGCGGGTGCTTATACAGCATATGAATACTGTGTTGAATACAGCAAGCCACAATTTACTTAATGACAATTTCTTGTCTATAAATTTATCCTATGAACACATACTTATAAAAAAACCGTATTACATATTATTTGACACTAGATCTAACTTATTTCACTTGATGATTTGTGGTTATAATTGACAAAAAATAATTGCAAAATGATTGATACAATGCAGAGCGAATTAAACGTACATTTTACATATAATTATAAACAACCTGAAGAATACCATTTCAGCCTCGATTCAATCCACCTTGCGAAATTTGTTGCAACACAGTTTAAATCCGACACTGATCTTGGCTCACTGAGAATATTAGATCTCTGTGCAGGCTGTGGAGTCATTGGAATCGAACTATCATGGCACCTTCAAGCAATCCGACAGATTGATTTTATTGAAGTCCAGGATATTTATACTGAATATTTTCATCAAAACATCGCTACCGTCAATCGACCTGAATTACAACTTCGATGGCATCTTTTAAATTATGATGCATTACATGAAAGGAAATGGGAAGGAAAATTTGATTTAACTATCAGTAATCCGCCCTATTTCCAACCAGGCCATGGAGTGCTTTCTCCTTCCCAATTTAAAAATCGTTGTAGATTTTATTTGGATAGTTCATTTGAGAGTTATATTCGCGCGCTAGAAAATTCACTTGCGAACAATGGTAAAGCTTATTTTTTATTACGCTCGTTAAAACATCATGGTCTTGATTTATTTTCTGATATACAAAAAATCCTAAAGGATACATCAGCAACAGCAAAAATAATATCTCATATCCGTGGTTCGGATATTGTTTTATTAGAAAAACTGGAATGAATCCTCACCAGTGTAAGTCGTGCCCTAACTGAATCGACACTTGTTTCTAAATTACCGGGCCAATTTGATTAATGCTTGGGTTTATTCTCTTCTGCCTCAGGATTTGTAGCCTCATGTGCTTCTCTATTTGTTTGAGATAAATGCAATCCATCGGTAAAATCCAAATAGCCTGCAATGTGTTGGGCCAAGTCTTTGGGTAGCGCATATTGCTTAAACAATCCCATAAGAGCATTTGGGGTTAAATTATTTACTTTTTCTTCTTCTTTAATTAGAAAATCTTTTATTTCCTGACTTGATGCTAAATCAATCGGTTTCGCGGTATAACCTTGAACAAAATTTCTTTCAACTGAATTCAAGTGAATGTAAAACGGAAATTTTAATAGTGCCCTCTTTTGTATCTTAGAAAGGGTTTCAAAAAGTTGCTTAATATGATCTAAACCACCGGTTTCAATCGATTCAATATAGCCTTCAACGGTTGTTCTCTTTAGTCTAAAAGGTTCAATAAATATGGGTAGACTTATAAGTTCACCTTTAGAATAATTATAAGTAACTTCATCTGCAAAATATTCACCAGCATTTAAAGCAATAATTTCGCCAAGTGATTTTGGAATTTCAATTACTGGTCTGCTGCTCAATAAATGTGGAAGTGGCTTTTCACAAAAACCATTTTTTTTAATATAAATACCAAAATCAAGATTCGTTGACTTAGTGATTTTCACACTCATAATCCAAGGATATTGGCCATTTTCTTTGCCAAGTGAAAAAATAAACGTGCCAACCTCTTTACCTTTCAAAGCATTTTTGATTTGCTCTTCATTAAGCTTCAATTGTTTCCATGTCAACGATAATAAAGAACATCCTGGTAGTTTGTCTTTTCCTTTTACTGCCTCAATTTGATTAAAAGGAATCCAATAGCGCATTGAAAGACTATTTACCATAGTCTTCAAATCTTTATAGATGCCCTGGTGATTTTGCAATATAAGAGTCCTGTCATCAGCTGGATTTTGGGTCACTAAAAAATGAGCGACTTTGATTTGATTATCTCTCCCTCTAACCACGATACTCAATGCAGCAATTGCATCTTTTTGACTACTGGGACGCAATATAAAAGTTCTAAAAGGCATGTTGCTGAGTCGTTTTTCAGCTTCCATTCGATCAATATCATAGTAACATGGGGGATAACTCAAGTATTTCTCTTGCATAAATAATACCCGATTTATTTGTTTTAAATAGTATATTAGTCGGTTTATTATAAATCGAATTGGATAATTAACCATCGTAAATAATGGTGATTTAAAGTCTCAGAGGAGTAAAATATGAATCAATAGAGTGCGTTTACACTTAGATCGGAAATTAATATGAAGTTCAGATTCAGGAAAAATTAAGTACTTAGGATCAGCTAGATCAGTGTATTTCATTGAAAGTCACTTCAAAAAAAGGGTGCTTAATTTGAAGGTTTTAAAAGCTCCATCAGAACGAACTGACAGAGCTTTCTAAAAGTTACTAGCAGTCTTAAGCCATTGCTGCAGCTTTCTTTTCTTTCTCTTTGGCAATCACTGCTTCAGCTACATTGTTTGGACAAGGAGCATAGTGAGAGAATTCCATTGAGAATTGACCACGACCAGAGGTAAGAGTACGCAATGTGCTGATATAACCAAACATCTCTGAAAGAGGAACATCAGCCTTAATGCGGACGCCAGCTGCACTGGGTTCTTGGCCTGAGATCATTCCACGACGACGGTTCAAGTCACCAATCACATTACCAACATCTTCTTCAGTACTGTAAACGTCAACCTTCATGATGGGTTCAAGCAATTGTGGACCAGCTTTTGGTATTGATTGACGAAAAGCACCCTTCGCCGCGATTTCAAATGCGATTGCTGATGAGTCAACGGCATGGTAAGCACCATCGGTCAGGTTCACAACAACATCTAACACCGGGAAGCCTGCTAAAGTACCAGAGTCCATCATTGAACGGAACCCTTTCTCGATTGCAGGGAAGAATTCCTTAGGAACGTTTCCACCGACAACAGATGTGATGAAAGTGAACCCAGTATTTGGTTCTCCAGGCTGAATGGTGTAATCAATTTTACCGTATTGACCAGCACCACCTGATTGCTTCTTGTGAGTATAGCTGTCTTGAATCGATTTGGTTATGGTTTCACGGTAAGCAACCTGAGGTTGGCCTACAATCAATTCAACGTCATAGGTACGCTTCAGAATATCCACTTTAATATCAAGATGTAATTCACCCATACCACGAAGAATAGTTTCACCTGAATCTTGATCAGTTTCCACTCTAAACGTTGGATCCTCTGCTACCATCTTACCAATAGCAATCGCCATTTTCTCAGTAGCGCCTTTATCTTTTGGAGTAACCGCGATAGAGATAACTGGCTCAGGGAAAACCATCGCTTCAAGTGTACATTCATGATTAGGATCGCAAAGAGTATGGCCGGTTCGAACGTTTTTCATACCTACAATCGCTATAATGTCACCTGCTTCAGCACTTTGTAATTCATGACGCTCATTCGCTTGCATCTCAACCATACGTCCAACCCGCTCAGTTTTACCGGTAAAGGAGTTGAGAATTGTATCCCCTTTATTTAGTCTTCCTGAATAAATACGTACGAATGTTAGAGCACCAAAACGGTCATCCATAATTTTAAATGCCAAAGCGCGGAATGGTTCATCAGGAGAAACGATAGCGTATTGGCCATTTGGTTCACCTTCAGCATTAGTCAAAGGTTGTGGATTAACTTCATGGGGAGCAGGCAAATAGTCAACCACTGCATCCAATAATAGCTGCATCCCTTTGTTTTTAAAAGCAGAACCGCAATAAGTTGGGAAGAAGGCTAATTCAAGTGTTCCTTTACGGATACAACGTTTAATTTCTTCAATTGAAGGTTCCTCACCTTCTAAATAAGCCATCAACAGCTCATCATCCATTTCAAGTGCCGATTCAATTAATTGCGCACGATACGCTTCAACATCGTCTTTCATATCGGCTGGTACATCAGTAACTTTGAAATTTTCTGGCTGCCCAGATTCGTCCCAAACATATGCCTGACGTGTTAATAAATCGACCACGCCTACGAAGCTATCTTCAAAGCCAATCGGCAAAGTCATGATTAAAGGATGGGCACCCAATACTTTTTTAATTTGCTCAGTTACTCTCAGGAAGTTCGCACCAATACGGTCAAGTTTATTAACGAAAATCAAACGAGATACTTTTGAGTTGTTCGCATAGCGCCAGTTGGTTTCTGACTGAGGTTCAACGCCGCCAGAGCCACAGAATACCCCGATACCGCCGTCGAGTACCTTCAGTGAACGATATACTTCTACAGTGAAGTCAACGTGTCCTGGGGTGTCGATTACGTTGAAACGATGACCTTTCCAGAAGCAACTTACTGCTGCGGATTGGATGGTAATACCGCGCTCGGCTTCCTGTTCCATGAAATCGGTTGTTGATTCACCATCATGAACCTCACCTATTTTGTGGATTTTACCAGTGAGCTTAAGAATACGCTCGGTAGTGGTGGTTTTTCCGGCATCTACGTGGGCGAAGATACCAATATTTCTATAAAGGTTTAAATCAGTCATAGCGCTCTTATTAAGTTAATGGATAAAAATTTGTCACATATTGTACAGTATTTTATCCGGATTTGCAGCAAAAACTTATTCCATTAATCATTTTTTTATGATTATTTCGAGCTAATTCTGTTGATGTCTCTCTCTATTTAGATGATTTGTGTGTATTTTATGCGCTATAGTATAAACAATACATAATTGCAGAGAGTGCTATGGTAGAGATTATTAATCTTAATAAAAAGAGAAAGGCTAAAATTCGTTTGGAAAAAGAAAAGAAAGCTTCTGAAAATCGTATTAAATTCGGAAGAACAAAAAAGGAAAAGCAGATAGAAAAGCTGGAAAATGAACGTAATGAACGCCATCTGGATGGTCACAAGTTGGAAAAAGAGGAGAAACAATAAAATTGTTTGCCTATCTAAGAATGCTCTCACTCAAGCCCGGAACGCTCATATTCTTGTGCTTTACTCCATTCTAAATAGTTCCCTTTTACTTGCTGAAATTGAATGGCTGCCTCCTCGACACTCACGTGATAGAAATTCTTCTGTATCAATATTGGGTGTTACCATTTCATCACTTGAAATATTGTGTGTAAATTCCAAGATTTTATCCATTTACTTTTCTACTCGTAAATACTCATCTACAAGTTCTCTTATGGAGTAACCTGGAATTATGTTTGAATTAAGAATTAAAAGAGGTAAAAGATTTTCACGCATTAATAAAAATTGGGATAAAAGCACGGACTAGGTACGGCCTCTCCCATCCTGAAATGGATGATGTAGTACAGTATGCTTTAAATAAGTAAATATTGCAGTCAACTTATCTTGTTTTGATTCTGCATGTTCTAATGCTTCTTCTAATTGCTCAATATGTTCTTTACAAACTGCATCTAAAAATTGACTGAGTCACTTTCATTTTTCTCGAGAAGTATATTAATAATAGAGCCATCCTTTAAGTTGTTCCATATTAGATCAGCTAACAAATAAGTATCCTCAGCAAGAAAACTTGAAATGTATTTATTACTGTCCTTAGTTTGTATCGATAAATCCACGCCAGACGCCCCATTTTTTTCTCTGCTGATTTTAGGTAATCGATCGTCTGGATTAATCCCTCGAATGAATCAAATTAAGTATTCATTTTCCATGAAGCACCCGTACTGCGAAATTCACCTGGAGTTTGAGCCAGCATGTTCCTCACCCCAAAAGTACAAATTTTATGTAACCCTTTAATGAACTCCAGTGTAAAGGTTTAATCAGATAATAAATTTTTTACAACCAGGCAAAATCCTTTGGTAACATTTAATTCATTTTCAGGAAAACGACTAAAAAAATGTTTTAATGCACTTTCTCGAGATGTCATGGAATCTTTCATCCTAAAAAATTTATAATGCATCATACTCAATCATTTTAAATGTAATTACCGTGATTACAGAACACTTTGATTAATTATCAATCAATAATATTTCCTTGTAAAAGAATAATAAGACTCTAATCTAGCAACCCAACGTGGTCAAAATTAGACCATACACTGTTCGTACACTATAATTACTCAAAAGATATTAATAACTTCATCCGAGGTAAAAAAAGGTAAAAATTGATATAGGAAAAATTATGGGTTATGAAAAAGATATTAAAGTAGCCACACAGTCTGAGCAGTTAATCGCTCAGATTGGCGATTATAAACCTTTATCCTCAAGCGATTCTGATATGAATCAAAGGGAAATAGATAGTCATTTTGTAGCCGATCGTCTCTCAGGAGAAAGTGCAGCAAAGCTTTATGAAGGAATTATTAAATATAAACTCAAGTATGCACAAGAAGTTGAGAAATATAAGAGAGACCACGGAATTACAAGTGATGAGGATAAAGAAAAAGCCAATGATCGTACGTTCTTTAGAAAACAATTTATAAAATTGGTTGCAGAGAAAAATGCATCCAAAGATGGCCAATTTAGCGGAGACCCTGCAGTTCGGGAGACAAATCCTGAAAAGGCAACTATTTCAATGGAGAGTTTTCTCGGTAAAGAAGGTTCTGAGTTGTATAAACTGGCCTTAGAAGAGGAGATGAACAGCAATGAATACATGAATGCAGTTTTCCGAGCCTCTACCACCCATTTTGAAGGAGAGAGATGGAAGCAACGCCCAGTTGTTATTGTTGCAGGTCCTTCTGGTAGTGGAAAGTCATTTGCTGCTAAAGCAGCTGTAGAGAAATCAACAGAACTTCTTCCAAAATATGCAGGTGACCAATCTGGAAATGATGTAGTATCTGTTGACGGTGGTGTCATTCGCGAAGTCTCTCAAATGAGAAAATTAGTAATTCAGGCTGCAAATAATAAAGGATATACGGGTATTTCTAATTTACACTCAAAAAGCAGCATCCTGGAAGATGTAAAAGATAGAATGCGGGAAGCTGTTTTCGTAACAGCACCACCTGATAGTGGTTTGCCATTACTTGGTGTTGTCATTCCTGAAACGTTCTCATCTAATCTTAATCCAGTAAGAGGTCCAAAATTACTTAAAGACATTGAAAAATTACCCAATACAAAGCCAATATTTTGTCGTGTAGATGGTGAAGATTCCACTTTATTTCCAAAAGTTGTTACTTATATGGGAACAAGAAGAGCGTTGAAAACATCAGACTTTCCCAAAAATGACGATCCAGAGCAGCCTCTACCTCTTGATTTAAATAATACGAACATTCCTGAATCGAAAGCCTATGGTAAAAAGGGATTTGGTTTCGGACAATTTGGATCAAAAGCAGCGGAGAAATGGTTTAAAAAACATAGTCGAGAAAGCTTAACCATGCTGATTACTAATGATCTAGTGCTTAAAAAAGAACATGAAGATTCTCATAACTGGATTGATGCAAATCCCAATGATAAGGGGGCCGTTTTAGTGTCAAAGCGTGTCTTCGACTCATGGAAAAAAGGACACGAAATTTTTAATCCAGGGGATCCAAAAGCCGTGCCATTAAAAGATTTTATTGAAAAGTTTAAGTTTGGCTCCCTAATAAAAACTTCAGCAGAGATCGATTTAGCCATAGCAAAAAAAGAAATTGCGATACGAAGGTCGATAGTTGCTTATGATCTGGAAAAAGCCCCTGCAAAATATGGGGCTCAGCATCGTGAAGTAGCAAAATTAAAAGAAAAGCTGGAACACCTAGATATTGTTTTGAAGAATCTTGAGATTGTTGATACAAGGGATAAAGAAAGTATAGATCAGTTGCAGCAACAAATAATTAGTGTAATTGATGAAATGAAAAAAAATCATGAGATTGCATATTTTAGCAAAACAAAAAAGACATTAAAACATGCAGTTAAAGCCTTAGGTAAATTATCTGATGAATTAAACGATGCGGATAAAACCAGCCAAATTCAACAAGGTTTCAGAGATAAATTGCAAGAGCTTAGATCGTCATCCCCTGCCCCGGAAGCGGAAAAGGAGCATACCGTTACAGAGCCAAGTATTCGTAATAATGCAAATCCTTAATCATACATATCCAGTATCTCCGCGCGATACGTTCTATAGAACATCTCAATAAATCAATTTTGCATTGGTTTACCTGGCTTAATAAACTCTAAATTAACAGAACCCATAACTTATTATTTAAAGAGGTTCGACAACCTAAAGTAACATTTATCATTTATATTCAGCCTTAGTTGGTTCAGCCTTAGTTGATCCAGCTTCAGCTAGGTCAGCTTTACCTTGGTGATAAGATTGTTTAATGATATCTGGTGCTTTATCGGCTAAAGTACCATCTTTCTTCAACCACCCCAATTTGACACAAACAGCTCTACTTCTATTATTTTTTTGTGACGCATGTTCCAGAATTTCAGATAATTGTTCCGTACCTATAATAGAGCTCTTTCTTCTACCTTTGAACCACTCGTTCTGACGAAGATTCTGATGTTCTCGATGAAAGTCTTGCTCAAACCCTTTTGGGTCCGTACACTCAATTTTTTGCTTACGTAATCTTTCTTTTAAACTTTCTGTGGTAGGACTGGGAGGACTGGGAGGACTCCATGTCATACTTGGTATATATCCCTGTGACTCTTTCTTCTGTTGTATGGCACGCCGTGCTACGTCAAGATGTCTTGATGGAAAATCATTGGTGTCAGACCTACTTAGTATACCTTTATCTACTTCCCGACAGGGAATAATGCATCTGTGCGGATGATTAACAGGTAACTCTCTCATCTTCCTTTGCGATGCGTCATGTGCCAATTCCGGATAAATCATGTTTTGCGGGGGATATTTAGTTTCTAACGCCTTTTGTAAATCACGAATGCGGTCAGCGTTCATATTACCTTTTGTTATTTCAAGTACGTCTTCTGGTTTATAATCGGTATCATCATAAGACTTCCAGCCACCTGTAGTTAACCGCAAACGGACAGCGTCTTTTTCTATAAAATCTTTTTTATTCCAATCGTAAGCACGGGATTCAACAGTTAAGACGCCTACTTCTCTACTCTTGCGTATTAGCCATAAATCATTACTATTAGACATTATTCTATACTGCTCATCTTTCTCCAGGTGCTCAAAATATACGGAAAGCAAAGCTTGAGCCTCTTCATGAGTCATTTCATCAAAGATATCAAAATTAAATTGTGGTGTTGTTAACTGTACTTGAGTATACATCTGTCTAGCCCCTACTGGCGTGAGTCACTGGATATATAACAAGTATATATCTATATGATCAGTATTTGCTCATTTGATTAAAATAATACGCGTGAATAATCAAAAAAACAGCGCGTTCAATTCCATTTAAGATGGATGAGCAATCAAAACAACGGGGACATGATGAACAACAGCGCCTGGTTTACCACCATAAACACAGTTTATCCGCGATGAGTGAGGCTAAAGAATACATGGAGTGTCTTTTTATTGCCCAAACAAGTCGAGCCTAATGATTCCTTAGGTAAAGCCATAAAATACATGCTGAAGCATTGGGAGAAACTCACCAGTTTTCTACAAATTTCGTATGCACCCATCCACAACGACATGGAACGAGGGTTTAAAATCCCTATTCAGAGATTGTCCATTTAACTGGGTCACTTGGTAATCTTCCATTCAGTCGCTTAAAAAAATTAATTAAAAATAGCGCCGATACAACTTTAAGTAAGTCCCATCATTTTCTAATTCAAGAAGATATTTGTTAATTGTACCAATGAGAGCCTGATGATTCGTATTGGCCATAATCCCATATCCTGTTCCCATTGGAGCACCAACTGGTCTAAGTTGATCGCTGCTATTAGCAACCCAATATTCAACTATGTCACTATCGAACAAGGCTACATCGACGTCATCGTTATTAAGTGCCTGTAACACCTCATCTATCGTATTATATTCCTGCACTTGAGTTGTATCGCCAAATTGCGATGCGACCCATGCCTTGAAAATAGTTCCCTTTTCTATTCCAACTGTCTTTCCCTGAATATCATTAATTGCTTTAACTGAACTCGATATTTTGGTTACATATTGTCCACCACCGATAAGATAAGGCAAACTGAAAAGATAATTTTTCTCTCTATCCGGAGTAATCGCAATTGCTCCTATGGCTAAGTCTATTTGGCCATTTTCTACTTCTTTAAATAAGTCCTTGAAAGTAATATTTGTGAAATGACAGTCGAGTTGCGCACGTTGACATATTTCCTTCATGAGATCGATTTCAAAACCATAGAATTGGGTTTTATCTTTTAATGGGATTTTAAAAGGCGGACTAGAGTCTGATGTGCCAATGAGAACTGGATGCGCAAACAAATGAAAAGAGCATAAGAGGCAAGCTATAAATAAATTTAGGCGCATAAGATTTCCTTATCCATTTACTGTTCATTTTAGACCAATTTTAACTCACCTAAATTTTGAGAAAGAACGGTGGATTCTTCTGCGCTCTTATCATTCATCGTTTTAATTTAAATTTTGAAATCAAAACCTATTAATTGCTCGTTTAATTTGAGTACAATTGTTCAGGAGTATTCCAGTTATTCCAAATAAAAACAAAATTGCATGGGCTATAATTTGATCAAATAGTAGAGACTTGCCATGACTCAGTTTTCTAAAATGAAAATGTATACAGGTTGGTTTGCTAATGCTTATCATCCTTTTTTTGATGAATCTCCAATTTATAATTGGGGTTACATGTATTATGATTTAAATGGAAACTATTTCCAAATCATGTCTGAGCAACATTTATTAACAGATTTTTTTCATAATGAGCTCTACGCAGCACAAATACTAAGAGATATTGAAATATTAGATCATGAATATTATGTCTCAAGCATTGTTAGCGATAATTTACTCGATGATAAACTGAAGGGAATTGTTACTGCTCGAGGTTATACTTTTTTTTATGATTTTATAAAAAGAAATCATACCCCTAATCAATTTTCCACAGAAATAATTACTCTTGCCTCTACTTCTGATCCGATTAAATCTAATAATTTTATATTAAATAATTTAGGGATTTTAGATAAGGTTTGTGAAGACATAGCGAATAAATGTCGTAAACTCTTAACTAGAGAAAATTTATTAATCTTGCCCAAGGACTTCACGATAAAAGCGAATGAAACGTTTGCTAATAGAAAGGTCTCGCCGCTAAATTTACACAATAAAATCTTAAATTATGCGAATAAATCGCAAACGATATCTGAATTTTTTGATAAGACCTTTGATTTCACTCAGTTACCATTTAGTTTTTTAGCATGTAAGAATCTTACTAATAAGGAGAAAGAAATCATTTATCTATATTATTATGGATTTAGCTTGCCTCGCATAGCAAGCATATTGGAAATTTCAAAACGTACGGTTGACAAGAATTTTGAACATATTAGAAATAAACTCCAATGTGAAAATAGCAGTCAAATTATTCCTGCCTTATTAAGGTTTGATAAATCGATTATGTCTTCCACTAAGAAGTCATAGACTTAATTTTGCTTATAGCCAAACGGTTTTGGAATACCTCTAATCCTCCTCACCCACTAGTTTATATATAGAGGAACACGGCAGAGAGGAAGTTTATGGTGTTGCGAAACTTCTAATCGAAAAAGGAGCTCTCTTAAACCTAAAAACGAGAGGACTAAAAATACAGAAGCTCTAGATTTAACTTTGTTATATCGAGTATGGTTACCAAGAGGAAAAGACCGTCACTGTTCTTCTTATTCTTCGCCTGCTGAGCATCCTAAAAATACAGCAAAGCTTTCATCAGAAAATAAAATTGAAAACACTATTTAACGATTTATTCTTCCTTCGTAACTCCCCACGTCATCCCGAACCCGAGCGCAGCGAGGGTGAGGGATCTCCTGTCAGGTGGAACAATTTTTAAAGAATCGATTGATACAAATCATCCCACTCTGGGTTCAATGCATTAATCAAATCATGAACAGCAATACCTTTGACACCATCAATCAAGGATTTTCGCTTTGGTGACACATGGTAATAAGTGCAATCAGGTGTTGATAGCGTATGCATCCATTGTGTTTTCCCACCCACACGAAAACCTGTTTCATCCAGATTCTTCACGGGTGCTTTTTGAGCAAATGCCAGGACCTTCGTTTCAAAAAGTTCCAATTGCTCATAGGCCATTTTGTTAAATGGAGCAATGGAAGCCGTCGTTATCGGCAGGTTATACATATCCCTAAACATCTGCTGAATCCGATCCTCTGGTATCAAGTGCTGGTTTTGATAGCACACAATCCATGCCTTTATGACCCTTATGACCGCCGCTTTTATGCTTGCCATTTTCACGCAATGAAGTAGTGCGTGGTGGTTTCACTGGATGGTGGTTTTGAGCTGTTGCTGCTGTTCTTGTTTAAACGTTTTTCCAGCTCTGCTATCCTGGCCGCCTGTTGCGTCACTCTCTTTTCTAGTTCCGCAATCCTAGCCAATAGTGTGCTGATGATTTGTTCGTAGTATTTCATGCAGCTATTTGATCACAACCACATAATTTTTCAAATGTTTTTTTACATGACTGTATCCGAGTTACACCGCAGGAGATCCCTCACCCTCGCTGCGCTCGGGTTCGGGATGACGTGGGGAGTTACCTTCCTTCAGTAAAATGGCTATTTCTTCAACAGCCATTTTCTCAGATCTGAGAAAGAATTGCCTAGGTTGTTCATGCTAGAACATAACTCACTACTGATGCACGTTAGAAAAAAAAGAGCCCAAAAAATTAACCACGTTACAACAAATAAATTAGAATAAAACCTCTCTGTTTCCATTCGTCTAACTATAATTTAATATTGGAGAAGCATTTCTCATCTAATGGAGATATGATGAAAATTTCCAGGAATATGATGAATAAGGCCATTGAGGCTAAAATTATCACAGAAAAACAAGCCAATGATTTAATTGAATTCATAAAAAACCTACCCGAACAAAGCCCAGGGTTTAATCTAACGAATGTTCTTTATTATTTTGGTGGGCTCATAGCTATAGGTGCAATGACATTATTCATGAATTTAGGATGGGAACTGTATGGAGGCTGGGGGATCTTGTTTCTCTCGGTGTCCTATTCGATTCTCGGTATTGCACTTACTCACAAGCTACATGATATGGGTTATAAAATACCCGCTGGAATATGTGCCACATTTGTAATCTGTCTTACTCCGCTGGCTATCTACGGACTTCAACAAGGAATGGGTTGGTGGCCACCTGATAATACGGTGTATCATGACTATCATGTCTATGTTAAATGGAACTGGATCTTCATGGAACTAGGGACGCTTATCGTGGGAATAATAATGGCCTGGATCTATCGCTATCCGTTTATGATTATGCCCATTGCAGTTACTCTTTGGTACATGTCTATGGATCTTACCTCTATGATTGCTCCTGATACATATACGTATGAACTAAGTGCTATGGTTTCTATGTATTTTGGAATAATTACCGTATTAATTGCTTTTTGGGTAGATATTCGATCAAGTCATTCTGCAGACTATAGCTTCTGGCTCTATATATTCGGAGTTATTGCTTTTTGGGGGGGATTGAGCACACAACATTCAGATAGTGAGCTTTCTAAATTTATATACTTATGCATCAATTTATTAATGATCTTGATTGGAGTCATTTTAAATAGAAAAGTATTTGTTCTATTTGGTGCTTTAGGTTCTTGTTGTTACTTGGGATATTTAGCATTCCGTGTATTTAACCTCAGTTACTTATTCCCTGTCGCTTTGACGGCTATTGGCTTTACTATTATTTATTTAGGCATCATTTGGCAAAAGAATGAAGCACAAATAACACATAAAATTCGCTCGATATTACCCAAACCGTTACAGGATTTATTACAGTCTAGAGATCAAATGGAATAAGCGGGTTATTTCTTTATTGGCAAATAATCCTTCTGTTTCTATTTATTTTGTCAAATCCAAATAATGTCTATACTTAGTACATGGTGACATAAAAAATACACACTCTATTTTAATCAATTGTGCTGTTTGAAGTATTTTTTATTTATCCGGAGTGTAGGTATGAGTATTGGGAAACAGTTCCTCGGTTTTTTTAAAACAAAACCACCGGTTATTAGTAAATTAGCATCAACAATAGACCATGATGTACCCTACTATAGAATTCATGGTACTTTTCCTGATAATGGTTTACCAATAAGAGGTAATTTCGACAGAGTAACTATTGAGGCACTAGCCAATTACATTTCAGGAAAGAAACCACTTATTACCTATGGCGGAACTGTTGCTCTCGATGTTTTATTCACAGGCTTTTTAAAAGATAAAGAAATTGAAAATGGCATGAGTGGACTCATCGTCGGAGTAGCAGAGAGAGTAATAGAGTTATCTTCTCTATACGAGCCTCTAGTAGATCATTTTATAGATTTAAATCCAGCTATATCACCAAAGAAAGTTTCTAGTATTGTAAAAAGACAAGAAGCAATTATCGAGCGTTTGCCTGAGGAACGTATTATTGCTTACATAACAGATTTAAAGGATTTTCAAAAAGGAGAGGTTGTAAAAAATCATTTTGCAGAGGTGAACTCCCTATTACCCCCTGCTGTGACAATACATGAGTTACAAGATTCAGACTTTATTCGTGATTTATGGGAGGATGTAATTGCCTGTAGAGATACATTAAAAAATGAATATTAGATAACCGCTTATCTAGTCTAAAATATATTTTACGCATTCCTCTTTTAGATAATCAAAACATCATAAAGACATTTTCTGTAACTCCCCGCGTCATCCCGAACCCGAGCGCCTCGAGGGTGAGGGATCTCCTGCGGTGTATCTCGGATACAGTCATATAAAAAAACATTTCAAAAATTATGTGGTTGTGATCAAATAGCTGCATGAAA
>NZ_FTNL01000019.1 GCF_900156395.1 Fluoribacter gormanii | reverse complement strand
TAAAATTAGTATTTAGATTGGTTCAGGTTCAGAATACAAAACAGAGAAAGGCTATTTAATGAAAAGATTAAACATTGCATTAGACCTGTTTGGAGATAAAGCCTGTGGATATGATGGACGAGTCCTTCGGACCTGCCTGTGCCCTATGGGACGTGTGAACAAAGCCATGGATAACAAAAAGACGTTACCCACAGCTATTGCTCACACTCACAGGCTTCTCGTCCACATATCCACCAGGCTCAATAGCAACTATTTATTAACTGCAACAAAATCTCTCAAAAGCAACACCTATTTTGAGGCAACGACTCAGTATATTTTTTGTCCTTCGGCAACACCTTTCATTGAGGCAACAGGTATTTATTAATCTATCGTTTGTATTTGTGCTAAATTTGTATAAATGAAATGAACAATGATGCTTAGCAATCTTGGTTCATAATCATGATGGAGTCTTCACACCAGACAAAATGGAAGTGCACAATGATCGCTTTTGATACAATTGCAATCGAATTTGATTTAACTCATCACAGTGTCAAACAAGTTGCTCTTGATGAATTGAGAGTTAATGCCCAAGAGAAAAACAAACTTTATTGGATTCATAGTAACTTAAATCAAGAGGATGCGTTTAAGCAATTACTAGAAAAACTAAGATTACCCACCGAGGTAATTCAATTATGCTCTGAGGAAAAAAATTTATCCAATCTCGTTGATAATGATAATGCACTCACCTTAAAAATTAAATGTTTGGCTTCGCTTGAGTTAAATGATAATAACGAAATCAGTTTAGGTAACTTGGTCATTCATCTTACCTCAAATTACTGTTTTACTGCGTCGCATGAGCCGCTGCCTGTTTTATTCGAATTCTTTAGTAGCTGCTCAAAATCCGTTCATTATGCTAAAACGCCTGGTTTTATATTATTTTTATTTATTGAGGGAATTATCAATGATTATGCTAAGGTTCTTTTTTCTTACGAAGAAATAGCAGAACAGTTCGATTCTTTATTACAAACTGCTCACGAGAATATTTATAAAAATGTCGCAGAGGTAAAGCATCAAACGCTGCTTATCAAACGTTATATGATTGCAATAAGAGAAATTTTAATGCGAATTACCAATCGCAATATCCTTGTCATCTCAGAGCGGTGTCGTTCTTCCTTATATAATTTATCGAATCATAGTCACCTTATCATTAATGAAGTGGATTCAATTCGTGAGTTATTCAATAGCTTATTGGGACAAATCGATAATGAGCTGATGCAAAAAATGAGTGAAACTATGGCCATACTCACGGCATTTGCTGCTATTTTTTTGCCGTTAAATTTAATTACTGGAATTTACGGAATGAATTTTGTCTGGATTCCTGAATTACATTGGCAATACGGATATTTTGTTGCGCTTGGTTTAATATTTATCTGTGCCATATTTCTATATCTTCTTTTCAAAAAGAAGAAATGGCTGTAATCAGCTCGTGAATTAGTGATTCGTTTGGTGAGCTATTTACATGGGAGTAAGCGTCTCTTCGCAGCGTTTGTGGAGTTGTTTGGCCAGTAAAGAGCGACCACAATCGATATAGGCAAATGCATGAGCAAAATCTCTGAGTTCCATGGTAAAAGTGGACTGTTCCACTGGTGAGATGGTGAGCTTTGCTATTCCGTTTTCTTGCCGTTCTATAGAATGTCGTCCCCCATAAAAGAAATAATGAGAAAACCAATTGCGGTTTTCATGATGGGGATTGCGAAGAATTACAAATTTTCGATGAGATATTTTACTTTCTTTGATGCCAATCAGTGCATAGGTATGCTGCATTGTAATTCCTTCGGGCGGATCTTCTTTCGGACTACAGACAATGGGTTTTTGTTCTTCATGAGCACTCTTTAATGAAAGAAACAATCGTTCTTCATCATAACTGTACTTGTTTTCTTCTGGTAAAACTGCATGTTGATGCAGCCATTGTTCTACAGCGGCGATTGCTTTAGCGGGGGGACTAATGCTGTGACTCATTCGTTCCTTCATACAGGCGATAAAGACCTCCTTCGTTAAAAAGAGATGATTTTTGAGTAATTGCTCGAAGTGCTTTTGATGCAACTTGACCCAATTCCACCATGCTTCCAATAATTCAGGTTGATTAGCAAAAACATATTGGCACATATTGGGAATACTGGCTAATTTATCATGTGGCCGCAAAAGAAAAATTAAAGAATAAATGTCTTTACCATTACAGCCATAAATTACTTTCTTATATAATTCTGCAAGAGAACACTCTGCTTGTTTTGAAGTTGCGATGGAATCATTAAAACCACCAAGAAACGCTTTTAAAGCATTTCGACTATCACCGCTTGATAGGGTTTTATTGTAATTACCCCCCATAAACGTAACATAAGCCTTTTCCAGGAAACGTACCCAGTTGGCCCCTGAACTCAAAATACCCCAGGAAGTAGGGAGTGATTTTTCAAGGATAAGCCATTGTGGTTCATCATCCCTAAAAAAACGAACATGGACTTTATTCTTTTGCTCAATCATTGTTCCACGAATATATTGTTCTCCATTGGGCAAAGCAATGATGGCATTAATTACTGAAAGAAGATAACAATCGCCACTACGAGCACCTTGAGCAACATGAGAAATAGATAGTTTCTTGGGATAAAGAGGTGTAAAATTTTTTTTATGCTGAACCGTAAAAAAAGAATATTCTCCAGTAGGATTAGCGCTTGTTTTAGGTTTTTCAATTTGTAATTGTTTATTCGACGGTTCGTTTTTAATAAACTTATGTTCCATAATTTGGGTGTCCCTTTTGTGTAAGTAATAAAGACACATGGTAGTTCCTTCCTCTCTTATTTAGTCTAGCGCATTTAAATTTGTTTGTTCGCCGGGTTATATTGTAATTGTTTGATTATAAAATATTAGATGTAGTAATTAATTATCCAATATGAGCAATAATTACTTTAAAGGCTCATTTATAACAATATAAAATAGATTGTCAATACAGCGTTCATTATCTCTCATACGAGGCACAAAGGTGGGATTGATTAATGTCAGTAGATGAGCTGATCCCCATCAATGTCATGGCTATACTCATTTCGTTGCGAATCAGCTCGATCATATGTTCGACTCCTGCCTGTCCTCTTGCTGCTAAAGCATATACAGTAGGCCTTCCTATGAGCACAGCTTGAGCCCCCAGAGCGAGCATGCGAATCACATCAAGCCCTGAGCGAATTCCTGAGTCAACCAGAATTGTGAGGTCAGAACTTACTTTATCTGCAATCATGGGAAGGGCTTTGACTGTAGATAATACACCATCTAGTTGCCGTCCTCCGTGATTCGAGACGATAATTCCATTCGCACCGAACGTTACGGCGTCTTTTGCATCTTCTGGATCAAGTATTCCTTTAATGAGCACAGGTCCTTGCCAAAAATTACGTATCCATTCCAGATCCGACCAACTAAGCGAGGGATCAAAATTGTTATTTAACCACCCGATATAATTTTCTAAACCAATCCTTTTGTGCAAGTAGGCTGATATATTTCCCAAATCATGCGGACGTCCCATAATACCAACATCATAAGCCCATGAGGGTTTCAACATCGCTTGTAAGAAACGACGCTCGTGAGCAAATGGACCTGACATGCCTGAGTGGAGGTCTCGATAGCGAGCGCTTGGTGTCGACATATCTACAGTGAAGATGAGATGGGTCACACCACAGGCTTGGGCTCGCTCAAGCACATTCTGCATAAAGCCCCGATCTTTCAGTATATAAAGTTGAAACCAGATGGGTTGGGTGCTTTGGCTAGATACTTCTTCTAACGAACATAGAGAAACTGTAGATAGTGCATAGGGTATGCCTTTTTGGGCCGCTGCTTTGGCTACTTGTACCTCGCCACGTCGAGCATACATTCCTGTAAGGCCCACAGGGCTTAAGATGATTGGCATTGCCAGTTTTTGTCCTAAGAGAACTGTTTCAAAATTAGGGTGCCTAACATTTCTTAAAACACGTTGGCGTAATGTTACCTTAGCAAGGTCTTCGATATTTGCTTTGAGTGTTTGTTCTGTAAACGCGCCACCTTCAATATAATCAAAAAGAAACCGAGGTAATTTTCGTCGAGCGGCTTCCCGATAATCAGCAATAGATGAAATAATCATATCCACGTCCAATTTGTAAACAAAAATTCCTGGGTTTAAAGGATGCACTTTTTATTATGCCAGCATAGTAAAAAGTGCTTTACCTCCCAACTATTGATTCAAAAGCGTTATGTTTTCTGATTTATCGTACTGCGACGAGGTGTTAAAAAAGCCAAGACAATCGCGATAATGAATAACGCAGGGACGTCTCCATACAAATGGGCGAAATGCTGTGGGTAATAAAATGATTGGAGGGCCATAATACCACCATGCACAACACTTGACCAAACGGTAAACCAGATTAAGCTTAAATTTTGCAGCGGATTTTTTGCTGCCAGAAGTAAGAACACCCCTAATGTTGCATAAACACCTAATATCATTTGCAAATAGACGTTTTGTCCGGAGTGGTGCCAGGCCCATCCAGATGGCCATAAAAAGGTTAAAGGATATAGAGCGAAGATAAAAGCCAGACCCAAAATAACCAGGACAATCCTAAGCATTCCGTAATCGTTTTTAGCGTCCATGATAACTCCCGTTGAAATGCATCGTTTCTATGTTCATTATAGCAAGACGAACTGGATTGAGGGGGTTTAAACCTTGTTTGTGAATAACGAAAAATTTGTAGCCTGGGCAAATGCGGCAGGACCCGGGTTATGGGGCCTTCGGTCCTGCGCCCAGGTCATATTTATTTTGCAAGTTGGGGTAGGTTCTCCAATTGCATTTTGACCAGTTTTGTAATTGCATCAAGCATTTGCTGGCATGACTCAGGATTTCCCGGAGATTGTTTATAGATAATATTGGCGATAAATGCAGATAGGGCCTGAGATATTACATTGTTACTCCGCAAATGAGGTGGTAGTTTTTCCACGGATTGAACCAAAGAGGTCAATAAGTTTTGCCCTATAAAATTCATCGCTTTGGAGTAGTCTTCATTGGTTAAGGCTTCAGCAGGTCGGGTGCTTTCATCTATTGTCATGTTTTATCCTGTAATTTTGATGAAGCCGAATTATAGAGTTTGCCGCAAATCACTTCAATGCCTGCTGTTGTGACTCATAAAAACTGAGTAAGGGAGCGCATCATTTTTTACACTCAATAATGAATTAAAATTATAGTTTGCTGATAAGCGATTTATTTGTATACGAGAAATCATGATCAATTTGTTCGTTGATTGTTTGGTTTGACTCTAACTCATTTATATTATTGACAGGAGAATAGACTCCATGACCCACTTTGGGATGGCTGGATTGAATGCCCTGATGTAATTGCCCTGTAGGGTCTAATATGATTAAATCGCCTTTCCCTGTTAAGTTAAAAGCGACATTGCTGCCAAATAATGGAGTAGGCTTAGCTCCTTCTTGAGTTAATATTTTGAATGTTTGCTTATAGCATAAACTGGGGGCATCGGTGTTACTTCCTGTTCCTACCAAAGTAACTTGCCCAGTTAAGTCTGACCATAAAAGCTCCCTACTTGTAAGCTCTTGTATGTCGGAAAGAATGCGATCTAATTCTTCCTGAACTGATACTTTAGTAGTTCGATCGCCAAAAATGTGAGCCATATAATAACAAGGAGTTCCTTTTTCATCTTCGGTGACAACTAAAACCCCAGTACAGTCTAAAATACCTTCTGTACCCAAGACATCTAAATCGCCTTCTTTAAAACCGGCACCTGCATCGGCTCCTACTCGATAACAACTCAGTCCTTTCATGCTCGTAAGTTGATCCGAATTGGGTTCAAATAAGAGTGAAAAATCCTTGCATTGTTCTATGAGATAGTTAACTTCCGGTTCTTTCTCATCTTCCTTTTTTCTATTTAGGTTTTTCAATAATATAGCGGCACGCCAATATTCTTTTTCATCAAGATTTGACAATAATTCTATAGCCTCATCAAGCTTATTATATTGCGAAAGTGTTGTGTAATATTTTGACATTTCATGAAGCCTGATATTTCCTATATCCAACAGAACTATTTCATCTCTATCTTTAGTTACAGTTATCGTCTTCATGATATTGTTCCTTTACAAATTGAATTCTAATTATACATAATATACGGTTTTTGTGAAAAAAATAAGACCAATGTGGTTGATTGCGATTCCTTTTGATTGTGAACTAGTTAGTAGCAAAGCAAGTGGTTATTTTATTTTGAGTTGTCACGGATGCCCTTATTGTTTATCATCCGACTGAATTTTAAAGAAAATCACATGCCTAAAAATGAAGAATGGTCTAAATCTCGTGGATTATCCGATACTCTATACTTTTAGGCGCTGCCCTTATGCGATTAGAGCAAGAATGGCACTCTCATACTCCAAAATTACAGTAGAACAACGTGAGGTTGAGCTTAAAAACAAACCTCAGGAACTGCTTCTGGTTTCTCCAAAAGGCACGGTGCCGGTGTTAGTCTTAAGGGACGGTCGCGTAATTGATGAAAGTATTGATATTATGATTTGGGCATTAACACAATCTGATCCGGATGATTGGTTACCTATTGATCTAAAAGAAAAATGCCAGGAATTGATTCACATTAATGATATAAAATTTAAGCCTATTCTCGATAATTATAAATACCCCCAAAAATCAGCGAAAAAAGATCCTCTGTATTACAGGGAGGAAGCTAAAGAATATCTTAATAAATTAAATCTATTATTAATGGAAAACCGTTTTCTTTTATCGAACCATATCAGCATTACTGATGTAGCATTGTTTCCATTTGTCAGACAATTTTATATGGTTGATCAACTATGGTTTGAACAAAGCGAATATAAAAATCTTCTTGGGTGGTTACAGTTCTTTTTAAGTTCAGAACTCTTCCTTACGGTTATGAAAAAAACATATAACCATTTCAAATAGGCATGCTCATTAAATGAGAATGCTCAAATGCACTATTAGACGTTCATTGTTAGATAGTTTTATGAATGTATCCATTGTGCTAATGCGTGAATTCCTGCTTTTAAATCCTCTACACTTCCTCCAAATGACAAGCGTACATAACCTTCTTTGCCAAATGCAACGCCTGGCACAAGGGCTACATGTGCTTTTTCTAAAGCTTGTTTACAAAACTCTTCGGAGTTCAATTTTTTAAAACCTAGACTTTCTATGGAAAGAAAAACATAAAGTGATGAACAAGGTGGTTTTATTGTTAAGCCCAAGGACTGGTGCAAAGCCTTAATGAGAATATCTCTTCTTTTTTGCATGCATTGTTGTACCCAGGCGCTTACCTGATTTATTTCATTTAATGCCGCAATAGCTGCCCATTGACTTAAGCTGGTTACTCCACTTGTACTTTGGCTTACTAATGCAGTTAATGGTTGGATAATGAACTGGGGGGCAAACACAAAGCCGATTCGCCAACCAGTCATGGCAAAATTTTTTGAACAACTTTGAATAATAATGACGCGATCCTGATGTTGAAGGAAGGAGCCACACGATATATAAGCCTGCTCATCATAGGTGAGGGCACTATATACTTCATCTGCAATAATTAACAGATTCTGATCGCGAGCAATTTGCAACAATTCGCCAAGCTCAGATTCAGTGTACAAGGCACCTGTTGGGTTCGTTGCATTATTCAAAATCAAAATTTTGCTTTTAGTACTGCATGCATCTTTTAGTGACTGGGGTGTCAACTTCCAACCTTCGGCTTCTTTAGTTTCAACGATAATGGGTATACCGCCAAATAATTTAGTTATGGCTGGATAAGAGACCCAATAGGGGGCGGGAATAATGACTTCATCATTCTCTTCCACCAATAATTGCATCAGCAAATAGATTCCCAGTTTGCCACCGTTAACCACAAGGCAATTTTCTTTTTTGAAGGAACAGCCATACGATTCATTCATCCATTCACTTGCAAGATGCCGAAGTTCTGGAATTCCAGATACAGGTGGATAGAGGGTATTTCCTTCTTCTAGAGCGTGGGTGGTGGCAGCGACAATTGACGGATGAGGTAGAAGTTTGGGCTCACCTACACTTAGGTTATAAATTTTAATCCCCGCATTTATTTTTTGCTGAGCCAATGAATTAATTACAACAGTTGCAGAATTCTCAGGTACATGTTTTTTGCTAAAGTAATTCATTATTTTTGTACCTTTCTAGAATTAGCGATGATGATTTTGAATACACGATTAATAAATTCTTCTTGCAAGTGGTACTGTTTGGATAAATGTTCATAGTACTCAAACAATTGTTTTTCGCGCGAACGATCCGTGATCTTTTTCCCTTCTTGCGATTTTAAGACGCCAATTTGCTTCGACAACTCTTGACGTTTTGCTAGTATTTCAATGAGGTCTGCATCTGTCTGTTCAATTTGTTTTCTCAATTCTTCGAGCGTATTCATGATGTTCTCCTTACTTGAGAAGAGTCGCGTTATCAGTATGCTTTTTTACCAGGATAAACGCTGTTCGATTCGGTTTGCTGTCTTGAATATCGGCCGCTTTTATTTCTAAACCATACAATTGTGCACAACGTGCCGGTGCAATAACTGCCGCATGGGCTGGTAATGTTCCTTCTGCCAAATCTTTTGCTGCTTTTGCAGTATCAATCCACTCTATTTGTTCGGTATCTTTAAATTTTTTTTGCAGAAAACGGCGACATTGAGCGAGTCCTTGAGGGTGTGACACGATGTGGGTAATTTGGTGGAATCGAACGCCAGGTCTAACAAGCAAACATTGATTAATCTCATGCCATAATTCATCAATGGGGGTAAATAGATGCTTTCCCATGGCCAGAAATGCGGGTCTTACCAAGCCTCCTAAAAGATTAACCACAGGTAATATACCCAAATCGATGGTTTCATTTTCAATCGCATCAAGAACACCTTCCATATCCAGTAAGTGAACAAGGGCTGGGGCAATTCCTTTTTGCTTGGCATAGATCAGGGCCGCTTCTTCAGAAAACGAGCCCGCATCACCAGAAATACCAAATAAAGTAATCATGCGAGTGCCTCCTTGGGTAATTCTGTTTTCTCCAATGATCGCAACTCAGCTAATTCCAACAGAAAGTTTTCGGTTTGCTCCCAACTCAAACAAGGATCAGTAATCGATAAGCCGCCTAAATCAAGGTCCTCAGGGTGTACCGAATCAACTTTTTGATTCCCTTCTTTGATAAAGCTTTCAACCATGAATCCTTTGACCAATTGATTCAACTCAGGATATTTTTTAATGCTTTCCAAAACACTTAAAGCAATAGAAGGTTGTAATTGATGATTTTTTTTGCCTTCTATCAGACAATTATCGTGGCTGACATCAACGATGACCGATGGGTTAACGATTTGATGCATATCCATGTAATCTTTTACTTCTTTAAGATGCGCAATGGAATAATTTGGGGCATTGTTTGAGCCACGTAAGACCATGTGAGCATGATGATTGCCATGCGTTTGTACTTCATAACCATCAAATACAGCAACATGAGAGTGTTGTGAGGCAATAATACTATTGACACCAATTGCCAATGAACCATGGGTGGGATTTTTTAATCCGACTGCACAGTCTAAAGCCGACGCAAAAATTCGATGTTCTTGATCCTCTGAGCTGCGAGCGCCAATCGCTACCCATGAGAGAAGCTCAAGGAATCCTTTGGCGTTATGCGTAAATAGTGCTTCATCGGCAATTGGAAGTCCCATTTCGATGACTTTAATCATCATGTCTCGGGTGTATTTTATTCCTGCAGCAATATCCGGCTCAGAAAATAAATCGGGTTGGTTTACGGGGCCTGTCCATCCCTTAGTTGTACGAGGTTTTTGAATATAGACCCTCATGATTAATTTTAATTCATTTTTTACTTTCTCATTCAATTGCACTAAACGGTTGGCATATTCCAGAACGGCCTGTTTCGGCCAGGCAGAGCAAGGTCCAACAATCATTAAGAGACGATCATCACGACCTTCTAAAATAGCTTTTACTTCTCTTCTATCGCGAGTAATTTGCTGATGGGCAGAAAGGGACAAAGGAATTTCTTGAAGGATTGATTCTACAGGAGGTAGTTTTTTTAAGACTGAGTAGCTCATCATACCCTCCTGCAATCAGTAAGAACTGCGAAACGATTGGCGGGGCGATGGGATCGCGATTGATGGTGCATGATATACACTCCTCTTTAGGTTCTCCCCAACTCCCATGCATTTTGTGGTCTGGGAATTCGGGTGCCAAAACCCCCAGACTATGCTGGGGGTTGGAGTGTTAGTTAATTCTACCGTCCACCCAGCTGCGGGCTAAAAAAGCTAAAATAAAAAAAGCAAGCAAAGGTTTGTGGTAAACCTGCTTTATCATTTAACTTGTGGTGTACAGTAGAATGGGACATTAAATTTTCACAAAATTAATTGTACTATTAATGTACAAATATACAGCTTGATGATAATTATGTCAAGATCTTGGATTATAAGTTGAGTCTTGGGGATTGATAAATCTATAGAACATTTTTGTAATTAGAGCGCTATCAATCGTAGCTACATAGGTTATGACTTGCCAGCGGGGAGCAATGGGGCTATATTTTTTTTTTCTCTCCTAAAACAGTAAGAAATGACCAAAATCGCACTTTACTTAGCTGGGGGTGGCGCCCGTGGAGCCTATCAGGCAGGGGCGCTCAAAGCGATCAGCACTATTCTTGGTGCAAGGAAAATTCCTTTCAGCATGATCAGTGGTGTCAGTGTTGGCAGTATCAATGCAGCAGTAATTGCTGAAAACGCCCTGGATTTTTCTGCAGGTACGAACAAGCTCAATGAATTATGGAGCAACATTACCTGTCAGCACATTTTTAAATCCAGCAATTACGCGCTCAGTGTATCGGCCATGCGGAATATGAGCAGTATGCTTACCAGGCAACGCTTGTTAGGACATATTCTGGATACGTCGCCTTTGCGTCAGTTCATTAATAACATCATTGATTTTGAGACTTTGGAAGGTGTTATCAGGAATAAACACTTGGAAATGATGGAAGTCATCAGCAACTGCTATGAAGCACAAAAAACCATTTCCTTTTATCAACATCATGCCGAGGAGTTTGAAGATTGGAACGATCCGCTTCATAGTAGCCAACGCGTTAATCTGAAAATGGAATATTTTCTGGCATCTACCTCGTTACCTTTATTCTTTCCACCGGCAAAAATAAATGGTCTTCATTATGGTGATGGACATGTGGGATTAGCAGCGCCTCTACGAGGAGCTATTCGTTGTCAAGTTGATAAAATTTTAATTATTGGTACTCGTACCTTACCCAATGTAAATGACCTCGAAAAAGTACAGGGCGGAGACATTGATTTTTCACGTGTTTTGGGAGGCATGGTCAATGGGTTGTTTTTAGATAATCTTGAACGCGATCTTGAGATGGTTAGTCACATGAATCATATGGCGCGCATGGTACCAACAGGAAACGAGCATTCCCATTGGCGGCCGATTCAAACCTTGCATTTACGGCCCAGTACGGATGTGGCTGCGATGGCTCAATCTCAATACCATAATATACCTATTTTATTACGTATTTTACTTAATTTTCTGGGTGCGAAACGTCATTCCGGTGATTTACTAAGTTTTCTTTTATTTGAAAAAGCATTCACTCGTCAATTAATGAAACTGGGTTTTGATGATACGATGGCAGCACATGATTCTGTTTTACATTTTTTTAATGTATAGACATTTTTGATTAATCTCAGGGGGAAATAAGTGCAATGGAAGGTGTATTAATTTGTTTAACTCTTCTTTTTTTAATGGTGATCTCTGGGGTGATTACACGATTTGTTCCCTTTCTACCAGCTCCATTGATACAAATTTTTATAGGGACACTTCTGGCTGTTCTATTTCCTGCCTTTGATGTGGGATTTAATCCTGAACTTTTTATGTTGTTGTTTATTCCTCCTCTGTTATTTAATGACAGCTGGCATTTCCCTAAACGTGAGTTTTTGCTCTACACCAGACCCATTATTATGCTCTCGATTGGTTTGGTTTTTTTTACTGTGGCAGGGATTGGTTATCTAGTTCATTGGTTAGTTCCAGTCATTCCGTTACCGGCTGCGTTTGCATTAGCCGCCGCGCTTTCTCCAACTGATGCTATATCCCTTAGATCCATGACCACTGGAACTCGAATACCCGAGCGAATTATGCATATCTTGCAAGGAGAGGCGCTTTTAAATGATGCCTCAGGTTTGGTTTCATTTAAATTAGCGGTTGCTGCGATGGTGACGGGCGTATTTTCGCTTAAAGGGGCAGTGTGGAGTTTATTGTTTATTAGTCTGGGAGGAATTGCTGTTGGCTTTATACTTACTTATGTTTTTATTTCACTTTTAGGAAAGTTAAGCAAACATAGCGCTCATGAGACGACTACCGAAAATCTTTTGTTGCTGCTTTTGCCGTTTACTGTCTATCTTGTTGCTGAAAAGCTTGGTTTTTCAGGGGTATTAGCAACTGTTGCGGCAGGTTTTACCGTAGACAGAGCCGGATTTTTAGACAGGACAATGGCTAAAATGCGTATCGAAGGTCATTTCGTTTGGGGGGTGCTCGATCTCACTTTAAATGGAATTATCTTTATTCTTTTAGGATTGTATTTACCTCATTCGATTAAATTTCTCGCGACCACAGGCTACAGTTTATCTGAGTATGCAGGAATTGTTGTGCTTATCACGGTGACCCTAATTTTATTACGTACATTATGGATTTATTTAACGTTGCCTTTTGAAGCATTAATATCCAGACGAAAACGTAGTTCCTGGCGTTTTCCAAACATAAAAATAATCAGCACATTTTCACTAGGTGGGGTGCGTGGGGCAATTGCTCTGGCGGCGATCTTATCTCTGCCTCATATGATTGATGGAGCCCCTTTTCCTGCGCGTAAGCTTTTAATTATCCTGGTTATTGGCGTTGTTCTCTGTTCTCTATTAATGAGCAGTTTGCTCTTACCTTTAATTACGCCTGGATTGAAAAATTTGATTCATAAACACACTCAAGATGAAGAAAATGAAGCCGTTCTTGCATTGACTAAAGCCGCAGTTGAAGCAATTAAGACAAAAATGAAAAATTTATGTGAAGAAATTAATGAACGAGAGAAGTCGCTGTGCATCGATGTTGGCAATAAATTAATGGCAACTTTTAATCAATTTATCGCATCAAATCATGGTACTGAACATGAAAAACTCGAAAGTATGTTGGCCTTAACCTTTGAGCGACAGCTAAGGTATGCCGCTCTGGAAGGGGCTCATCTGGAGTTGCGCACTTTAAGAAAAGAAAGAAAAATCAACAATACTACAATGATGAAAATTATTTCCAGACTGGATTTAAGGCAAATAACCTTGCATACGGAGCATCAAACGATTTCAGATTCTTTAGAGAAAACAGCCAAAGAATAAAACATATTCTTGATGTATCGGTTCATTAAGCGATTTATGCGCTGAAGAAAAGTCAGATGCACCTTGGGCAAAATGACAAATTCGCCATACACGCATTAGGTGTTTTTGTTTCTCGTGACAATTTTTTTATTGAGTACTTATATACAGGGCACTGAATCTAATGGTTTTTTGCAGTATTGATACAAGAAATTGCTGAGCTTTCGGCAAGCCTGCGTGCTTATGGCCAACCATGTTAGATAAGCTATAGCCTTGATAATTTTCAAGAGGCGATCTTTATGAATAAAGCAGTTGATAAGCTTGAATCCGTCAAAGAGGCATTCGAACACTGGCGTAAAACCAGAACCAGTCAAGGTAAAATTCCTGATTATCTATGGGAGCAAGTAAAAGTACTATTGGGCACCTACCCACTCTCAAAGATATGTAGCACCTTAAAAATCAGCCATGTGCAAATAAAAGAAAACATCTCTGAAGTGAGCAATGAATTTCAATTTGTAGAAGTTCATAGTCCTGCGGTATCAGCCGATTTGTCCTCTGAGTTTGATACCGTTATTTTATGCTCGACCAGTGCCCCTGGAATCCAGCAGGCAAGATTAATGCAGCCTATAACAAAGGGTTTTATGTCCTCAGGCAGGTTTGAAGCACCTACCAGTTCAGTAATTCTCTCAATCTCTTCTTGAGATTTTTCTGTCACCATCGGTAAATCTTTTGCTGGTGTCATTTAACAACCCTGTTTTAGAAAAAGGCGGGGAGACTAACGAATTATCCTATAAAAATCAATCATATGATTCACAAAGATTATTTGTCATGTTAACTTGATGCTTAGGAGAATTTAGGAAAAAGTCCAACCGTGCAGCACTCGCATTCTATTAATGCCAGGGCGCGTTCTATAGCGCCTGGTATTTATGAACGTCATCGCCCAGAAGATACCACTTTATATCAAGTCATATCCAAGCACTACGCTGATTTTTTGACGTATCTCTCCGATGTGGGGAAGGGTTTGCCCTCTTATGTCAAAAGAGAGTTTGAAGATTATTTAAAGTGTGGTCAGCTTAAACATGGATTTTTAAGAGTACGCTGCGATGACTGCTTTGATGAGAAGCTAGTTGCCTTTAGTTGTAAGCACCGTGGGTTTTGTCCAAGCTGTGGCACAAAAAGGATGGTAGAAAGCGCCGCACTATTAGTTGATGGAATATTCCCTGATGCACCCATCCGTCAATGGGTATTAAGTCTACCTTACGATTTACGTTTCCTTTTAGCGAATAATCCTGAAATGATAACTGATGTATTAAAAGTGATTCATCGCGCTATTGGCAGCTATGTGATTAAAAAAGCAGGGCTTACTATCAAAACAGGAAAAACGGGTGCGGTGACTTTAATTCAACGATTTGGTAGTGCACTGAATTTAAACATTCATTTCCATATGCTTTTTTTAGATGGGGCTTATGGGTTGGATGAGAATGGAGACTTGGTTGAATTTCATGCTATAAACAAACCCACGTTTGAGGAGATGCAAATAGTATTGCATCGCATCTGTGAACGGCTAGGGCGATTGCTAGAAAAACGAGGCTTACTATGCCGAGATGCAGAGCAAAGCTATTTAACTTTTGATTACGATAATGAGGATGTTATCAATGATTTAATCGGCAGTTCCATTACATATCGTGTGGCTGTTGGCAAAAATAAAGGAAAAAAAGTTTATACGCTTCAAACGATTCCAGCGCAATTGGAAGACATGGTAGAAAATAAAGTGCTAGCTAAAGAAAGCGGATTTTCACTTCACGCAGGTGTCAGCGCAAAATCCTACCAGAAAGAGAAGATTGAACGATTATGTCGTTATATCACAAGGCCGGCGGTTTCATTAAAACGATTACGTTTATCAGAAACAGGTAAAGTGATTTATGAATTAAAGAACCCTTATAAAAATGGCACCACCCATATTGTCTTTGAACCCTTAGATTTTATAGCCAGGCTTGCTGCATTAGTCCCCAGACCCTGGATGAATCTGACTCGATTTCATGGTGTATTTGCACCCAATAGTAAATATCGAAAAGCTGTAACAGGTTATGATAAATCAAGTGTTGAAGAATCATCGGCTACAACCATAAACCCAAATCAACGCTATCGTATGTCATTGGCCGAGCGGTTAAAACGAGTATTTAATATGGATATTACAATTTGTCAGCACTGTCTGGGTAATGTTCGAATTATTGCTTGTATCAAAGACAAAAATGTTATTGATAAAATTCTGGCTCATATAAATAAAAAGCGTGGGAATTAAGGAGAGATCCTAAAGACTTTATTTATTAGGGGACCGCCGGAACTTGTTTCACTAATAACATCGAATAGAACAGGTTAATTATTTTGAATACAGTCTTGCACAGTAGGAATACGTTCATCTTGAAAATCAAAATTGGTTAAAAAATTGACGGCTCTATACTTTCTCAATTTCAGTTTTAATAAATTATCATGCAAATCACACCCAGAACCATTAAGTAACTGCAAAAATTGCCGACTGTTTTAGAGCCATAAATTTATATCACGTTAAAAGATCTGCTTTATTTGTCTTATCCTCGAAGAGAAGCATTTTATACATAAAAATCAATAAGGGGTCTATAAAAAAGGATATTTAAAATGTAATTCAGCTTATTTATTTTCTATAAAGAACTGTGCTGATTCATTAATTTTACAATTAAAAGTAATTTTTTCGGATAATGGCGCGTAATCTATCGCGTTTAAAGGAAGTAAACTGATAGAAACGTCTCCGTTACTAGCAATCGTGTACCGATTAAATTCATAAATTGCCTGATTCGGAAATTGTGGGTGATTTACGGTGAAGTGCATCATTGAAGCAGCCATATAACCTGCATCATTATTAATTGCAATCTCATTAGGGGTGTACGCTGAATTATAGTTGGCCATTTTATAATTTTGGGTCGGTCCAGAGCATTTAGCATAATCGACAAATATGCGAACTAACTGTCCATTTGCAACGGCTTTTTTGATTTTCTCATAAGAGTGTAATTTATTCGCATAACCATTTAATGCAAAGAATATCATGGATAAAGCAACGAGTTTTTTCATATAGCATCCTTCTTTTATTGTAGTGAAATCCTAAACTGATAAAGTACGTATTCATTCAGTGGCAGGTAAGGTACAAGATAAGTGCTTTCTTATCAATATTTTTAATCACGACTTCTTTGTGCATAACAAAAAAACCTGTCTTGTATAGAAAAACGACTTATGAACAATGAGCAAATTCTTCGTTAAAATGAATGTTTAATTCACTCATTTAGTTTATCCAAACACTACCAGTCAAATTTCCTTTTGCCTTGAGTTGGTGGTTTTTATTCGTACTGGTTCTGTTCAATTGTTCCTTGAGATGATTTCAATTACAGCTCTTAATGAGCTAATTGCAATAAAATTAATCTTGCCTCATACTATGTGCCCTAAATTAGAGCACATAGTTTGTGAGATGTTTATGCCAAAAAAAAAGAATACAGGTCATTTTAAATGGAATTCTACTTTTGACAGATTATTAACTGAACTCATTAAAGGGCGATCCAGTCAACCCTGGACTGAAATCGCGAGGCTACTCAAGAACAATATCCTTAGAGAATGCCCTAATGTACGTTTGAAGACATTTCCAAATGGGAAACAGTGTCGTGACCGCTGGGTTGAGTATTTGGATCCTTGTGTTTCACGTAAGCCCTTTACCCAGGAGCAAATAGATTTTATTTTCAAACGGAGAAGGGACGGTGCGGGATATGCTCAAATTGGCCGTGAATTAGGTCATTCCGCAAATCAGGTTAAAAACGCCTATTATTGTAAAAAACAGAAACGAGTAGAGACTCCTGTTATACCGCTGGTTTTTGATGTTAAATTGCCCAGTATGAGTATCGAAATGAATACTTCTTCAACTTCAGTTTCTGATGCTCCTGATTCTCCCAAATTTTTTTCAAATTCCTTTGTAACTCAGAATTTAAGTTTTTTTTCTGAAGTCTCAGAACCATCATGTGATCCATTAAATGAACTGTATGATTTGCGCAGCTTAAGCGAATTGGCTGATGATATGTTGAGTGATCCTTATTGTGGTCATGGAACCATGGACAAGAACTTTTAAACGTCTATCAGTTGGTAAACACCATTCATTATCATGGCTCAATATGGCTTTTGTGCACAAGCGTCAGGGAATCGCTCCATTGAGCCTTAATCCAGTGGTTTTTGAAAGACCTTAGAGTACATATCGAACCTGTTCTTCATGATTCAGTGCGGTCACGTGATGCTCAGGATTCCATAATGTGAACCCCAATATGCGAATCGTGATGGGGAGTTGTCTTACATGTGAATTGGTACTGTAGGCGACTTCCTCTGCGGTTATAAACGACTTCCCCATTCTTATTTCACCTGCATTCATCGGGTAGTTGTCCCGTATGGGCTTGGGCATGGGCAATAAATCATGTTCTGTAATTGGGTAGCGTATATGGTTTGCAATCTGATCATTGGCAAATCCAAAGATTCTGTATACATAATGGGTAGAAGAAAAAAAACGTTAATATGGATATTACAATTTGTCAGCACTGTCTGGGTAATGTTCGAATTATTGCTTGTATCAAAGACAAAAATGTTATTGATAAAATTCTGGCTCATATAAATAAAAAGCGTGGGAATCAAGGAGAGATCCTAAAGACTTTATTTATTAGGGGACCGCCGGAACTTGTTTCACTAATAACATCGAATAGAACAGGTTAATTATTTTGAATACAGTCTTGCACAGTAGGAATACGTTCATCTTGAAAATCAAAATTGGTTAAAAAATTGACGGCTCTATACTTTCTCAATTTCAGTTTTAATAAATTATCATGCAAATCACACCCAGAACCATTAAGTAGCAAAAATTGCCGACTGTTTTAGAGCCATAAATTTATATCACGTTAAAAGATCTGCTTTATTTGTCTTATCCTCTTGCTGAAGCTAAATCACTTCAACAACAAATTGAATTTCATAAAAATGCTATACCAAAAATTGAAAAACAAATGGCAAAAGTTGATGCAAAAAGTGCAGAATATGAAAGATTAAAAAAAGAACTTGATGCACATAAAAAACATATTGCCGATAAGAATCATCTTCTTAAAAAGTATGGAAAATATGTAGTAGGGTATTTAGCAGGTAACGAGATTGCTAAAAAAATTAAGTTCTAGGTTGGAAATAAATAGTCAATAAATGACATAAACAAACAATAAACTACGATACCCAATAGAAATGATAACATTTTGTCCTCCTGATTAATTCGTGATCATATTACAGGAGTTGGAAAGTAAAAATCAAGCAAAAGGATTTGCTATGGCATTAGATCAACACTACATACCCGCTTTTTCGATTGAAGAAATTATTTTGGATAAAAATACTGGCGCGCCATTGGATGGTGGAAAAGTTTATTTCATGCAAGATAAGCAAAGAAATATTCCTAAACCTGTTTATCAAATTACGGGTGCTTATCCAAATTATACTTATGTGCCACTTACTGATAATCCATTGATTTTAAGTTCTATTGGTACATTTCAGGATGCTTTAGGAAATCCAATAGTTCCTTATTTTTTTCCTTATGATGGAAATTTTGATCCAGAATATTACTTTGTAAAAGTGACAAGCTCTGGAGACGTTGATCAATTTACTCGTGAAGCGGTTCCTTATTTAACGACACAAGAAGATCAAGAGATATCAAGTCTCATTGTTAATGAGATTTCTAACCCACAGTCTTGCACAGTAGGAATACGTTCATCTTGAAAATCAAAATTGGTTAAAAAATTGACGGCTCTATACTTTCTCAATTTCAGTTTTAATAAATTATCATGCAAATCACACCCAGAACCATTAAGTAACTGCAAAAATTGCCGACTGTTTTAGAGCCATAAATTTATATCACGTTAAAAGATCTGCTTTATTTGTCTTATCCTCCAAAACTTTGGAAGCCGCAGGAGTTAATCGCGGACTGCCTTTAGGCTCCGCCGCGAGCTAGCTCTTTGCGAACCTCTATCTCAATCCATTGGACCACTTTATAAAACACACATTACGAATTAAAGGTTATATTCGTTATATGGATGATCTGCTGTTATTGGGAAACTCTTCTGCTCAATTATCGGAATACAGAACAGAAATTAAACGCTTTCTTCAAGAAAAGCTGCGTCTGAACCTGCATCCAACCAAGCAGATTATTCAAACCAGTAAACAAGGTGCAGATTACCTGGGTTATAAAGTCTATCCTCACTATCTTCATCTGCGACAACGCAGCATCGATAAATTTTTTGCTTGGCTGCGTTTTTTCAATGCATGCTTAGGTAATCCACCTCCGCATCGCTTTTGGATACCTGATGCTGTTGAATGGCTAAATGTCCTTCAAACCCAGCCTGTTACGCCAGATTATCTCTTGTTGCAGCGCATGCAGGCGCTCATCAACAGCTACTTGCGTCTTATGAAAAACACCCAGCACTATCGTTTACGCAAAAAACTCTATCAAAAACACTTTGGTTTACTCAAACGCTATTTTCTTCCCTCTGATGCAGACTACAGTGCCATCCACATCAAAAAATGGTGTTTACAAAACTGGATTGCGCAGCAGCATGAGCAGTGAGAACACCCGCCACACAAGCCACATAGTTCGGATTGCTAGGATTGTTGCTGTTCGCGTTGCCATTGTTCAGGTTCACGTTGACCCCGTTGCTCCCATCGGTCGTGGATGACCAATAGTTGTTGCTCTGCCACCCAGAACCCACCAAACAAAAACACGCATATTACCTGTTCTCTAATACACTCAGCCTACCACCTTGCGATGCCGGCCTCTTTATAACGCTGTCTACTTATCATTGTTCCAACACCGTGGAACAGGTCGGTCTTCTCGTACCGCGCTTTTCTGTATCGCCGTAACGATACAGAAATTGTGATGATAAGAAATGGCAAGCGCGATGTATTCGTATCATGTCAGTGATGATTTAGAAATGAACGCTTAAATATTGCAACAGGTCAACATCAGCAAGCAGAACCTATATTATTCCGAGTTAATATAGGTTGTTTTTGTAATTCCTGCGCTTGCTGGTAATAAAGACCTACTTACCTCCGAAGCAGGTATCAAGGGTGATTGCATTGCTTGCAGGGAGCCAGTGACCGTAAGCTTCTCCATGCCAGCGACTGGTTTCTTCAAGCTTCGCTTGGACGATTTGTTTTGTGATTTTCTTGCGTTTAATCCACTCAGTACAACGTTTTTTTATCTGTCTACGAATTTGGTCTCGCATAAAAGAGTAGCGACACGGATTGAACGCTTCGTTTAGATTATCTGAAATATAGGGTTTCAGTAAGTTATACTTAGTGACGTGTTTGGAAAATTCCCATTTATCTCCATTCAAAACCAGGATTGGAGGCAGGGTTTGTTTTCCAATTTTCACGCTATGGGTAAGATTCATATAAAACTTCCATCCAGCATAATTTGCAGCTAAATCCCCATTGGAATACACCCCATTAATTAATGTACCTAAATAGGTCTGCTCAAGTATTTGACCGTATGTTACAATCGCGGCATGGGCTTGTTCTGCTGATTTTCCATGATTCAGGAAATAGCTATAAATTTTGTAATAGGTATGCCCCATCATGAAAAAATGACCGAGTTTGTCTGTACCAAAATAATAACCATACATGTTAATTGTTGGTGCAAGTCCAATGACAAATAATGGCGACTGCGAAAAAACGAGCCAATAAACAGTTCTCCAGGGCCACACTTCTTTATAGAGCATGGGATTGGAGTCTTTGGGTAAACGCCGCAACCAACGTGGAAAACCCGGACCGGTATTTTTATATACTAAATCAGCGATGTAGACACCTTTACGGCAAGCTGCTAATCGTGATGCTGAATAACGACTCTTCTGAGCTCTTGGCAGAAGCATTTGAATTTCTGTATTGGTTCTCGCGATGGCTTTTTCGAGCACTTCATAAAGTCGGTAGCTTGCTGCTGGGCCGATGTCTTGTAATTCACCGGGTGGGAGCGTAAATTGATCTGTTTCTTCAGCTTGAGTTTCCTGGATTCCATAAATACTAAATAATACAATTAACAAGAAGATCCTTGTAAAAGCCATATTCCTTTTCCTTTCCTAAATCGGTGAATCATTAGAATACAAAATGTTTCCTACTGTCTAGAAAAATTATTAAGAAATGTAATTCATGCACATGGGATAGTCTTACGTTTCCCAAATATTTGGTGCTGGATTTGGCGTATAAAAATCAAGAAAGGCCCTGATCTTGGGTAGTTCAGATCCATAATATTGATAAACCTGAACTGAAAATAATATGTAAATTTGAAACACAATTAACAAACCCTTTATTTCACTCCAATATAATATGAACTTACCATGATTAAATAAAAAATTAAGATGCAAGAGTCGATTGAATTTGATGTAACTGGAGAACGTGACGGTATTGTTGAAGTGGTAATTGATGATGTTTCCTCAGAATTGACTACTTTGCAGCAGAGTTGGCTTGACTTCGCGCCAAAGACTGAATCGGGAGCTATTGATTTAACTAAAGCTGAGCGTTTTGCCGAAGGCGGAACGCATGTGCTTTATCGATTTCCAGATGCCCCTTTTGTTATTAAGTTAATGAAACAGAATCCCAACCCTAAAGAGCTTGAAGAGCTAGAGAAAAAATATGCTGTTTTATACGATTGTTTTGACCGAGATAATAAACAACGATGCATTCGGGAACAACATAGCACCCGGCAAGTGCTACTTCCTGGGAAAGAACCCCAAAATGCAGCTTTATCAATCGTTCCGTATGAAAAATGCTTCAAGTCTAAAGTGAAATTTGATTTTAAAATAGAGCCGGCAGAACTTGACCCTTACTTAATGGAACACAACAAAGAGTTGTGCGATAAGGTCAATAAAGCGCTTATTCAGAACGATCATTCTGAATCCAGTTTTGATTTTAATGATTATGCGAGTGTTGATGAGCGTATTGGCGCGATTTTAAACCGTTTGGATAGCGATCCCAAACTCAGGGATATCATGATTGAGTTTCTAAATCATTATCGTGATTTTTATCAAAAGACTAATATTATTATGGATGCTATGGGATTTGAAAACATCCTCTTCTTTAAAGATGAACATGATGATTGGCAATTTAAAATTGGCAGTGTAATCAAACACGATACTGGAAAATATACGAATGAGTTGTTCAATGCACTACATGCTGAAAAAGAAGTTGATTTGAATTCTTTTGTTAATTTTACTCATGCCTATTTTTCACCAGCGAACATTAGGGCAGTTAATGTATGTGCAATGAGACTTGGTTTAGAACCTGTTATTCGTGATGTGATGATCGACTCAAAGGATTTATTCACGATAGCGCAACGATTATCCCTTCCTGAACGGATGCTTGCTTATGCACGACATGGCGATTTTGAACAAGTGGGTAAAATACTTGAGGCCAATAAGGAGCTGCTTAATTTTGATTTGCGCTGTTTTTGGGCATATGCTCTCATTGCTGATGAATATGTTAACCATGGACAGCCACCAAAAGCACTTAAAGGCTATTTAGATACGGTAAGTAAGCTCCCGGTGATCTTGCCGGAAAATAAGGATGATGCAAAACGGGTTCACGATGCAAAAACAGCCATTATCGATCGAAAAAACATACAGGATAAAAAAATAATGCTCCATCAAGAACTAACCATGTTCTTGCCATCATCTCTATCAACTACCACCATGACGCAAAATTATAAAAAGCAACTGCAAGAATCAAAATCTGAAAGTCCTGCTGATATGTTTATTTCATATAACTAAAATATCGACTTCTTTTGATGCAGCACATTAATATAAGATCGAGGTTCGCAAGAAATTATTTTAATGGCTGAGTTAAAATCGATAATAATGTTTGCAATATTTTTCACGTGAATTAAGATGGATCAATTTGACTGAATTTTGATTGGAGTTGTTTATGTTTGGTGAGTTATTTGAAAGTTCAATAGCATTAAGTATTCGATATTATTCAAACCAAGCGTATAAAGTTGTAGCAGGTATTTTGCACCAAGCAGAACAATTTGGAATTGGACATACCATAGATTTTATTCGTGATCCGAAAAAGATGCTTCACGCTTTAACGTCTGCAGCCCGAAGTAGTGAGGCGGGATATAGCGTTGTCAGTTTGGGATATTTGGGAGGAAACTACGCCGTTATTACGCCAAAGTCTCAATCTCAGCTTGTTGAATTAATCAATGAATTTGATAAAGAACATTCAAGCCGAAAGGGACACGCTTCTTTTAAGTTTTTTTCGGGCAATGATTTCTTTATTATTTCAGATATTGGCCATGATGCGCTGGCATCGAGAAAAAATCTGTCTCGTTTTCTTACGCCGTCCCGACTTGCTAATCCTCTGAGTGCAGAAATAGAGAAAACGGTAACTCCTGATGCAGAGATTAAAATTCGACATGCAGTCTGCGGCATTGTCCGCGTAGTTATGGTAGAAAATATGCTGGGTATCAAGCAATTACCAAATAATACTTATGATGTGATGGAATCTTATCGCAATGATGTAAAACGTTGGGGGGCGTTTCCTTTTCCTGAGTTGCTTAATTTTATGCCAAGTTTAAGAAAAAAACGAGATGCGTACCGGGCTTTTTCGAGAGGCATTTTAGAGCAAGAATTCGAAAAAGTTGTTTCAGTGCTTCATACAGAAGAGCATCCCGGAAATGCTAATTTAATTGCGGCTTCTATAGTGAGTTTATTTAAAGATGAAAACCCAACTCTGCCAGAGAATGAACTTTCAGACGCTTTAAAATCATTGCCTGTCCATGAGATTAGACGATATTTTGAAAATCCCATAGTTCAATCGTTACCGATGATCCTTAAAGCTGCAGACAATTTAACTGATGCAATTGTCTTGTGTCTCGAGCAAATTGCATCTGATCCTGGCAAATTTGAGATGCTTCGTGATGAAATTGATGGCGCTCATTTGACGTTCGAGGAGTTAGATATTAAAGCTCTTAAATCGTTACCCATATTGGATGCTTTTTACAAGGAGTCAGTGCGGTTTGATGCTCCTGTTGCTGTGCCTCGATATACTCAAAGCGGGTATTCATCCGATTCAATGAACATCCCGCCTCATACTATGATTATATTTGATTTACACGCTTTAGCCAAAGGCGAGCAATATTGGACTCATCCTGATGAGTTTGATCCTAAACGCTTTTTACAACCTAACCGGCACGTTAAAGAAGGGATGGAGTGTGGTAACAAAAATAAACATACTCTTGGCCAATTCCCATTTGTCCCTTTTTCTGTAGGTCAACGCAATTGTCCAGCATTTGCTGTTACAGAGGTTTTATTTAAAGCAGCTATTGCGAAATTTGTTGCAGGCTATGAACTTGAATTTGTTAAAAAAGAAGATAACGATTCAATCATACATCTTGTTTCAAGAGATAAGTTGTTCAGCTTAACGCAATAATGAGCTCCAGTATGAATCGAGCCTGAACTCACTGCCATTAAGCAAGGATTTTTTGTTGTTCTTGGGGAATCTATTCTCAAATTGGTACAATGAATTACTAAAAAATGGGTTCCCGCCTTCGCGGGAACGACAGTTTTTCTTAACTCAATGGTAATTAGTCTTGGACTCACTGTTTTATTAAGTTACCTACGTGAGACGATCTCTTCGTGGCACCTAGGCAGAACAGATAAATTGTTACATCTTAGGAGGACTGAGTTTTGATTTAATATTCTCTCCAGATGCCTCAATTTCAGCTAAAAATGGTGCTTTAGAGATTGGGGAAACTTCAGGGCTGGTAAAAAATGCAATTTGATAACGAGACTTTAGTGCTTCTCGAGTACCTATTTCTTCGGGAGCAATAATTAATTGCTTCCCATTCGCAAATTTTATTAAAGAAGGATTTGTAGGGTTTGCTGATAAAGCGGAAACTAAATCCCATAAGTTAGTGATTTGTTTCTCATTTACCTCAATAACACGATCACTCTCGCACAAATATCCTCGATTAAGTGCAAAATTTTCATAACCGTCAGTCTCTTCCGAAGCTAAAATATTCTGTAAAACGACAATTTCACGGAGATCTGGACCAGCAGAAAGCGAGGAAAAATTATTGAACATATTCGGAACATTAGAATTATCGACAATATTCTTTTGTGGCGTTGAGTAAGTTGATTTAAAAGTATCCATGAGAGACTGGGTACAACGCACGAAAACATATCCTCCATTTTTTCCCGACGGCTGGATGTGGTATTTGATTGATTTATTATTTCTGGGACCAACAAGGCTGCGACCTAATTGTTCTGTTAACCTAAATGTTATATTTAGAGTGTTTAAGCCCTGATCGCCTTTCCTTTGAATTACCAGATCTAAATTGTCGAGATATTTTTTGCGCTGCAAAAGATAGAGATACGAGATGGGATGCTCAAGCTCTTTGACTTGTACATTACCGTCTGCCTGAATTTTATACCCATCTATTTCAAGAATAATATCTCCTTCTTGCAAGTGGTTTTGGGCACAGGAATTTGAGGGTATCGAAGATACAAGAATACCTGTGGGTTCATTTTCCAAGGAGTCTTGTTTCATACCTAACTGGGCTCTAAGAAATGAATTCTTTAGGGTTTGCCACTCAAAACTAACATGGGGAACCGTAACGTAATCAATAAATCTTTTGGCTCTAAGTGCACCGAATCGGTTATAGTTTTCTATGGTTTGTACAACAATCCAAGCGGGAATAAAATAACCTACATTGGATAGTGAGGAGGCGCCTTGGCTCACTATGCCGATACATTCTTCTTTTTTCCCTTCGACCACTCGTGTAATAGGACCGCCACTATTACCAGGATTGATTGGAGCGCTGGTTTGCACGGTAATACCTGGCAGGCGTGAATGAGCGATGATTGATATTTCAGTTCTTGAAATATGCCCCTTAGTGAAGGAAAGACCTTTTCCTCCTGCAGGGTAGCCATAAGCATTGACTTCGGTTGATGACGGTTGAAATTCAGGATTGATTTCTAATGGCTCAACTTTTTTAGCGATTAACGCCTCAGCCTCCTCAGAGGACGCTTTTAGAATGGCAACATCCATAATTGGATCAACCCATACCGGTTCAACGGGTAATTCGCTAGAACCTTGATTGAATTTAACTTTCAAATAAGTTGCATTCGCTACTGCATGTGCGTTTGTTACTAAATACATTTTACCTTTATATTGAA
This sequence comes from Fluoribacter gormanii, assembly GCF_900156395.1. Lineage (GTDB taxonomy): Bacteria > Pseudomonadota > Gammaproteobacteria > Legionellales > Legionellaceae > Legionella > Legionella gormanii. The sequence goes on along the minus strand of NZ_FTNL01000019.1, from coordinate 65,551 downwards.
TTACTGTAACCGTGGCGCTTGATTTTGTTGATTGACCAATAGACCAGGCTGTGACGTAATTGATTGTTTGCTTATCTGCTGCAAGTTTTAGCGTAGAATTAGTTATCATTTTATGACCTTATTTGAATGAACTCTCTATACCCATGTTGGAGGGTGTAATGATGTGAAAAGATGCTGGCATAGGTATTTTATTGAGCTTATATTTGCAAAAATAGTGCACACTATGTTAATCGATGATCAGCAAGGCTGTATTTTTTTCTAAATTGCACATTTTTTCAATGATCTATCAGCAAAAAATCAAAATAAAAAGAGATGGGTTGAAATTTAAATGTGTTGTTTATCCCAATCGAATGTTGCTTTGAAACGCATGTATTTTATATTGCTCCATAGCAGATGCCGAGCAGATAGCCTAGAATGTTTATTGTGAGGACGACCTCACCCATAATGGTTGCATCCGGGACGGCCCGAATTATGTAAAGGAGAGCCAATATGGCCTGGATTTTATTAGCACTTGCTGGTGTACTTGAAGTGGTGTGGGCTTTTTCCATGAAATTGTCTCATGGTTTTTCTAAGCCTTATCCTTCCCTCGTAACCATTGTGGCGATGATTGCAAGTATTGTATTGTTAGCCATTTCTATGAAAACGCTTCCACTTGGAACTGCTTATGCAATCTGGACTGGTATCGGTACAGTTGGTGCATTTCTGGTGGGCCTCATTTTTTTGGGAGAACCCGCACATGCCATGAGAATTATTGCGGCTGCCTTGATCGTTTCTGGTCTGTTAATGATGAAGTTCTCTTCAAACTAAAGAGCAAAAAATAAGCCTGGAGGTGGAGGCAAAGCCCTGTGCTCAGGGGGCACTCCATTACTCCAAACTATTCTCCTACGTGCATTACCCTTGAAATGTCCTATAATTAGACGGTGTACGTCTGCAACGCATCATTTCAGAGGCTGTAATTTTGAAAAATATTCGTATACTGAAAAAAAAGATTTATAGAAAAACGATTAATATCAAAAAACTGACATCTGTTGACATTCAGCGATATGTTGATGCGCTTTTCCCCATCTTTTCAGAGGGGATTATTGGGTGGAGCAAAGAGCGGTTTGCTGAGGATTTATTTTTTAAAAATTCATTAACCCATAATGCGATTACGCTTTTTATTGATGAAAATCATAGGTATATAGGATTTAATGCCCATCAAATAATGAAGAAAAAAATAAATGCAAAAACATGTTATATCAGTAAATTTTATGCTGTAGTAAAACCCGAATTTAAAAAAAATAATTTGACCATGGTCCAAGGATTCTCGCAACTATTTAAATTCAAACTATTTCACCCATTTACTCAATTTTATTTTATTGATTTTATCATGTCCCCGGTCGCATATTATCAACTTGCGCGAGCCTGTGCTCATATACACCCCAAACCCGGAACTGAGGTTCCGAAATGGGTAAAGGATATTATTTGGGCAATGGCCGAAGAATATCATGTTGATCTAATTAATCCCCACCATTTAGTGGGTAGAAGTGAAGAAGTCGTTAACCTAAGTAAAGCAGAGAAAGAGTCGTTAAGAACAATAAAAAATCAATACATGGAATATTTTATCGAAAGGGCTGGTTTGGATGGCAACGGCGTATTTGTTCTGATTCATGTAACCCACTATAAACTTGTTTTTTCACTATTGCGTTTATGTGTACATCTGTTTCATCGTTATAGGCGCCGAATCTGATGCTAGTTGATATTCATATCACCGCAGCATCGTTCCTTATCGTTCTATCCCTTGGGATTTCTTTCCAATTGTTTTTAAAAATTGAAAAAAAACAATTAACTAGTGGCTGTTACCAGCCACTAAAAATCCATTAATTGGTTAGAGAGAATGTAACTATTAAATCAAATATACATTGATGCTCGAATTTCATCGAATCGAGCCTCATCATGTGCGCGCATTTTTTCAGCTGCTTGCAACTCTTCTTGCTCTTGTTCTTGGTGTGCTTTTAATTTCATGAGCTCAATCATATTCTGAGTTTTTAATTCTTGTAAAATAGCAGCCAACAAAATCTCAGTAGTAGTCTGTATGCTTATTTCTTGAATAGGTTGCTGTATTTCCTGGTTTTTTTGTGTTTCTTGTATTTCTGAGGAGGGGGGCATTGGCCTTTGATTAAAGAAACGCTGTGCTTCTTGATTTGAGTAAGGTTTTTGGGCTTTATTATTTCCATTTGCCATACGCGTATTTGTAGCTTTTTTACCCATGATGATCTCCTTTTCCTTATGAGTCCCCTTCAGATTAATCTAAATATTGACTTAAATGCAAATGTTTTTTTCAAGATTGGCAAAAATTGTGTTTTCAAGATTAATATTAGTCATCAAGAGCATATCTACTCCGTTTTTTCTACTTAGGAGCATTCTTTTCCTATATTGCACATCTTTGCTGATAATTATTTGACCAATATATTGATGTGCATAGTCTCTTTATTTTGAGTGATCATGGATGCTTTATGGTGGATGTTTTGGCGCACTAACCTCTTCTTCTTTTACGCCCATTGTATGGTTATTTTCTGATCCGTTTGCATCTAATTTAATAATTTGTTAAGGCTGATTTGCAATAATATGCTCTAAGTGCGCAATTATTGCGCACTTAATTTGATATTTTAAGCCACAACATGAGAAATAAAAATTATGAGAGAGCTCTTTGAAAAACCTACTTTGGCATCTGATGTAACTACTTCTATGACGCACGCTGATATTTGTACTTGTAGTATGTGTATGAAAAGTAAATTACCCACTGAGGTAGCGAGCAGGCATTTACATAGCTTGCAAGCGACTATGGTTGACCGACGAAATCCAGATAAACCCGGCAGTAAACCATTAATGAAAGCAGTAGAAGCTCATGCTATTCTCAAAGCAGGCACAGAAATAAATATGCTGGAAGCAACTGGAATTAGTAAATACGATATCCCTGATCCAGGATGTGTCGTTCAAATAACTTCCCCTCAAGAATTAACTATTAAGGCAACATGGAAAAATAAAAATCAGGAATGCGCTCAAAGTGGTAGGGATGCGAATGTTTTTGGTGGCTTGGGTGTATTAGCTATTCCATCCGATGTTCAATTAGTGAATATACCCAAAATGAATGCTCGTGCTGTGCCCAGGGGGTTTTTAGCTAAATACGGTGCCGAGTTAATTCCTTTGGAGCAATCATTTATTTTGGATGCTGTAAATGAGCCATCATTAGAAAACCTGTACCTGGTTGAATATCAATGGGATGCAGATTACATACAAGACTATGTAATGAAAAGAACAGGTGGTGGTGGATTATTTGTAGAAACACATCCATTTCCTCATGTTTTTACACCTTTGTCCCCTAAGTGCAGTGGTGCATTGATACTCGGAGTAGAGAAGGCTGGTGGTGAATTTGATTTTGCTGCTTTTGAAATACCTTTTGGATATACGATGACAATTGGTAGTAATGTAATCCATGGCGACTCGTTTTTTGTCGGACCTTACGCCATCGCATTAACTGAAACTGAATTGGCTGATTCCGTTATTTTGAAGCAAGATACTCCTCAGCGTACCCCGCAAAAAGTAGTTCAAACTCCTGCTAAAACGTATACAATAGGTCTATATGACGATGCTAAGGTACATAATCAAGATTTTTTTCAAAAACGGCTAAGCTTTTTTAAGCGGTTACCCAAAGAAGTTTTAACTGAGGTTCGTCATTTATCAACAGAGTCTCAAACAGCTTTTGATCAACAATTTGGATTAGTACCTTATTCATCCTAATTCACGCGATCTCAAATGCTTCATGGATAAATGATTGAAGGGTAATATTATTAATCAGCCCTGATTCGTTTTGAGGCTTAGTAAATGGAGCAACGGTCAAAGTAGTTACTTCATTTGCTTTTTCTCTTATGAGAAAATAAGCAGACCCAATGGAATGTTCAATCTTTTCAAAGCGAACAATAAAGTGTATTATACAAAAAACATCCAAATTGGAAAATAATTTTCACTAAAATTAAAAATTTGCAACGTTGCTTTATTAACTATGAGGTAAATGGATATGTTTAGTAAAACTGGCCCAGCAAAAAAAAATACTTTTGAACAAGATATAGCCGCAAGGCAAAATAAAATGCTGCAAGAAAATTTAAAAAAGCTTGCTGTTCCAGCTAATGAACAAGAAAAAATCATGCAAATGCGGAATACTGCATCTGATGAATACCATAAAGAGCGCTGTTTTTGGTTCCTTGAAAATCATCTAATTCCTGAGACTAAAACCAAATATAACCAACATTACTTTGAAACATTCGAAAAATGTCAGCGTGAGCTTCTTAGCCAAGCGTTTGACGATAAAACAGCTGAAGGGCCGTCAGATAGTATGACGTTTGGATTTAGATAGATTACTCGCTGCGGATAGTATTTACGACAAGAGTGGTGTTATCGAAACTCTGCGGGATCGGGCAACCAAAATACCCCGTTCGATGCATTAACCACAACATCCACAGAAGGGCTGCCTGCGGCCATATCTATGAGTTGATCGGTCCATTTTGCATACGTTTCTGCGGATTGGAATTCCAATTTTTGTTCTGAATTCATCAGGGTTAAGGCAATCATTATACCAATCATTTCATAGATGATTGGTTTTTGATAATCATACATGCATTTTTGCGCAATGGTAACTCGGTCTTGTTTTCCGTCCATCAGTACTGGTTGAGCAATGTGTTTTAATACATTTTCTTCCATAGTTAGCCCTGTAAACGTTGCCACGCGTTTAACCAGTTCTTCTTTAGGATAGATTAGTGACATAACCACGTCACGATTCATTCCTGGTTCGTAGAACACTGGCTGATGCTTAAGGATATCAGGGAACTCTTCTATATAAGGCACACACTGGGTCACCTCAAAGTAATCGTCGATTGATTTAAGCAATTGTCCAAAATCGAAGCAAACTTCAGTATTTAGCACCGCTTTTAAATCATTTAAATAACAAATTATTGCCAATCCACCCATGATACGAGCGCGCGCTTCAGGCGAGTTGGTATCAGCCTTGCTGATGGGATAGGCAATGCTGAGCCAACGATTGGGTGCTGCAGCCAATTCCTCGATTTGGGAACGAAGATTACGTCCATACATTTTTATAGTGTACTCTATAACGCGATCACATAACTCTTGGCGCGGCCTTAAAATCATCATTTCCGTTGGCTTAGAGATACTTCGTTCCTTAATTTCATCTTCGTTCATTTTCATTACTCATTTTTAATGAAATGTGTAAATGGTTTGGCTAGACCTTTTTGTATTAAAAAGCCCCTTATTCATCATCAGAACTACTACCAGGACGAGGCATTGTGACGCATGGTGTATAACATCGATCCATAGCATTCATAAACGCTTTTTTCCCATCAAACCCTTTATCAGGTTCGACTAACCAGGGTTGATCCCCTTGCGTAGTGGTAATTTTTATACGCTGTAGCATACCAGGAAGTTCTCTTGTCTTGTGCGTTGCGATAGCTAGTCCTTCCCCGTGATTTTTATGAATACAGTGTGGTGATTGATGATGTAAAGAAAGGAGATCTTCAGGGAAGAGCGGAACTGCACCACCAACTATACGAGCTCTATTCATATTGGCAAAAAGAGTTCCTGGTCCTTGAGCATAGGCTATGGTATGAGCTAAAGCCTGTGAATATTCTCTGTCATAGCATGAGTGCTTTACTAAGGCTAGTTCATCGTTTCGCATGGCATCAATATTATTTTTGTATTCTTTTTTGATTTTTTGTATTATTTGGGCGCGTTCAACTCTTGTCAAACCCTCTTTTTTTAGAGACTCAGCAAGGTCGATAAGACGCATACAATGTGTCCCCAATTTCTCAGCAATATCTACAATCGAATCCAAATGCTGATCTTTGATTATTTGCCCATTTAAGCCAGCTACAGTTTGACCTGTAATTAAACCAAGACCATACATTGCAGAACCAATTCCAGACTCAAGGATCTTACGACATTCCTTTTCAGATAGATGAGTGATTTTGGATAGCTCTTTTGGATCAATGCTTAACATTTTTTCAAGAGCTGCTCTCGCTTCGGGATATCGTTTGGCGAGATGTTTATGTATGCTGAGCCGGTGCCGCATATCAATATAGAATGCTTGGCAGGCTTCTACCCCCTCTTGAGCATGTTGATGCCTCTCTTGTAACATCGAGGTATATTCTATAACCGTTTTTCCTTGCATTTTGGCTCGTTCTTCGAGCTGTTCTTCAGGCAAGTTTAAAGCGACTTCGGTAAGCTCCATATCCGAGAAATATTTACGACCTTTATCCGTGATACATTCTAAATGATGTTCTAAAGCAATACCGCATGCATCAACCAATCTTTTGTGTTTCTTGGGATACATGAACAAAGTCAAGAGACCTCCTGTAAATCCTTGTACAACTAACTCTTGAGATCGGCTCGGTGTATAAGCTTCTTTTGCTGGATGAGGAATTTTTCCGGTCGGTAACTGTTCGGCATAAGCTAATAACTCTTGTGTTGTCTCAAATTGCCTCTCAACATTTTTCATTAAGTGATCTTTGTCTGCTCCATAGAGTTTCTCAGCTTCCTTGAATCGTTTTTGATCTTCAGAATCCAGGGTGTATAGCACTACTCCCGTACCAACACCACTACCAATGACGATGGCTGCTGCTTTTTTCAACTTAAAAGCATTTTTAATACCAGAACTTGCTTGTCTATGCATTTGCCTGATATAGAGTAATTTTGACAACATAACATTCCCCACAAAATCTATACTTGTTGAATATTATAGCATCACGTTGATTAATGAATTATTAAGCAAAATGCCAGATTGGCTCAGATCCAAGTCAAAAATTAGGTGCTTTGAAGCTCCTAAAGGTATTTATTTTGATTGAGAATAGACCCCATGACTCGGTTGGATGATGCTTTCTTGTTCTAAAAAAAAACCTAATGAATTTATTTGCTATAATTTGAGTTAAGATTTAACATATTTTGGGGCATAGACATGTGGAAAAAATCCAATGTGGTCAAAGGGGGAAGTATCTTTACAACGCGTCAAAAAGGTTCTAATGTCGAACGGTTTTTTAAACTTGACTCTAATATGTGGACGACCTTAAGCAGTCAAAAGAAACAACCCATTTACCTACCCATTTCTTATGGTGGTAGTCTATTAACAGCAGAAAATGCTTTATGGAAATTAAGAACACTAGAAACAGGTAAATGTTGGGCAAGAACAATGGCGCTTAGTGAATTCGAGCGTGTTTTTCCACTTTTTTTGGGGACATCAAAAGTACCTTGCGGATTGAATGGTTCATCTCAATTAGTGAAATTTCTGGAGGATGGTCGCATAGACGAGCAAAATACAGAACGCGCCTTTATTGGTCATCATAAGCAGAGTAGTGAACATTTTCAAGGATCTGCATTGTCTTTTTCCCATCAATGGACGATTTATCATTTCTTTTCTCTTGCCTCTGGAAAGACGAGTATAGTTTTGGCTGATTCAACAGCGATTCCGGATGATTATGTCTACATTCAGGGAGCGAGTGAAACACCACCAGGATATGACGCATCAGGTAGCCCGGAGACATTCGCTTTCGAGCATGAGGTAACCGTGCAAGATGTGCCGTTAATCGCTATGCCTGGAAGATTGCATAGGCAAGGATTGAAATTGGTATTTTCTGCTAATCCTTATTTTATTGATCTGCAAAATAAATTGCTCCCTGAAGAAGTAAGATCAGTGGCACAACAAGCAATTCAAAGTTTCCTTGTAGCAAGCGCGATACAACGAACAGGGAAACCTGTTCCTGGTCAACCCTATATTGCAATGGAAGAGGCGGCTCAAATACAGAAAAAAGCAATCGATATTTATATTGAATCGATGGTTGAAATCGTGGACATGACTCCAGAACAGATGGATGCATATCATCTATTTCTTCGTGAAATGAGAGGGCACAGCGAAATAGTGCATTATACTCATATTCAAGTTGAGGAGGAGGAAAAAGAATACGGAATGGAGGCACAAGATAGCACGGTAAAAATAGAAGAAGTTACTGATGAAGAAGCAAAAAACATAGAGGAAAAAGAAAGTAAAGTTGGCGAAGAGGAAGACACTAGGCCAAAATTTCAGACCTAATTGTAAATGATAGGATACTTTCCAAACTCATCACCTATGTGATGTTGTAAATAAATTTGCTAATGTGAACTAATTTAATTAAGATGAGTATGCTTTTTAATATTTTTTTTAGTCGTTTGTAATTTCAAAAAGAGTATCTATCTATGATGATGAAGTACATGTTTAGACCAGTTGCAGCGAGAGGTTCCTCTTTTTTTCAATCCTCATCTTTAGCTAATCGAGCATACAGTACGCCTGCGTATCGAGTTAAATTAATGGAAAAAGATGGTGATAGAATCGGTGTAATCACTTCAAAAGAAAATAATCCTGAAAAACTGTCAAAATTAAAAGAGGAGTTAGCCGCGAAAGACTACGAAGTATACTCGGTAACGCCAGAGGAAATTATGGTGGTACAAAGTAAAGCTAAATTCTTAAAAGACATCAATGATGCTGCAGGAGCAATTGAAGAGAATACCTCTAATTTTAAACCTTAGTTTTTTCACTTGGGATGCGTGACAGCTCACGTAGTCCCATGTAAGTGACCTAATTCAAGATGTTGGCGCTTTCATAACAGAAGCTTTTTCGGGCCTCCAAATATGGTTTCTCAATGTATGCGAAGAAACGCTCAGCAACTGCTAACAGTTCCCAAATTATTCAAGCCAAAAATACAAGGGGTGGTTTTAGATGAATCGATATACAGGTGAATGCTTATGTGGTGCATGCCGATATGTTATTACGGGGCAACAGCCAAAAGTAATGTATTTATGTCATTGTAGTCGATGTCGAAAAGAAACTGGTTCGATGCATGGTGCAACTGTTTTCTTTGATAAGGCTCAATTATCGTGGGAAAAGGGTGAGAATAATCTTAGCTATTTCAAGTTACATAACACGCAAAAGGATCGTATATTTTGTAAGACGTGTGGCAGCCCGCTTCCTCGGCAAGACGAGAGAGGGTACGTGGTTTTACCCGCTGGTTCTTTAGATAATGATTCGTTCTTAGAACCAACAGCTCATATTTTCTATGCAAGTCGTTCGTCATGGGAGGACAAGGTAGCGGATTTGCAACGATTTGATGAGTTACCAAAGTCAGATTGAAGCGGGTAAAGTTGTCCCTGGATTGGTCACACGAGTCATTCTGAGCAGAGCTAAGGATCTCCTGAGGCAGATTGGTGCTCCAACGAGGAGATCTTTGCTACTCTTAGGAAACAATTACCTCATTTGTACCAGCTCATAATAATAAGGAGATACAGGTTTTTCGCTTCCTTGACTATAGGACCATAGCTTCTTGGGAGGCTCTAAAACCACTGCTTTAGTATTAATAGTCGGTAATTTAAAATCTCTAGGGTTCGTAGAAATTAAAATTAATGTCTTGCCAGAAAGCGTAATCGAGTTTGACCAATATCGATACATCAAACTATCCAGATCAAAAATATGTCTACCTACAATTGGATAAATGTTTGGGATTGCTCCATGTTCCAAAAGCTTTGCTTGATAAAATGCAAGCTCACTTCCAATGTTATAGGCATCTAATGGAACTAGAATTGGTTCAGTATTTCGTGTATGGCTGACATTTTTTGCTACGTCATGGACTTGTTCGGTAAGATTTTCCCACGAAATCATTTTTTGGAAGAATAGTTGTGATGCTTTTTGAGAGGGGCCAAAAGTTATCATGACGATGACACAAATATAGCAAAGTAATAAAAAAACTGCGCCCGTATGCCATAATTTGTAAAACTTATTACTTTTAGAAATGAGTATTGCAAGCCAAGGAATAATCGATATAAGTCCTGGACCTATCCAATCTAATTTAATGGCATGATTAAGACTATATACTCCAAAAAAGATCAAGGGAAACAGCGTAAATACTTGCAGAAACCGTATTGCCTTAGCTTCAATGTTCGTCATGTTTGTCGATTTTTTATCCCATAAAAGATAAAAACCCATGACCCCCGCGGGCATTAAAAATAAGAATACTAATCCAATAAAATGATGGAATGAAAAATGATTAACTGATTTAAACCGACGCACGCTTTGAAATGCAAATGAAGCCCATTCATGCATAAAATTCCAATAAATTACTGGAGTAAACAGAAGCGCTGCGATCAATGCACAAAGATAGGGTTCTTTGCGAGTAAACCAATATCGTGTTGAAGGCACTATGATTAAATAAAGAAGTACCGCCGGGCCAAGTAATACAATGGTATATTTGGATAACATTCCTAGACCAAGCCACACCCCTGCTTTGTACCATGATTTAGATTCATCGAAAAGAAACACGCGATAGAAATAATAGAGTGCAGCGGCCCAACAAAGCAGAACGGGTTGATCCGGCGTAGTTAGAGTCGATTGTATAAAATAAAACGGTAGTAGGGATAATAAGAATAGAGCATTCAGACCAGAGCCTCTATGAATTAATTCTGTTAATTTGTAACTGAAAAACGCAGCGCCTCCCCAACACAACAAGGCTGGAATACGGATGCTGAACTCATTGGTTCCAAAAATAATAGTAGAGAGTTTAATTAACAATGCGACCATAGGAGGATGGTCCAGATAACCAAAATCCAGATGTTGCGAATAATTCCAATAATAAGCCTCTTCAACGAAGACATCATGTGAGCCAACACTTAAAACACGTAGTGCTAAAGAAACAAAAATAATTGAAAGAGTAAACAATATGCTAATATTTTGCCTCAATCCTTGACCAGAAAGAGCAATATTTTCGGATTTAAGTATAGAAGTCATTATCCATGTACAGAAAACTTAGACAGGCCACATTCTATCCTTTTTAAGGAGGCGAGCAAAGTAATAATTGTTTACTCACTTTATAGATAATTGTACTGAGTGGTTTTGCTAGCAATCTGTAAAAATTTTAGATTAACTTTTGGTTTAATTGATTTCTAAAGTTTACTTGTTTTCAATTAACGTGGTAAGCGGGTGGTTTATTACGCTGTCAAACCAGAGGCTCCCACTGTTGAGTGCCTCACCATGCCATTATGGATATGAGAAACCATTATCAGGAGCAGGTTCAACTGACTTCAGGTTTTCGAGCAACTGTGCGAGCTCATTAGTTCTTACTTTATCGAGCTGGTCTATGGCTACCCAATCCAATAAAACATCTCCTGGCCACGCACTTAGAGCCCCGGCTCCGTTGGCATCTCCTGAATCGCGGGTTATTGCAAAAGTAACTCCGAGGCCTCCTGCGTCAGAAATAATCAATGGAAACCAAGACTCATTGGTACCTGTAGTATAATTGCGGAATGTTAACTCACGCGGTAATGTATCTTCATTAAATTCTGGCTTCGGGGCAAACGCACGGTCTTTCCGGCAATATTCATAAGCCACATGAACTGGAACATCGCGCTGCGCGATACCTACTTTGAGCCAGGCTGTCTCTATGGCCGTCCAATTACTTGCGTCAAACCAACCATCATACCCATCAGTATAATTTTTTAATGCGTTTTTGAGTGGCGTAAAATCAAAATGCTTTGACCCCTTGACCTCGACCCCATGTTGTATGTAAGTCAACCCATATTTCTCTATTGCCTCACAGCGCTTAAGCATCTCCGCTTTTGTCTCTGGATTCATATATTGTTCCAGCATACGGCACATGTGGCTGTCCTTTGCCCAGTAGGCGTACTCGTATGCGCTGATGTCTTTGAACGTTCTACCCGAATAGTCGGTTACTGTCCCCGTTTTCAATAGTAATTCAGGATGCATATCGACTATTTTTTGTGCTTTATCCGGTTTCCCTGTCGCTACAAATAATAACAACTGAGATAATAAATTCTTCAACCTATCTGGCTGAAATAAAGCATGCAGTCTTTTTTGGGTTGCTACTAATGCGCTGGTATGCTTATCTTCTTTTGGTTCCTTCTTCTTGAGATAGGAGCCAATTTCTTTAATAATATCAAGGGGAATTACATCAAAATAGGGAAATTGACTCATCATCTCGAGTATCTCTTTGGGTAACCCCGAGATCTTTGATAAGTCATTCATCAATTCAAGTTGTTCATTAGAATGCAACCTATAGAAATTCAAAAACTGATTCTTAATTTTATTAGATATCATCGTGAAGGCAGTATTATTTTCGATAATCTGTTGGGCCGCCTTTTCATAAAGCAATTTAAAGTGGGTATCAGTTTGTGGTGGTATTATTTTGGGCTCTGCCATGTTCAAATATATCTCAAGTGATTTAGTGAGCGCGATTTGTATCATATAATACTCTACTTGAACAGTAATTGGCGCTAAAGAGTAATTAATTAACACGATGGGATGCAAAAGTGACAGAATGATTTTACATCGAGCAAAGAAGGATTGAACAGTAAAAAAACTGAAGGTAAAATGAGTGAATTAAGCTAAAATAAGGTGCTATTATGTTTTTTAAACAATCGACAAATCCTAGTGTTACACCTCAAGAATTACAGAGAGTCATTCAAAATTTAAATGCACAACGCGAATTGGTGGAACGTCAATTGAACGATGGTTCTATATCACAAAAGATGGGACAGGAAGAAATGCAACGCCTATCAAGTCTTGTTGGTGCTTATAATGATAATCTGATGTCAGCATTAGATGCGCAACAAACCACGTCAACCCACGGGGTTTAGGTTTTCGTAGCGGTTTTTGATGAATAATTTCCAATTTCCGCTCCGTGTCTTCGCGCGTCACTCTCCTTGGAGAGATTAAAAAGAGATTTTCCTATCAGGAACTCTGATTCGTTATCGTTTGATTTATGTCTTTTATTTAATTAATATGCCCATCAACTGACATTAATTTTTAATTGGTTCATGAAATTTTTTAATCGTTCTCTACCCTTAAGCGTAGTTCAAAAGATTGTTAATAATTTATCTTTAGATGAGAAAAAAAGATTAAGTGCTGTCAACAAAAGTTGGAAACACTTATTTTCCAATGAGGGTTATGAATTATGCATTGAAGCAAAGGACTCAACGGATATTTCTGAATTACTTTCTCATATTCAAGCAATTTTACCCGTAACACCTAAGTCTCCTATTACCATAAAACGATTAACCGGCGGATTTTCTCCCTGGGCCAATAGCTATCTAGTGCAAGTTGGCGACGAGCGTTTTGTTTTACGGCATATAAGACATAACGAAGGGCGAACTCGGGAAGTATTTGCATCCATTTTTTTCGCCCAGAAAAAAATAGCACCAGAAGTAGAATATTTTGATTTTTCTGCAGGTGTTGTCATCATGCGTTATGTTGAAAATAGCCCATCGATTACAGCACGACTGGATGATGAACAACTAAAGCTTATTGCAAAGAAATTTGCAGTGATTCATTCCGGACCACATTTACAAAGACGCTCGGAAATTGAAAAATCAACCTTAATCGCTGAACGTCGAGTCACGTTAAATAGTTACATTAAAGCCTCGCCGGTTTTTTTCTTGCAACAATATGCTCTGATGCAGCTTGATTGTTTAACGGGTTTAGTGAGACAAACACATTATTGTCATAATGATATGAATCCTAATAATCTGTTGGCGACACCCGAAGATTTCTATTTTATTGATTGGGAATGCGCAGGGTTGCTTGATCCCTTCCTCGACTTAGCGATTGTGGTTGCCACATTACGCTTAAAGCCAGCTGCAGCAAATTCTCTTTTGACGCATTATTTAGGACGTAAGCCATCTTCAGAAGAACTGATGCATTATGTGCACATGCAACAAATCGCTTTATTGCGATTTGCAATTAGTTTTGCGGCAAATATTAGCGATCCCATGAGTGTAAATCACATTGATATTGGATCAATACCAGCGTTTAACGAATATCAACCCAGTGATGGAGCGATTGATAAAAGCAGTGATGCTGGTAAGTTTTATATTAGTGTGATGCTGATTAAGCAAGCGATGCAAATCGTTAATGATTATCAGTTTAAGCAGCAACTTAATACCAAACTATTAGGAAATGTAAATAAGCCTGCTAAAGATTTTAGTTTTGGGGCGCTCCAAATTCCTTATTTTATTATGGGAGGAATTTTAAAATATCTTCGTAAGGATGAACTTCTGGCTTTACGATTAGTATGTAGTAGCTGGCGATTATTTGTAGATGATCAGGTAGTAAAACCTAAAGGATTGATTTCTGAAAGTGCAGTAGACGAAATGAGTAATTCTAAAGCGATTGCAATGCGTCTAAAGGCTACATTACAGTCATTTCTGCCATGGAGAGCAGGATCTTTAAAACCATTGAACGGTGGTTTATCTCCCTTTTGTCAGAATTTTATAGTGGAAGCCTACAATCAGAACTATGTAATAAAAATATTAGAGGAGGACAGTGCACAGGGGTGGGTAGAATTATATGCGGCTCAAGCTGCTTCACGTACTGGTATTGGTCCTAAAATGATTTATTTTAATGCAGAACAAAAAGTGGCTGTTTTTGAGTTCGTTGCCAATGATCCGCGATGGCCATTGGATAAATCTCTGGATAGATTGGCCTCACTGGGTTCGGTAGTGAGTGCATTGCATGGAATTAAAGTTCCAAAGTGCGAAAGTAAGGAAAGCGATAAATTTTTGCAATTAAAATCCAGGGTTAAGGAACTTGTTGAAAAAGATCCCAGATTTGATGATTTTTCTTTGGTTTTGTCTCTATTTAATGACTTGGATCACTTACTTAATCTAAATCCAAAAACCAGTCTGTGTCACTATGACATGAATCCCTGGAACATATTATTTCAAACAGAAGGAAATCAATTTTCATTAATTGATTGGGAGTTTGCACGAATAGGAAATCCACTTTTTGATTTGGCAACCATTGCTAATTTCTTACGTTTGAATGCCATAGAAGAGACATTTTTGCATATTGCTTATGCTAAAGGACGAGTTACCGCACTGGATGAAGCCAGTTATCAAATAACTAAAGCCTACGTTTATTTGCGATACGCTATTTGTTCACTTGGCTTGAATACATGTTATGAATTAAAACTTGATCCAGATGTATTAAAATCTTTACCTCCCTTTAATCAATTTAATCCCGCTCAATTAAAAATTGATAAAAATACGAATGAAGGGCGCTATTACATCGCTCTAATGTTTGTAAAAGCAGCTATGAATTTGCTTAAGGACAAACAATTCACCACTCATTTAAAAACGTACCAGCAGGGGTTTAAAACGGACTATATTCCCTCCTTTTTTGCACATTCATCAGAAAGGTTAGATGAACCAAATGGAACAGGAATTATTGCCAATACCTCAAAAGAACTCACTTCTTGAGGATACTACCCCCGTACTCATCGGTTTAAGTTTAAGGCTTCCACAGATAGAAACTGAGGAAGCCTTGTGGCAATTTTTAATTGCAGGCCAAAGATCAAGGTATTCAGTAGATCCTTCAAGAAAGTGGCGTACTGAGGGTGAAACGACCTATGCCAATTTGTTTGCTGATTGGAGTTTTTTTGATCCAGACTTATTTAATCTGACTGCCAAAGACATTGCTCATCTTGATCCTCAACAAAAATTAGCGTTGTATGGCGTACATACGTGTCTGGAAAATGCAGGTATGGCGCGTTATGAGTTGCAGCAGGCAACAACCGGTGTTTATGCCGGAGTGATGACGGTGGATAACCTGCATTCTTATGCAATGAGTGCATGCAATAGTGACAGCCGTTTGTTTTTAAATAATTGTGAAGCGAGTGTTGCCAATCGAGTTTCGTACTGTTTTAACTTTACTGGAGAAAGTAAAAGTATTAATGCTGCTTGCGCCAGTTCATTGGTTGCTTTAAAAGACGCATGTGACAGCATCAGACAAGGCCAAAATGATTTTGCTTTTGTACTGGGGGTTAATTATATTGATAGTGCTTTGCGGCATCAGAGCTTCAAAAAAGCGGGTATGCTCTCTCGAAGTGGTTGGTGTCATACTTTTTCTATGCAAGCCGATGGGTATTTGCCTTTAGAGGGAATGGTTACTTTGCTGGTTACCTCAAAAGCAAAGGCGGACTCATTAAATCTTCCGGTTTTAGCGGCCGTTACCGGGATTAGTTGCAATCACAATGGAACTACCAGCACAATGACCGCTCCTAGTGCTACTGCACAATCTAATCTGATTCGTTTGGCCCAAAAACAATGTGCGTATCTCGATGTTGCATATATTGAAGCTCATGGCACGGGAACTAATCTTGGTGATCCCATAGAACTTGAAGCATTAAGTCATAATTATCCGAGTTGCTATATTGGTTCGATTAAAGCAAATGTAGGACATATGGAGGCTGGGGCCGGGTTATTAGGTGTGGCCAAGTGTTTGCTGATTTTAAAGAATCGGCAAATTCCTCCTCATGTACTTTCAGATACCGCGAATGTTTTATTACCTGAAACGTTAAACATCAATACAGAGTCCATCGATTATAATCACTCGCAAATTGCAGTAAGTTCTTTTGGATTTGGAGGTACGAATGCACATGCCATTTTGCAAAGAGTCCCTGAGCGCGTTCCAATTAAAACAAATGAGTCATTTAAATTACCGGTGTTGCTAAGCGCAAGAACTAGAGAAGATTTAGAGTCCTTGGTTGCACTCTCGGAAGATCATGTTCTGCCGGAGCAAAAGTATCATTTGGCATTAAACTCAATTTATACCCAGGAACATCTTGTTCCGTTTCGCCAAGCAGGATGGCTCAATGAGCATGAGCGGCACATTGATTGGATGTCCGTGAATAATGGCTTTCTAGTTCTTCCTGGGGATTGTGCACCAACGAGCTTTGTTCAATTAAGGCCCTATCTTCAGTCTACTTTTTCGGAACGGTTGCCGGAATACTGGATTCATCTCATTCATGATTTTTTATCCGATATACGTTGTATTGAAGCTTATGGCAGTGCGGTTTCTTTGGCGATTAAAGCCAATCAAAAAATGCAAACTCATTTAATATTAAATGGCGAACACTATTCGGCATTAATTGATTTAGATGATTATGTGTTGAAACTTGTTCATGATTTGGTAATTGAACCATCCGAAGTGAATCAACTCATTGTTGAAAGTATGGCGCTTTACCAGCATCAATATACCTTTAAAGGATTTTTGCAAACGCTGCTTCCCGCAGAATTACTCGTTTTGTTTGAACAAAATGACCTGCAGCAAATTCAAAATACGTCAATGCATGAGGATAAGCAGTTTATCCACTATCAATTGATTGTTATCCTTCTATGGGCGAGGCTATGTGTTATTAATAAATGGCAATTAAGTACGGTTAAAAAAGAATTGCTTGGCCGTTTTTCTCCTTCTTTTGTTGAAATTATGGCGTTGCTTGAACAACAACTGCTTCTACCCGAGGAGATCAAATTACTCTTATCGCTTGATTCTGCATATATCGAGCTCTTCAAGAACAGATTAAGTGAGCGAATAAGCACAATTTCTGAAGTGAATGGGTTTACTTTATTAAATGCTTATTATAAACCGCATTTGACGTTTGCTCCGGATTCACAAAACAGCAGTACCAATCACTGTATTTTTCATTTTAAAGCAGGGCAGAGCATTTGTATCGATCTGGATCATGTGAGTGGCAAGGATGTGCTGACCTTAAGTGATGAATTTGTCTTGCAATTATGGCTTAAGGGTTTTGCTTTTGATTTTGAGCGTTATTTAGGAGCAATGCCTTTTGAACGCAAATCTTATTTTAAAAAAGCAAAGAAGAATTCTTTAGAAAAAGAGAAGCGATTTGATACGTTGCAAACTACGTTGAAATGTATGAATCACCATGAGTTCTCCAATCTTAAAACCATTCATTGGACTGAGTATTCTGTGCATGATATTTTGGCGCAGGATCTCTCAGTCACGATCGATTATCCAGAAAAAGATCCAATTCAGTGGGTAATCGAAATCATTCGCCAAATTTCGGTTAAATGCCGTAATCAGCTGAAAAAACAACGTATTATTCACCTGAAATTGGATGAAAATTATTCCGCGCAAGAAGTTGAGTTAATCACTCATTTTGTTAATGCAGTGAATTTAGAAATCAATCCTCTTCACATTAATGTAGTTGATTTTAAGGGAAGATTTTATCAGTACAATCATGTCACTTTGCAATTTCCAAAGGTAGATCGTAAGGGATTTGAATACCGCGGAACCTATGTTTTAGTTGGCGGAGCTGGTGGGATTGGTTTAAAGCTTGGTGCCTATCTCCAAGAAAAATATGAGGCATATATTTATGTTGTGGGTCGCAAACCCTATAACCAATTGAGCGAGCAAGTTCAGGGGCAACTGCAGCAAAGCAAGATGATTTATTATTGCTGTGATCCTGATGAACATAATGCTCTTTTAACCTGTTTAGAGCAAATCGCTGCTGCAGAGAAAATTTCAGGTATTTTTCATTTGGCTGTTGCCTGTCATGATGAGTGGTGGGTTAAGCAAAGCGAACATTCATTATCCACTACCTTAAAGCAAGTGAGCCAACGCAACAGTTGGCTAGTCGCTGAAGAATTATCACGGTTCGCCAAAAATCTGTATGTTTTTACATCCATCCAGGCTTATTATCCCAATTTAGGGGCTACGATCTACAGTTTTGAAGCCGCATTAAAAAATTATTTACTGGCACAACAAAAAAGTCTTCCATGTTTTATCACCGCATTGGGTGTCATCGAAGGCATTGGTTTGGCAACATCCGCTGATTATTCGCGATATATGGCGAGTAATGATTTGGCTCCTTTATCATTTACTGAGTTGATGGAACTTTTTGAGCAGCAGATTGATACCCAAACTCCATTTGCTTTAATTACTGGCCGTACGAAACAAAACGAGTTTATAACCACTGCCACGGTTAATAAAAATAAAATCCTGGAAGAGTTTGTGGCACTAAGTCTTTTGTTGCGGATCAACCAATCCTTCCCCATGCACGGTCTTAACGTGGCGATGTTTTTTGCACCGTTCCAAAAGCATTTTCAATTATTGGTTCGTGAGTTATTTAATATTTGGCAAAAGCTGCAGTTTATTCGCGTGGAAGAAGATTTTATTTATATTGACCAAGAGGTAAAGCAACTTGAAGCCCTAAAAAGCAGTTATGAAGATGAGTTAAAAGAAGAAAATTATTCATCTCGGCTTAAATTATTTCTTGCAGTATGTGACCAATATCCTGAATTATTATCCGGTACTTTATTGCCTCATCAAATTATTTTCCCTCAGGGTAATACGGAATTAGTACAAGGTTTTTATGAACATCATGCGGTTGCTGATCATGCCAATCAGATGCTGGCGAGTAAACTACGAAATTACTGTCTGTCATCTGCAAAAAAAATAAAGATTCTTGAAGTAGGTGCTGGCAGTGGTGCCTCAACGCGAGCAATTCTAGACGCGCTGCATGATCAATCCTTTACCTATTATTTCACCGATATTTCCTCTGCATTGGTTAATAAAGCAAGGTGCTATTTTTCTAAGTATGAGCATTCAATGGAGTTCCGAGTATTTGATATGGAACAAATGGATTCTCAGCATGAGTTTTATCAAGCATTTGATGTAGTGATTGCTACCAATGCCATTCATGCAACGAGTGATATATTAAATTCACTAAATAGTTTGTGCGAATGCTTGATTGATAGCGGACATTTATTATTGAATGAGTTAGTGGAAAAGACAAATTATACCACGGCTATTTTTGGCTTATTTGATGGATGGTGGAATGCGAAGGACCAACATCTACGCCAAATGAACTCCCCTTTATTGAGTGCAGAACAATGGATCTCGGTATTACAGGAGATGAATTTAACCGATATTGAGTATCAATGTTCATGTTTAAACTTCTCTTTCGCAGAACAAATTGTTATTGACGCTAAAATAAATCGTCAAGTTCAGATAAAAAAACAGCCTGCATTGATGATGCCATTATCTAAAATATCCATGGAGCCTTGGGACAAAGAGCGAGATGTTGGATGTGGCCGTGAAAAACAACAAGCCCCAATTCATTCGACAAAAAATCAACAATGGATAGTTGAGCAATTGGCGCAAACACTTTATTTGGATAGCAAAACGATTCAATTAGACGATCGATTGTCTGACCTTGGTTTTGATTCATTAAGTTTGAGTGATTTATATCAAAAATTAAAACCTAAATATCCTGAGTTCGGTATTGCTGAATTGTTTGCAGTCGATACGGTGGATGCACTGGTGAAACGATTCACTGACAATGAATGCACCGAAACTCCTGATGAGGTCCATTTTGATTTAAACCATTATAACCGGGAAACAGATATCGCCATTGTGGGGCTAAGCTATCAGCTTCCACACACAGGTTCCGATGATTTTATTTCTATGCTGCAGCAGGGTAAAACAGCATTTGCACCTATTCCCAAATCACGATGGGCTCATGACTCATTTTTTGATGCGCAAAAGGGAAAGCAAGGCAAATCTTATGCGGGTAGCGGTAGTTTTTTAAATGATATCGATTGTTTTGATGAAGCTTTTTTTAAACTCTCTCCACGGGAAGCTGCTTTTATCGATCCTCAAGAACGTTTGCTGCTGCAGAATGCTTATTCCGCACTTGCGGATGCAAATGCTTTTCCTATTGCATCGGACAATAAAATCTCCGTATTTGTCGGGATAAGTGGTGCCTATTATTCTTGGCTCAAAGAAGATTGGACGACCCAAAAACACGCTAATTCTTCGTGCGCTTATTGGTCTGCAGCAAATCGAATTTCATATAGTTTTAATTTGCATGGTCCAAGTATGGCGGTGGACACTGCCTGTTCATCTTCGTTATCAGCATTGCATTTGGCTTGTCAAAGTGTGTTAGCCGATGAATCGACCATGGCTGTAGTGGGTGGAGTCAATTTAATTGTACATCCACGCCAAATGGTAGAACTTTCAGATTTGCATATGCTTTCAGCTCAAAACATCAATGCCTCGTTTTCGCAAAATGCAGATGGATTTGTGTATGCTGAAGGGGTTGTTGCTTTATGCATTAAAAAATTAGGTGTGGCTGTTGCGGAAGGTAATAAAATTTATGGGGTCATCAAAGGAAGTGCACTTAATTCAGGTGGCAAAATGCACGGGTATACCGTGCCAAATCCTGAAGCTCAAAAACAGGTTATTCTTTCTGCTTTGCAAAAAGCAGGAATTAATTCCTGGCAAATCAATTATATTGAAGCACATGGTACAGGTACCGTTTTAGGTGACCCTATAGAAATTAAAGCATTGAGTGAGGTGTATCAAAATAAAGCGTTTCTGGGGTCGGTTAAAAGTAATATTGGTCACAGTGAAGCATGTGCAGGCTTAGCGGGTTTAGTACGAATATTATTGCAATATCAAGATGAGCAAGTTTTTGCGGGAGTGAATGCTTGGCCGTTGAATGAGCATTGTCATTTTGAAAAGACCCAGTTGATTATCCCAGAAAAAAATACGGCGTGGGGACAGAGTAGGGGGGCTCGTTACAGTGCGCTTAGTTCTTTTGGTGCGGGTGGATCTAATGCACATATTATTTTACAAGATTATCCTCTTATCCCCGAAGCGCGCATGCAACATTATTCTTTTAAAAAACAAGTCCATTGGATAGTGCCTCGTAGTTCTTTTGCAGCAACTCAAGAACATCCCTTGGTTTTGCAAACAAAAGCCTATTATTTTGAGCAACATCGATTGCATCAACGTCCAATATTGCCTGGAGTGGCGCATATTTATTTTTGTTATCAAGCCTACATACGCAATAGAGGACAGACGTCACCGATTAGCATTCGTGAAATAAAGTGGCTTAATCCCATTTATGCAGATTGTGAAGGGGATGCTCTTGCACTGATGATTCGTTTTAAATCGGAAGCTACTTATATTCTTTGTGAATTAGCAGGTGGATTATTGCATTCAAGCAGTACTTATCATGCTGTAGATGACACTCCTGCATTCAAGGAATATGCTTCATTTGCTGTTGAGTGCGTTCACGATGTGTCGCCGGCGGCAATGTATGCCCAATTTCGCCGAAACAATTGGTATCATGGTGAAGCATTCCAATGCGTACATTCCATTCGGGTTAATCCGGATAAAAATAAAGCGATTGCTGCATTAACACTCGTAGCGCCTCATGAAGCACCTACCTTGGATCCGCGCTTATTTGACAGTGTTTTGCAATGTGTTTCAGTGTTACAAGAGGGATTGCCAGAAGATCAGGTATATATTCCTCAGAAGATTGAGGTACTAAATTTAGTTCACGAGTGGACCACTAAAATTTATATTGTTGTTGAAGACAAATCCTTGCGCGCATTTTCTCCTCGCTATGACATTTCCATTTTTGATGAACAATATCGCTTGGTAAGTCACATTGCTGGTTTTTGCATGATTCCCATTCACAAACAACAAATCATTCAACAAAACACTGAGTCTTCGGAAATATCCTCGGCTGGCTCAACCGCGGAATCCAGAAATCGATCCGCTTTACTTGAGTCCGAGGTCAAGTCTTCGGAAGTTAACACGAGTCAAAAACCAGTCCATTATTTTAAGCCATTCTGGCAGCGCATAGATTGTGATAAGGTGACTGGAAGAACACTGGAGTGGTTACAGGCCACAGAAACCCCAGGCACCAGTTCGGTATGTTCTATGATATGCGTGAATCAATTACAAAATACACAGCAATTCATGAGCTTGTTACAGAATGTTCAGCATGCTTTGCAAACAAGAAAAAAATTACAGTTGATTTTGTGTTTTGATGACTCGGGAGAAACGCCTGTTTATGCACAGGCAGTCCATGCCTATTTACGTACAGCTCAATGTGAGTTTCCTGAGTTGCGTTACAGTGTAGTCTTGTTGCCTTGGGAATTGAGTTCCCAACTCTTGCCACGGGTTGCCCAGAGCCAATTGCCTACGTGGGTTAAAGTAAACCGGGAAGGTGTTTTTCATACTCAATATTATCATGGGGTTACCCCAGATCAGAGAGAGGCTCGTTTGTTATTTAAACAAAATGGGGTATACGTTATCGCGGGGGGGCTTGGTGCGATCTCCAAAATTATTGCCCAATACCTGGTGACTCAATATCAAGCCCGAGTTTTGCTTCTGGGGCGACGTAATCCATCCATAGAACACATTCACTGGTTACAACAAAGTAACATCAGTTACAAGCAAGTTGACGTCAGTGATTATGAAGCATTGCAGACCTGCATCACACACTTTGTTTTAGAGCATGGGGGCGTATTAAATGGCTGTATTCAGGCCGCTGGTGTTCAGCAAGATAGTCTCATTATCAATCAATCAGCGGCCGCATTTGAAACGGCCTTGACTGCAAAAGTAACAGGTACCTTGAATTTAGATAAAGCGACGAGGGTGTATCGCCTGGATTATTTTCTTTTGTTGTCTTCCTACTCTTCAATACTCGCTAATATTGGGCAGTCTATTTATGCAGCTGCTAATGGATTTTTAGATGGTTTTGCGGTGTTACGCGAATCGTTGCGTATCCAAGGAGAATGCTCTGGATTTACGTACAGTATTAATTTGCCTTTTTGGGAGCAAGGAGGCATGCAGGTTAGTGATTCAGTATTAGTGCGTATGCAAAAAGAGTGGGGTATGCAGGCGATAAACAATGCCACCGGCTGCCGCATTTTAGAAACATTATCCGCTTTATCCTGGCCGCAAATCATTGCGCATCAGGGAGAGCAAGAAGTCATTCTTCAGCAACTAAATCATTCGAAATCGACAAAAAAATACAGGTCTGAATTGAATATGGAATTTAAACTCTTTGTAGTCAACACGATTAAAAAAATATTGGAACTTGAGGGGCATTTTGCGCTAACAGCCTCTTTTGGTGATCTAGGTTTTAACTCAATTTTATTTACTGAGTTGGCCAATCATTTGAATGATGCCTATGATTTGGCAATTACCCCGGCTACTTTTTTTGGTTATAAAACGATTGCTGAGTTCATTGGCAATTATGAACCACAAACCAAACCTAATAGCGGTACAGAGGTTCAATCTGAAGAGGTAAAACCATTAACCCAGCATCATTCGATTGACGAGGATATACCGGTTATTATTGGGTACAGTGCGCTATTGCCAGGATGTAAGAATTTAAATGACTTTTGGCAATTGTTAGTGAATCAACGCCATGTTTTTAGCCAAACTCCTGCGAATCGCTTGCACTATATGCAACAATACCCTGGCACCTTTATTGACGGTGTTGATGCATTCGACGCCGCTTTTTTTAATATTTCACCGTTTGAAGCTATAGTCATGGACCCCCAGCAACGACTGTTATTGCAGGAGGTATGGCATGCTTTGGAAATGGGAGGAATCAATCCATTACACTTGAAAGGATCTGCAACAGGTGTATATGTGGGGGCGTCAACGTTTGATTATGCTAAGTTATTAACCCGATACCAAGTGAGTAATCCCTACATTCCAGTTGCAACAGTACACAGTTTACTGGCAAATCGAATATCTCATTATTTTGATTTAAGTGGACCCAGTGAAGCAGTCGATACTGCATGCTCCAGCAGTTTATATGCTCTAGATCGCGCTGTAAAAGCCATCAGGCAAGGGGAGATTGAGCAAGCAATTGTATGTGGCGTTAATTTGTTACTTGATGATGAATTTTTTAATGCGTTCACTCAATCAGGAATGTTGTCTGCTACGAAAATCTGCAAGCCATTTGACAAACATGCCGATGGATACATTAGAGGTGAAGGCATCATCGTAATTATTCTCCAGAACCAAGCGCGAGCATGGGCACAAAATAATACGATTTATGCCAAGATTCTTAGCAGTGGAGTAAATCATACCGGTAAAGCCAATACACTTACCTCACCTAGTTCAAAAGCGCAGCAGAAATTGTATGAACATGTTTATAGTTCGATTGATATCGCGCGCATTAGTTATATTGAAGCCCATGGTACAGGAACGCCATTAGGCGACCCTATTGAGTTAGAGGGCTTGAAAAATTTTGTGGCTGATAAAAATGTAGCGATTCAAGTAGGTTCTGTCAAAGGCAATATCGGTCATCTGGAGCCTGCTTCAGGATTGGCCGGTTTAATAAAAATTTTGCTGATGTTTCAGCATCAAGTGATACCAGGGCAAGCGAATTTATCTGAAATCAACCCATACCTTGGATTGCAGCAATCGGGATTGTCGATAAGCCAGGAAACTCACGCGTGGCAACAAAAGCAAATTAATGGTGAATTAATTTCGCGTTGTGCGGCCGTAAGCTCTTTTGGTTTTGGTGGGGTTAATGCACATGTTGTTTTAGAGCAAGGTACTATAATTCAGCAACACCCTTCAGGATCTTTTGTGGCATTGATTCCTCTTTCTGCGGCGAATGAAGCGAGCCTGCGTATCTTGGTGAAGAATTATATTGACTGGTTGCAAGCAACAACTCATCTTGATCCACAAAGTTTTTGTTTTACCTTACAAAAAAGACGACTTCATCATCGCTATCGGGTGATGTTTCAATGGCATAATCAGCAACAATTAATCCAGCAGATGCAGAATTGGCTCGACTCATCTGCGATGCCTCAAATTAGCGATGATTACCAATCCATGGTACAGGCTTATCTCGCGGGTGATGCTGTATTTAGCCCTGCAGCAAACCCGAGTGAAATGATGCCAGTACATGATACTCCGGCTTATCCATTTCTCCGTAAAAAAATCTGGTTTAAAACCGAAGAAAACCAATTGGTGTATGTGAAAAAAGAGGTGCATGCGGAAATGACGCATCAACCGTTACATAACCAAAATATTGTAATTATTCATGCCGAATGTTTTATCGAAACGCTAAAACCGATTAGCTCACAACTCGAAAAAAATAATAAGGTTTTAAGTTATAACTTGAGTTACTTTAATCCCGGTGAGTTCCAGTTATTTTTAGCGGCACATCCTAATCTAGATCACTTTATTATTTATCCTCACTACCCTGACTTTAATCTAGAGATTAATTTTTTTAACCAGGATCTGCTCAGCCTAATTCAACCTTTATTTGATGTATTGAAAACGACGTTAAGCTCCAACTTGTTTACAAAAAAAATTACAATTGACTGGTATTCTTATGCTGCTAAAGCCAATCATCCACAGGTGGCAATGATCTGCGGTTTATTAGGTTCCTTAGCTAAAGAAATGCCCCATTGGCACCTGAAACATTTTATTATTGATACACCTTTGGCGCGATCGATGTTGGAAATGGTTTATCCAGGGCCACATCAAACAATTCACTATCGAAAAGAACAGTACTGGTTATCTTCTCAGGAGTTAGCTCATGATTGTGAAGAGAACGATTTTCTCATAACCCAAGGAACATATTTGATTCTTGGGGGTATGGGCGGTATTGGCCGGCGTTTGGCGCAGTTTTTGATTGACTCGTATCACGCTAAAGTCATTCTTGTGGGGCGTAGTCCTTTAACTGAAGAAGGTCGGCAATTTGTACATACTTATGGCGAGCAGGTTGAGTTTATTCAAACAGATCTGACTCGTGACGCAGAATGCGCTTTGCTGATTAAATACCTTCACGTGAAACATCCTATCATTCATGCGGTATTTAATCTGGTCATGCAATTGCAAGACAGTACGGTTGATTCGATGACTTGGCAACAATTTAGTCATGTAATTCAGGCCAAATTATTCAGTGCTTATTTTATTTATCAATTGCATCAACAAACACAAATAAACGCCGCAGTAATTTTTTCTTCCATGCAAAGCAGTGCCTGTCTTGCAGGCCAAGCCAATTATGCCGCAGCGAGCAATGCCTTGGATGCCTATTGCCTGCGCTTGGAGCAGGAAACCGCATTACCAATTAAAATTATCAATTGGAGCATTTGGCAAGAGGTTGGAGCTGTAGCTGATTCTTTTTACCTCGAACGAGCGCGCGATTTAGGTTTTATTCCTTTGACGACACAACAAGCATTGGAGGCGATGCAACTTGGTTTAAATAGCCAATATGCTCAGTTTGCAATTCAAAATAAAAGTGTGCCACAAAGTTCGAAGACACAATCTGTTTTACCTATTAAAGCAGGATTAGACGGTGTGAACCAATTTATTTATTGCTTGGTATCTGATTTGCGGAACAAACACGTTTTGCGCAACAACGTAGTACCCAAGTACACCCGACTGGTTACCTATTTAAATGGATTACCTGAAGTTTCAGCCTCTGCCGAATCATTGCATCATTTGCATGAACGCTGCTGCCAGCAACATCCTGCTTATGAAGCGTATTATCGTTTGGCTTATCTTTGTTATTTGCACTACGAGCTGATTCTCGGAGGAAGCAAGGCGCCCGCAGAAATCGTTTTTTCAGAAGAGGGACTTAAATTATTGCGCGCTCTTTATGCCCAAAGCCCTGAGTCAAAAATGTGTAACCAACATATTGCGCAATATACTGATGAATATCTGAAGAACAGCAGACAACGCGTAAAAATTCTGGAGTTAGGCGCTGGAGTAGGTGCAACAACAGAAACGCTGATGGATGTACTTAATGATTATGAGCAACTCGATTATTACTATACGGATGTTTCTTCGTTTTTCCTGAATCAAGGTAAAAAATTACAAGAACAGGTACGGTTTAATCTGCACTGTGAACACTTAGATATGAATCATTTAGCAGAGTTGGCTGATGATTCTTTTGATGTAGTGCTTGCGTCGAACGTAGTTCACTTGGCAGATGATTTAGAGCATACACTTAAAGAATTGCAACGTATTCTTAAGCCGCAAGGGATATTTTTACTTAATGAGGCAGTGCAAGAACAAGCGTATTTGAACTTTATTTTTGGTTTATTTGATGGCTGGTGGCAGGCGAGTAGTGCTGAGCGATTAAATGCTTCTCCTTTACTAAGCCAGGATCTTTGGTTGCAAAAATTAACTGCAGCCGGTTTTGTAGTATCAGAACAGCATTTGCGGGAGCAAGAAAAAGCGCAAAAGGTGTTTTGTTGTGACATGAACCATCTTGGTAAAGAGGTTCAGGATTCCCCCTCATCCGCTCTTTGGGTCCCATCTCCTCATGGGGGAGATGGGATGATTAGGCGGCAAGTTGCTGATTTTATTCGTGCAGCACTTCACTTACCTAAAGAACAGGTTCTTGAATTGAACCGCCCTTTGGCAGAAATTGGGCTTGATTCAATTACCGGTGTTAGTTTGGTAACCAATATTAATAAAGCATTTAATTTATCATTACGCACTGCAGTCATTTTTGATTATCCTACTTTGCAGCGTTTGGTGGACTTTGTTCATTCTCAGTTAAAGGAGAAAGAGCCTATCGTTACTCAAAGCCTGCCTGTAGATTTATTTGCAGGAGAATTAATTAATGATTAGGCAACGGCGTAAATATACGTACAGTCCTCAAAGTAATCTGTACTGGTTAGCACATCAGATTGATGGTCATTATGTGTTCCCGCTCGATAATTTGCTGATGATGATTTACTCAGCCTTGAGGCCTTTAGCTTCAGCACAAATCGTGCAATTAACCGAGGTTGAATTAAAAAAATTATTAATTGCTGAAAAAGAACAAGCAATTACTTTGTATCTGGAAATCGATCCAGACAATCATTACTGTTTCATTGAGCAAGCACATGATGATGGCACTAAAGAATTGGTATTACAGACTACTTATCAATTCGAGTCACCCAATGAAATGGCCAGAATATGGAATAATCCTGATCCTTTAGTAAAGAATAATTTTTATCAGGACGATTCATTACACCACTTGGGTGCTTGTTATCGAGTGATCGCACAATATAATGATATTGAGGATTCATTTTCTGCAACCTTAAGTCCAAAAGCCAGTTATCCTGCGGTTTTAGGCAGTATGTTGCATTCTTTGATTTACCTTAACGACCCTTGTTTTGCTCAAAATCCCCGTCCCGGACTACCCAAGACAATAAAACGCGTTTTATTTCATATGTCGAATCAACCCAGTGCTTTTTTATATGCTAAAGACCAAGACGCTACAATTTTTGATGCGCAGGGAAATTGGCAAATCATTATGGAAGGAGTGGGGCTGACACAATCTACAGCAACAAAAAATAAATCGCTTAAAGAGCCTTTGGATATTGCTGTAATCGGTATGGGGGGGCAATTTCCACAAGCGGAAACAGTGGAAGAGTTATGGAATTCCTTATGTGATGGATTTAATGCAATTACCTCCTTGGAAAAGCGGGGAGTACACTATGTACGTGAACCCAATTATGCTGGATGGTTGGCTGATGTTTTTGCTTTTGATCCTGACTACTTTCACGTACCAAAAATTGAAGCACAGGCGATGGATCCGCAACAGCGATTATTTTTGCAAACAGCTGCTGCTGCTTTAATGGATGCAGGTTACTCGCCAATGGAACTTCCCGATAAATTTTGCGGGGTTTTTGTGGGGGCAAGCCAAAATAATTATTTGACCCATAGTCAACAAAAACCTATAGCTCAAAGTTTTTGGGGAAATGCTCCCTCAGTCATTGCTGGACGCGTTTCCTATACCTTTAATTTAACGGGACCGGCAATTACTCTGGATACAGCGTGCTCTTCTTCTTTGGTTGCCATCCATCAAGCCTGCCAGGCGATTAAAAATGGCGAATGCACGAGTGCTCTGGCTGGTGGCGTATTCATTATGAGCAGTGATAATTTCCTCCAGCAGGCACATCATGCCAAAATGCTCTCTCCGGATCATGCATGTCAAACATTTAGTGATAAAGCCAATGGGTTTATCCCGGGCGAAGCGGTGGGCTGTGTTTATTTAAAACCTTTAGCGCAGGCACTTAAAGATAACGATCCAATTTATGCCGTGATCAAAGCCAGTGGTGTGAATCAAGATGGACAATCAAATGGAATTACTGCTCCTAATGGTTTGGCTCAAACAGAACTGATGCAACAGATCTATACTTCATATGGTTTATCCACTAATGATCTTGCTTATATTGAAACCCATGGAACAGGTACAGAGCTGGGGGACCCTATTGAAGTACATGCGTTGCAGCGATTATTTGCAACCCAGGAAGCGAGGTCTGAACAATCCTGTGGTTTAGGAAGCATCAAATCCAATATTGGTCATACAGTCCATGCTGCGGGAATTTGTGGTTTTATCAAAAGTGTTTTATGCAGTTATTTCAAAAAAATTCCAGCAACACTTCATTGTGAACGTGAAAATCCGCAGATTGATTTTGCCAGCACCTCCTTTTATCCGGTCAAGAAATTAAGCCCATGGCCTAAAAATAAATCGCTTGCCGCAGTCAGTTCATTTGGATTTTCGGGTACCAATGCCCATGTGGTGATTCAACAATATGAAAATCAGAATCGGCCAAAGTTTCCAGTCTACCCTTTTAAAAAAATTCATTGTTATTGGCAGAACCCCCAAGAATACACATTATCAGCCGAGCAGACTTATTTCAGTCAGCATCAGGTGAATCATAAGGCCATTTTACCAGGAGTAGTGAGTCTTGCTTTGGCTCAGTATTTCCTTAAAGACCTACCGTTTCATTGTGTGAATGTGCATTGGCTCAAAGCGTTGCCTGCTCTTAATCCATTAATGAAGATTAATATAAATAAAACGCACAGCGCTATTGAATTGCTTCATGATGGAGATTCGTTTTTTAGAGCCGAATGTGCAGAACCTGAAAAGGAATTAGCTCCTTTTAATTTGCATGAATTTAAACGTATTTCCAATGCAATTGACTGCACTGAATTTTATCGCTGTTTTGAACAAGCAGGGATTCAATATGGTCCTGATTTAAAAAACATCAAGCAACTGTTTGCCACTGACGATCGAGTTTTTGCGCATATTCAATTTGATGGGGATTTCAGCGAGTTTTTGTTTAATCCTTACCTTCTCGATGCAGCCTTACAAACCGTTGGCTATTTTACCTTGTATCAACAACAACCCCTTTCTTTACCGGTGCGCGCTAAAAGAGTTGGGCTTCTCAAAAAAATAACAAACCATGCTTTAGTGTGTACGCAAAAAGTAGGTTCGCTTAGTTTTCATATTCAAATATTTGATGAAGATGGAGCGTTGTGTGTGGTGATTGAAGAATTAACGGCGCATGTTGTCAAATATACTGTGAGTCCTTGTTCTTATGCTACGTCCCGCGGCTTGTCCGCGGGATCCAACGATGCTGCGATATTCCTGGATCCCGTGGACAAGCCGCGGGACGTAGGTGTAAATGAGCAGATGCAATATACAGCAGCAGACCTAGCGCCTGCACCCAGTGGTCTATCTACTGATGTAGATAATGCAAGAGTTGATACGAAAAAAGAATCGACTCAAGAATTAATCTATTCTATTTTTTCCCATCGCTTAAATATGACTGCTGAGGAACTAAAGAATGTGGGCCAATTCAGTAAGTTGGGCTTAGATTCTTTATTGGCTATGGACATTATTTTTGATTTGGAAGTTCATTTTGGCAGCCAACCTAAAACGCTTTTATTTGAACATACAACGTTTGATGAATTAATAGAACATTTTAGCGACCATCTTCCCCAAAGAGTCGAAGAGCCAAAATCAGAACGCGCGCTGCACCCAATTTCTTCGGCAGCGGATATGGCAATTATTGGCATGGCAGTGAACTTCCCCCAGGCCTCGGATTTCCCCTCATTCATCGA
Source organism: Fluoribacter gormanii (assembly GCF_900156395.1). Classification (GTDB taxonomy): domain Bacteria; phylum Pseudomonadota; class Gammaproteobacteria; order Legionellales; family Legionellaceae; genus Legionella; species Legionella gormanii. The sequence goes on along the minus strand of NZ_FTNL01000019.1, from coordinate 33,984 downwards.
GGTCTTGGAGAACGACAAAAATTGCATCCAGGCCATTGATAATCGGAGTTATGGTTTTGGTGCCTTGCTCGAAAATGCCAATGATTTTGATGCGTTATTTTTTAATATTGCACCAAATGATGCATTGATTATGTGTCCGCAAGAACGAATGATGTTGCAAAACGCTTGGCATTGCTTCGAGGATGCGGGAATTCGTCTTGGTACCCAATCTCAATCCGTTGCTGTGTTCATAGGGGCCATGAATAATTTTCATCAATTAACGGGTTTTGAAAAAAGTTTAAAAGAACAAAAAACAGTTTTAGCAAATTCAACTGCTGCGAGTATTGCCAATCGAATTTCCAGTGTGCTTAATTTTACGGGGCCGAGTCTTACGCTTGACAGCATGTGTTCCTCGTCATTAACCGCCCTACATTTGGCAATGCAAGCCATTGCCGCTAATGATGCCTCCATGGCTTTGGTGGGAGGAGTTAATCTCATTAGTCATGATTATAAATATCAAGAACTCTTACATCGGAACATGTTATCGCTTCAGGGACATTGTGCCAGTTTTGGAGAACACGCTGATGGCTATGTTCCCAGTGAAGGGGTGGTGAGTATTTTAATTAAACCCTTACACGCAGCAATAAAGGATGGGGACCGTATTCACGCCGTGATTAAGGGCAGTAGCATCGCTCATAATGGTACCAGTTCAGGTTATACCGTTCCTAACGCAAATGCCCAAGCAGAAGTCATTAAAAAGGCAATCGCAAACGCAGGATTAAAACCCGAAGACATCAGTTATGTGGAGTGTCATGGTACTGGAACCCAATTAGGGGATCCGATTGAAATTAATGGTTTAAATAAAGTATTTTCCGAACCTGATACGCCTTGTTTTATTGGTTCATTGAAATCAAATTATGGACATATGGAGGCTGCAGCAGGGCTTGCGGGTGTTGTCAAAGTAATTGCACAAATGCAACAAAAAAAGCTTTATGCAAGTCTGCATGCAAGCACTTTGAATCCTAATATTCAATTGCCAAAATCATTAATTTTATGTCAAACCCAAGCGAGTTGGTCTGTGCATCCAAAAGACCATTGTTATTATGCTGGTGTGTCAAGCTTTGGTGCGGGTGGTAGTAATGCGCATGTGATATTACAAAGTTTTGAACATGTTATTAAACCACAAGTTAACCCATTGCCGCGAACTGTATTTCAAAACAGGCGCTATGCTCATGATGTTGAGGAACGCATCGTTTCAGAACGGTTCTATGAGTATGTATGGCAGCAACAAGAACTATCCATGGATAATACACTTCATATGCCGCCCGCATCCTATCAATGGATAGTATTAAGCACTAAATGTAATGAGAAAGAGATAAAAAAACTTCTGCCTCAAAATGCAATTCACATCATTTATACATCACAAAACGGATGGAACTTAGCCCAAGAGGGAAGCTCAGTAACGCCACAACAAATCGTTGAGTTGTTGCATGATGATTTTATACTGCTTGATTGTTGCAATGATGAGTTAGAGCTAATTGAGCATTTGAATTTTTTACAACACGTTGCTCTTGTCGCCAAAAAAGGAACCCTACTTCAGATTAATGAAAGACAATCACCTAATTTGGATGTGGTCGCTTATTTTCTACGGTGCATGAATGGACAAACTATAGGTTTAAAAACGGCTACATTAGAAATGGAGCCACAGTTGCTTACTTACGAACTCATTCAACACGAGTTAAGTCAATTAAATCCTGAGTATCATAAGATTCGTTATACACAAGGAAAACGATTAACCCAAGTACTCCAAGAGCGTGAGTGTAAAAAATCAACTTCAGTTTCAATTGCAGCGGAAAAAGTCTACTTAATTACTGGCGGCACCAGTGGTATCGGTGCAGAGGTTGCAAAGTGGCTCGTTGCGCGTGGCGTACGTAAATTAATTTTAACGGGCATCACCCCATTACCCCAAGAAACTTTATGGGCGCATTATCTGCATTCACCTTGTAAAGCAGGAAAAACCATTCAATTGATTCATCAATTAAAAAAACAAGGTTGTGCGGTTTATTACTATATTGGTGATTTAGCTCAAGAGGAATTATTTGCTGCTTTTTTAAAGATTGTCATAAATGGACAAGATCGGTTGGGTTGGGTTTTCCATTGTGCAGGCGTCACCCCAAAACAAACCAAGTCACTCACTGAGCTTACCAAAAATGAGTTCGCCCAAATGCTTCATCCTAAAAAAGCAGGGCTTGATGCGTTATGGCCCATAGTTAACTCTTATGGATTCGAACGATTAGTTCTTTTTTCTTCGGTATCTGCTGTTCTCCCCGAGCTTGCGATGGGGGTAGTGGGTTATGCTTTAAGTAATCATTATTTAAACGCCTTTGCCGAAGTTCATCCTGGAAAAGTATTGAGTATTGCATGGCCTGCATGGAGTGAGTTTAGTAAAAATGCGGAGCAAAGTAGCAGCTATCAACGAAGCCAACTTGGAAGCTATAAAACCAATGAGGCACTGGCTTTACTGGCAACGATATTAGCTGGTGCAACGACTTCTTCAGTCATTATGCCAAGTAAAAATGAGCTTTCTGTAAATACCCTTTTGCCAGAGCAGAGTGAGTCGATTCAAAGCAATGCATTGGACACGTTAAAGCGGATCCTTATGGAGGTGGTCGGTGTCACTGAAGATGAGATCAATTTGGATAGGGGTTTTGCCGAATATGGGGTTGATTCGGTTCTATTAATGGCTTTATTAAAAAGGATCGAAGCAGTAATGGGCTTAATGCTTGCTGCTGAAGTGGTTTTTGAACACAATACGCTTGCTCGCTTAGCGTCTCATATCCAGCAAATCAATGGATTCGTACCAGAGACATTGAGCAAACCGGTTATGGTCTCAGAACAACCAAACAATACAAAAAAAATTGCAGTGATTGGTATTGGATGCCAGTTCCCTGGTGCCAATAATGTGCAGCAATTTTGGGATAATTTGCTGCACGCTAAAATTTCGATTACCCCCATTCCTAAAGAGCGCGTCGACCGAATTGAATATGCTGCTTTTCAGGGCGGATTTATTGATGAGCATGCATTTGCAACGACGTTTGATTTTGGGTTTTCTGACAAGCATCAACAGCAAATTAATCCATTGGTTATGCGTGCACTGGCATTAAGTCAGCAGGCAATTTTTGATGCCGGTTTTACCAAGGAAACAATTAAAGGGATGAATGCGGGGGTATTCGTCGGCACTCGTGCGGATTTTAGTGCGCAACAAGAGATTAACCAGTTTACCATTATTGGTCAGGGGCAAAATTTTATTGCGGCCCATATCAATCATTTTTTTGATTTAAGTGGTACGGCAGAAGTTGTTGATACGGCCTGCTCTTCCTCCTTGGTTGCTTTGCATCATGCAGTTGCTGCGCTGAGAGCAGGGGATATTGAACTGGCCTTGGTCGGTGGTATTGATGGATTAGTCAATACTCGACCTTTTGCCTTGATGGATGCGGCAAAAGCATTATCACCTGATTTTAAGTGCCGTCCTTTTGATGTTCGTGCTAATGGCATTGTCCTCAGTGAAGGCGGTGGTTTTGTGGTTTTAAAACCTTTGGAACACGCAATCGCTGATGGAAATAAGATCTATTGTGTTATTGAAGGCATCGCGGTCAATAATGATGGAAATACTATGGGATATACGACTCCAAATCCTAAAGCTCAGCAAAAAGTGATTCAAAAAGCATTAAACAATGCTTGTTTGACAGCAGAACATTTGGGCTATGTCGAAATGCACGCTACCGGCACAGAATTGGGTGATCCTATGGAGTTACAGGCATTAACTCATGTTTTTGGACATTCATCCAATAAAAAATGTGTTGTTGGTGGTGTGAAAGCAAATATTGGTCACACTTTAAGTGCCGCAGGCATGGCCGGTTTTATTAAGACCGCTTTATGCAGTTACCATCATTGTTTGTTACCGCAGCCTGAAAAAATAACGCCAAATCCTCGTTATGATTTTGTTAGTTCTCCCTTGTGTTTGCTCGATGAACCAAAATTCCTAGATGCGGCTCGTACTCATTATTTTGGTGTGAGTGCTTTTGGTTTTGGGGGAACAAATGCGCATGTCATTCTTTCAAGTAGGATGCCAGAGCCACAATCAATAAAGCTTGCCGTTTTACCGCGGGAAGAAATGTATTCCGGAATAATGGATGAATTTTTTGATGTTGAACGAATTTAAAATTAAATTAAATGCGGATAATTATCTGGTTGCGGATCACCGAATTGATGGGATACGTGTACTACCGGGTATTGCCTATTTGGATCTCATTGCGCGCTGTTTGCAGTCCGAATTTTTTGAACTCACCCAAGTGACTTATCCTCATGCTGCTAAAGTACAAGCGGGTGAGACGATTGTTTTGATTGTTGCTTATGATCCTCTACGTCATACCATAGAAATCTATCATCAGGAACAGGATAAGAGAATCGTCCATTTCAAATCCATCGTAGAATTCAAAAGACCCGATGTACCCAAATTGATTCACCTGCCCAAAGAAAACGAACAAATCCATTCAATGCGCACCATATATAGTCTGGCACGTGCTTCATTTATTGAGCATGGTGAATTTATGCAGGTTAGCGGCACTACAGGCATCAATGCCCCCCAAATCGCCATGGAGTTATCTTTAGGCAGCAAAGCACAAGCTTATTTATCGTCTTTTTATTTACATCCTGCTTTATTGGATGGGGCTACTTTTGCCATAGCTGCATTGCATTTTGATGAAGTAGCGCATGCAGGCCCCGACATAGGTTATTTACCTTTGGGAATTGATAAGGTGAGTGTCTTTGCGCGGGTAACGACTGCAACATTGATGGTCAAGGCGGAAGTAATGCCAACGCATCATGAGTCGTTAATCAAGTGCCGTATTCAATTATTTACACCCGCAGGCGATTTAGCCGTGTCTCTTGAAGGATTAACAAATAAGCGATTTCAGCGTCAGCAATTTGGGCAGCAGGAAGTGGCGCAATCGGTGAATGTGTTACCAACCGTTCATGGTGATACTCAGAAAAAAATTGAAGCCTTGATTAGAAATCATTTACAGGATGCTCCTGATTTTTTAGAGCCGCATGTTTCTTTTTTTGATTTAGGTTTTGATTCCAGTAGCTTAATCGCTTTAGTTGATGTACTGGAGCAACAATTTGATTTAGAACTGTATCCGACTTTATTGTTTGAACAAAATACGCTGGAAAAATTAACGGCATATCTTAATTCGCATAGTTCTTTGCCTCGCGAAATTGGCGCAGTAGGGCCTCTCGAACAGGAACCGAAACAATTAAAAAATGCTGATTATGCACTTTATATTCCTACAAAAACCAAAATAAAAGATGGTTTAGATAATAAGCAGATATTGATAATTAATGACTCAAAATATGACCAAGTCTTGGGGCTTTATCAAGAGCAAGCCAAAGATTGGATTATTTACGATGGTAGTTATCATCAAACGACACTTGATTTGTACACGGTTTTGCATCGTTTAGTAAATACATTTGCTAAGCTTTTACGTGGAGTACAAGGTCAATTACCTCCCATTGTTATTGGTTTGTCACCGAAACAAACACGTTTAATTCATTCTATCTCTGCTTTTTTTTCGTGTCTTGCTAAAGAGTATCCTCAGCATCAATTCTCGATTTTTATAAGTGATGAATGTGTTAACGAGAATGCTAAAAGTTTGCCGAGCAGAGAAGGATGTGTTTACCTGCATCAAGATACGTTTTATGCCGCAAGTTACATCAAATTAAAATTGAATCAATCGATGCCTTGTTCAAGTTTTAAAACAGGAGGCAACTATTTGATTGTTGGTGGTCATGGAGGATTAGGCCGTTTGCTCACCAGTTATCTACGCACGCAATATCAAGCCAAGATCCATGTCGTTGGGCGAAGCAAAAAGATCGTATCCGATGAGAATGTAACCTATTATCCCTTGGATGTATGCGATGCGGATGCAGTAACTCATTTTTTCGCGACACATGATTTCCCTATTGATGGTTTGTTTTATTTGGCTGGTGAAAAGCATGATCGGTTGTTGATGAATATTAGCCCCGATGATATTGAAAAAACGCTACGTTCCAAATTAGGTGGTTTAACGGCAATTCATCAGGCGCTACAACATAAATCGCTTGATTTTTATTGTATTTATTCTTCTTTATCCGCCGAGATTGGTAATCTTGGACAAAGCATCTATGCTGCAGCCAATGCCGCTTTAAATGCTTATGCTTGCGAACAAGAACAATTACGCCTTGCAGGAACGCATACTTCTCGATTCATTAGCATCAGCTGGCCTTATTGGTCAGAAGGCGGGATGGGAATCAATCCATATCAATTACAAAAACTGCAAGAGGAATATGGAACCTTGCCTTTAGAAGCATCACATGCTTTTGCATTGTTGGAGCGTGCATTTGCTGCAAATGTACCCCATGTTGTCATTGCTAATCCCTCGTTGCTCAAAGATCGGTTATTAAAATCACAAGAATTCCCACTCGATAAATTTCATACCCAGCTTGAGGTACCTGACGTTAACGAACAAGACATTGCGATTATTGGAATTTCATTTCAATTACCCGACGCAACCAATCTGGAGGAACTTTGGAATAATTTAGCTGCTGGCAAAAATTCCATTAAAGCGATACAGCGAAATTGGCATTATACTCCCTATCTCTGGGGCGGGTATTTAGACGATATTACCGGTTTTGATCCTTTATTTTTTAATATCTCGCCTCGTGATGCAGCATTAATTGATCCTCAAGAGCGATTGTTTTTAGCGAATGCCTGGCATTGTTTGGAAGACGCAGGTTATGCTCAGCCACAAGAGAAAAATTTTGGCGTGGTTGCGGCCTCCATGTTTCATCTGTATCAAAACTATGGGGTGGAGCAATATCAACAGGATGCTGAAGTTAAATGTCCACAATCTTCAGGAGCCAGTATTGCAAATCGTGTTTCCTATGCGTTGAATTTGACGGGGCCTAGTTTTTCACTAGATTCCATGTGTTCCTCCTCGCTTACTGCCATTGAATTAGCTTGTCGTTATTTAACAAATGATGAAGTGGATGCGATGTTGGTCGGGGGGGTGAACCTCTGTTCACATCCTTATAAATTAGCGTCCTTGGTACAAAATAAATTCTTATCACCTACAGGCAAAAGCGCTCCATTTCATGAACACGCGGATGGCTATGTTCCTGGCGAGGGCGTTGTAGTTCTCCTTTTGAAGAAGGCAAAAAAAGCGCTTGCTGACGGTGATTCGATCTATGCACTGATTAAGGGTTTGGCATTAAATCATGGGGGGATGGGTAGTGGATTTACTGTTCCTAATACCACGGCCCAAGCAAAAGTGATACAAGACGCCTTAACCAAAGCGCGGCTTGAACCGGGGCAAATCGATTACATCGAGGCACATGGGACAGGAACTTCTTTAGGTGATCCTATTGAACTTGCTGCATTAAAGGAGGTATTTGGTTCACGTTCACTGCAAAAGCCATTGTATGTGGGTTCGATAAAAAGTAATTTTGGGCATTTGGAAGCGGCTGCCGGCATGGCCGGTATTGTGAAATTGGTTGCCCAATTTCAAGCGCAGGCATTAGCGCCTTCGATCAATGCATTGCCATTAAACCCAGGATTAAATATTGATGAGGTACCAATTGAAATAATTACGCATTATCTGCCACAACAAACACTTCATTTTGCTGGACTTAGTAGTTTTGGTGCAGGTGGCAGTAATGCGCATTTAATTTTACAAAACTGGTCACACAATTTATGTGCACGGCCAAAAACCCAATACAACAAACAAAATTATTGGTTGTCGCACTCAGAAATAGCGACGCATCATTGTTATCGAATGGACATGGTACCCTGTACCTTGGAGCCCGTTTCAATTTTTGAAGAACTCTATCAACTGGATAATGGCGCTCAACAAATATATTTCAAACGAGCTACCGCGGAAACACGATTAAAAAAAGCAGCAATTGTTTTTGCGCAAGCAAGCAATCCTTCAGAGCAGTTTATTGCCTTGTTAACCCAATGTATTGCAGTGAATCCTGAGGTGCAATTTATATTGATCCATCAAAGTCGGACTCAATGGATGAAGTCGCATGCATTGATGATGTCTTTGCCGAATCAAGTAAAACATTATCAGAAGAATATTTTGATTCCTCATTTATCCAGTTTGTCTGCCTCTGAGGTCGTGAACATCGTAAGTAACGAAGTGCAACAGCTCGATCATCGCCTGGTGGCTTATGATACGACGCGCCAAGCCATTAGTTTAAATTTAGTAACCACACCGATTCAATCGCGACGACTCCATCCTGAACTTCGTGTTGTCGTATTGGGTGGTTTGGGCGCTATCGGATACCAATTTTGTCTCACATTAATTGCTGCTGGAATTTATCGATTTGATGTTATTGGACGCAGTACTCTTGATGCGAAACGGCAGCAGATGCTTGCTGCGTTAAAAGGCGAAATTCAGTACATCCAACATGATTTTTCTAATCAGTATCCTTCTTCTTTTTCTTATGATGTCATCATTAATTGTTTAGGAGTGATGCCTGGAAAAAGCAAAAATGAAGCGGCGCAACGGAATAAATTACACCATCACTTGAGCCAATTTATTCAACAAAACCATCCCCAAAAATTAATCAGCATTTCTTCTTTATCTGCGTTAGCTGGATTTAGTACCCAAGATGATTATGCGGTTTATAATGCGTCTTTGATTGCATGTACTGATTATTGTCAGGAACATGTGTGTGTCTACTTGCCTTTTGTGATGACGGAAGTATCGCAATCCCCGGATCAATTAAATTGGTTAACATGGAGTAAAAACACTCAGGGTTTAGAGCCGTTAAAGGCCGATGACTTGAGGGGTATTTGCCGCCAGTTACTTACTGTAGCAGCAGGCGAGTATATTCCATTTCAGGGGGATCCTAAACAATTTCATAAGTACTTAACTCAGGAATGCTTTAATGTTCCGCTTAAGAAATTGCCTGAACGCAAGACGTTTAATAAAGAGTATTCCTTATATGAATTAATCGAATCCATCATAGGAGTTCCTGCTCCGCAAATTAAAGAAGAGAACACTTTTTATCAATTGGGATTTAATTCATTAACACTGAGTGAATTAGCCGAAGCAATCGTCACACATTATCAAATACACATTACTCCCAATCAATTTTTTGAATTTCATACTGTAATAAAACTACACGAATATTTGCAGGAAAATAACAAGAGTATTCCTGATTCTTTATCCAAGCATTTGGATTCGAGCTCAGCAGATGTAGCTATTTGTGGTTATTATTGTTCTTTTCCTCAATGTCCTACCCCAGAGGAATACTGGCAGGCTTTATTGGCAGGTCACGATTGTACTCAGATGCCTTTAAAGATGCGTTTTAAAAATGAGGGCGATGAATCACGTAAGATGGGATTTATTGACCATCATGCGGATTTTGATTATGCCTTCTTTGAGCTGGGTTTGGAACAAGCAAAATATATGGATCCCCAGCAGCGCAAGCTGTTAGAGCTTTCCTGGCATATATTCGAGCATGCAGGCGTTTCACCATCCACATTGAAAGGAAAAAATATCGGGGTATTTGTTGCGATTCAATTTGATGATTATGCACGTCTATTGGATCGAAGTCCGATAAACAGCCTTTACCAAATTACCGGGTGTGCCAAGACTTTTGCTGCAAACCGAATTTCACATTTTTTTGATTTCCATGGCCCCAGTGAAACCGTTGATACTGCCTGTTCGAGTAGTTTTACCGCCTTGAATCGCGCCGTTGCTGCCATTAAGCAAGGTGAGTGTGAGTCCGCACTGGTCCTGGGTGTGAGTTTGCTTTGCGATATAAAAACACTTGAATTGACGACGCAATTAAATGTTCTCTCGCCAACGAATTGTTGCCGTCCTTTTGATGCTCAAGCGGATGGCTATGTTAAAGGCGAAGGTTTAGCGGGACTGTGGTTGGTTGGAGATACTTTGGCTGCAGCTCAAAAGTTACGTATTGAAGCGATCATAAAAGCGATTCAAGTCAATCATGGAGGCCAATCACAATCATTAACTGCTCCGAATCCAGTGGCCCAAAAACAATTGTTATCGCAAGTGTATAAGAATGGGATATCAGTTGAGGAAATCGATTATTTTGAAGCACATGCGACCGCAACCCGGTTAGGGGATCCCATTGAATTCTCGGTCTTGCACGAGTTATTTGCACAACGTTTAAAACCGCTTTATATCGGGTCGGTAAAAAGTAATATAGGTCATACCGAGCCTGTTGCAGGACTTGCGGGGGTGATTAAAGGCTTGTTGATGTTAAAACATCAAATAATTCCACCGCAGGCCAATTTTCAGGAAGTCAATCCGTTCATTCGACTTGCAGAAAGCCCATTTCATATTGCAAAACAAGCTGAGCCTGCAAGATTAGCAACGATTGCGATTAATAGTTTTGGTTTTGGTGGCAGTAATGGTCATTGTATTTTGACGCGTCATGAGACGTTCTCGTATCAATTACCGAAATTACCTTATGCGCCGATTAAATTATCAGCCAAGACCAATGAGGCACTGGTAAGAATCTCAGAGCAACTGCTGGATTATTTAAGTTCTGTACCCAATAGCTTGTGCATGACCCAATTAAGTTATTCCTTAAATGTAGGACGTGCTGATTTTGCGTGCCGCAAGCTATTCATTGTGGAAGACCTTGATGATTTGCGCGAGCAATTAAAACAGGATGCTAAATCATCTAATTCGTTACAAAATAATTTCGCAGGTGAACAGAAGCTCCTTGATTTGCAGCATATCCCTCATCAATTGAAGGAGTATTTAAGTAGGCTTGCTCTTGCCTATCAGGACGGGAAACTTATTGATTGGCAACATATTTATGAGGGAATCGATGCCACTCCACTGGTATTACCTGTTTATCCTTTTGCAACGCATTATTGTTGGTTTGCTGAGCCAGCGAAATTCAAACCGATCAATAAAGAGATTGAAGGTTACGAGCAAATTTGGCGGAAAAGAAGTGTCGAATTTTTTGATTTGAACCGATATCAGTACCTGGCTATTTTTTTGATGCGAACGCAGGAACAATCAGTAAAAAACGCATTACAGCAAACATCCTATCAAGGGATGGTTTGCTTTATCTTTGTCGAGGAGCATGATTCCGTAGCCTACGGTATGCAATGGCTGCAAGAACACTCTTGTGAGTTGATTTATTATTTTGCCGGGATGTGTGATGAACCGATAAATGCGGCGACTCTGGTCAACTCCCAACGCATGGGGATGGCTGGCTTTTTACATTTAGTTAAAAAACTGGAAGAACTGGCTTATCGCGAAAAATCGCTAGCGCTTTATGTGTTCAGCAATAATGCGTATGGATTAAATCAATCGACGATCAATCCCTATGCAGCAAGCCTGCATGGTTTAGCCCAATCGTTAAAAAAGGAACATCCATTTTGGTTGATTGAATGCATTGATCTTGCGAACACTAGGATTAGTGCTCAGGCTCTTACTCTGTCAAATCAAGGTCAGGCTTATCCTTTGGTTTTAGCGCATGATGGGGTATGGCACCGCCAGCTTAAAGCAGTGAATGGTTCTTTAAATGATTCCGGATCTACTGATGAAGTCATTGTGCTTATTGGTGGTGATGGGCAAGTAGGCAGGCATTTAGTACCTAAGTTTACTGAACGTAATCCCCGCGCACTCATTATTGCCAGTCGTTCTACCCAATCACGGACGGAAGGAATAATCCATTGGCGGACAATGGATTGTACTGTTGCGGATGAAGTGGAAACTTTGCTTGCAGATGTGATTCAACGCTTTGGAACAATCGATTGTCTTTATCATTTAGGCGCTTGTTATGCTGAATCTCCGGTAACGTCATTAAGCTATGAAGACTATGTGTCGCAGATGAGTGTAAAGGTATTGGGTACTTATCATTTAATCAAGGCATGTCATCGCAGTGAGGTGAAACAAGTTATCATTACCTCTTCTGTGCAGGTTTATACGCAAAATAAAAACAGAGGGGCTTACTCTGCAACCTGTTATTATGCTGATGCCTTAATTCAAGCCTTGCAGTCCGAGAAAACGAAACTGGTTCACTGGGGATTTTGGCAGCAAGAGGATGAGGCCGCAAATCAATTGATGATCGCGTCGGGTATTGCTCCGATTACTGCAGAACAAGGTCATTATTCCTTGCAATTAGCAGCTTGTTTGCCCCAGCCTAATCTGAGTTTTTTCAATGTCTCAGAATCAGTAAAAACAATGATGCCCATTTGTACGGATTCACCAACTCAAGCAACCGAAGATTTGCTTCTTTTTAATCAAGGATTATCTGAGTTAGAGTATTTTTGCTTTCATTTAATGAAACATTACTTGCTAACTCAAGGGGTAGCTTGGAGTCAGAATAATTTAGGGGCGGGAGTACATAAAGATTATGAACAGTACTATTTAGCATTAATTAATATGTTAAAAGATTTTGAACGAAACTATCTGCCTCAGAATCCATACCAAATTAAATCGCATGCTGAATTGCTGCGCGATCAACTGGAATTAATAAGAAAGTACCCGCAAATCAAATCGTTTGTTCAATTACTGCAGGTGTGTGCAAGGCATTTTACTGAGGTAGTTACAGGGCAAAAAACCATTCAGCAGGTGATGTTTCCTTTTGGGCGAGATGATTTAGTGCGTGCTATTTATCAAAAGAATCTTTTGGCCCATTATTACAATCAAACCATTGCGTCCTTAGTTAAGGACATGAGTGCTGCCTCTCCCTCCCGAGTTGATATTCTTGAATTGGGAGGCGGTACTGGGGCTACAACTGAAGCAATACTCACCCAATGTGCCGATAAGATTCATTACACCTTTAGTGATATTAATCCTCAATTTGTCGTGCGGGCTAAAGAAAACTTCGCTCAGTATGCTGCGGTGGACACCTGCATTTTAGATATTAACAAGCCTGTGATGAGTAAACAATTTGATCTCATTATTGCAAGTAATGTATTGCATACAGCAGATGATATTCGTCAATGCTTACTGAATATTATGCCATTGCTTCGTGATGATGGAGTATTGATTATTAATGAGGCCACTGCAAATAGTTTATTTCTGGCATTTACCTTTGGCTTATTTAAGCAATGGCATACCAATAAAGATGAATATCGTATTCCTGCCAGCGCATTACTCAATCCAGAAACCTGGCAAAAACTACTGCAAGATATCGGTTTTGCAGTGGATGTGTCTGCGACGCCAACTGAAGTCGATCAATCGATTTTTGTGGCACAATTAAAAAAACGACCTCGTCCTCATCCTTTGGTACAAAAAGCGGTGGACGCTCAAAAAGAAAGGGAGTTGATGCCAGCACAAACTGCAAATTCAGATGAGTTATTGACACTACTTGCAAGACATGTACATTGTGCAGCAACATCCTTGGATTTAAATCAATCACTGGTTCATTATGGTTTTGATTCATTGGCAGCAATCCATTTGGCCGAACAAATTAAATGCGAGTTAAAAATTAACATTTCACCCACGGTATTACTTGAAAATGTTTCTATATCACAACTCATTCATTCTGTTGCAAAGAAAAAGGAAGAACTTTTATGTTAAGTAATGAAGAATACACTGAAGTGAGAAAATCACTGAATTTTAAGCGTCGACTTACCAAGAGTCTCAGCTTTCTAATTGCTGATATCGTGTTGCTTTATGCTGCGGTTATTTTGCTGGGAAAAAACAGCTTGCTGTTCTATTGCCTGGGAGAGCTGTGCTTGGCGATTTTATTTCTGCATAATTTTATTTTACTTCATGAGTGCGGCCATAATACCTTATCGAGTAAAGCCTGGTTCAATGTGGCTCTTGGTCATTACATGAGTATTTTTTGTTGTATGCCGTTTTATCCATGGAAAATTATTCATGAAGAGCACCATAAATGGACTGGGCATATTGATAAAGATCCGGTATTTGAATTATTGAAACAGGCAAAAATAAGTAAGAAACTACCCTGGATTTTTCATGTAGGCTGGAGAACGTTTATTCCCTTAAATGTATTTTTCTTACATCTGGTTTATTGGACTTATCCGCTTAAACTGCTAAAACAAAAAAAGCTATCGCGAGTGATGTTCCGACAATGTTTGTTCTCTGTACTCTTCTTGTGTTTTGCCTATGTGCTTTTAAAATGGTGTTTCCCAAGCTTTTTAACTTTTAAAAATCTCGCTCCTGCAATTTTGATTTATGGAGTCCTCTGGGAAACGTTGTCTACTCCGCAGCATTTAGGTTTGGAGCCGACGCAACATCGACCTACATTAAAAGAGCACGCACAAACGACGCGGAGCACCTGGTTTCCACGCTGGCTACAACATTATTTATTTTTAAATTTTGGTTATCACGTGGAGCATCATTTTTTCCCCGCATTGCCTTGGCATGAATTGGAAAAAGCACATTTTAAAATTAAGCCCTTGTTAAAAGATGAATATCAAATGGTAACCGGTGGAATATGGAATATTCAGATGCGTAGCCAAAATATGGAGAAGGCGATTGGGGTTCGTGATGATTAAGATTTTGGAAAAGACTCATTTTGAGCTCAGAACATTTGAAGCCGCATTGTGTTTGGAGAAGCAAATAATCGTTGGTGATTTGCAAGCAGTGGAAGGTACTAAGGGGCACTATGTTGACTACCTCGATGCAGCAACTTCGTATGTCACGCTTTGTGCGGAAAGAGATGCACGTTTTATGTTATGGGAAAGTGGTGCCTTGCTTGAACGTTGTCAGGAAAATCCTATTTTAAAGGTTCAATTCAAATTGTCTGCTGATGAGCTTCTACTATTTGGGGGAACAAAGCAACTGGAATCTTGGTGTGTGCGAAATCGTATGGTTTTACAGAAACTCAGAGATGAAGCACACCTATCGTATTATTTTAGTTTGTTTGAATCACATAAAATCACCGGTGAGCTGCTGGTGTCTCCTGTTCTTTATTTTGATAAAAACCCAGTGTTTACCTTGCACGCGGAGGAGGATGTAGTATCTCAGTTCGTTACTGCAAAACCTATTGTTTTAGAAGTCAAAAAAAATCAGATGATTTGTTTTGATAAGTACCATTATCAAATGGGGTATCACCCTGATTTTAATTTTATACGAGTTCATGATGTACATCGAAGTCATTAAAACCCAGCGATTCAAATTTATAAACTATTGTCCAGTTGTTGTCGATACTGAGAATAAAACCTGTATTTTTATCGATCCCTCATGGGAAAAAAGAACATTTCAGGATTTTGTAACACGCAATGAGTTGAGGGTGATTGCTATTTTATTGACCCATCATCATCTGGATCACTCGCATTTGGCGAATTATTTTGCTAAATATTATCAATGTCCTGTTTATATGAGTAGTTCTGAAATAGAGTATTATGGATTCCAGTGTCATAACCTCAAAGCGATTTACCCTTTTCAAAATCTCCTTAATCTCGAACATATTCCCAGCATCATTATTCATCAAACACCAGGCCATACTTTTGGCGGTCTTTGCTATCAAATAGATAATGCTTTATTTACAGGTGATACTTTGTTTAACGAGGGTTGTGGGTTTTGCCATAGCAAAGGAGGGGACGCCGGAATGATGTTTGATTCCCTTAATTATCTTAAAAAAGTGATTCCAAATGAAGTGCTGGTGTATCCAGGTCATCGTTATCATCATGATCTGGGGCAAAGTTTTGCGGAAGTGAAAAAAATGAATATTTATCTAAATATTGAAGAGCGCAATGATTTTATTCAGTTCCGTACTAGAAAAACAAAAGGTTTATTAAATTTTAGGTGAGTTATGAGTGTATTATTATTTCCAGGCCAAGGATCACAATTTAAAGGAATGGGAAAAGAGTTATTTAAATTGTTTCCTGATATGGTTGCTGAAGCGAATCAGATCCTCGGATATGACATTGAACAAGCAGTATTCAGTGAGGTAATAAATCAAACGCAATACACTCAACCGCTCATTTATTGTATTTCGAGCATGGCTTGGCTTGAAAGAAAAGACAATTTAAAAGTGGATATGGTATTAGGACATAGTTTAGGTGAATATGCAGCACTGTATGTGGCTGGAGTTTTTGATTTTGCTACGGGATTAAACCTCGTTAAACGGCGTGCAGAATTGATGAATGATGCTAAAGAGGGGGGCATGGCGGCAATTGTGGGAATAAGTGCGGCTAAAGTTGAGGAGATTATCAAAGAAAACCGACTGAATTTGGTAATTGCTAATTATAATTCTCCAATGCAGACCGTGATTTCTGGAACAAAGGAATCGATAGCTGCCAGTTCGAGTTTTTTTGCTGAAGGACGCTTTATTCCCTTAAAGGTGAGTGGCGCATTTCATTCGCCCTTGATGCATGCGGCTGCTGAATCTTTTTATGCCTTTCTCAAGGAATTTAAGTTGCATCAACCGCGCTATCCCGTCGTATTAAATGCCACGGCACGGGCTCATGTTGATTGTTTCACCGAGATGTCTAAACGACTCAGTCAACAGTTAGTGAGCCCTGTATTTTGGCATCAAAGCATAGAATATTGTTTGGCTTTAGGCTATTTGGACTTTGTTGAGCTTGGACCTGGCCAGGTATTAACTTCATTGTTGGATGCGATTCTTCACGATCCAGTAATAACAAGTGCCGTCAACTGATTCCAGGGGCTCAGTAATTTGATGTTGTTTACGATACTCATCTACAGCCCTTTGACATTCAGTAAAGCCACCGTAATCATCAATAATGCAAATACCATTTTGTGATAGCTTTGGGTATAAGGCATTAAGTACATCCAACGTTGATTGATAAAAATCAGCGTCAATCCGCAAAAGGGCAATATGTTCGATTTGCTCTTGCATTTGCGGCAAGGTATCTTTAAACCAGCCTGGCATTAATTTTATTGAATCATCATATAGAGCATATCGTTTGAACGCTTCAAGAAGATCATGATGAGAGGTTGAAATTAAGGACTCTCTTTTAATGTAGGCCAATGAATTGGCGAGAGCAAAAATCTTACTTAAAGTAGCCTGGTCATAATGTTCATTAGGAAAGGCTTCCATCACAGAATGCGCTAAACGCTGTTGTGCTTTTTTAGGTAATAGACTCCTGATTTTTAATAACATTTTTAGGCGAATTAATTTGGAATAAGAAGTCACGAGTGTGCTTGATTCGGGAAATAAATCAGCACCCCAAACATTTCTGGGTATTGAATCGGGATCACCATAAACAGTCAGACAGGCTTTTAAATACAATAAAGCACCGCCACGCCAGCAGCCGGCTTCAACAATATCACCAACAACATGGTTGCTCGTTATATGTTTAATTGATTGCTCGATATTATCTAATCGTTTAGGACCAATGAGCGTTCTAACTTGGCCATTCGTCATAAATGCTCTAAAGGCTTTGGCAGAAGCAATATTAAACTGCCAGTGGTCTGGATGAGAGGTGTCTAAAGAACCAGTAAGTGATTTTTTAATTACAGTGAGGTATTTTTCAGCGATTTGATAATTCATTGTGTATTGTTCCATATTAAATTTGACACGCAGGGCTTTGCTGGTATTGGGTATTGATATCAACTCCGTAGGTATCTTTGCCAAATGTTCTTAGTGTCTCCCAGGAGTTTGGAAATTTATAGGGATCAAAAAAGTGAAAGAAACGATACATCGTTGAACCATAGCTAATTACTTCTCCGTTTTTGTTGGTTGTTATATTGTAATGAAGTTGTAATGGTTGTTTAAATTGTTCTACCCTGGTTAAAAAGTCATGCAAAGATTCAGCTTCTTTGACGTAGTCTACAATAGATAGTTTAATTACCTTCCAATACGCTTGATTTTGTTCTTTTTTGGCCTCAATTAGTTTTTGTTCAAGTGTCTTTGTAGAGTCATCATCCAACTGCATATCGAGCAAAGGCATCATAGCATAGTGACGATCTGTTACTGGCTTGGGTTTTTTCATTTTTTCTACATCAGGTAGACCTGCATACGGTAACGGTTTTTCTCCAGATAAAACACGTTCCAGATTTCTAAAGTTGTGAAATTTTTTGTGTCGTCTTGTTTGTTCTTCTTTGGAGTAATAGCTAATATGCTGTAAAAATTCATTCTCATCTTGATAGGTCTTAATCAAATGACCATCCATATCAGAATCATACCGACTTATTATTTTATGTGCGATTTTCCTGGCATACTCAGAGGCGGTAAGTTCGAGATTGGTTTGGACTTTTTTGGTCTTATTGTAAGCAGACTCATCCCTTACCTCTTCAGTCAGAATAAAAGTTGCTTTCGCCTGAGGATCTGCTCCATGTGCAATTAAAGCGTGAATTATTTCAAAATATTTATCTATTGATTGAAATGGGTCGTCCATTAAACGAGTCATTTGATCGATGTAGAAATGCAACACGGTCATCCCTTTTACCGATACCTCTCTTTTGCTGCTATATGAAACGCTGCTGAAAGGATCAGCATATAAATCGCGATCAATGGTTTTATTAAATTCCAAACCTTTCTCTTTGAGGTCGGATAAGAGTTTTAAAATATCTACTTGTCTTAATTTGTTATCATCAAATAACTGAAAGATTAAATAATAGGGTGAAAGACTGGCCCGATGGTTTAATGTCGTTGCATCTGCTTTGTCTAATAAGAAATAAAATAGAGTTTTATAACCCATACCCATCGCGGACATTAAAGGGACGTGACCATTATTCGGATTCGTTACATTAAGAGTAGCGCCGTATTCGAGCAGTGCTTTTACAATCTCTAATACTGCTTCTTCTTTTGCATTAGGGCAATATAAAACCTGAGCTGATACTGCTTGCATGATTGCAGGTAAATTGTATGTATCCGGTATTTGCGGATTTGCTCCTTGACTCAGTAAGTATTTTAATATAACCAAAGAGTTTTCTTTGCCATCAAGAACTGCCTGGATGGCTGGGGTAAGAACACTTATTCGGCTGATATCACCTGCTTGTTGAATGCCGCCCGCAGCGATTAGCACATCCCGAACCAATTCTATTCGCCCAGATTTAATTGCTACATGTATGGGGAGTTCATTTAAATACCGCTTTTTAGGAATTAAGTTGGTTTTTCTAAATTCTTCAAACAGCTTTTTATTTTCAGAGAGTTTTTCCCAGGTGAACACAGGACTCTTTTTATTTTGCATTAGCCATTCAAAGAGTGTCTTCTCCTTAATAGAAAATACAGAAAAATAGTCATTTGCGAGAAGTTCCAGGGCAGAAGGCATATCCGCTTTCGGTTTGAAAAACGGGCTGGCTCCAAGTCTTATTAGTAATTGGAATACCTCGACAGAGGCTGAGTTTATTGCGGCTTCGAGAGGAGTATGTGCCGTATAAGAATACTCATAGAATAGATCAAGTGTCTTGTGCTTTTTAAGGAGTTCCCGCGCCTGGTTTTCTATAGCTTTTAATTGTTTCTCTAGCTCTTTTTCATTTCGCGCTCTTTGACTAACTGTTTTAAAGAATTTTTTTATGGAGTTGCCCATGAGTTTTCCTAACTATTTAATTTAACTTAGATTTTAAAATTCATTTTTTAATCTTCATGCGCATTTTATCACCGAGCATGATGATGCTCAATGAGTGTTAAATTGCACTATATAAACCGGTTAGGAGTATTTTGAATCCATAATCTCCAGTGAATTTTAGATTTTTGGGCAGCGAAATATCTGATGTAGGCTGAAGATTTAAAAGGTGTTTAATCTACAGAGTTCAATACCTTATAAGTTTTTACTTTTGAGGCTTTCTGAAAAGTCGGGCACAACAATGGTTTCGTCATTGCAGGCTGCTTCCATCTTGGCGTTTAGTTCCTTTTTCCAATCAATCGGATTATCACCTTGGATGCCAAAAACTTTTCTCAACTGTTCATCTTTACATATTTCATTAGCTAAATTTATAGCTGAGGTGGTTGATGTAGAATAAGATTGAAGAATATTGGTTCTTGTTTTGCATACAGTTTTTAGCAAGAGATTAATTGCTTCTTCCAATTTTTGATCATCACCTTTCATATAATGAACGCTAATTTTCATTAAATTTTGTTTAATATAACTCTCTTTACTTCCTTTATATTTCTCTTCTTCCTTATTTACCAAGTCCGGTTGCACAGGAACAGGATTGAGTTCTGGTTTTTTTTGCAACATCGTGCGAATTTTATCTTCCGGTAAACTTGCATAGGGATTTTCTGAAGGTTTACTTGTCAACACTCTTTGTTCAACCGCAGACATACTAGCGACTGGTGCATGGACAAATTGATCTTTTTGTTTCGCATAGGCCGCCATCATTTTTTCCCATCCTCGCTGGTATCGTTCTTCAAATTGAGGATCTAAATTCATTTGTTGTTGGTAAAACTGATGAAAATTAGGTGGATTAGCAACTTCGTCTTTACTTGGCGGTGATACCTGATAACCTGGAATCAGATCCAGGGCATATTGGGCTGGCCCAAGTACTTCATGCAAACTATGCAGTCCTCCGCTTACCATATAGGCAGACACAGCGGACAAGTAATTTTGCTTTGCTTCAACACTTGTAAAATTCCCATAGTTTTCCATAATGCCCATAAATAAACTGGTCATGCCTGATGGTCCTGCTGCATAGACCGCATCATTCTCAATCAAATCGCGAGTAAACGGAGAATCTAAATTGGCCTCCTGATACTTTACATCAGGTGTCCAACTGGAGCGATCTACGTCCAAACCTTCCTGATTCTGCCCAAGCCGCATTAGCCCCATTTGACTCGAAAATGTCCTGGGCAGACTTCCTTGCCGTCCTCTTGTTGGATCAGCCGTGAATAATTCGGAACCATACATTTGTATATCAGAAATAAATTTCAATTTCATACCATCAAATTCATTAAAAAATGCCTGGGGATTATCTCTATATTCTCCATTATTATATTCTTTAACTAATTCAAGCATTTTTCCTGTAGGTTCATTTTTATTAGGAGGTAGAATCGATTCAGGTAGCTGTCGCATCCACTTTTGAGCAAAAAGAAATTGGATGAACATGATTTGATTTAATTCATTAGGATCATTTCTTTGTAAAATTTGTCTCACTTGATCAAGTGAAATTGATTCTGGCTGGGAGCCAAAGCCGGTCTGTTCTTGCCCACTTGTTAAATGTTCTGCAAATTCTTCCAGTATATCTCTATAGCCCTGCTGTTCCATTTGCTCAAAAACGTTTAGTAAGGCTTGAGATACATGGCCAACGGATTCCATCATCTTATCTGTCGGGCTCTTGAGTAAGGCGATTTGCATTTCTGATTCAAAACGCCTTGCCAAAGGGCTGTCATATTTTTCTTGTAGAGTTT
This sequence comes from Fluoribacter gormanii, assembly GCF_900156395.1. Taxonomy (GTDB): domain Bacteria; phylum Pseudomonadota; class Gammaproteobacteria; order Legionellales; family Legionellaceae; genus Legionella; species Legionella gormanii. Next base: position 12,678 of record NZ_FTNL01000019.1, on the reverse strand, counting down.
GTTGATAGGCACTAGTTTGAATGGTTGAAGCAATATCGCGAAGCAGTGTTTGTTGTCCCTCATCTTCAAGTTGTGATGCGAGAGAAGTTAAAATAGTTGCAGCCTTCCTGGGATCTTGTTCATGATTTTCAATTAGAATTTTCATTTCTTTAATGGCTTGCTCGATATGTTCATCGTTTGATGTTTTTGCAAGTTCCATTAAGTTGTACAAAGCAAAAAAGTAGGCTTCAGTTTTGGATTTAAAGGGAGACTTTTCTACTTTAATATCATGTGCGATAGCGTGTAATGCATCTTTTGCCTGCTGCATACTAAGGCGTTGATCTGCATCATGATGAGTTAAACCTTGAATGAGTGCTTTAAGTTTTTGACCTTTGGGTGATTGAAATACCTCGCCATCAAAGTTTAGGAAATCAGGATGATCCTTGGCTTCTTTGGGAATTTGATTAAGATCCGTGCCAGTCATATAACAATATAAACTGAGACCCATAAGATAGGAGTGTTCTTTCTCTGCTGAGAATAATTCTCCATGATCCCCATGTTCAAATTGTAGGGAGCGGAATCCCAATGTATATTGTAAATAGCCTTCTTGGTGTATTTTACGCGGATCGACGTTTCCATTTTCAGTATTTAAGAACGATTTTGTATCAGCGATAAGAACTTGATCAAATTCAGTAACTAAAAAATTCGTGGGTTTTGCATCCGGGAAAAAACTATTATTCGCTTGAAAATTTAAAAAAATATCAGTCATCTGGCTATAAATATTGACTGTATTTAAAATCTGAGTTTCTTTTAACTGCGCTAGAATTTGTTGTTTCTGTTCAACTGAAAGTTCATCATTTTCTGTGAACTCATCATATAATTTTTGTAGTTCTATCTGGTCAGCTTCTTCAATGGTACCCGCAATATCCTTTTCAATGAGTGCAATTTTTGCTTGTACTTTCATACCGTGAGATAACACATCACCTTTAGCACAGAATTCAGTAAGCTCCAGACTGTACATGTAACCACCGGATCGCTTCTGTATTGCTTGCTGAGATGCATATACTTCTGCTAAACCGTCACTTACCGCAGTTTCTTTAAGGCGCTCATAAGCTTTCCTGTAATTTCCTTTGTTGGGGGTGATTTTTAAAACTTGGCGCTGGCCTGTTTCATTATCAGTAAGTAAATAATTTTGGGCATTCTCACCACCTAAAAATTTAATTTGATATTTTTCTAATCCAGGGAGTACAGGGTCAAATTTTTGATGAAATGCATCGGCATCAAATTCTTCCGGATGTGAGAGGATCGTTGCAATTTTTTGTGCTGTCTCATAAGTTAGATTGTCGATATTTTGTGCCAAATTCGTATCTTGTGGAGGGTAAACTTTAGAGCGTAATTGAGGATTATTCTCTACTATATTCGATAACCGGTTGTTTACCCTGGCAATTAGGTCGATTAATGTTGCTCTATCTGTGGTAGAAATGGTTTCAGAGGCAATCAATTCGCGAATCGATTGTTTTAATCTGGAAAGTTGATAATAATTTTCCGTTGTATTTTCAGCAACGATTCTCGGATCGATCTCTTTCAATAAACGAGTGGTTTTGACTATGGCTGTTGAAGTTTGCGCACCAAAAACTTGCGCTAAAAAGTCTGGCTGGTTTTCTTTCTCGAATAATACTGCGGAAGGGATGCTTTCGCCTTTTTTACAATTTTCTATGTCCCATTGATTAATTTGCTTCGCACTAAAACCAGGACAACCTAAAACAGTCAGCTCATCCCGAATTTCCTTGGTCAACTCTTGATAAAATTTAGTATAAGGAAAGTTTGTAGCTATTATTACAACAGCTAGCTCACCTCCAACATTCGCATCGATTTTGAGTAATTGTTGGCGCACCTGTAATAATGCCTCTGCTTTCTGGGTATGGGGAGCTATGTTATATATATCAATTAAACGATTTAATTTTTCTATATCGCTATTAATATGATCTATATATGTCTCATCCTCATATTCTTTTTTAAACAACTGGGCTTTCTTTATCATAGGGCACCTACACGGTAAATTAGGCGAGAGTATTCATGGAAGACCGAGTAAATTTACCATCAAGATAGTCTTGTAATGATTTACCCATTTTATCCGTTAGCTCTGATTGGGCACCGGCATCAATTAGAACATGAGCTAGTATCTCAACTAGATGAAGGTTTGGATCATCAGGTTCTGTCTCCTGCAACAGGTTCATTAGTGCTGTTCGTCCAGATTTATCTTGTTGATTTACATTGAGTCCTTCAGCATTAGCAATGAGCCACGTAACCAACTCAGTATTTAATGACATCAAGGCATAATGAAGAACGTCTTTTCCATACTGATCCTCCAATATTACATTCGCACCTTTTTGAATGAGTAGTTTAACCTTATCAGTATGTCCTAGTTCTGCGGCTAACATTAAAGGGGTTTTTAAATTAAGATCTTGACAATTGAGATAAGGATCCTTCGCAAGCGGTTCCAGCATAGAGGCTTGGCCATACATGGCGGCGTAATGGATGGGCAAGCGTCCATTTTTATCAGGTATAGCTAATAACGCCTCTTCTTTCTTTAGAATTTCTATACATCCGCTTTGGTTATTTAAAATTGCTGAATGGAGTGGTGTATGAGTAGATGTATTTTTCATCCTCAGCAGGCCTGGATAGTCAAGCAAATCTTCAACGATGGTAGTAAATCCATTCTCTGCCGCAACATGTGCTAATGTATTATCACTATCATCCGTTGCAATGATATTTTTGGGGTTATTAACCAGGAGGTCATAAAAAATGGCTTGCTTTCTTTCCATGAGACATTGCCTATCTTTAGCTAAGGTTGATGGAGGCATGGTCAGAGCTAAATGAGCTGGAGTTTGTTGTAATCGAGTCAGTGAGTTAGACTTGGCGCCGTGCTCAAGTAAAACTTCTGCGGCAAAATGATGGCCATAAAGTGCCGCAAGGTGCAAAGGGGATAATTGGCCACTTGTTACAAGATTAACTGCATTCCTATCTTGTTCTAAAATCTTATTCAGGTAAAGGTCATATCCTTTCTTACTGGCGTATTGTATTGCATTCATACCTCCTAAATGATCAAATTTCTCAGAACACTTAGTGACTGAAATGTCAGCGACTGTATCAAGAAAATGCGAAATTTCTTGCTTTAGAGGAGTTAACTTTTTATCAGCTGTAGTAGAATTTTCATAAAGAGGCTGTTTACTAACGTTCTGTAAATACCATAGCTCTATTTTGCTTATATCGCGCGGCTCAAGCTTTTTAGGATTTAAGGATAACGATTTAAGTAACTCTTCCCATTTTGACACATTATTCTCCAAATTAATTTTAAATCAAATTGTTATTATTTATAGTCATCATAAAATAATAGGTGTTGTTTCCCTGGCGTAATCAACAGCTTTTTTATAAGTATAATACAATCCCCAGCATATTGTTTGTTTATTAAACAATAGCCATCCTTTTGTTATTGTGCGCGTTATTAAAAAAATAATCTAATCCATATTGGATGGCGGTAAGAAGCGAAATCCTATTGTTCTTGACTTTGTGCTTTATTTAGGAACAACAAAAGAATAAAGGGTTTAATTTTTCTAAGAAGCTTGCTTCATTGGGTTCCGGGTAATCTTGAATGGGTATAAGCTCGGGATATGTTTCAAGCATCCAACTAATTGTAGCCCCCCAAGCACGATTAATATTTTGAGATATTACTTCATCGTATCGAAATAATTTGAAGAAATCGTTATAGTTTCCTGCATGGCATCCATCCGCTTTATAGGAGGGTAGTAAGCCTAAGCGTTCATGAATAACAGCGAGTGTTTCATGAATACTATGCAGTCCTCCACCTACAATAAATGACATAATCGCTAAAATATAATGGTAATGTTCTTCCAGGCTTTTAAATTGTCCCATAAATAACATACTGGCACTTAACAATGAAGTCATTCCGGAAGGGCCGGCAACATAGGGAATGCCACGATGAATAAGAGATTGCGTGTACTTTGAATCAAGATCTGCTTCCTGACAAATACAATCAGGATTCCATGTAGTTTCAAATAAGGGGAACTTTCTTCGATCCTCTGGGGCGATACAGATGCCTAGTCTTTGGGAAACATAAAATTTAAATTCACCTCTACCTCTGTCGTGATATAAAGGAAATGAGGAGTATCTCCAGAAAAAAGTGCCAATATCCGCCTGTTTGTTTTCTAAAATAAATTGTCTCAAACTTCCTTCATATCCAAAGCTTTTGATGTGATTTTGAGATTTTAAGGGGCGTTCAAAATGGCAATAAACATCACGCATAAACATAAAATGAATTAACATGATTCTGGCAAAATTCCGTCGCTCTTTAAGCGTTTCAATAATTTCCTTTAGGCTTGGAGTCTTTGCGTAGCGTCCGAAAGCCAAAGCAAGTTTGGGGTTCTGTGGTTCTATTGGATCGGGACCTATATTTTCAAGAAAAGTGTCGAAGATTTTTTCATTATAGTTTGATTCTATGAATTGAATGATGTGGTTACTTACTTTATCGATACAAGCCCATGTTGTTTTGCTGGGATTTTGCAACATTATTGTTGCGATGTTGGATTCAAAAATACGAGCTATTCGACATTCAAGATCCTCAGCACTGATTTTTGTTTTTTTAAAGTAATTTTTAAAATCAGAATCTTTTGTTATTTCAATCACATGATTAATAAAAAATTTAAGTGGTTCTGAGATATTCGGGTGTTGCTTTAAATGGTGTTTTAAAGTGAAGGCCAGGGTTATAAACGATTGTGTATGATTATGAAATAAACTTTTTAACTCAGGGATTATTGAGCGGATAAAGAGCTTATCTTGTGGTTCCTCTGCTTTATAGAGGGAAAGTTTTGTTATCAGCAAAGCATGTACATTAAGCTTTTCTTTGCCAGGTAGTTGGCGCACTTCTTGAAAAAAATGTCGCATAAATTTCAAAATGTGAGTGGAATTTTAACAATGATATCACATACGACTTCTGTAACAGATTCATCAATCATCAAAATGTGCCAATCTAAACTATACTAACTCCATAGATGTGCTTTTAATGACCATAATTGGGAATATAACTGAAGGAGTGACAAATGCTAGCAAAAAATATTCAAAAGATTTTAATGATCTTCATTATGAGCGGTTTCGTATCCAGCTCTTTTGCGGCGTGGGGATATCATAAAAGTTATACAGCATGTTATGGAGGTACTTGCCATCATACGAGCGTTAATAAAGGCTGTGTTAACGGTAATTGCGGTAAGGTTCGAACTGGCACAACCTGGCATCGATGATTGGAACATGTTCTATTGTACTTTGAATGAGCCGGTATTAGTTTATAAAACGTGCTGTTGGCATTATACCTTTAATCCATTTCGTTACCCGGCTCACGCGAGGAAACCAGGAAAAGTCCCCATAGGTTGCATTACCACTGCCATTTGAATTGACTCCAGCGATGGCCCAAACATTCTTTGTTGGTGTCCATGCAGGACCACCACTATCTCATGAACCCAGAATACCACACAGTGGTGATACGGGTTTCGTCAAATCTTTATTGTTAAAAGGATTAGGCAGTTCCCCATTTTCTTTGGGCAACCATATTCCCAGATAATTGCCTGCATCGCCTTTGGAAGGTGCGGGATCAACGGCTAGTACGACGGATTCAATTGATACTTGTGGGGGCTTAGGAATCCTCAGATTAAACTTCTTGTTCGCTCAATCCTGATTCATTGAGCGCATTGCTTATTTTTTAAGGATCATAAGAACGAGGAAATGGTGTTGGATTAAATATATGATCTTCTTGTGCTTCTTCCACCAGTATTCCTTCAGTTTCGTGAAGAGGTTGCTTCGATCCTGGCTCTTGCTCCTGAGATTTACTCGGCTTTAATTCAGCTCTGGGTGATAGGTGATGAATATTCAATTGCTGGAACATTTTTTGAGTACTATCAAGAGACTCAGCGATTTCCTCTCCTGGCTTTGGCAGCTTAGGCGATTGCTTTTGATAGAGCATCCCTCGATTACATCGCTCTTTTTGCAAGGCGCCCCAGTCCTCTTCTAAACCCGTAGCAAAACCATATTTCTCTTTAAACCACTTAAGTCCGTGTTCTAACTTAAAGTAAGGTTTAATTAATGTTTCAGCAAGAATATGTCCATTTCCATCAGGTTCTGGGCCTTTTGCAAAATAAACCGTTGCTCTTCTCTCATTTAAATTATCACTTAAATTAATAGCAACCCAGCCTCGCCATGGTCCCATATCACCGGTTTTGAACGCTGTTAGAGGTTTACCTTGGTCATCGATTTCGAGTTGAAATCCTAAACATTCGGCCACATAGTTCAACGCTTTTGCATCAGATACTGTCTCTTTTGCCCATGGATCCTGAGTCATGCGAATCTGAGGTTTAAAGGCATATTGTAATTTTTCATCACACATCCAGGCTTGCACGAACCGTGCATAATCTTCGGCAGTGGTACTTAAACTATTCGCTGCACATGGCGTGCCCCCAAAGCTGCTCTGGTTCATATTTAATGGTTTGAACACATAGTTCTTAGCAAGTATTTCAAGATTTGCAGTATGTCCTCGTCTTGCGATTTCTTCGATTATTTTGGATTGGTATGGGTAAAGTTCATGGATGTCAGTAAGTATCTGTAATTCACAGTTTAGTGTTTTTAAGTCCATGATGCCGGATACATCTAGCCCGTTACTATCAATGATTGTATATCTTAGATTTGGAGGAATAATTGATACATACAGCTTATTCTGTTCGAGAGACACAGTGTTGTCTGGCATTAAAACGAGTTGGGGCTCATGAAGTTTTTCAATCACTTTTTGTAAGTAAAACAAGGGTAGCCCTGAATATCTATAATACTCTTGGCCTGGTTCAAATTGATGATTCACCTCATTGCTCCAGTTATTTAAATCAAATCCGGTTTTATGAGAGAGGATCATGGCGGGGGTGAAGGCATTAATGCGTGCTATATCTTCTTCATTGATATCATTTTTCCATTTAAAACCATGTTGATCGCAAAAGTCTTTAAAGGACAAAATATCATTAAGCCCTCTCATATCGAGAGTTAGTGTTCCAGCTTCAACAAGCTTTAAGACAAGATAAGCAAAGACGGGTTTACTAAGCGATGCAGCTCCAAAACACATACTCTGGTTATCTCCAAAGTTCTGAACTATGGGGGCGTCACTGCTGTTCACGGTAGCCACGCCCACCTGCGCTATCTTGGCTATTTTTCTTATATTTTCCGCAACATTTTGTTCAGTTATTTGGTATTTATCGGTTTTTGAGTGAGTCATTTCATGATAGTAAATTTGTTTAATTGTTTATAAATTATACAGATTGTTGGTGATGGAAGTTGAGTACAGTAAGAATTTAACGATTTTTTTGCACGGCTCGTTCCATTTCGTTAATCCTGCTACTGCACAGAACAGAAAAATAGCCAATCCCGCTTGGAACGAGCTGGTGTCATTGAAGAAGATTGCAAAGAACAGATTAGATTGCATTAATAATTTTTATAGCAAGGGCACTGGCAGGATATTCCGTTTTCCTGCGCATATCTTCCAAACTGGTAAAGAAATTAAATGTCCAATTACAATCTTGATAAGCGGCTGTATGGCGTCCTGATGTTGTGCCGGCATCTCGTTCAAGAAATCCCTTTTCAAAGTCAGAATCTGCAATATTAACCAAGGCATGAATTGGATTGGATGCATCCCTCTTAACCAGACAGATTCCTTGATTTAAACCGATATCTTCAAAAGCACAATCAACGATTTTATATTTTTTTTCGCTCGTTAAGGCGCGAACAAGCAATTGAATATCTGCAACTTGTGTACTCGTTCTAATTGTAAAAACAGCCTTTGCCTTGTTATAGGTAATCGTGACATTATCCTTATTTAAAGTATTATCATATTGTTGAATGAGACTTAAAATCGCCTTTTTTTCATCTCGAACATTCACTCTTTTTGCATTACAAGATAATTCGATGAGATACATCACATTCTCTTTTGATTTTGGTTCGGATTCTGATTTGAAGTTTGCAACTTTATCCTGCATGGCGATTACATGCTCTGTTGAAGCCAAACAAGAAACAGGTAGGGTGGGGGCCTTGGAAGCTCTTGAGATGAGGAAGTGATCTTTACCCATCTTTTGTTTTTTTACCATGGAAGTATTTACTTCAACGTTGCTTCCATGAAACATATAGGATGAATAACCTGATTCACGCGATGTACCTGGAGGAGTGGTGGAGTGTCGCTCCATAAATTTATCGATTTTTCTTTGTTCTTCTTCATCTTCTACGCAAACAATTTTTTTGCCAACTTCTTTGTAATAGTGCTGTTCATGCTCGTTCAATGGATATTTTCTTTTCATGGTTGTCTTGATAAAAAATAATCAAAATGAGTAATAATAACTCACCATTATATTGGAATAAAATTAAGAAATAATTAAATGAGGAGTTTTTTTAAGCAATATTATGTTCGTTTTTTGGACTGCACCCAGGCTACATTGAATTCAAGCTATTAGTGTAGCCTGGGTGAAAGAGAAGCCCTAACCACAGGGTTGATTGTTATATTACGAGGCTGTCTTGCATTATAGTTCAAGACAGTTGATGCTTTGCTCTTGTGAGAGAGGATAATTGTGTTCAAATTTTTCTATGGCTTGCAGCGTGTCTGTTTCTAATACTTTAGTCGTTCTGATAAGTTCCTGTTTAATATCTATTAACGATGTGATACTTGTTTCTTTTCCAATTTCTAAAAGATGTGATGCGAGACGATTTAATTCACTTAAGGGTGTGTGTAAGCTAATTTGCAAAATATGCTTTTTTAGTTCGCGGTATTCATCATTTATTGTTCTAATCTCTTGTAATAAATGAAAATATAGTTCAAAAAATTTTAGCTTCAACATGTTGTGTTTGAGGAGCAACATGTGGGCCTGATAAGTTTCGGGTGCGAAAAGATGCATTGCTTCTAATTTACTGGGTGCTACTGCAAATAAACCGTTATAAGTGCATCGAAATAAAAGGGCCATATCGCAGTTGAGTTCTTTAAAAACAGCCTGATATACCTCATCAATTGCACCACAAAATGCGGGGTCGTCAGAGTTTAAAGAGATCATTTCATCTTTAAATAAAGTTTGAAATTGAGTATGGGCTTGTAAATTGGGTATCGTTTTTGGGAAAAATGCAACATCACTTAAAGGGCATAGCTCAAGTGTCATACCGTCAAATTTAAGTTTTTTTTCGAGTTCGGGATAATTGGCAACATTTCTTCCATGGGCAAATCGGTCAAGATATTTTTTTGCAATTTCCATGGTATGTTCCTGTGCCTCTGGCTCAATATGGGCGGTGATAAAATACCAAGGATTACCTTCTTGCTGCCTATAATGATTGAGCTCATCAAAAAAATTAAAAAAACGCTCTAGAGGGAACCCATCCTCAGCGCCTGCAAGGCCTAGGGTTGTTACCATCGGATTGGGATATTGTTGAATATTAGCCCATATGCTCTGAAAATCTTTTGGATCGATGTGCCGCTCTTGATAATAACGTAATCTTAATGTGGTGACATCACCAAATTCTTTGATGCCTCGCGCGATGCCGCGATTATAGGCTTGGTTAAACTCAACAAAAGTGATGTGTTCTTTACATTGAATCCAGGATATTCCTGGCAAAGCGAAGATGACATGATGCTCATAACAATATTTATAAAATGCATAAGTGATATCTTCGATATCTTGTGGTGTTTTCAAAAGATTCGAAATACGTCGAAAGTCTTTGATAAATTGATCCAGATCATCTGAACCAGTAAATTTCCATTGTTGGGTTTGTTCATCGACCAAGTCATATGGAAAAGGGATATTATTACGCTCTGCTATAATTTTAGCTAATTCAATATTAATCAAAAAGCCAGCCTCAGCGTGAACATGCAAATCTGTTTTAGGCATTTTTTGAATAAGCAGTGTATTTATATCAACATCTTGATCACATAACGTCTGTAAATGGTGTAAATCTTCCACACTCAGAGATGGGAGTGAAATTGAAAAGTCAGAGCTGGCTTCCTTAAAAAATCGTTCTTGCATATAACCCTCTTTATAATATGATCCGACCTGCTTCGTCGGATATCCTCCCACAGTAACTTATTATTTTCAAATGAAAAATAGGTTCATTATTACTTCACCCAAGCATGCCCATTCAGTAACTATATGGCTATGCCGATGCCTTATTTCATATTCAAGTTATTGGGTTACCGGTTACTAATGAGTAATGTTTTTCAATGCTGTTCTTGACAAGGTCATTGTGAGCCACAATAATTTCGATTGATTTTTTGATGGTCACTTTGCTGCACGGATTGCCGGCCCTAACTAGGAAAAAATATGAAAAACAAAATAGTTATGTTGGCTCTTAGCTCCTTATCTCTTACCTATTCACTCGATACCTATGCTGCTGATTACAGTTTGGATGGCTTGTCATTAAGTACTTCCGTAGGAATTCTCTCTGGCAAGGCTCACGAATATGTTTATTATCCCCGAACAAATACTAAGCTAAGCCAGCTCGATTGGCGCATAAAAGATGCGGCAATAATAAACGGCGAATTAAATTATGAACTCTTATCCTGGCTGGGAATTAATGGGCGAGGTTGGTCAACTGTAGCAAAAAATAAGGCTGCTATGGATGATTATGATTGGTTCAATCCAAATCAAGAATCTTGGACTCATTGGTCACACCATGAAAATACACATCTTAATTATGCCAATGAGTTTGATTTGAGTTTAAGAGCTTGGCTGATGCAAAAACAAAATTATCAACTCGGCTTGGCTGCGGGTTATCAATGGGATTCTTTTAGTTGGCGAGCGACTGGCGGCTGTTATCAATACAACAATGGAAGCGATATCGGTTGTTTTCCTAGCTCTGAAGCTGGAATTGGCTATCAACAAAAATTTAGAACTCCTTATGTGGGTTTAGCTGGGAAATATTTTATCCATAATTTTGAGTTTAATGCGCTTTTAAAATTTAGTAATTGGGTGACAGCTCAAGATCATGACGAGCATTATGCCCGCAACATAACGTTCGAAGAACATGGAGATAACTTCAGATATTATGCTGCAACGATAAACTCCGGCTATTTTTTTACACCCAATGCGAAAGTTTTTGTTGAGGCTTCCTACAATCATTATTCTAATGGACGCGCCGATACTGAAATCATCGACAATGACACCGGCGAAAACGGCTATGAACGTAACGCCGCTGGTTTATCCAATAAAAACTATACTCTCGCGCTCGGTCTGCAGTATCTGTTTTAGAATAAGCAAGCAACGTGGATTGGGTTATATACTGACTCAATCTACTTTCCTTACACACGGTGGCTACTCAAACTGTTCTTTGGCTTGCAAAATTTAAGATCATGAAAAATGATAATTAAGACCGAAGCGAATAACTTGCGCTGGATTAGTCCATATATATTTAATCTGGAATGGAGGATTAGGAATAATTGGATCGGCAATCCCGGATGTTGAGCCAAGATCATAATATAAGTACTCTAATTTCATTGACCAATTTTGCTTGAGAACCCATTCAGCCCCTCCACCCGCAGTCCACCCGGCTCGTGTTAAAGTTTTAGAAAAAGGATATTGCTCATCACCATATCCACCAGAAATAAAATTAACATTCGCCTGTTCTTTTACTGAACCATAGGCCAATCCACCGGTCCCATATAGTAATACCTGGGCAGTTGGTGAATAACCGATGCGTCCACGTAAGGTGCCAAACCATGTCAATTTATGTTGGGTTGAGAGTGCATTATTAAATACTTCTAAATGCTCCACCGCATTGCCCACTGCATTTTCCGTGGATGAGCCTTTTAATGAGTTCCAGTTCATATCGGTTTCTAAACCAAGATACACTTGTGGATAAGCACGTAATTGCAAGTTATACCCTACTTGTCCTCCTACTGTTCCACCTGACATGGATAACGACATAGATGAAGGTTTAATAGTACCATCCCCGGGTGGGAGTTCGGCTGGCTCAGGAAGAGGTACCACTTGAGTACGGGCATTTGACCAGGAATAACCTCCGTTTATACCCACGTAAAAACCAGACCAGTTTGCAGAGGATAATTCCTTAATTCCAGATGTTCCTGCGATAGAAACCGAAGTAACACAGAGTAGGCTCAGCAGGCTTAATCTTGGAAATTTTGGCACGTCGAATGAACCACGCTTCATGTTACTTATAATCATTAAATATCCTTTTCGTAATTATTTTAACAAACTTATCTAAAAATAATGGCTCTAACCAAAATATGCAATAGCAATCGCCAACTCTGGAGCACTTCCCTAAGATTAAATATTAATAAAAATAAAAGGGTTAAATAAGAAATCAAACTGCTTTGGAAAGAACAGATCGCGGAATTACCAGCTGATGCTCAAGTTAGTACTTTCTTGGTAACTCCCCACGTCATCCCGAACCCGAGCGCAGCGAGGGTGAGGGATCTCCTGTCAGGTGGAGCAATTTTTAAAGAATCGATTGATACAAATCATTTCACTCTGGGTTCAATGCATTAATCAAATCATGCTTCTTTTGTCGTGACCAACCCTTGATTTGTTTTTCTCGTTCAATGGCTACAATGATACTCCCACAAGCTTCATAGTATACCAATCGATCCACGTTGTATTTTTTGGTGAATCC
>NZ_FTNL01000011.1 GCF_900156395.1 Fluoribacter gormanii | reverse complement strand
TTTATTTGTCAGGACATTTCTCTTCCATGGCATAAGCAACAATTTGGAATTATTGAAAATAATAGCTTCCCTTACATTGAATTACATCTCAATCCATCTGATGGGAAAGGAATTAATGTAGCAGGTAAAATTTGGGATTATGTACTCGATGTTTTAAGTCGAAGAAACGAGCAACCCAATTAATGTACATTATATATACAATTGGGTTTTTTTAACTCGGTATAATAACAGATAAGTAAATCTTTATTCGGATGAAACCATTATGAACTTGCACTGGAGTATTCTCATGAAAAAAGACAAAGAACAACATCAGCCTGTCCTTGAATCCATAACGGCAGATGAACCCAAAACCTCCTCTATAGCATTAGCTTTACAACAATTTAGAAAGGAAGCAGAAAAAAAAGAGGCTGCTGAGGAAGGTGCAAAAGTACGCTGCGGGACTTGTTTTAAAGAAATCGCACCTAAGCGCCTTTGTTCCGGACATGGCGCAGGTGGTAGCGGAGGTGATAGTGCCACCTCTGATAAGAAGACATCTGAGGAAAAAGCGAGTCCTGGTGAAGTTAAATTCCTAACTAAACCTGGCAAAGCAGTTGGGTCTGAAGATGAATTGGTAGGCGTGTTTGGTTCAGAAGAACTTGATTTAGAGTCTGGTTTTGACCCAGAAATAATTGCGGAATTGATCGCCAAAGGATTATTGCTGGTTGATAGTGATCGCGTATCAATGACTCTTTCAATTAAATTACAATGTGAACCTAGTAAATTAACTGAAGAACAAAGAGAAGAATTAAAAAAATTCATGGAAGCGATTATAAAAGAATTCAATGAATTTAAAGAAGAAAATCATCTTTCTGATGATTGCATACAAATCCTTCAAGATGAGGAGGGAAGCATATGTTCTCTTCGCATTACCATGCCCACATTAGCTTTATACGATGCATTTATTCAACAGCTAGCAAATAATTTAGTGCCCGTACCCAGTCCGAAAGCACAAGAAAGAGATGAGGTAACGAAAGAGCAAGGCCTTACTGCAAGTCCACTTTCAAGAGAACCAAGACCGTCTAATAAAAATCAACTCTCCAAACAAGAAGCTAATGAGGAGATACATAATACATCTGAGGATGGGGAACAAGAAATTTTTAACCCATCTCCTTTTAATATGAAGCCATGGTAATAGAAGTAGGTGTTTATTGATTTTTGAAAAGAACTTTAATTTCAAGGCCCCATTTTATTTCCAATAAGACAATTACGTAATTGGGAAATACCATTTCATGCTTTCTCAAGACTGAGCCCTTAAGTTTCGATATCTACAAGATCATTGAGGTCATTGGTTGCGTGTTAAACTGATACAGTGGATAGTTGATTTATAACGGATATTTCTTTTTATGGTTTTCTTATTTATCTGATTGAATGGTGTAGCTTTTTAGGCTATGATTGAAGCTTAGTTGGCTTCAACATAAAAATCATGTTTGATACTTCAATATTGTTTTCTGAATATCGGCGGCGTGTGCTGGCACTTTTATTGCTGCATCCTGATGAGCGTTATCATGTCCGAGAGATTGCGCGGTTAACGAATACCACAGCGGGTACACTTCATCGAGAACTATCCAAACTTGCTAAATCCAAAGTACTTCTGCGCGAGCAGAGCGGTAATCAAGTTTATTACCAAGCAAATCGAAATTTTCCTATTTATACGGAGCTTTCAAGCATTTTAAAGAAAACGTCTGGTTTGGTGGATGTGTTGTTTGATTTTTTAACTCCATTAGCTGAAAAAATTGAAGTAGCTTTTGTTTTTGGCTCGGTGGCCAAAGGAACCGAAAACCTTGGAAGTGATATTGATGTGCTTATTATTGGTGAGGTTGATTTTACAGAAGCAGTTGCAGCTCTTTATGCTGCCCAAGCGAGTTTAGGGAGAGAAATTAACCCCAAAATATATTCCAGGGAACAATGGAAGTCATCTTTACAAAAACAAGATCTTTTCATTCAGGAGGTTTTAAATAATCCCAAGCTATTTATTATGGGAGCTGAACATGACCTTGGATAATTTAATTGGCATCAGCCTGGAAAAAATACCACCTCACCCAGATACCATAAATCGGCTTTTGCATGCTGCTGAACGTAATATTGTGGATTCAAAAATTGACTTGGTTAGCGCGGAGAATCGCTTTGATGCTGCCTATAAAGCAATTATGCAAATAGCAAATGCAGCACTTCAATCTCATGGATATCGAACCTTGACTTCTAAACCAGGACATCATCAAACGATGATTCAGTTATTGCCTCAGACTTTAGGTATTGATAAAAAAACAGTGATTATATTGGATGCTATGCGTAAACAACGCAATATTGCAGATTATTCTGGCGATATTATTCCTGAGAGTGCAGTAATAACTTGTATTGCTCAAGCAGAAGCATTGTTAAAGGATTTTAAAAAATGGCTGAGTGTTAATGATGGAAAACAACAGTGATGTAAAGCAACAACTCAATGAATGTCTTGAGGTACTAACAAAGATTTTAGGCGCAGAGCTTTTGGGAGTTATCTTTATGGTTCTTATCTTATAGGTGGTTTGCAAAAATACAGTGACATTGATTTATTTGTTGTAACAAATCGTACCACAACGTCAAAAGAAAAGATGGAGTTGACTAACCATCTACTCCAAATATCAGGCATTTACATGAAAAGTACGAAGCCACCTATAGAAATGACCCTTGTGGAAAGGGTCGCAATTAATCCTTGGATTTATCCACCCCTTTTTGATTTCCAATATGGCGAATGGCTTCGCTCATCATTTGAAATGGGAAATTTTGAACCATGGTCTGATCGTGCAATGCCGGATCTTGCGCTGATTATCACGCAGGTCTTATTGAAGAGTCATACATTGATGGGGGAAAGCCCTAAGCAACTATTAGACCCGGTCCCATATAGCGACTTTATAAACGCGATGCTTCATGATCTTGATAGACTTTCAGCGGAACTTGAACAGGACACTCGAAATGTATTACTAACCTATGCACGGATTTGGAGTACATTAGAAACTAATGAGATTCGATCGAAACCTATAGCAGCAGATTGGGTGATTGATCGTCTACCTAAAATGTATCAGCCCGTGATGAACAGAGCGAAACACATATGCATTGGTTTGGAAGATGAATATTGGGATGATATTAATGTGCTTGTAAAACCCTGTGCTGATTTTATATTAAGTAGAATTATCGATCAAAAGTTATCAATAAATCTAAAAGATCCTTGCGCCTTAATAAGGCTAACCTAGATAGCGGGGCAGGAGATTATATTTGCCATTAGTATTATTTCAGTAAGGTTCATTCAGTCATTTCCAGGTATTCTGCTACATTGCTACACGATCATCAAATCATTCAAACCATCCAGATGAAATTATCTATGAAATCATAGAGTAATGCATTTTTTCTGTTACAAATTCGATCAATTATTTGTAGCAAAAAATTGCTACTATATTGCTACGCCATGCTACATTTCAAATGCTGAAAAAACACATCCCGAAATATACAAAAGAGGATGTCATGAGGAGTGGTCTGAGTTATCTGGTGTTGCTTATTTTTGTACGCCGCCATTTTTTGTAAAGAGTTCCTAATTTAAAATATTCTTATATAAAAAAGGAAAATGATAAAAAATGAAATAGCACGTGCATTTTATTTTTGGTTGCAATATGTAGCAAATAGTAGTGTCTATGTAGCATGGTTATTGCTACATATTTGTGGGGTATCTTGATGCAGGGATAGTGATATAATCCTTTTACACAGGCAACTTACAAGGCAATATAGATCTTTCATCAATAAGATGTAGCAAATGTAGCGATATATGGAAACCTCTCAGAGGTGATGCGCGATCAGCTAAATATTGAGTATCCATCAAAAGGGACATTGATAAACTAAGAAAAATTATTGATATCAGGATTATGAGTGAGAAAAAACATAAATTATTTAGGTTACAATAAAAATATATTCATCTTAATAATTGTATTGAGAAAAGAAAATACTATTCATTAATAGAACATGAAAGTTATCTGATAACAGAATGTAACTTAAAATTTATATGGTCAATAGCATGTCAACTAAGATTGAAACAGCTCGAATGATTTTGCGTTTAATTAACGAAGATGATTTAAAAGAGGTTGCTGAACTTAATTCTGATCCAGAAGTAAGGAAATTTTTTCCTGATGGAGTCCAAGACACAGATCAAACTGCGAAAAGAATAAAAGAATTCGTTAGTTTTTATAAAGAAAAAGGACTTCCTTGTTTTGTTATTTTTGATAATTCTTTAAAAGAGTTCATAGGACGTTGTGGATTTGGTCCAATTGAAACCGGAGAAATAGAAGTAGGTTATCTGTTGCATAAAAAATTTTGGGGGAAAGGATATGCTTCAGAGGCCTTGGAAGCACTATTGAAATGGGCTAGTACAAATATCGACTCAGAATATATTATTGCTTTTGCACCAGAAGGTCATATTGCGTCACAACGTGTTATGGAAAAGTGTGGTATGGAATATTACAAAGATGGGTATGGCCATGGTGTTATGTGCAAATTCTATCGTATGAAAAATAAATAGCATTATGCAGTACAAGAAATTGAGATTTACCAATAAGAGTTGATAGTTTATAGAACCTTATGGAATGTAAAAATATTGGATTCCTTCCTGCTAAAAGGTGGGGAAATGAAGAATAAAAATCGCAATGTAATTAAGGTATAATTTAATGGAATTAACACAGCAAAAACGGCTTCTATCGCATGTAATTTCTCCAGAAAAAATGGAACATATAATTCAAAAAATTACTGAGAGAATCAAATGCGAAGGAGATAAACCCTCGTTTTTGTTACTGAATTAATGTTTCATAAAAGAAGTAACAAAATGTCATTACAATAATAAATATGTATTTTTAAAAAATGACAAAAATTGATGTAATTACTAGTAGTTATGGGGAGTTATTCAAAAATGGCGTTTAGAATTAGGAATTTTATTGTTGGAGATGAAGTAGAAATTTATAAACTATTTCATGATGCAGTTCATTCTATTAACTCTAAAGATTATGATGAAGTGCAGCTAAATACATGGGCTCCGAAGGAAGCTGATTTGGAAAAATGGAGAGAGTCTTTAGAAAGAAATTATACTCTTGTGGCTGTAGAAGAACAAACAAACGTGATTGTTGGCTTTGCTGATTTAGAGAAAAATGGACATATTGACCGTGGATATGTTAATAAAGATTATCAAGCAAGAGGTGTTGGTCTTGCTCTTCTCAAAGCATTAGAACAAAAAGCTATTGAGTTAGGGATGAAAGAGCTATATGCGGATGTGAGCATCACGGCAAAGAAATTCTTGGAATTCAAAGGATATGTCACTGAAAAAGAACAAACTGTCTCTATAAACGGCGTAAAGTTTATTAATTATTTAATGAGGAAAAAACTATAAGCAAGTGATGGAAAAATGCAGATTCTTACCACCGCCGATGAGAGAAAAAAATATTTTTATTAATATTAATACTGACATGGTTAATTAAACTGAGATTTGATAACTTTTTACCAGGATCGGGGCCGTACCCCAACTTTAACCGATCATGTACGTAGTAGGTGTGGCGAAGTCAGAACACTTGGTGTTTCACCTCATTATAGAGGACAGGGTATTGGAAAGATCTTACTTCCCTATAGCTTAAATTATTTTTCAGATAAAAACTACCAAAACTGTTATCGGACTGTTGCGACACAAAATAATAGCGCGCTTCGTATCTATCAAAACCTTGGTTTTTCAATTGCAAAGCATTTTCAAGTTTACTGTTGGAAATTTCTTAACAATAGTTAAACCTCAGGTTTGGGGCTAGTCTAGCGAATTGTAAAAAGACCTAAAGAGAAATAGAAGTTTTTTAGTAAGTAATCGTTCATCATTGTTTATATCATCTCAACCCGAAACGCTTGATAAGAGGGTGATTCATAGGGATGAGCTTTCTTTAAGGCTGCAACAGCAGCTTTGATTTGCTCTTCAGTACAGATAATTTCTACTTTATATTCAGGCACTCTCTCAAGTTGATTGATTGTTCCAATAAAAGCATGGCTGCCAGGTAATGGCATAAACTGCCCCTCGCCTAATGTTTGCCACGCACAATGCTGATAATGATCCACACTTCCTGCCCCTGTATCAAAAATAGCATTTTTAACAATTTCTAAATGTGTTTCTGGAACACAAAAACAAAGCATGTACATGATATCACCTATGGGGAAATTAATTCTGTTTTCCAAGAGTTGCTTATCTTCGTATAACGAATTACCTCAGAAAAAGAAATGGAGCCGACTGTGTAAAAAATCCATGTTTTTGGGATGAAGCGGAAGCCAAAATAATCCTCACTCATAGGGATAGAAAGGCTTGCAAATTGATCACTCAATTCTTTTTTCCTTGTTTCCAATTGGCCTAAATCTTTAATGACAAGACCTGAAGTAGGGGCATAAGCAGAAAATCTTAATTGGCGTTCACGAGGAAGAGTTCTCCAAAAAGCTTCATTTTCTTCTTGGGAAATGGGTATTGCTGTTCCTTCTAAAATAACTTGTCGGCTCTGCATTGCAAATAAAAAATTTAAACAGGATTTAGGGTTATTTAATAATTCAGCAACCTTGCGTGTTTTTTGTTGAGTAAAAAATAATAGACTCTCGGTTTCAATTTCGCGAATGGCCACCACTCGACTATGAGGATCACCTAAGCTGCTACAAGTGCTTAAAACAGCACAGAAAGGATCCTCAATCCCTCGTTCTTTTTCCTTGTTCAACCATTCTTTTAGCATGTCAAAGGGCACAAATTTCTCCTGTTAATTGGTGTACTATGGTTAATGTATCAAGTTGAACTTATACTTTGAATGCACGAGGGTTCACTTCCACCATCGTTTTTGAACCTGATTTTACAATGCGTATTTGATTGTGTTCCACTAATAATTCAACTGCATGGTCGCGTTTTATTTTATCTCGCAACGGACTTAATTGTTGAATGGTTCGTAACGTTGTTGAACTAATATTCTTTTCAATAAACCAGCCCATAAGTTTTAGGGCATCGGAAAACTGCAAAGAAACGGTTTCGGTAGGCATAATTCGCCGTGCTTCTTGCAAATGCCAATTAATTATTTCAATAGCATTTTCGGTATGCTCTACACTAATATCCCCATCGCGTCCTTCAAAGAGATGAAAAAGTGCTGCAAGCCGCGCTGTATTTTCAGCCGCTTTTGATGCGAAATCAACGATATCGACCCACTGGCCTTGAGGTTTTAACCCTGCTTCTACCGCATTAAAAAATAAAATCCATTGTTGTTTTGCGGCCATACTCATTTTCAACAATGGAAGTTGAATACAACCTTGATGGCTTAATTGTTCTGACTGATTTAAGCAGGCAGTGACGCGTTGGTCATAATAGGTTAGAGAATGCAAAGAAGCAGGCGGTTCTTGGTAAAATCGATTTCCCATACTATTGGCAGGATAAGCCATGAGACAACGAGCTAAAAAACCGCTTTGTCGACTGATACCCGAAGCTTGCTTGGTAAGTTGTTGTAAGATAAGCGGTTGCATCATCAAGTTAAGTGTTAAGCGCCGATTTTCAATGGTAAATCCTTGCGTTGTTTTACGATGCGCGGTGAATGTCTTACCGTCCCACAAACGATTAAGCAAAGCTACAAAACGAGTCGGATTACCTTGCATGCTATGGCTACCTAAGATGATGCCTGCCTCATCAGACCAAAGGGAAGCGGAAGGCCAACCTTGAGCCAAATGAATGGCCAGTGCCTCTTGGGTCGCATCTTCAAAATAAAGAGTGGGTTGCAAAGGAATTTCCGGCTCTTGATGAATTAATTCATCAAGCATTTCTTTGGCATAATCAGAATCTTCCCCCGTATAAGTTGCACGTTTGATTTGAGAGAATAAACTATCTTTTTCCATTTGCCATACTTGATGTTGCGTTAGTGCTGATAACACTTCAGGCTCGCGCCTTTTACGAATCAATGTCTCCCAGTGACGCGCTGCTTTCGAAAAAACATTATCTGCAGCAGTTTTTCGGGTGCCAGAGCCGCTGGCAATTAAAAAATAAAGTGATACTGGACTAATTAAATAGTTGTCTCGCGCCACATTAGCAAGTGATTGGCATGATAGTGACATATTAGCCAAGGCGCTGCATGCAATCAAAGGCAGGGGTTGCTGTCCATATTGTTGATAGTCGATTACGGCTTTTCTTACAATTGGGGGAAGTGCCTCAACTGGATAAGGACAGTCAGGGGCTAAGATTGGAGAAAGTGGAATAGGTTGTCCCCATCCGACATTTTGGTGGACATTATTTTTGATCTCTAATTCATTCTGTTCAATAGTCATTGTGTTAGAAGATGAAGTTTTGGTTTCTGATTTTACCAGTAGCGTCTGTATGATGTAAAATTAGTGGCCTGGAATACAATATAGATGTCCTTTTATTATTGAGCATGAGATTTGAAGACGCTTTGATAAGTTTCTTTCCATTTTATCCTGGACAAAGTCGATTTTTTTGAGCAACCCAAACCGTTGCTTCTCCACACTCTGGGCCCCTAACGTTATGTACAAGGATTTTAAAATGGCACTCTAGAAGGATTTGAGTATATTCTTCGGAAGAAAGGGAGGCATGATATAAATCATATCCTCCATTATCACCCCAAACTTCTCCATACTCCGGTCCGGAAGTAAATATTAATAAACCATTTTGCTCCACTAAAGAGGCAAGGGATTTTAATGTTTTTCGTTGATCGTCATGAGGTAAGTGAAAGAAACTATGCCAGGCAATGACTGCATCGAATTTCTCTTGCAAATCTAAAGCCCTCATATCAGCAAGTAGCCATTTTGCATTTGGGAATCTTTTTTTGCATTGCTCAATCATTTTTTTACTTGCATCAATGCCTGTTACTTTATACCCTTGTTTCATTAAAAATTGGGCTATGGGTTCGCCCGTGCCACAGCCAACATCTAAAATAGTTCCTTTGGATGGAATCTGATTTTGTAGTAGTTCCAAATAAAATTGCTCCATTTTGAGCTCTTTATTGCGGTGACTATCAAACCACTCAGAAATTTCATCATAAATAAGGTAGACGTTGTTTTTATTTCTTTTCTTGATTGAGGGATTAGTTCGATATTTCAATTGAACAAAGCCACCGCCAATACATTTAGTTTCAATATGCTCCAGTTCGATGTCTTGTGCCAAAGGTCCAAATAACGAACGCCCAGAGCCGAGCAACACTGGTGCAATGGTTATTGTTAATTCATGTATTAAATGCGCGGCTATAAAATTCTGGACAGTTATACCGCCATCAATATAAAGATGTTTAAACCCTTCATCAGTTAAGCGCTTCACGAGCTCAATAGGTGTTTCGGAGGAGGTTGAAACATGTTTTAAATGAACAGGAATTTTTATGGGTTTGCTGCTCATCACTACAACTGGAAGCTCACCATAAGGCCAAGGATTAAATGATAATACTTTCTCAAAAGAATGCCTACCCATAATGAGTCCATCGACCGTAGATATGAACTCTTTATAACCACCATCCTCACCAGATGGCACAAGCTCATTTGCTTTGGTTAGCCAATCAATAGAACCATCATCTCTTGCAATAAAACCATTAAGACTTGTAGCAATAAAAACAGAACACTTAGCAAGCATAATCGTTTATCCTTTGTATACAGACTTATTGATTGAGTTCAGAGTCGATTCTTTTTGAAGTCAGATGAAGACTCTAGAAGTCCTAAACTTAAAGCTCCTGGAAAAACAGTATCATGATCCATATTATTTAGAACATTAAAAGCAGTGCTTAAATTCCTGTGAGGCTTGCTCATGATGGTTTCATTCAATAACTTTAAATCATCTATCATTTGGTAATCGCCTTTATTTTCTTGGTCGCCGATAATAAAGCAAACACGAGTATTTTCTTCAAGATTAAAATTTTGCTTTTTTTGAGCTGCTTTTAGCACCAAATGATTATCATACCAGAGAGAGGGGCTAACGATAATGTAACGATTAAATATTCCAGGATGGTGGACTAATAAATATACCCCAAATAATCCACCGTAAGAATGACCGACAAAAGTAGCGGTTTTATTAACTCTATATGTCTGGTGAAGATATGGAATAAGTTCTGAATGAATAAATCGATAAAATGATTCGGCACCACCCGAGTATTTTTGATATTCAGCTCCATATCCTCCTGATCCAACATAACTTGGTGTGTAATCTCTGGTTCTATTTTTCTTATACTCATTAGGATTTGCATAAGCTATCCCAACAATAATGGAGTCGTTGATTCTATTTCGGTCAGATAAATGCTCACTAATTTGTTTGGCTAATGCAAAGCTGTAATCAGCATCTAATAAGTAAATAGTTGGATAGTCTTTTTTGTTAGAATCATATTCTTTGGGGAGACTAATATATAAGTTATATTTGATTCCATTGATCTTTGAAGGAAACTCTTTGGTTAACGTATGATGTAAGCTAAATGTATTCGTGTATTTTTCCTCTAGCGGATTACTTTGTATCTTCGTCGATATGCTGGCTGCTGCCATAAGGCTTAAGGAAGATATTAAAATGAACAAGGTGAACATTTTTTTCATAAACTAGCCTCGCAAAGACTTTAAAATAAGAGCATTCATTTGTTTCTGAATTACCTCAGGCCCACGGTCACATAAATCAATATGTTTGGCTTCAGGTAGTGGAATAATTGTTATGGCTAATTGTTTTAACGACTCTTGAGAAGGCAGTACGCCTTCATCTGCCTTAGTATCATTTCCACGCAGCGATAAAATAGGTGTTAGCCCGGTACGTGGAAAAGGCATGCGCAAGCTATCCAATGATATAATTTTTTTCACAAATTGAGGATGGTTTCTTGCAAACAACATGGCAATATCACCACCATTCGAATGACCAATTAATGTCACTTTAGACAAGTTTAAACTGGGGTTGATCCGGCTAAGCTCTTTGATTACGTAAAGTATATTGGTACTTCCTCGTTCCCATAAGGGTTTGCGTCGCTCAAATAAATTGCCAGTTTGAGCTAATGGGGGATCTGATTTTAGATCATGCTGGATGCTTACAACAAAATAACCGTTTGCAGCAAGTGCATTGGCTAAGAATGAATATTCAGTATCGCGTACAGTGTATCCATGATTAATGATGGCAACGGGTAGTTTAATAATACCAGCATTTGCTTTCCCCTGTGATTCATTACTCACATAAATTTTAACTGGAATAAGTCGTTTGCGATCTTTATCATAAAATTTAATGGTCTTAGTTGAGATAAATGGATTGTTATCAGGCTCTGGATCCTGAGACCAATCAACCACTTTCCCGCGGGTAAAATCCCATCTATAAAGCCAAGAAACCCCAAAATGGGCATAGTAAGAATCAGCGGATAGATAGGCTTTATCCTGTAGTGCATCATCTAGGCTGATAAAATGATAACCGTATTCTTGGGCTATAGTTAAGAGTGATTCAATGGCTAATGAATTAACAAGATTGGCATGAAGTAGCCAAATCTGATTAATATTTCTACCAAACATTTGTTTAGATGCGCTTTCATAAAAGGCAAATTTAGCACGTGTATGTTTCAAGTAACTTTGAATGATTTTGTCTTTATTTTGAGGAAACTCATGTAATTGTTGGTTAAATTTCCAATCGTCAGTGTCTATAGTAACTGGAGCAACTAGGTATCCTTCATGTTTTAAAAACGACTCAAATTGAGAGCGAATCTTGAATGTTTCACCTGTATCAAGGTAGGGGTGCCTAAAGTAACGGTACTCTCTACCTGCACTTTGCATTAATTGTTTGGATATTTTAGAGCCATTAGTCACTTCGGCTTTAAATTGCTTGGTTGTGATGCTACTTAAGGACAGATGCGAATAAGTATGATTTCCCAAATCAAATCCGTTATCCACCCATAATTTTAGGAGATTTATTTTTTCTTGAGTTTCATTAGTGCGGTAGAGTTTCCCTTCATTCACAAATCCAATTGCAGGTACTCTATATTTGATAAGCGCATTTACTATTTGCTGATTTATTTGAGCTTGTTCCTCTATAGATTCTTCGATTGAAGCAGGTAAATCATCAAAAGTAATTGCTATTTCACTGGCGTAACCAAAAGCTTGATAGCAAAATAGGAATAGAGCTTGTGCTATTAATAAAGAAATGTTGGATTTCATGTATTATTTTTCCAATTCATTAATTAAGTAAAATAATTGATTCAGGGTCTCATTTTTCGCTCTGAAACTGGCGAAGGTTACATGTTTTTTACTATCTGCAATGTGTTTCGTAAAGGTAATCACACGACCATCTTTCTCAATCCAGCCGATGAACCATCCGTGTTGTAGTGATAGTTTTTGGCTTTTGTCTTTTGTTAACTGTCGACCATTCCCTGTTTTTCCATACAGTTTCCAACCACCCGCTAATTCTTGAATATATAGAATGTCTTTAGTCATAGTGAAAGCTTTGGGATTCACGGATAGTTTTTTATTGACTATTTTTTGCAGAAACTGAATTTGCTCACTTGGTGAGATGGCAAGCGAGCTTGATAGCCAGGAATGGGTTAATCCATTATTCTGACCTTTGTCGCCGGAAATATCCTGATTGCCATAGTGAAATGCATCAACATAATTCTTAAATCGAGTCATACCTAATTGTTGTGTTAGAACTTGTGAATACCAAACACAGGAATCTCTTATCCAGGTACGTGGATTATGAGGATATTTCCAAACATTAAGATAAAGTTCATATTCTTTTTTGTACGGCCATTCCGGATTGAGTGTGTCTTTTAATATTCCTGAATCAAAACCCATAAGACTCAAAGCAATTTTAAAGGTTGATTCTGGCGCAAAACGCTTATTGCAATCTTTACCCTCGTGCTTTAGCACAGTTTGATTTTCCTGTACCAAAAAGCAAGTACTTTGGGCCCAAATAGTTCCGCAATAAAATAGTGTCAACCATAGAAGTACGCTTAGTTTCTTCATAACAACTCCAACATCATGTGAATTTATATCGATATGGGTACGAGCTACACTGCTGTACCCACAGGTGATTTATAGCGTGGTATTACTTAGGCTATTTAGAGCAACCTTACGAAATACTGGAGCAGCCAATTCTCCACCGGAGGTTAAAGTCTTACCATTTTTTCTTGAATGACCGTCTTCTATTACAACCACCATGGCATAACGTGGCGCATCAACCGGTACAAAACCTGCAAACAAGGCAATATGCTCGCCTTCTGCAACATTAATATTTTCTGTAACAGTTCCTGTTTTACCCGCGACATGAACACCAGGAATCGCAGCAAGTTTTCCTGTGCCATTTATAACAACGTTCTCGAGGATATGATTTATTGAATTGGTTGTTGCTGCTGAAATGATAGGAGCCTCTTCTCCTTTGAATGGACGTCCAAAGTTTGCAAGAATGGCGTAGGATTTTGTTAATGAATCAATTGTGACCGGTATATTCTCCCCAAGAGAAACCATTGCAAGTTGCAAGTCATCACTTTGATTTGCTTGCCACCAAGTATTAATATCAAAACCAAATTCAGTGAGTTTTTTACGAATTACAGGTAGTCCAGTTTCTTGGGCGACTTTAATCATGCATACATTACTTGATCTTGCAACCGCTTGGGTCAATGAAGTAGGGCCTTGACTTACATAGTAATCTGTAAATGTTTTACCTTCTACGGAGTAAGGTGAGCGACAATCATATTTTTTGGTTTCAGAACTATTCCCAGCATCAATTGCTGCCGCCGCAATAAACGGTTTTATCGTAGAGCCAGGTGAAAAAACACGTGATTTCCAGCTATTCTGATTTTCATCATTACCGGACTCAGCAAAGGCAATGAGATTACCAGTTTGTGCATTGACGATTGCAATAACCCCCGATTTTGCATGATAGTTTTTTACCGCCATTTTAATTTCTTGCGCGGCAATTTGTTGCATTTTAGGATCTAAATGAGAGGTATCGATTTCTTGTGCCTTAGAACCGGTCAATGAACCGACTGCTGAATAGGCGACACAGATTGGTGCCAAAATAGAAACCCCCATAAATCCAACTGCTAACCATAATGATTTAGATGGTTTAAGTGGATAAGCTGATAACATTGAAATTCTCCTGATGATAAAAGTACAGTCTTCATTGTCTTTGCCCAAGGCCATACCTACCGTGCATGCAATTTCTAGGTCTGATGACAGAGAACATTGAGACACTGTCTGCACTACATGAAACAGACAGCTGCCATAGTCATGTGCCGAAATTTTTGGCTGGCCAACCAATACTTCATCACATGAACATTCTTGTAATTCGCTTAAAATACGACCCCATCGAATAACACCTGGATTACCCCAGAAAAGAATGCGCAGGGCTTCAATAAAATAGGCCCATAGACAATCACCATTACGATGATGTTGGCCCTCATGAGCAATGGCAATCTTCACATTTTTGGAGGAAGAAAATAGGGATACGGGTAATACGATATAAGCTTTGTTAAATAAAACGACGGAGAAAGGAATATGACAACGTCGAGAAACTTTAATGACCAATTTACCGGAAGTTCGATATGGAATTGCTTCAGCTAATAGTGCTCTTAAACTGCCCAAACTCAACAATACTTTATAACTGCGAAATAAGACGAGCAAACAAAATACGATATAAAAAATATGAAAATAACTCGTATTGCTTATTGAAAAAGAGGTTGCTGATTCAGGAGTCTCTTGGGAGTGTTTAGACTTTAAAATAGGTTGATTCACATACTCTTGCAAAGCATCAATGGATGCATAGTGATGCCGCTCCAATTTTTGATTGGTTTTAATACAATGAACCATTAATGGAGAAATCACACAGCTAATTAATAAAAAGCGAGCCAATTTGAGTTTAAATGATGGCTGATTTGAGAGCCAACGACCGCCAATAAACCATGAACTGACTAAAAGCAAGCAATGAATGCTCAATAAAATTTCCAGGAATAACATAATCATGCCTCTATTTTTTGTTCAGAGGTTACTAATTGTTTTAGTGCTTCCTCAATTGCTTGAATGTCATCATGTTGTAGCTTTTTGGCCATCAAGAGTCTTTGCACCAGTGCTACAGGTTCACCATCAAAAACATTAGTGACCATATGCTCAATGCACGTGCTTTCGTACTCAGCCTTGGTAACAATTGGGAGAAAAACATGGGCATAAGTATTTTTTTGGCATCCCAAAAATCCTTTTTGTTCAAGTACTTTTACTACAGTTGCCACAGTGGTATAAGCTAAAGGTCTTTCTTTGGGCAAATGTGAAACAATATCTTTAATGGTTACTTTATTAAGGCTCCAAATAATATTCATTAATTCAAGCTCTACCTCTGTAAGGAGGCGATCATGAGCAAAAGTGTTTTCCCCTCTTTTTATTGACATTTTTTCTCCAGAAACTAAGTAAAACATAATCTACTATATTTTTAGTAGATACTACTATAAAAATAGTAGCCTTGAAATAGTTTTGAAAGAAAATAAATTTGTTGAAGTTTTATTTAGTTAAGACATCTTATAGGGGCTCTGGGTGCAAACCCCAGAGCTCCTACTTAATGATCGACAAATTAAACGTATGCTGAACTATTGAATTGTGGTGGTTTGTACAAAACGCTGCGGTGCTTAGAACAGCCCTAAGTCAAAATGCTTTTGCTCTACCTCTTGTTGCCCTTTAGTAGCAACGCCTGTCGTTTTAATTTGTGTCTGCTCTTGTAAACGTGGGTTCATTTCTTGGGTGGGATTTTCTTTTAAACGCATATCAAGAGGCAATTCTTCTCGTATTGATAACCATTGCCCAATAGCACTTAGATCACCAACGATAGGCTCTGCAATTTCTCGAAAAACAGCGGGTCCATTCTCGCTATTAGTGAGACAAACAACTGCTTCATCAGTAGTAAGGTTGATCGCTGCTAAATTGCGTCCAGTTCCATTATCACCCCAATGAAAAGCGATACGGGTTCCATCGGTATTTTTCTGAATCCCAATTCCTAGACCCCAAGAGATTTGATCTAAAGTATCAGTAGAGACTCCTTGCTTCATTGCTTTAGTATCTTTATCTTTCAACGATGAAACAACCGGTTTAAACATTTCCCATCTAATATAGGGATCGTTAATACAGGCTTTTAGAAATTTTGCATAGTCAGAAGTCGTTGTATACAAGGATCCTGCCGGGTGAACCATATAAAATTTTTGCTTACGATTTACTGAGCCATCTTGATCATGGCCAATTGCTATTGTTGCAGCATGTTCTGGAGGATGACCAATAATTGTAGTCACAAGGGGTAACTCCCTTGCTTCAACAGGTATTGGCTTTGACCAAAAAAATGGTGGTATTTGAGCAAAGCGAGCTTTGATTTCTTGTAGGCTTTTTTCTTCAAGTTGGTTGGAATTTTTTTCAGTCATTTGTACGCTGCCGTCTACTGCCCTTTCAGCAACAAATAATTTATCCTTTTGTAGGATAATACTTAATTGACCATGTACATCTAAAGTATCTTTTAATAATTTTTTAATGCGTTCAGGAGTTGGTTCTTCCTCTTCATCTGGCAGTTTAATAAGACTGCAACCCGTTGGTGGCATGAAACTACTATCAGTCATACCTATCTTAGCAAACTCTTCTTGAGCTAAAGCTTCCAGTGATTTTGCAGTAATGTGTTCCACAATTTCACCTAGAAATTGATAAGCTACTCCTGAATAATCAAATTGTTTTCCTACTTCAGAGACATACTTTAGAGATTCTGGTGATGAAAATTCGTTAGGTAAGCCTGCTTGATGGGATAGGATCATACGGGCAGTTAATTTTTTATAATTTTTATCAGTTCGCATCTGTGGAGGACCAAAATCGCCGTATTCATGGAGTGGTTTGTCTAAATCAATGAGATCTTTTTGCGCTAGTTTCAATACAATATAAGCAAATACAGGTTTACTCAATGAAGCGGCTTCAAAAACAGTCGAACTAGTAACTTCTTCAGGTTTGCTGACATTAGTCACACCTACCTCTTCTGTAGTAACAACTCCGCGGTCAGAAATAATTGCTGTGGCAATACTTGGGATACTAGTTCTTTTTTGCAATTCACTTAAAGAACTTGTCCGTTCTTTAGATGGATTGGGTCTTGGAAGTGGATTGATGCCCCAATTATTAGTTTTACCCCCTAGCTCATCAATAGTTCTAGCAAAACCCCATTTTGGAAAAAAATAGTTCGAAGCCAGTTCTATTTGAATTGTCGAAGGGACAATTTGTTCCGCAAGAATATGTCCATTATGTGAATTAGCGAAAAATACCATGGCACTCTTATCCTTTAAATTGATTGCAACCCACGCTCTGCAATCATTCATGTCACCCGAATGATAGGCGGTAACAACCTCTTCTTTTTCATTGGTTTGTAACCCCCAACCTAAACCCCATGCAACATGGCTTAAAATGGAATCGCGTATCTTGTCTCTAGCAATTCCAATTGCTCCCGCCAAACCTCTATCGTGCGTCATGAAGGCATGCGGAATAAAAGGATTTTCAATCGAGCTGTCATGGCTTAGATGTTTGACAAACTGTGCATAATCTGATGCCGTAGTTCTTAGTGTATTGGCGGCACATGGTTTGGGTTCTTTACATCCATATTGTGAGACTACAGCTCCAATCAGCTCCGGATTGTTTGAAAGTTTACCTTTATCAGGTAACTGTTCAAGAATGCTTGAAACTACTCTTTCCGGAAAGGAGCGATTGACTATTTTTCCATTATCTAACCAATATGCTGTTAGTTGCTCATCTTCTTTTAGTATGACAATCTGACCAGGTTTCATTTCATCAAACAAGGGTTCTTTTTCAGCATGCAAAAGCGAGTGATAGGCCTTTAATGGCTCATAAGTGCTATGAGTCATGTCACAACGATCAAATACATGGTTTTTGGCCAATGTTTCTAGATTTGCTTCAGTCAATTTTTCAATCACTTGTTGTAAGTACACGATACCAACATTTGAGTATCCATGCATTTTTTCTTTAGAATCTTTTTCTTTAGGGTTAGGAATGAACTGAAACTTCATTTCACCATGAGCAAGGCCTGTTGTATGTGATAACACCATCCTTGCAGTGAGTGCTTTAGCACAGACAACAGCAGATTTGTCAGACATATCAAATTTCATTCCATCTATCTCAAATTCTTCTAATGGTAGAATATGAAAAAGAGGAGTATCTAAATCAAATTGACTCAGGTTGAATTTATCCAAATTAAATTTACCTGTCCCGCGCTTTGCTTGATTCGCCGCATTGGACTGCATCAATTTTTGTACTAAATAGGCAAATACGGGTTTGCTTAGCGAGGCTGCTCCAAAAACGGTTTCTGGTTGCACTTTTGTAGGTGGTGCAAGGCCTGTTAGAGTAGTTATTAATTCAGATTCTTGAGAATTGGCCAATTTATAAGTATCAGTACAACTTTCTCGTAACTTTTGATATGAGGATTGATTACTTTCATTTAACTGTATTTGATGAACGCTTTGTGTTGTTTGATTCACATAATAAAGTGTGTCGTCAAATAGAACTACAGCATCTTTAGTTCCTAATCCCAACTTATGAAAGGGATATTTGAGTGGATCAACAGGTATTGCAAAAAGGCCGCAACCATCTGTAAGCCCTTTTTCTTGAGTAGATATGATTCCATCACTGCTTATAAAGGCAATAGAAATTCCTGGAATTTGTGCTTTAGACATGACATCCAGCAAAAGTAATTCCGCCATTTTTGCATAAGACATACAATTGATCATAATAAAAACAAGTAAGTTAATTATACCCTATGCCGTAAAATTTATTCTCAATCAGTATTTTTTTACAAATTTTTAACATTGTCGGATGTTTAGATTAGCCGTTTTCTAGACGGAAAGAAGAACCTAAAATGGATTCCGTTGAGATTGGATCGGTAAAAACAAGACCGATCCAAAATTTATAGCTATTTTTTTACATGTTGTAAGCATCTACGATACTTTTGAGCCAAGTCTTTGCTTCTGGACTGACCTTTTCATCCTTCAAAGCAATATCACAAACAGCATATTTTCGTGAAGTTTCTTCGCCATACATATCATCTAATGCCTTATTCCAAAGCGTTAATATGTTGGAGTCTGGCGTTTTGCCTACTTGTTCAAGAATACCATAAAGCCTATGCTTCCAATAAGCGTCTAAAGCCTTCTCTAACCATGTCATAATCTCTGGTGTTAAACCAATTTCATCAAGACCTTTTCCTTCTCCAAATCCTTTTTCCCATTTTTTGGTTCTCAGATGGGCATATTTTTTACCGTATACGCTATTAACCCATTCCATGTAGTTTTTCCCTGTTTGGATACCTATAGTGGAATCAGGATCGTGTTTCATACTTTGTTTCAATTCATCTAAAAGTTGATGCCATTGTTTTTCAAACTCAGCCTTGTTATTTGTTTTCATTTCCTTTTCAAATGCTACGTATTGTTTGAGCTCATCAGGAGTAAATATTTCCTTAACCCAATCATGTTCAAGATGCTCTGCCATTTTATATACCTCAATCAGTTGTATAATGGTTTCCCATGGAATGGATTGATTGACATCAACAGAGTCTATAATGCTTCTTAAGGTTTTAGCTCCGGAAGTACATGCCAATGCTTTTTGTTCTAACACTTGAGCTTGGGCTTCAAAATGGTTTAGCGCGTGACGTTCTTCAGAGAGCAAGGTTTTGATTTGTGATAGCTCAAAACCAAAAAACTTTAAAGCAATAATCTGTTGTAATTTCAATAAATCCTTCTCGGAGTAAATACGATACCCATTGGACTGTCGTAATGAAGGTTTAAGTAAACCAATGCGATCATAATGATGCAATGTTTGCACCGAAACACCAGTTAATTTGCTTAAGTCTTTTACGAACCATTGAGTCATAGTATTACCTCCTTAAGAACAAAGGTAAGATATATAGTAACAATAGGGTCAAGCGGTTTTTTCATAAAATTGATATTTATTTTTTTATGCCTAACGTTTCAAGAACAAATTCACAGCGCTCTGTAATCGTTTTTTTAGGCATGAGCATGATTTCAAAACCAAACTCTTTATATACATCTATGTGAATTTGCTCAAAAATAAGGGCGTCTTCATAACTGATTTTGCGAGCTGAAGTTGGTTCAATAAACCCCAAGTTCTCAAAAAAGAATACTTTGCGTTGATAAATACTAGCTTTTAGGCAGTGGTCAACTTCAGCTAATAAGATAGGTGAGGGTGTAAAATCATTTTTATGCCAATGAGCGGAATAACGCCCCAATGCATAAGCACAAAATGGCGATCGGTCATAAAATTGCAACGCACCTTGAGCATTCAATTGCCTTAATTTTTGTGTTAAAACAATCTTATCTACAAAATCAGTCTCTTCCCATGGACGCATAATTCCCTTTGCCTGTTCCTCTGCAATGACATCTGTTGCAGACTCAGGAATCACTACATACCCTAATCTTTTCAATGCCAAAATAACAGAAGTTTTTCCACTGCCTGGGGTGCCAGTAAAGATAAAACGATTTGCTTGTTCTAATTTATTCATGTAATTCAAATCTTTTTTGGAGCTCACCATTTATCTCAATGTTTTCAAGGAACATTTTGAGAGGTCGAACCCATAGTTCAAAATCGCCGTAAAGCGCTCTGTAAACCACCATATCTTCTAAGCTTTCCGAATGCCTGGCAATATCAATCACTTCATACAGATTGCCTTTATAATGACGGTATATTCCTTTTTTAATAAAACTCATAGCACCTTCTTCATATAATAACGCTGATGACCTTTTGGACAGTCATCCAGAACCCCAAACTCTTCATAACCATGTTTGAGATAAAAATCTTTTGCTTGAAAATCAAAGGTATCGAGGTGAATTAAACTGACTCCTAATTCTTTTGCTTTCTCCTCAACTTTATTGAGTAAAAGGGTACCCAAACCTTGGTTCCGATATTTTTCCTCAACAAAAAAGACACTGATGTACAGGATATTCCATGTATAAACCTCCGAACAAATACCCGCTATTACCTCATCACCGTTTTTAATCGTAACGTTTATATCAATTAATTCCGGTTGTTGTGTTGCAGAGACACACAATTTATTAAACTCAAACAACTTTTGATCGATAATTTTAAATGAATCTTTGGCATTGAACTCCAATTTATATTTTGTGTTTGGTACATATACATCGCAGCTATCAGTTGTTTTTTTAGTTACAGTATCTCTTTCTACATGCAAATGTTTGGTTACTTTTTTGGTAAACCACAAAATTAAATCATCATCCAAGGGATATGTTTCCCCAGGAATGGTTGGTTTATAATGATAAGTTACCCCTAAACCATCAGGAATATAACCTCGGTTAGCATAAAGTCGTTGAGCTTGTCCATATCCGCCATCAGGACCACCATATAATCCAACACCAATTCCTACAACATCACACTGACTGGCTGCATTTTCTTCAGCAATAGTGAGCAAAGCACTGCCTATTCCACGCTTGCGGAAAGCAGGCAATACATTTAAGTCCATAATTTCTGGGATTCCTTTATGAGAAAAAGGTTTATAGTGTGAGGTCCATTTTAGAGTAACATAGCCCGCGATTTGGTCTTGAACATAGGCCACCCAAACGACTCGCTCAGACTGTTCTTGTTCTTGATAGTACCCTTCAAACAAAACGTAAGGTTTTTGCCAATTTGCTTTTTGAAACGCATCGACCAAAACGGGGATATCGCATAATTCTAGTGGCTTAATGGCAATTGACGATTGGTTTTCTGCTAAAGCTTCAAGCTGTTTCATCATGTACACCATATTCCACTCATATCCTGCTGGTTTTAAATCCAAAAGAGGGTTAAAACCAACGGACTGATAGAATCGGTAGGTTTTAAGGTAATTCTCTTCCAATTCAGAGGGGCTTAGGGTTTCAACGGTTATAGTTTTAGCACCTTGTGTTGCAGCAAAATGGCAAGCCGTTTTGATTAATTGCTTTCCTACACCTTGACGATGATAATCACGTTTTACAGCCATCCAGTAAATATTAGCATTATCAGGATAGGGAAAATCAATTGAAACAAGGCCAAACGTATTATCCCCATCTTTTGCCGCAAAATTAGTGCGTGTGGTCACACCTATTGCGTAGTGCTCGTTCGCTTCTGGCAAACCAAAGTATTCTGGCAAATCCTTTGTAATGGTTCGACATAAGGATTGAGCTAAATCTCCCGTTATTTTTTCGATTTGAATCATAGTATTTTCCCTACTGCAGTATCTCTCGCATCACCTTCATAGCCATCTGGATCATCAAATGGCATGTCGATGTAATCATTATTTCTATAAAATCTTAGCGCATCCGGTGAAGACTCCACGTGCAAGCTTTGATAGCCTTGTGTTTTTAGCCACTTTTCACATAACGCCAAGAATTGGCCACCATATTGGTGGTTTCTTTTTTCCTCATCAATCACAATGATGCGCAAAGCTGCTCTTTTGTGAGGCCATAATTGCAGATGGGCATAACCAATGATGTCGCTTCCTTGAGATAAAACAAAATGAACATGAGCTTCATGCTCAAAAGTCCAAGTATATGGATCAGAAAGCCCTGCCTTATCAAAAAAATAGAATTGTCTAAAATGGCGTACTTTATCCCATTCACGAGGTGTTAATGCCTTAACCACTCTTAATCCATTAAATCCTGCTTTTCTATCAATAGCTGCGATAAAATCCTCTTTACCCACGCAATAGGCAGTAATGTCATAGGGATGTTGATGTGCTAACTCTTGTTTTAAACGAGCATAGGCTACTCTATCTTCTGGATTTGCTCTCATCCAGTCCCTAAATTTTAAATGGCGCTCGATTTCTGGGTTTCCAAACTCAAAAATATGAGCATGATGAGTTCTTTGGTTATCTCCCTTTTGAAAATAGCGGCGAAATGGAATTCCGTATTCTCCTTTTGCTTCATAGCCCAGGGCTTTCATGGCAGCATTGGCACTATCTACTTTGCTTAGTTCCAAAACAACTGGAATCATATCGATGATTGGTTTTGCAGCCAAACCAGGTACTGAAGTGGAACCGATATGATGAATTTCAATGCAATTACTACCTAATGCTTTTTTAATTCGCTCTGCTTCCTGTTCAAATTGCATAGGCCAATTAGCATCATAAGAAACTACTTCGATAAGCCGTTGTTGTTGGTTGACTTCCATCATCTATTCTCTCTCTTGAATATGCTGAACCATTTCATCCACAAATGCGGTGACTTCTTGATAGGTTTCTTCGGTCAAGATATCGCTTGCATGATCTAGTTCCGCTTTAGTTAATGCTCGTTGAATTAAAGCTCGCCATTTTGGGAATTGATTTTTAGCCCACACTCCAGCTTTTAACTTAGAGCCTTGTTCCTGATGGTGGAGCACGTACAAAGCCCTGCACAGTGTTAATACAGCATAATATTGGTACCCTAAAGAATTTCTGGTATGAATAACCCAATCTTGCCATTCAATGCTCTGCTTTTTGACATGCTCTATAAACTCACTGCTTGATACAGGAGCAACAATCGACTTTGCTGATGGACCATATAGAATGAGGCTATTTGTTTGCAATAAATAATAATTAATAAGCCAGTCAGTTCCCGCCTGTTTGAGGTGAAACGGTTCTCCTGGGCTAATGACAGCAATTTGACCTTGCTCTGTCTTAAAATGTTGTAACATTCTATACGATGCATAAGCTACTTCAATTCGGTCATACCAATCTGGAA
Source organism: Fluoribacter gormanii (assembly GCF_900156395.1). Lineage (GTDB taxonomy): Bacteria > Pseudomonadota > Gammaproteobacteria > Legionellales > Legionellaceae > Legionella > Legionella gormanii. The sequence continues at coordinate 97,298 of NZ_FTNL01000011.1, read as the reverse complement.
AATGCTGAACCAGATTGGTATGCAAATAATCTAAAGCCGCGAATTCTTCTGATGTCATTTCTTGGTTTAATGCCACAAGAACATCAATGTCGCTGGTTGTTTCATCAAAATCACCCCAGACGAATGAACCATACACGTAAACGCCCAGCAAATGTTCCTTTAAAATTGATTGCAAGCCGGACAGTAAGTCATTAAGCAAATGATTCACTTCCGAAAATTCTGTATGTAATTTACTCATCTAATACCCCGTTATTAACTGACTCTTCAGATTCTTCTTTTCGCTCATCAGGCAAGAATCCACCTACTTGCGCGTCCCACAGGGTTTTATACAAACCACCAAGATTCAACAGTTCAGTATGTGTGCCATCTTCAACAATATGGCCTTTATCAAATACTAAAATTCGGTCCATATGCAGCAGAGTCGATAAGCGATGCGCAACGACCAGGGTTGTTTTTCCCTGCATCAACTCCCAAAGACTGTCTTGAATGTTGGATTCTGTAATGGAGTCCAGCTGGGACGTGGCTTCGTCCAACATTAAAATGGGTGCATTTTTTAAAATCGCACGAGCAATGGCAATACGCTGGCGTTGCCCGCCTGAAAGCTTCACACCACGCTCACCGACCAATGTCTCATAGCCTTCTGGCAAAAGACTGATAAACTCATGCGCATGAGCCTTCTTGGAGGCTAAAATGACTTCCTCATCCGAGGCTTTTGTCCTACCATAACGAATATTATCCATTAAGCTTCGATGAAAAAGTGTAGGGTCTTGAGGAATCATAGCAATGGCTTGTCTTAAACTCTCTTGAGTCACTTCAGATAGGTTTTGATCATCGATTAGAATTTGTCCATCCACTACCTCATAAAGTCGCAAAATCAAATTAACAAAAGTGGACTTGCCGCTGCCTGAATAGCCCACTAACCCCACTTTTTGACCTGCTTCAATGGTTACCGACTTATTCTGGAACAAGGAGTAACCACCTTGGTAATGAAATTTTACCTTTGAAAATTCAATTTGCCCTTGCGTAACAATTAATTGGGATGCATTTTTTTTATCCTGTATCTCATGGGGGATGACCAATGCATTTAAACTTTGTCTTGCCTTGCCTAAGGCTTGGTTAAATTGGTCCACTTGGTACATGGTGTACCACATCATATGCCCCAATTCCATGGAAAGCCCAAGAATCAAAGCAAAATCACCAATGCTCACCAGTCCCTTGCCATACAAGTGAATTAAGGTAATCGATGCCAAACCCATCATTACCGCAATCATTCCACCTTGGGCGCAGCATAACAAAACAATAAACAGCTCTTTTCTTTGGAAAGCCCGTTGTACCGAGCGAAAAAAAGTATTCATACGCTCTACTTCAAAGCCTTTACGTGAAAAAATACGAATATTGGATTGATTCGCCAGGCTATCTACTAATTGCCCAGAAAGCTGCGATTCAGAATTTGCATGGTCATCCGATAACTGAACCAATCGCGCCGACATCCAAATACTAAATGAGGCAAAGGCAATGAACCATAAGAATAAAATATAAAAGAACAGGACATTAACAAAATAGGCTGTAATAAAGGAAACCAGCAACAATGAAGCACCACGTAGAAAATCGACAGATACGCGATGCAAAATAATCTCAAGATTATCAGCAAGAGTCGTAATTTGTGTGGCAATTCGCCCTGATAGGTTATCCTGAAAAAATTGCGTACTACTTCCCAACACATACTCAAACATTTGGCTAATAATTTGGTTTTTAATCACCGCTTCGTATTTATAGTTCAAGTACCCGATTGTTCGCCAGGTGATATTGTCAAAGATAATAAAGTTCAATACCAATAATCCAGCGATCCAATACAAAGCGGAGAGGTCTGTATTTGTCTTTGCCACTAAGGTATTAATGAAGGACTTAATCAATAAACTATTAAACGGTCCCCAAAATCCAGCCATTAAAGCAAGCAGGATAAATAAAAAAACCATGCGACGATACGGTTTTAAAAAATGCCACATAAAAGAGCTTATGTGGTTAGGCAAACGACTAGTCATGATGAACACCCTCTGCTTGTTCCCCATTGAAATGATGTATCTTCCCTTGATGAATGTGATACCTGGTTTCAATGTGAATGGATTCTAAAAAATCATGATCGTGAGAAATAACCAGTATCGCACCTGGAAATTCACGTAATACTCCGATGATATGATCGCGTGTTTCCAGATCTACATTGTTGGTTACCTCATCTAAAACAAGTAGTTTAGGCGGATTGGCAGCAATCAAGGCTAAAGAAAGCCTTGCCTTTTCACCACCAGAAAGATCTTTGACCTTTATTTCTACCTCTTCATTTTTGCGAAATAAAAAGTCATTTAAATGGGCACGAAGTTCAGCATGAGAAGCATGGGGCATCTGACTTTTCATCAAATCCAGAACTGTTTCGTCACAATCCAGATGTTGATAATGCTGATCGAGATACCCAACTGTATTGTACTGAGGAAGAGTCCACTCACCTGTTCTCTTAATGTGACTATCCTCCAAAATCGCTTTGGCAAAGGTGGACTTCCCTGATGCGTTGTCCCCATACAATGCCACTCGTTCGCAGCCATTTAAGTGAAAATGAATGTCTTCCAGAATCACAGCTCCTGATTCATAGGCAATAGAAGTGTCTTGAATCCTGATTAAGGGCTTATGGTGGTCAAGACCGTTTAATTTAAATTTGGGCTTAATCGTTTGCGGAAGGTTTAGAGAAGAAAGCTCTTCAAGCAAGTGTTCTTTTTTATGATTAATCTGACTTAATCGTTTATTTCCTGTTGTCATTGCATTGGCGAGCTTTGTATGAGACCGAATCGTTGGCCATTTGCGTTGGGCTATCTTTTTTTCACCTGAAACACGAGAACGTTTATTACGTTCTTGTTCTCTCATTAGAGCAAGATGTGATTCTTTCTTCTCACGTGCAATCCGTGATAATTCCTGTTCAATCGATGCTTTCTTGTTTTCAAGCATCTGCTGATACTCAAAATAAGCCCCTCTAAATAGAGTGAGCCTACCCAAATCAATATGCCATAGAGTATCTGCGACGGTATTGATGAGCTCCGTATCATGAGAAGCAATGACCAACGTCCCCGGATAATGCTCGAGCATCCGCATTAAAGAACGACGATTGCGTCTGTCCAGATGATTTGTGGGTTCATCTAACAACAAAACATTCGGATCTTCAGACAATATTTTGGTTAACGCCTGGTTTAATCGTTGACCACCACTTAAATCAGGACATTCTTCAATCAATTGGGGTAAGTAACCAAAACGAACATCCTGTGGCATTTGAATTTCGCCAGCAGAGGCTGAACAAAAACCAGCAAGCATTTTAAGTAAGGTAGATTTTCCCGAGCCATTTCTGCCAATCAGTGCAATACGCTCACCAAAATGGATTTCACCACTGAAGTTTTGAAAACAGATTTTATGCGAATAGATAAGACCTAGGTCTTTAAATTGAATCGGTTTATGGTGCATGATTTACTCTTAAGCATGTCTTTTAGGACAATAAAAAATAGAAAATCAACAATGATTTCCTCTATTCGCCCTATTAGATGGGCGTACTTAAGATGTAATTTTCATGGCGTTATAAACCTACGTTTTACGGTTTTTCATATTATTTCAAATTTTAATGCAAAATAGTTGCTGATGTCAATCTTTGTTTCGCTCTTTGGCCGCAAACCGAGTATTTAGAGTCTTTAAATCTTAAGCTAGAGAAAAAAGTTCATGAGCGAACACGAGCGCTTCATCGGGTTAATGAAACTTTTGAAGAAAGCGAAAAACGATTTCGTGCGGCTTTTGATTATGCAGACATCGGTATGGCTTTAGTTTCATTGGAAGGACGCTGGCTTAAGGTGAATAAATCGCTGTGCCAAATAACAGGTTACACAGAAGAAGAACTATTACAAATCGATTTTCAGCGGATAACCTATCCTGATGATTTGCAAACCGATTTAAATTATGTGCGCCAATTATTGAACGGCACAATAAGCTCCTACCAAATGGAAAAACGTTATATTTGTAAAAATGGCGCCATCGTTTGGATTTTATTGAGTGGTTCGTTAATTAGGGATGCACATAGTGCCCCGCTGTATTTTATTGCTCAAATTCAAAATATTGATGCTCAAAAAAAGGCTGAACATGAGTTGGTTAGGATGGCCTACCATGATGCATTGACAGGATTGGCAAACCGCAAGCAATTGGAGCAATCGTTTCTATTATTTATGGCGTATGCAAAGCGCCATCAATGCAGTATCGCCGTGCTGTTTATGGACTTGGATTACTTTAAGAAGATTAACGGTACGTTTGGCCATGATGCCGGTGATTTGTTATTAATAGAGGTTGCATCACGTCTAACAGCATCGGTGCGCTCTTCAGATATTGTGGGACGACAAGGTGGGGACGAATTCTTAATTATTCTTTCAGATATTGTTCATGAGGAAGAGGTACATACCGTGATTAATCATTTGTTTCATGCTATCCAACAGCCTATTCTTATAAAAGAACAGACCATTTCGATTTCGTTGAGTATCGGTGTGAGCCTTTATCCTCAAGATGGTTCTGATTTGGATACGTTGATTCAACATGCGGATGCCGCTTTATATCAAGTGAAATCCACAGGAAGAAATAATTTTAAGTTTTATACGCCTTTCCATTGAGTTGGGCTGTGATGGGTGAAATACTCTTATTTCACCTGAGTATTAGTGACAAGGAAACAAGGGATAGGTCATGGCAGCATTTACTAGTGTTACTCAAAACGAACTGCAGCAAATTATTTCACAACTAGAGCAAGCAATTTATAATCATCAACAATGGCACAATTCATTGATTAGAACCTTGATTTGCCGACTGCCTGGAGATAACAACGATTTGCAGCCTGACGCTCATACGCGTTGCCGATTTGGGCAATGGTATTACAGTGGCATCCCAAAAGAAATTCAAGAACATCCTGGAATCATTAATATAGGCGTGTCACACCAACGCATGCATCAATTAACCGCGCAGTTATTACAAAAGGCAAGTATGCCAGAAGGGATAGCCCCTATTGACTACAATCATTTTGCCAATGCCTTGGAGCAGATGCGACTTGAGCTCTCCGCTCTTAAAATGAGTTGGAATATCTGATTCACAGCCGAGATGCGTTGACTGGGGCACTGTCTCGCGTGACGATGCTGTCGACTTTGCGAGAGCAACAAGAAATTATTAAGCGCCAAGGGCAAAGTTGTTGCTTGGTTATGGTGGATTTAGATTACTTTAAAGAGATTAATGATCGGCACGGCCATCAGATGGGAGATCGTGTTTTGGCAACAGCTGTTCGTCTGTTTATTGAGAATCTAAGGGCCTATGATAAAGTTTTTCGTTATGGTGGTGAAGAATTTTTACTGTGTTTGCCATTTACCGATTTGGATATGGGGTTCGCAATGAGTGAACGTCTTCGGAAAGTGCTTGAGGCCATTACCATCGATGATGGCAAGGAGCACTTGATTCAAGTAACTGCCTCTTTTGGTCTGGCGCTGCTTGAGCCTAATAAACCGATAGAGGAGTCTATTGAACATGCAGACAAGGCATTGTATTTGGCTAAGTCCGAAGGACGAAACCGGGTGCGCGTTTGGAAATAGGTAATCCACTGGTTTTATTGAATTACTTAATGGAGAGCGTTAGGTTTAAAAGTTCCTTCCGGGTCACTTAAATCAACTCCATTTGGCATGGTTGCGCGTGGATTTTCAAGATGCAGGGCTTCTTTAATGACCATCGGATACCGTGGGGACATTAATGTATCAATTTATCTTTGGGGTTTTCAATTTAGCTTAATGTGCTTTCCAGATAATGGATAATTATTATCGCTTTTTCTTCACTGAATGGTTTTCTAAAACTACACAAGTGAGGGCTTCCCATTTCATTTTTTATCGGTGGATGTTCGCAGATTAGTGCAATCACTGGAGCTGTAGTAAATGGGTGGTGTTTTTTTATCAATGCAGTCCAATCATAGTCACCTTGTGAATAGTACAAGTAGCTATCAATTAAAAGCATATCATAGCTTTTAGATGTAATTTGCATCAGAGTGTCTTCAATTGAGGGAACGATATCCACGTGTTGTCCAAGCTGCATTAATTGATTTCGGATAATAATGCGAGCAGGAAAAGATGCTTCTGCAACAAGAAAACGAAAAGAATAATTCATTAGTCCTCTGTTCTTTGTTCAAATCCTATTAAAAAGTATAGTGTGTCCAAGGGGATGTTGCGATAATACAAGAAAAACAAGCCGCGTAGCGTCTTTACAAAGCGATTCAATACTTTTTTAGTGGGTCTTCACGCTCAATCTGCTGATTGGTCGATGCAAGACTTGCTAATAAACCTTCAATAAGAAAAGGGAGACATGCCGGCGGATAGTGCAATGAACCCGCCTTCTCCATAACCTGGTTTGCTCTCTTCTGCTGTTATGATGGTATCAATAGGAGCAAATAGTGTTTGATTAATTGCCTCTTCTGTAAAATGAATTTCATGAAGCAATTCAAGAATCTCGGATACTGAATAAAAGTGAGCATATTGAGAAAATGGGTTGTCTTGTTTTGTGGCTTCGTACTGCTGTCCAAGCATCGAATGTTTATCAATCATGCCTATGATAATCTTCCCATTAGGTTTTAAGACTCGTTTTGCTTCGAGAAGTGCTACTAACGGCAAGTCAACATAACATAACGCCGTATTGAATAAGACAAAATCAAATTGCTGTTCCTGGAAAGGCAATGATTCAGCAACCCCTTCGAATACATCAATACCTCTTAATTTAGCGAAATGACTTAATTGAACAGAAGGATCGATGCCTGTTTTTATACCCAATGCGGCAGCAAATCGTCCAGAACCAACGCCCACCTCAAGTCCTTCTCCTGATTGAGGGGTGACTTTCTTTAAGGCTTCAAGTTCCGATTGAAAAACACCTGGATGACTATCAAACCAACCATCATAATCTTCAGCCAATTGGTTAAACATTTTAACTGATTCAATTCCCATATTGACCCAATATTTTATGTTCACTCACGGTGTTGTTGCCCATCAAAAAACGTAAATCGTATGATTTACCTTATGAGCATAGCATTGACAAATAAATACGCAACACCAATATAAAATTTTTTTATTTGGACAGGAGGCAATCGATTGGTTGCTATGAAAAACACAGAACTCTATTTATAAAAAATCATGAAAATTCCGGAGGATATGAATGACCATGCATCACCAGAATCCTGATTAAAGAAAATGTTCTGCAGAATTGTATCGAACGACAACACCAAGTACACTTGGTTTTTAGTCACTTATACAATCAATTGATGAATAAATCGGATTCCTTTTATAACCTGGAAACTCTTGGTGGTATCCTATTATTTATTGCTGCAGTGCTTGCGATAATCGTTGCCAATTCCCCTTATCGTATTGGTTATGAGCATTTTTTGCATATTAATGGCAGTGTTTCTGTTGGGAATCTTTCCATAAAAAAACCGCTAATTCTATGGATCAATGATGGATTAATGGCTGTATATTTCTTATTGATTGGCCTTGAAATTAAACGGGAAATCAATCGGGGAATTTTGAGTAATAAAACCAATCTACTGGCTCCAGCCCTTACGGCATTAAGTGGCTTGCTCTTTCCCGCTTTAATCTTTGCTTTCTTTAATGCTCATAATCCAGTCTATCTAAAAGGATGGGCAATCCCTACCGCTACCGATATTGCATTTACTCTAGGAATCGTCTCTCTTTTAGGCTCACGTGTACCTTTTTCACTCAAAATTTTACTCACTGCCATCGCCATTTTTGATGATATGGCAGCCATTGTTATTATTGCGCTGTTTTATACTGCAAAGTTATCGCTTTTTTCTTTTTCACTGGCATTATTGTTTACCCTGATTTTGATTGGCTTAAATTATTTTAAATGTCGCCGCATTTCAGTATTCATGCTTTTTGGGGTAGCTCTGTGGATCGCCGTATTAAAATCTGGCGTTCATGCAACCCTTGCCGGGATTGTGATTGCCATGACCATCCCTGATGTAGGCAAGGAATCGATGCTGACGCGCCTAGAAGACGGTTTGCATCATTGGGTTGTCTTTTTCATTCTTCCCTTGTTTGCCTTTGCTAATGCAGGGATCACTTTTATAGGGCTTGATTTCTCAATATTTACCCACCCAGTGGTTTTAGGCGTTGGGCTAGGATTGTTTCTTGGAAAACAATTGGGTATTTTCTTATCTTTGGGCTATTTTGTTAAGTTCAAAAAACTTCTTAAGACAGATAAGGTGAATCTTGCTCAAGTTTATGGCATTGCACTTATTTGCGGCGTTGGCTTTACCATGAGTTTGTTTATTGGTTCTTTGGCTTACCAAAACAATGATTCAAGCTTAATGCCCATGGTTAAAATGGGCGTAGTGCTTGGTTCGTTTATATCAGGACTCACTGGATTTTTAATGTTAAAAATGGCCTCAATCAAACGATAACAAAGTATTTTTCTATAGGGACAAACCAATTTAATTAAGGAGAATAATCATGGAGAAAAAGATAGCAATTGTTACTGGTGGTACAGGAGGTATTGGTAGCGCTATTTGTCAACGATTAGCAACAGACTATTCTGTGATTGCCTGCTACTTCAAAAACGGCAATCATGAAGAAGCAATTCAATGGCAAAAAGAGCAACAACAAGCAGGATTTGAAATTGATATACTGTATGCGGATATTGCGCGGTTTAATGATTGTGAACAGCTGGTATCACTGGTTATGGAACGCTACGGTCGTATTGACGTATTGGTTAACAATGCAGGTGTGACTCAGGATTCCAGTTTAAAAAAGATGTCGCCAGAGCAATGGAAAAGTGTAGTGAATGCGAACCTCACCAGTGTATTTAACATGACGCGAAATACACTACCTGCCATGCTTGAGAAAGGGTATGGACGTATTATCTCTATTTCCTCAATTAATGGACGTAAGGGTCAGTTTGGGCAATGCAATTACGCAGCAACCAAGGCCGCATTGTTTGGCTTTACCAAAAGCCTGGCGCTTGAAGTAGCCAGCAAAGGCATTACGGTGAATACTATTTCGCCAGGCTATATTGAAACGCCCATGATTCGCAAAATGCGAGAAGACGTTTTAAATACTATAATTTCAGTCATACCGGTAGGGCGCTTGGGACTTCCGCAAGATGTTGCAGAGGCCGTTGCTTTTTTGGCATCCCCTGCATCGAGTTTTATCACTGGAGCTAATCTGGATGTCAATGGCGGCCAATACATGTAAAAAGCAAGGAGCAATTGCGGTTCAAATACGATTTTGAAACATTGCTCCAGCCCTTTCAAGGAGGAATAAGTAATGCACCGATTTCATAACATTTTATTCGTTAGCCATGGAATTAAGAACGAAACAGAAGCCTTACAGCTGGCGTTAAAATTAGCTTCTAAAAACGAGGCACAGCTTCATATTTTAATTACCTGCCCTCCTTTTCCTGATACGCTTAGTGAGTACAAAACTTCTTATGAAGCATCATTGATTGACAAAATGAACAAAGCCATTCAATTGGCCAAATCAGGGCTTGGGGTATCTAAAAAGAAAATTCCCATCGATATTGAAGTGGATTGTGGCACAACGGGTTTGGGGAGCAATGGAACAGCCAACCGACTTAAGGACTATATTGGTCTTTTAATATCTATAATTCGGTATGTTTCATTTTATAGGATTGTAAACTGTGAAGTTGTTCAAGTATTTTCATTGAATACAGATAGATAACCAATTTTTTTCATCATTAGTAATTAAGTTTTCAAATTACCTATAATAGAACAAATAGTTTTATTGTTTTATTCAATATCTATGATGAATTCTTTAAAAACCTTTATTTTTAGGTAACAATGACGCTTTAACATTACGGCTCTGAAGAAAACTATGAATAAGGGGTATAAATAAATGGGCTGCTCCACTTGTCCTTCTCACAAAGAACCAATGCCCAAACTGTGGCATAATCCTAAAGTCATTACGGCAGCAATAGCCGGTATATTATTAACTATTGGTTTTGTAGGCTCATATTTGACACTACCAAGGATAATTGCTAACGGGTTTTACATAGGCGCGGTGTTAATTGGTGGATATTATTTCGCACGGGAAGCTATAGAAGAATTTTTCAAAGAACATGAAATCGGTATTGAGTTTTTGATGTCTACCGCTGCTATTGTTGCTGGTGTGATGGGACAATGGGCAGAATCGGCAACACTGGTTTTTTTATATTCTATTTCTGAAGCAGCAGAGGGTTATGCTGGTGAAAGGGCGCGACATGCTATCAGAGTATTGATGGAACTTGCCCCAAAATCCGCATTAGTCCGACGTAATAATAGCGAGTTCCTAATACCTTTAGAAGACATTCAAATTGGAGATGAGTTTATTGTTCGTCCTGGTGAAAGCATCGCTACAGATGGAGAGGTCATATCTGGACATTCTAGTGTAAACCAAGCGCCTATCACGGGTGAATCAATTCCTGTTGAGAAATTTGTGGGAAATAAAGTATTTTCTGCAACTATTAACGGCGAGGGGACTCTTACTATTCGCGCTACCAAAAAATTTGCTGAGAACACGTTATCTCGTATTATTTTTCTTGTTGAAAAAGCACAGGATAAAAAAGGTCGCAGTCAACGATTTATAGAGCGTTTTGGCAATCTCTACAGTCCATTCGTTCTTTTAGCAGGGGTACTAATAGCTACCCTACCTCCTCTATTTGGGCTGCATTGGCAAGAATGGGTGCTACGTGCAACGGTGTTTATTGTTGCAGCTGCACCATGTGCTTTAGTAATTTCTATCCCAATTACCCTTGTAGCTGCTCTTGGTACAGCCAGTCGAAACGGAATATTACTTAAGGGTGGGATATATTTAGAAAAATTGGTTCAAATAAAGGTTATTGCGCTTGATAAAACAGGAACCTTAACACAAGGACAACCCAAGGTCACCGATATCATTTCGTTAAATAATTATACTCAGAACCAAATATTAAATGTAGCTGCCACCCTTGAATCGCGTTCCCAGCATCCACTGGCACATGCCATTTTACAACAAGCAAAGGCAGAAAGTGTTGCATATAAACCTGTTGAACATTTTAAGTCATTGACTGGTTCAGGGGTTCAGGGTTTTATAAATGGAGAACAATTTTATATTGGCAATCCAAAATTATTTATTGATATGGGTCTATTGGTAGAAACTGTAATTCAAGAAATAAATAAATTACAGACCGTTGGAAAGACTGTCGTATTAGTAGGAACAGATAAGGAAATTCTCGGTTTAATTGCAATTACTGATCCTCTAAGATCTACAGCAAGGCAGATGGTATCGTCCCTAAAATTGATGGGTATTGAGCGTGTTGTTATGCTCACTGGAGATAACTCGATAACTGCCGCGTCAATTGGAGTTCAAGCAGGTGTAGATGAAGTATTCTCTGATTTATCACCAGAAGATAAGACACGAAAAATTGAGGAACTGGAAAGACGTTACGGTAAGGTAATGATGGTTGGCGATGGAGTAAATGATGCTCCAGCACTTGCAGCAGCACATGTAGGAGTTGCAATGGGCGCCGCTGGAACCGATGTTGCATTAGAAACTGCGGATGTAGCATTAATGGGTGATAATTTATTAAAATTACCTTATCTCATCGAGTTTAGTCATCGAACCTGGAATATAATTTTACAAAATTTAGGACTATCTATAATTGTTATTAGCTCTCTTATTGTCGGGGCGGTAACTGGCTATTTTACGTTGCCAATAGCAGTTTTAGCCCATGAAATAAGTGAGCTTATTGTTATTGCAAGTGGTCTTCGCATGTTAAAATCTTAACTGTAGATGAGCGCATTACAATGCGCTTAATACTCTCTCCAGTTTTTGTCTTACTTCTCCAGCGACCAGATTGATCTCAGGATTGCCGACCAATTCTAATACTGATTTTGGATCCATAAATTCAATATGCACTTTGCCTATATCATCCTGGCGTACAACCACATTACATGGTAGAAGCAAACCTATAGATGGCTCCTTTTCTAAAGCATGATGGGCAAATTGCGGATTGCATGCACCAAGAATTTGATAGGGAGGCATATCTTTATTTAATTTTTTTTTCAAAGTTGCTGACACATCTATATTTGTAAGAACTCCAAATCCCTCTTTTTGCAGTTCTTCAGTAACTTTTTTAATTGCATCATCAAATGAATACAATACTTCTTTTCCAAATCCATATTTTATATTGATCATTCTTTATCCATAAAAATTAACTCAAACCATACCAGATGTTATCATTAATAAATAATTCTTAATATTAAGAATACCATAGGATTGGGGATCTGTAGTGAATTATTCTTGTTGTAAACGATAAATTGTTGCTTTATGGACATTAAACGTTTTTGCAATCTCACTTACCGATTTATCTTCTTGCAAAAGCCGCTTGGCCAATGACTTTTGTTCTTTATTCATTTTTTCAGGTCGTCCAAAACGAACTCCACGTTGCTTTGCAGCTGCGCGACCCGCACCAGTACGTTCACGAATTAAGTCACGCTCAAATTCTGCAATACCTGCGAATACGGTCATGATCATTTTACCGGCATGAGAAGTGGTATCTGCCCAAGGCTCGGAAAGCGAACAAAAGGAAGCCTCTGTTGTTCTTATGCAGTCTATTAATTCTAATAAATGCTGGGTTGAACGCGCCAATCTATCCAATTTCCAAACAACGACTACATCTTCAGGTCGAAGCTGATCAAGTAATCGTTGTAATTCTGGACGATCTCTTTTTGCACCAGAAATTTTTTCCTGATAGATACGTTTACAACCAGCTTCTTTTAGTGCAACTAATTGCAACTCTAAATTTTGATCCGTGGTTGAAACGCGAGCATACCCAATTTTCATAACTAATCCCTAATATTTTATTTGCAAATCATATCGCAAAACAATAGACTTTTGCATCTGATTTTTGCAACGAATTTAAACCTTTAAATAAAGGCATTCAAATTCCGTTGCAAAACTTCTAAGTTTAGCAACAACACCTATTGATTTTGGATAAACATGCCTGTTAGTTTTCTCTCCCCAGTACAATGTGACAATTACGCTAAATATCCTACTGACCTACCACCAGATATCGTAGATAGCCTTTTTTTCCTCGATGATCAGGATATGGAGTGGATTGCAAACAAGCGTGGTGACTTCAGCAGGTTAGGTTATGCATTACAGCTGACAACAGTTCGATTTATTGGAGCTTTTATTTCCGACTTGAATCAGATTCCTCGTGTGGTAATTGAGCGAGTTGCTATTCAAATCAAGGTTAATGATCCTGAAAGTTGCATATCAATGTACATGAAAAGTGAGCAGCGTTGGCGTCATGCTGTTGAAATTCGAGCGCGTTATGGCTATATAGAATTTGCTGAAAAAGGTAGTCGTTATCGTCTTGGTCGCATATTATGTGCACTATGCTGGACTGGTACTGACAGACCTGGAGTGCTTTTTGATCATGCAGTGGGTTGGCTATCGACCAACAAAATATTGTTACCAGGTATTACAGTTCTTGAGCGTTTTGTTGCAGAAATTCGCTCCAGGATGGAGTCTCGCTTATGGCGAATGTTGATTAAAAATTTAAGCGCATCACAACAGGAAAAACTGAATGACCTCTTGGTGGTAGAGGATGACGAACATCTGTCATTGCTTGATAAACTGCGTAAAGGTCCGGTTAGCATCAGTAGCACAGCTCTTGTGCAAGCATTAAAACGGGTTGAGTCTGCCCGCAACATTAGTGTTGAATTACCACTGTACCGCATCCCCGCCTGTAAAATAGCAACACTTGCACGCTTTGCTAATACGGCAAAAATTACAGCCATCAACCGCTTGCCGTTTGAGCGTAAAATGGCGACGCTCGTTGCTTTTGCGAATCATTTTGAGTCAGACTCCCAAGATGATTCTCTGGACGTGCTCAGTATGGTATTGCGTGATTTATTCTCAAAGGCCAAGCAAGAAAATAAAAATACACGACTGCGAACTCTTAAAGATCTCGATCAAGCTACAGCCACATTGGTCGATGCATGTAAATTACTACTGAATACAGAATTATGTGATCATGAAATTCGGGACACAATTTATACAACAGTAGGTCATGAAGCGCTTGTATCTGCAGTTGAAAATGCCACTGCCTTAATCAGGCCGCCAAGTAATGTGTTTTATCATGAGCTTGAACAAAAGGAAAAAACAGTTCAGAAATTTTTACCTTCGCTCCTTCGAGTAATAAATTTTGATAGTAATCAAGCGGGAAAACCTCTTCTTGCCAGTCTTGAATGGTTAAAGGGAAAACAAACGGATGAACCGCCAATGGAGATTATTGGAACATCATGGAAACGTAATATTGTTATTAAAAATGAATGTAGCGTTATCAATTGGCCACAAGACGAACCACGACCCACTTATCGCGTCATAAAGAAACTTGTAAAAACCCAAGATGGTATCATTTTGCATAACGATAAACTTTTATATGCTGACCTTATCAATAAAAAAATTAAGGAAATCGTTGTACCAGAGAAAAAACAATCTCAAGTTGAGAAATTGAAAAAATCCATTTTAAACATGAAGGAAGTTCAAAAAAACGCAAATAATAAAGAGCTTGCATTAATAACATCAATAACTGGCCGGGATAGCAATAGAACTACAATTGACCGAACAGCATATATATTTTGTGTTCTTGATAAATTGCAATCGGCACTGAAACATAGGGATGTGTTCATAAGTCCGAGTTGGCGGTATGCTGATCCAAGAGCCAATCTTTATTCTGGCTCAGAGTGGGAGGCAATACGTCCTATGATTTGCCGCTCATTAAATTTAACAATTGACCCAATGTTAGCCATAACAAGCCTTACAGATGAACTACATCAAGTGTATCGGTTAGTTGCTGCAAATATTGATAATAACCCTGCTGTTCGATTTGAAACAGTTAAGGGTAATGAGGAGCTGATTCTAACTCAGCTTGATGCACTTGATGAGCCTCCATCATTAAAAGCATTGAGAGCTGCTGTAAAAGCCAAATTACCACGTGTCGATTTACCCGAGATGGTACTTGAGATAGCCACACGTACTGGATTTGCGGATGGATTTACCCACATCAATGAAGGAAGTGCGCGTGCTGAGGATCTATTAATCAGTTTATGTGCTGAATTGCTAGCAGACGCTTGCAATACTGGACGAGAACCGTTTGTTCGTGAGGACATACCTGCTTTAAAAAGAGATAGATTGGTATGGGTTGATCAAAATTATATTCGAAATGAAACGATAATGGCGGTCAATGCCATTTTAGTTTCTGCTCAAAATCAAATTCCATTAGCTAAGAAATGGGGCGGAGGCGATATTGCATCGGCTGATGGCATGCGCTTCGTTGTACCGGTTAGAACAGTGCACGCTGCTCCAAATCCAAAATATTTTAAATCAGGTCGTGGTGTCACTTGGTACAATCTAATCTCTAATCAACGAACTGGCTTAAATGCTGTAACAGTACCTGGCACTTTACGTGATAGCCTAATATTGTTAGGCGTTGTTCTTGAGCAACAGACGGAATTACAGCCAACGCGGATCATGACAGATGCAGGCGCATACAGTGATATTGTATTTGGACTGTTTCGTTTGTTGGGACTTCGTTTCAGTCCGCGATTGGCTGATATGGGTGGTGCTAGATTCTGGCGGATTGATCCGTTGGCTGATTATGGAAAGCTCAATGTACTTGCAAAAAGTCGT
Source organism: Fluoribacter gormanii (assembly GCF_900156395.1). Taxonomy (GTDB): domain Bacteria; phylum Pseudomonadota; class Gammaproteobacteria; order Legionellales; family Legionellaceae; genus Legionella; species Legionella gormanii. The sequence goes on along the minus strand of NZ_FTNL01000011.1, from coordinate 81,528 downwards.
ATAAATATAAATCTTGTTCCTCCTGAGTGGGATGATATTTTACGTTTATTGGCTTCATTAAAACTCGGGAGAGTTCCCGCAGAAGGCATTATGCGCACTCTTCAAGTTGCTGATAAACCAACTCGTTTAGCCAAAGCAATTGCCGAAATTGGGCGAATTGACAAAACTATCCACATGCTCAATTATCTTCATGATGAGTCATTCCGTCGTCAGACTTTGGTACAACTAAATTTGGGCGAAGGCAGACACAGTTTAGGTCGTTCTGTTTTTCATGGTAAGCGAGGAGAACTTCATCAGCGGTATCGTGCAGGGCAAGAAGATCAGTTAGGTGCCCTTGGACTGGTTTTAAATATCATTACACTTTGGAACACTATTTACATGGATGCTGCCATTAATCAATTACGACAAGAAGGCTTCCCCGTATACGATGAAGATGTAGCCAGACTGTCCGCATATGGATATGGTCATATTAATATGCTCGGACGATATTCCTTTGCCATGCCAGATGAGGTAAAACGTGGTGAGTTAAGGCCATTAAGAACAACAGAAAAGCCTTAAGTCGGTTGGCTGTTCCATTGCTCCCCAAGCCCGGAATACAAATATAAATGTACTTAAACAACATAAAGCCGTAGCAATAGGTTTTGTTGACGGTAATTTAGATTTAATATGGGTTAAAGCCTAACCCCATTTATGTAAAAAATTACGGATTGATATGCTCCATAATGTTTATTTGATTAATAGCAATGCTAATACCCAATAGAATTACATCATTTATATGAGCTGATTTTTTTCTTTAACTCAGATAGTAAGAAAAGACCGAACCTAAAGTGGGTTCCATGAATTAGTGTCTATTAAATCGATTTGGAAAATGGATTTCTATTATTTCTCGTTACCCAATTTAATAGACATTTTTTTATTGGGAAAATGAAAGTCTAAAGAGTTATGAATTAGTAGACATCTTTATTCAGGAAACAAAGTTACTTCTGTAGACTTCAAAGAACCATCAGGATTACTCCAACTTAAAATTATGTCATAGCTGGATGGACTACCTAAATCTCTGTGTGTGCTTATACTAACTGACTGAGCAGGAGATAAAGTGCTAATGGGGAACAGATTTTTATATTTTTCCCATTTTATGAAATCCGGCCTCTGATTATGACCTTTAAAGGTGATATTTACATCATGAGCATTAGTTTGGCTTATATTTGTGATATTGAACTTGTACTTAGTACCTTGTAACTTCATAAGCTCTATTCTACAGAGAGCTTCAGACTGCTCTTTTTTCAGCAATTCTTTTTGCATCGCGGCAAGTTCAGATTGGTTAATTTGTAGATTATTGGCCTCAGCTAGAAGTTTATTGCTTTTCCTATTTGCTCTATAGCTGATTAGCACTGCAAACAAACTAACAGAAATACTTATCCCTTCAAATATTGTCATAAACCTGCCTTTTTATTCTTTTTATCCTAAATAGATAATATCAAAGTATCAACAAGAGTTTATATAATCGAGTCTTTCAGAGTGTGTGGTGGTCAAATCATTCAGTAGCAATTGAAAAAAACACTATTTTTTCAATTATTTTTTCTACATGAACTTCTGCAGACCAACTACACTAATTGTTAATTTGTTCTATAATTGACCCAGGTGAATTATTTTAGAGATATCAATGTTTTACTATGTTGATGAAAGTGGGAACACAGGTAAAGATCTGTTCAATGATTCTCAACCTAATTTATTCTACGGTCTATTAACTAGTAATATAAATTTTGATCTACTAGCGGAAAAACATGTAAATATAATTAAACAAAAATATGGCATTACTCATCTGCACGGGAAGAATCTTCCTTTAAATAAAATTGAATCTGTTATTTCGGATTTAATTGGCCTTCAAAAAAAATACAAATTACGCTTTGATTTATCTAAAGTTAGCAAAAGCGATCTTGCAATCATCTCTTTTTTCGATCAGGTATTTGATCAAGGTATGAACCCTGCTTATACCTGGACGGGATATTGGACGCCATTAAGGTATGCAATGTTAGTTAAAGTTGCGAGCATATTTGACTTTGATACATTAAAAAAATCATGGGATGCTAGAGTCTGTATAGACAATTATAGGTCAAAAGAAATTTTTACCTCAGTATGTGATGTGCTTTTAAGCCGGTTAGGAGAAATACCTGACAAACGATCTCAACAGTTAATCTATGATACTTTATCTTGGGCAAAATCTAACTTCTATGCCCTCGGTTATAATTGTACGGATGAATCCCAAGTAAAGGCCAACTCTCCCAATATAATTGGCTTTCAGTTTGTACTGCATCAAATAGGTGAATATATAAAAAACACTCCTAAGTCACCAGTAAAAATTACGATTGATCATCAATCAGAGTTTAATAAATATCAGCAAAAATTGGCTGATTTATGTGCTATTTTGAAAGAACAAAAAGTCATAGAAAAGACGCCATTGGGAACAACTGATTTTAGAAACTACCCGTCAGATAAATTGGTATTTTTATCCCATAAAAATAGTATCGGGGTTGAAGTAACGGACTTAGTTCTGTGGTTATATCAAAGGTTTCTTCAAAACAAAGAAATACCTTCAGGTGCACTATTGTTATTACAGAGATTTTTCTTTAAAACAAAATACCATGAAATTTCAATGAAAGGGATAATTGAACGTTTTAACTCGTGGTTCAGTACACTACATAGTTTGAGTATTGAGGATATTTCCAAGGCAAAAAAATTAATTGATATAGATGAAAAAAGACGACTCCAAGCTATACAGAGTAGCATCAAAAATATTTAACTAATTTGTGCAAAATATCTTATTAGCCTCTTTCTTAATTTTAGAAAAATTAACCATATTTATTAACTGATTTATTGTTGCATTTTGGTTGGATGATAGGGTAGGGCAGGGTAATAAATAAATCCCCCGTTTTATTTCTTACTTGGCATCATCATACTACTTATATGTCACATTGACATATATATCATATTGACATATACTTGTATTAAATACTTTTGAGCGAAAATAAATTTTGCGTATCATTTCTAAGAAAAAACTTCGCGATTATTATATAAGTAATGTTCAATCTGAAATCCCACTGACAGAGTGGTACTATAAAATGTTAGAGACAAATGCGTCTAATATTTTTGAGTTGAGGCAAGTTTTTAATAGTGTAGATCCTGTTTATGGCTACACTATATTTAATGTTGGTGGTAATAATTATCGTTTAATAACGGCGATTCATTACAACACCCAAACTTGTTATGTCAGAACAATTTGGACACATGCTGAATATGACAAACCAATTAATAAAGAAAAATTAAAGCGAGGTGATTTATGAAGGCTCTTGCTATTGACTACATTGACAATAAAACCAAACATAAATTTCATTTACCACTAACTGTGTTTAAGAAACCAACTAATGATAATGAATATAAATATCTCGAAGATATTCTAGATAAATTAATTGACGAGGTTCGTGATGATGAAAATCATCCTCTAGCTTTGGCAATGCAAATCATCGGTGAGAACTTAGAGCAATATGATAATGAGCATTTTCCTTTGATTGGTGAAAATGTAACAGATGTTGAGTTGGTAAAGTATCTAATGAATATCAATCAACTTCATCAAAAAGATCTTGCTCCTATATTTGGTGGCCAAGCAAATGTTTCCAAATTTCTAAATGGAGAACGAAGCTTAGGAAAAAATCATATATCTGAGCTAAAAAGAAAATTTAAAATTAGTGCTGATTTTTTCCTAAAATAGGAATGGAGAGAATCCTTTTTCTCTTTTAAATGCACATGAAATATAAGTATTTGAAACCAGGGATAAAGATGAACAATACAAAAGAAAAATTTCAAATAGTTGATGAGCATTGGCAGATGTTTGAGGATATATCTCAAACTGAAAGTTATAAAAATTTAAAAGCTCATGCCAATGAATTGGGTAAAACTATGAAAGATGCTTTTGCTAATGTATTAGAAATTCAAAAAACTATTAATGATGATAAGTAGAGATAACTTTTTTTACAAAAAGGCGGGACTTTCATTCAATCTTTAATATTTTCAATTAAGTCTGATTACTGATTCCCAGACTTAAGAATGCTTTACTTAAATGCTTTTGCTTTTTCAAAATGCATTTTAAAATCAATAAGTTCAGCATTGTGGCTCTGGTTCTCGTTAAATGGATCTGAAAATCGATAAGGAACACAATTGAAAGGCACAATATTGCGATAAGGGTCAAAATTCTTATCAATTAAAAATTGGCGGCACTGCTTGCGGATATTGATTTTCGCAATAATTGGCAAGTGCTCATAATCCATTAGTTCGTTAGTTTCCAAGTTGATTATTTCAAGAAAAATAATCTCAGGATAGGGCTGCTCATGCCATTCAATGTTTTCATGATTGAGTTGGAATGTTATTTTCAACGACAACTCAGATTTGATGTTTTTTTGAGTTTTAATGCAAATGGTTGGATTTACTACTTGTTCAATAGTTGTAGTAAAAACATGTATTGTCATAGCTAGGCCTTGTACTCCGTTTGGAGATTTTTTCCTCAGATATTTGTTAGCTTCAAGACTTAGATATTATCAACGAAGTACTTGTTTTTTTGTAATCACATAGGCTATGTAAGGAATAATTGAACTCATACAAAAAATTAAAAAAATCCCTTCCAATAAATGCAAATCAAGAATCATTGACCATATACAAAAAAAGCCAGATGCGACTGCGATTAAAATAACTCGATTTAATATACGTGTTACAGTAGATTTCGAATCTTCATTTTCCTTAACTGAAGGAAAATATAGTGCAATGAAAAATTTTCCAAATCTACCAGGTTGTTTATTGCTCATTGCTTCCCTATAAACTTCTTCACCTGTTGGAAAAAAAAATTTTCTTAATCTATTTATAGTTGATGATAATTTTGCTTTAAAAGACATTTTATCAATTCCTTTTTTTCCTATTTTATCGCATTGCTATTAAGAAGCGATTAATGCCAATTATTGCCCAGATTTCATTTGGTTATATCATCGTGATTGCCTGAATCGTTGCAAACATTATTAGATCATCGTCTTTAATTTGTTGAAACAAAGCATAACCGATTAAACTTTGAATTATTATCAATGCAGAAAAAAATAAAGTCACTTTTAGTTTAAAATTGAGCATGACAGTCAAAGTCCTTACAAACGGCTGAACAAATTTTCAATTTACCCGATTGAATTGGGTGATTCTATCAATAAGTGACTTATTTTTTTCTAGCTTTTGAGCTTTACTAAGAAGTACTTCTTTTGAAAAATCTTCTTTCAGTAAAGGCCTTGCCCAAAGCATAAATAGATCGTCACTAGACAGCATAGAGTTAAGAGGATCGCTTCGTTCATCGATTAGAATATCTATAGCGCAGCACACCAACCACTTTGATGGGATGGTTTCCCCTTCAGCCATTCCTTTAATTGCCAAGGGCGAGTAACTTTTATCTTTGTTATATAAATCCTTGGCTTTAAGGTGTAGTTTTTCAGAGCGGTTGTGAATTGCTTGCAGTTCTGCAAATACTGCTCTAATTTGAGGGCTAAAATCAATTTTTTTATACTCAGCAAGATTGGCGCGATCTAACAAGGCAAGGGCTTGTTCTTTGGCATGGCCTGATAGTTTACTGGTGGCTATTTTAATTTGCTGAATCATGCTTGTAATCATTGAATCAAACACATTGAGTTCCACTTTTTCTTTATGACACAGGATTTCAATTTGTTCTAAAGTATTTAGGAATTCATAAGGAAGGCGAAAACGAAAGTCTGTCAGTGTGTTTGCAGGGGAAGGGTTTAAGTGCTCATAAACGGCAGTAACGTTTTGCATGAATTGTTTAAGCTCAATGGTTTGTTCAGAAGATAGTAAGTCCCATCCATCAAAAGCATCTGGGGCATCAACATGAAAAGAGCCATAAATGGTTTTTAAGTCGATTGATTTGACGTAAACCCGTGGAGGTCTACGTAAATTTTGTTTAATTTCAAGTCGTAATAGTTTTTTCATTTTATTGTCTCAAGCAGGGTAAGTTGTGGGTGTATGTAATCATTCGAGGTGGTTTTCATTGAATCGTTCAGGCTGTTATAAACGGCATTAAGAGCTAAATGTTTAAAGTATTCTTTACCAGGCATATCGTTTTTTTTAGATAAAGGTGGTCGAACATTGTAGGCTGCGTTTCTCTTTGTAAAACAGGGTTTAAAATCTCCTGGGATAGGTGTTGATGCATTTCGGCCATGCAAGTAAATAAGGCTATTGAGTCGAGTATTAAACTCAGGTGGCACTTTTGTTTGGTTTGTGGCAATCATGGTATGGTTCTTTCCCTCATTGTCCTTATTGACCCATTCTATTGTAGCAGTAGGTGCAATAATGTCAATATATTACATGTAATAAAAACATCTATAAATAAGATGTTTTGTGTTTACTTTTGGCGGCTAATTTGTCATAATGTAGTTGTTCAATTAGGAACATAAACGATAACAATAAGGAAAGAACATGAATCACAATTCCCTTCAAATCGGCTCTATCCTGTACGCAAGCTGGGGATACGACCAAACAAATATAGATTTTTACGAAGTGACCAAACTTATTGGCAGCACTACTTTAGAGTTGCGAGAGCTAGGACAAGAACCAATTCCTAATGGCTTCGGTCTTAGTGGAAAAACGAAACCAATTCCCGGTAATTATATAAGCCCGCCTTTTAGGAAAAGAATTAACATGCATGGTTCCGTGAAGATTAATGAGGTCGTCTGGGCTAGTATTTGGTCTGGCGAGGCCCTCTATTACTCATCTTATGCTTAACGCACTCAAGCGCATATCAACGGAAAGAGTTTATGTTCTCTTTCCGTTAATAAATAAATTGATAAGGACATTGTTATGATTAAAAAAATTAGGGTTAAATTTTATTTTCTTTTTCTGGATGTTGGCCATGCTTTTAAGAGGCAGAAGCATAAAAAGAAAATGATGCATTATTATTTGGGCATCAAGTGCTCTAGCTAAAATAGTCAACTAAAAACATCATAAAAATAGACGTTTTTAGTTGACTATTTCAGGGTATTTTGAGATACTGTATTTGTTCACTTAGGAACATAATAGAAAAATAAGGAGCTTCACATGAATACTGAAAGACAACAATTCCTCATTCAATCCCAATTAATTTCTGACAATCAACGATTAGCCTTTCTCCCTAAGCATTTAAATAAAGAATACTTAAGCTTTGAATCAATGGTATATCGAACCATGGGTACTATTTGCAATACATATCATGGAGGATATTGGGATTTCTTTGAGTTGAGTAACTGTGGGTTTTATTTAGCACCCCAATCAGACGAGCCATTCGATATCTTTATTCACGGTAATGGCTATGAGGGAAGCGTATCTTGCGATGCGGCGGGTATTATTGCTACATCCTTCGCTCTAAATAACCTCGCATGGCGAACCGAATCGGATGAAATAATTGATAAATATTACGCCCTGTTAAACTTTGCTCGGCAGCATCACGAATTTAAACAAATCTTTGCAGCAATTGATTAAATCCGTCCCCACGACAAATAGAGTATTTGTTGTGGGGTTTTAGTGGTGATGAATAAAATTAGAGGGATTTAAAATGCAATTACATTTATTTCGTGGCTGAAAAACGAATGATGGAGGTATGCAATCATGAAAGCACTTACCTGAATTATAATTAATGGCCTAATTGGATTAAAAAATTGAACATACCTTTTTTACTAGGATCCCGACCGAGAGTATATAATAATTAAATAATTTATTTGGGGAGTTTGATGAAAAAAATTGATGTTAGTAATTCTGTTTCTGCAGCAATCTACTACAATGGTTCGTTGCTTTCTTTAGGAATGAATTACAAATTATATGGATTTAGTTTTAAGCTAATCTTTAGTGTGTTGTCGTGGATTAATGTTGGATATTTAATTGTTAATTAAAATATGGGTTTTTCCGCATCCCCATATAAGGCCAATTAAAACCATCTAAATAAAAGATGTTTTTAATTGACTATTATTCCTAGTTTTGTCATAATGTACTTGTTCGTTTAGGAACATTAAAGAAAGCATAGGAGAAGAAATCGTGTTACCCATTTTATCAAAAGAAAAACTATTTAAATTAGCCCCTTCCATATTCACACAAGAAAGCTCCCACAAAACAAGTGCTCAGTACTCACCCATCTCAACAGAGCAAATCATTGAAAAATTAATGTCAGAAGGATTTTTTCCAACTTGGGCAACTCAGACCAAAAGCTTAAGTCAAGAATCGAAAGCATTTGCAAAACACATGCTCCGTTTTCAACGCCATGATGTCATGCAAAATAATCAGGGGCTTTATCCTGAACTGGTTCTTATTAATTCTCATGATGGCCTGTCTTCTTATCGCTTAATGGCGGGTCTTTTTCGTGTCGTATGCAGTAATGGAATGATTGCGGGACAATCTTATGACGAAATTAGAATTAAACATCAGGGAGATGTTATTGGAAATGTTATTGAAGGTACTTATAAGGTGATTGAAACCGCGAACAAGATGCTCGATGTATCAGATGATATGACTTCAATTCATTTAAACGATACTGAAAAGATGATTTTTGCCGAAGCTGCCCATTCTCTAAAATTTTCTGATGATGAGGGCGCAATGATCGTTGCTCCTGAGCGTTTATTGCAACCAAGGCGTTATGTGGATCAAAAAGATAATGATTTGTTTACGGTGTTTAATGTCCTGCAAGAAAATTTAATTAAAGGTGGGATTCGTGGCCATCGTTTAAATAAATACGGATACACCACTCGAACAAGAACCAGAGAAGTAAAAGCCATTGATCAAAATGTGAAATTAAATCGTGCCTTGTGGACTCTTACTGAAAGAATGATGGAAATAAAAAGGTAACGGAATTTTTTAAGAGGCAAAGAACAATCCCTTTGCCTCATTTTGAAAATGGCGTGATAACAACAGCAAGATGAAAGGAACATTTGATGAAATTAAGACTATACCACGGACGCAATACCCCAGAACAAGAAATGGATGATTGGGGTTTTGAAGGAGCAACACTTTTTGGTGTTGATGGCATTATCTGGACATACGGAGTTCCCAGGGTGTTTTTTATTAATGATGATTATTTTAATATTGCCAAGGAAGTAACCGGATGGGATGAGATTGCTGATGGTTTAGAGATGCGTGTTTATGAGGATTTAATTAAAACCAAAGAGGGGTACTTTGGGGATTGGGAATTAATTGGAATATAAGTGGTACTTTTTTCTATTCCTTTTGTCTCCTTTTGTTGGTTTTATATCTTATATATGCGTTGATAATTAATAGTATGTTAATTGATAGGATCACAGAATAATAAAAAAATTCTGTGATCTAAAATTAGAGCTTCCAATTTATTGATGATTAAAAATAAAAAATTCTTGATGTAAGAAAAAATAGCATTAATATTCATCAGAATAATAATGACTAAAAATAACGCCACCTTCCTTTTTATTAAGGAAAAAAATAACATTATTGAATGTGCTTTTATTTGTAAGGATCTAATATTCATTCTAGGATAGTACCCTACCTGATACCAATCCCACCGCTTCTAAGGGTATCGATTTTGAGTTCTCATTAGCGCAGTTTATGCCGTTAATTTTGGCAACTATACTTCCTGATTGATAATCTGCTTTTAAAATGGAATCAGCAATTGCCGTACAAGACATGGAATTGATGTTTATTTTAAATCGTAATTGATTTGGATTATCAGAATCATGAAAAGGAGCCATGACGAATGCGCTGAAAATTGTACCCATGGGTATCGATTTAGATTCCTTAATATCAGATGAGGTGAAATTAAAATTTTTTGTAACCACAACTTCCCCCATCTTGCTTTCTGACACATAAATTCTTTTTGATTTTGATGTGAGTTCATTTTTATGTTCGGCCAGCAGTTTTAGAGACTCATTTTTATTAATAAACGGAATAGGGATAAACCAATCAACAATGGTTATCATGACCTTATCCAGAAAAGGAGGTTCAACACCATGAATTTTCGTGGCAATCTCGGACAACTCTTTTAGAGATATATAGATTTGCTTTTCTTTTTGATTTAGTTTTGATTGAACGGAATAAGAGTGATAACCAAATAGACCAATAATAGTTAGTGGTATGATGTATTTACATGTAGTCCTAATACGGTTTTTCACTCGGATATCCTTGTTTTTTTAATTGTATATTTACTAAATTAAATCTTAATGCGGAACAATACTAAACGGATTCAATAGCCTGTTTTTTCTCTTTTCGATGTTGCTTCCATTCTTTATCTTTAGAAAAGATCATGATGGAGGACTCTTCAAAAAAATAGCTAATATCATCAATGCCAACCCATGAGCAGTATTCTTTTATTTCTGAGTAAATGTCTTTACTAATTTCGATTTTAATTTTTTCTTTTTCAGGTGTTTTTTTTGCACTAATTAAAGCCATGGTATTCTCCAAAATTAACATCAATTTTATAAAAAATTTAGTTTACTATATCAGTAAAAATAGGACATAAAAATACAAATCGAAACAATTAATAGCGATTGGCAAACGGATCATAACTATTGCAATAATTTGTAGATGAATAACTACGATAATTGTTGTCATGATTTCTATGATAATCATCAAATGAACTGCTAGATCCAAATGTATTGCCATTTACATCCAGACAACCAATCATTGGCAGGCCGCTTGCAGGATTAATTTTTGTATCATTTGATTTAGAGTAAGAATGAAAAGAATGCCGTTTAGCATACACAGCCTTCTCTTCTTCAGTCCATTCACTATAGGGTCTAAAATGAATGATTTTAGCAATTTTTTTCAGAAATCTTTTTAATATATTCATGATATAAATATCCCTATTGAGTAAATGGTTAAGAGAATACTGTGAATCACAAGCACGCAATTATTATGCGCTTTTCAAAATATTAATTTAAATAAATAATACTAAAATACCCAATTAAATACACATATAAAAGAATGATTAAAATAAAAAAGAACACACCCCTCGCAATGTTTATTGCTTAAAACATTTTATTATTATTCAGTAGCTTACGTGCGGATTGGCATTTTAAGATCTGCTAACACCCCTATTTTATATAGGTGTGCATCCACTCTTTAATAATAATCAATAAGTTATAAAATATCAACACCTAATCCACACCTATTGAATGAGTAAAAAATATCTATTGAACGAATATACACACCTATTCGACACCCATTATTAAATGATACAATTATTCTAAACCAGGTAAAAACAATGCACAGAACCTGCATTATAAATTTAAAAGAGGATTGTATGCCCAAGGCTTATTGTTATCTAAATCAAAGAATCATTGATCAGCTCGAAACAATTAAAAAAGATGAAGGACATGATTCATCATCCCAAACCATGAAAGAAATGATCGAATTAGGAATTAAGGTATACCTACACAATAAAGATAATCCAGTAATCAGCGAAGATGAAAAAAGACGCTTAGAAAAAGAGGAGGAATTGAATCGTCAACACACGACTCATCTTTTAAGATTACTGGGAATAAGTGCTGATATTTTTCGCTGTGTTTATGATAAAAATAAACTTTCAGGTGAATCAAATAATGCCGAAGAACATATCGCAGAACTTAAGAAGAAAGTAGATAATTTCATTGAAGGATATATCAATAATTAAGTTAGTATTAATGGTATTTACCAGTTAAATTTAAAAATAATATGGCTTATTTTAAGCTTCAAATTTTACTCTGAATAAGTCATTAATTGTTTCATCTGGAAATATGTTGTCAATCCAATTAAAGCAAATGCCACTAATGAAATAGCCAAACTACCATAATAAAATAGTTCATTCCCTTTAGGAAAATGAACTATTCGATCAATGTATATGATAAACATAAAATACAAGAACCAGATTAAAAATAAACATAAAGTCAATCCATTTTTTACATTAAAATAATAGCAATGAATACGACTTAATATTGCTAAAACCATAAAAATTGGAAACGATATAAAGTAAAAAATCATTTGCATTCCAGATGGCTCATAAGCAACCTGAAGCAGGTTATTCACTTTGGTGGAGCACGCTATTGAAACATAGAGATAAATGAGGTAGACCGATGATCCATTTATCAATAAAAGAGAAATTACTCCAAACATTTTTTTCATATAAAATTCCTAGATGCACTGCGTTCAAGTAATTAATATATTTCCATTTCTCCTCGCTGCAGGGTTTTCAGTTTCTCAATTGGATTATTTTTATTTTCAGGAAGTTCGAGATTCATTTGTCGAGAAATGCTCTCAAGACACTTCTTAATTTGATCTTGATTCATATCTATTTTATTAGGGCAGCCAATAAATTTATCGACATTCGTTGCTTTATTTAATATATCTACCACTCCTTGAACCCCACTGCTTTTATTCACATCATTAAAGTCTTTTTGATGTAACGGAATGGCAATTTCTACAGTTTTTCCATGCTGTTTTAATCGTTCAATGGTTTGAATGATTACCTTATCTTCTTTAATTGATTTGCCATCATTATCCATACAAATGACTATTTTATCTGTAAGTAATGCCATATCGATATTTACAAAATTTTCTTTCCCAAGAGTCGCTATAACCCGTTCATTTTGAACTGCATCTCTAACGCTTAATCCGGTTTCCACCCCTTCTGTAATGTAGGTGACACTTTCATGTCCTTTACCCTCGCTTAAAACGACGCCAACGCCTGCTTTTGAGCCATAAGATTTCTTGGGTTTTATCTTCATTATTGCTTTATTTGCTGTTTCATTATCCAGGTATACCACTTCAACGCAGGCCACTTTATTGTCTTTGTCTCGTGCAATATTTAACAGTGCTGGCCTGTAGCGTACTTCCTCAGTATCTTTGGTATAGACATTAGGATGAAATCGAATATTTTCCCCAGATACATTATGTATCTTTCTAATTTCTTTTAAATACCTTTCTGCTATAGTGCCTGATATAGGTTTGGATTCTCGCACCAATTGCAAACCATAATCTGATGTTTTTCTTTTCTTATCAGTGTCTTTCACTTGAAAATTATTGGGGTTTTTGTTTGCTATTTTAATACGTTCCTTTAGGTCATCACCTGTTAATTTGGCGGCATATTCAAGGCTTTCTTTAAAATTTAGATTCAATGTTTTTTGGATCAAATGAAGCATGTTTCCTTTTTCTTGTGTTTCAAAGTTATGCCAAACTCCTCTTTTTTCTCCGCTTAAACAGAGGCTTAAGCTGCCGTGAGTACCATATCGATATTCTGTTTTGGAAGAAAGCGCTTGATTAGGCTGCCCTAGCAATGATTCTATTACCAGCTCTGCCTGCTCGGATAAGTGTTGTGACAGCATATTCGCATCATAACGAGGCTCCTGGTTCTTCATTATGGGCATTCTTTGCGCTGCTTTGAGTGATGTTGATGGTGCATTGGGTATTGGGGGCTTTGTTTGGACATTCAGATGGTTAAGTGATTCCAATGCAGAAGTTTTCTCAGGAGTAACGCGAAGTTGTTTTTGCAGCTTTTTATGATCGTCTGTATAAATCATTGCCTGCAAGGAGCCTCGCGTTACCATAATATAAAACGACCGCAGGTGATTTACTTGCGCATTTTTAGTCTCAGCAACCCCAATAACAAATGGGGATGAAGCTCCTTGAATTGAATAGCTGGTAGCCGTATAACTATAATCCCAATGGGAGTCGCTCATCAATTTTTTTTGCAGCACGTGTTCCACACCACTACTGTCTTTTACGGTAAATGACTCATTATTTACCGCCGTCACCTGTACCCTTTCATTAGCGAATCGACCTAGAGTCTTATCGGATTTTTTAAAATGAATTTTTTCACCAACTGAAACCCTTCCTGGCATCGATTGAAACAATTCAATTTTCCAGTCTTTATTTTCTTTTTCAGGAACAAAGAGGCATTTATTTCCTTTCGCATCGTTTAATACTACCACTTTCGCTGATTCATCTACTGAAACCACTTTGAAATAGTGCTCCGCTTTCTTTAAAAAATACTCCTCTTGCTTTTTTAAGCAATCCCGATATGTTTCGCAATAATAAAGCTCTGCAGTAGTGTAATTAGTGCTTAACAGTCTCGGAAATTCTTTGTTTTCGGAGCCTAAAGTAGATTCTTTCATAAGGGCATCTCTTATCAAACCATTTGCAACTTCCCGTTTTTTATTTTCATGAATGATAACAATCGTGTTATCACGGCATGATGGTGTACGAGATAAATAATCTCCTACAGCCATTTCGATGGGGTTCTTTTGCTTTAATTCTTCCTGGAATGGATCTATTGATTGCTGTTGTGTGTTTTCCAGTTGCAGGTAGTCTTTGGTCGAATCGCCTGTTTCAATAATTGAAGAGGTAATGCTATGGTAAGGACTATCCGCTTTAGTGCGGGTGATTGAGTCTAAGGGTTGATTGGCTAACTGAGCTAAGGCCTTGTCAATATCACCGGCGATTAATGTTTCGATTGCTTTTTTGTATTCGATAACTTGTTGTCTTACCAAATCATCCATACAGGCCACCCTGATGCTTCCCTCTTGAATTAATATCTTACTTGGCTTACCGCTTTCAATACTTTGATGTTGGCTAATATCGCCAAGCATTGCACAACGAGCGCCAGAATGATGAATTTTTTGCATGAGGTTTGCGCAATCTCGATTAGAGACCATGGATGATTCATCGATAAGAACAAGTGTTTTTTTGCTTAATGTCGATTCCTGTTCTTGTTCAATAAGGAAACTCTTTAATGTTTGGGCTTCAATTCCCAGAGCCCTCATTTCTTTTACAGCCTGGTGAGTGGGCGCAACCGCAATTAGTTCAACCTCTTCATGAGTCATTGATTGGGCATGCTTGATGGTATCAATAGCACTGCGAGTCATGGTTGTTTTTCCAGTTCCTGCATACCCCTGAATCATAATAAACTGATCGGATGTAGTCGTGATTAACTCACAAGCTTCTTTTTGGCCTTTGGTAAGATCTGTCAGTTCTAGTTGTTTTTGCGCTTCATCACTGCTCATCAATGGCTTAAGAATGTTAATACCCGCTTTAACATTCTTTATAATCGATTCTTCAAATGCCACCGCTTCTTTGGTGGTCAAAAACTCGTTCCCTCCAGATATTAAGTCGCCACTGTTTATGGCATTACCCAGGACGTTATCTATTTCATTAAGACCTGCTTTTCCAATAGCCTGATGAACGGCCACTTCAAGTAAATCTGATCGAGTAAAGGCTGCCTCTCGTTCTGAAAGGTGAGCAATTGCAAAGTGCAGCGCTTTTTCCGCATCACTTTTTTGGGGTTTTTTAGCGGTTAATAGGGTTAAGGCCTGCTCTAGTGAACTGAGTAGATCACTCGTGGTTCTATGGTCAATAATCTGTGCACCATGATTTGTTTTGGCGGCATCCAAAGTCAGCGATATCGCGGAGGATTTTGTCGCACTTTTCATGGCAAATCGATTTGCCTTGTCCACATTATCCGTAATAATCATTACGTTTTCTTTACTGGATTCGCATAAAAGCGACATGGTATTTTGTTTGAGCGCATAGGCTGGCAGTGTCATAATGGTTTGTTTCACGGGTTTAAGATCATCGGAATACATGGTTTTGGCATAGGCATGGCTCAATGGGAAATGCTTTTCGTTACTCGTGATAAGATGAATGCTTCTTTTCCCATCTCTTATTTTTATTCCATGTCGGGTAAATGCAGTAACCTCATATTGGTTTCCTATTTTTAATCCTTCAAAGGATAAACTGGCAGTGGCCACTAATTGATCCCCGATTCCTACCGATAAAGGTGTTTGTTCATAAATCTGCATGGAATCTGTAATATTTTTAGCAGCAAGTAGTGATCTTGCCCCATTGGAATTACGAACAATCAATTGATTGTCTTTTTCATTAATACCGAGTACCGTGAATTTTTTTGATTCCGTACGGGTGTTATGGATTAATATCCAATTGGACTGATAACTTTTAGCCAGTTTTTTTTCACTGAGGGTCAAGGGAATACGGGTTAATGTATTTATAGTCTTTTCATCTGATGAAATCTCTCCCTGCTCTTTTAACTGAGTACGGATTGCTTCATTGACTTCTTTAGCTTCGAGCTTTGAGACAGTAAAGACTTTTGTATTTTGCCTCTGGATTACTGGCAAGTTACAGTACATTTGCGCTGTTTTAAGAATACGTCCCTCAACGGTTTGGGCTTCTATAAGATTGATGCTGGTGGCCGGCACCTTTCTGTCATCAACCTCAAATGATTTTATACAGGCTTTATCAAGCAAGTCGGGAATATCGGATTTAAAGCCAGACAGAGATTGTGATTTTTCCAGAAAAATGACCTTGGCACATCGCTTATCGGCAATAGATAATAAAGTATTCATCTCGTCAGGAGCCAGGCGCTGTGCTTCATCCACAATCAGTACTTCGCGCTCCTTTTTACTATGAAAAAAGGGCAATTTATGTTCTGAACCATGACGATAATTAAAGCCTGCTACTGTTTCACACAAATCCTGTTTCCCAATAGATAAAATCCATTGCCACAGTGTAGGCGCTGATTTGGCCATATCCTTATTGATTGTATTGGCAGAAAAAGCAGAGGGACAAAGGATACGAATTATTTTGGAATCCTGTGAATAATCAATTAAAGTACTTAAAAGCTCACGCGAGGTAGCGCTTTGCTGCTTGATGCGTACAACTCCATCTTTATTAAATAAGGCTTGAGTTACTGCCTTTTGAATGGACTCATTATCGGTGAGTTTGCACACTTTATCCATATTTCGTTCGATGCCTTTTTTTTGGTGTGTGAAGTTCACGATTTTTTTTATGAGCTCTTGTTCTTTGTTAATGAGCTTACTCGTTGTAAAAGAGGAGTTTTCTGCATTAAGAGCAATCAGATTTTGTGCATCAATTTCTTGATCAATCCGTGACATCAGCGCTTCAAAGCCCTGTTCACCTAAGGAAAAATAGAGACTTGTCTGTAACACTTCCTGATAGGTAAATGTAAGTTTTTTCTCTTCTAAATGCGCAATTGCATCAAGAACACTTCTATCGAGTTCTTGATTATTGGACATGGCTTCTTTAGGCGTATGCGATTCTTTGGTTTTATCCTTTAAAGTGGCCAGATAGGTGGCAGGATTTACTCCCAGCGCTTCACTTTCTGCTTTCCATCGCATGCGTAATTCCTCTGGGGAAACCACTTCCTTTGACTTTCTTGAATCCAGAGTTGCTCTGTCATATGCTTTTAACGAATTTGAGTGCATCCCTTTAATGTGTTCTTCAACCTGGGTACGGCGTTTAGACATTCGTTCCAGCAATGTCTTATCAAAATGTTTGATTTCAAATAAACCATGGGCATCGCCTGTATGTTCTATTTCGAGCCCCATTTCTTTTAAACCAAGAGCAATTTCAGACCGGTACACAAGCCCTAAAAAGATTTGGTTGTCCATAATCCATTCCATAGTGCCGTGATTACGACTGATATCAGAGGCTAAAGCACGCCACTTGCCATCAAGACGTTCAGTAAAATTCATCAAAAGTGCATGCACATGGAGCTGAGGATCAAGCTCTCGGGAGGTGTCATGGAGGATGGTCGCAAAACACAGATTGCCAGTCTTTTCATACTCCATACCCTCTTTTCCTGATTTGCGTGCTTCGGCAGCTTCCTTCTCAATGAGTTTTAATACCGTTTTTACGGCATTTAAATGCAAATCAATAAACTCTTTATGGCCACAAACCAAACCAAGATAGGACACCGATTTAGGCGCGGAGAAGGTCAGATCATATCCGCCACGATGCTTGATTTCGCCGGATTGGGTTTTGAGGCCAATGACATCGCCGCTCGGTAATGCACCACGAACAACGGCCTCAAGGGATAGTACGTTAACCTCTCCAGAAAGGTTTTGTCGCTCAGCACTTAACCCCACCCATTCGGTGGTCAATTGATTTGAAAAGTAATAATTTTCCTTATCAAAATAATAACCTGGCATTTTAATCGGTTTAACTCGCAGACTTAACATAATTTATTCCTCTATCAAAAAATAGATTCAATCTCGTATTCACCTTGGAAACGCTTGGAATTAGTCGACTCTTGCGCATTAAAGCGACTGTCTGAGGACTCATTAACAACAGGCACATGTTTAATGCTGGTATTAGAAACAGGAAGAGACGGTATGGCACGAGGTAGAAAACCTGAAGCCTTCGCGCTTCTTTTTTGATAATGAAGCTCCAATTTTGTTATAGGATATTGACCTGGCAATCGCAGATAACAAGTAAGCGGATCAAGCCCCATAATTTCAGGATAAGTCACCAAGGGTCGTGTAATACGGTTTTTTCCTAAGGAAATCCCATCACGAATGGAGTTAGCTCCATAAGAATAATTTTCTCGGGTATCATCAATTTCCTCATCCCCAAGTTCCTTACTGACAAGTTGCGCCATTTCATGACTTGGACTTGCAAAAAAGGCTCGGGTATTCAGCAAGTCAAAAATTTCAGCCGCCCCACTACGCCCATATACCTTCTCCAATTGACTAAAGCTCTGCATTCCCAGCAGAAAACAGCCGCCAAATTTCCTGACTTCAGCAATGGTTTCACCCAATAAGGGTAATTTGTGCAGGCTTGGTAATTCATCACAAATAAACCAAATTCGCCTGTTCGCATCTTCTGGCAAGCTCAAAAGTGTCAGGGATGCCATGGCAATCCACATCGAAATCAATGGTTTTAAAGATTTATGCTGTTCCCCATTGCTTGATATAAAAAGCCAGCCCTCCAAATCTTTATTTAACAGATAATCACGAATGGAAAAGGAAGGCTTACCAGATTCATCAAGCCCACTTAACGACTGCATTGATTTAAGGTAGGTTGTGATGACGGAGCGAATGGAGATGGCTGTTTTTTCTATTTTATTACTGACCAAAGTCGCTGCAGCCGTGCCGTTGAGATAAGGTTCCAACTCACTAAACTCGCCCGTTACCAGTAACCCTAACAGCTTGGATAGGGAACGTTCCTTATCCTCACGCATTTGACTTGCAAGACAGGCAAACACGGTGCGTGCTGCATTAACCCAAAATGGATCGTTTTCTCCATGCATGGGGATGAGGCTTTCTGCCATGTTTTCCAGTAATTCATCTTTTGGGGCTTCCAGCCATAAATCCCAATTAGCACAGCGTGCATCAAAAGGATTAAGTAAAACATCATGATCTTCCTGAAAATAAGCCTGAGTAAACGTGCATCCCTTGTCATAGACAATGACTCGGTCGCCTCGTGCACGTAAACAATCCATCAATTTCATAATGAACTGACTTTTCCCCATCCCAACCGTGCCATGAACCAATAAATGCTGCACCTCTGCACCTTGCAACAGGGGAAATCCATCAAGATGTAAATCAGATGCTTTTCTTTGCTTTATGATCTGTTTTTTAAGTGTTTCTGATGGGACTAAACTAGCCCCTCGTATAAATTGGTTTTGTGTTTGTACCTTTCCTCGATAAATGAAATATCGGCTCACCAAAAGTGCCACAATCAACGATAGGGGAAAACTCCATAGAGTTGACTGTAACAGGAGTGTCAGTAAACGATCGGAGGTAGCAGAAAAATAGTGATTGTGGAGAAGCTGTTCGACAGTTTGTGATGCATACCCCCCTTTAACAGGGATAGAAAATACATGTGGCACCCCTGCCAGGTGATAAAAATGAGCCGCATGATAGGACACAGTCTGTCTTATCATTCCATGTGGCGCAAAGATACAGGTCATTACAATGCTTAACCCTGCCCAAATGAATAAGTAAACATGAAAGAGCGCTTTGTTAATCTGAAACCACATCCGCAGATTATGGAATGAGATCTGGCCGCCCCGTGTATAATGTTTGTAATTGGATTCATGGCGCATTATATCTTCCTCCAGCTTGTTTTGGGCAAAGCAGCGGCTTCCACTGCTTGTATTTGTGGTTAAAAATTATTCTTTTTGATGTGTTTTGTTTATTTTAAGGGTATTGCCGCACTGGCATTTTTGTCCTTATCAAAATAATTCTTTATGAGAGTAAACAGCACGCTGATGCCTATCCTATTGAGCTCCATTTCAACAAGGATGCTCGTTAAAATCCCGCTGATGAAAAACGCGCCAAAGGATATGAAGAAGGCAGCACTGGGAAACAAGAACAGTGAAGGAATCAAAACAATCCCCGCAAATATTCGATAGGCTATAGTTCCAGCCCTTCTTATTTGTTTTACAATCAATGAGCCTGTTCTTAGTTTGTGTTTCAATTGATAGTCAATCAAAATGTATTGATTTAATGTGCTGTAAATGAATAGAAAAACAAAAAGGCATAGTCCTAGAGCCATTAATGGCAGCCAGAAAAACATGTAGATGAGCTCGTGCGTTGAAATCTCCACCATCAATACGTTCCAATAAAAAGGGAGTGGAAGTAAAAATCCTAGAAGTATTGTTCCATATAGTTTAAAAAAAACATGCAAAAACAAACGCCTGTTCGCCTGGTAATACTCCTTGGCCGGCATAATATCCACGTCCAATGTTTTTAATGTTTCTATATCCAAGGCGATGGCCTCTTTTAATTCTTGTGAATTCATTTCTTCATTATTCATGGATAAGCTCCTTCTTTGGGGCTGATTTATCATGATGATCAACCCATTTAGTAAAATAGGCGAGGTATAACTGCGTTGACGTTACTTTGCCCCAGTTTTTTCCCCTCGCCTACATCGTTGTTCGTTGTTTCAACCGCTTGCTGGTATTGACTCTTTAAACGCCCTCCTCCACTGCTTGTTTTATTTACCGCCGCATCGACCTGATTATTAATTTTTTGCTGCATGCTTTCGGCTCTTGATGCATCCATGCCAACTCCCAGAGTCCTTCCAGAATCCTCCAATGCATTACTGTTTTTGTGGTAGTCCGCTCTCATTTGTGACTCTTTGGTACTTAATGGATTTGCTGCATCCTGATAAAAGGAGTCAATCCGAGCATTTTTAGAAGCATTGCCGTATCGTGCGATTAAACCTTCTCGTTGTTCACTGATAAACTCATTAGCTAGCATTTGTAATTGTTTTAATGAAGCCAGATCTGAAGGATTAGAATACAATTCATCTCGTGCCTTTTCTCCAATGCGGTGTGCCACAAAGCCAGGAAATGCCTGATTAAGATCGGTTGTAATCTGATCGGAGTTTGATTCCACATAACTCCTGGCCGTGCTAATGCGAGCGGCTTTAGACATCGAGGCATCGTAGTTTTGACTTGCCGTTTGTGCTTCCCGCAAGTCAGTACCCATTTGATTCGAAAGGCTTGCCCCTTCCGAATGGCTGTTATCAAAATGATGGTTTTGTGCAAACTGACTCACGTAATTAAGCGCCTGATTAAAGTCTTCTGCTTCCTTCGCTGACATGCTGCTGTCCGTCCCTTCATGGTAACGATCACTACTTGTTGATGACCGATCGAACTTGGCATGGCTATCAGCACCTCCTGTTGCTCCAAAAGCAAACCGCCCAATGCTTCCTAGCATGCTTTTTTCACTTGCAACTCCGGCGTGGACATTTAATCCAACAGCGGTCATATGAGCCAGCGCATCCTCTTGGCTTATCCCTTCGCGTTTAGCTACATCCGAGGCAATATGCGTCATGGTCGATAATGCCTGGCTGTATTGACCGGATTCACTTTCAGAAACTCCATCGCCCAAACGCATATCATGACCCTGCATTTTAGATAACTGCACGGCACTGTGCGCAAAACTGGACAAGGACGTTTGATAATGCTGACTTTCATTGGCTGCAGCCTGTCTGGATTCTTCAAAAGCCTGATTTAAAGAGCCGCTTAAGGCCTTTGTATCTGAAATGTGTACGGGGCCTCGTGACATCCCAGGATTTACGTCAAAAACAGCATCCCCATGGCTTGTGGTAGTCTTAAGCACACCACTTCCCAATTGTTCCGTGTGCATCCCATGCATGTTCGTCCAATTGGTATCGTGCTTATTGGCCGAAACGTTATTGGCGCTGGTATTTTCATAGTTCATATTCCAACCGCTGTAACTTGCCATTGAGATGTTACCTGCAGCTGCAGATTGCGCTTCACTGACTGACAAAGATTGCGCCATACCACCAAAATGCTGGGAGGATGTACTTAAAATCTGTCCTAATCCTTTCGTGATGTACAGGGCAATAACTGGAACACTTGCCGCCAATGCACCTGCCGTATAGGCAAAATTACTGTGCATGCTGGCTAATGAATCGATATTAGAGAAGGTCACTCCTCCTGTTTTTTGACCAAACAAAGTAATGGTAGTACTTGAGGCCATGGAAACAAACCAATGAAAAATAATAAACATCGGTGGCCATGACCAAAGGTAGATTTGAGATTGCACCCACAGGAAATAAGCGTTACTCAGGGTCGGAAAAAATGAAATCAAAACGACTAATGGAAAGATACACAGCGTCAACATCCACATCACGGTCATATAGTAAGGCAGGCGAAATCCTGCAAGCCAAAAACTATTGGCCTCAGCGATGTGCATTTTTTGGGTGCTGTCCGTATTGGTGTAATTCATGAGTGCAGCATCAGCTCCTGAAAAAGCAAAAGCATCGGCTGCGGCATGTCGGGTTGCATTAATTAAGATATTTTGGGTGAGTGTTTCGGCAGCATCTTCGGTAATGTTCATGTAATATTTGTGAGCGGCCTCCAACCTGTCACCAAAAGTCTTTTCGCCAGGCAATGAACTGCTGTCTGTGTTGCGTGATGTTAAAGCGCCTGTGGTTACCAAATGATTAAGACGCTCCAACTCCAATTTTGCTGCAATGGGCAACCGAGTCTTCAAATTGGCAGCTGCATCACCACAACTTAAATTGACTCCATTGTGCAGAATCACCCGATAAATGGGTGATGGCTCTTCAAAATAGGTTTTAGAAAGATGAGCACTTTGGGTCAGTTCTTGAGGGCTTAATTGATGGCTTGCCAAAAGTTTTGCCGTAAACACGCATTGGCGGATATAGGACGATAGGTCTTGTGCCAAATCAGGCGACATGGAGAGCCTTGTCTGAGTTGCTGCAAGCCAAGTCCTTGCACCAAAAATCATTCCTGTTTTGTTATACTCCAGACTATCTGGCATGCGAAATACATCACTAAAGGCAGTCGTAATTCCATACCCCATGCCACTAATCAATGAGGCAGGTAAAGCAACGCCTAGCGGTACATGATCAACCGTTAAGGCTTCCCCTGCTCCTTCGGCTGTCTGCATGTCAATAATAGCCACAGGCACTTTAATGCCCAGCACGCAATACATGACTAAAAAGGTGGTCAGCATAAAGCGAGTTAATGATTCGAGCTTTTTCCCCATCACGTACTGATAACCGACCATACCAACGGATAGAATCATGATAATGTCACACGCCGTACTAAAGGTAGATTCAGTAAGCAAAGTGGCCATACCATCAAGCAGCTCTTTTAAATAAATCCCATTTTGTGGGGTATAGATTAATAATGGGCTCATTGTGCTCCTCCGGTATAGGATTGTCTTAAGATGGGATTAAGGGCATTAAGTGCCTGCTTCACGTTGTTTTGAACCAATTGATTGGTGGTCAGTGCCGCATTAAAACGTGCTCTTGATTCGCTATTAAAATTATCTACAAATTGTTGTGCCACCTGTAGATTTTTAAATAGTTTTTCTTCATGGGCATTTCCTATATCACGCCCTGCAAGGGATGCTCGAATCACTTCAAGTGAGTTTGCAAGATATTGGGCAAGCAAATCCGTTGCTACACTCTGGGCAAGCTCATAACTGCTTTGTATGCCAATATTCTGCTGTGCGCTGGCTGAAATAAGCTGAAATACGGACGGCTGGGTGAGTTCAATTAACCCTTTTTGTTGGGGCGTTAAGGCTGTCCCTGATTTGATATTCTCATAAACTCCCTGCAGGATGGCCTGTACTTGAGATACCAGAGCGTCTTTGCTGCTAATCTCCTGGCTTCCTTTCACATTGATGGCAACACATTTTATAGGCTTGTTCGAATCAGTGCACTTATAGCTGGGTAATTTGCCTCCATAAAGCAAGGCTTTTACAAAATCCTGATTAGTCGCTAAAGAGGGATACGTTTGCATCCCTCCTTTGGCATCAAATACCAGCGTTCCTGAAATTGACATATAGACTTCTGAAATTTCTGTATCTGATTTGATGAATTCATTCAGTTGTAATGCATCCCAAACTACGTTGGTATTCAAAAGAGCCCTGTCTTTATATTCTGAATCGTTTTTTGCCTGTTCTAATCGCTTTTCAATCTCCCCTCCTGTCGAACATTTATGTCGGGCTTCTGCCCAATCGGTGTATACATTACGGTTACGCCCGATGTCCTCACACAAACGCTGATGTGCCGCTCTATTTTTGGGATAAAGCGCTGCAGTCAGATTTTCTCCCATCTCACACGAATTAAAATTAGTTCCATTAATGTCATTTGCCAGCTTTTGCATGTACTGCATGGCATGAGCAATTTCAGGCAGCTCGGTCTCGAGTGCCAGGTTCATTGCATAGCCTGCCCCGTTACTTAAAATGTTCTGCATAAATGAAACAATCTGCTCTGATTTAATAAAGGAAAAACCACCTGCAAAAATATCAATTCCGCCACATCCTGAGCGAAAACCAGGTACATCAACGTGAGCTATCTGAATGGAGCGCACCTGATTTCTGGCATAGACTGAGCCTAATGATGCAAATCCTGCTGCCTGTGATTCATAGGAATGGCTACCTGTGACATTCGCAGAATAACCAAGATTATTAAAAAAATGATTTAAATCGGCACTGGCTGATGCATGAACACCATTTCCTGCAACACAAGTAAAAGACGCAACAACGGCTAGCACAAGAGCTCTAATCATTAAATTTCTCCTCAATGTGTTGCTTTAATTCATGAACTCTTTGTGCCAGCTGATAAGGTGAAGCTTGCCCAAACAAGACAGCGTAGGCTTCCAGGGTATGTCGATTGACTAAAAACAAGGCGGGAACCGTAGGCTTATACCCTCCTGATACATAGAACGTTTGAAAAAGTTCAGGTGTTAATGGTGTGGTATCGAGTCCATCCAGGGATTCTCCATCCAGGCTAAAAGCACGAACCTTAATATGGAATGTTTCTGAAAAATCCTTTAAAACAGGGGAGAATTTTTTACAATGTGGGCAGGTGCTTCGATAAATAAATGCAAAATAATAATTTTGGGATAAATCTTTAGCTTCAGCTGATTCCTTCTGTGCAAAAGCTTTAGGGGCTTGCTTTTTCAATAACAGTGCATTGAGTTCTTCAACTGCGACATTGGCGTGCAATGGATTAATTACAGAAAAAAGCAGTAAAAAAATGATGCGGACAATCATGCTTCAAACCCCTCATAGCTGTATCGTTTGTAATGAGTCGCCACATCCAGCAGACGTTCCTTTAGCTCGGTTGTGGAGACAAAACCGTAGGACAAGGGCGACATGTGTTGTGTTTTTAAATCAACAAGAAACAGTGCTGGCATGTAGCGTGACTGCAAATTCATTGTTTTTTGTATTTCATGAAGAGGTATGTTTTTAGGATTAGGCAGACCTTCAATAGGTTGCCCATCTGTCGTGACTGAAATCATGGAAAAATGGGTCAAATTGACGAATGGCACAAGATGAGTGATGAATTTTTGCGAAATGGAACTGTTCCCTTTGTAAAAAAGGATTAATCCATAACGTTTAGCCCCTTCTTGGACTACCCTCTCCATTAAAAGATTCATTGAATCATTGCGAATGGCCACAGCCGTATTGTCGGTTGGAAAATTTAAGGAATGATCCAGCTCAGGATGAGACAACAGCACCTGTTGCCAGTACTGGACAAATTTCTGATTGTTTTTGGCATACACCTGCTGGGCTTTCATGTACTCATAGGTTGCATCAAATGATGGAGCAATTAATGCCGTTGCGAGCTTATTCATTGTGGCTTTGCGGACTTCCATGAGCTGCTCATAAGGAGTCAGCAAAGGCTTTGATACCTTTGGATTTTGAACAGGTTTCACCTGAGGCTCTTTGTTTTCTGTACTGTACCAATGAAACCCATGAGCGGGTGGACTTACTAAATCAGCCATGACCGGCATGGAAAGTAACATTAAAATAATAGTGAATAATCTCATTTTTGTTCCGCCTTTTTCTGGACTCGCCGTTTGATTTCATCCATGGCTTTTGAAGCGTCGGGGCTATTTAAAACGACATCGCCTACAATTCCTGCTTCTTTTGTTGGCTGTCCCTGGGGAAATGGATACACAGGGTTTAAAAAATCGATGCGTCCCATATCAAGGCTTTGTAATTCATTCACACTGAGCCCCGCACAGCGTGTATGCTCTGCATCTCCTAAAGCGTTGGGATTTAATTGTCTTAAACGTCCTTCGGCCTGGATAATGCGCGCCATTTTGCTGTCAAAGACACAATAGGTGCGTTTGTGCTCCAGACAGGTGCCAAAAATGGGATCTTTCTGGCTGCAAAACTCGCCTACATAATGAGCCAGGTAATTCAATTTGGCTTTGCCTAAAGCCTTATCTTCTTCACGACACAAATCGATATGGAGTTTGTCAGCCCAGCCTTCATTCGAACAACAATCAATAATGTCCCAAACCCAGATTTTGCACTGCACAGGATGGCCTGAAAATAAGGTAGCCTGCGTTTTACCAAACTCAGCGCCAGCAGCCCCTGCAACGGCCATGGGTGCCATGGCCTCTCCAAAACCATCATTCTGAGTTGCTGCATGTTCCGTGCAGTCTCCATCGGCACAAAAGAGATCACGCACACAGGCCACAGGCTGTGGGCAGACTGTCTCATCGCAACGATATACCTGCTCATAGAGCGAGCAGGTATTATTGTTCATTAATGTGCAGCGCGAGCTTGCCTGTAAGCATCCTTTTTCCCGTTGCGTTTTACATTCATCGGCTGCAGCGGATGCGCACTGGTATCGTGCATTAAGCTCCCAGCAATCACGGGTGACGGGCAGACCATTAATGACACGGGTTGGATTGGAATCAGTACACTGCTCTTGTGATTTTTGACATAGGTTGTTTGTCTCAAGAGTGGCGCATTCATTATCCCAGTGCTCTTCTTCCACATAGGATTTGGAATGAGCATTAATCGTCAATGCCACCTGAATTGGGTAATAGCGACTGAACTTATCTGAAATATACAAGGTGATTACGCCTCCATTCTGGCAGGTTGGAAGTCCCACAACATGCACCCAATGAGCAGAACCACCATTATTTAAAATGGAGTGAACCGTGGCTTTCATTTCTTCACAGGGATGATTTAACTTCACAGGATTGGTTAAGTGCCCGCCTGCGCTATTGGTCATGGCACCCGTTATAAGATTAACCGCAATAAGCCCCGTCCATTTTTTATGAACCCATACCTCAAAATCAGCTCTTTGACTTAAGCGCTCGGTGTTCACGGTTACTTTACGTTTTTTAAAACACTGCTGCTCGGGAAATTGCCTTGATGTATGGCAGATTTCCTCATGTGATTTAATCTCACAAGCCTGTGGCTTTTCATCACATTTGACTCGCTCATTGGATTGTCCATGAGTAATGGCATAACTTTCTTCTTCAATTAATTTAGCGTTTTTAATCGCTTCATTTTTGGTATTGATTTCAAATTGGCGCTGACCAAAATGCTCAGTCACAGTACGTCCACCGGCATCATTGTGTAAGGCATTG
The DNA here is from genome assembly GCF_900156395.1 of Fluoribacter gormanii. Taxonomy (GTDB): domain Bacteria; phylum Pseudomonadota; class Gammaproteobacteria; order Legionellales; family Legionellaceae; genus Legionella; species Legionella gormanii. Next base: position 53,807 of record NZ_FTNL01000011.1, on the reverse strand, counting down.
GCAGCAAAGGTACTTAAATCGGTTTTTTCAGTTTCAACCCCCTGATAATGAAGCGATTGCGAGGGAGTTTCCGTATAGTCTTTGAAGGTATTCTGGGGCTTAAATTCATTCATGGCGCTCAGTGGTTGATTCCCCAAAGATTTTGCGTATTCTTTTAATTTCTGAAAGTCTTGGGCTGTTGTATTGGCAGCCGAGAAAGTGCAAAAACCAAAAATACAGGCGATGGTCAACAAACTTCTAAACATGGCCTTTCTCCAAAATGGTGGCCGCTAATGTCGCTCCTGCGTCTCCTTTCTGGGCGATGAGCTCGAGTCCTTTTTTAATGCTTGCATTGCCATACACTACATCAAACGGTTGATTGGTGCAGTGCTGCCCTGAACCGCAAGACCTGGAGGGCTCTGTTACTACAAGCGCTGGAACCGTTGTAATGTGGAATTGATTAAACCAGACTGGGTCAATAGAAATTCCCTTAAAGTTCAAATGCTGCTTTTGGGCTTCGCTATTAAGACGTTTAAATGTTTCTATGGTCTGTTTAAAATCACCATCCACTAACCCATTAATGACCACGGGAATATGAAACCGTGCTGCTTCATCGCTCAATGCAAATAAAAGTGAGTCGGGCATGGAAAAGGATACAAATAAAATGGCACCTTCAGCTCCCTGCGGTTTTTGATTGCTTTGTAAACCGTCTGTGCTGCGTTGCATGATTGTATCAATTAATAATTGGTGCTCTGATTGATTCCGTGAGGACGTGCGCTTTAACGTTTCAATTGTCTTATTCGAAATGGTTGATACCTGGTGAACCCCCTCCTCTTGATAATGCCTTAACTCATCATTAGTGTTTGCAAGGCATCCGCCAATCCCAGTTAGAAACAGAATAATGATTTTAATGTAGTGCGCCATGAAAGGCCTCCTTATAAAAAGCAACAATTTCTCTTGCGCCAAATCATGAAACCAAAATTATCCCCATCCCCAGGATAGGTATGTCCGGCTTCCCAGGTAATGACTGAACGGCCAAAGGGCTGGCAGCGTTTTGCATCAGGCAATGTATTGACTAATTGGTAGCGATACCGGCTTTTAGGTAAAATGGAAGAGCGATAGGTGCTACAAAGTGCAGGCCAATCTTTACCAACGGAATCTTTAATTGCTCCAAGGCGATGAAGCTTAAAGTCGGTGCGTTCTGTCAGAAGCGTTGCGGCACTAATGGGACTTGCCTGATTGGCAACAAAACCATTGAGAGGATAGGTGGAACCTTGTGCGCCCATGCACCAGAATAAAGAATCCATGGCCGTCCCTGCCAATGCTTTGGTTGCATCTGCAGCGCAAGATGCACGCACTGGCGGTGTGGTAAATAAAGTGGCCTCAGGATTAAGAACAAAAGCAAACTCAGAGTCATTCCATGTTGGATCAAGTTCACTCAAATACATCACATCGAAATCTTCTGTCTCCATACAGCCGATGGAAGTGAGTACCTGCAGCCAATACATCAGTGGGTATTTGTACCAATGCACGTAATAAAATGCGCCCCGCCCATCGGTATCAGGCATTTGTGAACCACCCAGCCCCTGATCTTTAATGTGTAATTGCACCCCAAGATTCACCATGCAATAAGGCTTTCGTGTCACATCCACTAACGCAAAGGGTTCCCAATAACCTATAGTAACTCCTAAAAGTTGTAATTTGTTTGGGCAGGAGCAGATAGGGTTGCCAGGGTTTTTCGTATCAGGATATTGGCTCTTTACCACTTCGGAGGAGCCAATGGTTAATGGGAACAAACAATCCCAGCAAATGTCGGTTATAGGATTGACAAAATGCCCCTTACATTGTGATGCATGTAGTGAACCTATGAAGAATAAGCCCACAACAATCGAATAGAAGAAACGTTTATTCATCGTTCACTCCAATTTCTTTAACCTGCCAATCAAGACCTTCCTGGCTGACTATGCTTGGGACGTGTTGAAGGTGAAGCCTGGATGAAATGTTGCCGTTCACATCAAAATAAATTCGACCAAAAAGCTTTGCAGCAACTCGCACATCCCCACCAGTCAAAATATACTTAACGTGCTTAAAGTCGGTGTAATGTTTTTTAACCCAGGCAACTTGTCCTGTATCATCTGCATTAAAAAAAATCAGGGTTTTAAGGAAGTGAACACGCTCAAATGGATTGATCCGAGTTCCTGCTTTTGCAATTAAATGTCCATCAGGTGTCCAGATATCATGAGATACAGTCACTGCCGGTGAAATGCGAAACGTCTTAGGCTTGCGAGTCGTGCTCAATGCCAAAGGGGTTGGCCTCATCGCCTGACGTGCAGCTTTCTGCTCTAAATCGCGTTGAACATGCTCTAAATCACCGCTTTGCTGCAATGCATAGAGTTTGTTCATAATGACTTTCCTTATATCCTCTTCATTGACAGGGAATGTCTGACCATAATGACCTATATTTTTTGCATGACTCACAGGTTCTAATAGACAGAAAAAACCTAGAATAAGGAGAAACAACTGTTTGTTAGCGTGCCTCATGTTTTATCCTTGTTATGGTCAAGGCAATAAGCTCATCCGTCACATCCACAGGGGACGGTTTAAAACTCGACAATACGGACGCACTCACAAGGGTTACCTGATGTGACGCCCCATAATCCTTGATGACTTCTGGGAGGGTGCGTGAAAAGCGCTCCATTATTTTTAATTGTTCTTCATGAGTCAGTTTGGAACGAGCAAGCATTACCGAAGGCGCTTCAATGGCACGATTCATGTCAACCACCAAAAGAGGTAAAGACTTAGGCCACATCACCCAAATACCCGCCAGGATTCCAATTAATCCGCCAATTCCTGCAAAGACCCAATGCATGGTTTTGATCTGGTTAAGCCGCATAAGCCCTCCCATAATGCTCCTTTGCCACTTGCGATACGGCATCAAGAAATAACAGTCCCTGTGCCACATAATTAATGACTGCCTGATAATCATCACCATCGGAAGATAAAAGCACGCGAGTAAACGGATCAACAAACAAGCGATGAAAGGAGGAAATACCATTAGCACGCAGCAAGACTTGAGAAAAACCCGCTTCTTTCGCTATTGGGAATGATTTGAGAATAGTCATCTCGTAGTCTGAAAAAGTCTCATGCTTTTTTTGATGTTCTAAAAGCGGTGATTCCTCTTGTAAAAAAACAAGCTTTAATGCGGAATTTTCCCAGGCGGCGCGCGCTTCTGAAAATTCGAAATAATCCTCAATTCCCTGGGTAATCGTGACAAATGATGCTTTATGCCGCCGACCAGTACGAAAGCCTTTGGTAATAAAGTTGACCGCAATTGAATCTCCTGTAAAAAATGACCAGGCTTCATCAATGATGCACATCTTTTGTTTGTTCCTGTCTGAGTTGAACATACGTCTTTGAAACTGGGAAATAACGGACAGAAGAACCGGGGCGCGAATACTTTGATTGTCCTCAATTTCCTTTAAGTCCACTACAATCATACGGGCATCAGGTGATAGTTGAGATGGCTCATTAAAGGCTTTGCCATGCTCTGAGGCAGAACAGTAACGCTGGAGGTTCTTAGACAAAATACGCGCTGTAGGATAGGTTTCGCGGTCGTGCTCGTACAACGATAATAAGACTCCTGCAACCTCATCAATGCGTGTTTGATTCTGAGTTGCTCCAAAAGCAGTTAAAATAGCTTCTCTTAAAGTGCCTCGGTCGTCATCTGTAGCACCGCTAGTAGGGCAGGTTAATAATTCAAACAAGGCAATAATGTCATCAATCTCTCGTAAAATGTCCGTTACATGGGTAAAGGGATTCATCGCCAAATTGCTGTACTCAAGATAAGTCCCACCGAGCGCCTCACACAGTTTTCTATAGCTCCCACCTACATCAATAATGAAAATATCTCCGCCATTAAACAGGATATTGAGCATCAGCATCTGAATAAAAAAGCTTTTTCCACCGCCCGAGGTTCCGGTGACAGCCATGTTGTAATTGCTGCCAAATACACCAGAGAAAGGATCGATGCAGGCAAATTGATCGCGCATGGTAGGCAACAAGATACCCTTACCTACTCCGCGCCAGTCAGAAAGAATGGGCATGTATTGAGTTGCATTCCATGAAGAAATTGGCCACATCATTGTGGGAAGAGAAAAATCCTTAACCAGATTTCCTGTGAAAAAAAACGGCATCGAGACTAAAAAATACGGACATTGCATACGTTTACACAATGCCAATTTAATGTCATTGAACGCAAATACCGTGCGAGCAGCCTCCACATCACGCTCTTTTTCATGAGGTCTTGAAAAAAGAACCACGTTATAAAGCATCTTTACAGAACGAGTCTTCTGTGAGGATAAATCATCTCGAAAAGTACGCCATACTCTTGCCTGCTCCTCAGTTCCCGCTACATTCAAGGCATAATCACTTTTAGATTTTTTATCCAAATCACGGGTCTTGCGGTTCGCTCTACCCTGAGCACGTCCCTGCTCTTCAACCAGATAGATGACCGAGATGATGTGATTACAGGATATTCTTTTATCAGGATGAAAAATGTTGCTGGTATTATTGATGTTCTCCCATAAACAATACTGACGAGGGAGGCGATCAATGGTCAGAACAGATACAGCTGTTTCATAAGCATGTCCAGTTTCATTAGCCCCTTGAATTACTACTTCATTGTTTTTAATTTCAATATCAAAGTCATGAGACAGTGCCTGCTCTTTAAGTAATTTGGTTTTGTCGTATATAACAGGGCGTGGGGTAATTGCATCAGGGCAATTATCCAGATAAAACTGAAGCAAATGCAAAAAATCAGTCGCATCTGCTTGCTTAAATCCAATTTTTGCAGCACTTAAGGATGCTTCAAATGAAACGCGAAACTGGCCAAAACAGGCTTTTAAATCGTTCTCAGATTCTTTTTTGATTTTATCAATGACGATATAGCAATCCGTATGCGTTAATCGAGGTGCAAGCATCGTGTTGGTTTTAAAACCGTGTATGGCGGCTTTTTGATAAAATGCCTTAAGGTTCTCTCCTAACAGGCTTAAATTTTCAAATTCGCTTTTTGTGAACTGCGAAGTAAATGCCTCAATATCTTTCCCTACCTGATTGTGTTTGACGCAAATCAACTGCAAGGTGAACTCATGAGACACTTTAGATTGAAGCAGCGCATCCAGCTGCTCTGCTATGTGTTCATTCGCACCCGTTAAAGGGACAATGCGATAAATTAAACCCGCATTGTGTTCATTAAAAAACAGCTTCGATTCCTCATCAAAATATTGATAAGGTAATAGCTCCTCAGTAAAAGAAGGATATTGATGCGCCTTGAGGTCAAAAGCGGCTCCGTTATCGGCTAGCCCTTTGTCATTCCAGGTCTCCTTTAGCAACTGATAAGTATCTTGAACCCATTCTATAGCGTTTGTAAGCATTGCTTCTCTCCTGTATTCGTGCCAGCGCCTATTTATAATCTGAATACAGATCTTGAATTCTTGCCTGCTGCACGAATTGACCATCGGGTGTATAGCGTTTTTCCTGCACCATACGATTCACCATTTCCATACTTTGACAACCACCCCTGTCAGAAAAAGGACATCTTGCATCCTGATTGTCGAGGATGGATTTCGAGCAGGCACATAACTGCGACACTAAGAAAAGGGTACTCAATAAAAATAGAGGTTTAGTCATGAAGTGGCTCCTCATTTTGTACGGTTGAAAATAATGGGGTAGAGGGTTGTCCTGGTTGATTTAAGAGGGGATTCTCAACAGGATTAACGGTTTGAACCATGGGCTCTTGATTATTGGACTGCATCAATGAAGCGCCATTCACAGGGTGTGTATTTAATTCATAGGCACGGCTTACAGTGGTTGTAACCCCAGACTCGTTTTGGGCATGTCCTTCATTGATAGCGCGTCCTGACTCGTACACCTGATGTTCTTTGTCTATCCAAAAGCCTTTAGTAAATAAAACGGACACACGACGACCAGCACGTGCCACAACCAGTGGATGATAAATATCAGCAATGCGCATTACATAGTCTGAAATACGATTGGCAGGATTACTAAGCGCACCACCAGCAGCCGATTGAGCAAGGGTTGATGCCTGCCCGTAGGTCGTAATGGTGCCAGCCCCCGGATTGATTGTTTGAGCGGTATTTAAATTCTTTAAGCCATCACCAAATCCTGCCAGCATGCCTGCCGCTGCCGAATAGGTTAAGAGCGGCTTTGTTTTTAGAATGGATGTTCCGCGTAAATCCTGCATGGCATCCAAATCAAATACAGAGCCGTAGGCCTTTTGTTCAAAATTGATGTTGTTTCCTGCGCAAGACAGTGTTTCTAAATGCATCACCACGGAACTTCCTGATAAATCACCATAAGTGGATACCAGGGCGACACAGTCTTCCAGATGAGAACGCTGATTGTTGGGCATGATTCCTCCGCTGGTAAGGCGGATTAAAGCAGTTCCCATGTTTTTTGAGCCGTTTATTCCTGCATCACCTAAAACCCCAGTCAGCAACACCCCTTCAACAAAGGTTCCCGCCCAAACATAATTTTTAGAGGTTCGCACTTCCTTGTTTTTTTTCTTCCGGTTGTTAAATTGCACTGTTTCCAGTCCTGATTTTGCGAGCAGTTCGCGCTCTGCCTGATGCTTTTTCTTTTGCTGTGCTTCCATTTCTTCACGAGTTGGCGGCCTAACGGTGACCAGGCTTGCCTGACGGGTAGAAACCAGTGCAACCTGTAATTGTTCGTTCATTTTTTTATTTTCTTCTTCAAGGTGTGAAAGCTGTTCTTTCATGGCCTGGATCAAAGCTTTTGTTTCCGAATTTTCTGTTTTCACAGGTGCTGCTTCCTGCTGTTTTTTATGATGTTCTGCCACTAACTCTTTTAAAGAATCAATTTGTTGCTGCTGTTGCAGAAGGAGTGCTTCGTCACTGCCCTGATTAAAAGTACTTTCAAAAATACTCTCGAACGGAGCTTCTTCCTGGTGGACTGGTTTTTTTTTCTCAGCTGATGAGTAACAATAAAATCCATAGGATGCCCCACCCACCAGTAATAAAATGGCTGCGTGCTTCAATTGTTCCTTTTTGGCCAGTTTATTGGCGTTTTGAGGTTTTAGCGTCAACCATTGTTTTATTTTTTTAAACATTACCTACTCTCCTTCCAACTCATTTTAAGCAGCTTCTGGTTTATCCCTGATTGCTGTATAACCCATATAAATAAGCGATTTTTTTAGGTGGGAGCGCCTCATCACTTAATGACAGGGATTCTGCGTCCTTATGGGCAAATAAGGCGGTTGTAAGCGCCAGCTCATGATTTGATGTATTTTCTAACCGATAGATAAAGCCGGTGAAACGCTTCCCCTGATATTGTTTTTCAAGAGTTACCTTAATGTTTTTTTTAATGTAAAAAGAACGTGGAGTAATTCGTTTCTCATTAAATTCTTTGGGGGTCTCCCCTGCTTTCATGGCAGCGATTGCCTCATCTACTTCACTGGCATCAGGGGTATCCAGTTTCACAAATTTCAATTTTGTTTGAGCGCGCGGCACAAGCCTTAAGGTTTTTCCAACCGATTCATCAGGTGTCAGGGTAAGTGATACGTGATGTCCTTTATCTGTAGTTAGGAACAGGGTAATGGGAACTTGAAAATTGGGCTTTATATACACCGAAGAATCCGTGCTTTCAGGGTTATCCATCTCACTTTTATCTACTGTAATAGCATGCTCTGGGTAACTTAATTTAGTGATCGATTCCCCTTCAACAAACACACGATTAAAGTTAATACTCGATAAGGTCAGATTAAACTGCTCTCCTTCTTCAAAAGCGATGACCGAAGGAGCTGTGCTTGCACAAACAATTCCTGAGCACAAACAACTTATAAGAAGAATGTTTTTTTTAACTTGATCATAAATTGAGTTAGTCATGGTGTATCTCCTGAATGGACACAAGATTTAAAAGGCCTGATTGATGTGAAAACTGCACTCGATACATTTTGTGTTGTGGCTTTAATTGAAGCCCATGGCTTGTGCGATACAATTGCCCTTCGATTTGACCTTGATTTTTAGAGACATCCACGGATACTTTTTCAACATAAAAAACTGAGCTTACATTTTTTTCATGTACTGTTTTTCGCTCGGCATCCAATAGTTTGGAAAACGATTCCTGGTATTTCGCTGGAATCAGATGAGACAGCATGGTGTAGCGTGCATCAATGGTCTCAGGATTGTAGGTCAGGCGTAAGTCAGCAGCTTTCTGCGTCATTTCTTTCAGGTATTCGGGTGAATAGCCTTTATCACCAATGCTAAACTCTAGACCAGTACACACTGGAAGCCAGTGAACCTGCTTATGCAGTAAGGTATAAAAATTTAAGGCGCAAAGGACAATAATTGCAAACGTACTCGATAGCGCCCAAATCAGTGTCAGCTTGAATAACAGTCTGTTTTTTGCAATCGCATTATCACGAAATGAAGTATCCATTAAATCACCTGATATAAATTCGGTTGGCAGAATCGGGAAAAGCTCGAAATACAAGGGACGTTAACCTGTGAGGCAGCGACCAGTATACGATGGCAAACAGACTCCGCAGAGGCAGTCCTCCATACTTGATATGCATCGCAACGCTTAGGGCTGCGCCTATCATAAAAAGCTGATAGGCAAGTCCTGTTAAAAGCCCAATTCCCGTGAGTAAAAAAATGGGCAGGCCTGTGGTAACAGGAATACCCGCAATTTTAGGCTCATCAGAGAGCATAAAGGTTTGGTAGTTGCGAGCCATTATTTCAATGCCCAGTGAGTAAACACCATCAATACAGGAACACCCGCAAGGACTGCGATATTTTTGGTTTTGATGTAGGCATAAGCCCCTGCAAGCCCTTCTGCTAACAAAAGAAAATAAGGGAGATCTGAATCCGCTCCAAAGGTTGCCTTTACTTCCTCTTTTAATCCAGAAAGCCGATTCTCAGCAGCAAAACAGGAGTCTGGCATCAAACACAACAGTGCCAAACCAATCATTAAAAAAGGGAGCAGCTGCCTGGCATACAGATATCCTTTAATGCTCAAATCGTTCATTGCTGTTCTATAGTTCATCACATTCTCCTTTTTTGGTTAAAAAAATCCCCCTGAGCCCCAATTTGTGCTCATTTTTTATTCTTTTTATTTAATGAATCGTGTTTTTGTGGTTTTATAAAGAGCGCTTATCCATCCATGGTTACTCCTTTATCAAGCATGCTTTGACTTAATAGGTGGTTGTTCTTTTTAAGTTCAACTAAAATTTGCGTCAGTAGGTGATTTGCAGAATCCAGTTTTTTGAACAAAGCCACATACTCAACTGCTTTTGCTATGTCAGGAACCTCCTTATCCATTGCTAGCAAAAGCGTAAAAAGCGCTCCACTGGAAAGAATGTGTTTAAAATATTCGACATCCTGTTCATCATTTTCAGTTGAAACGGCAGTCAGATTCTGATTAATCTTAAAATTGTTTTCAGGCAGTGTTGTGGGCTCTGCATGAATAACTCCACTCACAACGATGAGGGTCATCGACAGCATGAGTGTTTTAATTGGGTTCATTGAGCGCTCCTTTTATTTTTGTTATGAACTTAAGCTTTTAAAATTAGTCCGATGTTTGGTCTGTTTCTGGTATGTTGATGTTCTCAAGTTCACTTTTCATCACAATAACTCGTGCAAGATAGGGTTTTACCTTCGGTGATAAATGTGTACAGTAGCTTCTTACATTGCTGATTGCTTTTAATTCATTGTATCCATAAGCCATAGAAACAACTGCACTGTCTTTTTTATGATGCTGCAATTGGGCTCCTGCTGATTCCAGGTAGGCTGCAGCAATTGCGACATCTCCAGAACATAAATCGGAATTGTTTTCTTTGGCAATCTGGTTGAGTTGATAAGACGTATCAAAAATTGGTCTTTCTAAATCGTAGTGATTCGAACTGGTTGCAACAGCACAGGGTGAACCCAGTGCGGTGATGATAAGTCCTGCTATTACATTGATTCTCATTACTATTCCCTCTTTAACTCATTATTGTTTTTTAAATCCTATGCACTTTTTTCATGAAGCTCTAATCAGGCTGCATCAAAAAATGCCCGCTAATGTTTTTACCAGACCTTGTTCCAATGCGGGTCGTGCTTCTGCAAAACTCAGATTGACTTTATCGGCATTGGATACCACCCGCGTTCTATAGCGTTGGTAATCACTGTGTTTGCTCAATGTCTGTGTGGTTCCAGATGCAGTGCCATTTTGAAGGTTGGAATTAAACTGCTCATGAACAGTACCTTTTCCAACGCGCTCAGAAATTTGTACATCGGTAATCATCGTGTAATTCACTGCCTTGACTAGAGAATCTGCAGCCAAACCAATAATTCCCCCACCAATACCTGCACCAATCATGGTGCTTGAATGACCGCTTAATGCACCCAGTGCAGTTCCTGTTGCTGCCCCTGCCAATGCACTGCCATACCCGCCACCTAGCGCGGATTGGCTTGCAGACGCGCTCATTTTTCCCACCTTAAGAATATTGGCCTGCAGCAGGTAATGGGCTTTGGATGGATTTCCAACCACTTTATAGCCATGTTCTTCTAATGCCTGCTTTAGTGACTTATCAATGGATAATGACTCTTGAGAAGTATTCTTAATTGTGATGTAAATCGTTTTTTGACTTTGAGCCACAGGATCAAGAAAAATCGTTTGGCTGAGTTTTGTATCTGTTTCTAAGTTACGATGTTCGATCACTGTTGATGTTGCAGCACAGCTCACCAACAGGGCAAAAGATCCAGTTAAAGCTAAAGTGGTAATTGCCTTTTGTATCTGGTTAATGCATGGTTTCATATTATTCCCTTAACTCGTTAGTATGGTGATTTGAATGGTTAATGAGTCTGTACGCCCCGTGCTTCCTTCCACTGACCAGGCTTATTTAAAAACAGAGATTGTTCTTTTTTAATTTTTTGATGTATTTCCTGACGATGAATAATTACATCTTGTGGTGCATCGAACCCTAAGCGGACTTGATTACCCTTAACACCGAGCACGGTGATATAAATGTCATCATTGATTAGTACGGTTTCGCCTATTCTACGTGTAAGTATTAACATGCTGTGTTCCTTTTATTGGTTAGTGAATTGAATATTCTTTTTTTTGTGAATCAATCTCGAATCGAAGCGCTTCGCATGCCAATCGTGCCTCCATTGCAATGTGCCAGAAATCGCATTCAGGGATTTCCTGATAGGCCAGAGCTAATGACTCAGAGCAGGCGTTTAAAAGACAGTACAGCTCTTCCTTTGTAAACAGTTTTAAACATGGAATTTGTTTCATCATGCAACTCCCAATAACTGGCGAATTTTCGCAAGGTGTGTTGTTGCAATGTCTTTTGATTGAGGCAAAGTGCACAGCACCTTCTCTTTAATTTCCGGGATCTGGTGTCCTTGTCTCATTAAATGACATACCCGTTCATATGCCTCTTTAAATACTGCAAAAGAATGGCCTTCATTATCAATTTCCAGAAATTTAAGCCCCAGTCTTTTGGCAGTAAATTTAACCACTGCATGACTCCAGTTTGGGTTCGTTGAATAAGCGCTGTTTAAAACCTCCCTATGCGCCTCGGCAGCAGAAGGCAGGCGCAAATCACTATAAAAGCCAAGACACAAAGCTCGAAACTGCAGGCAATTGGGTGGAAATTCACAAAACTTGTCGCCTTTACTCAATGTCATTAATCGCTCCACACCACTGTCTAATGCTTTTGGAGTTAAATCTTTAAGTGCAGCAAACCAAACTCCTGTATCATTCACTCCATGCTTACTGATAAAAAGTTGCCCGTATATTGCAGTCAGCTTCATCCAGAGGCTGGACAAGTGTTCCTTCGATAAATGAACCGGAGTTGAGTTCATTGCCTGAGGTGTCCCAGAGTGAGTCGATTGAAATGCCATGATGTTCGCTGACTCGCTCAAGTGCTGTTTGGTTAAGAGTGCTTTGATTTGTACCACGCTCATTGTGATGACTCCTTAATTGTCCTTGTGCCTTTTGTAGTTGTTTTTGCATGTATTGGGCATCTCGCTCAAGCCAGTTAATGAATACTGGATTAAAGTCAGCCCATAGAGTGTTTTGTTTTTTGTTGTGCTTGATAAACGCCTGAATTTCTTCTTTGTCAGTTACTTTGGTTAGTCCCATGGAAAATGCCATTTCGATGGTTTTTGTGTTTGGGTAAAAGTCATCGCAAATTGGTTTTTTGCTGCAACAAAAATCATTGCTCGCAATTTCAGTTTGTTTGTTTGAGTTAGTTATATTAAATATATTAATATTCTTTGCAGAGCTCTTTAGTGTGTTAGCTTCTCTGTTAACTTCTATGTTAGATTTTCCCTCTGAATCTCCTTCTCTATCAGAATCTATAAGGGATTTAGGTGAATTAAGATCTGTGTTAACTTCTTTCTTTATAATCAATTGATTATAGATCTTAGGGACCTCTGGGAATATAAATTTTAAATTTTGCCCTTCAGTTATAACTTGAAAGTATTCGCTACACTCATGTTCTATAGACTTTATGAAATTTCTGATGGTTTGCTTAGATGGAACACCACTGTTGATTCGACCTGGAGCGGTTTTAATCTCTAAGGATCTTGATAGATCACGATAACTAATGTCAGATACAATTCCCGTAAGAGGATTTGCAAGATTTAATAGTTCATAAATAATTAATCTAGGACCATAGGGTAATAATTGAAACTTTTTTTCTATTTGTTTCCTAGCATTAATGTATAACTCAACATCAAACTTCATCAACAAATCCTTTTATTTATCTAATTTATTAGATAAGACTATCAGCCAATGGTAAAAATTACAATAATTTTTTTACCATTAAGGTAAATTTATAATGATTTGTCATACCTAATATGCTATAACGCATTGTATTTTGATGTTTTTTATACTATTTTTTTGGTAAATTCTTACGAAGATTTATTAACCATTTTGGTATATCATAGAATAAACATGCACCTGACTGAATTATTTAAATATGAGCAATCCTGTAATAGACAATGTTTCATCCCCCGAGTCTCGGGGCAAGAGAATAAGATTCATACGCGAGCATCTCCTGTCTTTTACACGAGAAGATTTTTGTCGCGATTCTAATTTTACTGCTCAATCATTAAAAGGATGGGAATTAGCATGGGGAGGAGGTTTATCCCAGCAGGGGGCTGTAAAAATCGTTAAACGAGCTAAAGAGTTAAATATTTATTGCACAGAATCATGGTTAATGCATGGCATTGGTAAAAATGCCACAAAAATCACAAAAGATTTAGATATCCAAGAGGGTGACGAAAGCCACATAGCTAAAGAATTACTACTATTCAGAGAACTACAACACTCTATTGACACCGTTATAAAAGATGATGGCATGATCCCTCTCTTATACCCTGGGAATTATGTTGGCGGTATAATAGTCAACAACATTGAGAGTGCCATTGGCAAAGATTGTATTATTATTGCGGACAATGATGAAGTATTTGTCAGGATCTTAAGGCATGGACAAGAACCAGCTCGCTATGACTTAGTTTGTTTAAATGAAAAAACTACATTAGTGAAAAAAGAAATAAAAAATACCGCCATTAAATTTGCAGCCCCAATTGTATGGATCCGCAGAATATTTCGAGAAAATAATTACTAATGAAAGCTTACAAAAAAGATATTTTGCCACATCAAGAATTTTATATAATCAGATTTACTAAAAGCTCGAGTCTACCTTATGCTCTTTTCATTCATGGTGGCCCTGGTCTCAATTGTGGAACCATAGAGTATCTTATTGATCATCATAATTTATTTAATTCTCTCCAGTGCAATATTATTCTGTATGATCAACGAAATTGCGGTAAATCTAATAAAATTAAAAAGTTAGTATTACAGCAAGATAATATAAATGATTTGCAAAAAATAATTCTATACCTTGATGACCATTTTAATCTTAACATCCATGCTTTGATTGGACATAGTTATGGTGCAAAACTTCTTTTTGATTACTACAAAAATTATGAGTCGACCATCCCTGGTGTTTTTGTTTCTACCGCTCAATCAATACTAACACCTCGTTTGAATAATTTAATGCTAGACCTATCCTATCTGAAAAAAAGTAATTTAGAGTTATATAACAAAATATTAAATGAAATTAATAATCTTGACCTTAATAAAATCTGGGAACTATCAGAACAATTAACTCCAGTTTTCCAAGAAAATAAAGACAGACCTTATTTATATTGGGCCAATTTAGAATATTATAATTTGGTTCAAAATGCACAGAAAAAGATCAATCTACCATTGGATATGAACACGTTTATCAGTGTAAGAAAAGATCTTTATTCAAAAGAAGCCAATTTTTCTGTTAATATTAATGAGCTTAAAATACGTAAATTATGGATAAATGGTTTTCACGATTTTGTCATGAACGGACACCAAATAGCATTGTCGAACATTCATGAAATTATAACTTTCAATAAATCGTCTCACTACCCACATCTAGAAGAGAATGATCGTTTTAGTGAGCTTTTAAATGAATTTATTAAATAGCTCTAAGGCAATCATCTTATTGTTTTCTATACTAATATCCCCTGTTGTTCACGCACAATCTAAAATTAAAATATGTTTGACCGGTAGGATTGTAGAAAATTTAAAATCATATGGTCAGTCTTTTTTAAATGCAGCATATCTTGCCAAAGAAGAAAATGATCTCTCTAACAAAGTTGTGATTAAGAGTTATTTTTATAATAACAGACCATTGGAGCCAATGCATATTTATAATCAAATGGTAAATGACTCTTGCTCTGCAATTATTGGGTTTGAATATCTATCAGACTTGTTATTAGCTGTAAAAGAACAGAAAAATGACACCATTCCTATTTTTACTTCCTACGCTAGCACCACCAACTCTGATCAATTACCTAAGAATATTTTTATCTTTATGCCAAGCTATAATTACCAAGCTGAAAAAATGATGAGCTACTTACATGAGCGCTATAAAAATATAAACAACGTGTTGCTTATAACGGAAATTAACCGTGATGAGATGCTAAAGTATAAGGAAGTGTATTCCAGCATTCTAAAAAAGGAACACGTACAATATTCTACATTTGATTTTCTAGAAAATGACAGCGATATAGAGGGAAAATTGAGCATTTTTTTGAATGAACGAAAATATCAATATGTTTTTTTATTGTCAGGTGCAATAGCATCAGCAAAAATTGCCAATATTATGAATAACCATAGCACTGTTTTTATTGGCACAGAAAACTTTGGTTCTTCAGTTAGTCAAACATTTTTTATGCGACTAAATGATAAAGTAATTCACTCTCATTTTATCCGCAATTTAGATTTTATACAGCCCTATGATGCTTTAACTAAATTTGAAAATATTTATATTCAAAAATTCCATGAAAAACCCACTGTATTGGCAGCATACACTTATGATTCGATGAAGATTATTTTGAAAGCATTGAATAGAACCGGTATCGTCAATACAAACAGCATATTAAGTACTGATTATATTGGCATTACCGGGGCTTATTTAAATAATGGTCAATTTTATCGATCGACCAATTACGTTATTTTATCAGTTAATAGCAATGGATATGCTTATGAAAAATAAAAGCTCTTCAATCAAAGCAATTTTTATCAAGAAAATGGCATATTCTGCTCTAATCCAATTTATTATTTTTGGATTTATACTCATGCTTGCAAAAGATTATTTTCATAATCAGATGAGTGTCTTTTCCAGAAATTTAATTATTAATGACTCATTTACCACTGATGAAATTGGTAGATATCAGCTTCTTAATAATAAGGATGCTCTTGATTTAGTCCTATACAATTTAGGTAATGAACGCAAACTAGACTCAATAAAATTTGTTCCTTTAAAAAATAAAATTGAAGATGTAGGTACTTGCGAAGAAAACAGCAAAAATAATTACCTTCTATGCAAAAAAGATAATGGGCAAATTTCCGGTATAACATTAATTAAAAATGATGAAAAGATATTGGGCTCGGTGGTTGCAAGTAAGCAATATAATTCTATCTATACTTTGCCAGTGTCCTATGGGCTTTTGTTAATTTTATTGATCGTACTTGGAATATTTCTTTTTAATTTCTTATTTCTATTCCTTTCTATGAGAAAAAAAATAGCAAACAATACCGAATACTTGCTTGATTTTATTTCATCACATCAAAGTAATAATGCTGTTGATTTTGCAAAAGTTGAAATTAATGAATATAGACAAATTGCTAATAAATTTATTGATGAACATCGAGAAATAATCAATTTACAGAAAGAAAAAGCCTATTACGAGGTAAGAAAAAATATTGCTGAGCTTGTTGCTCACGATATCCGATCACCATTAGCGGCAATAAACACCGCACTATCAGATGTAACATCGATTCCTGAAAATAAACGCATTATGATCAGAAATGCAGCTAAAAGAATCAATGATATTGCTAATAACCTACTCTTACAATCTAAAAATAATTTGCTTGACTGTAAAAGTAGTGAAATATATATGAATAATTCTCCAGAATTAATATTTGTAGTTTTAGATAATATCGTTGCAGAAAAAAGATATGAATATTACGCAACCAAAATCCAAATCAACTTACTTGGGTCCGACCACTCATATAATTGTTTTTCTAAGATACACCCTGATTCTTTTAAGCGCGTTCTATCTAATCTCATTAATAATGGTATTGAGGCAGTTAATTCTAATGGCTCTATTATTATCTCTCTAACATGCAATACTACGCATGTCGAAATTATTATTGAAGATAATGGCTGCGGCATTCCTCCCGATATCTTGCCAAAGGTTACAGAGCAAGGATTTAGCTTTAATAAGAAAACTGGTGCTGGTTTTGGTTTATCTTATGCTAAACAATATTTAGAGCAGATCAATGGTTCAATGCATATTCACTCTGAAGAAAAAGTTGGGACAAAAATTCATATCACTCTAATTAGGTCTAACCCCCCTAGTTGGTTCTGTGACTCAATGAATATTAGGTATGGTACTAATATTGTCGTATTAGATGACGATATATCCATCCATGACGCATGGAATGAACGGTTTTCAAATATTTCACACGTTAAAATGTTTCATTTTTATAACGCGATCGACTTAGTTCAGTATAAAGTTGATCCAAAAACTCCAATATTATATTTAGTGGATTATGAGTTGCTCGCTGATATTAAAAATGGTTTAGATGTGATTGAAGAGCTTAATTTAAATGGTAAAGCTATTTTAGTTACCAGTTGCTTTGAAGATATTGCTATACGAAATCGATGTGAAAATATTGGCGTTAAAATCATACCAAAATCTTATGTACCTTATATTAAAATTATTGAGACTCCAGAGAAAGAACTTATAAATACGGTGGTTTTTATTGATGATGATGAAATGATGCGAATGACTTGGATCTTTGCGGCTGAAGAGGCTGGACAAAGTATTTCAACCTATTCGTCATTTGATGAGTTCGTAAATGAAATAAATAATTATTGTAAGAATACTCTTATTTATATTGACTCAGATCTAGGAAACAATGTTAGAGGCGAGGATTGCGCAAAACTCCTTTTTGATAAGGGGTTTATTGACGTTCATCTTGCCACTGGCCATTCGCGAGATCGATTTCGCCAAGTGCCATGGATTAAAACAATTGTTGGTAAAGAGCCACCTTTTCAATTTGCACACGGGAATTCAACATGAACTCTACGGATAAAGATAAATTAAAACACGATTTTTTAAACTCAATTGTTATCATCAACAGCATGACAAAATCTGCTTCGAGTTTCATGAATACAATTTCACAGTCAATGGATACCGTCGATATTAACCAAAAGCAGATGGAAAAATTTTTATATTCTATGAGCGCTATACGTGAGCAAACTTCAAAGATTGAAAATTATTTTTTATCTCTTTTTAATGAATAATTGTGACAAATTATCTCTCTGCTAGATATGAGGAATATGAAACCACCCTTCCCCAATCTATAGAATCAGTTAAATGATCTTTGGTAATACTGTAGTAGTAATTGTTATCTAGCTTTTGCGCATCAAATAAATAGTTAATCCACTCAGCTATTGGTTTTTTATATTCTTTTTCTGATAACAAGAATAATATTTTCTCTTTTTTTGTAACAGCGGCCATGGTCTGTTCGGGTAGCTCATATCCCCGCATTAAATCTAATTGATCTGACAGCTCTTTTACGTGTCTAAGGATAAGCCATGTAGGTTTGGCGTCTTTGTCAAGAAATAAAAAACTACCTGAGTTATCAACTAGATAATACTCAACAGCCTGTGCTTGTATTAGAACACTAGCAAATAATTTTTGATATAATTCATTATCAAATAAATTATTAATGGAGTTTTCATACGCATTAACTATATTTTTTGTTAACTCTCTGAAATAGCGCTGAGTTAGGTCATCCACAGCTAATGTAATTTCTGGATATAGATTTTCACTTGTCTTGAGTATAAATTTATCAATTAAACCGTGATTGAAAGCTTTTATCGCAGTATCTTTATCTGCTTCAGCCGTTAGCATAATTTTAAAGATTTTTTTCTCTTTAATTTTTTTGCAAAATTCAATTCCGTTAATACCGGGCATTTGATAGTCCACAACTAACAATGGTGCATTCTCAAACCTTGCTTTATGATAAAGCTGATTTAACATGTTACTAACATCAAAGCCAATAACTCGATCATTAGTAGTATCTAAATTCACATCATTCATTAATTTGAAAATTGATTGGGTGATATCTTGACAATCGTTATCAATAAGATGAAAAGCCATATCTGAGCTTGTAAGTGTTAGTATATTAAACTTTTGGCCAAATTCTAAATCTAACGCATCCAAAAATGCTCTGTTATCATCTAAAAAAATGACTTTTATCGGATGATAAAAACAGGTAGGTCTTGCATCAATAATAGTCATATAGTAATTCCTCTACGTTACAGCCACAATTGCATCACCCATGATAAGTTGCCAATATTTCAGACCTTTAATTATAATGTATTGCTGTTAAGAAAAAATAATTAACATGGATGTCGCCCTGTATAATAAATGATTCTTCAAGTTTTTTCCTCCCAAATTTTATATTTAATCACTTAAGTTATTGAGATTTATGTTTTTCCGATTAAGTTAGAATCCTTTCTTGTTAATCTTCTTCAATTTACTCTAGAATTTTCTTTCTCATAAATCTACACCATTCCACAACCGTTAATTAAAGAATTAATTATATTTTTATTATTTATAATCAATGAGTTAACGATATTATCCCCCGGGGACAATTTATTAAATCGATAATCCATAACAGTGGTCCCGTGAAATTTAAAGTGCCATTAAAACAGATCCAGGATTAAATTTAATAAAATTCAAACGGCCCAAAACAAAAAAATATCAAAGACAATTAAGAGCATCACAAACCCTTTAAAATTTAGCACACTAAAGCCTCACGTTACGATTGAACTGCTTTTTCTAGGATTAATGTAATAGCCATTGCTTCAACATTAAAAAGCCTGATTAAATTAGGAGAATAAATTTAGTAGAGAAATCCATCTATTCCATCAAAATAAAAGATTTAATATAATGCCCTGAGAGATATAGGACTATTGTTAAATAGGTTATTGAAAAATAACAAACGACACAACCATTTATCTTGATAATAAGCGCATAGCTATAAAAAAGATTTGTCCACTTAATCAAAAACACAAATCTCAGCCAAACAATATATTCTTCGCCATGGGTAAAGATAGATAAAACAGATAACTCTATACGAAGACTAATATTACCAACATATATTGCTTAACAATCAATATTCTAAATATGAATTAATCATATACACTGGCGCAGATGGGAAAACAGTTCTTTTATTTTTGACATTTAGCTTACTAAAGGAGCCGTCATTCATCAGATAATGAGATGCTCTATTTATAGAAAGTAATTTATTACAATTAAAAATGATATCTAAAACATGAAAATAACATTATCTTATATCCATTCTCGAATTTAGGATATTATCAAAATAAGTCAATAACTTACTCGTAAAAATGCAAAAAGTATAATTTAATGTAACTTTTGCAATATTACTCTGTCTTCAAGATAAACACATCTATTTGATAGTTGGGCGGTTAGTATAAACGCGCACAAAACGCTGGAATAATTATTTTACAAAAATTCACAATGCGAGATACTAATCAAAATTTTAAAGGTACTAGAGTAAAAATCCAGTATCTGTCAGAAGTTTCCGACATTAGAAAATGTGGATAAAAGCTAAAAACACCCCATAAAGCTACACCATTACCATATACCTACACCATGACCTCCCATAAAGCCACACATGAAATTTTAAGTCCCATTAATCCCCATATTACTACACACAAAAACTCATAAACCTACACTATCAATCCCAAATAAATACACAATAGCTCTTATATAAATCATTTAAAATCATATGGTTATGATGTTTTTATTTGATGAACTTATGAATAGAAGAAAAAAGATATATATTTTCCTTTTTTTAGAATTAAGATGAATAGTACAAATTACCGCTTGCAAATTTGTTTCAATAAAGTTAGTCTAAAAAAATAGTACAAAGCACCTTATTGCAAAGGGGGATGGATGAAAGTAATTACAACAGCCGGAAACAAAGG
This sequence comes from Fluoribacter gormanii, assembly GCF_900156395.1. Taxonomy (GTDB): domain Bacteria; phylum Pseudomonadota; class Gammaproteobacteria; order Legionellales; family Legionellaceae; genus Legionella; species Legionella gormanii. The sequence continues at coordinate 33,160 of NZ_FTNL01000011.1, read as the reverse complement.
AGGGATTGGCAAATCAACTATTGCTCTCACTCTTGCACAATATCTAGCTAAATGTAAAAACATGAAAGGGGCCTTTATCGATTTAGACCCACAAGGCAACTCTTCATCTAGCTTAATTCCGACTACAAGAGATCCAGCTCACCCAACTGGTTACATGCCTAAAGCACATCCAGAGTGGGATCCAAACAACTTACCAGAAGATGATCCTCATTGGGATGGAGTTAGTAGTATTGCAGATATATTCATAGGTAAATCTATTTATCCATATCCAACATGGGTTGACAATTTACATTGTTTTCCTTCTTTTGCTTCATTATTGGAAGATGCACAACGTGTTCTAAAAGTTGATGTAAAAGAAAAGGTTATAAATCGTCTTAAAGAATTTACCGAAATGCTATCAACCCACAGTGATTACCAATTTGTTATTATTGATACGAATCCACAGTTTGGCCCACTAACAATGGCAGGGTTGCGAGCAGCAACTCATGGACTATTGCCAACTGAACTTGAACAATATGGTATTAATGGAACCATAGGCATGATCCAAGCAATTTCACAAGAGCAACTTAGAAGAGTGAAAGACGATACTATTAAAATAGCGGGAATTTTACCTAACCAAGTTCGTAAAACAGCAGTACATACTAAGTTCCTTAATGATTTGCGTTCAATAGAAAAATCAGAAGAATGGTTATTACCTCCTATAGCCCAAAGAACCATTTATTCAGAATTGGTAGTAGAGGATGCAAAACCTAATTGTGTATTTAACTTACCACAAACACATCTCGCTAGAATTGAAAGTGAGAAATGGTGCTCTTATGTATATGACAGGGTATTTCATAATGTATACAACAAAATAGAAGAAAAGGAGGCTTCCTATGGTTAGTAAATTCAAACTGAATTCAGTTAAAACTGGAGAGACAAAGGATGCCATATCAAGAACACTGGCAATTGCCAATGATTATGCTGGGGAACTGTCAATAGAAGTATTGTCCTTAGATAAAATAGAACTTGATCCGGAAAACAATCGTGAACTAGCACTAACACTTCATGATGCAATAAATGGAATAGATCCCTCTGATCCTGAATATACAAAAAAGAAAAATGATTGGAAATCGCTTGAGTCATTAGCAAAAACTATACTAGATGATCAGTTAATTAACCCCATATTTGTATACAGATTTGGGAACAAATGTCGTTTAATCGCTGGTGAACGTAGAACCTTGGCCTCAGCGATTGCCGGTAAAAAGGAAATTATAGCAAGAATTGCAAGTCAACGACCTGTTGGTTCAAAGTTAAGAGTTCTACAGTGGATTGAGAATAATGAGCGTGTAGACTTATCTCTGGCTGAAAGAGTTGCGAGTATTGAGGCTATTGTTAAAGAGTATTTAAACGAAAATAAAGAAAAAAGTGATAGCGAGAAAATAACATCAAAAGTATTAAGTGATTTAACGGGAATGTCTATAACACAATCTCGAAGATATATTCTGATTTTGCAAGCTAGTCCAGAGATAAAGCAGGCGATTGCTGAAGGAAAAATAGAGAATGTAAAATTAATTGAATTAATTATTTCAGTTGAAAACGCAGAACATCAACAAGTTCTCTTAAAGGCAGCCATAGAAAATCTATCCTTTGATGCAATTGTAAAGCTAAAAAAAGAACTTGAATTTTCGTTAGTTACAAAAAAAGAAATAAGAGGACGTAAACAATTAAATGTTAGTTTAGGTAAGGTAAAACCCAATATTGCCAAAATTATCTTTGATGCCTTAGTTTCAAGCAACATTCTACACGAGAGCATCGTCGAGCAAATGAATATGTTAAGCAATAATGTCCAATGGAATAATGGTAAGTCAGTTGAGGAGTGCTTTAAAAAAATAATTCCTCTAATTGCTCAGGAAGTGTGATTAAAATGAATAAGCTGAAACTCAATAATAATGAAGACGATAAGAAAATTATTACATTTACTATTAATAAAGAAATTAAAGAGTCACTCAGAGAAATTCTGTTAAATTCTGAAAAATATAATTTAAAAAAGAAAACTGATTGGGTAAACGAAGCCATCATAATGTTAAAGGAAAATCCTGATTACAAAGAAATGGTACTCAATGCAGAAGGGAATAGTGAAAATTTCGTATTTGATAAAATTTATATGACATTTAAGCAACGATGTTTTTTTTCTGATATGAGAAATGAAGTTGTAAAGGAATATCCTGATATAAGAGGCCCTCAAACTGCCATAATACGCGCTGCTATTTTGAGTAGAATGATGAGGAAAAAATAAGAAAAAAGGCCAAACGGAATGGGTAATGTTCGCTGAAAAAACAATACGTAAACATGTAACAATTATTCATGCATACTCTTTAATGAGTGTATTGCAACGGAAAATTGTCAATGTGCTTTTGTATGAAGCAATAAAAGGAGATGGTCGCATAAATAACCATCAAAATTCGGTCGCTGTCGAATGTAATATGCCTTTTTCTAAGCTGTTAAAAGCAGTCAAGTTTAATAGTAATAATACCCAATATCTAAAAGAGTCCATTGATGGGTTGGCATCATTAAAAATAGAATGGAATTTATTGAAAGATAAGGTACCTACAGATATCTCGTTTTTAAATTTACGAGTTTTACATGGTGCGCCTACGTTCTATCAAGATAATACCATCAATTTTTCTTTTCATAAAATCATGCTTGATTTACTAGTTAATCCATCTATATACGGTACAATCGACGTTGATCTGCAATCTGAATTTGAATCGAAATATGGTCATGCTCTTTATGAAAATAGTACACGGTTTATTAACTTACAAAAAAATAAAATTATTTCATTAGATACATTTAGAAAAATTTTAGGAGTTCCTGAAGATAAATATCCAAGTATGCGGGAACTTACAAGAAATGTCATTTCGCCCTCATTAGAAGAGGTTAATGATCGAGCTAATTTTGCTGTTAGCTTGGATCCAATAAGAGTTGGTAGAAAAATTACTGGATTTGAGGTTCTAGTTAAGAACAAAAAAAATACAATAATATCAGAAGTCAGCTGTATTGATCGTGAAAATGAGCAGATACATAAAGAAATAAAATCAACTTTTGGCATATTAAATGAGTCAATATTAGAAAATATTATAAATAACTACTCAGAAGAGTATATTCAAGAGAAGATTAACTATACCAAGAAATATGCAAAAAAAGAGCGGACAGGTTTTTATCCTATCCCATATTTTATTAGCGCCTTAAAACACGATTATAAATTTAAGGAAGAACCTAAGCCAGAAGTTTCTCAAGAAAAAGCATCTAATGATGAAGCTGAGTGGGAAAAGAAATTATTCGCTTTACAGGCAGAACTCAATCATTGGGAAAAACTATCAGGATATACTAAAGCTGGAGATAACCAAGAGCATGTTAAAAACATGCAGAAATTTGTTCTAGAAGCCCAAGAAAAATTAAAGCAACATTATTTAGAGAAGCCAATTAAAATGGAGGCGGTTTAATATGAAATTTCCGGCCTTTGAACCAATCAATCTAAAGAATGAGCTCCAGTCCTTGGAAGCAATTGATCTGTGTTTATCAAAAATTTATCCAGATCAAAATCAGGCTAGAAAGTTTTTTAGCGATGCTTCACTAGAAGAATTGGCTTCATCAATTCGGCAGCATGGGATTATACAGCCTATTCTTGTCAAAGAAATAGATCATAATAGGAATGAATATCAAATTATTGCAGGTGAACGGCGTTGGCGCGCAGCTAAAATAGTTGGATTAGAAAAAATCCCTGCAATCATTAGAAAATACAATAAAGCAAATGGGATGGCAGTATCTTTAATTGAAAATATTCAAAGAGAAGATTTAAACCCATTGGAAGAAGCGCAAGCTATACAGCGATTAATAGAAGAGTGTTACATGACGCATGGTGAAGTTGCTGAAACTTTAGGTAGATCTCGAACAACGGTTACTAATCTTCTTAGATTGCTTACTCTCACAGATGAAGTAAAAGAAATGTTAAAAACGGGATTATTAGAAATGGGACATGCTAGAGCTTTATTAAGTTTGTCGAATGTACAACAAGTAGAAACAGCAAAAATAATTACTAGTAAGTCTTTATCTGTTAGGGAAACTGAAAAATTGGTTCAGCGCTTAAATAGGCCAGAAGATAAACAGGAGTTTTTTCTAAATCATCAATTTGAACAAAAAACGAAAGATTGGATGGCACAATTGTCGAAAAAACTTTCATCAAAAGTTAACATGCATTTTAATGATGGAGGAAAAGGTAGGGTGGTGATAAGTTTTGACTCTTTAGAGGAAGCAGATTGGTTAATGGCCCATCTTAAGGTGGAAGGGTAGGGCTATTTTTTATTCACAAAATTAGTGGATAACTATGTGGAAAAATTGGAAGTTGTTTGCCTTGAGCCTGTAGTTATAATTTTACTGGTATACCGGAAAAAAACGACCTCCAAATTTTACTTTCAAGAGACGATTGGACTACGTCGAATGGTAAAGTGTGGCAAAAGATCATCTTCTTTCTAATCACTATTAAAGCGTGCTTAAATCGATCTGATTATTTAATAACCACTTTTCTTTTAGAAATTAAAAAGTAAGTCAAGTTGGAATGCTGTTGTATGAGATAAGTTGTTGTGAACAGTCGTGGAGCAATTATTTTGACTCAATTCGGACCTTGGTTTTTTCTTCCTTTTGGTATTGGTTTTATTAGTATATTTTTGTGATATTAAAAGAAACAGCATATTGTGAAGGGAAAAAATATTTTCACTATACAAAGTTTTAAGTCGATAATTATGCTGATAACGGATTTTTATCATGCTTAAGAATTGAGCAAACGCATTTGTGTACGTTGAAAAAGCTAATGTTCTTCTTTGTCCCAACTTAGATTTTATTCTTCCATTAATGGCGGTGATTGTCCAATCATCCAGTAAATCTTTCTCTAGACGAAGCACATAATAGCGTTTGTCTTTCTCAAAGCGTGCCTCATGGTAGACTTCTTTGTAGGTAAAATCCAAATAGTGTAACCAGGGTAAAGTAATAAACCAGAGCGTCATTTAGAAAATAGCCAAATTAGCAATGCGTTTTAGGCGATCAGGATTGTCTTCAACATAAATTGCGGTAGTCACAATGTTAGCATGACCTGCAAGACGTGAGACTGCTTTAATATCCGCGCCTTGTTCAATTAATCGGGTAATGAAAGTACGTCGACCAGAATGGGAGCTTGCCCCAATGATTCCTGCTTTATCATAAAGTGACTTGAACCATTTTTGCAAACTATTGGGTGTAAAGCGACTTTTACGTTGGGTCTGAAATAAGGGTTTGTCTCGTGCAACATGTTTTAGGGTATCGAGATGTGCTTGGAGTGCTTTGCGGATTTTTTCATTGGCAAGATAAGCGTAACGTTGCTTTTCACCTTTGGTCATTGAGCGCTTCAAACAAATCTCTTCAAGTAATTGATAGTTGTAATCGGCTACATCTGCAATAGTGAGAGAGGCGATTTCTTTCACTCGCAATCCAAGACCAAAAGAACAATACACAAGGGCGCTATTTCTTATAGCGAATTGCCCATCTTTGGCAACAATAAGCAGTCGCTTAAACTCCGCTTCACTTAAGACTCTGGCCTTTCCTTCTTTTGGCATAAAAGACTCAATATTTTCCTGTTATAATGGTATTCTAAATAAATCAGGCTGTCTTGGCAAAAGCAAAAATAAAATTGTGGTTTATAGTAGAACTTTAGTATGAATACACTCATCGATGCAGCAATAAAATATCTTTCGAATCATTATTGCAGTGAAATAGAACTCATAAGGCAATTGGAGAGGGATTTTTCGCATGTGCCCGAGTTAGATGCCCAGATTCATGCAACCCTAGCTCGCCTTCGGGAATTACATTTAATTAATGATAATCGTTTGGCTGAATCATTAAGTGCCCGTTATATCCATAAAGGAAACCGTTTTATTCAAGAAATATTAAAACAGAAGGGCGTTAAAGAAGAAGTGATTGAGCAAGTCTTAGAACATATTGAACTGGAAGATGTTCGCGCCCTGGATGAAGCTCGGAAAAAAATGCGTGGATTTAAGAATGAGACAGATGAGGCAATAAATACAAAATTGGCTCGTTTCTTAAGTGGTCGAGGTTTTTCTCATGCCACGATAAAAACTGTACTTAAACAGTTAAGTGAAGAACAGACTACTTAACGTTTTAGATAGTGTAGCGGATGAATACAACAATCATTTGCATCTATAAGAAAAGAAAACTGTAAATTAAACTCTGAATGAAATGATAAAGTTACAACGTATCATGATTATTGGTAGACCAGGAAGTGGCAAGTCCACTTTTTCTGTTATGTTGCAAAAGAGTCTAAATATTCCATTGTTCCATTTAGATAAATATTTTTTTATTGCCGATTGGGTGCCACGAGAATATGAGAATTTTTTGTCACTCCAAAAAGAATTAGCTGCTAAGCCTTGCTGGATTATTGATGGTAATTCCAGCAAATCATTTGAGATACGTTATCGCGAAGCCGATATGTGCTTGTACTTTAATTTACCCAAGTGGCTATGTTATTGGCGGGTATTTAAGCGCTTGTTTTATAAGGCTTCAGAAATTGATGATAGAGCCGCTGGTTGCAATGAAACGGTCCGATGGTCGCTATTAAGTTATATGTGGAACTATGAACAACGGATTAACCCTTTATTAAATGTCTTAAAGAACCAATATCCAAAAGTGAAATTCATTGAACTCCGTAGCCCATATGATGTGGCGCACTTGATGCGTGTGCTTAAACATAAAGAAGAGTAAAGTATTGTGACAGGATTTTAATAAATGATGCCGACGAATATGATAATACTCTTGATGGGTATTGCAGGTACCGGTAAAAAAACCATAGGCGAGGCAATTACAACGCTGGCCCCTCAGTTTCGATTAGCGCATCACCATGCTTGGATCGATCCGGTTCTAAAACTTTTAGGTAACGATGCTCAAGTATTTTGGTCTCTTGATGATAAAGGATGGGCAGCGCTTAACAAAGCTCGTGATGTGATTTTTGATACGATGACTGCGGTTTGCTCTAAAGAAGCGAGCTTTGTTATTACCTATGAGCTCTTAGCGAATAATTCTTGGCATCAGGAATTTTTTAATCAAGTACAAACCGTTGCTCAAAAACGGGGAGCTGTGTTTGTTCCTATCCGACTGATTTGTAATGGTGCAGAGCTTGTTAAACGCTTAAAAGACTCAGATAGAAAAGGCTATTTTAAAACACAAGATGAGGCGCTTATTACAAAAAGATTGTTTGAAGAAGACGTTTATTTTAGCAAAGAGCCGTATGAAATGACTCTAGATGTGAGCCTCCTTTCAGCAGAGGAGTCAGCGCGTTGTATTTTGGATTGGACTTCCTTAGTTTATGGGAGTAAAAATCAGAATCTGGAATTTAAACCATTGAGTCAAAAAGATTTGAACTTAATGACCCAATGGTTTGCAGAGCCTACAGTGAAACAAGGGTATGCACGAAATCAACAGTTTTCTTTGGAAGATATTAGGGCAAAGTACTTACCCCGCATTGAAGGCATGGATCCAGTCCCGAGTTTTATTATTTATTTGGATCAAAAACCAATTGGTTTTATTCAATATTACTGTCTTGCCGACCATTTACCCGAAGGAATTTCAGGACATAATGCTTCCTTGTTTGACAAGGCTACACCTGAACAATTGGCTGGTATCGACCTTTTTATTGCAGAGCCATCGTGTCGTGGAGTAGGGTTGGGTAGACAAATTATAAGGCATTTTATTGCAAAACAACTCTACAGATTTAAAGCCGTTGTCGTTGATCCTCAAATTGGAAACGAACAAGCCATAGCGTGCTATCAAAAGGCTGGTTTTGTTCCCACGCAATACAGTGAAGATCCCAATTACCTACTCATGATAAACATGCTTACTTATAGAGGGTCCCATGAATATTCTTGAAACTCCCCGTCTGATTTTACGAACATGGCAGGAAGCTGATCTTGATCCTATGGCACTTATTGATCAAGACAAAAAAGTATGCCAATTTTTACCAGGAATAGGGAGTAAGAGTGCTACAAAAGCAGGCATTGAGCGGATTATTGCACATTATAAAGAGAAGGGATTTTCTTTGTATGCTGTTGAACTGAAAAGTACAGGGGAAATGATAGGATTTTTAGGGTTAATGACCCCTTCTTTTGAAGCGGACTTTACTCCCTCTGTTGAAATCGGCTGGAGACTTTCCTCAACACATTGGAATCAGGGTTATGCTACGGAAGGAGCAAAAGCAGTTTTGCATTATGCCTTTACCTCTTTAAATATTCCCGAAGTAGTTTCATTTACAACAGTGAATAATCTAGCTTCAAGACGTGTTATGGAAAAAATTGGTTTACATCACAATACCAAGGATGATTTTGACCATCCCAAATTGGAGCCTAATAGTCCCTTGAGACGACATGTGCTTTATCGATTATCCAGGGCTGATTATCTAAACAACAAAGGTATTCAAGCATGATTTGGGAGATCACGTTAAAAAAAATTACGGATACAACAGCGAACCATGCGGCGCAAAAATGGGTAAAAAACCCTACCCATCTTAAGCTTATCAATAATCAAATTAACTGTGTTTATCGATTTGAATCTAATGGACAAGGATTTTACCTACGCATGACGCATGAAAAAATACGAAAAGCTCGCGAACTTTTGAGTGCCATTGATTTTCAGAAGTATTTATTTTTGTGTGGTACGCCTATTTGTGAACCGGTGGTATCTCAAGAAGGAAATGATGTTGAAACTGTGCACCAAGAGGATTTGGAATTTTTTGTTCATGTTTGCCGGGAGGTACCAGGGCAAATCATGCATTTTGATTATTCAGATAAAAAAGCTTATCTAACATGGGGAAGGGCTCTAGGGCTATTGCATCAAGCCTCGCAAAGTTATGTTGCAGAGAAACATCACTTTTTAACTTGGGAAGATTTGTGGCGTGAGACTTTGGATTATGCGCGTCAAGAAGAGTCCTTGATTCAGGATTTATATGAAACGATTACGACACGCTTCAAAACTTTTTCAATCGACTCATCTAATTTTGGCCTAACCCATGGGGACCATCGTCCTGGAAATGTGCTTTATGATGGTGAGAGCGTTCATCTGATTGATTTTGATGAGCCAGTATATCATTGGTATCTTGCCGATATTGCCAAACCTTTTTTGGACTTATGCAATAAACCATGGCCTCTCTGGCAACCACTGTTTGAATGGTTTATAGAAGGATATAGGCAAATCCGGCCATTGAGCTCAGAAGAATTAAAAGAAGTGAATCATTTTTCGCAAATGAAAAGCTTAGATATCTACCTCTGGTGTAAATACAACTGGTTTGAAGAAACAGCTCCAGGAGGAAAGCCAGGGGATGAATGGCTTCATGACTTAAAAACTATGGCATTAACCCCTTTGTTTTATGTGCCATAACCGATTAAGGGAACTCCTATTGAGGTGGGTAATGAATAATATCATGGATGCGCGATAGCTCATTGGTTGGATTTCGGTAGCCATGCGGTTGATTGGCATTAAAACGCAGTCCTTCTCCTTTGGAAAGTGATTTCCAGAACCTACCTAACAAAATTTCAATGGTTCCATCCACAACAATGACATGCTCAATGACTCCATGTTTATGAGGAGGTGAAAGATGTTCGCATCCGGGCAATAACTCAATAACAAACAATTCAAAATGTAGCTGTTCATCAAAAGGAAACAGAGGAAGTACTCGTATTTTTTCATCATCTGGATGCAAAGTTTCAGCATGCCCTGTTCTATAAATAGGATTGGTTGAATCATCCAGACTGTCTTCAATAAACGATGAAAAGGAGGTTTGAAAGCCGCTCGCAATTTTCCATAGGGTAGAAATCGTTGGGCTTGACTCTTCGCGTTCAATTTGCCCAAGCATCGCTTTAGAAACGCCCGTTTCAAGCGCTGTTTTATCTAAGCTCCAACCTCGATCTTGTCTTAATGATTTTAGTATTTTTGCAATGCGGTTTGAAATTTCTTGCATTATGTCCCTTATTAAAAAAAGCTTGTGCGTTTTAGCGCACAAGTATATACTGGTTTATTATGCGTTATAACGCACGAATTGTGAAGTAGATTGTGGAGGATTGTATGGTTGAACACCCTTTTAAAAACAAACTGGTTGCAGTGCTTAACAAACGTATCGAGCCTGGCAAAGTAATGAATGCACTTGCTCATATGTGTATTGGTTTAGGCGCTGTGATTGGTACAGAAGAACTGCGTTTAACCGATTATCGAGATGCAGACGGAGGCTCTCACCCGTATATTTCAGAAATCCCTTTTATAATTCTTTGTGAGAATTCCAACAAAATTAGAACATTACGCCAGAATGCTTTAGCAAAAAATGTTCTCTTTAATGATTTTACCGATACGATGACTGTTGGGTCCTATCAAGAGCAAATTGAAAGAACGGCACAGGTTAAAGAGAACGATCTGATTTATTATGGCATTGTCTTGTTTGGGGATTGGGACGTAGTGACAGAGCTCACTAGAAAGTGTTCTTTGTGGCGATGATGGGATGGTGATAAGCGATGAATAAAGAGAAAAAGTTAAGTAAACGCGCGCAAATCATACAAGATTTTTTATCTCAAAAAGGGATATCGTGTGAGGTCAAAGAACTTGATTCGAGCACTCGCACGGCAAAAGATGCTGCTGATACTTTAAGATGTGGTGTTGCTCAAATTGTGAAGTCATTACTATTTTGCACAGAAAAAACCAACAAGCCAGTATTAGTATTAGCAAGTGGTGTTAATCGTGTGAATGAGAGCTTGATTGTTAGTCTCATCAATGAACCTATTGGGAAAGCTGATGCAGATTTTACACGAGAAATCACTGGTTTTGCGATTGGTGGAGTTCCTCCCGTTGGCCATAAAAACGTTATTGATACGGTTCTTATTGATGAAGATTTGTTATGCCATGAAGTTCTTTGGGCTGCAGCAGGAACGCCCAATGCAGTGTTTTCATTATCTCCTGAAACATTGAAACAGCTAACAAATGGGATGGTGGTAAAGATTAGAGAGTAAGTCATGCAAAAAATATTCTGGGATAATCCCTATCAACGCCAATTAATGACTAAAGTGGTGTCAGTCAATGAGAATCGACTACTTTTTGCAGAGACTATTGGTTTTTCGTTTTCCGGTGGTCAGGAAAGTGATACAGTCCGCGTGAACGGCCTGATAGTCACTCATTCTGAAATAGAAGATCACTTGATTTATTATACATTACCTGCGGAGCATGGACTTTCTAAAGGCGATGTTGTCCTTATGGAAATTGACTTTGTTCGTCGTTATAAATTGATGCGCCTTCATTTTGCTGCTGAATTAATCTTAGAGCTTGTCCAAAGAATGCTGCCCGTTGAAAAAATAGGTGCTCATATTGCTGAGCATAAGGCTAGAATTGATTTTAGCTATCAGCACAATATTTCGGATATCTTTGACTCTCTTTTGTTTGAATACAATCAAATTATTGCAAAAGATATGCTTATTCACACTGGATTTTCTGATGAGAAGAGTCAAATGCGTTATTGGGAAATCGAAGGATTTTCTAAGGTTTCTTGTGGTGGAACACATGTAAAATCAACCGCTGAAGTGGGTTATATTACGTTAAAAAGGTCGAATGTGGGTAAAGGTAAAGAACGAATTGAAATTTATCTGGTACAATAAATTCAGCTTAAACATAAAGTGTCTTAATCAAAAAAGTAGCTTAATACTACGGGAGTTATGAGTGAATGCAGAAGAAATTACAGTTTTAAATGATTTAAAAAACGATATAAATCAATTGCTGGGATTTCATGAAGAAACACCAAGGATTAATTATGGTCCTTGTGGCGCGTTTGCTAAATTATTTTTTGATGCTTGGAATGACCGCTTTCAGGATAAAGTGCATATTGTTTTTGTGATGATGAAATCCCATGAAGAGTGCTGGCACATTGCATTGCGCATGCCTTCAGGAGAACTTTATGATGGAGGAGTTGGCCTTCATTGTGAAGAAACTTATGGAGAAGATTACTTGTTTGAAGACATGATCGAATATGATCATGAACGTTTGGAAAAATGGTCTTATGGTCTTGAACGTGATTATCCACGTTTTTGTCCTGATTTTAATAAACAAGTGGTGAATTCATTGATTATTCATCATCTAGATCGATTGCGATCTCAAGAAAGTTGACTTAATGCGTTATTTACCTCAATAAGCAATTCAAAAATTAAGTAAAGAGCATTACTCAAAACCGCGTTTTGTTTTTTTGGACTGGCTCTGTTTCTCGATGGTGAATAACACAAGCCCAGATATTTGATGAGGATATCGCTATGAAACAAGAACACCAACTGATTTATGAGCTAGAGACTTCTCTTTTAAATCCGAAAACGAGAAAATCGATTACCCAACTGAAGCTACTGATTGCTGATAAATTTATCGAGTATGGGGCCTCTGGTTCAATTTACAATAAGAACGACCTACTTGATTCTCTTCCAGAAGAAGAGTCACGAAGTTATATGGTTAATGACTTTTCAGTATTAGAGGTGTCGCCCGAAGTCATGTTGGCAACTTATAAGGTTACTGTTGCCTCAAAAAGTTCCTTACGTTCTTCGCTCTGGCAATACAAACACAACCGTTGGCAAATGGTGTTTCATCAAGGCACGCCTTGCCAAGAGGAATAATTCATTTTTACAGGTATTAAGATGATAACGATAGCCTATCTAAAACATCACTCCGATTGCATTCCAGAGCTTGCTAAGATTTGGCATGAAGTATTAGGAAAAATTTGGGTTCCTGATGTGCCCACTTCGCGTGTAGAAGAAAATTTACGAAATCATTTAAACATCGAGCAGTTACCGCTCACTGTTGTTGCTTTTGATGAAGATAAACCTGTTGGGATGTGCTCTTTACGCGTGAATGATGGGATCCGTCCTGAACTAACTCCCTGGCTAGGCTCGTTAGTGGTAGCGCCAGGCCATCAAAAACAAGGTATTGCAAGACAGCTTATTCTTCGAGTAAAAGAAGAAGCCCAAACATTAGGGTTTAAAAATCTTTATCTTTTTGCTTTTGATCCTACCATTCCAGAATATTACAGTCGTCTTGGTTGGCGCACGATTGGCATGGATGAATTTAAAGGACATCCTGTCACCGTCATGGAGATAATATTGTGAAGATTAGACAATTGTTTGATGCGGATTGGAATATATGGAAAGAAATACGTTTAGAGGCTCTGGCCAACTCACCAGAAAGCTTTGGCTCTTCTTATGACGAGGAAGCGTTAATGTCCGATACTGATTTTCAAAATGGATTAAGTAAAGGATACGTATTAGGTGCCTTTGTTGATGATTTATTAGTGTCTTGTGCTGGATTCTATAAGCTTAATTCACTTAAAACCAAACACCGTGGTGTACTTTGGGGTATGTATACTCGTCTTGAATACAGAGGGAAAGGTATTGCAACAGCATTAATTCAGACCCTGATACAACATGCAAAAACCTGCGTTACTCAATTGCACTTAACCTGTGTTACGAGCAATTTTGTGGCCCGCGCTTTTTATCAAAAGCAAGGGTTTCGAATTTATGGTACTGAACCTAAAGCACTTAAAATTAATGATACCTTCTATGATGAATATTTAATGGTATTGGATTTTAAAGAGGAACCCATGAAAAAACTAGATACCTATCAGAGCCTGTGTACTGAAGTATATGATTTAAGTAAACCCAATGTGCCACAAGATGCGTACTCTTTTTACCGAAGCTATGCTGTAGAGGCTAAAGGCACCATTTTAGAGCCTATGTGTGGTACGGGTCGATTTTTATTGCCTTTGGCTGAAGAAGGATTTGATGTTCAGGGCTTTGATGCAAGTCAACCGATGCTTGAGCGACTGCATGCAAAAGCAAGGAGCAAAAATCTTAATCCAAAAGTCTGGTATGGTTTTATTGAAGATTTAAATCAATCTGAGAAGTACTCTTTGATTTTTATACCCAGTGGTTCATTTTGTCTCATTACTGAAAAGGCGGATATCCAAAAAGCCTTAAAAATCATTTATGAGCACCTAGAAGATAAAGGACTTTTTGTATTTGAAGTAGAAACACGCTATGCAGTTCCTAATGAATTAGGTATATGGAGAGGCTCAAGATGGCCCAAAGAAGATGGAACTCTCATCGTATTAAGTCAATTAGCCATGCTCAATGAAGAGGTTTGTTACTCTATCGGCAAATACGAGTTGATTGAAAACAACCGTGTGATTCAAACAGAGGTAGAGGAATATAAAATTCGCATTTATCAAAACTCTTCTTTCTTGCACAATTTGCTTACTGAGGTTGGTTTTAGCAATGTACGGATGGTTAAAGGATTTGACCGAAACGCGCCACCTGATGAAAAAGACGAAAGTATTGTTTTTGAATGCAGAAAATAATTGAGGTAATAAATGAAGATTCTATGTCCAGCACCACTGCAAAAAGGAGATATCGTAGGGCTTATTTCACCGTCGAGCCCTATTATGGAACAGGATATAGAAGCGGGAGTTCATTTATTAAAGTTGAATGGATTTAAGGTAAAGTATGCAAAGCATATGTTTGCATCAGAACGATTTTTAGCGGGAAAAGACAGTGAACGTGCCAATGATGTGATGGATTTCTTTAAAGATTCTGAAGTGAAAGCAATTATTGCAACCCGAGGCGGACAAGGTTCACAACGTATTTTACCTTTTTTAGACTATGAATTAATTAAGAGAAACCCAAAACAATTATTCGGGTTTAGTGATACCACCGCGTTGCAATTAGGCCTATTTAAAAACAGTGGCTTAGTAAGTTATACAGGATTTACTTTGACTATTCATTTGAGTACCCAGGTTAAAAAAACATTACTTTCTTCTTTATTAGGCCAAGAATACATAATTTCCAAAGGAATAAAGGTTCATGCAGGTGTTAGTCGAGGCCCTTTACTTGGTGGAAATTTAACTCTGATGACTAATTTAATGGGCACACCTTATCTGCCTAGTTTTAAAGAAAGTATTTTGTTGGTAGAAGACGTTGGTGTCGAGCCCTATAATATTGATGGCATGCTCTCCCAACTAGATTTAGCAGGAATTTTTGATGAAGTTTCTGGCGTTATTTTTGGTACATTTGAACACTGTAAAAGTAAGAACTCGCATCAGCATGATGGTACGGTAGAAGATGTAATCAATGAATGGGCTTCAAAATTAAAAGTACCTTGCATTAAAGAGTTTCCCTATGGGCACGGTAAGCAAAATTGCATTCTTCCAATTGGCAAAGTGGTTACTTTAGATGCAGATAATGCTTGCGTTACAATTCAAATTTAAAAAAAGAAATAACCACTACTGATGAGAACATTGTTTTAATAGAGGCATAAATGAATACACAAGAAATACCCAAAGAGTATCAACATATCTCTCCAGCAGGTGCTGAAGTTCGATTGCTGATGAATAATCATTTAGGTGGAATGGCTCACTGTACTTTGAAAGCAGGAACAATTTCCAAAGCAGTTCGTCATAAAACTGTATCTGAATTTTGGCATGTCCTTTCTGGTGACGGTGCAATTTGGCGTAAATTGAACGATGAAGAGAGTATTACGCCTTTAACACCTGGAGTCAGCATCGATATTCCCTTGGGAACACATTTTCAATATCGAAGTGATGCAGCAGATTTAGTGTTTATTTGCGTTACTATGCCACCTTGGTCAGGCAGTGATGAGGCAAGTTATGTGGAGCATGGTGCCTGGTCTCCTACAGTGGGATAAATTAAATGACTTTAAAGTTATCGTTTTTAGAAAATCCAAACCCTGATGATGTTCAAATATTAACAAATGGGATTAAGGCGTATGCCAAACAACAAAGAGGCTTCGAATCTTTAGATTTCTTTGCATGCTTTATTCGTGATGCAGACAATAGCATTGTGGGTGGTTGTAGTGGCGGAACACTCTATGGAGGTCTTCATGTCGATAATCTTTGGGTGAGTGAATCCATCAGACATCAAGGATGGGGAACAAAACTCATGCAAAAGGCATTGAAGTATGGTAGTGAGAAAGGCTGCGCTTTTGCAACAGTTAACACTATGGATTGGGAGGCAATAGAATTTTATAAAAAATTAGGGTTCAAACTTGAATTTGAGCGGCATGGATTTCAAAAAAATTCTATTTTTTATTTTTTGCGTAAAGAATTTCAAGAAACAACAGACATCGGGCTCTTAAATGGTGATTCAGTCTCCGGCTTAAGTCAAAGCCTAAAATCGCATGTATTAGAATCTGTAGTGAGAGAAGAGGCTGTCTCAATAAACAATGCACTCCATTTTAAATGGGGACAAGGTTGCGATGGATGGTGGTTAAAAAATGAGGGGCAGTTTAGTGTTATTTATGAAACGATGCCTGCTGGAAGTTGTGAGATAAAGCATTATCATCAGAAAACAGAACAATTTTTTTATTGTTTACAAGGACAATTGGTTATTGAGTTTGAAAATTATGAACAGGTGTTGCAGGAACAGGAAGGAATAACTATTAAAGCATGGGCAGCTCATAAAGTGAAAAACAGTTCCGGAAATTTGGTTTCTTTTTTGGTGATTTCATCTCCTAATCTATCCGGGGATAGAGTGAATCTGGAGTCCTAAAATGTCTGTTGAATTGATTATCCGCAAAGCAGTAATTGATGATGCTCAACATCTTCACCCTTTAATGGAGCAATTGGGCTATCCGCAATCGCCTGATGAGTTGCAAAGAAGACTTGAGCTATTTACTAATGAACTGCATTACGGTGTTCTTCTTGCGGAAATTGCTGGAAAAGTTGTTGGTTGGATTGCTTGGTCTAAGAGCTATCTTTTTGTTTCAGAAACAACAAGATTTCATATTGAAGGCCTTGTGGTCGACCAAGGATATCGTAATCAAGGAATAGGTAAAAAGCTTATGATTACTGTTGAGGAATTTGCCAGGCAGTTTAGTCCCTGTATCATTGATTTGACATCGGGACTTAGGCGAGCCAAAGAGGGCTCTCATGATTTTTACAAATCGCTTGGTTATCAGAATGAAGGTCATATGGCAAAACTGTATTTAAGGAAAGTGCTGTGAACATCAAAGAATTACAATCTGCTTTAAAAATTGAGACAGCAACATTAGATGATTATCCTATCATCCAAAATATGGCACGATTTTATGTATATGAACTCTCTCGTGACTGCGGTTTTATTTCAGAGGATTGGGCTTTGCCTCCCGATGGCCTTTATGAAAGCTTCGATTTTAAAAAATACTTTGAAGAGCCGACAAGAAAAGCCTTTCTGATTAAAGTAGGTAATGAATTAGCAGGTTTTGCCCTATTAAATCAAGAAGGAATTTACCCAGATACTATGTGGAATATGGGCGAGTTTTTCATTACTGCAAAGTTTCAAGGCAAAGGTTTAGGTTTTTTGGTTTCCTCTGAACTTTGGAACATGCATCCAGGCTTATGGGAAATTTCTGTGATTCCGGAAAATAAGCCAGCGCTTAACTTTTGGCGCAAAACTATTGCAAAAATTACAATGGGTAATTTCCAGGAAGAAATTAAAACAGTCAATTATGATCCACATCAGCCTCAGCGAGTTATTTTTCGTTTTGATAGTAATGTACAGAATGTAGGGGAACCTTTAGAAAGCAAGAAAGAATATCAAATCCAATTTGTTGATGAGCTTGATGAGACAACAGAAAACCGAATGACAAAGGGATTTGTTGCCTATGAGGCTCAGCATGGTATCGACGTCAATTATCGATGTTTTTCAGTGACTATTTCTTCTGCCCAAGGAGAAGTTTTTGGGGTGATTAATGCCTATACAGCATTTTCTGAAATTTATGTGGATGATATTTGGGTAGATAGCGCTTATCGTGGTAAAGGGTATGGTAAGCAGTTATTGCTTGCTCTAGAACATCATTTCAAAGGTCAGGGCTTTAATAATATCAATTTAGTGACTAGTGCATTTCAAGCGCCAGAATTTTATAAGAAATGCGGTTTTACAGCAGAATTTACGAGAATCAATAAAAAAAATCCCAAGTTAAGCAAAACATTTTTTGTTAAATTTTTTAATGAAGAGTTAGAAACACAAGGCATTCTTAAGGCGGTTCATAGTGAATAGAAGTCAGCTAGAAACAATCTGTAAAAAATTAAAGATAAACCAACCTTGTGACTTGCCTCAAAGAGTCTATGGCGGTCTTTTACATAAAATGTGGTATCTGGAGTGCAATGGCTCGCAGTTTGCTGTAAAACAACTCAATAGCAGGATCCAATTGACTGAAGAAGTTAAATCCCAATATGAATTGACAGAAGAGATAGCCTTCCTATTTTCCAAGCATACGATACCTGCAATCCATGCTCTAAAAATAGAAAATAATTATTTAATCCTTTCGGAAGATGAAGCTTTTCTTGTTTATCCTTGGATAGCAGCAAAAGCATTAAATAAAGACGCTATATCTGAGGTGCATGCACTTAAAATAGCTGCCTTTTTGGCAAAAATTCATTGTATTAATCTTAATGTCCCTGAACTAAGCACTCAAGAATTTGATATTCATACCAATGAAAAAATTAGTGTGTTAATAGACCAGTCAGCAAGCCAAAATTTGGTGTTTAAAGAGCAATTAAAAAGTAATCAACGAATTATAATTGAGCTTAATGAGCTCTATCAAAAAGTAATACCTATTTTACAAAGTAGTAGTGTAGTAACCCATGGCGATCTGGATCAAAAAAATGTTTTATGGGATAAAAATGATACTCCATTTCTCATCGATTGGGAGTCTGCGCGAAAACTTAATCCTACCTATGAAATAGTCAATTGTGCTCTTGATTGGAGTGGAATTACTACCCCATTTTTTCATAAATCTTTATTTATAAAAATGCTAAAAATATATGCATCATCTGGATTAACTATAAATCAGGATCATTTAGAGGCCGCCTTTTATGGTGTTCTTGGTAATTGGATCAATTGGCTGGTGTATAATATAGAGCGTTCTTTTAGCTCTGATAGCGAGCAGCAGAATATTGGTGTTGAACAGGTTCTTCAGGTTTTGCCTACTATTATTCAAGTCAAGGCGAGTATTACAGAATTAACTCAATTAGTAACACGTGAATTAAGAATAAACTGTTAACTTTATTCAACTTTGATTACCATATCGCACGAAATTAACTTAAGTTTCAAGGAATGCTTCATGATGAATACTAAAGCGCTATTTCCTCGTTTTGTTCCCATTCAATCGGATTTTACCCGCAATAGTGATATTGAACAGGTTGCAAAAATTATTAATGAATCTGATATACCGCTTCATCTTTTAGTTCATAATGCAGGAATGAAAAGCCCTCCACGTCCGTTAACTGAATATGATTGTGACAGTATTGACGCAGTGTTCCAGGTTAATTTATTAGCTCCCATGAAACTAACAGCACTTCTCGCGGTAGGGATGCCTGAGAAGTCTCGGATTTTATTTGTTACATCAAGGGCAGCCACTTTGAAACTTAAAGAAAGTTCAACATACTGTGCCAGTAAAGCAGGTTTGGATGAAGTAACGGCTATTGTGAGAAAAGAGTTAGCCGAGAAAAATATCGGTGTGTTTTGTGTTATTCCAGGGGAAGTGGATACAAGAATTCAAAAAATTTTAAGAGAAACAACTTCATTTCATTTGCATAAAATGTTTGATGAGGCTTATCAGTCCGGTCACTTAATAAGTCCAGAAACTTGCGGGGAATTCCTTAAATGGATTCTTTGCGGCTTATCTTTTGATGAATTTAAGCAAAGCAATATGCCAGTTTCTATCTATGAAGAATGGCATCATCCATTCTGGCTTAGAGATAAGAGTCAGCTACCTCCCTTTCCTTTCTAATTCATTTATGAATTTTTACGATCAGTTCCAATAAAAGATCAACTTCGGAAAATAGATGCTTCGTTTGTTCTGTTCTTTTTCAAGGTATATTTCTTTTATGGGGGATATGCCTTTACTCTTTCTTCAATTGTTTTCTCAAATAGATCCGATCATGTCCTTCTAGGTATTTGTTAATTGTTCCTAAATGCTGATAGCCTTGTTTTAAATAAAACCCTTCTGCCTGAAAAGAAAAAGTATCTAATGTTGATGCTGGAATCCCTCGTTTAATTGCTTCGACTTCAACGTTGCGTAATATCTCAGCACCAATACCAAGACCACGGTATTCTTCATTAACCCAGAGGACATCAACGTATATTGAGCTTTTATGAGCATATACAATAGCACCGCCAATAATAGTACCTTCGTTATCTTTCACATAGATTGAGTAACGCTCTGGTTTGGTTCCCGTAAAAGGAGCATTAAAATTTACTATCCCATCACGAATAATTTTATCTTGCTGTTCTAGTAGCTTGGGGTCTATAACAAGCTCTAGTTGGTAATTTGCGGCTTGATTCATGAGTTATATCTTCTAAAATTAGTTTGAATACAATAAATCATCGATAACTTCCATAGTAATTTCGGGTAGTTTTTGCGTTTGATCAATACTCTCTTGAATGGTTATAAGCGCTTTTTTAATGTCATCAGGTAACATCTCAGATGGTGCATTGTCGCCTGGCCAAGAAGCATCTCGAGTCGCTTTATCTGGCCAACGAGAATAGGCAAGCCACATACCATCGTTAGTTTTATGCAGGCAAGAACCTAACGCTCCGCGATATTGCACAAAATAGGAAGCGACCTGATGCCAGGCCTTTTGATACTCCATCTCAAGCCCAGGCTTAATAAAGGCTCGGTAAATAACAGCAAAACATTTTTTTGAAAGTCGTTTAAATTGTTCTAGTGCTTCTTCAGGTGTTAAATCTTGGTTCCCTAAAACCTCTTCTGCTTTGAATATGTTTATCCTTTTGGGAATTGAAAACTGGGAAG
The DNA here is from genome assembly GCF_900156395.1 of Fluoribacter gormanii. Classification (GTDB taxonomy): domain Bacteria; phylum Pseudomonadota; class Gammaproteobacteria; order Legionellales; family Legionellaceae; genus Legionella; species Legionella gormanii. Next base: position 12,268 of record NZ_FTNL01000011.1, on the reverse strand, counting down.
TAAAGTACATCTGATCAAGGCCTATTCCAAAAGCACAATGCTTATAACCGAGAACACGAAAGTAATTAATTGGTTGCTGGTTCTTATTAGCTAAGACGTAGTTTCTGAATTTGGGATTATAAAACCCATAAGTCATGTAATAATGAATACCTTGGCTTTCAAGATAGTGAACGATGTGAACCAAATTTTGGTGCAGTTTTTCAGGTGAATAAAGTTCAGTATACATCCCAGCTTTTTCAAACGTTGAGTGCTCATTCTCTGGATAAGGAGGATTCAGCGCCACAAAATCACCAGGTGTCGCGATCGAAATCACGTCCATAAAATCACCACTTCTGAATGAAACTTGATTTACATTAAGAAGGTTAGATACTCGGTCAATCTCACACAAGAACATTTCCAACGACAAATTTGCATGTTCAAGAAATCGATTGGCGTTTTTTCCTTCAAATAATTCACCTTCGCGATAGATAATATTCAGTTCTTTATCATAAAAAAGAATTCCTCCCCATGAATGATTGATGATAAAGGGGAGCAATAATGGTTTTTCCTCATCAGTTGTCTGGTTGTAATTCTCAATCACTTTAAGGAAAAAATCTTTCTTCGATAGGGAAACATCATATTTTTCTATTAACGCAGCATAAGAGGTTTTAACAAGCGTAGGATTGTCTCTAATTAATTGAAGTATATTAATCAGAACTTTATTGCTGTCATTGACAATATATTCTTCTGCAAGGCCAACCTCCATTGCAGCCAAGCTCCAAGAAGCAGAACCTGAAAAAGGCTCAATAGCTTTCTTGTATTTTTGGCCTTTATTATTCGCCAATAATACAGAGAAATGTTCATTCAACCAGCTGGTATCAGGGGACATATGTCCTGTTAAATCTGGAAGAGTGAGGTACCTATTTCCGAGGTAGTGGAGTGGTCCCCCATGATTTTGATTTAATTGAATAGTATTTGGGCTCATAATAACCACTATGCAGTAAATATAACTATGAAGCGGCACATCTTAACATGAAACAAACAATTTTTTTATTCTCTTGAATAAAATGACTATTGACCCTCACGTTGCGTGATAGCTTAGAATCATCAATTAAGGAGATGATGCTTATGAAATATTATCAAATTAAAGAAATCAGCCAAATGACCTCTCTTTCAATTCGGTCATTGCAATACTATGATGAAGTAGGTTTGTTAAAACCAACAAAGCGCTCTGATTCTGGCTATCGTTTGTATTCTGAAACTGATTTACTTATTTTACAACAAATTATCACCTTAAAATTCCTTGGATTCTCTTTATCTACTATTAAAGAAATCCTTGCGAATCCAAACTTTAATCTGGCCGCATCAATGAGCCTTCAAGCCCGCGAATTGAGTGAAAAGGCTAATAAAATAAATGAAGCAGCCTCTTTGTTAACGTATATTGCCAGTCAACTGGAAATAAACCAGCCAATCAATTGGCAAAGTAGTGCAAAAATTATTGAAATATTGGAGTTAAATACTATGAGCGATGCTGTATTAAAAAAATATCAATCCGTTAATGAATCAGAGTTAGGTAAAAAATCAGACTATGATTCCACCTATAATCCCAATCGACTCTATCCTATTCCCAGAGCAGGTAAGCGACAAGAAATTGGCATTGATCCTGCCCCCATCCTCCTTTTGTGGGTTTTGACTGCTGGAATCATTATGAAGTCTCTTGGCTCAACGAAAAAGGTAAACCGATGGTTGGGATTGGTGAAATTTTTTATGATTGTAACTCGCCCAAACTCATCGAATCCAAGTCATTAAAACTTTATTTTAATTCATTCAATAATACCAAAATAAAAAGTATTAGTGAGTTAGAAAATACAATAAAAAATGATTTAGAAGCACGTATAGAAGCTCCAGTTTCAGTTAAAATTTATCTTTTGGAACAAGCAAAACACTACGCTGTATCACAAATACCGAAAGGTGAGTGCATTGACCATCTCGATGTTGAATGCTCTGTCTATTTGGTTGAGCCATCATTTCTTAGTGTTCAAAACGAGTTAGTGGAAGAAAGATTGTATTCTAACCTATTAAAATCAAATTGCTTGGTGACTAATCAACCCGATTGGGGAAGCATACAAATTGCGTATAAAGGAAAAAAGATTAATCAAGAAGGCTTATTAAAATACCTTGTTTCCTTTAGAAATCATAACGAGTTTCATGAACAATGTATTGAACGGATTTTTGTGGATATTATGAACTGTTGCAAACCGGAAATATTATCAATCTATGGACGTTATACTCGGCGAGGAGGATTGGATATTAACCCCTATCGCTCCACAGAAAATAGTCCTTTTGGTAGAGAAAATATCCGGTTGGTCCGTCAATAATAGCGCTTTATTGTTCTATCCAAGCTCTTAATTTTCCAGCAAATCGGCCTTGTCGACACAGTGTTATTGATGCGATGGGGTCGATGCTTTTAATTAGGCGATACTCGCCCAACACCGCATGTATAGCCCAACATTGTTCAATAATTGCAATGATCTCAAGCAAATGCGCAGAGGACTCTATCGAGAGCCAGTTTTTAAAACAATCCTCCTGTAATTTCTTATATTGACTGCTTGGTAGTTTTAAATGTTCTGTTGCACGATACAAACAATTAACGAATGAGAAAAAAGGATGAGTAATAACAACTTCCCCTAAATCAATCAGCGTGGTTTGATGAGTATTGAGATTCACTAAGATATTTTTATCATGAAAATCGGCATGGCCAAAAGTATCAGGCACTTTGAAACTGGCTAATTGGTCACAAAGAATTTGTAATTTACTCTCTAAATTTTTTAATTGTTTTAATTCTTTTTGAGTTAATCCATCGCCAATTAATAACTCTTCTTCATTCATTAATTGGTTATAAAGTCTTGGCAATTGTTGCAGGCGCCAATCAGGGACGCCTAAATCAAGAAGGAGGTTTATTTTATCTGCTGAGTCTATCTGCAGCTTTGTGTAATGATGAATGGCATCAATTAAAAGGTTAGGTCTAAATTCCTGTTTAAAGACATCATGTAAAGGAATGCCAGCATCTTGCATTAAAAAACAGTTTAGTTCCTGATTATGAGCCAAGATTTGCGGAACAGGAGCATTGAATTGTTGCTGCAATAGCTGAATGACGTTGGTTTCTAATGACAATGCAGAAGGAACCTTCTTCAAATAAACCAATCCAAAGTTCGTTTGAAAGCGACACACTTCTGACCAAGCTGTATCGAGAATTATTTCGGGCTTGGTGGGTTCAATTTGAAATCCTAAATTGTTTAAGGCACTAAGTGCCCATTCTATGTGAGGATTCTTCATGATAGTTTCCTATGATCCTCGATCACTTCATGAATTGTGCGCAATGCTCTTTTTGCTTCAAAATTCATCTCTGTTTGTTGATTCACAAGGTACATCATTGATTTCCATAAAGCCCAGGCACGTCCTCGTTCCCAAGTCTTTGAGTCAAGTTCTAGTGTTTCTAAAAAAATGCTCCGACTTTTTCCTTCAAATAGTGTCCAGGCAATAGCAAGATCGCAAGCAGGATCGCCGATTGCGAGTTGGCCAAAATCGATAACCGCACTTAATTTTCCTTGAGAAAGCAATAAATTGCCAACACTCACATCACCATGGACCCATACTGGTGGATTTTGCCATGAGGTGGAGAGTGCTTTTTCCCAAACTTGTGTTGCAGAATGAAAATCTATATTGTCCTTCAAATTTTCGATGGCTTTGTGTGTCTCTGAATCATAAACTGCTAAATCACCACCACGATAAAAACTCTGGGGCCCAGCAAGAGGACCGCCTATTGAATTGATGCTCTGGAGCGCTTTAAGAAATAGAGCTAAATCATGTGCAAATTCAGGTAAATCATTAATGGGAGTAACCGCTGCTGTTTCTCCAGGAAGCCAATGATTAATGGACCACTTCCAAGGATACAGGGTACTGGGTTTTCCCATCGCAAGCGGTGCGGGTATCGGAAGAGGAAGATGTGGGGCCAATTGGGGTAACCATGCTTGCTCTTTTTCCACTTGTCCTGCGTATTCGGCGCTGCTTGGCATACGAATGAGCATTTCTGTACCTAGGTGAAAGGTTCTATTGTCCCAACCGCTATTGTTTACAGCTTGAATAGGCAGATGACTCCACTGTGGAAATTGCTGAGCAATGAGCTCGCGCACTAAGCTTTCAGTAATATTCATGGGTTGTGTATTTGTCATTGGTACACCATAAAATCGATATTCTACTTCATCAAGCAACTTGCCTGATTCACTTGTTTTGATGTATTCATCTTGAATGATGCCACCCATTTTTTCGGCAAGTTTGCGACTTGGGATATTATGTCTTACAACTGGATATTTTAGATAATCATAAACAAGATTAGTTTCAGCCCATGTTTTTAATAAATTAATTGTTTCAAAACCATAGTGAAATCCATGAGCACTTTTCTTTAACCAAATACCTAATTCGGGTGTTTTCGTATTCGCTTGGTGCAGGCAGGCATATCCTAAAAAAGCTTGGTTTTCTTCGTTTAAAATGACTAATGCGATTTCAGTGCCTTCCTGCATTTTGATTTGTTGTTCAGAAATATGCTGGTTAATTTCTTCTTGAGTTTTCGGAGCACTTGGCCACATATGTTCTGTAATTTCAGCGGTAAATTCTTTGCACAACTCTTCGGCATAGTTTAGTGAAATAGGGATTAACTGAAGTCGTTCGGATTTCAGGGCGAGATGCAGATAGTTGGGCATAGAATATTTACTCATAGAAATTGTTAGCAATGTTTTGCTTGTTATCTTATCAATCAGTGTACTCTCAAGTGAATGCTTGGAAGAAAAAAATACTGCTATTTTTCCCAAAATTAATTTTTCTGTTAGATTAGAATAATAATCCTATACTCAATACTCACGTAGTTCTACGTATTGATGCATCTTATGGTCTATTTGTATAATTATTACATCATTTAGTTTTAGGAGATAGTAAGAATGAATCAACCTCAACGAATTTTTATTGTTGGTCATCATGGTGCGGGTAAAGGATTATTAGCAAAGTCTGTGTCTCAATCATTAGGGTGGCGATTTGTCGATGCGGATTTGGGGTTAGAGTTCCATGTTGGACGACATGTGTGGGAAATACTTGGAGGCCCTGGGAGTGATGCTTTTTATGAATGTCAGTTTGATATATTAACTTCCCTTTGCACCCAAGAGCATATCATTGTGACAACGGATTCCAGCGTTGTTTTGTCATTAAAAAATCGTCAGTTATTGCACGATGAAATGACTGTATTTTTGGATGTGAGTACTCCGGTCCAAATCGATCGTACTGCACGCAATACTACAAGTTTATTGCCTATACCAAGTTTGAGCGATTTTTTTGAGCAACTACATGATGAGCGAGATAATTTATATAAAGAGGTTGCTACACTCACTATGCATGGTGATGATGGGAAATTAGAGGAGCATACACGTTGTATTGTGACGGCTGTGGTGGGGAATGAAGAAATGTTACCCCAAAAAAACCTAACATCAATTTTGGAGAAAAAAGATTTTACTTTATACCATAAGGAATTTCACACGAAAGTTGAGCTAACTGAACAACAAGCCATATACCTGAAGTTGTTGGCACAAGGAAAAACAGCTAAAGAAATTGCGCGTGAAACTCATGTTTCTTACAGAACAGTTGAAGGAATGATTGCTAAATTGATGGAGTCCTTAGGATGTTCTTCCAGTAAAGAACTAATTGCTTTATTTCATGAACAACCATGATTCTAAATGCATTCGATTGGCTTAGCTAATAAATAACTTTTTCGCGTTATTGGCATCAATCGTTCAATGGCGTAGCGCAGCATGGTTCTTGGCATTCGATAAGCATGGCTATCTAAAAATTCGATGAGGATAGCTTGGTTACGTTTTCCTACTTCTCGTAACATCCAGCCTACGGCCTTATGAATTAAATCATGATCGTCGCATAGCAGTTTTTCTGCAAGTTTAAGAGTGCAATCAAAATGATTATTTCGAATAAAATACCAAGTGGCGACAATGGCGATACGTTTTTCCCAAAGGTTAGTGCTTTCTGCAAGGGTGAAGAGGAGTGTTTTGTCCTTATCTAATAAATGCGCCCCAACAATCCAATGGGCTGAAGCGTCAACCAAATTCCAGTTATTAATCTGATTGATATGAGTTAAATAAAATTGAAAAATCGTTTGCTTGAGGTCTATATCTCCTTTTTGATAATGAGTTACTAACATTAATAGCGCTAATAAGCGTTCTTCATTAATAGATGAATACAACAACTCTTGTAACAAAGAAAAGGGTAATACGGTTTGATAACGTTTGGCGACTTTTCTTAATTCAGGGACGCTTACACCTATAAATTGGTCATGCTCTGCATAATCTCCCGGCCCCGTTTTATAATAGATTGTTTTTGGCTGCGAATAAGGCTTTTTAAGTAACTCGAGCTCGCTTCTAAGTGTTTTGAGTGACTCCATCATTTCGGTTTTATTTAGAGTTGTTGTCATAGTTAATATCTTATGTTAGTTATTTTATGCCTATGTATACTGCACTTTCATGAGGCGTTTTATAGAGCTCAAAATCAGTGAGGTAGATTCTTTCGTATTTTGGCTTTTCATTAAAATAGCTCCAAATAGTTTGCCAGGCATTAATGATTGCTGAGGGATTAGGCCCAATTGCTTTAAAAACCAGATAGTTGCCCGCGTTTATAGTGACTCTATCCAAGTGCGTAGCTTTGGATTCATTCACAATTCCTATCCCAGCAGTAACTGTATAGTACCCTGATGAGTCGGACTCATAATGGTGATACACGCCATAAACGGGGCTATCTTGTTGTGTTTTGATTTTTGAATCAAGAAATTGCTCCCAAAGATGAGGTATTCGTGCAGTTTTGGGATTAAAATCCTCTTCATTTTTTGTTCTTACACTCATTCCAGTTACTTTAAATTCTTGAATCTGGGTCAATTGGGGTATAATAACAGTCATATAAGGCTCCAAAGTAGAAGTTTTTAATTAATATAAGCCTGCATGGCATTGGCAATGATGCGTTTATCCGCTTCACTGATTTTTAATAGGCCAAAACGAAATGGGTATCCCCAATTCTTGGTATTTTTTGTCAATTCGAGCGATTCAATAAGCGTGTGTATCGAAACATCAATCTTTTTATTGGCCCAAAGTACATTTCGTCGAAATGGATGAAAACCATTACCCATATCCACTTGATAGGGCTCACCTGGTAGAACGATTCTAATTGCCGTAAATGCTTGCAGTTTTTCAATGCCTTTAAAGTGCAGCGTCGGCGAGTAATAAATGATGCAATCGTCCGCTTTTATTCTCTTTAGAGGTGCAAGTTTACCGTAGCAAACTTGCATAAACCCTCCTTCCACTCCAATTTGCACGTGGGACGCGCAGGCGACAGCCAGCCAGTTTTGGTTCATGATCCGTTCTTTGAAAAAAAGCGAATTCGATGACCATCTGGGTCGCAGGTTACAAACGTATAACCAAAATCCATCGGTGTTGGTTCTTGTATCATTTTAAAATTCTTAGTTTGATAATTTCTAAAAAGTTCATCAACGGCTTGCTCATCGGGAACCAAAATAGCGAGTTCGCTACCGCCACCTAATGCAGTTGGTGCAGGTAACGCAGAATTTTGAGACCATAATCCCAATCGCAAACCGGATTTTAATAAAAACATGGCGTAATCAGGCTCAGTGTGGATAGGCTGAGCATTGAGCAATTCTGAGTAAAAATGAGTACTGTTTTCTATATTGCTCACATAAAATAGAACTAAATTGGGGTCGAATGTCATGATTTTTCCTGTTTTTTATTTCGCTAAATTCATTGGAGAATATAAAACATACGGATGACAGTTTTTGTCAGCATCATTCAATAGGATTGGGGAATGTTATGTAGGGTGCGCCACTTCTTTAAAAGGGATTGTCGGCGTTCGGAATATTTTTGTTCTTTAATGGATAATTGAATAATTCTATCGGTTCTGAAGTGACGGAAGTCCTGCCTTAGTTCACACCAACCCACCATGAGATGCACTTCATCAAAAAAGCCGAGCGCGATAGGCCAGAGTATTCGTGTCGAATGATTGTTTTGGAGATCTTGATATTCTAATTCGATTTTTCGTTCTAAACGTATCGCTTTGCGAATGAGAATAAGATCACTATCTTTACTTTCGGCACATTTTCCTGGGGGAACTAAGAGTCCTGAAGTTTCTAGTTGGTGTTTTAATTCAGTAGGAAGGACTGCTGAAATTTTTGCAAGCACATTTTGAGCTGCGATTTTAAGTTGAGTATCCGCTCGTTGTGCAACCCAACTTGACCCTAGCACCATTGCCTCAATTTCATCATCTGAAAACATCAAAGGAGGCAACATAAAACCAGATTTAAGCACATAACCAACACCGGGCTCACCTTCAATGGGCGCGCCTAAGGATTGTAAGGTTATTATATCTCGGTACAGAGTGCGTAGGCTTACGCCTAATTCTTCTGAAAGTTTTTTGCCACTCACGGGTAATCGGTGACGTCGTAATAATTGAATTAAATCAAACAAACGTTCAGTTCGGGACAAGATACTGCTGCCAAATTATGCCAGTAGTATATCATGAATACTTATAGAACTAATAAGCTGCTTATTATGATTATTTCTAATAGTAACTTAATTTTTGGGACTAATGGATGCCTTCAAGAAGTGCTTTAAAACCACCTGCTATCGGACTAGGTTGATTGGGATAATAGGCCTTGTAGGCCTGGCGATCCACACTGAGCATAAACTGGTTAGATGCGAGTATATTCCAAAATAGCCGGATCTGTTTGGCAACAATGAATGCATTTAACAGTTGTTTTTCTGTCGCTAATCCTAGCCAATTTTCGAAGCAAGCATCTTGAAATTTCAGGTAGGTTGAATCACCTTCTGTTACTCCATGGTGAGTAATCGATTGTTCTAAACAGGTCTGTAACGAAAAAAATGGATGAAGGATAGCGGTCTCGCCCCAATCAACAAAAGTCATTCTTTTAGTAATTGGATCAAGAAGAACATTTTTATCATGAAAATCGTGATAACCAATGGTTTCAGGAATCTTAAAGCTTGCTAATAATTTGCACTGTGCTGAAAATTTCGGGCTTAGGGCGTGTAGTGTTTGTAATTCTTTATCGGTGAGTCCCTCTGCTTTTAAAAAAGTAGTTTGCTTTAAGATGTGATCATAAAGAAAGGGTAATTGATTTAATCGCCAATCGGGTACACCAAGTTTGAGAAACGTAGCGATACACTCTTCAGATCTGCGTTGAATTGTGGCATATTGTTTTATTGCTTGGCATAATAGCTCTGGCTTGAAGTTGGTTTTAAGCGTTTGACGCAAAGAAATACCCGCATCCCTCATTAGAAAACAATGTAAATCCTCATTAATTTCAATTATATCGGGCACATTGGCATGGAATTGGGATGACAATACTCGAATGATTTTGGGCTCATTAGATAGAAAAAAAGATGGTGGTGTTTGTTTTAAATAAAAATTCTCTGTTGATGTTGCAAATCGGATCACATGAGACCACGGTGTTGACAATACAATTTCTGGCGAGCGCTCTATTGAGTAGCCATTAGAAACCAGGTAATCGGTTCCCCATTTGAAAAGTGGTAGTAGATTATTCATTTTTGGAAGTTAAAATGCATAAAAAATGACGAGAAAAATATAAGTCTTACTTAACATAAAAAACTTCCCTTTAAATAGTTACCCAGAGAATATTATACATAAAAAAGCGAGTCTCAATAGAATAGTAAAAGCAGGATAAAATAATGGAACAGCAAGATGATTTACCTATATCCGGGGTATAAACAAAAGGATAATGGATTAATTCTTAGTTTGCTTATTCAACCCGGCGCCAAATGCAATCAAGTAGTAGGTGCTGTTGGAGGGGAACTCAAGATAAAAATCGCGGCACCTTCTATTGAAGATAAAGCCAACATGGAATTAGTGCGATACCTGTCTGTCTTATTCAAAGTCCCTAAAAGTCAAATTTAAATAAAGAGAGGCCTTCAGTCTCGACACAAGATCATTGAAGTCATTGGTTGTGGTGTTGATGCTCTCCAGTGGTGTAAAATTTAAAGAATGATTTTAAATAATGAGCCTAAATGCTGGATACAACAATAATTGAGAGCAATTGGCGCTCTCGTGGCTTTAGTTTTGAGCTTTGGGAAGATCCCCCAGGTCAAATTTGGAAGGATTTTAACCATGGGCAATAAAACGTTAAAACCTGCTATTGGAGAAGAAGTATTGATTCCAGCAGGAGTAGATCATACGGTTCAAACCAGTTCCACCACAGGGAGCCGTTGGTATTATGGTTACAAAGTAAGAAGGTAAGGAAATGACACAAAAGAAAATATCATTAGAAAATGATGCTGTTCTGCAATTCATTGTTGATGAATTAATATCTTTACATCATTGCCATACAATTATTTTATATGGCTCGCGCGCACGAGGAGACTTCACAGTAACCAGTGATTATGATGTTGCAGGGATTAGGGAAAAAGGAGATAAGCAACGAATTGCACGCTTTGATGAAGCACATCAAGTTTATCATGATATTTTTGTTTATCCAGAGAATGCTTTTGATTCAATTTCTGATGAACATTTATGTATGTCAGATGGCATCGTTGTTGTTGAAAAAGCTTATTTTGGCACAGAGTTATTAAAAAAACTCTCTGCTTTTTTAATATTGCCTGAGTCCCTCCCTCCTGATGAAATTACAGCACGTAGAGTGTGGTATCAAAAAATGCTGGCAAGGGCGTATACTAGAGATTTAGAAGGGAAATATCGCCATATTTGGTCAATCTTCACAATTCTAGAGGATTATTTTGTATTCAAAGAATTGCGTTATCAAGGTCCAAAAAAAGCATTCAAGTATTTAGAAACACACGATCCAGAGACTTTATCATTATTTGATGAGGCCATAACGAATATCGATAATTTGAATGCCTTAAATAGGCTAATTACAAGAGTTATAAAGAGTGACAAAACGTAGGATAATTATGCCAGAATTAGATATTGAAATTATCAAAGATAATCCAGAGTATTTCTTGTGAAAAGGCATCTATTATTCTTATTTAGAGTGCATAGTAATGAAATTTAATATTTATATTAAAATTTTGACTGCGTTCTTCGTGATTTTTTTAATTCTTGTTTTGGCATTTTTTAAATATTTAAAGTCAGTTGAGACAAAGATAATTGTTAATGCAGGACAAACGATGTCACAAGGACTTTTAATTAGTTTAGAAAAAGAGTTAATTAATAATCCGAAATCAAACTGGGATGCAATAATAAAGAAAAAAACAGATAATCTTATTCATCTTATAGTAATCGACAGTCTAAAACTCACCCTGAAGCAGAATAATCAATTAAATAATGGTGAAATCATTTTTTTATCAGGTACAACCTATCAATTTCTAAACGAGGTAATTGTAGAACATACTGCGTATAAAAAAATTGGTAATACCCCGTATGCATTAGCTTACAATTTTTCAGATCCTGGCGAAATTATTTTTAATTATATGAATCCTGTTTTAATACAAATCGTTCAACATTTATTATCAAAATCAAAAAATACATGGAGTAATGAACTATTACAGTTAGAAAAAATATATGGTTTTCCTCTTCATGTTTATAAAACTAAAAGTAAACACTTACCAGGTAATATAATTAATTCTTTATCAACAAAGCGTTTAGTATTTGAAACCAATAAAAACTCGTCACAAATTGTTATTCTCTATTATAGTTTTAGTGGTGGAATACTCAAAATTGGCCCACTAAGCTATCTGCCCGTTATGGCAAGAATCAGTGATGTTATGTATTATTTTATAGGGACTTTCTTTTTTTTATCCCTTTGTCTTATTGCCTTTTTTTCATTGCTTTTTGTTAGAAATATGAAAAAGGTGTATCAGATAACTAAAAATTTCAGTCAAGGGAACTTTGATTTTCATCGGAAAATAGGTACCACCTCTATTTTGTATGGGCTGTATGTAAATATCATCCACATGGGTGAGCAATTAAAAGAACTGATTGAATCACATAAACAATTGTGCCGGTTTGTCGCGCATGAAATTAGGACCCCTTTGTCAACCATACAAATGGCGACGGATAGTATCAAAAGGAAAAATGCTGAAGATGTATTACTCAATAAACAGCTAAACAGCATACAAGAAGATATTGCAGATATGAATCGCCTCGTCAGCACTTTTTTGATTTACTCAAAAATGCATTCAAACGAATT
>NZ_FTNL01000014.1 GCF_900156395.1 Fluoribacter gormanii | reverse complement strand
TCACTGGATGGTGGTTTTGAGCTGTTGCTGCTGTTCTTGTTTAAAGGTTTTTCCAGCTCTGCTATCCTGGCCGCCTGTTGCGTCACTCTCTTTTCTAGTTCCGCAATCCTAGCCAATAGTGTGCTGATGATTTGTTCGTAGTATTTCATGCAGCTATTTGATCACAACCACATAATTTTTCAAATGTTTTTTTACATGACTGTATCCGAGATACACCGCAGGAGATCCCTCACCCTCGCTGCGCTCGGGTTCGGGATGACGTGGGGAGTTACGAAAATGATTTTTTATAATCAATAATGTTGATGGTAGCGTGGGTAGGGCGCACCGTTTTCCACTACAATATAATCTCTTGGTGGTGTCCAGCGATGAGTATTTCTCCATCTTGAATGATGATGGTGATGGCGGAAATTCTTAAATCGTGGATAATAATCATGTGTATGATAAAAAGCGAAGGATGTAGTGGAAAATAAAGTAGCCGCGCCTAACATCCCGCACAGCAATAATTTTTTGATCCTCATTTCTTATATTCCCCTCTTTAATTGTTATCTGAACCTAGTCTAAATAATGAATGTAACAGGGATATAACAAGATGTTCTGTAATTGTAACAAAGTTGTTACAAAAGGAGCATAAATAAAGTAGCCTGGTGCAGAACGGAGCCCGGGTTTAGTCTCGTATGCATACTTCCGAGGTTCCGCGGCGCTGTACGCAGGCTACTTTGGCTATAAAGCTTTTAGACGGTTAGGTGGCTTTTGTTTTTTTGTGATTCAATATCATCTACTACTTCAGTTAAATCAACTACCTCACTCGGAACATCAGGTACGGTACCACGTGCTATGATTTTTGATAGGCAAACAGAGGCGCAAGGACTAAAACATCCCAGGGCTATAACAGTTGCTGGTATTGTTGCAAGAAACGTCAGTGTTGTTGAATGAGGTACTGCACTTGCACGTAGAATGAAATAAACACCAAGATGTACTCCACTGCCTAAAGCTATCATCGCGAGGGTGATGGCTTTTCTATAACAGCAATCTCCCTCAATGGCGGAGGAGCGTTCATCAATCAGCTTTTTTCGCTCTTTTATGTTGGCCAAATAAATTTTCTCATGTTTGATCACGAGATCCTGTACTAAGGGATTAATATGTTGATTTTCTAGTTCGAGGGGTAATATTTTATTATTGTATAAAGTAAAAAAAAGATGAGGATTTGTTTTCTCAATTTTCTTTGCTGCTAGAGTGGCTAGTTTGGGAATTTGTTCTGGTTGAGATGTTCTTGGCATTATTAAACCTTATTTTCGAAAATATAATTATATATTAATAGGTTAGTTTATCATTTTTTTGTACAAAAAATATTGAAATACATGATTTTTTTAACAAAATCAATGAACCTAAGACGATTAATAGGCACAATTGGATTTGGTAGTATTACAACGAGCATGATTTGGATTGAGGGTTAAATGAGAGATTTTTTTCACGGTATGGGGTATATGCTACGAGGTATTCGTCATCTTTCTACTCATGGATTAAGACGTTTTATTCTATTGCCTTTAGTAATTAACCTTACTATGTTTGCCGGTCTGTTTTATCTTATTTACCACTATTTGCTGCCCTATGCTTACTATTATCTTGATAAGTTGCCTTCCTGGTTAAGTTTTTTTAGCAGTATTTTTTTTGTTCTATTCATCCTCAGTTTTTTCTTAATGTTTCTATCTCTTTTTACGGTTTTTTTCAATTTAATTGCAGCGCCTCTAAACGGCCTGTTAGCAGAAAAAACACAAAATCTGCTTTTTGGAAGCATCATTCCGTCTTTATCATTTTATGAAGTCGTATTACGAAGTGTTAAACGTCAATGTGAGTTTCTCGGTTATTTTTTGCCGCGCTTTTTAATTATAGGTATTTTATTTTTTGTACCATTTCTACAGCCTGTTTATCCTATTTTGTGGTTTATTTTTAATGCTTGGATACTAAGTATCCAATACCAAGATTTTGCTATGGACAATAACCTGGTTAGCTTCAAAGAAATGCGTAGAAAAATTGCTCGTAATAAAATGCGTTCACTTGGATTGGGTTTTTCTATAAATTTAGCTAATTTTGTACCTTTCTTAAATATATTGACCATGCCTGCAGCGGTGATAGCGAGCACCATTCTCTACTGTGAACTCAATAAAACAGAACTTACGAAAAATCCCCAGCTCTTCGTTAAAAAATGATTTTAATTCGGTCATTTAGTTTATCTAAACTCTCTCATTAAAAACATTTTTTGCCTCGACCCTGGGGGCGTAAGTCCTGTAAAAATTTGCTTCAACCTCAAAAATCCTAGCCTGGGCTTAGCACAGCGAAACCCGGGGTTAATGAGTTGGATTCCCGGGTTGTGAAGTTTAATAAGACAGAATTAATAAGCCTGAACTACAATTTTTCCTACCGCTTTTCCTGATTCGAGTAACGTATGAGCTTTATCAATGTTCTCGAAATAAAAAAGATGTGGGTCAATGAGCGGCTTTAAATAACCTTCATCTGCTAATACCGCAATCTCTTTTAGAATTTTGCCATGACGTTCACGTTGTATGTCACGTAATAACGGCAATAACATAAATACTGCATGTAAACTGGCCGATTTACTATGTAAGGGTGAAAGGTCATGGTTGGAAGTTGCTTGAATACTGATTACGTTTCCATACATGGCAACAGCAGCTAATGATTTGTCGAGATTTTCCCCACCGATGGTATCAAATACGATGTCAAACCCCTTACCATTGGTTAGACGATTGACATAGTCTTGAACTGACTCAAACCGATAATTAATCGTCTCTTTGGCTCCAAGTGATTTTGCTATATCTGCTTTATCTGAGGAAGATACAGTTGTATATACTTCAGCGCCAGCCCACTTGGCGAGCTGAATTGCAATATGGCCCACTCCTCCAGTACCGGCATGAATTAATATTTTTTGTCCAGATTGAATTTTAACTTTTTCAAATAATGCTTCCCATGCGGTGATTGATACTAGAGGCAATGCAGCGGCTTCAACCATACTCAATGTCTTAGGTTTTTTCGCAATTAACTGAGCATCAGCAAGCATAAACTCAGCTAACGCACCACATTCATTGAGGAAACCACCGGCACATCCATAAACTTCATCACCGACAGCAAACTCAGTAACGTCGTCACCAACTTGTTCAACGATACCTGCTACATCACTATGTAGAATCGCAGGAAAGGGAGGGGAAATATGGCTGTATTTTCCAGAGCGAACTTTACAGTCGACAGGATTTACGCTAGTCGCCACAACTCGAATGAGCACATAGCCGGGTTTGATTTGGGGATTGGGGAGCTCAATCGTTTCAAAGACTGAGGGGGCACCAAAAGATGATATAGCTTGTGCTTTCATAGCGTCCTCCTAACTTGATGCACCAGACGTTTTATTAAAAATTGAAGAGAACAAAAATCCATCTTCATTAATCCAAAATAACATTCTAAGAAAATCGTAGAACATTTTCCAGCAGCAGTTAGCCGTTTGATAGGTTTTTTCGGGTATTAACCTTGCAATTGAGCGATTGAAATATCAGGTGCAAAATAAATTGGCATAGTTGAGCCTAACTGCACTATAGTGTTCATTGAATATTGAGTTTATGATTAATGAAATTAAAAGAGGATGGAACGTTATGTGGCAGACACGATTAACTGAAAAAATTGGCTTAAAATATCCAATTATTCAGGCTCCTATGGCTGGAGGTGCCACTACCCCGGAATTAGTCGCTGCTGTTTGCAATGCAGGAGGCTTAGGTTCATTAGGCGCGGGATATATGCCTCCTGATGAACTAAAAGATGCGCTAAAAACAATACGAAAATTAACAAATAAACCCTTTGCCGTGAATCTTTTTATTCCCGAGAGATATCATGCTTCAGCTGAACAAATTCGAAAATCTTGTACTGATATCAAACAATCTTGTCTTGAATTAAATATAGAGATTGAACCTGTTCTGGAGCCGTATGCACAGTCTTTTGAAGAACAAATAAACGTCTTAATCCAAGAAAAAATTCCTGTTTTTAGTTATGCATTTGGTTTGCTGGATTCGAAATGGATAACAAAATTTAAAAGAAATCGCACGGTTTTAATTGGCACAGCAACCACTTTAGCTGAAGCACGAGAACTTGAAGAATGTGACATCGATGCGATTGTTGCTCAAGGGAGTGAAGCAGGTGGTCATAGGGGAACTTTTATAAGTAAAGCGGAGGATGGATTAATTGGACTGTTTAGTCTAATACCCCAATTGGTCGATCAAATCGACCTTCCTATTATTGCTGCAGGTGGAATTATGGATGGCAGAGGAATTGCTGCGGCACTTAAGTTAGGTTCTGAAGGAATCCAAATGGGAACAGCATTTCTCAGTTGTTTTGAATCCGGTATTCCCGAAGTGTATAAACGCGCATTACTCTCACAACAGCAAGATAACACCGTACTTACACGTGCTTTCTCCGGTAAATTAGCCCGAGGAATACGCAATCAATTTATTGATCGCATGCATGTAAGAACGGCAAATATTCTTGATTATCCCATTCAAAATGCCCTAACGGGGCTGATGCGAAAAAAAGCAAAGGAACTAGACAATATCGATTTTATGTCAATGTGGGCAGGACAATCAGCTCCATTGTGTAGAAGCACTAGTGTAAAAGAGTTAATTAGTACTTTGGTTCATGAAGCAGAGGTATTGAACTGACGAACATATTAGGGGCTGGTGAAATGTTAATAGACCCTAGTTATCTTTCTTTTTTAGTCTTTCTAAGAGGAAATTGTAAAATGTGGGCAGTGCTGCTTCCAGTAGGGGTTGGTAGGGGCCTGATTGGTCATCTCCCTGCTCATGAAGTCCTTTGCGACCCTGATGAATTCTGAGGCATATTTCTTCATCTTCTTGCGCAGTTTCTAAATAAGCCGCTTGTGCTGCTGCGCATAAACTTGGATTAGATAACCAAATATCTTTCGGATGAAAAAACTCTACAATATTAATGCATTGATCAACATTTATTGGAGAAACAGTACTTATGACTAACATATAGGGATAATATTCAATCATGATGTTTGGGTAATAGGCCATCCAAACGGCTCCATACTTAGGTAGATCGTTTTTTGCTTGCACCAATAATTCGTTTTGATAAGCTTTAAAATTGGCAGAACCTGATTTGGTTAAATCAGATTGGATGCCTACATACTGGATGGAGTAGGTGTCATTAATCGTCCATTCAAGTTGCCGTACATCGACTAATTTTCTCAATCCATCATGGAAAAATGGTATATGGTAATCATCCAAAAATACTTCCATGAATATTTTCCAGTTAAATGAATGGTATTGATGTCTCGATTGAGCGAATACATAGTCAGAAAAATCGAATACGGTAGATGCCTTAGTGTCGATTGTATCTCCTTCTATTTTATTGTTTCCTCTAAACAGCAGTCCATTCCATTCGCTAATGTAGTCTTTTTTTAAATTAAGACAGGGTGTTTGTTCAAATTGTGGCGTATGAATTAATTCACCTTGTGTATTATATGACCAACTATGAATTGGACAGCGAATTCTTTTTACATTTCCTGCGTCGGATAATAGAAGCGCTTGTCGATGCCGACAAATGTTAGAAAGCAGACTAATACCATCTTGGTGATGAATCAGCATCTCAGTATTATTACTTCGTTTCAAAACATAATAATCATTTAAGTTAGGAACCATAAGCTGATGTCCTACATATTGTAGGCTTTGCTTAAAAATATATTCTTTTTCAAGTTGATAGATCGATGGATCAAAAAACCAATGAATTGGAATAGGCTGATACTGATTCATAATTGAATAGCTCCTATGCCTGATTTGTTAAGGTATCTTTAGTTTCGCACTAAATTGTTTTTATAGTATTTTGTTTTCTTAAAATTATAGACTGAGTTGAAAAGGATTTTTTAGATTTATCCTAAATTTAAATGATTTCTATGCTTGATAACAATGTATAAAAAGTCATTTTAAATTAGGAATGCCCGTTACACATTTTGGGGCGTTCTATAGGAGGCCAAGAATTCGCAAAAGTTGCGAACACTTTGACCTCCTTCAACTGATGAGGCATAAGCATGCAGGAAAACAAATCGTTAGTGGAACATTCTCTTTACATGTTCATTCCATTGTCATCCATTTCAATATCTTGATCATAACTCTCAAAACATTCTTCTTTTGTTTCTTGAGGTAACGATTGATAAAAAAAACTTGCTCCAGACTGGCTTACCAAAAATGAACTTTGATTCTCTTGAGGTATAGAAGGTGAAGTAGCAGGGAATTGTGTTTTTGTGCTAATGGGTTTCCTGGATAAATAGTGTATTTGTTCTTCCAAATGTTGAATGATTTGATGATCGCTTTGTTGGGGGTCTTTGAGCATTTGTAATGTTTTAATGACTTGTTTATATGTTGCAATGGTATTTGTTACCCGTTGATTTTGAACCTGGGATTGAGCAAGTGCTAAAAGCTGCATTGCCATATTACGATAAGCGCCATCGCTAGGTGTTTCATTGATTAAAACGGGGCTAAATGGATGTTTATCAGCTGATAAAGAAAGTTGGCTTAACATGCTTTCTATACTGTGATCAATTTGTTGAATTTCATGAATTGATATTGCTTCAAATTGTTCAAAAAGAGCTTGTTCTTGTTTTGCAAATTGTCCCTCACCCAGTAAATGCTCATGATTAGCAAATTTAGATGAGGCAATATATGAAGCAGTTGAGAGTTTCTTTTCATAATGACTATGAAATTGCTTGAAATTAACAACTGGGTCACCAATGTTTTGTTCCTCAAAAGTTTTTTCTTTAATACAGCCGAATGCTTTTATAGCATTTGCCATTGCCTCATCCCCTGCGGGTTGATTTAATGATTCATAACACGCATCGGCTAAATCAATATACAACTCAGTTAATTTTCTATAACTTTTATCATTGAGAGGAGTTTGCAGAAGTTGTTTAATAGCATCCAGATAGCATTGAGCTGATTTTTCATATTCGGAGCTATTAAAATAAATGATAGCCAGATCATGATAAGCATCGGAAAGTTCATGAAAATCGTTTAATGTTTTATTAACAATGTGTAAAAATAAATTAATCCCTTGTAGGTATTTATCAATTACAGGTTTTTTTGCGATAACTTCACGATCCAGATATTTGGCATTTGTAATTTTTAACTTAGCTTGTTTCCTATATTCTTCATCCATAAAGATCTCCTGAAGGCATTAACATTAAATTAATTCACAAACAAAGTATCATCAACGGATACAAAAATACAATGGGAATCACGCTCCATTCGGACAAAGGGGAGATGGACGTGGTTTGGGATTTTTTGCAAAAAAACTCCTGAATTGTGCTTCACACTACTGCCATTAAGTTAAGATTTTGGGGCATTCCTGCGAAGGCAGAAATCTAATTTTTACAGTGACATCATGTCTCTCTGGAAGTGGGTTCCCACTTTCGCGGGAACGACAGTTTTTTTTAAATTAATGGCAGTGATGTTTTGCGTATCCAAGTGATGAGATTTGTAGCGATTTTTTATTACTCTACTGCAATTAGGGTTGATAATTCGCGTAGTGCAACAAAGAAAATCGTGTAATCAATACTTGAACTACCGAGTAACATTTCCAGCAATTTTTCCCATCGCTGTTGAATAAACGGGTTTTTTGAGAACCAATAGGTAATCAGTTCCTCCGAATTAAGTCCTTTTTGATTGTTTAGCAAAATGACAATCGTAAGACGACGTTGTAAGTTGTCCAATTCATCACGCAAAGATAAGCGTGCCAGGCTATTCCAATGGCCTTCACGAGAATCATTACCAATTTGGTCGCGGAACCAGACCAGACTGAACTTGCTACCTACTTTAAAATAAACTTCAGCAGTTTTTCCCAAGTCAAATTTGTTTTGTGTCGCAACTTCGACTATGTTTAACACGGTATACATAGCACGAGTTGCAGCAATTTTCTTGGCAGCCTCTTCAGGCAAACCGATGTCTACAAACTGAATAACGATTTTATCAAGATATTCTTTCGTAACCCCTCCCATTAAGTTGGGAATTGATTGTTCAAGTTTGGCTATAGATTGACGGTAATGGGAAATATTATTGCTAATTCCACCTGCAAGACGTTTATGGTGCAAGAACCATCGAGTTGCCAGATTCATTAGTTGTCTGACATGATGAAGTAATTCATATTGAGTCTGTACTGTTACTTTATAATTAAGCGAATCAATTAATTGGTGTAATTCATCTATCCCATAAGCCTTTGATGCAATAATATAAGCACGGGCAATGTCTGCTACTGATTGTCCAGTTTCCATTTGTAAGCGGTACATAAAGGTAATACCCATGCTATTAACAATCTGATTACTGAGTTGCGTTGCAATAATTTCACGTCGCAAACGATGCGTTTGCATTGATTTGGCATAAGATTTCATCAACATTGAAGGGAAGCCAGTTTCCAGTATGGTTGAAAAATAGGGATCATCGGGTAAATCAGATTTTAATAACTCACCCGTAATATAGATTTTTGTATAAGCCATAACGATTGACAACTCAGGGCGCGTTAGGCCTTGGCCCGCAGCTTTACGTTCCAAAAGATGTTTATCATCAGGAAGAAATTCAACATTTCTATCCAAATGCACCAATCCTTCCAATTCCTTAATGTATGCTTGATATAAACCGCTATAAGCGAGTGCATTAATTGCAGAAAAACTTAAAACTAATGCTTGATTGTAATTATCTTGTAAAACGAGTTGGGCCACTTGCTCGGTCATTTTGGTAAGCAATTGGTTGCGTTTTTTTTCAGTAAGTTTTCCTTCATTTATTTCCTTATTGAGAAGAATTTTAATATTCACCTCATGGTCTGAGCAATTTACTCCAGCTGAATTATCGATTGAATCGGTATTGATTAAACCACCTGTAAGTGCAAATTCAACTCTCCCAAGTTGAGTAAAACCAAGATTACCGCCTTCGCCTGCAATTTTGCAGCGCAACGCATTACCATTAACACGGCAAAATTCATTTGTTTTGTCACCTACATCTGCATTCGATTCCGTTGATGCTTTTACATAAGTACCAATACCGCCATTGAAAAGCAGATCTACGGGTGCTTTTAAGATTTCCCGAATCAGTTCATTGGGCGTTAAAGAGTCTGCATTTATATCAAGTGCTTTTTTTACTTCGGGGGTAATGGTAATGGATTTGCTTGAACGTTTGTGAATACCACCACCTTTGGAAATCAATCGGGGATTGAAATCTTCCCATGATGAAGTGGGTAAATTAAATAAGCGTTGACGCTCTTCAAAAGATTTACGCCCGTCAGGATTGGGATCAAGAAATATATGGCGATGATCAAAGGCTGCAATCAAAAGAGAATGACTGGTATAGGTTAGACCATTCCCAAATACGTCCCCACTCATGTCTCCAATACCAACAACCGTAAAATCTTGTTTCTCAATGTTAATATCTATTTCACGAAAATGCCGTTTAACGGACTCCCATGCACCACGCGCGGTAATCCCCATTTTTTTATGATCGTAGCCCGCAGATCCTCCAGAAGCAAAGGCGTCTCCAAGCCAGAATTTGTATTCTTTGGCAATCTCATTAGCAATATCTGAAAAGGTAGCTGTTCCTTTATCTGCAGCGACAACAAGGTAGGGGTCGGCATCATCATAGCAAATGGTATTCAGCGGTGAAACAACCTGGTCATTTTCAAAATTGTCTGTAAGATCAAGCAATCCTCTGATAAATGATTGATAACAAGCAACTACTTCATGCTTTATCTGTTCTCGATCAAGTATATTAGTTGCTTTTTTTAAGATAAAACCTCCTTTGGCTCCAGAAGGTACAATTACAGAGTTTTTTACTTTTTGAGCTTTCATAAGACCAAGAACTTCTGTACGAAAGTCCTCGGGTCGATCGGACCAGCGAATACCGCCACGAGCCACTTTTGCACTGCGTAAATGTATGCCCTCAAATCGTGTAGAATAGACAAAAATTTCATACATGGGTTGTCCGGGGGGTAAATCAGGTACTTTGGCTGAGTTGAGTTTAAATGATAAGTAGTCTTTTGGATTGCCATCAGAACCCAATTGAAAATAATTTGTACGAAGAGTTGCTTTGATTAAAGACCAGAAAAAACGGATGATATGATCTTCATCCAGGCTGGTAATGGCATCAATATCGGCTCGAATTTCTTGCTCCAATTCATCTCGTTTGTTTTTAATTTTAGTATTCTGTTTCAGACTAAATTTCAAACAAAATAGTTCAATTAATTTTTTGGCAATGGGAGCATGGTTGGAAATCGTTTTCTCAATATACTGTTGGCTAAAGCGAAATCCAATTTGTTGCATATATTTAGCGTAAGCACGAATGACCACTATTTCACGCCAGGATAATCCCGCACCTAAAACCAATCTGTTGAACCCATCATTCTCACAAAGTCCAACATTTATTTTTATCAAGGCTTCGTTAAAATTGTTTTTTACTTGATCTAGGGTGAGTAAATTGGGATAGGAATAAGATACATTAAAATCACCAATCCAAATGAATTGGTTGGGTTCTATCGCGATTTTATAGGGTCTTTCAGTATAAGTTCGTAATCCCATGTTCTCAATCATGGGTAAGATATCCGATAAAGGAATAGAACTGCCATATCGATACAGTTTAATGTGTAATGGATGTTCGCCACGTGGTGATTCAAAGAAAACAATCGCTAATGGGTTTTGTAGCGATAGATTAGCAATTTGCGAGAGATCTTCTATTGCCTCTTCAATGGTGTGTTGCTCACAATAACTTATTGATAATGCTGGAAGATATTTTTCAGCAAAATTTTTCCCTTTTTTCATCCCTAATTGTTTTATTAGCTGTTGATGTAACTTATCTTTCCATGCGCTTTCCATTTTTAAATCTCACACAGGTTGAGTACTGTTATTCAATAAGTATAGGACATGAAATGAATTGGAGGTAAAGGGTAAAGATGCTCCGATAATCTTCAAGTTTCCATTGCAAGTCACGCTAGCATAATGAAAATAAAACGTATTTATTCTTTAGAAACGAATGATTTCTATTCACTCCTTATCGTTTTATTGTGACCAACAAGCCTGAGGTGTCCTGGTAGTATTGAGTCCATTAACCGTCAAGGTTAAAGTGCTGCAGGAAACGCCATTCTGTGTGTCATTTGCTTGAGAACCTTGGGCGGTTGCAGTAAGGGTATAACCCGTTGCAGTATTATTAGTGGCTGATAAACTGTAGTATCCATTTTCTGTGCTAGTTACTCCGCCCCAAACATCTGCCAAGGTACCATAAGTCGTGTTTTGACCACGGTATTTTTCTTCTTCAAGTTGGATGCTGTTTAGGGCGTTAATCCCTTCTGTTCGTCTGGAACGCATCACATAATTAAAGTAACTTGGCATGCTAATCAAAACAAGAATAGCAATGATAGCCAGAGCGATTACCAATTCAATCAATGAAAATCCCTCTTTTTTCTTGAAATTATCCATTTTAAAAACTCTCCTGAATTACTCTCTTTAATCTTAGACTAAACTAAGAATATGTATCACTCATTTTGAGATTGCTTAAGAAAATGGAATTCTTTATGGCCGTTCAAAGGATTAGCGCCAATAAACTGAGAGGTTTTAGCCTTTTCGAGATAATGATTACCATCGCAATACTCGTAATCGTTATGGGGATTGCTTTTCCTTCCTACACAAATTTTATGAATCAAAAGCGCGTAAGGACAGGAACGGAGGAATTGTATAATTATATTAAAATCGCGCAATCAGAAGCCCTTACTACAAAAAATACCCTTTATCTTAGTTTCAGGCCAGCAACCTGGTGTTATGGACTAAGTGATACTGCGCCATGTGATTGCACCGTAGTAAACAGTTGTTTGGTTAATGGCATTCAAACCATAGTGCAAAGTAGTGATTACTCTGGTAATCCTGTTACTCTTTCGATAATCGGATTTTCAGGCTCAGCTTCTGCCCCTAGCATTATTTTTGATGGATTTCATGGCACAATTACCTCTGGCGGTTCTATAACTGTTACTTTGTCAGATAAATCAGCCACGATTAATGCCAACAGCATGGGGCTAGTTACTGTTTGTTCCAATACTGTTTCAGGATACCAGACATGTCCTTAATAACGATTAAAAAACACAAGGGTTATACTCTGCTCGAAATACTAATAGGAATTGGTATTGGCTTATTCTTGTTAGGAGGCAGTATCGCGATTTACATTTCCTTAATGCGTTCTTTTTACAGTGTTATGGCAGTTAATCGACTTGATCAGCAATTACGTTCAGCAATGAATATGATGGCCATTGAAATACGACGAGCGGGCTATTCTGCAAATGCTGCTAATGATATAGGTACAGGGACTATTACCAATCCCTTTATTGCATCGGCTAATGATATTACTGTCCCTGTTAGCAGCTGTATATTATTCACCTATGACACAGATTCAAATGGCACTATGCCTTCGTTAAATTCAGCCGGTTATGATAAACGCTTTGGATTTAGGCTCTCAAATAATGCCTTACAAGCAAGAGCAGCAACAGACTCATTTTTTGATTGTAACAACGGCAACTGGATCAATTTAACGGATCCCAATCAGATCCAGGTGACTAATTTATCTTTTAATCTGATACCTACGGTTATCACATTAAGTAATGGAGTTAGCACGCTTACGATACGAAATGTTACTATTAATTTAACGGGTAGTTTGATTTCTGATAATTCAGTGAGCCGCACCTTTACTCAAGTAATACGGGTACGTAACGATAAATTTCAGCCCTGAATTAAAGGAGGAGGGTTAGTGCTATGAAACATCAACGCGGCTATGTTTTGCTTGCTACATCAGTGATGATTCTACTGGGAATTGCAATAACTGCACTATTAACCACCAAAACAGTCGATTTTGATCAAAAAATAGAAAATAACTTTTATCGAACCTCACAATCATTCATGGCGGCTGAAGCCGGTTTGGAGTATGGATTAGCTTATCTGGAGGCTAATAAAACAGCTATTCTTGTTGATGCGAACAATGATGGTTTTATAGATACCTATACCAATGCGCAAATAACCAATGTACCTTTTAGTAATAATACTAGCTATACCATCACTTATAGCAACCCGGTATACAATAGTTTCAACCGCATTACAGTATCCTCCAAGGGAACGGCTGATAATAACACTTCTTCAACCACTGTAGTTCAGATTATGCAGATTTATCCCTTTGTTCCCGCACCTACACCAGTGCCTCTTCTTGTAAAAAATAATGTGAACTTGAGTGGTTCCCTGACCATTACCAATACGACAACAGGGACAACTATTTGGAATGGAGGGGATACGATTTTAAGCGGTTCGGCTAGCACCGCCTCAAATACAAGTTCTGGCTCCAATAGTGCTGGTCTTCAGACTGATGTGGTACACAACGATTCAAGTTTAAGCAGTTTAAGCTCGGATCAATTTTTTAGTGACTTCTTTGGTACAACAAAAACTTTAGCCCAACAATCTGCAGATATTACCTATACTAATAGTAGTACTACAAATTACAGTGGTCTTTTAAATGGAGTTGTTGGTAAATCCATTTGGATTAACCAAACAGGAGGAAGTTCTGCCGGCTTCTCGGGTAATGCCACGATAGGTTCTCCTACTAATCCAGTTGTCTTGGTAGTTAATGGTTCATTGCAAGCTAATGGTAGCACTAGGATCTATGGTATGGTTTATATAATAGGGGATTGGAATAATAGCGGGGGAGGAACATTGGATATAATCGGTGGAGCCGTAGTAGAAGGTTCTATAACATCTACTGGTTCACCCAATATTACTTATAGTACAACGGTCCTGAATCAATTGAACAAAGTTGGGTCTTTTGTCAAGGTTCCAGGAACCTGGCGAGATTTTTAAGGATTTCATAGTTGAGGAGAGAGACGATGAGCGCTCATCAATTCAACTCCCCTCCTGGCAAACAGACAGGCTTGGGATTGGTTGAAGCCATGGTTGTTACCTCGTTATTAATTTTTGGGATGGTGGCTGGCAGCAAGACTGAAGTGCACCTTATCAAAGCCAAGGCAAATACCAATCAAGATTATCTCTCTACGCAATTGTTTAATCAAAAAATGGAACAGTTACGTAATTATTCCACAATCGCCGGGTATAATGCGATTACAACGGGCTCTGATATTACTACCGAGTTTGATTCAACCTTTTACCGCACCTGGACGATTACCAATAATTCTAAATATAAAAAAGTAGATCATATAGTGACCTGGACCAATTCCAATAATGAAAACTTATCGTTGGTATCTGCAAGTTATATTAGCCAAAATGATCCGGCACTCAGTGGCCAATTGTTTAATTCTACGTTCACCAGTACTAGCTTACCAGCTATAGGCTCAGGAGTTCCTAATGCAAATCCAAATCCCAATCCTCCTTCTGTTCCATCTGGAACCACCTATACTGTTACAGTTCCTAATACTAATATTGTGCTCACCTATGATTCAAATAATAATGTCACATTAATCAATAATGAGCATGCTGTAACCCTATCAGGAACGATCGCTCTGGGTACAGGAGGTAACGCACCACCCAGAACGGTTGATCTGTCTAATGTCACTATATCCGTTGATTCATCGAACTCTCAAGTTGCAACCTGTTTTTACGTTGGATCCTCAGCGGCTTTTAACTGCATTATGGCGTCAAGTTGGAGTGGTCGTGTTTTGTTGGGGGGGGTGAGTAATGTCAACGTATGCACCAGTAATCAGCAACCTTATAACAATCTGCTTACTTCATTAAATAATCAAGATTATCTGATTATTAAAGCCAATAGAAACTGTCCTTCCAGCAATCCATTTTTATTGCAGTCACTCTAAAAATCTATTTTTTCCTATAATTAAAAGATTCAAATAAAACGCTGCAGTTGATGCTCTGCTTAGCATAAAGGACAAATAATATGTACAGCCCCATTAATTTCAATGCAGGCCCTGCAACACTCCCTGTCCAGGTATTGGATATCATTCATAAAGATTTATTCAATTGGAACAATACAGGTGTGTCAATCTTAACTATTGGTCATCGTACCTCCCAATTT
This sequence comes from Fluoribacter gormanii, assembly GCF_900156395.1. GTDB lineage: Bacteria > Pseudomonadota > Gammaproteobacteria > Legionellales > Legionellaceae > Legionella > Legionella gormanii. Next base: position 95,221 of record NZ_FTNL01000014.1, on the reverse strand, counting down.
GCTGAATTAGGAGAGCGGTTGGAAGCTTCAGTACGACGCTTGCTTCATGTTCCTGATGATTTTGCTGTCCTTTTTTTACCGGGTGGTGCACAAATTCAATTTGCAATGATCCCGATGAATTTAACGCGAGGTTTTCAGTCTGCTAATTATATCGAAACAGGTTATTGGTCTGCTATGGCTATAAAAGAAGCGCAAAAATACACACAAGTGCGTTTGGCAGCAAGTAGTAAAGATCAGCAATTTACGATTATTCCTCCTGAAGAAACATGGGAATTACGACAAGATGCTGCATTTTTGCATTTCACTGACAACGAAACAATTGGTGGAGTTGAGTTTCCAGAAGTACCTCAAGTCGGTGATATGGTATTGGTCAGTGATATGAGTTCCAATATTTTTTCAAAGCCGATTGATTTTAACCGTTTGGGGTGTATTTATGCATGTGCCCAGAAGAATTTTGGTATTGCAGGTATGAGTTTGGTGATTGTCCGTCGTGATTTGCTCGATCGTGCTTTACCTGAAACACCAGCTGTATTTAATTATGCGATGCAGGATAAAAATCATTCACTTTTAGCGACACCCACAACCTTTGCCTGGTATGTAGCATCACTTATTTGTGATTGGGTAGAGCAGGAAGGTGGTGTCGCAGAGATGGAAAAACGAAGTCTGGTCAAAGCCAAATTGCTTTATACATGTATTGATCAAAGTAATTTCTATCATAATTCTATATCAGCTCTCTATCGTTCACGAATGAATGTTCCTTTCCTACTCCCAAACCAGCGTTTGGAGGAAGAATTTTTCTTGTCAGCAAAAAAAGCAGGGTTATTGTATTTGGAAGGGCATCGAAGTGTTGGTGGTGCCAGGGCCAGCATTTACAATGCCATTAGTTTAAAAGATGTTGAAAGACTGACTGAATTTTTAAACTCATTTGCAAAGGCTCGCTGAGTACATTAAATGTGTTCTCGAAAAGTAAAAAATTTATGTCCCAGATACGTTGTAAAAGTGGGAAAAACAAGCCCAATTGCGTGTGCTATTTCTAAAGTAAATGATTTAATACCCAAAGCAGGCAAAATATGATAGGCAAGAAATAAACTAACAAACCAGGTTTGTAGCATACCAATTAAGTTAATGAGGATAAAAAACATAATCGAGCGTAAGAAGGTTTGCTGACTGTTCTTGAATACAAATAACTTACCGAGTATAAAAGATGCAATCATCCCTGTAATATAGGCTAAGATAATTGATATTGAAAAACTGAACTCATAGCTATACAAAATTCTGCTGCAGAAATTTACCATAACTGCAATTGTTCCTGCCACTATGAAGGCAATGAACTGTTTTGATTTAAAATGACGTAACACAAAGCACTCCCGTCAGTTTTATTTCATGTATTTAATAATAATAGCCCCTATCAATGCAGGCTGGTATTTCTTAAAAATACAGTTTCCTATTCGCGAGATTATCACTTTTTGACATTATTCCAGATTTTTTTCCCTATCCAAAAAATAATCAAAAAGATACATAGCCATAATAATAGTAATGGTAAAAAGTACACAAAAAATGCGATCAAACCATAGGTAAAATTACGTAATTGATCGACCAGTGCATGATACGAATCAATAAATGTTTCAGTGATTTTCCACTGTTTTTGTTGTTCCGTTTGAATTATTGGGTTCATGCTTAAGTTAATATGTATCAATGAATAAGCTACTGACTCTTTGAAATATTTAATTTGTCCTTGGATTACATCGATTTGTCCCTGGGTGTCGCTTAATTGCTTGAATACACTAAGAACATCGGATGTCTTTTTAGCGCCAGCCATAATTTTTGATAGCTGTTCTTTAGCTTTTTGTAAATTACTCAACTGGCTTTGTAAATCGACAAATTGTTGGGTAATGTCTTCACCAGTTACTGATTCTTGTACGACTTGGGTTGCGAGTGACTTCAAGGCAGTTAATACATTATTTAATCCCTGAGCAGGTACTCTTATACTGATATCTGCAGTAGTATTATTTGCTGCATTATTATCTTGGGTTAAATTGGAGCTTACAACATACCCTCCTGAGTCTTCTGCTAGTTGAGCGATTTTTTCCATTGCTGAATTAATGTTATTCACTTGCAGGGAAATATTCGCATTACGAATAATCATACCCCGCATCACATTTTCTGCAGGTTGATTTCCAGAAGACTGGTTTGTAACACGCATTGCTACAGAGCCAACGGTGTAATCGGGTTTTCCAACTGCCGCTTGCATTGGCACGGGACTTCCCCCATACATTGTCGTTCCAGCTCTGCCAAACCATTGGGAGATAAAAAATAATATAGTCAGAGTGCCAATGAAGGCCAAAAAATAAAGGATTATTTTTTTCATTATTATTTCACTCTTTGCAGTGGATCAACTAAAGTGTGGCAAAGGTTTTTCAAATTGTAAAATAACTTGACTGTTTGTGAGGTGCAAAAGTAAAAAATGAAAACCAGCAATTTGATTCAATAAATTGCTGGTTTGCTTTGGTTTTCTGTCACAAAGATAAAAGATTTTTTATCTTTTCAATGTTGTTTGTCACAAAAAGCGACGCATACTTTATGTTCTCTGACCTCGCCGCCGCACTCTGAATAACATGCCCTATAGGTCGACTCACAGTGACACGAGTTGCTACAGCTTCTGCTTCGATCAAAATCAGTTATAGTCTTGCTAATCGGTAGGCCCATTCTTCTTTGGTCTTCTTTATATTGTTTGTATTCAAACATCGCATTTTGTTGGGCTCTCATGCGGCAATTTTCATTGTCTACCCGGCAACTCTGCTCGCAATCATTTTTACCTTGAATACATTGGGCAGTGCACATTTTCGCTATATCTGATTTGGGCGGAACAAAACTGTACTCAGTATTATAGATAGGACCACAGGCAGTCAACATGCCAGCTAGAACCAAAATAAAAAAAATAAAGAATTTTTTAAGCATATTATCCTCTTTTGATGAGTTAGGTGAAGCAAACAGTTCTGGCATTGTGGTCATATAACATGCAGACAAGTTTCAAACAGAACAAGCCAAACGTAGTTTAGTAATGCCTAGTTGAAAAAGCAAGCAGGTATCTTACCTAAAAGAACCCAAGATATTAGAAGCAACTATCGTTACTTTTATTCATACTTTGATATATAATTAACCAACTTTCAATTGTGCAATGATCATGCTACGCATCATCAACATCTTAATTTAAAACAACATGGATACTTCATTTTTATTAGGCTTTTTAAGCGGGTGCTTTACTACTGCCCTGGGTGGATGGCAAGTACAAAAATTCGTGAATGATAGGAAAAATTCCGAACATATAAAGAAGAAAAGAATATTGGATTTAGATAGGCTTTTTAATGATTACCCTCATTTCATGAGTGTCATGAAAAATGATGTAACTAACCCTGGTTGTAAGGATATAAAAGAGTTTTTCGTAGTCGATAAGGACGCAATATTGAATTCTTCGGTACCCCGATTTCGATATGAATTGTCTCCAGAGATTCTCCCGGCTTTAAATAAACTGGAGGAATTAGGGTATATTGAAAAAATACAAAATAATTGCCTGCATTATAAAATCGACGAAGAGTTTATAATGCAGCTTAAGTCAATTAATTGATTTTCATTAATCCGATGAAGCTTAAGAAGCCGTAGTCTGTTCAACAGAGGCTAAACGCACTTGATTCTTGGCATTTTTGTGAATCAAATAAACCAATGCTGTTCCCAAAAGAGCCCCCAAAGGTATGACAACTAATGCATGATGATAGGATTGAATACTGTATTGTCTCAAGCCATTTGCCGTGAAACTTCCCTCCCAGTAATAATCCATTATTTTGCCTATTAAAGTATGAAAAAAAGAGCCGCCAAACATATTGATACAATTTAAAAAGGCTATGGTTATTCCTAAATGTTTTGAGGAAACAAGTGTAGATCCTGCTGCAAACACAATTACTTGATAGCAGCACATGAGTCCAATAACGAAGAATAGAATACTAAGTATCCACCAATTACTCACACGATCCGAGAGAAGCACTAGAAAAGCTAAGGCCAACCCAATTCCGCAGAACCCTATAACTTTATAATTTCCCAATTTTTTGCTCAAAAATGCAAGTAATGGTCCACCAAATAACATACCAACAAAGATAAATGATACGAGAAACGCGGCATCAGATTTAGTAAAACCATAGGCAGTAGTTAAATAAGATACTCCCCAAACATCGGCAAAACCTTCCAGTGCGCCAACCATGAGTAAATTTGCCAGGGCCAGAGTCCATAATATCCTGGAAGTGAATAAAACAGATAAATAAGATAGATTTATTTCATTCGATTTTGTGGTTTTGATATTCTTTGGAGTACGCAAGACTAAATAAGCCAATAGTCCAATGCTGATAGAACAAAGTGCAAGTACCTGTCCTACATGCTGACCACCATAGGTTGCAATCAGTTGTGATACTGGTTTGCCTCCATAGACTGCTCCTAATAACCCAACACTAAAAGAAAATCCAACCATTTGAGAGTATTGGTTGCTACTGAACCACTCAGAAATAACTTTGGATACCCCTAAAAAACCAGCAGCAGAACTCGCCCCAATTAGAAATCTACTAAATAATGCCAGATAAAAATTATTGGTTGAGGCAAAGAGTAAGGCGCCTAATCCACAAAGTAAGGTAAAGGTAAAAACTACTTTTTGGGCGCCAAATTTTTCGAGCAATATCGCCATAGGAATTTGCATTCCGGCATATCCATAATAATAAAAAGCGGCTAAGAGACCAAAACTGGCAGCATCTATTGAAAATTGGCTCATTATTTCTTGCATCATCAATCCAGGCCAAAGACGCAAAATAAATTGAAGTGCAAAAAATGAAAGTGGAAAAAACCACATGACAAAGGGCCAGCAATTGTTTTTTAAATTTAAAAAGTTGGTTTGAGTCACGATACCCTCCAGTATTAATAAAGCAATGATTCTAATTACCCGATGCTTCCTCCCTAGAGAGGTTCGGGAATAAGAAACAGCTAACCGCTCTAGGGTAAAGAGGGCAAAATAATAATAATGGCTACTGAAGAGATTGTTGTTGTTAATGAATCGTGGCATGGCGATACCTTTACAGTAAACACTGCAGGGTAATTATTGCTCTTGTTCGTATCGCGGTGATTCATATGGATAGCAGTTTGGTTAAATTTTATCTATTATTGGATTAACATATCAAATTGGCCTGCAGTGTGTCAATTTAATTTTTGTAGTGCGCTATTTTTAGCTTGATTCTGACCTTCCGGCAAGCCTGCGTGACTAGTGACAGCATGAATCGTTAGCCTATAGCCTCTGTCATTTCAAGAGGCAACTCCATCAATAAAGAGACAGATAAACTCACGTTGGTCAAAGAGACATTTACTCATTCGCAACAATCCGAACAAAGCAAAGTAAAATCGCCGATTATCTGTGAGCAATTAACGAGCTCTTGAATGATTACACTCTTGGAAAAATCTGTAGCGCACTGAGCATCAGCACTGTTGAAATCAGACTTAAATTAATCCTAGAAGATGATGTTGCCATGTAATTTGTTGAGGTAAAAGAATGGTTGCTTGTGGTTCCTATGCTGGACGAGAGCGAGCAAAGTGATGTTTGTGCTATTGAGCTTCACCGACCTTGTGGAAGTATCTTTAAAGTAAATACTGGCGTGGTCAACCAAAATGTTACACCCCAGTTAAGCAAGTTTCATTAAAGAATTGCTCTAAGATGGCGGGGATTGAGTTGAGAGTGTAAGGTATTATGCTGACCTTACAGAAAAGACTCGAAAATCAGAATGATGACCAATATTTGTCCGAAAAGTGTAGCAATTGCTAGAGTAGTTGATATAAAATGCATCATCAAATTTAATCACATTAGCAAAATAACATGAAAACAAGAAAGCCATCAACATCAGAAGATAAGTTCAGTCAACTACCCGATGAAATGAAATTATACATACGTGGTCACCTTCACGACCCCAAAAGCTTAGCTAGCCTAGCACTTACCTGCACGTCATTTGGGCTTTTTCGAGCAGAGTCTAATGAAACCGGTTATCTAAATCTTGTTCAAGCTGTAATCGACAATGACCTAGAGACTGCCAAACGAATCTTAGATGCTAATCCTACTTTGCTGTTGCCTCAACATGTGAAAGAGAATGTGACATCCAAAGCTGTAGAAAGCCAAAAAACATGGCAAGTGTTGTATGCAGAGGCTCCTCTCAAAATAGCACGTATGAGACGTCAGCATCAGATGGTTGAGTTCTTGCTTCCTTATTTTGACAACATCCCAACAAGCAATGCTAATGGCCAAGAAGAAGCATCAAAGCAATTAAGAGAAGCTGAGATTGCGTTAGAAAAACAACAAGCTTTCACTATAAGAATGATTCACGAAGGGTTGTTTAAACCGTTAGTTAATGCGCTAAAAACATGCAAGTACTGTAATCATAAATCTAATCTCATGCAATACACAGATGCAAATGTTTTGGAAGAGCTTATCAAACTAAAAAATATAATACGATCTAAAAATCCAGTTTCCTTAGAAAATGCAATGGATCCTGCTCTTCTTTTGGAAGAAGCATATCGGATTGCTCTGGGCAAATCTGACATTATTAATATTAAAGACCCTCAAGATATGTGGAATGATAGTATACGTAGTGATCAAGTTAGATTCTTCTCTATCAAAGTAATTGGCTATTTGCAAAGCCTACTGCATCTTGAGTTAGCTAAAGCACTCTATCCAGCTCAATTTGCTGAAACAGCGAAGGATAAGAAATCCATAACCTTTTACCACGAATCTCCAGACAAACCTGATATGCTGGATTTAGAACAGCTAATAGAAGAATTAAGTTTAGATACAGATGACCCAGACTTCGATGAAGATCAATATCTACCGCAAGGTTTGGGGTTCACCCATTTTATTAGTGGTTTCATGAGTCGCATTGACAATTATATCGTTAGAGATTCATTCGATACCCGACTCATTGTTGGGTTAGAAACCTTTCGCTGCGAGACAGATAAAAAACTAAATCAACTGATGCAAGATCTTGAGCAAAGCGAAAAACCACAATCCATAAAAAGTATATAAACTTCATTACAATTATTTTATAAATGCCATTGCTGGACAAAAGTTATTAGCTTGTCCAGCAAATTTATTATCTGATAGGGGAGCAAGATTATGTGATGTTACGCAGTCTTGCAGAAACTTCACGCTTGATATACCTGCCTTGATAGTAACTTTTTATCACGTTGACGCCAAAGAAGTCCAATTGATAGTATATGCGGCTTTTATTCTTAAATAGGAGTTTTCATGCCTAATCCCTACAACCATTTTCTTAAATTAGACTTAGATGATACAGACCTAAAGCAACTGAAAGATGCGTTCTATGGCAAAATGCCACAAGAAACCGACGATTCATTGCTTAAATTAGAGTTAAATAATGAAGATTTTAGAAAGTTGGAAGATGCGTTCTATGGTAAACAGCCGCCAGAAACCGAACCAGAGAATCATTTAAAAAAGCGGAAAAAGGATTCTCTAGAACAATCAGAAGATGATACTCAGTTTTCCTTGAAAAAGAGGAAAAATTCCCCAAGATCTGAACAATATAGGCAGATGAAAAAATATATGTTTAAGTTGGATCTGGATATTGAGACTCATCAAGAAGATTTTGATAAAAAAAATAAAGAAGATAAGCCTGTTTCTGCAGCTCAGAATATGTTTTTCCTGGATTCTAAAACAGGTAATGTAATGAAGCAACTTCAAAGCAAAAAATCTAAAGGCCCCCAGCATCGTTATATATTTCGATTCAATACACACACAGGGAAACTCACAGAACCTAAAGAAGAACAGGATCAACCTTCTTTTTCAGTTAACAAACCATAAAAGTAATTCAATTTATTAATTGCCAAACAGGCTCGATTTAATTCGAGTCTGTTTGGTTGGCGAAGCATTATTCTTAAAGACTATCTTATAACATCGCGGGTTAATAAATTTTCTATTAATATCCCAACTTTTCCAACCTGCACGATTAAGACACATCATTTAGTTTTAGCTGCTAGTTCTGGCATATGGACTCTAAGTCCGATTAAGACAGTATTTACATTCGGTCTATAACGTCCTTGTAATGTTTCATCAGATAACGGTTCAATTTGAGTTCGTTCCGTACTGTTGTACTGAGTGAACTGATACGTCAAGAGTAGGTCGAGGTTATTAGTTAGTTTGGTGATTGCTCCTGCCTTTAAGCCCCCACCGATTAACCATTTTTTGAAATTCACACTGACTCCAACATTCCCTGCAGTATTGTTCATGTTAACTGCAAAACGGCTTCCTGAAATTCCTGGCCCTACAAAAAAACGAGCTGACTCATTATATTGGTAGGTGGGTAGTAAAAAGAAGGAGAATCCATATTCTAATTGTTCTTCTGCATCAACATCTTCATTAAAGAACCATTCATCGATTTTATATCGTGACTTCCCGGTGAATAGATCTGCATCCAATTCTAAAGCAGTAGAAAATTTTGCGCTCCAGGGCAATTCATATCCTGCTATGATTTGTCCGTGAAAATTGGTATATGCGTTGTTAAAGCTGGAAGAAGTGGGTGTACTTTCTTCAAGAGGATAGCTCAAATTTTTGTGTACAGTAACTGTATTAACACCTAAATTAAGACCGGAATAAACGCCTGTATATGCATTGCATGAGAGGATACAAGCGATGACTGTTGATATGGATTGTTTATTCATAGTAAGCCTTTTATAAAATACTGGGAATAGTAATTGGGTTTGAGGTTTGACTTATGTGACTTTCATTCGTCGCCGTAATAGTGACATTAGGGACTCTTTTCGGCGTCAGGATGTTTTCTATGACAAAGCGGTGATTCTTGATATCCAATTTCACGGTTGCCCCAGGTAAGCCATTCACTGTATAAACATTATTGGATACGGGAATACAATCAGCATATAAGACAAATGCTTTATGGGTACTCATTGGATCACGCTCGGCTGCCGTCAATACCGGTGCTTTAGTTGGTACTGCAATGATTGAGAAATTGTTTTTTGAAATATTAAAGAAAGTTCCATTGCTCGCTTGCACCATAATCCGAGCCGTAGTTGTGTTTAAGTTAGGAGCACAGATTTGTTCTTGTCCATTGTTTGTTATGTTTGATAATAGGGTATAGGGAAATGTTTTTCCGCCATCAATAGATAAAAGGATGTTTACATTCTTGGCATTAACTGGAGAAAAATTAGTATTTGCAACATCCCAGGTAATGGTTTGTGGTGATAAACCAGTCCAGCTGATGCCTTTACTAGTAGGTGATGTCACGATAAACGGACCCGCATTACTCGTTGTAGTTATAGTTGTATCAGTATATGCATTGCAAGATCCTCCCGGGGTATTCCGACGTACTGAAACTCTGAATTTCATAATCCGAGAAACTGAAGGTATAACTTCCCAGGTAAAAGGACCTCCATTGCTGAGTGCGTTGAGATTAGGGAAGAAACGGGTTCCTGTCGGTTGCGGTGAAAAACTTCTAAAACTGGGTCCGACAGTTGCTGAGCTGACTGGAGGCTGGGGAGATACTTCGTTGTTCATTTGTTCCCAGGTATAGGTTAACACTTCGGTGCCGCCATTTTTAGTTGCTGATGCAGTCAAAGCAAAAGGGGTTTGAGCAGGAATAATAGCCCCTCCATTAGTGCTAGAAATCACAGGAGCATCAGGAATGTCTGTTGTAACGGGGCAGGTATGCGAAGGATTGGAGACAAAATTTCCCATTTCTTGAAGACTAATGCCATTAAAATAAGCATCTGAATTCTTTTGAACATTAGGGGCGCAAATTCCAGCGTAACCCATAATGGTGCTACCACTTCCAGGCTCTACAGCTGTGGGCCCATTCCTTTGACAACTGTTATTTTGGACGTGATTAGCGCCAAATTGATGTCCCATTTCGTGTGCTACATAGTCAATGTCGAAAGGGTCTCCTACTGGCTTGGCTTGACCTGTGACTCCTCTTGCTTTACGTCCATCATTACAAACACAGGAAAGTCCTGCAAGACCACTTCCTGCTGAATCCACAACATGGCCTATATCATAATTAGCTGCACCAATAACTTGATTCACATTCTGTTGATTCTCATTGATCATCTGTTCGGGAACACCGTGTGTATAGGGCTGATTATTAGGATCTGTATAGATAATGAGATTATTGTTAGCAATAATTTGCATTGTAATGGCCATATCAATTTCATAAACACCGTTCACTCTATTTATCGTGGTTGCTTCTGCACCCAATGCATCGTTTACTGTCCCGCCTTGAAATTGAGTGTATTCTGCTGTTGCTGCCATGGCCAAGCGGTATTTTTTGAGTTGGCAAGAATTAAAACGAGCAAAATGTTTTGAACTAACAGGCGATGTTGCAAATTGATTTTGACTTTGGACGCCGCATTTCAAGCGCTTGGATGTTATAAAGTCTTTTTTATTATAAATAATATAATATTGTGTGCTTCCTTTTCTTAAGGGATCAATAAAAACTGGACTCTGTCCAGGTCTGAGAATCATTGCATGGAATCCCTGAGGGGTAAGATCGAGCTTGACGAACTCACCTGGATCAGTAACTCCATAAGCATCATAGGTTTTAATTGTGGGAAATTTTGCACTGAGCTCCGGGTGTAATGTACTGTTTTCGACAACCTGATATAGCTTAGTGGTTCCATCGGGCAGAGGTAGGGCAATTTGTGATGCAGCTCCTGATTTTAATTCATCTCGATGGGGTACGTTCTCCAGTTCTGCATAGAGTTGGCTGAGGTCAATTTCGACAATACGAAAATGACTCGCCTGTATATTATTTTCCTTCTTGGTGGAAATTGCAGATGGATTCACATCTTTAAAAAAATCCTCAATCATCTGATCTTGTGCAGAAGCAATAGAGCAAAACAGTATGAGTGCTGAAGAAAAAAGCGTCCTTGTCATTATTTATCTCTAATTTGTTGAGAGACAAAATGTATCATTAAAATTTTCTGCTGTAACTTACCTTTTGGAAGAATAATAAAAAAATCTCGTCCTAACAAAGTTACAATAGCTCCTCTATGACCAAGGAGCAGTATGCTATTGATATACTATATTTTTTTTAAAGACCGCTATCTTCTTTCGATTCCTTGTTTTAAAATCATTTTATTCATTACTGAGATGAGAACAATGATTTGCCAACTGAGAAGGTAAACTTTGTTCATTATATTGAAACTCAAAAATGAGGGTGCTGTATGTGGCGTATACTCAAAAGATCTTATCTTGCGATAATTTTACTCACTGTAAGTCCTGTTCTTTCGGCAAGGGCTATTATTGATGCTGACGTCCTCCAAACTTTAAAACATTCCAGATCCTCTTCACATGCTCCTTTATCACTGCTGGTTTTTTTACATAATTTTGCAGAAAAAGAATCATTTATTGAGGAAATAAAAAGAATCCCTAATGTAAGCATAAAAGATTTAGGATTTATGCCAGCAGTAGGAATACAAATTCCAAGAGATCGTAACTTGCTCTATCGTATTGCTGGTTTAAATGCAGCAGCACAAATTTCTTCAAATCCAGCAGCCATGCCAGAGTTGGATGTTACAGCCCAAGTTTTAAAACTGACACCATCATCCTTTTACCCTAATGTAAGTAATTGGTGGGATCATGGTTATACTGGTCAAAAAGGAATTATTGGTATAATCGATACAGGAGTGGATCCTCTACATCCCGCTTTATCCAGTAAACGATTAGTAGTACGCCAGGATGTAGGATCAGGATATTCTAATCTGATTAATGGTGTCAAAGAACCTCATGCAACCGGCGTAGCCTGTATTTATGCCAGTAATCATGAAAAATATAAAGGTATCGCTTATGGTGCTTCAGCCATTGTTTCTGGATTAGCAGGCGAGGAAAACGCTGATCCATCAAGTATTATGCGTTCGATGGAAACTTTGGATTGGATGTTGAATCGTGCTGAATTGAAACCCACTATTATTAATTACAGTATGGGAAATGGTCGGCTCGATTTAAATTGTCCTGCATGTCCTGAATGGAGTGGGCTTGCAAAAGTCATAGATTATGTAGTAAATACTCAAAAAATCCTTTGGGTAAAATCAGCAGGGAATGCTGGATATATCGAACCATCGCATCAATTTACCTTTGCCTCTACATTAACAGTCCCTGGCGATAATTATAATGCGCTTACTGTTGCCAATATGAATACACTTGTCACTGAAAATGAAACAACTGTCAAAACCGCAGATAGAACCAAACATCATATTAAGAATACCAGCAGTCGAGGCCCTACACCTTTTGGTAGACGCAAACCTGATTTAACTGCTCCTGGCCATGATACGATGACGTGCGCCCCTGATCCTAAAATTTATGGTTTTGTCTATTCGAATGCGATGAACTATAAAGACGGTTATCGTCTTATGGGTGGGACTAGCGCTGCAGCTCCCCATGTCGGTGCGTCAGCATTATTATTGCAAGATGCAGGGATTCAAAATCCTATGGCTATTAAAGCGTTGCTCATTAATAGTGCGGATACTTGGACTGATTCAGGTTCAATGGATTCGGGGCATACTAAAATCATGGGCTCAGCCTGGAATCGAACATATGGTTGGGGTTACATCAATATGGAAAAGGCATTTCAACAAAGAAATAATATTGTGGAAAGTGAGTTGACCGTAGAACAACCCGTGTGGGAATATCAAACTACTCTAAAAAGAGGGCAAAAAGTTACCCTGGTTCATGAACGGCGTGTGGGATATACTGCAGAAGGAAACGAATGGAAGCTGAGTCATTTAGAATTAGCGATTATCGATTTGAAAAACCAAAAAGTGATCGATATCGATAACAGCCCTATAGATACAGTGCATCAAGTCGCAAACTGCAAGCGTGAGCCGAATGCAATAAAATGTTCCGAAGACAGTAAAACAATGAATGTTTTAATAAGGGTTAAGCTATTAAATAAAGTCATCGAGGGCAGTCCTAGCGAACCTTTTGCTATTGTGGTTCCTCCAAATGGAGAAGAAATCAGGTAGAGCCCCCTTATATTTAAAAAACTTTCCTAAAGACATATACTTTATTTTTGTAAATAAATGGATTTCTTTATGACAAGGAAGTTAGCAAAACAATTTTTAGAACGTGTATCGAGATGTCTTTATAAACAATCCAATCCATCGATTATCCAAAAAATTCTCTATGATCTTCGGCTAAATTTACTTGAAATTCGTGATCAAGGGCTCAAAAACTTCTTGGATAAACTCGCAGAGGAACCAATTGATCTGGAGCGACTCATAGATTCTGTGAAAAAAGGTTTGCTAAACAATCCGCCAATATGTGAGTTACTTGCTTTTATAGAGCGCGAAAAATTAATTACAGATTTAGAGTTAAACGAAATATCAGAACAGCTGCAAATCCAGTTGAATTTACTATGTTTATTCGAAGCATTTGCAGTGACTATGGTAAACAGTTTCACATTGAATGAAGATATATATAGTTTTACAAAAAAGCAAAGGAATACTTATTATCCTGGAAACCCTATCAATAATTTCTTCTTTTGTTCAAATAGAAAAGACTTTTCTCTTTTTAAAAGCTTAAAGTTAGTTTCTGTTGATCCAGTAATCACGGAAGGAGCATTTATCCGTGCATTGGGAGATGCGGAACTTAGTCAGGAAGAAATTGTTAAAAAATCAAAAGAGTTTATAAGGCAACATGGACTTGCGCTTTGGAATGCCAAGATTTGTCCTCCTCCATTAGGTGAAATGCATGATGATTCAGTTAAAAATGTGAGTTTAAATATTTTGGAAGCAACGTGGGAAGAAAACTACAAGGAGGATGGAAATCCAGCTGACAATGCTTTTGCAGGAGCTACGCTTATTCGTCTGTTAGAATACCTTCGACCCTCTCACGGTTATTCTTTTAAAAATTTAGTTTTACCTGAGAAAAGCTCAATAACAGAGGAGGGAAAATACAGCTTATTACCGGACTTAATCGTTAATCGACTTCCCAAAAGAGTTAGTCAATTTTATGTGTATAAAGAATGGATGCATTTGTATAACAGCTGGAATTTACTGTTCGTAATTAGGAATTTAGACGATAGCAAATTCCTGATGCTTAAACTTCTTATTCCCTCAGTATTGAATGCCATTCCTATGCACTATATGGAATCGCGGGTTTTTGCCCTTTATCTTATGGGTAATTTATATTATTTCAATAAATTAAGTATTTTTACAGATGAAATCCATCTTGCTAATGCTAAAACCATATTGGACAAATGGGGGGAAATAAATAAAAAATACGCAGATTTTCTGCTAAAAACCTGTTGCGCTGAATTAGATGAAACACCTAAAGAGGTTTATCATGATATTTTTGGAGAACATACTAATTTTTCATTAGCATATCATATAGCAAATTTCATTCGAGATTTTGATAATTTTCGGATCACCAGTGAAGAATTCCATACATATGCAATCGATGCGCCATGATCTATAAGAATCGTTCTTTTGTATCTATTTCTCTAGGGCTCTCATATATTTGATGTGTTGGTTTTTATTTATCTTCTTGATAAAAATTAATAATTTTTATTAGGATCTCAAATTTTAACAAAAAGGTTAGGTTTCATGATGAGAAAAGCAGCTTTAAGTCTTTCGCTTGTATTGAGCGTAATGATTTCACCACTCTTTGCGAAAGATAAAATAAAAAATTCTGATTCCCAATCTAATGAATGTGTTGAAAATATAGAATTACGTGCCAGCGATGGTGGTTTGTATCTCGATCAGTGTCATATACAAGATCGTGATATTCCGCAAATTTTATTCTTTCTTAATGAACACCCTGAAATCACCCGTTTAAGCATTTCGGATAATCAGATTGGTTATCAAGGTGCCGAATTACTTTCTACTAATACTCATATTCGATATCTTTTCCTGACTGGAAACCGTATAGGTTCACTTGGAGCTGAGGCATTAGCAAATAATACCTCTTTGGTTTACCTTCTTTTGGGAGATAATCATATCGGCCCCTATGGAGCGGAAGCCTTAGCAAATAATAATACTTTAATTTTTCTTTCTCTTGATGGTAACCCTATAGGCTCTTCGGGAGCGAAATCATTAGCAAAAAATACATCACTAATTCATCTTTCCCTAAAAAGAAGTCAAATCGGAGCGGAAGGTGCCAAAGCATTGTTTGCGAATCAAACATTGAAAAGTTTATATATAGGCAATAACCGCTTAGGGAATGAGGGGGTTGCATCTCTGGACAGGAATCAATCCCTCAACTTTATTGATTTGGAAAACAATAATATTGGTAAAGATGGGGTCGAAGTTATAGCAAGAAAACCCAATTTACGTTATCTCACTCTTGATAACAATCCTATACAAAATGAGGGGGTATTTTTTTTAGCTCAGGCCAGTACTCTTGAGTGGCTTTCACTTGTTGGTTGTAGCATAGGTAGCGAAGGGGCTCAATCTTTATCTGAGTTGAGTCGTCTAACTTTGCTTAATATCGACAATAATTTAATTGGTGATGAGGGGATTGCCGTTCTTGCAAAAATGAGGTCTCTGAGTAACTTATATGCGGATAATAATCTTATTGGGGATGATGGAGCAAAAATCTTAGCCAAAGCGGTACAACTACAAAATTTAAGTTTGAGTCATAATTATATTGGAGATGATGGCGCATTAGCTTTAGCCGAAACTGTAACGCTATATACTTTAGATGTAAGCTTTAATCACATTACCGCAATCGGAATAAAAGCGTTAAAAAGCAATGAGGTGTTGTCTTATTTGAATATTGAAGGCAACCCTGGACACAAACGTAATATCTTCTAAATTTGTAGACTGGATGAAACGTGTTAGTACCGAGGTTACGGGTTTATATCATAGAGATCTTGTAACCTCTGGCTGAAACACAGTGGAGCTCGTGTTTCAGCCTTTGAGATTCGCAGGCTACGGGGTTTAACGAGTTCAACTTACTTATTTGAGACCAGTTGAACTATTGTATCAATTGCTTTATCTAAGCTTAATTGTAGCGCTTCTCCATTAGCTCGGTTTTTATATTCCACACAGTTTTGTTCCATATTTCGTTCACTTACGATGATACGATGAGGAATACCAATCAAATCGTGATCCGCAAACAATACGCCAGCTCTTTCATTGCGATCGTCAATTAATACATCGACACCTAACTCTTTTAAACGCTCATATAGTGCATCTGCTTGTTTTTGAACTACTTGCGAACGATGCCCATTTAAAGGAATTATGACTACTTGGAATGGTGCAATGTTTTGAGGCCAGATAATTCCTTTTTCATCATGATGTTGCTCGATTGCGGCTGCAACGACACGAGTGATACCTAAGCCATAACATCCCATTAGCATAGTCTCCAATTGGCCCTGTTCATTAATTACTGCAGCGTTCATGGCTTTAGCATACTTATCTCCAAGCTGAAAGACATGCCCAACTTCAATGCCGCGGCAAGAGTGCAGTATTCCTTTCCCATCTGGGCTGATATCGCCTTCT
This sequence comes from Fluoribacter gormanii, assembly GCF_900156395.1. Classification (GTDB taxonomy): domain Bacteria; phylum Pseudomonadota; class Gammaproteobacteria; order Legionellales; family Legionellaceae; genus Legionella; species Legionella gormanii. The sequence goes on along the minus strand of NZ_FTNL01000014.1, from coordinate 78,682 downwards.
TTTACATTACGTAAGTCATAAACAAGGTATTCGCTCACGTCTTTATCCCAAGCAGCATGTTGATAATGTTTGTCTGCTTGATTGGCGCCACAGATAAAGGAATCCATAGCAAGCGCATGATGATCGGCGATTACAGGAATTGGCAAATTGACTGGTCCAAGAGAGCCAATGGGCGTCTTCAAGGTTTTTAAGATGGTTTCTTCATCTATAAATTGTAAGGGAGAATGTACCAACGGATGTTTTATTGCTTTGACTTCATTGAGCTCATCATCACCTCTTAAAACTAAAGCCACCATAGGGTGTTCTTTCCCTTTTACAATCAACGTTTTGATGGTTTGATTGCTTGCCACACCTAAGAATTTTGATACCTCAGCTATAGTTTTTTGGTTTGGAGTATCAATCAGAATCATTTTTTGAGTGATAGGAGTTGCCTTTTCGGGTTTTAAACTGGTTGCTTGTTCAATATTTGCAGCATAATCTCCTTTATCACTATAGAAAATTAAATCTTCACCAGAGTCAGCCAGTACTTGAAATTCATGTGATGCAGAACCTCCAATAGCTCCCGTATCGGCTTCAACTGCGCGATATTTGAGTCCCATGCGATCAAAGATACGACAATAAGCCTGATACATATCTTTGTAGGTTATTTGTAGGCTTTCTAAATTTAAATGGAATGAATATGCATCTTTCATAATAAATTCACGTGCACGCATCACACCAAAACGAGGTCTGATTTCGTCGCGGAATTTAGTTTGAATCTGATAGAAGCTTGCAGGTAATTGTTTATAGGATTGTAATTCATTCCGCATAATATCCGTAATTACTTCTTCATGAGTAGGGCCATAGCAATATTCTCTGCCATTAGAATCTTTCATGGTGAGAAGCTGCCCACCAAAGGTATCCCAACGTCCAGTTTCCTGCCACAGTTCAGCAGGTTGTACTGCGGGCATGAGTAACTCCATGGCGTTGATGCGATTCATTTCCTCACGGACTATCTGTTCTATTTTGCGTAAAACTTTTAAACCCAAAGGCATCCAGGTATAAAGGCCTGAACCCAGCTTACGAATCATTCCAGTTCTCAACATTAATTGATGGGAAACAATCTCTGCATCGTTTGGAGTTTCTTTGAGAGTTGCTAAAAACCATTGAGACGCACGCATTTCTGCTCCTGAAAATAGTATTGTTCTTGAGTGCAAAGCATTATACAGAAGTTTCTGTTCAATAACAGATGAATTGACGCGAGACATGTAGCCCGCGAGGGGGAGCCCCTTGTTATTAAATCATATTTATCATGGGCTCAGCTTCGCGGTAGCTATATGGAGAGGTTATACCTTAATCTTGGCTTCTTCTAATAATGTATTCAGTTTAGAAGCCAGGTGTTCGTAATTTTTTCCTTTAAGTTGACTTAGTTCATACTCATAATTCTTATAATGAACTTTACCCGTTTGAACATTGTAAACCGCACCAACTATAGCAATATCATTTTGCTCGATCATGTTATGCAAAATAGAGCTGCGATCATAAATTTCTTGCATGGTATGGGCTACGTTTAACTCAGTAACATTGTCCACGTAGGTTTTATTTTTACTGTGACGATTTGTTTCGGTTTCGCTCTCTGCATTGATCGCTGGCTTTATTTTATCCAGCAATTCTGTAATGTGGCCTGATTCAACTCCGTCACAAGCAGATTGAATGGCGCCACAACGAGTATGGCCCAGAACGACAATCAGTTTAACGCCAACAACATGACAAGCATATTCAATACTGGCCAGAACGTCATTGTTTACCACGTTTCCAGCAACCCGTACACAAAAAACATCACCAAAGCTCATATCAAAAATCGTTTCGACAGGAACTCGCGAATCAATACAACCAAGAACAATGGCAATAGGATGTTGCCCTTTTGCCGTGAGTTTAATGTCCAATTGGTTTGAACGGTGGATCGGGGTGTCATTGAGGAAGCGTTGATTTCCTTCATGTAAAATATTTAATACCTTTGCCGGAGACAGGTGCGATTGCACGTCGTATGTAGTTACATTGATAAAATCAATGAAATTATGAATTTTATAATGTTCTTTGAAGCCAATCAGATTCAATGCAATTTTTTTATTGGGCGCTTGTTCTTCTTTAAATTCTTTTAAGAGCTCAGAAATTTCCTTATCAATGTACTGAGTATAACGCGCATCAATAATTAATTGTGACTCCTTGGGTATGGAGTCAAGCTCAGCAACCAAAGCGGCTTTATTAAGGAACGTCATTTGTTGGGGGAGTATTAAACGATTAATTTCTCCAGTTGGATGAATTTCTTTAAGAATATTAATTCGTGCCTGACTGTTTGATTTTAATATATAGAACAAACTTACTGCCAATCCGATTAAAATACCGGTCAGGAGGTTAAACACAATAATACTGATTACTGTAGCGATAAATGGAATAAAGCGGTCGCAACCTTGAGCATAAATAGAGGGATAAATGGAAGGCTTATTTAGCTTATAGCCGGTATAGATTAAAATGGCTGCCAAAGAAGATAAGGGAATTTTATTTAATGTTCCTGGAATTAACATCACCGCAAAGAAAATAAAAACACCATGTAAAATTGCTGATATTTTGCTAGTCGAACCCGCTTGGATATTAATGGAGGTTCTCACGATTACAGAGGTAATGGGTATCCCACCAATTAAACCAGCGGTCATGTTTCCCACTCCCTGAGCAACTAATTCCCGGTTTGAGGAGGGGTGGCGACGTTTTTTATCCAGTTTTTCTCCTGCTTTAAGGTTCAATAAGGTTTCAAGAGAAGCCACAATTCCAATGATAAAAGCATAAAGATAGACTTTGGGATTAGCTAAAGCAGACCAATTGGGGTACTCCAATTGGCTAAATAACTCACGATAATTATCTGTTTGAGGAATATTAACTAACTGCGGCGAATTTTGAACCATGCTGGAATTAGTCCATAAAAAAAACTCATTAAGCAACACTCCCAAAATAACGACAAGGATTGGTGCAGGTATTTCTTTTAGTATTTTATTTTTCGTCACATCAAAATAAATTAATGTGCTGAGTGAAAGAATCGTGATCAGCATCGCCCCAGTATTGATATGTTGATACAACGCAAGAATGGGACTTAATGTGATTTCTTCAGCGGTTTCTAACAAATGCATTTTGAGTTCGTTGAAATCCGCAGAAAGTGTAAAAGCAAGTGGCATCTGCTTGATTATTAATAGAATTCCGATGGCACAGAGTAGCCCTTGTACGACATTGGAAGGCACGTAGTCTGCGACAAATCCAGCTCGCAAACTTCCTATAATCACTTGAAGTACACCAGCAAGTACTAAAGCAACTAAAAATGAATTGAAATCTCCTAGTTGAGTAAGGGCCGCAACTACCACCGCCGCCATACCGGCTGCAGGTCCACTTACACTAACGTGGGAGCCGCTTAAGCAACCTACGACCACTCCACCAATAACCCCACTTAAAATTCCAGAGAAAAGTGGAGCACCAGAAGCCAAGGCTATACCTAGACATAATGGTATGGCGACGAGAAATACGACTATGGCTGCTACAAAATCAAATTTAAAGTAACGCTTTGCATAAATTCGAAATATACGTGAGTCAACCGATGTATTTGTAAACATGGGGTTAGATCCTCTATTAACAAAATAAAGTAAAAGGGTTAAGCGAAATTACTCTAATTTTAGACTAAAGTGCTATCTAATAAAACATTATTGTAACAAAAATGTTATTAAAATGTTACGTTTTAGTTAAGAGGTTGTTTTTGATTAAGACCAATTGATCTAATATTGTTCTTCTTGCATATGGTTTAAAGGATTCGGATAAAGAAAATAATTCGAAGGGAACTAAAAGGAAGATCGTAGAGTAAAACAAAGAAAGAGTGTTTTGTTAATTAAAACCCGGGTTTGAGCTGCGTCTCGCCTTGCTCTTGTGGATATCTCACGAAAAGCCATATCTGTACATCTTGAGTGAAAGCAACCTGTATTCAAATCTGGCTTTCTCCCAAGATTTTCAACTTGTGATTAAAGAACAGGTCTTTCACCCTGTTTTGTAACAATTTTATACTTCAACTGAGTCGAATTCTGTTGTGCTAAAGAGTTCGCTGGTATTGATTGTTTGATTTGTGATTAATTCATTTTCAAGATTTCTAAAATTCCACATATTTTGATCCATAAGTTGGCTGGGTTTAATGCTTTGCAGCGCGTGCAGGATGTTACTTGGAACTTTAGGATTTTCCTCTGCAAGTTGATTAATTAAATGTGTTACTTTTTTACGCATTAAATTTTCTTGAGAACCACAAAGTGTACAGGGAATGATAGGGTAGGATTGCTCGTTGGCGAACGTGATAATGTCTTTTTCTTGGACATAGCATAATGGACGAATGACGATGTGTTTTTTATTATCACTAAGCAATTTGGGGGGCATTGAGCGAATGTCACCGTTATATAGGATGGACATCATTAAGGTACGAACCAGATCGTCTCGATGATGACCAAGAGCGATTTTATTGAAGCCATGTTCTTCGGCATAACGATAGATAATCCCGCGACGTAAGCGTGAGCATAAAGAACAGTAGGTTTTACCTTCGGGAATTTTTTCTTTTACGATACTGTAAGTATCTCGAGTTAGGATTTCATGAGGAATTGAACGGTCGGCGAGCCATTGCCGCACTGCAGTATCATCCCAACCAGGTTGGGCTTGATCCAGGGTAAAAGAAAAGAGTTCAAATTTATTACCAGAACGCCTGCGTAATTGATCCAAAATAGTTAAAAGCGTAAAAGAATCTTTGCCGCCAGACAAACAGACCATAACACGATCACCGCGCTGGATCATATTAAAATCTGCAATTGCTTTACCTGTATAATGAAGTAATTTTTTTTCAACTTGGGAGGGATTGGACATTATAAAAACCTGAATAAAAAATTGTTATTTAGTGGTAGTGGTCTTGCTTCCAGCAGAAACTAATCCGTTAACACGAGTTGTTTCTAACCATGAATTAATCAGCTCAAGATCATTTACATTCAATGTTCCGGCAAGATATTTTAGAGTTAAAACGGCATTAATCAAACTGTATTGGTCATTAGCAAGTTGGTTCTGTGCTTCAAAAAGACGCTGTTGGGCATTCACTACATCCACCATGGTGCGGGTACCTACTTCAAATTGAGCCTCTGTACTTTCCAATGAATTCTGTTGGGAAATCACAGTTTGTCTGTCTGCCTTAACTTTGCTAATTCCATCGGTAATTGTGTTAAAAGCAATCCGGCTGTTTACTACTACATCACGATAAGTTTGTTCGACTCGCTCGCTAGTAGCCTGAAAATTATGCTTTGCCTGTCGTGTTTGGGAAAGTACCAGGCCTCCTTGAAAAGCAGGAAAGTTCAACGCTAAACTAACGCTAGATTGTTTTTGATTTTCCGGTAAGAATGGACTCGTTGTGTTGACTTCATTTGTTGTCTCCATTGAGCTGCCTTGGATTGCAACAGTAGGCCAGTTCCCAGCAGACAGCGCTTTCATATTTTGACGTGCTACTTCAAGATTGCATTTGGCAGACAACAATTTATAGTTCTGTTTAAGACCAGTATCTATCCACTCATCTACATCATTAGGTTCTGGCTTAATCAGCGGAATTTTTCCATCGCGCAGAGGTGCTATGAGTTCATAGACATGATTGGTTAATTTTCTTAAATTTTCACTTTGATTGATTTGGTTGTTACGCGAGGCAATAACCGTAGCTACTGATTGATCATAAGCTGCTTTTGCCTCATAAACAGAAGTAATTGGATCAAGACCTACCTCAAAGCGTTGTTTGGCTTGCTCATATTGGCGCATGTTTGCGCGTTTTTTTGCCTCGGCGAAATTTAAGGTATCTTGAGCAAACAATATATCAAAGTAGGCTTTCGCTGTTCTAAGAATCAAATCCTGAGCGGCATCGTTAAAAGTGGCTTGGGCTGCTTTAACAGAAGCCTTTGCCTGTTTTACTTTGGCCCAGGCTTGATAATTGAAAATAGCCTGGGACGCAGAAACTTGCCACATTTTGGATTTGTAATAGTCGTCGAGAACGCTGTAAAAACCATCATTCACATGCAGAAAGTTTCGGCTTGTTTGTGCTGTAAGACCTGCTTGAGGTAGCAATGCCGCCCAAGCTTGAGGAACAGCTTCTTTATTAGCCATATACGTTTCATAGGCATTTTTGAATATAGGATCATTTTCAAGAGCTTGATGATAGATATCCATTAAGTCTGTTGCGGCAAATGTTTGCGACAACAGACCAAAAGCCATGAGATAGCAAATCAACAATTTTTTCATTTAAACTAAATCCTAAAATACAAATTCTTTATGCATTGATTTATCGATCAATAATGGAATGTTCGTTTCAAAAAGCAGTGCTTCATGCCAATTTTCACTATGATCTAATTCATACAATCGGCCTTGCATTACAGGAGATGTTCCTTCAATAACAAATAATTTTCCACCAGGAAGTATCTGTAATTTTTGAGTCTCATTTATTTGTTCTTTGGCACCAGTGAATACAACGACATCATAAGGAGCATTTTCTAACCAACCTTGACTGGCATCACCAGTAATTAATTCTACGTTGTCACAGTGGTGTTTTTTTAATAAATGTGCTGCGTTGGTCGTGAAATCGGCATAATAGTCTATGCTGATTACTTTTTTACAAAGCTTGCTGAGTAAAGCAGTAAAAAATCCACTGCCAGTCCCAACTTCCAAAACAGTTTCATGGCCTTGTAAATCAAGAGCCTGAAGTATTTTTCCTTCTTCCAAAGGAGTAAGCATGCGTTGTTCGTGATTAAGGGGTATTTGCATATCTGAATAAGCAAAATTGATAAATTGTTCGGGAACGAATTCGTGTCTGAGTACAACATCATACAAATTAAGTATGGATTCGTTTAAAACATCGCCAGTTCGAAGTTGTTGTTTGACCATGTTAATGCGTGCGCTTTGATAACTCATTTGTTCTACCGTGTTGATTGTTTTAGGTTAAGATTGACTATTCATTTACCAAGGTTTCTGTATTCGCGGTGCTCTACTTTTGATGATGTTAGAATTCCGCAAATAGCTGTGAAACAAGATGGCAGAAGTGAATTGTCAATACACTTTCAAAACTTTGGCACAATCTTAGCAAAAAAATAGCGCATGTGCTAAGAAATAATGTTTGGATCCCAAATTTCGTGGTGACTCTGTTTAAAGTTTGTTATGATCTGCAATTTTTAATAGTTTTCTTAACCGATTTATAATTGCCCATATATCATTCACGAGGTGAGTGACAGGGAAATAAATATAATCTAACGTCTGGGAGAATGCAGTGCTTGAGCAATTTACTGATTATTTGCAAACTGAAATAGCGACACTTAAGAGCGAAGGCTTATACAAAGGAGAGCGCGTTATTTCCAGCCAGCAACAAGCTGCTGTCACAGTAAATCATGAAGAAGTAATCAATCTTTGCGCTAATAATTATCTAGGTTTGGCCAATGACCCTCAACTTATTGCCGAAGGGCAAAAAGCACTGGCTCAGTATGGTTATGGCATGGCTTCTGTGCGTTTTATTTGTGGTACTCAAACTCCACACAAACAGCTTGAACAGAAAATCAGTCAATTTTTAAGCAAAGAGGATACCATATTATATTCATCATGCTTTGATGCGAATACAGGTCTTTTTGAAACGTTATTAGGTGAGGAAGATGCGATTATTAGTGACGCATTAAATCACGCCAGTATCATTGATGGAATTCGTCTGTGTAAGGCCGCGCGTTATCGATATGCTAATAACGACATGAGCGCATTGGAAGAGCAATTGATTGCTGCTAAAAATGCACGATTTCGTTTGATCGCCACCGATGGTGTTTTTTCGATGGATGGAATTTTAGCAAATCTTCCAGCAATTTGTGAATTGGCAGATAAATATGATGCCATGGTTATGGTAGATGATTCACATGCTGTGGGTTTTATGGGAGAAACTGGTCGAGGAACTCCGGAACATTTTGGCGTTAGTGATCGTATTGATATCATTACAGGTACTTTGGGTAAGGCCTTAGGTGGCGCTTCTGGCGGTTATACTGCATCAAACAAAACGGTCGTTGAATGGTTACGTCAGCGCTCTAGACCCTACTTATTCTCAAATACTTTGGCCCCAGTCATTGCGCATACTTCTTGTGTGGTTTTAGATAATTTAATGGAAAATAACCACTGGGCTGAAAAGTTAAAACGAAACAGTCGTTATTTTCGTGAAGGGATGACGAAATTGGGATTTAATCTAATCCCCGGAGAACATCCAATTATTCCCGTTATGTTGGGTGATGCGAGCCTGGCTGGGCGCATGGCAAATCGTTTGTTGGAGTTAGGTATTTATGTGGTTGGTTTTTCTTATCCTGTAGTACCTAAAGGTTTGGCTCGAATTCGTACCCAAATGTCTGCAGCACATGAGCTGTATCATTTAGATAAAGCGATCGAAGCCTTTGAAACCGTCGGTAAAGAATTTTCTATTATTTAAAGCAAAACCCTCTTCTCTTAATTCCATAGAGAAGAGCTTATTTTGAGGTACTTTTATGAAATCATTAGTCAAGGCGAAAAAGGAACCTGGAATTTGGATGGAAGAAGTTGCAATGCCTGAATACGGCGTCAACGATGTATTAATCAAGATTAAAAAAACAGCGATTTGTGGTACGGATATTCATATTTATTCCTGGGATGAATGGGCTCAAGCGACTATCCCCGTACCGATGACTGTAGGCCATGAGTTTTCTGGTGAAATTGTTGCCATAGGGCAGGAAGTGCAAGGATTGCATGTAGGGCAGCGAGTTTCTGGTGAAGGACATTTAACATGTGGTTTCTGCCGAAATTGTCGTGCAGGTAAACGCCATCTTTGCCGTAATACCTTAGGTGTGGGCGTCAATAGACCAGGATGCTTCGCAGAGTATCTATCTATTCCTGCCACCAATGTTATTGTTCTTCCAGATAATATTACCGACGAACAGGCCTCAATTCTTGATCCATTTGGCAATGCAACTCATTGTGCTTTGGCTTTTGATGTAGTTGGAGAAGATGTATTGATTACTGGTGCTGGACCTATTGGGATTATGGCAGCAGCAATAGTAAGACATATAGGTGCTCGTCATGTAGTCATTACGGATGTGAATGATTACCGTTTGGATTTAGCCCGTAAAATGGGTGTAACTCGTGCAGTAAATGTTAAATATGAAAAGCTGTCTGATGTTACCGCAGAGTTGGGAATGCTTGAGGGTTTTGACGTAGGCTTGGAGATGTCAGGTAATCCTGTGGCGCTTAATGATATGATGAAAGCAATGAACCATGGTGGACATGTAGCCATGTTAGGTATTCCTCCTCAAGAAACAGCAGTTGATTGGAATCAAGTTATTTTTAAAGGATTGGTAATTAAAGGTATTTACGGGCGTGAAATGTTTGAAACCTGGTACAAAATGATTGCTATGTTACAAAGTGGACTTGATATTTCTCCAGTCATAACACATCGTTTCCCAGTGGATGATTACCAACATGCATTTCAAATTATGGCATCAGGTCAATCAGGTAAAGTAATTCTTGAGTGGTAAGAGACGATAAATTTTTTTAAAAGCAATATAAAGATATTGTTGATACCGGGTGGGGGCTTGGCCGCAATACCCGGAAATATCGAGTATTATTTCCCCGGGTTATGGCGGTGCCTCACCCAGGCTACAAAGACAGTTTAAAGAAGACGGAGTAGTTATGTCACAATATATTTTTACCATGAATCGTGTGAGCAAAATTGTTGAAAATCAGCGATTTATTTTAAAAGATATTTCACTGAGTTTTTTTCCTGGCGCTAAAATCGGTGTTTTAGGATTGAATGGTTCTGGTAAATCAACTTTATTACGCATCATGGCAGGTGTTGATACTCAATTTGAAGGAGAGGCAAGACCACAACCAGGAATTAAAATCGGTTATCTAGAACAAGAACCTAAATTGGATCCGGATAAAACTGTACGCGAAGTTGTTGAAGAGGGCGTGAAGGAAATGAAAGAGAAGCTCGCGCGCTTTGACGAAATCAGTATGCGCTTTGCCGAACCAATGAGTGACGATGAAATGAATACGTTGCTTGCTGAGCAAGGTGAGTTGCAAAATGCTATTGAGGCAGGCGGCGGTTGGGATTTAGATAGAAAGTTGGATGTTGCGGCTGATGCACTGCGATTACCTGAGTGGAATGCTGTTGTGGGTAAATTATCAGGAGGGGAGCGTCGCCGAGTCGCATTATGTCGTTTATTGCTTTCTAACCCAGATATGTTGTTGCTTGATGAACCAACCAACCATTTGGACGCAGAATCTGTAGCTTGGTTAGAACATTACCTTGAAAGTTTTCCTGGTACTGTAGTTGCAATTACGCACGATCGATATTTTCTGGATAATGCTGCAGAGTGGATATTAGAGTTGGATCGTGGTGAAGGGATACCTTATAAAGGTAACTATTCTTCATGGCTTGAGCAGAAAGAAGCGCGTCTAGAGATGGAACAGAAACAAGAAGATGCGCATATGCGTGCAATGAAAGCAGAGTTAGAGTGGGTTCGCACTTCACCTAAAGGACGTCATGCTAAAAATAAAGCTCGCATTGCTCGATTTGAAGAAATGAATTCGAAGGAATTTCAAAAACGTAATGAAACGAATGAAATATACATTCCACCTGGTGAGCGTTTGGGTGATCTGGTTCTTGAAGGCGAAAAAATCACCAAATCATTTGGAGATCGAATCTTAATTGACAATTTAGATTTTAAACTCCCTAAGGGGGGGATTTTAGGGATTATTGGTCCCAACGGGGCAGGTAAGTCTACATTTTTGAAAATGATTACTGGTCAGGAAGAACCCGATGATGGGGTTATTCGCATTGGGGAAACGGTACAACTGGCTTACGTAGACCAATTGCGGGATGAATTAAATCCTAATAAAACAGTATGGGAAGAAATTTCTGATGGTCATGACATTATGCAAGTAGGTAGTTTTCAAATGCCTTCACGTGCTTATGTAGGCCGATTTAACTTTAAAGGGAGCGATCAACAAAAGAAAATGTCCCAACTTTCCGGTGGTGAGCGTAACCGCGTTCATTTAGCAAAATTATTGAAAAGTGGTGGGAATGTTTTACTACTTGACGAACCCAGTAATGATTTGGACGTTGAAACTCTACGTGCTTTGGAAGACGCGATTCTTAATTTCCCTGGTTGTGTTATTGTGATCTCACATGATCGATGGTTCCTAGATAGAATTTGTACTCACTTGATGGCTTTTGAAGGGGATTCACAAATTACCTTTATTGAAGGGAATTACAGTGATTATGAAGCGGATAGAAGACGCCGTTTGGGTGATGAAGCCGATAAGCCGTCTCGCATTAAATATAGAAAATTGGAATCGTAAGTTTTAATTGAACATATCAATATAGAAATATCAAATGAAGATAAGTAGTGAACGTAACTATTTATCCCTAACTGCTGGTCTAGAGAGCATATGTTGACCAATTTTTAGATTCAGCGGTAATTTGTAACTATTCGCAGGGAAATGGGGTTTAGGGAAAAGAATGAATATTTCAAGAAAGTTTTAATTAAGTGGAGATAAAATTTAAATGAATAAGTTGTTTTGGGCAGGTTTGTTACTGTGTATTGGGGGGTTAACATCCTGTGTTGAGAATGATCCATCTACTTTAATTACAGATGACGCAGGTTATGTGCATCGAACTGTTCATTATACAAAAGATAAACGAGGTCGTGATTACTTTCCGCAAAAGATTCGGGCGACAGGTGAGAAACGCTTTATTTTTGATCCAAAAGTTTCTGCATGGGCTGCTTATGATGAGGATGGTAATCGATTATTGACTGGAGGTGGATCCGCAGGTATTGATGTATGCGAAGAAAATCCAAATCAATCGTGCAGAACGGTTACCGGAACATTTAAAGTTTATAACCGTCGCGGAGTCGATTGTAAGTCTGGAGAATATCCTGTTGATAAAAATGGTGGCGCTAAAATGCCTTATTGTACCTACTTTTATCAAGGATATACCGTTCACGCAGCCTACGATGTTCCAGAACATCCATCTAGCCATGGCTGTGTACGTATCTTCCCAAGTGCTGCAAAGTGGTTAAGTGAAAACTTTTTCAAAATAGGTACAAAAGTTATTGTATTGGAATATCCTAATGAAGTGGGTGTCAATAAACCTCCTGTATCCGCATAACGACGCCAACTGAAGGAAATTAGTCCGCGTAGCCTGGGTGAAGGCGCCAGCCGTAACCCGGGAAATCTTTACCTAGAAATCCGGATTCCGCTTCGCTATCTCCAGACTGCGAGTTTAAATTGATGCCATTGAGTGAACAATAACTCCTGGGTTTCGCTTTCGCTTCACCCAGGCTACAAATTATTCTCAGGTAGGAAAAGGCAATACTCCAAATTAAGGAGTATTGGGTGGTAATGATGGCTGTGTCGAGCGATTTTCAGGCAAAGTAGGTTGTCCAGGAGTAGCTTGAGTCGGAGTCGCCGAGGGATTTGCAGTAGTTGGTTGTGTTGTTGTCGTTGGAGTTGACGGTGTAGCTGGATTTGGTGCACTGGTTGGGGCTGGTGAGGTTGTTGGAGTAGTGGTATTTTCAGTGTTTGGATTCATGACAGTGGCAGGATTAGGGTTAAAATCAGGTGGTAGTTTTTGAGTTACTGTTCCTCGTGGTGCAGCAATCATCTGAGTAATTCCCAAGTCCCCAGTCATCTTACGGCCTATAGTCACATCAACACTGAGTAATTGCGTTACTTTTTCTTTGTCATTCTGATACACAACTTGTAGTGGCAAATTAATTTTCCATTGATTGTCTTTCGCTTCTGTTAAGATAACTTGTCCATCCACTTGACTGCTCACAGTCAGTTTTTGAGATTTAATGGCTTCCAGATTACCTGATTTTTGCAAAGCAGTATTAAACCCAGTCCATCCCTGCTCAGTAAAACAAGGTTGCAATTTTTGCAGTTGGGCGTCTAAATTATTTGGATCAAAGTCAAAAGATTGGGTAACTGCTTTTGCAGCCCATTTCAGAACTAATGATTGATCAATAGTTTTGGTTTCCGCAGGGATTTTATACTCACAATTGATAGGTGCTGCGGGTGCCTGTGCTGGATTTATTGAGGGTATATTTTGGCCTGCAGGTGTTGGTGTCGAAGGAGCCTGTTGTACGGAACCTGGAGTTTGAGGCGTTGGTGCAGAAGGGGTCTGCTGTACAGTGCCTGGATTTTGAGGGGGTGGTGTTACTGGCTGAGTAACATCAGCATGTACTTGAGTACCAAGCAGAGCGAACAGAGTGCTCCCTAGTAATGTGTTCTTCATGAAATTGGCTCCTTAAATAGTATGTAGCAATTCTGCGATAATAAGTGCTGCCAGTCTAGCAGTTTTTTGTTCTTGATCCAAAGGTGGTGATAGTTCTGCAACATCAAAACTAACTACTTTGCCACTTTGAATAATGTATTTCAAGAGTGGTAAAATTTGCCAGGGAGTGAGTCCCAAGGGTTGTGGTGCACTCACGCCTGGAGCGAATGACTCAGCAAAAACATCCAAACAGAGAGTCAGATAAATATGATCCAGATTGAGCATGAAATCATCGAGAAATGCCAAATGCCACGCCAAGCTGTTCAAATATAACTCTTCAGCAGTCAAATAATTAACATTAAGCTCATCAGCGCGCTCAAAAAGGGACGGGGTATTTCCCATATTTTGAATTCCAATACAGCAATAATTAAAGGGTTGGTTATTTTCTTTACAGTACGCTGCGATTTGTGAAAAGGGAGTTCCCGATGTACCTGGCTGATTTTTTTGGTGTGGTCTTAAATCAAAATGAGCATCAAAATTAATAATACCTAATTTAGTATAATGAGGTGCCAATCCTTGATAATGTGCCCAGGCAATTTCATGTCCTCCACCTAAGGCAACCGTTTGATGACCTTGTTGATGACAAAAACTGATTAAATTGGCAAATTGAGTTTGTGCAGTTTCCAGCTCATCCTCTTCACAAAAAATAGTACCTAAATCAAAAAGTGGCTTATCGATAGAGCATGGGAGCTTTGCTAATTGTGTTTTAATTTGATCTGGGCCTAATTTTGCTCCCGGTCTTCCCATATTACGACGAACACCTGCGTCACTCGCAAAACCAAGTAAAACTGTTTTTTTCTCTTTCGTGATTAGATCGGTTTGTTTTACAGGAAAAATAATTTTTTGAAAGAACCGCTCAGCATTAATCGTATCTTTTCTACCTTGCCAGAGTGCAGGGTTAGCACGTTGGTAATTGGAAAGATGTTCAAACATTAGATTCTCCCTATACTCGTATTATGATGTTACAATTTATCCGTGATGCACATTATGAAAATCTGCATGTATTCTTATCTTTAAATTCTGCTAATAAAACTTCACTCTGGTTTTATAATCAACAATAAGTACGTTATAAATTTATTCTTTAGCTATCTTAACTCTGAACTTAAATGCAATTGATGGCAATTACTTTGGAAAAATTTGCATTATAAGTCACAGTACAACTTTTTGTTCCTGCTGGAATCTTTTGAATCAATTGAATATTAGTGTTCGTATACTCACAAGCAATCCAGGTTTCTTGTCCACCAAATGTCCATGTTAATCTTTGGCTTTTAGAATGTTCAGTATCAGGTGCAAGACTTGCAGTTTCTTTAGGATGTCCTGAGTAAAATGTGATACGTTCAAAATGATTGGCAGTATTCAAACCATTTATGAATTCATCCCATTTGGGGATTTCGTGCGGTAACGATTGATTCGTTTGAATGACCTGAGGGCACTGTATTGTTGCTGCAGACGATGAATGATTTAACACGATAAATCCCAGAAAGAAGCTGATGCAAACAGGAACTCTCATTTTAATTGACCTTCAAGTATTTTATTTATTCAATTCATTATAACATGATGGCACCGTGTCAAAAGATTTAACTCCTGTCCAATCTTTAACAGAATTTACTTATCCAGCAATGCGCGCGCATAAAATTATGCCAACTTTATTCAATGTCTGGTATTATTTATCGCATGTTAAATAAAAAAGGGTAAGAGGGTATTGTGATTGTTATTACCGGTGGAGGTAGTGGGATAGGAAGATCATTAGCTTTTTCTTTGGCAAAACGAGAGCAATCAATTTTAGTTGTAGGGAGAACAGAGAAGGCTTTGCAAGAAACAGCCGCCTTTTCTAAAAACATCCAATACATTTGCGCTGATGTATCAACACCTGAGGGTTTGGAGTCAATCAAAAATAATTTGCATGATGTCAATAAAATTAGTGCTCTTGTAAATAATGCGGGAACTTTAAATCCATTGGTTCCCATGAAGGAAATTGACCCTAAAGACTGGAATCAAACATTAAATACCAATTTGAATGCAGCCCTTTTTCTTCCACAATTGATATATGATAAATTGACTGATGGCCGTGTTTTAAATATCGGTTCTGGAGCTGCATATTTTGCGATTAGAGGCTGGGCTGCATATTGCGTATCTAAAGCCGCTTTATCGATGTTAACCAAGTGTTGGCAGCTGGAATCTGATTCAATTGCTTTTGCTAGTGTTATGCCGGGGATAATTGACACAAATATGCAAGCAATCGCGCGCAGTAAAGAAAATCCTGATTATGAGCGGGTTAGCTTTTATAAGCGGTTGAAAGATGAAAATCGATTGGTTTCACCCGAGACAGTCGCTGAATTTTTGACTTGGCTTTTGCTGGATATAGACAAGAAGACTTATATGTCTAAAGAATGGGATATATATGATACCAAGCACCATAAAGCCTGGCTTAAGCCACCTCATCAAGTTCAACATTGGGATTTTTAATGCCTGTCTGCGACAAATTATTATTAAACGCTACGACTATCGATGCTCAAGGCAATCAATTAACGCAACAAGCTGTTGCGATTAAAGATGGTCTTATTGTCTGGTGTGGGTCGCAAGCACAATTGCCAAAGCAATTTTATGAAGCCCGGCATAAAGAAGAATGTCAGGGACAATTAATTACTCCAGGTCTTATCGATTGTCATACTCATTTGGTCTACGGGGGTAATCGGTCGACTGAATTTCAAATGAAACTGGCTGGCGTCAGTTATGCTGAAATTGCTAAAGCGGGTGGTGGAATTTTATCTACTGTACGCCACACTCGAGCCGCTTCTGAAGAGGAGTTGATCAAACAATCTCTGCCAAGGATTCTTGCTTTACGCGCTGATGGTGTAACTACACTGGAAATTAAGTCAGGTTATGGCCTGGATTTAGCTAATGAATTGAAAATGCTCAGAGTAGCTAAGCGTTTAGGCGAATTAGCCGGCTTAAGGGTTAGAAAAACCTTCCTTGGAGCGCATGCAACAGGCCCTGAATTTCAAGGAAACAGCCAAGCGTATATTGATGTACTTTGTCAAGAAATGCTGCCTGCATTATGTGAAGAGAATTTGGTAGATGCGGTGGATGTATTTTGTGAGTCTATTGCTTTTTCGCTGAAACAAACTGAGCAAGTTTTCGCAGCCGCACGGGCATTAAAACTCCCTGTAAAATGCCACGCGGAGCAATTATCCAATCTCGGGGCAAGCGAGCTTGCAGCTGAGTTTGGTGCTTTGTCTTGTGATCATTTGGAGTTTTTAGATGAAAAAGGGGCATCTGCTATGGCAAAGGTTAATACTGTTGCTGTTTTGCTTCCTGGTGCATATTATTTTTTGCGTGAAAAACAAAAACCTCCAGTAGATCTCCTGCGGCGAGCTGGAGTAGGTATGGCTGTTGCTACCGATTGTAACCCTGGTTCATCACCAACCACCTCACTACGTTTGATGATGAGTATGGCCTGCCAATTCTTTTCATTAACGGTTCCTGAAGCTTTAGCTGCAGTTACCAGTCAAGCAGCAAGAGCATTAGGTTTGCAAAACGAGCTGGGAACAATTGCTGAGGGTATGAACGCTGATTTGATATGGTGGTCTGTTAATGACAGTGCTGCTCTTTGTTATTACTTCGCCTATCCCTTACCACATCGTATGATGGTTGCTGGGGAATGGGTTTCTACACTAGATACTTACTAGGAAAAAAATTTATGTTAAAGCCACTTAAAACAATTCTATCTTTAAGTATTATCGTAAGCTCATTTGCTACTTGGGCTGTAAATCCGATATCGATAAAAAAAGAAACACCTGTATATATTATTGATATTAAATATCCACAAGGATTCAGTGACCCACGTATTAATGCAGTGGTACAAGACTTCATGGAAAAAACCAAGAGAAGTTTTTTTAAAGAAATCGCTGATGATGCGGATGTTCCTGCAGATGCACCAGGAAAATCCGGTTTAAATGTCACGTACTCTTTGCCATACAAAACTAAAAATGCCTTGAGCGTTTCTTTTAATATTTCTATTTACCACCGAGGTGCGGCACATCCCTCAAATACGGTAGCTGTATTAAATTTCATCCATGGAAGCCAGGTTCAGTTAGCTGATTTATTCCGACCGGAAACAAATTATTTAAAACCTATAGCCAGTTTTTGCAGTAAAAAAATTACCGAGAAAAATCTTTCAGATAAAAAATGGATCGAAGAAGGCACTAAGCCTATAGAAAAAAATTATAAAATCTGGTCTTTTTCAGCAAATGGAATAGATATTATCTTTGATACGTATCAGGTAGCAGCATATGTTTATGGTCCGCAAACAGTAAAAATCCCTTTGTCACAGATTTCTTCTTTACTTAATCCTGAAGTAAAGCATAGTGTTTGGGGTCGTTAATGGCTGATACTCCTTTTATAGCTGCCGATAAAAAAGTAGCTGAACTTACTTTTCGAGTGGTGATTCTTGCCATAATACTAACCGTATTGTTGGCAATGTCCAATGCGTATCTTGCTTTGAAACTAGGGATTTTAACCTCAGCGTCCATACCCGCTGCGATTATTTCCATGGGCATCTTACGTTTCTTTAAAAACTCTACCATTCTTGAAAATAATGCAGTGCAAACTGCGGCTTCAGCTGGTGAAGCCGTTGCTGGTGGGATTGTTTACACTATTCCAGCATTGATAATTATTGGTTTTTGGAATCATTTTGATTATTTGACTAATTTTTTTATTGCCGTGTGTGGTGGAGTTCTGGGTGTATTATTTTCCATTCCCCTACGACGGATTTTGGTCCATGATCCAACGTTAAAATTTCCTGAGGGGCGGGCAATTGCCGAAATATTAAAATCATCCGCTGAAAAAACAGGTATCAAAGACATATTAATTGGGGGAGGAATAGGCGCGTTTATTGAATTACTCCAAACTGGATTTAAAGTAATTGCTAACAGTTGGAATTATTGGTTTGTGGTAAAACGCTCTTTATTTGGTCTAGGTGCAGGCTTTTCTGCTACGATGATTGGTGCTGGTTATCTTGTTGGCCATGATATGGCAATCAGTATCTTTTTAGGAGCGGTGATATCCTGGTTAATTGCTTTACCTATTGTCAGTCAATTTTATCCTGAATTTCTAAATCAGCACTCTGCAGAACAAGCAGCATCTCTTTTATGGAATAGCGAAATGCGATATCTGGGAATAGGTGCTATGTTATTTGCTGGAGTGTGGACTTTTTTAAAATTAGTTAAACCACTTTCCAGAAGTATCCGGACTTCCCTGAAAGCATATACATCTAAAGGTATAAATGCCCAAGTGCCACGGACTGATAAGGACATTCCTTTGCCTTTTATCTTGATAGGTACAGGTGCATTAGCTGCAATCCTGTTTCTCTTTTTTCAGCTTGTTCTTCCTTTACATTCAGTAGGATTGGATAATGAATATTCTCCAACCCTAATTTTCATTGCCGTTCTGTATGTCTTGATTATAGGTTTTATTTTTTCAGTAATTACTGCCTATTTTTCAGGGATGGTTGGTGTCACAGCAAGTCCCGGAAGTTCTGTCGTTATTTCGGGGATGCTTTTTGCCGCCTGGTTGCTATTAGTCGCGGTTGATCATCTATTGCCACTGCCTCTAAAGCCCGAACAAATTCAGGCCGCTGAGGCAATTACGATTATGATTGGTGCTGTAGTAACTGGTATTGCGGCGATTGCCAATGATAATACCCAAGATCTCAAAGTGGGGCAGCTGGTTGGTGCAACTCCATGGAAACAACAGTTAATGTTGTTGCTGGGAGTAGTAATCTCTTCCTTGGTTATTCCGCCAGTAATGCAATTATTATTTAATGTGTATGGGATTGCTGGTGTAATGCCTCATGCAGGGATGGATATAAATCAATCTTTACCTGCACCTACAGCCGCTTTAATGGCAGCTATTACAGAAGCTGTTTTCAGAAACTCATTACCATGGACCATGATGTTGATTGGTTCGGTAATTATTATGATTATTATATTTCTCAATCATTTTTTTCAATTACGACGCTATTTGAATTTATCCATTCTAGGCGTTGCTATAGGGATGTATTTACCAATTTCTTCTTCATTTCCATTGTTTATTGGTGGAATGATTGCCTTGTTTGTTAAAAAGCGTTTAAAACGCAGAATACCTGTTAAAGAAGAGGCAGTGATTCGTAAACAAAAAGGAACGCTCATTGCCTGTGGTTTGGTTGCTGGTTCAGCTATTATGGATGTTCTGCTTGCAATTCCATTTTCAATTTTTCAAAGTCCTGATGCTTTGCAACTGGTAGGAGCAAGTTGGGATAATATAGGTGTTTATTTGGGAGTTATATCCACCTTGTTTCTTGCTTGGTGGATCAATCATAGAGTTGTTGGAAATGGGAACGGCTCAATTTCGTAATTTGTAGCCAGGGTGGGGCGAAGCGGCACTGCCATTAAGCTAAGGAAAAAACTGTCGTTCCCGCGTAGGCGGGAACCCATTTCTAGCGAGGCACAGTGCCACTTTAAGAAATAGATTACCGCCTACGCGGGAATGACAAAAACTCTTAACTTAATGGCAGTGTAGCGAAAGCGAAACCCGGGTTCCGGTCTTTTGGACCATTACCCAGGCTACCATAAACTCGCTGGAGTATATTTCTTACAATGACTCAACTCTAATTTTATGTTGCAAGAGCTTATCTTTAGTCTGTTGTGCTTGCGCTAATTTTTCACGTTCTTTAGCAATAATTTCCGCAGGGGCTTTATCAGTAAATTTAGGATTATTTAATTTACCTTCAGCAAGACTAATGTCTTTATCTAGCTTGGCTAGCTCTCTTGTTAAGCGAGTCAGTTCCGCTTCTTTATCAATTAAATCAGCCATTGGAATGAGTAATTCAATTTCACCAAGTACCGCAGTTGCAGAGACTGGTATCTTTTCATCTGCTTCCAGATAATGGATCTGGCTTAATTTACTCAATGCTTTTAATGTGTGCTGATATTTCTCCACTCTGTCTTTAAGCATTGGCGTAATATTTCGAATATAAAGCGGAATAAGTTTAGCAGGTGAAATAGACATTTCACTACGGATGGTACGTACTGCTTGAATCGCTGCTTTTAACCATTCTAATTCTTCTTCAATCGCATCATTAATGAACTCATGGTTCACTTGAGGATAAGTACTTACCATAATGCTTGAACCGTTATCACTGGTTAACTTGGTAGTACGTTGCCAAATTTCTTCTGTAATAAATGGCATTAAAGGATGCAACATTTTAAGAATCTGATCGAGCACGTGAATTAAAGTCTTACGAGTGCCGCGTTTCAAAGCGCTCAGTGCATGCTCATCTTGCAAGATGGGCTTAGATAATTCGAGATACCAGTCGCAGTACTCATGCCAGACAAATTCGTAAATCGTGTTTGATAACAAGTCAAATCGATAGGTTTCGAAATAATGATGTACTTTACTTATGGTGTGTTGCAAGCGAGATAAAATCCACTGATCTGCTGGGGTATATTGAAATGCTCCATCATCGAAATCGATTTGCTCTTCATCTGTATTGAGTAATACATAACGTGCTGCATTCCACAATTTGTTACAAAAATTACGATAACCTTCAACTCGTCCTATATCAAAGCGTACATTTCGGCCGGTAGATGCAAGAGAGCAATAGGTAAAACGAAGGGCATCTGTTCCATAGGCGCTAATACCTTCAGGGAATTCTTTACGGGTATTTTTTATGATGTTGTCCCGAACAGATTGCAACATTAAATTAGAAGTTCGTTTTGTAATGAGCGACTCGAGATCAATTCCATCAACAATGTCCAGTGGATCAAGCACATTCCCTTTGGATTTGGACATTTTATGCCCTTCACTGTCTCGAATTAAGCCGGTAATAAAAACTTCTTTAAAAGGAATTTTTCCGGTAAATTTTAGCCCCATCATGATCATCCGAGCTACCCAGAAAAAGATAATATCAAAACCTGTAACCAGAACCGAAGTTGGGTAGAACTGTTCTAATTCTGAAGTACGTTCCGGCCAACCCAAAGTTGAAAAAGGCCAAAGTGCCGAAGAAAACCATGTATCCAAAACGTCTTCATCTTGCTTTAACACCGTTGAATCTTTAATTTTATATTTAAAACGAACATCATTTTCGCTATATCCTACATAGACATTACCATTACTGTCATACCACGCAGGTATACGGTGTCCCCACCATAATTGGCGACTAATACACCAATCTTCAATGTTGTCCATCCATTGAAAATAGGTTTTGCTCCAGGTTTCTGGAATGAAGCGAATTTCACCATTTTTCACTGCAGCGATTGCGGGCTCAGCGAGTGGTTGCGTTTTGACATACCATTGATCGGTTAACAGGGGTTCTATGATGACATTCGATTTTTCACCACGAGGTACTTTTAATTTATGCGGTTCTGTTTTAACTAATAGACCCTCTGTCTCCAGATCTTTAATGATTTGCTCCCGGGCTACAAATCGATCCATTCCTTGATATTTTAAAGGAGCATTTTTATTAATAGATGCTTTTTTAGTTAAGATGCTGATGACAGGGAGCTGATGGCGCTTACCCACTTCATGATCATTAAAATCATGGGCGGGTGTAATCTTAACGCAACCGCTACCAAATTCTTTATCGACATATTCATCTGCAATAATCGGGATTGTTCGATCACAAAGTGGAAGATGAACTTCTTGTCCAATAAGATGTTTAAAACGTAGATCTTCGGGATGTACGGCAACTGCAGTGTCTCCCAACATCGTTTCAGGTCGGGTGGTAGCAACAATAAGAGACTCGGTTGAATTCACGACTGGGTAGCGAATATGCCAGAGGAAACCATCCTCTTCTTCAGAAAGCACTTCAAGATCCGATACTGCAGTTCCTAATTTAGGATCCCAGTTCACTAAACGAGTTCCACGATAAATCAAACCTTCATCATAGAGTTGCACGAACACTTTTTGTACTGCGGCTGATAACCCTTCATCCATAGTAAACCGTTCGCGGCTCCAGTCTACTGAAGCACCCAATCGTCGCATTTGTTGCGTTATAGTATTACCCGATTCATTTTTCCATTGCCAGACACGCTCTAAAAATTGTTCGCGGGTAAGATCTTTTCTAGAGGTTCCTGAGGCTTCAAGTTGACGCTCAACAACGAGTTGCGTTGAAATGCCAGCATGGTCAGTACCAGGTTGCCATAGAGTTTTATGGCCTAACATCCGATGATAACGGGTCAAAGCATCCATAATCGTATGCTGAAAACCATGTCCCATATGCAGGCTACCTGTGACATTGGGAGGAGGAAGCATAATGCAATATTTGTTGCCGTCACCATGAGGCTGGAAATAGTGATGATTTTCCCAATTTTTATAGCATGCTTTTTCAATTGCTTCAGGGGAATAGATTTTATCCATGATTAAACCTGTACTGATAAAAGACGAAATGTTATCACAAATTCAACCATAAGTTGAGCCAATAAGCGTAACAATAATATGGGGTT
This sequence comes from Fluoribacter gormanii, assembly GCF_900156395.1. Lineage (GTDB taxonomy): Bacteria > Pseudomonadota > Gammaproteobacteria > Legionellales > Legionellaceae > Legionella > Legionella gormanii. The sequence continues at coordinate 55,795 of NZ_FTNL01000014.1, read as the reverse complement.
GGAAAATTACAGTTTTAGCTTTGTAGTCTGGGTTCGCGGCAGCAGAACTCGGGGAAACTATGATTTATAAACCCGGGTTCAGCTGTGCTGCACCCGGGCATTTTATATTAGGGATGTTGATGTTTTTGAGTAGGTACTTGAACATCAGGAATTTTTGCTTCATCAAACTGAGGCTCAGCTTTTTTCAAGCGATGGTCTTCTGCAATGTATGTATACAGGGTAGGAACTACAAATAAAGTAAATCCTGTTCCGATTAACAAGCCCGTTGCAATAACCAGACCTATATCAAAGCGACTTACTGCTCCTGCGCCACTAGCAATCAAAAGCGGCAATACACCGAATACCATGGCAGCAGTAGTCATGAGAATGGGTCTTAATCTGATGCCTGCAGCTTCCTCAACGGCAGCTCGTCTATCCAAATTTTTTTCTCGCTGTAGATGGTTGGCAAAATCTACGATCAAAATCCCATGTTTGGAGATCAATCCGATTAGAGTAATCAAGCCAACCTGAGTGTAAATATTGATACTTGCTAGACCCAAATTCAAGGGAATTAAGGCGCCGCAGATAGACATGGGGACACTGATTAAGACGATTAGAGGATCGCGGAAACTTTCATATTGAGCGGAAAGTACCAAAAAGATAATTATTATTGCAAACACAAATGCAAATATGAGGGCGCTTCCTTCTTGTATAAATTGTCTTGACTCACCACCATAGTCATAAGAGAACCCTTTAGGTAATGTATCGTTGGCTGCATTTTGTAAGAACTCAAGGCCTTCGCCAAGTGTTTTGCCAGGCATCATGACTGCTTGAATGGTTGCTGAGTTCATTTGTTGGAAATGCGTGGCGGCATTAGGCGCAGTTTTTTCCACAGCGGTAACTACAGTTGAAAGAGGAACCATAGTTCCGTTCATGGTTTTCACATATATTTGCCCTAATTGCTCAGGGGTCATGCGGAAAGGGCGGCTTAATTGCGGAATAACCTGATAACTACGTCCTTCCAAATTAAAATAGTTGACGTAATTGCCAGATAAAGCACTGGTTAAGCTGCTCCCAACTGCTTGCATATCTAATCCCATTTCAGAAGCTTTGGAGCGATTGATATCCAGGACAATTTGGGGCTTGTTGAATTTAAGCGAATTATCGACATATATAAATAAACCGCTTTTTTGAGCTTTTTCAGTGAGTTTTTGTGAAACATCCAACAAGCTTTGAAAGTCGTTAGTTGTTTTAATTACAAATTGAACTGGTGTTCCGCCTCCACCACCTGGGAGAGGGGGCGGAACAATTGCAAAAGCATTTAAGCCTGCGACTTGTGATAATTTATCTTGCAGTGGTTGTTTTAAAGCAAACTGGCTTTTACTGCGTTGATTCCATGGCTTTAATACCATTCCCGAGATGGTTTGGCTACTGTTGTTTACGGTAAAATAATTTTCTGTTTCAGGAAAACTTTTATAAATTTCATCAAATGGCTTAGTAAAAGACTCAATGTAATTAAGTGTGGCAAATTGAGGTATCATCGCCATGACGAAAAAGAAGCCCTGGTCTTCATCAGGTGCTGTTTCTGCTGCAGTATGAGTGTACAGATAAGGCAACATCAGGATAACTACTGCTGCAAAGAACAACATAATCTCGCGAGTATTGAGCAAACTATGCAATGCATTTTGATATTTCAATTTAAGTTTATTGAAAAAATTATCGAGAAAATGCACAAATTTGCCGCTACTTATATTTTTAGATAATACCCTTGAACACATCATAGGAGAAAGAGTTAAGGCGATAACTCCGGAAATGATTACTGCACTGGCTAAAGTAAATGCAAACTCTTTGAACAAAGCACCAGTTAACCCCCCCATGAATCCAATTGGTGCGTATACAGCCGCGAGGGTAATCGTCATTGCAATTACTGGCGTGGCTATTTCTCGCGCGCCAATCAATGCAGCGTCAAAAGGAGTTTTTCCTTCCTCTATATGTCGATGGACGTTTTCTACAACCACAATGGCATCATCGACTACCAAACCAATGGCTAGAACAAAAGCGAGCAAAGTAAGTAAGTTAATACTATATCCGAGAATAAGCATCAAGGTACATACACCAACTAATGAAAGAGGAATGGTTACAACAGGAATGAGTACCGAACGAATAGAGCCCAAGAATAAGAAAATCACTACGATAACAATTAAGCCTGCTTCAATAATAGTATGTGTTACTTCATCAAGAGATGCTCTAATAAAGGCTGTCGCATCATAAACTATCGTTCCTGTTAAGGATGGAGGGAACTCTCTAATAACGGAGGGAAGTATTTTTCGTACATCACTAATTACGGTCAGAGGGTTTGCTGTTGGCGTAGGAGTAATGGATATAAATACCGCTTTTTTACCATTAAAAGTAACCGAGGTGTCATAGTCTTGTGAACCTAATTCAATTTTACCAATATCGCGTAACCGAACAATAGAGCCTTTATCACTTTTAACAATCAGGTTGCTAAATTGTGTCGTGTCATTAAGATCCGTTTTTGCAGTGATACTGATTGCAACGTATTCACCTTTAGTATTTCCTGCTGCAGTGAGAAAATTATTTTTGGCAAGTACCATGGATACATCTGAGGGGGAAACTCCCAGTGCGGCCATTTTAACAGGATCAAGAAAGATTCGCATGGAGTAGGTGGCACCCCCCAAAATCTCTGCTTTAGCAACACCGTCCACCGTTTGCAGTTGTGGCTGGACAACACGGGTGGCGTAGTCAGTGATTTGCTGGGGGGTCATTTCCGTACTGTCTAAACTGATGTACATCAGTGCTGTTGAGCTATCGGATGTTTTCAAAATAACTGGTTGTTGAGACTCTTTGGGTAACTGGTTTAGTGTTTGTTGCACTTTACTCATTACATCAGTAAAAGCCACTTGAGGATCAAAGTTTAATTTAATATTTAGAGTTATAGTGCTTAAGCCTTGAGTACTGGAAGAGGTCATATAATCAATCCCTTCTGCACTGGCAACAGCTTTTTCTAAAGGCGAAGTAATGAATCCCGCAATAAGATCGGCATCCGCACCAGGATATCCAGTCATAATGGTAATTACTGTATTGTCCATACGCGGATATTGGCGAATTTGCATCTTATAGATGGAGTTAATACCAAAAAGCAGAATGAGCAAACTAATTACCATGGCAAGTACGGGCCGCTTGATAAAAAGATCGGTAAACTTCATAACGTGTTCCTGATTAAAAAATTCTTGTTATAGGTGTGATGTGCCTATATTAAAATTAACCCGGGTTTCGCTTTGCTTCACCCAGGTTACTAAGATTCAATTTAGCTTATTGTTCTAATACATCCGGATTACTGATTTCATTCAGTTTGACATCATTATTGATTACAACGGGCGTGCCATTTTGTAATTTTATTTCTCCGGCGCTTACAACCAATTGTCCTGCCTTAATTCCTTTTTTGATTACGGTATAATTTCCACGTTGCTCTCCAGTGGTAACAAAAACACGCTTGACGGTGAGCAGATCAGAACCATCTGGGTTTTTCTTACCCTCTGCATTTTTTTCTATTATGTAAACAGCGTTACCGTATAAGCTATAAGATATAGCAGTTGACGGAACAATCACGGTATTGGGCTCAGGAGGTTGGCTTATTTCAATTGAAGCAAACATACCGGGTACGAAGGTAAAACTATGAATTTTATTTTTGCTGTTTAAATCAGAGTTGCAACTAACAATTCGTTTATTACCCATTGGTTCTTTTCGGGTTTGCACTAAGGGAGAATTTTCAGGAGTTTTAATTGCTGCGGTAGGGCAATTAGCAAGGGTAGCCTGAACCAACATATTGTGTGTGTTGAGATCTACTTTAGAGTTAATGGCAGTTACTTTGGCCTCAAAAAGCGCATTGGGAAACCCTTCTACAGAAAACGTAATGGTTTGATTGGGCCGAATACGTTTATACATTTGCTCTGGGAGATAAAACTCTAAATACAATGGGTCAAGTGATTGTAAGGAAACGATCGTTGTTTGTCCCGGGCTGATAAACTGGCCCAGGTTCACTTGTCGTATACCTAATTTGCCAGCAAATGGTGCTGTAATGTGCTTTTGATTAATCTGTGCTTGAGTTTGATCTAATTTTGCCTGCGCCTGATCAAGATTTGCTTTAGCTTCATCAACACTGGAAACAGGAGCCGCACCTCGTTTAAACAAGTCATCTTGGCGTTTATAGCTAAGCGTTTTCAGAGTTAATTCTGCTTGATTGAATTTCAATATGGCTTGATCCACGCTGTCATCAATAGTAATTAATGGTGCATTTTTATCGACATACTGTCCTGATTCAAAATCAATTTTTACCACGTTTCCTGACGCTTGTGCGCTTACATCAACTCCATTAAACGCAACGAAATTTCCGACTGCATGAATGGTTGGCTGCCAGTCTACTGCTTTGGCAACAGATGAGGCGACAGAAACAGCAGGTGGTTGGTAGCTTGCAAAAAAACGCTTAATCATAAATGCTTTGATCAGGTTAAAAGCAATGATCCCACCGAAAACGATCAGTAAGGCTACTCCCATGATGATCATTCGCTTTTTCATTAATACTCCCCTAAATGCTTAAAAAAAACGATAATTTTGAAACCCGCCAAATATAACATGAAAGATGAATATTATTACCCTTATTGTGTTTATAAGTTTCAATTTTATTTATTTCATGGTTATAAAAATAACCTATTGACTAAATACAACACTTTGCTACTATGCTGCTTTCATTAAACGAAGGAGAAACCATGAAGTTGAAGTCCTTATTATTTGCTCTTTGTTTTAGCTTGATTGGTCAAGCTTTTGCTGCAAATGCACACTTGCATCCAAAAGCTACAGAGGCTGACAAAAATCATAAACCTGCTGGCAAATCAATGATGTATCCAGGTTATTGTGAAATTGAAATCATCAATAACAGTGTTGATAATGTTCGTGTATACGGTTCTTTTGATGATGGTGCTCCTTTAGATCCATTCACCATATTTTACTATGATGCACCTCACTACATCAGCTTGTACTACTATGGTTACTGCCACTCTGGTATGAACTTATTAATCCAATCTCCATATGGCACTATTTACTCAGGCTGGACTAATGTAAATAGCACTGTACGTATCGTTAATTACCTCAACAAAGGTATTAAAGGCGATAAAGTTGAGATTACTGCAAAAAAATAAGTAATTTCTAAAAATAAGCAATAGCTTATTTGACGATAGGGAAGTTGCATGCAAGTGCACCTTCCCTTTTTTATTTGTGTTTCAGGAGATGTCGATGAAGCGTTTAATCCCTTGTCTTGTGTTGTTACCCTTTTTGACTTCATGTGAGATGACCGAGCCGGAATATTATGATGCAGGTTATTATCACACTGTTCCTCCGCGAGCTGAAATCTATGGTTTCGATGAGCGTCCACATGACTACCGTCATCCTTCTCCTTATCATAAAAGCCATACAAAAACTCATGGGGCAGCTGTCCAGCCTAAAATACATGGCCATAAACAGACTCACGAACATACTTCTAATCAAAAACAAGTGGTAGTGAAAAATACAAATCAGAGTAATGTCCATGGACATGAAAAGAAAAAAAATCAGGTGGTGAAGCATCATCCTTCAGAGTCTGGCTCTAAGGTTGTGGTCACTGAATAATGAAAAAAGACACTTGAATAGAGTTTATGTTTGATATTCCTGGGTTATGAATGGTCATACCCAGGACATGCGCTTTTTTAAATCAAAACTACAGTATTATTTCCGATTTATATTCACAATTCGTAACCAGGTAAATTTTGTGGTAGTCTTATGACGTTTTTTCTTTAGGGGGTTTTTGGATGCGTAACTCACTTAAAATGCTGTTTGTGGGACTTTTATCTATACTTATCATAGCATGTGTTGCTTCTCCAGGTAGTGAAAGCACGGGAGAGTTTTTGGATAGTTCGACGACCACAACTAAAGTAAAAGCAACATTAGTGAATCAATTAGGGCGTACAGGTTTCGCGGTACAAGTTAAAACTTTTAAAGATGAAGTGCAACTCAGTGGTTTTGTTGCTACCCCAAGATTGAAGCAAAGAGCAGGGATTATTGCTGCAAGCGTGGATGGTGTTAGGAAGGTACGTAATGACATCATCGTTAGACCTTAACCATTTTCCCAAGGATTACTCATGTTTGACCGAAGCTATACTATAGAAAATTTTGATGATGAATTATTTCAAGCGATCGTTGATGAGCAGCGCCGACAAGAAGAACATGTAGAACTTATTGCATCGGAAAATTATGTGAGTCCACGTGTTTTGCAGGCTCAAGGTTCTGTATTAACTAACAAATATGCTGAAGGATATCCGGGCAAACGTTATTATGGCGGATGTGAGTATGTTGATGTCGCTGAAGAGTTGGCAATTGCGCGTGCTAAAAAACTTTTTTCAGCAGATTATGTAAATGTTCAACCTCATTCTGGGTCGCAAGCTAATGCGGCGGTAATGATGGCTCTTTTAGCTCCTGGGGATGTTGTTTTAGGAATGTCATTACCTCATGGCGGTCATTTAACCCATGGTTCCAAAGTAAATTTTTCTGGAAAGCTCTATAATGCTATTCCTTATGGCGTCGATGCAAATACCGGTTTAATTGATTATGATTTATTAGAACGTTTAGCCCAAGAGCATAAACCTAAATTAATCATCGCCGGATTTTCTGCCTACTCACGTGTCCTTGATTGGCCACGGTTTAGAGCAATAGCAGATAAGGTCGGTGCTTACTTAATGGCTGACATTGCTCATGTTGCCGGATTGATTGCTGTAGGTCTTTATCCTTCTCCAGTACCTTATGCTGATGTTGTTACCACAACTACCCATAAAACACTCAGAGGCCCAAGAGGTGGAATGATTTTATGTCGTGCCAACGAGGAAATAGAGAAAAAATTGAATTCTTCTGTTTTCCCTGGTAACCAAGGCGGACCACTAATGCATGTGATCGCTGCCAAAGCAGTTTCTTTTGCTGAGGCCTTACTGCCTGAATTTAAAACTTATCAACAGCAAGTATTGGTGAATGCCAAGACTATGGCCTCAGTGCTTATGAGTCGTGGCTATAAAATTGTTTCAGGAGGCACAGACAATCATTTATTATTGGTTGATTTAATTGATAAGAATATCACGGGTAAAGATGCCGACTCAGCTTTAGATAAAGCTAATATCACCGTGAACAAAAACACAGTCCCTAATGATCCTCGCTCTCCTTTTGTAACCAGTGGCTTACGTTTGGGAACTCCTGCGGTTACAACAAGAGGATTTAAAGAAAGAGAAATAACGCTTTTATCCAATTGGATAGCAGATATTCTTGATGATATTAACAATGAGGCGACCATAGCAAAAGTTAAAGAACAAGTACTGCTTTTGTGTCGTGAGTTTCCGGTTTATGGATAATTATGTTTTGCCCGTTTTGCCATGCAGAAGAAACTAAAGTAGTGGACTCACGCCTGGTGGCTGAAGGTGCCCAGGTGCGAAGAAGACGAGAATGTCTTGTGTGTCATGAACGTTTTACTACTTTTGAAACAGCTGAATTAATTATGCCGTTAATTGTAAAACGTGATGGCAGGCGTGAGCCATTTAATATTGATAATTTACGCTCAGGCATGTTACGCGCTCTGGAAAAACGGCCCGTTAGTGTTGATGCATTAGAGGCATCGATTATTGCGATTACGCAGGAAATTCGCCGTCGAGGAGAACGAGAGATTGACTCCCAGATCATTGGTGAATTGGTCATGAAGGAATTATATAGCTTGGATCATGTAGCTTACGTGCGTTTTGCGTCTGTCTATAAACGCTTTAAAGACGTAAGTGACTTCAGACAAACTATAGACCAGATGAATAAAGACTAGGGTAGGTATAAAAATTTACTTATTGACGTAATGCAATTTGTTCGTGGCACATAAACTTCAATAAGGTGAATTGTTAATACCCTGGTATTCGCTATTTTTATGCCCCTTCTCAATGAGAGGGGAGTTGTTTATAAAGAATTCATGAGGTTAAGGTGGAAAAGCAGTCAATAAGCGGTAAAAGAAAAGCCAGAAAATTAGTACTTCAGGCTCTTTATCAATGGTTAATGTCTGGAAGTGAATTACATGAAATCGAGGCACAATTTCGAATCGTTAACAATATGGATAAAGTGGATGTAGATTATTTTTGCCGTATTTTACATGGCGTCCCCGCTCATATTGAAACATTGGAGGCAAGCATTACTCCTTTTCTTGATAGAGAAATTACCGGCTTAAATCCAATTGAACTGACTGTATTACGTATTGGTTCTTTTGAATTATTATATTGCCCAGAAATTCCTTATAAAGTCGTGCTTGATGAATCAATATCGTTGACTAAAGAATTTGGTTCCCAGGATGGGCATCGTTATGTCAATGGAGTATTAAATAGTTTGGCACAACAAGTACGTTCCGTCGAAATCAGTCATAACTATGGATGAGTTCTCACTTATTGAGCATTTTTTTAAACCACTAGATTATGAACGTGATGATGTACTGTTAGGTATTGGTGATGATGCTGCTTGTGTACGTGTTCCCCATAAAATGAATTTACTGGTGAGTATGGATACACTGGTTTCAGGAGTGCATTTTCTCCCGCATTGGAATGCCTATGATATTGCATGCAGATCAGTCATGGTTAATGTGAGTGATATGGCTGCTATGGCAGCAAATCCTTCTTGGGTTACTCTTGCTCTAACCTTGCCCGAACTCAATCGGCAATGGCTTACTTTATTTGTGCAAGGATTAAAAGATTCGCTAAACCAATTTGACATGACTTTAATAGGTGGCGATACAACACATGGTCCTTTATCGATTACGCTCACTATTTTTGGGACTGCGCCCATAGGTACAACGATATCACGTGGGGGCGCTAAACCTGGCGACATTATTTTAGTTTCAGGCGAATTGGGTGCTGCTGCTTTAGCAGTTAAATTGCTTGAAAATCAGAACATTTCTGAGCAAGATAAAGTCGAGTTAATGGATAAATTATTACACCCAAAGCCTCGTGTTGATTTAATTGAGTTTTTAAGAGGCCATGCAACTGCAGCTATAGATATTTCCGATGGACTTAGTGCCGATTTAAACCATATTTGTGTTGCGAGTGGTGTTGGTGCCTGTCTCAATAAAGAGACAATTCCAATACATCCCTTGCTTGATAAATATTGGACTGATAACGCAGTTGATTTGGCTTTGACTGGGGGAGATGACTATGAGTTATGTTTTACTGTACCTGAATATCGCTTGTCCTCATTAATTAATGATTTAAATAGTGCTGATTTACGTTGTTATCCCATCGGAGTAGTTGAGGAGAGAGCGGGTCTAAGAATGAAAGATGCGAACAATCACTACTATGAGTTAACACCGAAAGGATACTCGCATTTTTAGCCTTAGGGACAAAAACTCAGAAGTTAGTGACTATTGTAAGTTAATACATTTTGATCCAACCTTTAAGATTAGCTAAGTAAGAGAATAAGAAATGAAACAAATAAATTTAGCAAAAAAAGTTTTTCAGGATCCTATTTATTTCATTGCCTTTGGGTTTGGTAGTGGTTTAATGCCGACAGCGCCAGGAACATGGGGTACATTAGCTGCAATACCTGTGTATTTACTGCTTATGGGTACCAATTGGGTGGTTTATCTATTTTTGACGCTTATTGCTTTTCTATTGGGTGTGTGGGTATGTGACAAAGTATCTCAGGATTTGGGTGTGCATGATTATAAAGGGATCGTTTGGGATGAGGTTGTAGGCTATTTGCTAACCATGTTTATGGCACCTCAGGGAGTAAAATGGATGATCTGTGGTTTTATTTTGTTTCGAATTTTTGATATTTGGAAACCACAACCTATTGATTACGTCGATCAAAAAGTGCGTGGTGGTTTTGGAATTATGCTTGATGATGTATTAGCTGCAGTGCCTTCCTGGATATTAATGCAAGTTTTAGCATGGAGTTTTGCCTAATGAATGAGAACCATAAAGAGCTCATTAGTATGGGCTTAACCGTTGGAATTGTAATTCTTAGTCTATTTATTATTCATCGTTTTATCCCGTCATTAATATGGGCTTCGATAATTGTTATTGCAACTTATCCCTTATATGAAAAATGGCGTATTTTTTTTGGGAATAAAAATAATTTATCCGCTTTACTTTTTACGACTTTAATTGGTTTGTTGTTTTTACTTCCTTTAAGCTGGTTATTGGGACTGTTGATTAAGGAATTACAGATATTTATTAATTTCCTACAAGAGATTAATCAACAAGGTGGTGCTGCCCCAGGATTTTTAAGAGACTTTCCATTTTTGGGAAATGATTTAGTTACTTATTGGGATGAGCATATTGGTAAGCCAGGAATGATTAAGAGTCTATTGTCTAATGTCCACTTGTCGCTGACACCAACGAGCTATTATGTGAAACAAATAGGGGCAAGTTTAGCTCATCGAAGCGTTCAATTAGGCTTCACACTATTAAGTTTGTTTTTCTTTTATCGTGATGGCGATCAATTATTATCGCAGATTTACCAAGTAGGGGAATATTGCTTGGGGAAAAGATGGTTTCGTTATGCGGATAGATTACCCCGAGCATTGAGGGCCACAGTTAATGGAACTATAGTAGTAGGGCTTGGAGTAGGTATCCTAATGGGAGTTTGTTATGGTTTGGTTGGTTTCCCTGCACCTACCTTAGTCGGTTTTATCACTGCACTTGCAGCAATGATCCCATTTGTTGTTCCTATAGTTTTTATAACGGTAGCAATGGTTCTGTTTTCATTGGGCAGTATGATTGGTGCAATTATAGTCTTGGTTTGGGGAACCCTTGTGATGTTTGTTGCAGATCACTTTGTTAAACCTGCTTTGATTGGTGGTGCAATTGAATTACCTTTTTTAGCAGTGTTATTTGGAATTCTGGGTGGGGTAGAAACTTTAGGTTTACTTGGTTTATTTGTAGGTCCTTTGGTTATGGTTTTATTTATGACTTTATGGCAAGAACCACAAATTCTGGCTTCTGCAAAAGCACTTCACGATAAAGAATAAGATGCGCTATGGCTTAAGGAAAATAAACAGCCAATGATTCAATTTGAGGAAATCCGAATCAATCATAGCAACTGTCTTGAATTTTATTTCAAGACAGTTGCTATGATTGATATTTAAAAAAGTTAAAATTCCTCTGATAAGTTATTTGGATGCTCATTTTGAAAAAAATCAATAAAAATGAGACAAAAAATCCATCAAATTATGAAAATGTTCAAAAAATAATCTATTATATAAAAAATGTTGTAAATTTGATGTGTGTTGTATGTCTTTCAATATGTCCTTTGATGATAGCTCTAATGAATTCTATTCCCTTAATCAACTTGATGATAACACTAAAAAAAATATAATCGATATAATCCGTGGAGCTAAATCATCGCAATCTGATGCTGCAATAATTGCACAAAATGGTAAAATTATAGGAGCGTATTTCTCACGACCTCACGTAGGCTCTATTGAGGCTATGTCTGTTACCAAGTCAATAGTTAGCTTGGGCATTGGGATATTATATGATGCAAAACTAATTTCATTGGATGATCCTATTTTTCGGTTTTACCCAGAATGGAGGCAGGGAGAAAAGAAGTTAATTACGGTTCAGCATTTACTGACACATACCTCCGGCATTCAGGCTGACCCAACAACTAAAGAGATTTATGCTGCTCCAGATTTTGTAAAGCTCGCATTGGCCGCAGAACTTAGCAACCATCCTGGAGAGATATTTTTCTATAACAACAAAGCGATCAATTTATTAGCTGGTCTATTTAAAAAGTTATCAGGCTTGCCAATGGATCACTTTATCGAAATAACATTATTCAAGCCCCTAGGAATTACTGATTTCACCTGGATGAAAGATTCTGCTGGCAATCCTCATGGAATGGCAGGACTGCAAATTAAAGCAGAGGATTTGCTTAAAATTGGCGAATTGGTTCTTCATCACGGCATTTGGAACGGCAAACGTATTATTAGCGCAGAATGGATTCGATTATCAATGAATCCCGAACCACTATCTAACCGCTTAGCAAATGGAATCAATTATATGTGTGGTTTGCTGTGGTGGGTAAAGACACAACCAACGATGTATTTTGCTGAAGGATATCTAGGTCAATATCTTGTTATTATCCCTGAAAAAAATATTGTAGTAGTACGTCAGATGCATGCATCGCAAAACATGCAAACCAATACGTTCCCTGATTTTTTTAACCTAGTGACACAATTGGCTGCTTAACTGAAAGGATACCCAACTAATAGATATTTTGTGATAAAAATCCTTGTGTGTACGTAGGGAGAAATTTTGTGGCAGCTTAGACATATAAATCGGCCTGCCATTCTTTATTATTTTGGAAAACGCTACTTCCTTGACGAAAAGCATATTTCCTTCTATTATTATTAGTTAAGCAGCATCTGTTCAATTTTTAATCAATTTAAAGTCTGTATTTTCTGCGATTTATTTATTTAATAAAAAAAAAGCTTCAAAAACAAGTAGCTATAAAGGATTTTTATTATTTAAATATAAGGAGATTATCATGGATCATAAAGCAATTAATGCGTTAATTGAACGCGCCAAGAAAGACCCCAAATTTTTCCATTCTCTTGTCTTTGAACCCGAAAAGGTATTAGGTTCACTGGATAATTTGGATCGGCAAAGTCGAGGAAGCATCGTATCTTCAAATGTAGAGGCGCTTTTCGCAAATATACTAGGCCTTGATGGTTGTGGTAATACGTGTTCTAGTAGTTGTGATAATACCTGTGGCCAGAGTTGTGGATTTACAACAAACATTGCTTCAGTTGAAAAACTAAAAGGCAGCGTTTACTTTTCTCATCAGAAGGATGCACTGGAGGGGTGTGGAAATACGTGTTCCAGTAGTTGTGATAATACCTGCGGTGAAAGCTGCGGATTCACCACCAACCTCACGTTTGAAAGGGAGAAAATGATACGGGCAGCTGGTGTGTGGGAAGCTGGCGCTGCGTTAGAAGGTTGTGGTAATACGTGCAGTAGTAGTTGTGATAATACCTGTGGTCAAAGTTGTGGCTACACAACAAACTTCCAAGAGAAATTTAGCGGAGGTGGAGGCGTTCGTTAAAATTGAACGATATTAAACCTCTATGGCAAGTCGAGGTACTTGGCTTGCCAAAATCCCTTCCTAATTTAGCAATGTAATCAAGGAAGATATCATGGATAGAAAACAAATTACTAAATTGATTGACCGAGCTAAAAAAGATCCCGAGTTTTTTCATAAACTGGCATTTGAACCAGAACAGATATTTAAAGAGTTAAAGAAAAAAAATCGATCAAGTAATATGAGAATGCTGAGTGCAAATCTTCAAACTATTGTGCAAGGTTTAGTAGGTAATATTCCGTTAACAAGAGAAGATAGTAATAAAGCTCCTTATTTTGATTGTTCACAAACTTGCGGGGAAACCTGCACAGAAATCACTTGTGGCCCTACTTGTGCTTTCTCGACAAATACTAAAGAAAAAATGCGAGTTGCTGTGATGGAATCAGCGAGATTTAGCGGCGGCTATTTAATATGTGACGAAAATGTGACGTGTTGTTGTACCTCTGGAACTTGTGGCAGCACTTGTGGCGGCAGTACTTGTGATGTGACTTGTTCTGGTGATAGTTGCGGTTCTACCTGCGGAGACAGCTGTGGTTATACCTCGCATCTCCAAATGCGGTAAATAAAATTTGCGAATCCGTTAGGGAGCAATTATGGCATACATTGAACATGTTAAAGATCATAATAATTCTTTAAATAACAGTGCAAAAGATGTTGATTATGCAGATTATCTACGCTCTTTTGCACTGGAACCCCAATTACGTGGTCCTTGGGCATCTGTTGGCAAAACTGATCGAATACAGGGATGGAAATTACACATCTCCACAATACCCGGAGAGGCAATTCAATTATTGAATTGCATTATCCCGTGCCTTTTAAGGCATAAATTAATTTCTTTTAAAATTGCAAAAGATACCATGACTTTAGGCTACCTCAATGAAGGGGAGTTAGGTAGGACGCAAATAGGTAAATTTATGACGATTTACCCTCAGGATGACAAGCATTCCGTACAATTAGCCCAAGAACTTGTTCGTCTAACTCAAGGGATGCTTGGTCCTCGCATTATCTCAGATATGCGTTTAGGTGATATCGTTTATACCCGATATGGTGGCTTTAATCCTATTATTAAGCGAGATCGCTTAGGCTTAATGCGGCTAATGATTTATGCACCAGATCAATCATTACGAATTGATGAATACCAGGTTCCATTCAAATGTCCTGACGGTGTAGAAAACCCATTTAAAGATTGGCGTCTTAAATTAACACAGAATGTTGATCTAGCTGAATCTGTGCACATTGTCGATGGAAAACCAACCAAATTATTTGGTCCTGGTTATTTAATTTTGGACATCCTACGCGATCAACCTAAGGGAGGAGTCTATAAAGCATTGGATTTACGTTGCCAAAATTCTGTCGGATTAAAAATTCTTAAGCAAGGCAAACAATTCTGTATGACTGACCATTACAATCGAGATATGCGCACCCGCTTACAACGGCAGGCTGAACTGCACGCTAATCTTAGTCAAGATCTCCCTATTCCTTCTGCTGATGCTTACTTTGAAGTCGAAGGAGATGGTTATTTACCACTAGACTGGATTGAAGGAAAGAGCATTGAAACATTCGCAGTACAAACATTAGATGGGTCTACCTTTGGCACTCTCTCACTCGATAAGAAAACGTTATTACTCAATTGGTGTCAAAAACTTACACAAGTAGTAAGCCAACTGCATAAGAAAGGCTATGTACATCGTGACTTAACTGCATCTAATATTTGGCTGGCTGAGAATGGTGCACTTTATTTGCTTGATTTAGAGTTATGCCATGCTTTAGATGACCCATTTCCTGCTTTTGGTCTCGGTACGGCTGGTTTTATGTCACCACAACAAGCAAATCGAGAGGCTCCAACGATAGCTGATGATTTATATGCTATTGGATGTCTCTTGTTGCTAGTCTTAACGGGGATCGATCCTCGTCGTATTGTTCATAATAATGATGACAATTTGTTTACTAGTTTGCAAGAAATAACTCAAGGTGCACCATTGCCGCTACTGAAAACTATAATAGATTGTATTAGTACTGACCCATCAAGACGTCCTTCACTTGATGTTATTTCGTCTATGCTTACACAGTCAATTTTGGATTTAAAGCCAAAACCTGCCACAACAAAAACAAATCAGAAAGAAACACTGTTAACACAAGAGGAAATACAAGACATATTAGTACAAGGCACTCGAGGTTTATTGCAATCTGGATCCATTCAATCTGAAACAGGTCTTTGGTTATCGATATCAATAGAAAATGGAGCTCAACATCAGACAAAACACCGCTATACCCAGCAATATGAACATCGGCGAAGTGCAAACCGCGGTGTGGCTGGTGTTGTTTATGCTTTAAGTCGTTTGGCTCAATTTGGATTTTTGCCTCAAGAAGGCAAGTTACGAGCTCAGCAGGCTATAAAATGGTTGATTTCAAATCAATATACCGTCGATAGTGAGTTACCTGGATTACACTTTGGTACAGCTGGTGTTGGTGTAGCTTTGACAGAGGCGATATCAACGGGCGTTCAAACTTCTGATGAATTATTGATTGAAGTAATTCATAATTGTTTGAATAAAACTGTGGACTGGCCTGATATCACTCACGGTGCTGCAGGTCAGGGAATAGCAGCAATGTATTGTTTCGATCGCTTGGGCATACCATCCTTTCAAGAAAATGTAGAACAGTGTGCTGATTATTTAATTACAAGTCAGCGTGTTGATGGTTCTTGGATTATGCCAGAAGGTGTACCAGGAATGTCTGGGGAAATTTTATCTGGTTTTGCTCATGGTGTTTCAGGTATGGCTTATTTTTTAGCTGAGTTTTCTAGACGAAAAAATGACAATGCCGCATGGACAAGTACTATACGCGCGATAAATTGGCTACAGCAACAGGCAATCCATCAGAAAATAGATGGAGATTCTATATTAATATGGACTTACAGCATAAAAAATCCTGCTAGATGGCGCTGGTGGTGTCATGGTGGTCCAGGAATTGCGTTAACTTTTTTACGGTTATATGAATTAACAGGTGAAACAGAGTATGCAGATTTAGTTCGTAAAACATTAAAAATTCATCCTGCCAATTTGCGCTATCCTAATCTGAGTCAGTGTCATGGTTTAAGTGGATTAGGAGATATTTATTTGGAAGCATTTCGTGTATTAGGTGATGAAGAATGGTTGGAACGAGCTGTATCTATAGCAAAATTTCTATTTGCAATGAGACAAAAAACCGAAACAGGGGCATATTATTGGTTAACGGAAGACCCTCACATAGCTACGGCGGATTTGATGGTTGGAAGCTGTGGAATTCTACATTTCTTCTTACGATTACTCCATCAAGGCAAGCAAATAGGAGTACCTTTATTGCTGAATCCAGCAAATAAATAAGGAGAGCAATCATGAATAAATTACAGTTTGGTGCATTTTGTTGGAATGAATTAGCTACCTCTAACATTATAGCTGCAAAAGAGTTTTATCGGCATGTATTAGGTTGGCAATATACTGAAGAAGCAGTAGGCGATATGATCTACACTTTATTTCGAACGAGTACAGGTGATCAGTTGTTGGGAGGGATTTGGGAAATACCCAAAGATCAACAAAATGAAATTCCACCTCATTGGATGGGTTATATTTTGGTAGAAAACATAGAAGAGACATTGGCCAAAGCAATCAGACATGGTGCAACGGTTAAAGTGCTGGTTACTAAAGTTAGCGATTATGGCCTATTTGCCGTTGTTGCTGATCCAACTGGTGCTAATATCGCTTTCTGGCAAGAAATAAAAAGTTAAAAAAAGTAGATAACGAAAGCGTCTACATAGGCGTTTTTGGTCGAGCTATTTATTTTTAATAATCCCAAAACAACGGACTTATGATTGCTGCTTTAATTGCATTTATGTGGAAATTACTTTTTGTTATGAATGCCATTGTTAAAAATTACAGCAGGAAAATCAACTGTCTTGAATTTTATTTCACGACAGTTGCTACACTTTAGATGTCGGAATATTTTCCTTAGGTTGACACAATTGAAAGAACGCTTGCCCTTGGCTTTAAGAGTAATTTTGATAAAATTTACCCAACCTAAAAAGCTCTGGATTTAAGTCTCAATTACTTATAATTACATTGATCAAAGCGATAAACGATACCGACATTACCCATCTGAACTTGAAGCGTCTTTCCAAAATCGTCGTTACTGGCTGTTGCTAAATAACGATAGGAAGCATTCAATGCCCAATTTTCTGCAAAATTATAAGTCAGTCCAGCAGTTCCCTGATAGGCAAAGGCACCTTCTGTGACGCCAAAGGAGGCTGCTCCAAATGGACCTGTACTGTTCAAAGAAGTCTTAATATAAGCATATCCAATCCCTACTCCCAGGAAAGGAGAAATTGTTGGCATGATGACATCAGCAAAATCATAATAAATATTCGCCATACCTACGTTGGCATTAGTGTTACCTGATACCCCAGTTTGATCAATTAGATCAACATCAAAGTCTTTGGTATTAGCTCGTAAGTAGGTGTACTCTAATTCATAACGGATAGGATTACTTTGATAGCCTAAACGTAACCCTGCGTTAAAGCCATTCTCATAAGCGACGTCATCAAACAGAAATCCCAAATGGTATTTTGATACGTTTCCAGATATGTGAGTATATCCACCAAATACGCTGGAATACCATCCATTGACTGGTACTGCAGCTACTGCAATACCACTTGATAATAAAGTAGCTGAAAAAAAAGCAAATTTCATAACATCCCTTTGTTATTATTTTTTTTGTCGAATCATGTTAACGTGTTACTTTAAATTTGCAAGTATTAGAGACGCATATTTTTTGGAAAAGAGAGTGATGGATATGCTTTTTAATTATAAAAAGAAGTTGTAATTTCCGTTCAATTTGCCAGCGATATTCTGGAATTTCCTCATAGACAGAAACAATTAAACTGCTATGAATTTAAAAGATGAAATGTCCTGATGGCAAAATTTGGAACAAAGTCTATACTTCCAATTGGCATTTCTTATTTAAGAAGACTTTGCAAGAGGAGATGCCAACACCAACAAGGATTAAAAGCGAATGCTCGATACATTCATTAGAGCAAAAGTTTTTAAAGCCAAAGTGAGTCCATTTTTTATCTTTCGGAAGATGCAAGTCTAGGCTATCGGCTAATGGAATGATGTTTAGGGATAGACAATTGTTATAACTTAGCGCGATGTAGAAAAATTAACATGACTATACGCATGCGATCAATTTAGCATAATAATTTTCTACTTGTATAAAATAAACATTAATGTAATGATGAATTTTGCATCATGAAAAGGAGTTTCAAAATGCCAAAAAAAAAATCATTGAAAATACCCAAAGAATTTGTTGAGCAAGTAGTAGCTATAATTGCAAATGAGTCAGAAGAAGGACGCAAAAAAATAGTAGCTATTGCTCAAAGAGCAGAAAAGAATTATGAGCGTCCCGTGAAATCATGGCTAACAGGTTGGGTATATCAGTACACCAGAACTCGTGGTGAAAAAATTGAACAATCAATTAATGTGATGAAAGACTTCCCCGATGCTTATACTCGATTGCAAGAGTTAAAGCTCATGATTAGCGATGGTGAATGGAATGTAAACAGCTCCTATAATTATTTCCTCTTTGTTGAATTAATCGATGCGGTCCCCGACTATCAAGTCGTTGATGACGATCAGCTCCCTAAATTTATTATGGAGCTTAAAGAAGAAGTATTAATAGAGATTAATAGCTTTATGGCTCAATATAAGGCGACATTGGAAGACAAGAAAAATCGAGAAATTGAACGTCAAGCAGCACTTCAAAAAGCACTTCAAGCAGTCGAAAACGTGGTGGTTTTTAATAATCTTGCCACTGCAAAAGAGCAATCCACACAACAAGATAAAGTTGCTTTTACTTTAAGTTATAAAAATTCTCAATGGCATCTTTCTTGGGTTGATGCAACTGGAGAAGCCTATCCTCTGACTCCGAGTGAAGAGTTGTCACAGAAGCTGGCCACATTTGAAAAACGAGACATAGAAAAATTAAATTCTGTGCATTTAAAACAAATTAAACGAGAATGCCTCAAAGCAAGAGAAGAATACCTTGCTAAAGTTCAATTACTCATCAATCCAGAGAATCCCAAAACAAACCTTGCATTAACTAACGAAGATCTTGCTGTAAAAGGTGTTACTTCAACTTTTGTTTTACGACATACAGAAAAAGAAGGGACAAGCCTTTGGTGGATTAACAGTATGGGTAGTGCAAATAAAATTTCATTAACTGATTATCCCAAGCTGGATTCCTGGTTGGCTACTCAGAAAGGAGCATTTAAAGATGCAGATGTCTTGCAATTAAAAGCATATTTATTGCAATTGAACACGGCTCAATCAATTGCTTCATCGAAACTGGATAAAATGAATAGTATGTTTTCTCAGATATTGCAAAATAAAAAGCATAAGCCAGAAGCAGCTGATGAGATGAAAAAAACAGCTCCGGGTCAAGGCCGGATAAACTTGAAGCAATTTGCGCTTATCGAGCAACATATGAAAACTCGAATAGAAAATATAACTACCCAAAAGCCTACTTTATCTAAGGAAGAAGTTGTTAAAGATACTACTACAGAAAACACTTCTAACAAGTTAGACAAGAGTAGATATGAAGCGCTTTCGCAATTACCCAATTTTTGGCAACAACGTAAAATTGCTGCGGAACAATCAGCAATAGTTGAAACTAAATCTTTTACTAATGGTTAATATTTATGCCCCGGGTGTGTGAGCAAACCGCGGGGCCAAATGAATAATGATTTTAATTTCGCAATTTGCACATTTTAAAAACCATTGGTGATTGGATAGCGCCAGTCTTTTCCAAAAGCAGTTGGGCTAATTTTAATTCCCGGTGCCGATTGACGGCGTTTATATTCATTGCGCTTGATCAATTGAATCACTTTCGTTACTGTTTCTGCAGAAAAACCCTGTTTAATGATTTCTTCGGGTGTACAGTACTGTTCCATATACGCAACAATGATTGCATCTAATATCTCATAGTCAGGCAAGCTATCCTGATCTGTCTGATCTGCTCTTAATTCCGCTGATGGGGGACGGGTTAGAACGCGTTCAGGAATGATATCTGAGAGACTATTGCGGTAATGTGCAAGCGCATAAACCTGGGTTTTAAGTACATCTTTTAATACTGCAAATCCTCCGGCCATGTCTCCATATAATGTAGCGTAGCCCACAGCGGATTCACTTTTATTCGAAGTTGTGAGTACCATTTTTCCTGTCTTGTTAGACAACGCCATAATTAATAAACCACGAATGCGTGCTTGAATATTTTCTTCAGTGGTATCAGGAGATAGTCCTGCAAATACTGGTTCTAAGGTGGTCATCAATGCTTTAAAAGCGGGTTCAATCGATAGGATGGAGTGCGATATATTCAATTTTTCTATTTGAGCTAATGCATCTTCATTACTGATTGGCGCAGTATAACGCGAAGGCATAAGCACGGCATGAACTCGATCTGCTCCCAAAGCATCTACTGCTACAGTTAAAGTTAATGCCGAATCGATTCCACCTGAAAGTCCAACCAGAACCCCAGGAAAATGATTTTTATTTACATAATCTCGAGTACCGCAAACTAATGCGTCATAGATTAATGGTTCAAACTTAAGAAGGGGAGACACAGTACCCTTAATTAAGTTTCCTTGAATCTCAACAGTGCGTAAATCTTCCTTAAATGCAGGGGCGCGAGCGCAAACGGTACCTTGTGAGTCAATCGCTAATGACTGGCCATCAAATAATAGTTCATCCTGGCCACCAATTTGGTTCACATAGATTATGGATACACCTCGTTTTGCATAAAATTTTAAAAGCGATTCTCTTTTGTGGTATTTGCCGCAATCAAATGGAGATGCATTCAAAATGAGCAGAACAGAAATTCCATTCTCTATCAAATCTTCGGTGGGGCCTGGATGCCATAAATCTTCACAAATCAATACTCCCACTTTGTAGTGATTTATATCCAGAATACATGGATTTTTTTTGCCAGGAGTAAAATAACGTGCCTCGTCAAAAATTTCATAGTTGGGTAAATTTTGCTTGTGATATTCAGCAACTTTTTGCCCCATATGAAAAATACTCACACTATTGTAAAGTTGTTTTTGGTTACGACCAGGATGCCCTACCAGAACATAGCTATCTTTTGTTGCAGCTTGTATTAGTTTTAAATGCTCGTTAACTGCCTCTTGAAATTCCGTGCGAAAAAGTAAATCTTCTGGGGGATAACCTGTTAAAGCCAGTTCAGGAAAGAGAATTACATTGTGCTCTTCTTGGTTGCTTTTTATAATCTCTATAATTTTATCTCTGTTGGACGTTAAGGCACCTACTGTAGGATTGATTTGTGCCATAAGTACAGCAAGCTTATTCTGCATTATATATACTCTAAAAAGACCCAATGTTCGATAAAGCAGGGTCTGTTGACAACGCTACCATCTTGGTTAAAATGATGAGATTTCACACGCTTCGATTCTCACATATTTTGTGTATTTCGGGTGCTCTAAATTCTCATCATTTTGTCTTAATCTGGCAAATTGTCAACAGAGCCTTATGCAAAGAATCTTTAATTTAAAGATAAAATTGTTAATTAATTTAAAAATTGACTAAAATAGATCCTTTGTCCAGTAAAAAACACATTTATGTTAAATGAAGCACTCTCAAAAATGCCAGAAGTCTTTGAAGCCAAAATATTGTTGCGTGGTCAAGAGTATTTTGAAAATGGACATGTGCTCAATATTCGTTTTAGTGATGGATTGTTAAAAGGACGAGTCAAAGGCAGTTCAAGTCAGATCTATGATGTACATATGGATTTGAAGGCTTGGCCAAAGAAATTAGCGCATTGTACTTGTGCGTATCAATATAATTGTAAACATGCTGCTGCTTGTCTCTTTGCTTTGCGTGATAGAGAAATAGGAAATTCCCAATCCGGATCTGGTGCAAAATTAAACAGAAGACTCGACAGCTGGTTGAAAAATTTGCGAGCCCAAGAAGCGGCTGTAGTGACAGCACCTGAAGTGACGCATCATTTAGTTTATCTCATAGAGCTAAGACTTGATGGCTATGAGCATCGAGTCGCTATTAAATTAGCTTTAGCCAAGTTATTAAAACGTGGCGGCTATGGAAAAATGATTCCATTTAATAGTCTTTCTGATTCCAAAAAGCAACATTTTATTGATGATGATAATGAGCTGGTAGCGCTGCTGCTCTTTAAATGCGGTGTTTCAGGTTGGTTTGATACATTAATTATTCGTAACAGCGAATTATTAGAGAGGGTTGTTGCCACTGGAAGAGCTTTTTTTATACAAAATCAGGATGAACCAATTCACTTAAGCGAGCCTATTCAAGGTAGCTGTGAATGGGTGTTATCACATAATGGCAGTCAAAATTTGTTATTAATGCATGAAGGAAAAGTACTAGAGCCTTTATTGTTGGATGAAAGTTGGTATTTTAATTGTTTTGAAAGCAAAATCGGGCGTTTAATTACCCCATATCCAATAAAGCAATTAGGCTATTTATTGGAAGCACCACCAATCCCAATCGATCAGACCGAATTATTAGCTAATAAAATGGCTCAAACATGTCCTGAATTCCCCATGCCGCAAGTTTTTAAAGAACGCGAGGTTCGAAAAGTTACCCCAGTACCAGTTATCATCCTGGATGCCATAAGTGAGCATGGTAAAGAATCCTCCTGGTTTTATGATACCAAGGAAGAATTGCATGCCTTATTTACCGCGCAGATTGTTTTTGATTATGCAGGTTTAAAGATCCCTGCTTCTGAAGAGTGTGATACAGTCGTTTGCCAGCAGGAAGGAGTTTTAATTGAATATAAACGTGATAGGGATTTTGAGAAATCAAAATGGGAAGAAGTACAAAACATACTTGGGTTAAGAGTGCCAAGAGCTTGGGAATATGAACAAGGGGAAAAAGTAAAACAATTTGATTTTGTTTTGCAGAATATTAACGTCTTGGCAGATTTGGAATTTCTTTACAGCCAATTAGTGCCAGAGTTAAAAAGTCGTGACTGGCAAGTCGAGTGCATTAGTTCTTTGTATCAAGAAGTGGTTCATGCTGATGATGTAGAGTGGTACTCAGATCTATATGAAAATACAACCGATTTTTTCTCATACCAATTGGGAATTTTGGTTGAGGGTAAACCAGTCAGTATTGTACCTTTGGTAGCCGATTTGATTCATCGTTACAGTGGTAACGATTTAGATAATCTGCCGGATACCCAATTAGTTAAACTACCCTTGCATGATGGCAGGGCCTTGCAGTTAGAAATGGGACGAATTAAGCCTTTAGTTCGTTTGCTGCTGCAATTTGGCTTGCGTCATATAGATGAAAACCAACAGGTACAAATTAATAAATATCAACTTATTCTCATGCGAGAGGCAGAATTAGCTATTGCCGCAACTAAAACACGTTGGCAAGGAGCGGAAACCTTAAGAGAGCAAATAAGACAACTTTCTCAATTAACTCAGATTCCTGAAGTTCAACCTCCCGCCGGATTAGATGCTCATTTGCGGGATTATCAACGCGATGGATTGAATTGGTTGCAATTTTTGCGAACAAGTCATTTTAGTGGAATTCTCGCCGATGATATGGGCTTGGGTAAAACAGTACAAACCTTGGCTCATTTACAATATGAAAAGGAACAAGGTCGTATAAAAACAGCCACTTTAATTGTTGCTCCAACCAGTCTTGTTGGAAATTGGCAGGCTGAAGCAAAACGTTTTACTCCCCAATTAAAGGTTTTAATTTATCATGGTTCGGAACGTCATCAGGATAATTTTGATGACTATGATATTGTTGTTTCTACTTATGGATTAATACAACGTGATAAAGATAAGTTTATAGCTTATTCTTTTTATTACCTTATATTGGATGAAGCACAATTTATAAAAAACGCGCGCACTAAAACGACGCAAATTATCCAGCAGCTACATGCTAACCATCGTTTATGTTTGACCGGTACACCTTTGGAAAATCATTTGGGTGAGTTATGGTCTTTATTTCATTTCCTAATGCCTGGTTTACTTGGCGATGCAAAACAATTTAGGCTTTGGTTCAGAACTCCTATTGAGAAATATGCAGATTTGGGTAGGCGAGAAGTATTAACTAAAAGAGTACAACCTTTCATATTGAGAAGAACCAAAAATCAGGTGGCTCGTGAATTGCCTCCAAAAACAGAAATGACCCGTACTATAGAGATTCTTGGCCCCCAGCGGGATCTTTATGAAGCGATTCGTATGAGTATGGAGAAAAAAGTTCGTGATGCCATTGCCAAACAAGGATTAGGTAAAAGCCATATTC
This sequence comes from Fluoribacter gormanii, assembly GCF_900156395.1. GTDB lineage: Bacteria > Pseudomonadota > Gammaproteobacteria > Legionellales > Legionellaceae > Legionella > Legionella gormanii. The sequence continues at coordinate 31,283 of NZ_FTNL01000014.1, read as the reverse complement.
TTCTTCTGGATGCACTGCTGAAATTACGCCAAGTTTGTTGTGATCCCAGGTTATTATCATTACCAGAGGCAGAAATAGCCTATGGAACTTCTGCAAAGCTCGAGGCTCTAATGGATTTATTAGAGAATTTGGTGGGCGAGGGAAGACGCGTTTTGGTTTTTTCACAATTTACTTCGATGTTGCAATTAATTGAAGAAGAATTGCGTACACGAAATTATGATTACTTAAAGTTAACAGGCCAGACGGTACATCGGCAAGCAATGGTGGAAAAATTTCAAGAAGGAAAAACGCCTGTTTTCCTTATCAGCTTGAAAGCAGGAGGTACTGGACTTAACTTAACGCGTGCTGACACAGTAATTCATTATGATCCCTGGTGGAATCCAGCAGTAGAAGATCAAGCGACCGATCGAACACATCGCATAGGCCAGGAAAATCCAGTATTTGTCTATAAGTTAATTACTTCGGGCACCGTAGAGGAAGCCATTTTAGGGATGCAAGAGAAGAAGAGATTATTAGTAGAAGGTATTTTATCTGCTGATCCTGCTAAAGCAATGACTTTAAGTGAAGAGGATGTAGAGCAATTTTTTATGCCGCTAACCTAAATATGAGTCGATGTTATTCCTCTTATGCCTGGGGCAGTGCAGATGACTTAGGATTGAGATGATCGCTCATGTCCAAAAACTGGGTTCTGCAGCACTGCTCCTTGGCTAAGGTGCTTTATTTTATCCAACATAAACACTCAATATAGAAATATATTCTATTTAGAACTGGCATAGTTTTCGATCATGGCATAAGCTATAAATGATTGTAAACATGGAGAAAAATATGAACTTATGGAAGCTAGCTTGTGGTTTTTTTGTTGCCGTAATTTATTTGCCTGCAGCACTTGCCGCATCTCAAGCACCGGTAGGTACCTGGGTAACAATTGATGATAAAACAGGTAAGAAAAGAGCGGTTGTTACCATTAGTGAGTCTGGAGGCACATTAAACGCAGTTATTAACAAGGTATTTCCTCAACCAGGTGATACTGGTATTTGTGAGAAATGTCCTGGTGGATTTAAAGGTAAGAAAATCCAAGGATTGCAGTTTATGTGGGGATTGAAAAACGAAGGCGATAATGAATGGGGCGGCGGGTCAATATTAGATCCCAAGTCAGGTAAAGTCTATCGTGCCAAGCTCACTGTCCAAGGCAATAAACTCTTGGTTCGAGGATATGTAGGTATTTCTTTATTAGGTCGTACTCAAGTTTGGCAAAAGCAATAATTGGCAAACAAAATTTATTTTTTGTCATTCCCGCGTAGGTGGGAATGACAAAAAAAGATGTAATTCAATGAAAGTATGATTTTTGCCCGGTTGTTCGGGGTGACATCCATTTAAAAGATCATTACAATAAGCATCGTTCCAAATTCTCATTACGTCACTACCATGTATGATCTGCAAAACTCCAAAAAGACAGTTGATCCTTTAAAGCGCCCACCTCATTCAGTGGAAGCAGAACAATCCATCATTGGTGGATTAATGTTGGACAATGAAGTTTGGGATAAAGTCAGCAATAAATTATGTGAAGCAGATTTTTATCGCACTGAGCATCGAATTTTATTTCGAGCAATTTCTTCTTTGGTAAAAAGAGATCAACCTTTTGATGTAGTGACTCTTCTTGATGCATTAAAGTCTCACAACGAATTGGATGACGCAGGAGGTGAAGCCTATTTATTTGAACTGGCTAATAATACCCCCAGCGTTGCAAACGTATCTGCTTATGCTGATATAGTTCGAGAAAAGTCAGTGCAAAGACAGCTTATTGCTGTGGCCACTGAGATTGCTGATTCGGCATATAATCCTGGGGGCAGGCAAGTCCCTGAGCTACTTGATATGGCCGAAACCAGAGTTTTTGCTATCGGCGAACAAACAGCTGGCGATGGCGGACCTGAAAATATAAAATCAGTTTTGGTTCGTGCAGTGGAAAAAATTGATGCACTTTATCATAACGGCGATGCCATTACTGGACTTGCTACGGGCTTGTCTGATTTAGATGAAATGACCTCAGGATTGCAGCCTTCTGATTTAGTTATTGTTGCAGGTCGACCCTCTATGGGTAAAACAACTTTAGTTATGAATATGGCAGAACATGCTGCAATTAAATCTGGAAAACCCGTACTCGTTTTTTCTATGGAAATGCCCTCAGATTCTTTGGCAATGAGGATGATGTCTTCTTTAGGACGCATTGATCAGCATAAAATTAGAACAGGTAAACTGGATGATGATGATTGGCCGCGTGTCACCTCTGCGGTGCATATGCTTTCGGAAGCTCCTTTATTTATCGATGATACTCCCGCGTTAAGTCCTGGTGAAATGCGTGCACGAGCCCGGCGGTTGGCCAAGGATCATGGAAATCTTGGTCTAATTGTGGTGGATTATTTACAATTAATGAAAGTACCAGGTTTTGGTGCTGATAACAGAACGGCTGAAATTTCTGAAATTTCACGCAGCCTTAAATCGCTGGCTAAAGAGTTACAGGTACCAGTGATTGCTTTATCCCAGTTGAACCGAAGTTTGGAGCAACGCGCAGATAAACGTCCCGTCATGTCAGATTTACGTGAATCTGGAGCAATTGAGCAAGATGCCGATTTAATTTGTTTTATTTATCGAGATGAAGTCTATAATGAAGACAGTCCTGATAAAGGAACAGCAGAAATAATTGTAGCGAAACAAAGAAATGGACCTATTGGTAAGGTACGTGTTGCCTTTATTGGTAAATACACTCGTTTTGAAGATTTAGCTTACAATGGTTATCAAGGGGTAGATTAAGATGTCCAGACCTACCAGGTTGGTGATAGATCCCAATGCATTACACCATAATTTAGCGCGGATAAGACGCTTTGCTCCAGGCAAGAAAATAATTGCTATGGTTAAAGCCAATGCCTATGGCTGTGGTGTACATGTTGTCGCGCCAATATTGGAAGGACATGTTGATGCTTTTGGTGTAGCGTGTATTGAAGAAGCCCTGGTTCTTCGTAAAATAGGAATTCGAACTCATTGCATTCTTTTTCAAGGTGTATTTAGTCCTGACGAGTTTAAGGTAGTGGCTCAGCATCAATTTGGTTGTGTAATTCATCAACCGCACCAAGTACAATGGTTATTAAATACCCCTTTAGATAGACCCATTAAACTTTGGGTTAAAGTGAATACGGGCATGCATCGCCTGGGTTTTAAAACGCATGAGCTGCAAGAAGTCATGGATGCCTTACAGTCATGTCCTTGGGTGGATAAAGAAATTGGCTTGATGACTCATTTAGCTTGTGCAGATGAGCCAGAACGTATTGAGAATTACCAACAAATTGCTTTATTTGAAAGTATTTCGGTCGCTGGATTTAGTCAACGCAGTATAGCCAATTCGGCTGCTATTATTTCGTTTCCACAGACTCACGCCGATGTTGTCAGACCTGGTATCATGCTTTATGGTGTATCTCCTTTCACTAATCAGACTGCGATTGATTTGGGTTTACTTCCTGTAATGCGTTTTGTTTCAGCAATTAGTGCTGTTTATCATAATCCTCCGTTTGCCCAAGTTGGGTATGGTGGGATTTGGAAAAGCGAAAAACCTTCGATTATTGGTATTGTTGCTGCTGGTTATGGTGATGGTTATCCACGCCATATAGCGGCAAATACACCCGTTTGGGTCCAAGGCAAAGAAGTGCCTATTGTAGGACGAGTATCAATGGATATGCTTGCTGTGGATTTGACCGATCATTCAGAAGTACAACCTGGGGCACCTGTTGAGCTTTGGGGGACACATATTTTGGTTGAGCGAGTCGCCAAAGCTGCAGGTACTTCCGGATATGAGTTATTGTGTCAAATCTCTGAGCGAGTGCGCCACGACTAAGAATAATAATGTAGGCTGAGTACCGGTCCTAAGGGCCTTAACCCAGGTTTGACCTCGGTTCGTCCAGGGCCAATTTAGCTATGGATAATAACTGAACGTGATGATAGAATTACAACCGATTTCTATAACCTTTAAATTGGGTGATATGTTATGAAAAAAATTGCTGTTGCATCTTTGTCTTTATTATTAGTTGGTTGTGCATCAATGAATCATCAAGATGTCGGTACTATCTCAGGTGGGGTTATTGGCGGATTAATTGGAAGTCAATTTGGAGGTGGCCCAGCAGCTAAATTGGCAGCAACAGCAGGTGGTGCTATTGCTGGTGCATATTTAGGTGGTCAAATTGGCAAATATATGGATAAAGTGGATAGAATGGAAATGCAACGTGCTTTAGAAACGGCACCCACCGGCAGATCAGTTCATTGGTCAAATCCAGACACTGGAAATAGCTATACAGTGCAACCCACTCGTACTTATTATCGCGAGCATTTGCCTTGCCGTGAGTATCTAACTAAGGCAATTATTGATGGTAGGCCACAAACATTACGTGGTAGTGCATGTCGTCAGCCAGATGGCACATGGCATGTTGTAAACTAAAATAAGTATATCTAGCCTGGGGGAAGCGCAGCGGAACCCGGGTTTTCTGCCTTACTCTTTTGCACCGTTTCTCTGGGATTACGGTACGCAACTATGCCAAGGCTAGACTATTTAGCGCTATTTAACTTCTTCATTCTTTTTCTTGTCGCAGCACATGCATTTGCAGCAACAAAATACATTGTATAACCAGGCGATAATAAAGCCTGTGATGAATGCGTCAATAAAACCTATAACACCGCCTAATAAACTTCCCAGGATTGAAGGCGCATATCCAGGATATAAAGAACCCATTGCAATTACAAAACCATGACCATAGGTATAATAATAGGCGAGTAATCCCATTACCAAAATAGATATACCCCAGAGAACCCCAAATGCAAGACCTAGAGCTACAGGGCTTAATTTGCAACCGTTCATGCTTGTCTCTCCTTATAGTGCCATTTAAATTCTAGCCTGGGTGCAGCATAGCAATCCCCGGGTTTCGTTAATGAACTCCTGGGTTCTGCTACGCTGCACCCAGGTTATGAAAACAACGAAACTACAATAAATTCAATTGCTTTTCTCAAAGTATAGACCACTTGAGTACAAACTCGCGCAATGAAAATAGATCCTAATTAATTAACAATTTTTCACAAATTGAAAAATATAAATGTTCTAATAAGCGCAGATCATTTAAAGAGACACATTCATTCACTTGATGGATCGTGGCATTAACAGGGCCAAGCTCTACTACTTCAACGCCATAGGGTGCGATAAAGCGACCATCAGATGTTCCGCCACTGGTAGAAAGCTCGGGTGCATTTCCAGTAAGTTCGATGATTGCTTGCTTACAACTGTCTAATAAAGCGCCTTGAGCTGTCAAGAAAGGCTCGCCACTGAGACGCCATTCAATGACAGGATTGAGAGCGTGCTCATGAAAAGCAGCAACTACTTTTTCTTTTAAGGCGCCGTGTGTTTGCTCTGTTGAGTATCTAAAATTAAGATGTAAAATCAGATCCCCAGGAATTATATTTGCAGCATGCCCTCCTGATTGAAGGTGAGTAATTTGCATGGATGTTGGTGGGAAATGATTATTACCTTGATCCCAAAGTGTAGTGGTCAGTTTCGCTAATGCGGGGCTAATTTTATGGATTGGATTGTCAGCCAAATGTGGGTAAGCAACATGACCTTGTTTTCCATGTAACCTAATTTTGGCGCTTAATGAACCTCGTCGCCCAATTTTAATCACATCGCCTACTTTCTGACTGCTAGAAGGTTCACCAACAATGCAATAATCAATGTGAATACCCTGATTTTGCAAGAGCTGCATGACATAAGGGGTGCCCATATCATAATCATCACCTTCCTCACCACTAGTAATAAGAAAGCCTAATTTTCCTTGAAATTTCGGATAGGTTTTAATAAATCGTTGCGCCATCAGCAACATGCAAGCCAGGCTTCCTTTCATGTCGGCAACACCCCGTCCGTAGAGCATTCCGTTTTTATTCTGGGTCACAAACGGATCAGAAAACCATTTTGCTATATCACCAACAGGAACCACATCCGTATGTCCCGCAAATACTAGCAAAGGTCCAGATTTTCCATAAGATGCGAAGAAGTTGGATACAGACCCCTTATTCATACGCTGACAAGTAAATCCTGCTTGCTCCAAAAATTGGATCATAAATTCTTGGCACCCTGCATCCTCGGGGGTAATCGATGGAAAGCTAACAAGCTTTGCCACGATTTCCTCTAAATCGGTTACCATTCTTTTCGGCTCAATCATATGCTAGTTAGCTCTCAATAGTTCATTTATGCTTACTTTCGCTCGGGTCTTTTCATCTACCTGTTTCACAATGACCGCACAATACAAACTGTAGCTTTTATCTTCACTGGGCAAACTACCGGCCACTACCACAGATCCTTCCGGAATACGACCATACGTAATTTCTCCAGTAAGACGATTGTATATTTTGGTACTTTGTCCTAAATAAACACCCATAGATAAGACCGAGTTTCGCTCCACGATGACTCCTTCAACTACCTCTGAGCGGGCGCCGATAAAGCAATTGTCTTCGATAATTGTGGGGTTAGCTTGCAAGGGTTCTAGTACCCCACCTATGCCTACTCCACCTGAAAGATGAACGTTTTTACCGATTTGAGCACAAGAACCCACGGTTGCCCAGGTATCCACCATTACTCCTTCATCGATATATGCACCTACATTGACATAAGAGGGCATTAAAACACAGTTTTTTGCAATGTATGCTCCTTTGCGGACCATGGCATGCGGTACTACACGTACCCCTGTTTGCTTAAATTGCTCTTCAGTATAGTTATTATATTTAAGCGGTACTTTGTCATAAAACTGACAAAAACCTGAGTCAATTACTTGATTGGGGTAAAGTCTGAAAGATAAAAGAACCGCTTTTTTTATCCATTGATGTACGACCCATTCATTATTTATTTTTTCAGCAACTCGATATTGGCCGCTGTCCAAACAAGAAAGCACTTCATTAACGGCCGTGATGAGTTCCGGAGGAGCACTATCAATTGATAATGTTTGGCGTTGTTCAAAACCTTGCTCTATTATAGTTTGTAACGTCTGCATCTATTTTTCCTATGTTACTTTTGTATTCCGGGTGTATTGTAGCCTGTGTGCAGTGCAGCGGAACCCGGGGAATACTAGGTTCAGTTAAACCCGGGATCCGCTGCGCCCAGGCTACCCAATTAAAATTTAATATGCCAGTGCATATTCCAGATCGGCTTGTAAATCCTCCACATGTTCTATACCCACTGAGAGCCGGATAAATCCGTCTTCTATTCCTAAGGCTTTACGTTTTTCTGGGGGTATCGATGCATGTGTCATGATTGCTGGATGCTCGATTAAGCTTTCTACACCGCCCAGGCTTTCGGCCAGAGTAAATAATTCACAGCGAGCAAGAAAGCGTTTGGCAGCGTCAATACCACCATCAATTACCATGGAAATCATGCCGCCAAACCCATACATTTGTTCTTTAGCTAACTCATGTTGAGGATGGCTTGCAAGGCCAGGATAAATGACCTTTTTTACTCTGGACTGATGACTTAGCCAATTTGCTAAATGATGCGCGTTTTCACAATGTCGCTCCATACGCAATGATAGGGTTTTTAAACTTCTTAAAACCAGAAAACTGTCAAATGGACCTGCAATTCCGCCACAGGAGTTATGGAGAAAAGCAATTTTTTCCGCTAAATTTGGATCGTCACCAACAACCACAACGCCACTGACTACGTCTGAATGACCATTGAGGTATTTAGTTGCCGAATGCAGTACAATGTCAAATCCTAATTCAATAGGTCTCTGAATCCAAGGAGTTGCAAAAGTGTTGTCTGCAACTGCGATGAGATTATGGCGTTTTGCTATCGTTGCTATTTCACGTAAATTGGCTAGTTTTAGCATGGGATTTGAAGGTGTTTCTACCCAAAGCATTCGTGTTTTTGGGGTAATCGCAGCTTCTATATTGCGTGTATCAGTCATGTCTACAAAAGAAAAGGATAACCCGGATGTACGCGTTTTGACCTTGTCAAATAAACGAAAAGTGCCTCCATAAAGATCATCCATCGCAACAACATGATCTCCGGCATCCAATAAATCAACAACTGTATTAATTGCAGCCATTCCAGAAGCAAAAGCAAAACCCCGCTCTCCAGACTCTAAACTGGCAATACATCCTTCATAGGCTCCCCGAGTAGGGTTATGCGTACGAGAATATTCATAACCAAGATGTTCGCCCGGTGCAATTTGTTTGTAGGTTGATGTTGCATATATAGGTGTCATGACTGCACCAGTACTTGGGCAAGGTTTCTGCCCCGCATGAATGGCTCGAGTTTCAAAGTGATTCTTTTTCATTGGACTATCCTTAGAGCTATAAATTTTTTATATCGATACCTTCATCCTTTGGCCTCTGTTCAAACTCGATTGAGGAGGAGAGTGGTTTCGTCGATGCAGTGTTCGAATCCTCATGTACTGATGTGTACACCCCTGTTTTTCGCTCTGCATCTCCTGGCATTTCATTCCCCTCAGTGATTTTGGAAAGAGGCTTTTTTATGGAAGGGCGATCTTTTCAGAGCGGTTTATGTAGGATATTCTAGTGGGGGTTCTATATATAGGCAAGTTCTACTTCTCCAAAGCAAGGCAAGGAGTCTAGGTCTAGGCAAGTTTATACTTCAGGGGCGTTTTGACAATGAAATTTGATATTCACGCTTTATTTTCAGCAAAATACGCACAATGGATTATTATCGCCTTAATTTCGCTTTTTTCCATATTGATTATTACTGAATACGCTACATTGCTATTTTCCCCTGTGCATATCGAGACAGATCTTGAAACAACAAATGAGATGCCGGTGATATCAAACCAAAATTCTTTTGATGCTATTTTACATTCTTCTTTATTTGGCGTTTATGTTTCTGATAATTTATCCACTATTAAGAAATCAATGCTGAATGTTACTTTAGTAGGCATTTTGTTTGCTAATCAGATAAATGATTCTCAAGTAATCATTCGTTCTGCTGATGGAGAGGAAAATACTTATAAATTGGGTGATACAATTCCTGGCGGCGCAGTGATTAAACGCATTATGGCGTCTGGAATTTTGGTTGAACGCAATGGTGCTTTAGAGAGTTTAAGTTTACCCAAAAATGAATTAATCTTTGAACCAGTAGCAAAGCCTTTGGAAGGGGAATAAAAATTTATGAGACGTTTATTTAATCTATTACTCGTTGTAATTTTTATTTCTAATCTTGCCGGGTGTACTATGAGTAATGGGATCAATTTGCGAGAAGGAATTGATAATTTCAGACTCGAGGAGTACCGCAAGGCGTTTATTCGCTTAAAACCATTAGCTCAAAAAGGCCAGCCTGATGCTCAGTATGCTGTAGGTTATATGTACTACTATGGTAAAGGAGTAGTTGAAGATCGAAAAAAAGCCTGGTTTTGGATCAATGCTGCTGCCAATCTAGGGCAGCCTGATGCAAAAGAAGCAATTCGAATACTCGCCAGGGGCGGTTCGTTAAGTTAAAGATATTAGCCCGGGCTTCGCAGAGCTGTACCCATGCTAGGCGGTTTAAAACTGCGTAGTTTTGGGTTCGAATATATCGTCATTTGACTTTTTAGAAGATTGAGAAAAATAATTTGAGATTGAGAAATCGAAAAATAGTAATCCATTTTTATTTCTCGAGTTTTCGTCATCTAACTTTAATTGTGGAGCCATCGAGGCGGATGAGTTCCCCTGCGGGTACTTTTTTTGAATGGATTGGATGAAATCTTGCGGGTGTACCGGTTTAAAGGTGGTAATAATCTTGTCTTGTAACTTGAATAAATAACTATCTACCTTTGTTATATATTGACGGTCTTTTAACAAGAAGCATTGTTCACGTATGCACTTTATCGAAGCAAAAAGCGCAATTAAGTTTTGATGCATGATGTGTGAATCAATAGGAATGTGATCTATTATATTATTGAGCAGGGCGAGTGAAATAATTTGCTCGTCGTATGATAAAGAATCGGATTTTACAGCATTCTGGATTAGGATTTCTAACAGCTCGTCCTTTGTGTAATAATTTGACAAGTATAATTGTGATATCTGGATTAATGTATCAATGGTATCTGAAGCATCAGCACTAATCCGAGTTTGCATCATTTCTTCAGAGTTTATGAAATCACTTATCAAGGATTGGGTTGTACAAAAATGCCCGAAACTATCTCTAGGTTCAATGTGTTCCTGGACTGATTCTTCAAATGATTTGGATTTTTGGGGATCAAAATTTACAAAATATAGCTCGTTAGCGTTGGAGAGCATATCTGGATGTTCGATTACTTTGGTATCTATTAATCGAGCCTGTGCGAGCATATTTCTTAAAAGCGCACCATTAGCAAAATGCTGGTGTTTTATTTCTTCTAAAATTTGGCTGCAATTCATACTTATATAAGCACCTATGCGCAGATCGACGTGATGATTAAAATCATTCTGTGCATTTTTGTGTAATTCTTTAATTAGTTCCTCTGCATAGCTTTCTTTTGCGCATAGTCCATATACTTTTCCACATTGAGCCTGGTCTGTATGAAAGAGACCAAATTTTTGGTGGCTTTCATGGATGATTATCGATAGTTTTCCCTCTATAACAAGAGCTCGAACCGCAGGGTCTAAATGCAAATTTTTATACAAGGCAGTAGTAGCATCAACAATAACGGTGAGAGCTTTATCTCGTTTGCTATCAATAAATTGGTGTTTTACTAACTGATTAATATCAATGCCTGGAATAATACCTTGTTCGTTAACAATTGGACCAGCGGAGATTACCAACACATCTGGATCGGAGGATTCGGCCTCTTTCGTAATATGTTCAAACTCATAATATGCTGTTCCGTATACTTTAATTGTCGGTTGTTTATCGTCTTTAGTTTTCATTTTCTGGGCCAAATGCATGGCAATCACATATGCATTGGTTCCTGACATTGCAAGTGAAGCAAAAAAGGTTGTCTTTGTTAATTGTTCCTTTTCTAGTCCTAATGTATGCAGTAATACCTTTGCTGTTTCGTGCATGAATCTGGAATAATCTTTTTCTAAATGTCTAATGTCGTTTTGTTGTAATAAACCCAAACTGATTTCATGGATGATTGTATAAAGAAAGAAAGCAAATTTTGGATAATTATTTTCATAAAAAAGACAGGTTATATTGAGCATAAGCCCAATACGTTGAATCGCATTTTGATTTAATTCAGGAAGATCGATTAATAATTGTTTTAGTCCTTTAGCTAATTTGTTGGTTGAATGTTCTGAGCTATTAGCAATTAAACTAAGCTTATTAAATGATTTACTTTTTAATAATGCTTCTTTCGTAGTAACTAGATTGAGCGCTGAGTTGATTTTCTCTGGTTTTATAAGAGGATAGGGTGTATTTTTAACATTGATTGCAATTTCCCAAGGGCTTGCAACTAAGCCACAAACACTGAGAATCCCCTTTATTTCATCGGAACTAGGATTGTTATTGGGTACGGCAACCAATGCAATAGAATGCATTGCATCTTTAATAATTTGGGGTTGTGGTTCTATTTTGGGGAAATAACGTCTGGCAATTTCGTCAACAGGAGCATTATCGAGCAAGGTTACTGGTATATAGTCATTTGCTGTCCGTGATGTTTTACTAATGTTGAATGAGTCAATTAAATTATCCAATAAGATTCCAGATAAATCATCGTCTCGATGATATCTTGCTTCGGAGTGAATATAAGGATTATTTATTCGATGTACTGAATCGGATCTGACTTCGGCTATGTGGCTTCCAAATAAGATATGGGCGGGGATGCGTTGTTTTTCCTCTTCATTCATCATTGATAAATAAAAATTATAAGGATTCTCCCCTATTTTTTGTTTCACTTTATGGCTGCGATATGCATGCTGAATTATTTTTGCTGCCCGATTTTGTTGGAATTTTTGCTGTTCTATCGTAAGTGGATCGTCACTCTGTTTACCAACTGTTTTCTTTAGGCTTGAAGAAGTTTTTAATGAAACTCCTACATTTTGAATATACTGGACCAAATTATTTAAAGTAGCAGTGGATTGAATAAATTTTTTCATTAAAAAAAGTCATGCAACAAAAAAATGACATCGTTATACCATAAAGCGCATTAAACGAACATATTGTAATGAAAAGACAATATTTTACTGGTAGGCTGAGCTAGTCCCAAAGAGTTTATTTCTTCTTTTGCAAACCACTTGCCTTGTTTTTCATACAACATTTTACCTAAGACTTTAGTTTTTATACTTAATGCATTGATTTCCAAATGAAAATGGCTGAAACGATGTTTAAAAGCAATCAGTTTTCGGGGTGTTTCTCCTGATAAGTCATAGTTCAAACGAATAAAATCAAGTGGAGAATCTCCTTCATTCAGATTGGGCAAACACCATAACCCTCCCCATAGTCCGACAGGAGGTCTTTTTTCTAAATAGATGTGGCCTTGTTCATTGTATAAGACGAGCAATTGTTGGTATTGGGTAGGTAATGGTTTTTTTATTTTTTTGGTTGGATAGAGATGTTGTTCCTCATGTTTAAATGCCAGGCAGCTATTCTGTAAAGGGCAATTAAGGCAATTTGGATTTTTAGGGGTACAACACATTGCACCTAAATCCATAATCGCTTGAGTGTAATCAGCACAGTGTTCTTGAGGCATACATGAGTTAGCTAGTTCCCATAGTCTTTTTTTTATTTGTGCTTGTTCGGGATAACCCTTAATGCTGAAAAAGCGCGTCAGTACTCGTTTTACATTCCCATCAAGAATAGCAACAGGTTGATTAAAGGCTTGTGACACAATGGCTGCTGCAGTAGAAGGGCCAATCCCTGGTAATTCATTTAATAATTGATAATTATCGGGTAAAACACCGCCATGGTTTTGCATCACTTTTTTTGCAGTTTGATGAAGATTTCTAGCGCGGCTGTAATAACCAAGTCCTGACCATAAAGAAAGTACTTCATCTTCATGTGATTGAGCTAAATCACTTATGCTAGGAAATTGTTGCATAAAACGTTCGAAATAAGGGATAACAGTTTGAACTTGTGTTTGTTGGAGCATAATCTCGGAAATCCATACCCTGTAGGGTGTACGAGGCAATTGCCACGGCAGGTTTTTACGTCCATAAAGAGCAAACCAGTTCAGTAATGGCTTACTAAATTGTTTATATAAATTTTGTTTATCCACTTTTGTAGTACTTTAATGTTTCATTGTGAGGTACTGTAAAAAAAGAACGGATCAAGGTCAATATTAAGAAAAAATTAAAGGTGGCTCGCGAAGTGCCGATATATGGTCTATCGTTTTAATTAGGGTGTCTGTAGTACTCAGGATGGGTCAAATCAAGCTGAATCATTTTGCTAAAGATTGTAGCGACGGCTTATTATATTGAAGCAGTGAGTTTTTAAGATTTTTTCGTAAAGCGGGTTGAATGTTACAAGACAAAAAAGATCTTAAGTGAATGCGCAGATTCAATGGATTAAGCGTGTGCTGTAAATCTGTTGGTGAGAGATTTAGGTACAAATCAAGGAGGGATTATGCGCCATAGCCAACATGAAATAGTGATATTAAAACCTACAGCTGTTTTTTTATCATTTCTTGCCTCACAACTACCTGATACAAAACTACCAGATCTTAGATTGTTACAAATTGATAATACTGCTTATGTATTGCAAAAACAAAATTCAGATGATGCAACCTTGGATGAAATAGAAAAACATTTTTCAAAAATGTTTCGCCACGAAATTTGTCGTTGGTTAGGTGATAAAGCACGTAACGAAATAGAAACCAATTTTCTTGATTTTCTTTGTTGTTTTAAATTTGAATTGCACAACCATATTGTGTTGATGGAACCTTCAATAGAAACAAGTCATCAATTATTGCTCATTAAGCCTCGTGCTGCTCTACTCGATTGGATCAAAGAATCACTTGAGGGCCAAGAAGATTTGTCTGATGTTATTGAAAAAGTAGAATTATCGCATTTGGAAGAAAATGCTACTGCTTTGGTGAGGAACTTCTCTAATTTGACGGATATAAAACCTTTTATTAAAGAGAACTATATTCCAATTTACTCGGCAGCGATGAGTCGTATGTCGAGTATACCTGCTCAATGGCCATCGATTGATTCATATCAAACTTTTAGTCAGTATTTTGCTATTGAAATTCACACTCAATTGATTCATTTGTCTCATTCTAGGAGTTGATTATGGAGCCAGTCAGTATAGCGCTTATTTGTGCTGCAGTATTGGGAACAGTTGTTGTTTTGGCTGCATTCATTAGACAAATTCTGTTGAGTAGAGACAAGCAATTAAATGATACGGCACAAAGCAGGGCCTTATCTCAGGAAGTTAAAGAATTAGAAAAAATGCGTACCCAAATGCAAAGTGAGAAACGGTTTGATTCTCATTACCAGGTTCTTGGGGCTAATAAAGATGCAATTAAGTACATAGATACTAAAATAGAGGAGATTTTAATCAAAAAAAAAGAATTGATTGAGCGTTATGCCAAAGCCATTATAAAAGAATCAGACTCTATAGTTAGTGGGGAGATCTCATCTGAGCGCAAAATTGCATGCGATCGCCTAAGAGAGGAAATTGATCGCGAGATTGCATTTTATGATACTGAACTCAAGCAATTACAAGAAAGGAGAGCTACTCTATGGGATGCGCATACTGATTTTCAAAAATTTCTTTTGAACCAAGAAAAAGCTCGGAATGACAGTTTGGATAATGTATATAAACAGCATTCAGCACTATTGGAAAAAGTATATTTGCGTCATATTGATAATACAGAAATTATAGCTGTCAAGGCCATGGAAGCTTCATCAATGACTTTTAAAGATATGTTGATGATACCAATACAATTTTTGATGCAATATTTTGGAGTAAGTCCTGGAATTTCGTTGATTCAAACGCGAGTTGAGCATGTGGCGCGTAGTGAGGTAGATAAAATACAAAATGAAATAAATAATCCACCAGCTAAGAAACAAGAAAATCAGGAAATTAAAGATGCGAAGGTATCTGTAACCCATCTGGATGAAGTACACGATAGCAATGAAGAAAAAGAGAAAGAAGAGGAGAGACATCATTCCATGACATTTGCTTGAAAATTATTCTCATCATTCATTTAGTGACATTTATGGTTGTTTATATTACAATTCATTTTGCATTTTTTTGCAGGAATGCAAGATTCTGAGCTAATTGATGGAGATATATTGATGGCAAAACATCGTTATTTGTGGTTTATGACATTTATGTTATGTTCTATTCTGGCTCTGCCAGGACATAGTGCAAGTGTAAACTCTCTTCTTCCTGATGAACAAAATACAGTGCAAGTATTTCATGATGCCGCACCTAAAGTAGTTTATGTTCACAGGCTGGCAACAATAACAAACAGGTCGTTACAGAAAAAACAAGTATCAGATGGCGCAGGCTCTGGAATTGTTTGGAATAACAGTGGCTATATAGTCACTAATTATCATGTCATCAAAGGGGCTGATAAGTTAGCTATTACTTTAGGTAATTTGACAGTACCGGCTAAGGTTGTTGGTGCAGAACCACGTAAAGACATCGCTGTATTAAAGATTGAATCGCCACAAGCTTTGGCTCTACTTAAAGAGTTTAAACCGTTTGAAGTAGTACATCTGCATGAGCTCATGGTAGGACAAAAGGCCATTGCTATTGGTAATCCTTTTGGCCTGGATCATAGCTTATCTAAGGGGGTAATTTCTGCCTTGGGTAGAAAGGTTCCTGGAATTGGCGGAGTTACAATTCGCAATATGATTCAGACAGATACACCAATTAATCCCGGTAACTCAGGTGGTCCGTTATTGAATAGTGCGGGACAGTTAATTGGTATGAACACGATGATTTATTCTAATTCAGGATCGTCTGCCGGAATTGGATTTGCTGTCCCTGCTGATGATATTGATCGTATCGTGTCGCAAATTATTAAAAATGGTCGAGTTGTATTGTCTGGTATAGGTATCCAAAGTGTGCCTCCAAATGTTGCTCGCCAATTAGGTATACGTAAAGGGATATTAATTGCGGATGTTTTACACAATACACCTGCGGATAAAGCTCATTTACGAGGTACGCACAGAGATGCTTGGGGACGTATCGAGTTAGGTGATATTATTGTTGCACTTAATGGACATGCTGTTCCTAACTACGATGTCTTATATAACATGCTTACCGAAATAAAAGTAGGCGAGCAAATAACTGTATCCATTCAACGCGGTAATAAGCAGATGGATGTGAAAATGAGAACAATTGATATAGCAGGGATTTAGGTTTTTACTCGGTTTTTTCTGCTAATACATACAGCCTGGATTGCAGTTTTAGATCCAGGCTGTATGCTTTTATAAGTCTTTAAATTGATTCGCCAAGGAGAATAAGGATGTTACTTAACAAAGAGGATTCACTTTTATTGTTGGTCGATGTACAAGAAAAATTAACACCAGCTGTATTAAATAGTGAAGCATTTATTGTGCGCTGTGAATGGCTCTTAAAATTAGCCAGAAAAATCGGCGTGCCAATTTTGGTTAGCGAACAATATCCGCAAGGTCTTGGTTCAACTCTGAAACAATTTCACTCGTATTTTGATCAACAACAATGTATAGATAAAGTAAGTTTTTCCTGTATGGGTGAGCCTAAATATTTGGAGCGATTAGAGCGGCTTAATAAAAAACAATTAATCCTTATCGGCATTGAAACGCATGTTTGTGTTTTGCAAACAGCCTTGGAAATGAAACAAGCAGGATTTGATGTTTTTGTTGTTGTCGATGCAGTAAGTTGTCGTGGTGAGCAAAATATGAAATATGGACTGAAGCGAATGAAAAGTGAAGGGATTCATTTGGTTACTTCTGAAATGGTATTTTTTGAGTGGTTAAGAAAAGCGGGGACTCCTGAATTCAAACAATTGAGCAAAGAGTTTTTTTAGGACCTGTTTACATCTCTACTACCTTGGTCATTTTGGCTCAAGCTCTTGAAATGTAACAAACCCCAGTTCATTCCGCCTGGGGCTGCAGCGTAGCGAAACCCGGTCTAAAAATATAGAATTCCCGGGTTCTGCTACGCTCCGCCAGGCTAAAAATTATGGAGAATAATAGTGAATTTTACGAATCAAATCGCATTGATAACAGGTGGTGCTTCAGGTATGGGAAAGGAAAGTGTTCACTACCTTAAAAAGCGTGGAATGCGAGTTGTGGCATGGGATAAGCAAATCGACGACCAGAACGAAGCTGATTTATTTATAAGCTGTGACGTAACCAGCGATGAATCGGTCGAAAAGGCAATGCAACAGACTATAGAGCAATTGGGAGTTCCAAGAGTTTGTGTTAATTGTGCAGGAATTGCTCCAGCAAAGCGTATTGTTGGAAAAGAGGGCGCTATGCCTTTAGCCGCCTTTAAACAGGTTATCGATGTAAATTTAATTGGCACTTTCAATGTAATGAGGGTTGCAGCACATGCAATGAGCAGTTTGGAGTTGGAAAGTAATTCCCAGGAGAGAGGAGTTATCATAAACACGGCCTCGATTGCGGCATTTGAAGGGCAAATTGGCCAGGCGGCATACAGTGCTTCCAAGGGCGGGGTCGTTGCGATGACGCTTCCTGCTGCACGCGAGTTTGCTCAGCTTGCCATTCGCGTAAATACCATAGCTCCCGGACTAATCGCTACACCTATGCTGTTGAATATGCCACAAGAGGTACAAGACAATTTGATAGCAACCATGACTTTTCCCAAGCGATTTGGGAAGCCCGAGGAATTTGCTTCATTAGTAGCGCATATCATTGAAAATGGAATGATAAATGGTGAGGTGATTCGTTTGGATGGGGCTCTTCGTATGCGATAACTCTCTTGAGTTTTAAGGTTGTTCGTTAGTGTCTACGTCGCATACCCGACTGCGTCATCCTGAAGAGTTTACGATTTAAGATCTCCTGATTAACCATACCCATTTTCTGGAGATCCCCCACCACGTTGGGGAGTATGTATTTTCCGCTATTGTTGCCTGAGAGGATCAGTGTGAAACCCAGAAATTCTAATTTTTTCTTATTTAACTCAAATTTTAAAAGCCCTTTTTATATGAGGATACAAAAGTTTTTTTTAAGGAAGGAGTTACAATAACCTCTTGCTTAAACAGGCTTAAATTTCTTTTTAAAGACATATGTTCTAAATCATCTACTTGACTGGGGATTATTTCAGCATCCTCCTCACCCTCTTCGGATAGCTCATCTACGTAATGAGGGTTAATTTCATCAGTATCAACCAAAACAACCTGTTTTGGTGGCGTGCCCTGAGGGCCGTTTTCCCAGCCCATTACGATCTTTTGTTTTCCTGCTTCTACCAATCCATCTTTTTCGCCTAAATCAACCCAACGATGTCCTGAGCTATCAATAACCAAATAGGCTTTATAAGCGGCTATCTCGGTATATATACCTTCATTCGCTAATTTTAATTGAAGTTCCTCTATGAATGCTTTCGCCTCTCCAAGATAGCATGCAATGAACGTAATTCGTTTTACTGCGCTTAAGGAACAATCTTCTACCAAACGCTCTACCAGCATATCTACGTCACAGCCGGAAAATTTTTGTTTTCCTTGAGCACTGTGACCAATCAAGCATAAACGAGATTGGGAAGTTAATTGACTCAGATCAGGATAACTTTCAAGTAGAGATGAGTAAAACAATCGATTTTCTTCTTTAAAAAGAGACCCTAGCAAGTTTTTAGAGTTCTCCTTTATTACGCTCTCTGTGGTTGACTTATCAGAGAAAAATTCAACTACAACAGTCTGGTCATATTTTTTGGTAAAGAATTTCATATGAAGAAAAAAAAAATTTATCCTGATTATACATTTTTTTGACTTTATTGTGTAAAAATAATTCTATTTATATTTGGCATTGTTTATTGGTAAGCGGATTTTTTGATGTATTTTCTGGGTTCAGCTCTGCTTTCACCCAGAATCTAATGCTTTGTATTTTTAAGCTTCTTGGTGATGTGAGTTTTCTTTTGTTGATTCTATGTTTCCATGAGACGTATAAACACTGATCGCATTTGTTTGATTTCCTGACAGTGTATTGACAATTTCTTGACGGACATAAAGATTATTGGCTATTACTTGTCCATTTACTGCATTTAATTCGCGACAGCGTGAGAGAAGTTCAGCAAGCTTGGAATTAAGTTGATTGATCTGATCGACCTCTTCAATACTACAATCCTTAAGAAATTCTGTTAAAACCTGATTCATCGTTAGATTGGGATTGCTATGATTAATAATTTGCATCCGTTGTTTGGCGCTTTCTTCCAATTTATTAGATAATTCTTGCTTTTTATTCGCAAACTCTTCAAGCCTATTAAATTCTCGAGACATCAATATTTCTTTTTCTTCAACCAACAAAGAATTGAGCGTTTCTATCCAATTAATTTCTTGTGCCAAACAGTTACTCAATGCTTTCTTATTATTATCCATATAATTGCCCTTAGAAATTAAGCTGGTTCTACATTTAACATTTTCATGGCAATTTTGTCACTATCAATCTGATAATTTCCAAGCGCTATTTCAGTTTTAAAATATAAAACACGAGCTTCATTGACTTCAGATGCTTCCTTTAGGGAGTTTTTAATTGCCTCTAATTGTTTGGAGGTGTCACTTATGCTGACAAATGAAGAGGGATCTTCAATCAAACTTTTAATTTTTTCTTGATGTGTTGCTTTTAAACGATTGTCTGTATCTAGAGTTTTTACAGGAACTGCATCGCTGATTTGATTAAACATAATTTGTCCTCAATCACGTTTGACTTCTAAATGTATCGGCCACTTTTTAAAAATCTTTAGTAAATTTTAGTTAGTTATTGATTTTTTTAGATAATAACATTCACTTTCTTTGCGTCAGTAATCTGAGCTTCAATAATTTTTTTGGAAGAAAGATTACGCACTTTAATGGTTTCACCCAATGTACCTTCTTCCATAGCGACACCATCCATACTTATAGTTAAATTATTATCATTGACTACAATAGAAACACGTTCTCCTTTATTAATCAATTTTGCTGCTTCAATATTATGAGGATTTAGCGGGCTATTAGGTGAAATATTTTGTTTGCAAATTTGTCCTACTAATAAATCCTTTTCAGTGAAATAGCCTTTATTTAATCGTTGTACGTCCATTTCTGTTTGATAGATATCATCTTGAGTAAGTCGACTGCCTTTTATTAGAGCACGTTTTGCGACATAGATCGTTTTTAAAACTGTTATTTTAACGGGAACATATAAGGACCAGTGATTATCATTTTCTTGACATTTAATGCCCATTGTACTGGTGTTTAAGATAGGGGATTGGTAGGGGTTAAAAACAACAAGCTGATCTTCAGCACATGCTTTGAGATTTAAACGAGAATCAATTTTATCCGCTGTAACCTGAATTGTTCCTTCTTTATATGAAGAAAGTTCATTACGTATATGTTGTTCTATTTTGTTTGTTAAGATTTCAGGTGACTGAATTACATCCGCGTGTAATCCTGTACTTGAAAAAAATAGTAAAACACTTAGTATGCACTTGTTCACAAATAATCCCTCTTTGAGTAACTTGTTGTAAATAGCAAATATTATGCCAATTTTCAGGAGAGTATTACATGACGATTCGTTTCAGTATTTATGCAGCGATTCTATTGATATGCCAATTACCAGTCCATGCAGAAAGTCATCGTCCTCAAGAATTTTTGCAATCTATCAGTGGTACAAAAAATGAAGGCGAACAAATTTATCATCATTTTTGTGCAAATTGTCATGCAAACAAACCACTAATTCCTCTAGGTGCACCAAGAATTGGTGAAGAAGATGATTGGAAAATGCGTTTAAAACAAGGGATGAAAGTCCTCTTTAAACATACTGATGAGGGTTTAAATGCAATGCCAGCAAGAGGGGGGTGCTTTGAATGTACAGATAAACAATTGATGCGCGCCATTCAATTTATGCTTCCAAAGCACCCCAAAAAATAGCCATTTAATACCCTTTAAGCTCACAAAAAAAACACAATGTAAAAAATATTTATAAAAAAACCTAAACCTATTTTTAATTCTCCCGATAAATAAGAAAAAAAGAGGGAGAAATAAAGTGAAAAAATATCTAGTGTTGGTACCAGTGTGTGCTTTAGCAACATCCTGTGCTTCCATGGATAGGTCAGTCCCTATTACTGATGATGCTGGCTATACTCATTATACGATGAGCATGCAATCAGACCATAAGGGCTCAAACTACTTTCCCATGAAAAGACCGGCAACAGGGAAAAAAGTGATTGTATTTGACCCTAAAGCAACAGCGTGGGCGGCTTACGATAAAGACGGTAATAGGGTAAATACCGGAAGTGCTTCTGGGGGTAAGGATTTTTGTGAAGATGCTGGTAAACCATGTCGAACTGTGACTGGGACATTCAGCGTTTATTCTAAAAAAGGTGAAGATTGTACCTCCAGTATTTATCCATTAGAAACACATGGCGGTGCAAGAATGCCATACTGTATGCATTTCCATGGTGGGTATTCCATCCATGCAGCGTACGAAGTACCTAACTACAATGCAAGCCATGGTTGCATCCGTGTTTTACCTAGTGCAGCAAAATGGTTAAACGAAGATTTTGCTGATATTGGTACTACAGTGATTGTTAAACCCTACTAATCAATTTGGTATCAGCGATGTTTTGCTGTCATATTGACGATAAATCAGCATGATAATCTCCACTAATGCCCTGCATTAAGCAGGGCTTTTTCATGAGACTTCCTCAAAAACTTTATTTCAGCCCAGGCTTGCTTCGTCGATACCGTGCTCGAATACGCATGAACTTGCGTGCACACTCCAGTTCAGCACCTAGTGTCTCTTCGCACACTTCTCTCTATAGCGAGTTTCCGAAGAAATCCATTATAAATTCATTTATTTTTGCTGACTAATAACTTGCTAATAAGAGAATCGCAATTTACTATCGAGGTTTTTAAATCTGGATGCATGACATTATGATTCTTTGTATTGATGTTGGAAATTCTCATATCTATGGTGGTGTTTTTGATGGAGAAGAGATAAAGCTTCGTTTTCGTCATACTTCTGCAGTGAGTACATCTGATGAATTGGGCATCTTTTTGAAAAGTGTTTTGAGAGAGAATAATTGCGCTCCCGAAGCTATTAAACAGATTGGCATTTGCTCTGTGGTACCTCAAATTGATTATTCATTGCGATCAGCGTGTGTTAAATATTTTTCTTTAGAACCTTTCTTGTTGCAGGCAGGAGTTAAAACGGGTCTTAATATCAAATATCGCAACCCCATAGAAGTGGGTGCTGACCGAATAGCCAATGCAATTGCAGCAACGCATAGCCATCCAAACCAAAACGTGATTGTTATTGATTTTGGCACCGCGACTACCTTTTGTGTCATTAGTGCTCAAAAAGCATATATGGGAGGCGCAATATTGCCAGGGGTTAGGCTCTCTGTTGATGCTTTATCAAAAAACACAGCAAAATTACCTGCTGTTGAAATCATAAAAATCGAAAATTCAGTGGGGCGCTCGACAATAGAAAGCATTCAATCTGGCGTTTATTATGGTGCAATTGGTGCTTGCCGTGAATTGATTCAACGCCTAAATCAGGAGGCGTTTGGCGCTGAAAAAGCATTGGTATTAGCAACAGGCGGTTTTGCTTCCTTATTTGAAAAACAAGGCTTGTATGATCATCTAGTTCCTGATTTGGTTCTGCAAGGGATAAGACTCGCAGCGTTGATGAATTGAATTCAATAAGTCATCTGTGAATAAAAATACCAAACGTTTTGGTTCTTCTCGGCAAAATCTTAAGGCATGGTTCTTAGTTAGAGATAAAATCTTATGCGAACCAAATTTTAAGTCGTATGTCTGTCATCCAAATTCATTGTACATCACTTCATAAATCTTATGTTTTAGATGAGGCCTGTTTAAATAATACATTTTCTCATTTCCTGCATGACTGGAAGAAGGCCACACAGCCAGTCTCATTTATTTAATTCTATACGTGGTTACAAATTCCGCATAAAAATCAAATTTTAATCATTCATTTCATAATCCATATATAAATTAACTAAAAAGTGGTTTTTTATCTTGACGCATGGAGAAATGTGTTTCTATAGTGTAGAAAAGTGGGGTAAAATAATAAAAAAGTGGAGAATTGTGGAGGGAGAAAAACTTCCACATAAAATAAACCATGTTTCGTGGAATAAATGCCATCACCATTGATACTAAAGGGCGCTTAGCAATCCCTACGCGTTATCGATCCGCGTTAGGTGCTGAAGAAAAAACGCCTTTGGTGGTGACTATTGATACCGAGGAAACATGTTTATTGCTCTATACCGCGGCTCAATGGCAAATAATCGAAGATAATTTGCAGAAATTGCCTAGTTTTAATGCTGCCGCACGAAGAATACAGCGTTTATTGATTGGACATGCAACTGATGTCGAATTAGATGCAAATGGACGGGTGTTACTACCCACAGTTTTAAGAAATTATGCACAGTTGGAAAAAGATGTAGTGATGATAGGCCAAGGAAATAAATTTGAAGTTTGGAATAAGGATCTTTGGGAAACCCGACGTGAACAATGGTTGGCTGAGGAAAGTTCCGGAACTAGCGGATTACCCGATGAAATGAAAACGTTTTCTTTGTAATGGAAACAAAAATGGCGATGCATCAATCAGTATTACTTCATGAATCAATAGAGGGCCTGGCAATTAAAAGCGGAGGCGTCTATTTTGACGGTACTTTTGGCCGTGGAGGCCATAGTACGGAAATTTTGCGTCATTTAAACGATCAAGGTCGTTTATATGCCATAGATAAAGATGTAGAAGCAATCGCATATGCCAACGAACATTTTGGCCAAGATAATCGTTTTCATATATTTCAAGGTTCATTTGCACGAATTGAAGAGTTTGCGACCCAAGCCGGTGTGTTGGGAAAAGTAGATGGTATTTTGCTGGATTTAGGTGTGTCTTCACCACAATTGGATAATCCAGAAAGAGGCTTTAGCTTTATGCAGCAAGGACCATTGGATATGCGTATGGATTTATCTCAACCAATGAGTGCTGCGCGATTTGTTAATGAGGCCGAGGCAGAAGAAATGGCCTCTGTTTTCAGATTGTATGGTGAGGAACGTTTCGCTGGCCGAATCGCAAAGGCAATTGTTGCTGCCAGGAATATAGCTCCTATCTCCACAACATTACAATTGGCCGAAATTGTGAAAGAAGCAAATCCTAAATGGGAAAAACACAAACATCCTGCAACACGTGTGTTTCAAGCAATACGAATTTACATCAATCAGGAATTAAATGATTTAAAGAGCTGTTTGGAACAATGTCTCAATGTTCTAGCGCCCAAAGGTAGGCTGGCTGTGATTAGTTTTCACTCCCTGGAGGATCGCATAGTCAAACAATTTATGCGTGATAAAGAAGAAGGGGACAAGCCTCCCCCGGAAGTGCCCATTCGTCATGAGGCATTAAAAACAAATTTTAAAAGAATAGGTAAGGCGATTATGCCACAAGAAATTGAAGTAAAAGAGAATGTTAGATCTCGAAGTGCTGTACTAAGAATAGGGGAGAAATTAGCATGAACGCTGCAGCGAAAGTAATCAATCAAGGTACCTTATTTAATGGTCAACTGGCAGATATGCATATGTCAAAATCATTATACATGCTGATTATATTATTGGTTGCTGTGTTAGTGAGTGCTTTGGCCGTTGTATATAGTACCAATTCATACCGAGTCACTTTAAGTAAAGTAGAACAACAAGAGCAGTTAACCCACTATTTACAGCTGCAATGGGGGCAATTGCTCTTAGAACAGGCAAGTCTAGCTACACCCGCACGAGTAGAGGAGTTAGCTGCTGAAAAATTACAAATGGTTTTACCAACATCCACAAATACTTATTGGTTACAAGCACAGCAGTAGAAGTTTTTGTTTTAAACGAGTACCATTGCCATTTGGTTTTAGTGTAACGTAGCCTGGGTGGAGTATGGTGGTAACCTGGGAGTTTTAGTGCAATCAAACCCAGGTTATGGCGTTGCCTTCACCCTGGCTACAGATGGATTATATCCATGAAAAACTCAACTCATTTAAACAGACTGATTGTAGTATCTACTTTTTTTGCATTGATTTTACTCATTTTGATTTGGCGTATGGTTGATCTCACCGTACTGCATCGCCAATTTCTACAAGGGCAAGGCAATGCCCGGAGTTTGCGTGTTGTAGATATTCCTGCTCATCGAGGGATGATCATGGACAGGAATGGTACTCCTTTGGCAATTAGTACTCCTGTAGAATCGGTATGGGTGAATCCTAAAGAGTTTTCACCTGACAAAGAACAATTTATGTCCTTAGCCGAATATCTGAATTTAACTCCCCAGCAGTTAAGTAGAAAGATAGTAGATGCAGAAAAAAAAGAATTGGAATTTCTCTATTTACAAAGACAATTACCTCCTCCTTTAGCTAAAAAAATAAAAACGCTAAAAATTCCAGGTGTTAATTTTCAAAAGGAATTCAAACGGTATTATCCTGATTCGGACAGCATTTCTCAATTAGTTGGATTTACCAATGTAGATGATCAAGGTCTGGAGGGAATTGAACTAGCTTATCAAGATTGGCTCAAGGGTGTTGTTGGTAAAAAAAGAGTAATTAAAGATCGTTTAGGACGAATTATTGAAGAACTTGGCGTGATAAAAGAACCACGTCCAGGACGTGATATGGCTTTGAGTATTGATAGACGTTTACAATATTTAGCATACAGTGAATTAAATAAAACGGTTGAGGAATTTGCTGCTAAATCGGGTTCTGTTGTTGTAGTTGATACAGAAAACGGTGAGATTTTGGCTATGGCTAATGTTCCTTCCTATAATCCTAATTCTCGGGGACGTTACGATAAAGATTCGTACAGGAACAGAGCTGTTACCGATACATTTGAGCCCGGTTCAGTCATTAAAACGTTTAGTATCGCCAGTGCTTTGGAAACCGGTTTATTTACCCCTTCGACGATTATTGATACGAATCCAAGTTGGATGAGTGTTCAAGGTCGTACAGTTCGCGATATTCATAACTATGGTGTCCTCGATGTAACGGGTGTATTGCAACACTCAAGTAACGTAGGGGTTACAAAGATGGTTTTAGCCAGCCCTCCAGAGCAATTAATTGGATTGCTGCAACGTTGTGGTTTTGGACAACGAACTGAAAGTACTTATCCTGGTGAAAGTGAGGGAGGAATTGTTAGTGTTAAAGATGCAAAACCGTTTGTATTGGCTACATTAAGCTTTGGTTATGGCTTGTCAGTTACAGCATTGCAATTAGCCAAGGCTAATATGGTTTTTGCGAATAAAGGTAAATTGATTCCGGTGACTTTACTGCATAATGATCCCCCAACAGCAGGTGTGCAGGTAATGAAATCTGAGACAGCTCAACAGGTATTATCTATGATGGAAGCTGTTTTAGGGAAGGATGGTACTGGAAAAGCAGCAAGAGTACCTGGATATCGAGTAGCAGGAAAAACAGGGACAGCACGTGTAGCAGGAAAGGATGGTTATAAAGACAGAAAATATACAGCAAGTTTTATAGGTATTGCACCAGTTTCAAAACCCAAATTTGTTGTAGTAGTAATAATTCATGAACCTTCACGCAAAGGTTATTATGCTGCAGCAGTTGCAGCTCCCTTGTTTGCTAAAGTGATGTCGGGAGCTTTGCGATTGTTTAATATACCTACTGATGAGTTGGTAGGATAAATCTCGGCTCGTAAACGATCTTTAGTAAATGTAGCCTGGGTAGCGTACCGTAATCGGGATGCAGTATTTCCAACCCCAGGTTCCGCCGTGCTCCACCCAGGCTATTTTTTAGAACTATTAGGAACCTAGTGATGAAACTTTCACAATTATTAAAACCTTGGATGCATCACATAAAATCAGATTGTATTGTTACAGGTCTGGAAAATGACAGTCGTCGCATTCAACCAGGGGATTTGTTTGTCGCTTATGCAGGTGCAGTAGCTGATGGCCGTTTATTTATAAATAAAGCTGTTTCTGCGGGTGCTGTTGCGATTGCTTATGATCCCTCTGATTTTCCCAAGGACTGTATATTACCTGAATCAATCCCTTGTATCCCTGTTCCTGAATTAGCAACACAGCTGGCGGCAATTGCAAAGCAGTTTTATGACGATCCTGGTCGCTTTTTAACCGTCACCGGAGTAACCGGAACTAACGGTAAAACAACAATTGCATTTCAATTAGCTCAGGCCCATCATTTAATGGGACAAGGAGCTGCATATATAGGTACAATTGGACAAGGCAATGTAGATAAACTCCAATTATTGGATAATACAACCCCAGATGCTCTTTGTTTACAGAAGCTATTACATCAATATAAAAATCAAGGTATTAAACAAGTATGTATGGAAGTATCTTCTCATGCTCTTGCACAACATCGAGTTGATACGATTGAATTCAAGCAGGCAATATTTACTAATCTAACACTTGATCATCTCGATTATCATCTCAATATGCAAAATTATGCAGCTGCAAAAGCAATCTTGTTTGCGAGGGAATCATTACAATGGGCGATTATTAATCAAGATGATCCTTATCAAAGAATAATGGCGGACGCAGTCAAGCCCCATGTAACGAAATTAACTTATGGAATACACCAAAACTCTGATGTAAAAGTCGTAGATTGGTCTATGGATATAAAGGGTTCAGAAATTGAAGTACGCTCCCCATGGGGACAGCATCAATTAAGAATAAATGCCCTAGGACAATTTAATATTTATAATAGTCTGGCTATATTTAGTAGTTTATTGGCATCTGATTATGCACCTACACAAGTTGTGGAAGTGATGACTCAATTAAAAGCAGCTCCTGGGCGGATGGAAATTATTTCCAATGCTCCCTATGTACTAGTTGATTATGCACATACTCCCGATGCTTTGGAAAATGCGCTACTTACTTTAAATCAATTAAAAAAAGGGCGTTTGTGGGTGGTGTTTGGTTGTGGGGGAGACAGAGATAAAAGCAAGAGACCCGTGATGGGAAGTGTTGCAAGTAAGCTTGCTGATCAAATCATAATTACCAGCGATAATCCACGTACAGAAGATCCACAAATCATTGTCAATGAAATAGCACAAGGTATTCCAAAATCATCCAATGTTATTCAACTTGTCGATCGTGAAGAAGCAATTGCTTATGCATTAAATGAAGCAGATGAGAATGATATTATTTTAATTGCAGGTAAAGGACATGAGGCTTATCAACAGATTGGCTCAGTAAAACATGCTTTTTCAGATCAAGATGTAGTAAAAAAATTAATCCAGAAATAATTAAGGGATATGATTTGTAAAAAGAGGGCTTGTAATTTTTGTAGCCTGGGTGAACTGTGGCGAAAGTCGTGAATCCTACGGTAAGTAGGACTAGTCCACGGGTTTCACTACGGACCCAAGCTACGGTTTTATCTTAATGAGCTTTATGTATGTATTGCTTGAACTTCATAGGTGACATTTCTTCATAGTCTTTAATTGCTACTGCAAAAAGGTCCGGATTATTTGTTTCGTAGATACAAACTAATTCATCGTCTTGACCAGACTCAGGGACTCCTGGAGCAGTCAAACCTGCTAAAATATCATTAGTGATATCTATTGTATCTTCTTCAGATTCTGCCTCTACAGGCCCAATAGCAAAACCCCAGCTAGAAGAAGTATTGTAGTGATTTACTGAATAACCAATATAATAGTGATAGCCCAGTTGTGAAGCCATTGTGATTCCTACAGATTGAATATCACTCAATTTAGGGCAGACAGCATCCTCTGCAAAAGCTGAACCAGCAAGAACCAATGCTGCTGCAAAAGTTGATAATTTTAATCCTAAAGACATAACACATACTCCTTTGTTTTTTTTAAAATCGGAAAAAGAGTATCATTTGATTTCCAAATTTACAATGGACATGTTTGGATTTAATAATGAGCACCAAGGTATCAATTTGAGCGTTAATTGTTCTTATTTTTATAAACCCAGTAATAATTTAGTTTTATAGTTCAAAGTTGAGTCCACAAAGTACTGCGAAAAATCATGACGTGTTTGATGATTTTTACGCAAACTTAAGAACGCAGCTTTTTTGTCTGTAGCTTGTTTTAATAATAATGTTTCTTCAAGAGGGTTATAAATTTTTAAAATAGTTTCGTACCATAATTTATCGTTTTCATAGCTTAAAAATTGAGGTACCAAAGGGGCTGCAAATTGTGGCGGAGCAAGCCCTGCAATTTGGTGCAAAGCGGAGCTCACTACAGCAACAGCAGCATATTTCGCTTCAAGACTATGACCGGCAATATGAGGTGTACAGATAGTGGATTTATCGATGACTCGTGCGTTAATATCTGGTTCATCAAGATATACATCGGTGCAATAGATTAGTGATTTTGAAGAATAGAGCAGCTCTACTTCATTAACAATTCCACCTCGTGCTGCATTGATAATAATGCAACCGGGTTTTAATCGATCGAGAACATTCTGATTAATTAAATTGGTAGTTGGATAGGGATGATTACTATGTAATTCAGCATGGATACAGAGTAGATCAACTTGATACAACTCCTCCAAGCTGCAACTTTGAAAAGCTGCAGGTTCACGTGTTGCTTTGAGAGGATCATAAGTGACTATTTCAAAATCGGCTGCTTGCAAACGTGCAGCGACCTTGGTTCCCACTTTTCCAAGACCAATGATGCCTGCTTTATTCCCATGGATAAGGTGCTGTTGTTCCAAAAAAGCAAGACATGCAACCACATAATCAGCAACTGCTTGAGCATTGGAGCCCTTTGCATCAATTACCTGAATATTCTGAGAGCCTAACCAGAGGTGATCTAGATGATCGGTACCACTGCTTGCAGTAGCAACATACTGCAAACAATGATTTTTTAATAAAGATTGATTTACTTTTAGCGTAGAACGACAAAGTAGAATATCTTGTCCAGGAAGTAACTGAGCTATTTCATCGGGATGATGATATTCGGTTAAGTGAAAAGGCTTGGGAAAAGCCTGCTTCAACCCTGGAAGTGAAGCATCAGCAAGAATATTCATAGTGAGTACTTATCCCAAATCAAAAGAATGTCTCGTCTAAAATTTTTGTATTGATCGCTCAAATCGTCACCATTTATATCTTGAAAATGGCGCTTAGTGCGATAAGCCCTAGATTGATTAACGGGGTCAGTATCATGCCCAAAACACCTGTAAACACTAAAAGAATTAGAATAAAAAATCCATAAGGCTCTATTTTTTCGTAAGCCATAGCTTGTTTCGGAGGTAAAAGGCTGCTGACAACTCGACTTCCATCCAGAGGTGGAATTGGGAGTAAATTTAATGCAG
Source organism: Fluoribacter gormanii (assembly GCF_900156395.1). Taxonomy (GTDB): domain Bacteria; phylum Pseudomonadota; class Gammaproteobacteria; order Legionellales; family Legionellaceae; genus Legionella; species Legionella gormanii. The sequence goes on along the minus strand of NZ_FTNL01000014.1, from coordinate 896 downwards.
CCAAAATCAAATTAATAAATACGCCTGCTTGAGCAGTAGCGTAAAGAAAAAGCACTGCCATCGAGGTATTAGGATTTAAGATGAGCGCGATTTTATCACAAGCAGCCCATAAAAATGCCATAAGAATATTCGCAAATGGTCCGGCAAGGGTTACCAGAATCATATCGCGTCGAGGATGACGAAACTGGTTCCAGTTAATAGGTACAGGTTTTGCGTATCCAATGACAAAATTAAATTGAGTTAAAATACCAACCAGTAAGGGGATGAGAACAGTACCTATGGGGTCAATATGTCGAAGAGGGTTTAAGCTTAATCGACCAAACATTTTTGCTGTAGTATCGCCGCATCGATACGCCACGTACGCATGAGCTGCTTCATGTAAGGTAATGGCAAGTAAAATGGGAATGGCCCAAATACATATTTTTTGGATCAAAGTAAATTCTATCATTAAAAAAATGACCAGTAATCAATGTATTCTGATTCTATCGAATAGTTGCTTCCAATAACAAGTAAAAAGGTTCTAAAGTCTTCTTTTCTCGCAATGTCTTTCATTTTTAAAGTTATTTTTAATTTATACTTTATACAAAATGAGATTTTGTAACTCCCCACGTCATCCCGAACCCGAGCGCAGCGAGGGTGAGGGATCTCCTGTCAGGTGGAACAATTTTTAAAGAATCGATTGATACAAATCATTCCACTCTGGGTTCAATGCATTAATCAAATCATGCTTCTTTTTTCGTGACCAACCCTTGATTTGTTTTTCTCGTTCAATGGCTACAATGATACTCCCACACGCTTCATAGTATACCAATCGATCCACGTTGTATTTTTTGGTGAATCCAGCAACTAGCTTATTTTTGTGCTCATAGACACGACGAATCAAATCATTGGTAATG
>NZ_FTNL01000053.1 GCF_900156395.1 Fluoribacter gormanii | reverse complement strand
GTCTACCCCCCTACATGCACATACCAGGACAACCAACGCCTGGCTCACCTAGCCTTCTTCGTCCCCACTTCACCACTTATAAAAAGTCCAGGAATATTAACCTGGTTCCCATCGACTACGCTCTTCAGCCTCGCCTTAGGGGCCGACTCACCCTGCTCCGATTAACGTCGTGCAGGAAACCTGGGACTTCCGGCGTGAGGGCTTTTCACCCTCATTATCGTTACTCATGTCAGCATTCGCACTTCTGATACCTCCAGCAGACTTCTCAATCCACCTTCATCAGCCTACAGAACGCTCCCCTACCACGTGTACTTAGTACACATCCGCAGCTTCGGTGACTAGTTTTAGCCCCGTTACATCTTCCGCGCAGGCCGACTCGACCAGTGAGCTATTACGCTTTCTTTAAAGGGTGGCTGCTTCTAAGCCAACCTCCTGGCTGTCTATGCCTTCCCACATCGTTTCCCACTTAACTAGTACTTTGGGACCTTAGCTGGCGGTCTGGGTTGTTTCCCTCTTCACGACGGACGTTAGCACCCGCCGTGTGTCTCCCGTGATTCAATTAGCCGGTATTCGGAGTTTGCATCGGTTTGGTAAGCCATGACAGCCCCCTAGCCGAAACAGTGCTCTACCCCCAGTAATCATTCACGAGGCGCTACCTAAATAGCTTTCGGGGAGAACCAGCTATCTCCGGGCTTGATTAGCCTTTCACTCCTAGTCACACGTCATCCGATAATTTTTCAACATTACCCGGTTCGGACCTCCAGTTGGTGTTACCCAACCTTCATCCTGCACATGACTAGATCGCCCGGTTTCGGGTCTACTCACAGCGACTCGCGCCCTATTCAGACTCGATTTCTCTACGGCTTCCTTATTCAGTTAACCTCGCCACTGAAAGTAACTCGCTGACCCATTATACAAAAGGTACGCAGTCACACCACGAAGGTGCTCCCACTGCTTGTACGCAAACGGTTTCAGGTTCTATTTCACTCCCCTCTCCGGGGTTCTTTTCGCCTTTCCCTCACGGTACTGGTTCACTATCGGTCAGTAAGTAGTATTTAGCCTTGGATGATGGTCCACCCATATTCAACCAGGATTACACGTGTCCCGGCCTACTTCTTCGCGTGCTTAGTTCTTAATGCAACCTATATATACGGGGCTTTCACCCTCTATGGCCAACCTTCCCAAGTTGTTCTACTTCATTGCACTATAAATCACACCAGGCTCTTCCCCGTTCGCTCGCCGCTACTTGGAGAATCTCTTTTGATTTCTTTTCCTTCGGGTACTTAGATGTTTCAGTTCCCCGAGTTCGCCTCT
>NZ_FTNL01000012.1 GCF_900156395.1 Fluoribacter gormanii | reverse complement strand
ACACATCTGATCCGTAGCAAGCCAAATCTTTTTAAGCGGCTCCAATAATATACTAGGGTCATAAATTTTCTTTTTGCCTGGTTTTTTAGGTTTTTTATCAGCGATGGGTAACTGCCTTAATAACCTAGCTGCAGCTTTACGATGATAACCATGGGTTTCGCAAAACTCATCCAACATACGTTTTTTTACAGCACGATTACCACAGCGATAACGCCAACGTTGTGTTTTTAAATATAAATCCATCCTCAATTCTCCCATGCCATTCTCCCTCCTTCGGCAACAGTGATATTGAGGCAACGATGCAATTTATATGCTTATCTGGCTTCGGCTTCGGCAACAGGTAATTTGAGGCAATGCGAACAGGCCACAAATCTGATTACTTAATGCTCACTTAATAATTTAATTGTATAATAAGTTCTTTTTTGAATCTAGTTCTTTTGGTGTATTTATGGTTTATGCAAAACGCTTTTTTATCAATTCATCTAATAAAAAAATGATAGGTATCTATCAGACGATTAGTAAAGAATTTAAGAAAGATTTGTCACATATCGAATCAACTTACAATGAAATACTTAGTGATAAAAAAAGCAATGCTGATTTATTAAAAGAAAAAGAAGAAATACAAAAGAAAATTACTAATCTTCTGTCTAATTTTACTGGTTCTTATATAAAAGATAGTCAAGGTTTACTCAAAGATATTTTTCAGTTAAAGATAAATATACTGCAATTAAAAACAAAATTTATGCTATATCATATTTTATTCAATAATCATGAATTTGATATTGAAGACTATGAGTTAGCAGTGAATCTACATAACTCCCTCTCAGAATTCCATGATAATGTAGTCGCAATGACATGGGATAAATCTGATAGAACATTAAATTGTAAATACTTTGATTATGCGCATTCTTTAGTTCAAGAGCAATATGAAAAATTAGCTGTAGCATTTTCTATAGGGGATCCCTGGGAGAATTGGAGTTATGATGAAGAAGAGGATTCAGATTCTGAGGATTTTAGGCTCGAGATAAATCCTTGACCCTCAAGTTTTTCTAGGGGCCACCTAATTATTTTGATATAAGAATCTTTGCGACTCATGTTCTTCCAGGAGAAATTTTAATTCCGGCAGACAATTCGTTGGGGAAGACTGCTCTTTATCATGGCTTTCCTCACGCATACTACCTTCAACCTTAAGCATTATAATAGCTTTGCGTTCTTGACGATACGTTCACTTGATTCAAGTAATCGTACCCTTAATTTATCGAGATCAGAACACACCAATTTTCCCTGGTGCTTCATAATCTTTCCATCAATAATAACTGTATCTACATTATGTCTGTTCGAATAAAAAATAATGGACTCATAAAGGCGATGCACTGGCCAAAGATTTATATCTTTAAGATTAATAAGTATCAGATCAGCCTTCTTGCCTGGAGCCAACGTACCTATTAATTTATCCAAATGAAGCGCTTTTGCACCATTGATTGTAATCCAATCCAAAGCTTTATCGCATGTTAGATTAATGTTTTTGACTGACCTACCTAAATCAAGCTCCTTTTGATTATCAAGTGCACGCTGTGTTTGAATAGCAAAACGTAGCTGAGTAAATAAATCTCCACTCATGTTTGAGGGGATATCTGTACCTAAAACAGGTTCACCACCAGCGCATAATAATTTTCCAGTTGCTGGAAAACCATGCCCCATTTGCATTTCAACCTCGGGTGTGATGCTCAGTGATGCACCATGATCTGCGATTAATTGATATTCTTCTTGAGTTAAATTATTTCCATGTACAAAATTAATATAGTCATTAAGCAATCCAGTTTCATATATTTTTTTTACCCCGAATTTTGAGGAACTTACACCTACGTGCATCGAAGCTAATACATTTAATTCTCGAGCTAATTTAATATCGTTAACAAATACCTCATCTTGTGTAAAATCAGGACCTCGCAAAGCGAGTGCCATTTGTATTCGATTATTAATTTGGAATGCATGTTCCTTAAAAAACTCAATTGCATCATATGGGTGTTTTTCGGAACTATCAAACCACCACATTGATGAATTAACCCCGGGAGTACCATAGGCAAAAACAGCACGAATCCCAGAATCTTCCAATCCCCTTATTGCGTGTCTGGCATGTTCAATACTATTAATACTATTACACCAGTCGAGTACACACGTTACACCTGCATCAATCTGCTCTAATGCTCCACACCTATTTGCCAGGTACATATCTTCAGGAGAAAATTCGCGACCAAGATCATCAAGCATTTTTTCAAAATAATTAGCTAAACTCCAATTTCCCGCAACACCATGCAATCCCGCTTGCCATACATGAATATGCGTATTGATTAGACCAGGCATAGCCACCATATCTTGAGCATCTATAATTTCAGCATCCGCATTATCAAGTTGTGGAGCAATATCTTCTATCGTGTCATTAACGATTAAAAGATCCATTTTTTGTGGGTAATGGGAGTTTTCTGTATTGATTAATAAAGTATTGCGAATCAAAATAGGCCTTCTTTTCATATCCCTACCTTAATTCCCGCTTATATCAGGAAAATAAAAACATTCTGAGTCAAATGAATTGTATTAGTATAGCTTACTTAAAGAAGTTATTCGTTTCAGAACGTACCTACTCATTTAATTTATCCCCGATAAGGTATCGACTCAAATTTATACCCTCAAAAGGATAAAATTGAAATTATCCATTTTAGGGTATACAATTAAAAATATACCCAATAAGGTATTAATTTATTCAGGAGCGTTTATGCTGATTCACTCACCTGTGGAGCTGGCCTTGTTGATAAAAAATCAACGAAAAAAACTCAAATTGAGCCAAGCTGAAGTAGCCGATTTAGTGGGTTTAAAGCAAAAAACCATTTCTGCAAGCGAAAATAATCCAGAAAATATGAGGTTAAGTACTTTATTTAGGATATTATCCGCGCTGGATTTGGATTTAAAAACATCAACAAAAAGTAAATCAGATACAACAATCAATCAATGGAACGATGAATGGTAAGGAAAAATAAAATTCTTTATGTCTTAATGAATGGCATTTTGGTGGGAATGCTTGAGAAAACATCTCAGGGTGGATTGAAATTTACTTATCATCAAGACTGGTTAAATCAAGCAGGAGCTCGCCCCATTTCATTATCTTTACCACTTATTGAGCAAACCTATACTGGTGATGTGGTATATAATTTTTTTGATAATTTGCTTCCAGATAATCAACAAATTCGCGCACGAATCCAAGCCCGCTTTCAAATAGCAACAAGCCAGCCCTTTGATTTACTCGCGGGTATTGGCAGAGATTGTGTGGGAGCCATTCAACTCATGACGGGGCCATTAACTAAATTTGAAAAAACGATTAAATTTAAACCAGTAACAGAGCAAAAAATTGCCTCTATTTTACGAAATTATCAAATAAATCCATTAGGCATGAGTCAAGAAGACGAGGATTTCCGGATTTCTATTGCTGGAGCACAGGAAAAAACTGCATTTCTATATCATCAGAATCAATGGTGTGAACCACTTCAAGAGACACCAACCACACACATTTTTAAATTACCTATTGGCATGATTGCACACCAACAAATGGATTTACGAGATAGTTGTGAAAATGAATGGTTGTGTTCTCTACTTGCAAAAAGCTATGGACTGCCCGCGGCCGATTGTGAAATTCTTCAATTTGAAGATATAAAGGTTTTATCAGTAGAACGTTTTGATCGCCGATTGTCTCGTGATAAAAGCTGGTTCATGCGATTACCTCAAGAAGATACATGTCAAGCATTAGGGGTTTCTTACAATATCAAATATCAATCGGATGGAGGTCCTGGCATTAGAGAGATTATGAAATTATTGCTCGGTTCAGCGAATTCAATTGCTGACCGTGATATGTTTTATCGCGCCCAGGTTTTCTTCTGGCTTATTGCTGGAATTGATGGGCATGCTAAAAATTTCAGCCTTTTTATTGAACCCGAAGGAAAATATAGATTAACACCATTATACGACATCATGTCCGCGTATCCACTAATAAAGAAAAACCAATTACAAATCCAGAAAATTAAAATGGCTATGGCTTTAAAAGGAAAAAATAATCATTACCATTGGCATACCCTACAACGTCGACATTTTATAGACACTGCAAAAGATGCAAATTATTCTCCGGAACGAGCTGAACTCATTCTCAATGAGATGTTGGAGCGAACGGACTCTGTTATCCAAGAGGTCTCAAAGAAATTACCATCTCAATTTCCTAGTAACATTTCCGAATCTATATTTGAAGGATTGCGGAAAACAAAACAAAAATTAGAATAATAATTAACTCAGGCGAGATAAGGGATTTTCGTAAGCAGTTCTCTTGCGCTCATCAAAAAACTTTTCATTCTATCACTAATAATTCTCTTGATAAATAAGAAATTATCAAAAAAATATACCTTTTTAAAAATTGTCTACTATAGTTATTTTAAAATAATAAAAATAAATTAGGGGATATCATGTTACTTCGATGGAGCGCTGTAACCCTTTTGTTTTGCATACTGAATTCTCCATGTTTTGCAGAAGAAAAAGAAATTGCAATTACAATTGATGATTTACCCTTTGTTGGCTCTGGTGCTGCTACACCAGCAAGCTTAAAAAGAACCCAAGCCCGATTTATGGCTATAGTCAAAGCTCTTGTTGACAATCAAGTCCCAGCTACTGGATTTGCCATTGGAGGTGCCATCCCGAAAAGTGAATGGGATCTTCTGGAAACATTCCGAAATCAAGGTTTTGCTCTAGGAAATCATACTTATACTCACAAAAGCTTGAATAGTATGAGCGCAGATAAATACATTGCTGATATCGATCACGCTGATACGGTTTTAGCGCCTGTAATGACAGAACCTAAATATTTTCGCTACCCCTACCTCGCTGAAGGGACTGGGCAAAAAAAACAGAAAGTGTATGACTACTTGGCTGCACATCAATATACTATCGCCCCCGTAACAATCGACAGTAAAGATTATGAGTTTAATGCTCGTTTCTACAAAATCCCTTATAGAAAAAGGGCTCAAAGTCTTCCAGAATTTAAAAAACGCTACCTGGCTTACATCTGGAAACAAACCTTACTCGCAGAGCGAAGAGTGAAAAAAGTTGATGGCCAACCCGTAAAACAAATCTTATTAATCCACGCAAACCTTCTTAACAGTTTATGTTTAGAAGATATTATTGAATTATACAGAAAAAATGGATACAAATTCATAAGCCTGGCTGATGCTTTAAGAGACGATGCCGTTCAACCATTGAATGGCAATACCGAAGCGTTAAATAGTGTTATACCACCGGTGAAAGGGACTTTGGAACAATCTACAGCAGATAAAAAATAACGATAATAGTTAAGAGCCTTACGGACACCTTCTCCTCATAGGGGAGAAGGGAAATACTTAGGTGCTCCCCTCTCCCATCACCGAGAAAGGGGCTAAGGTTGAGAAGAATTACCCAGAAATCAACTTATTTTTCTCTAAGCGAAATATCGCTTGCTTGGGCAGAAGAATCCAGTAATGGCCATGATTCTTCATATGTCCGGCGATTAAAGTTGCTTTTTCACCACCACCCCAAAAAACATCCCCGCGTACTTTACCGCGAATTGCTCCACCAGTATCTTGAGCGATCATCAAGCGTTGCATGGGCTTATTCTCATTCGGGTTGTTGCTATCAGGGCGTGTCGTAGTTAACCAAAGAGGAGCGCCCATAGGTACCCATTGTTTATCAATAGCAAGCGAATAACCAGGGGTTAATGCCACACCTTGCGAACCTAAAGCGACCCCATAAGACATCTTATGGAAAAAAACAAAGGATTTATTTTGATTAATTATTTTATCCATCTGCTTGGGATGAGCTTCCAAATAACGCTTTATTGCCTGCATGGATGCATTATCTTTAGTCATTACCCCTTTTTTGATCAATACTCCGGCAATCGCAGTATAAGGTTTTCCATTTTGAGAATCATAACCGATGTAAAGATTGCTGCCATCTTCAAGTTCAATCACCCCCGAGCCTTGAATTTCCAAAAACAAACGATCTATAGGACTATTAATCCATACCAATACGCGTGCTTTACCTTTAAGTGCTCCATTATTAATTTCTTCACGAGTATAATAAGGGACCAGCTTTTTACCCTCTAAACGACCTACAATACGGCGACTTTTTAAATCGTTAAAAAATAGCCCCAAATCAGAAGTCACAAGATCATCTGGTGTTTCATAGAGAGGAACATGGAATTCTTTGGATTTTTTATAACTTCCTTTAATTATAGGAACATAATATCCGGTAAATAAACCAGGTTTTTCGCCAGTATCAGTGAACTCTACCGGAGTAAACCATTTTTCAAAAAATTGCTTTGTTTCCTGCTCTGATGAAGGAGAAATTTCTAAAGCAGCTTTACAAGCCGGTTGCCAATCCTTTACTTGTAAGTCAATATGATCTGTTCCGACAACTTCCTCTGGGTTTTGCTTAATAAAAGCACGACATGACGTCTGAAAAGTCAGTAAAGATTTGTTTAAATCTGCTGATTTCCAACCAGGCAAACGCTCAAAATCAGCTTGTCTGAACATCTTTGAAGGCTGTTTTGCCGGCCAAAACCACCATGCCAAACTACTTAAGGCAATGAAGGTAAAAAAAAGTGTAATAGATATAGTTTTCGTTTTCATAGCGGACAATTTTTACACGTTGTGGAATATTTTGCAACAAAGTATAGCAGAATTCAACCATAAAGTTCTTATTGAAAACTTTTGGCAAGCAAAAAATTCTTTTAATAAGAAATTGATTTTAAATAATATTTATGAAAGTCACAAACAATAAATTCCATAAATATTCAATATAAAAAATTTTAATAAATAGAAGGGAAATACCGCCAACTACTCACTCCTAAAGAAACTGTGCGCTCCTTTGCAAAACAAGGGAGCACCCTTCCTGCACTGATAAATCGTACTTGTAATAGCGATGCAGGAACCCCATCTTCCATAGGTACCACAGTAACTCGTTGATGATGTGTTGCAGACTTCCGCCCTTTATACCGAACTACCAAACAAGGAAACTCTCCTAAATCCTCAATGTAATACTTGTACTTGGTTAACCCACTTATCAAAGAACATCCTTTTTGATGAAGCAAATGATGGATCGCCTGATTTGCAGAGTCCGAACGGACCAAACAATCGTGATTGAATGTTTGATGTTGATGCAGTAATTGCAAAGTTACATCCTCTAATTGATAAAAATTCTGATGTAACATTTCTTGTTTATTAATTGCCTTATAATAGAGCAAAGTATGCTGCATTGAGGTCAATATAAGTAAACTAATCACGCCAATAATAAGTAAGGTTACCAATAAAATAAATCCTTTATTTGTTCTACTCATCCACGCACCCAAACCCTAAGCTCATGAGTTTTATTCTCATCCAAACCCATACTAATTTCGAGAAACTGCCTCTCTCTGACGACTCGATTTCGGGTATGCATGAAATGAATTAACGGAGTTATTTCTTCTGTATGAACCAACTGATAATGTAACGTATCTTCATGATTGGCATTGTTCTTAATAAACCATTTTTCTTCAAGATACTCACCAACATAGAGTGATGTATCATAGGAAAAATAAAGAGGCTTTTTAAGAATAATAAGTAAATGCTCACCTTGTTGTTCCATATCGAATATTTCTTGTATTTCAGCATGCTCACAATCTGCAATAAGTATTGGACGCTTTTTATGAAATGTCACCGAATTCTGTACCAATATTCTTGTTGAACTTTGAATTTTGACTATTTTTGCAAAATATTCGTTCATGCGATTGACTTGAATGAATTGATCCGGATGATTGCCAACATGCAATCCACGAATCTTGTTGTGATGATTTCGTTGATCAATAATTTGCAGGCGATCTATCCCCAAACATGGCGTAAAACCTGCTCGTCTAATACTATCACTCAGTAAATCAGTCACCCATTGCAAATCAAAACGCATTGCTAAAACTTTTTCTGTCTCAAGATATTGATGCTTACTTTCTATAAAAAGCTGGATTAATTCAGTCATAATCACGCTTCCCAGAAAAAGACTTATTAATACCTCGGTCAAGCTGAGCCCCATCTGTTTCTTCATCTAATACGACCTATGGGATTACGTTCACGAGTTATGGTGCCTAGTTGTTGAAGCCATGCAAGATGAATCAGTACCTGGTGATTATTTTGCTGTATTTCCAAATGATACGAAGAAGGAATTGGAGGAAGTCTTGAAACTCTGGCTACCAACGTTTCCTCAATTTGATCCAGAAATTGAGATCCTTGTGTTCGAAAAACCAATTGATTCAATAATTGTTTGCTCTGCGATTGTTGCTGTAATAATGCCAGAGTCAAAGTGGTGACCAGTACTAAAGATACCAGTACTTCAGTTAGGGAAAATCCCTTTTGACAATTCATATTCCATTATCCTGTGGTTGGTTTGCAGGCACAGGTTAGCGCCATGGAAATAAAAATTCAAGATCTCGATCACTACATACAGACTATAAAAGCCTCTATGCGAACCAAAATGATTTATATATGTCCCATTAGATTGTTATTAATCTTTAATGTGCTTAAAATGTCGCTGGATACAAGCCTGGAAGAGATACAAACAAAATAATTAGCAAATCAAAGGGGTCAAACGATGTATGCTTATTTCGCTAAAGGTGCAACTGTAGGTCAACTATTAACCCGTCGAATTTTAAGAGAAATTACAAGCATTCCCGGAATAATGCTTGACTTTATGTTTGCTATGTTCTGGATCCCGGATTATACCTCTTATTGGGATACAAATAGCGCCTATATCGAATATGCTGATGGCACGCGTATGCATGGTGTCATGCGTGGTTTTTTTGGTTGGATAGGTGAACTATTAGGCTTTGTGATTGGTGCTCCTATCGGAGCCATTATCGGTACTGCATTATTTTTTCCTGATTTACTACTTCGAGGATTTCTTTTGCTAAAAACGAAGCTTTATGATTCACTTGATGAGTTCGCTGTTTTTATTGGCAAAACAACTTTTTTCGAAAACCTCAATGTTTATGAAGCTCCAAGCAGTTACTCTCAAAAAGCCTGGAATCTTGGCGTAGCTACTATAGGTATGGTGTTAACTACCATCCCTTATATCGCCGCAAAAGCGCTTGAATTTTTCTTACCTTTTTTACCCTTATCTGGTCCTATTGCTTACATCGGTTCTGAACTAGGTGGTCTTGCGGGCTGGGCTATTGGGGCACTACTCTATATGCCAGCCTATTTACTAAATAGATGTACCGACTTAATTGAACTAGGCAGAAATGCGATATTTAAGAGTGTTGCACTTGTTTATGCAAAATCAGAGGAAGCTCCTGTTGGTGCTCCAGGACATCGGTCGGACTGTTGCGTACCGGATAAAGCAGTTCATTCAGATGAATTTCTTGAACAAGTGGAACATTATAGGCGCACTTCATGGGCAAAACTTATTTTTGGCCCATTAAAAGGAGAAGCATCTTCTGCCAAGAAAGAAAAAGACTCTGGCTCAAATAATGAACTTCTAGATCCAATCACATTTGAACCTCTGGGAGTAAATGGAACCCCTACAGTTATTGATCCTCATGGACATACATTTAATGATGATCAAAAAAATGGAGCTAAAGGTATTCGATTTTGGGTACGCAACCACCGTTCATGCCCCATTGATCGCCAATATCTAACAGAAGGAGATTTAATCCCCAATCGTGCTTTTAATGACTTGGCATCCCAAATAAATTTTTCGAAACAATAATCTCATACCGGATGTTCATCATCCGGTAATCAATTAAATGATTTTTAACCTGATAGGCTCGTGACAGAACGCTAAAGCTTGGATAATATGATATAAATTATTAGTTAGGGAAAATTATGACGGTTCACTTTCAACAATTACCTCATCCAGGCATACAATCTTTAGTCCCCTATAAACCAGGAAAATCCATAGAAGAATTAGCTCGAGAAAAAGGGATTAATGACCAGAATATTATCAAACTGGCCAGCAATGAAAATCCTTTAGGCTGTAGTCCTTTAGCTTTGGCCGCTTTAAAAGAAATGTCCTCCCATACTCTGGCAACTTATCCATCTCCCCTCAATCATCCCTTGATTCCTAAACTGGCGCATAAACTTGAAATCAATACGGATCAGCTTTTTGTAAGTAATGGTTCAGATTATATATACACGATTCTGCTTAACTGTTTTGCATTACATAATGACAAACACATCATCACCCACGAATATGCATTTAGCACCTATGCGATTCAAGCAAATACTTTAAATATCCCGGTCCATACTATTGAGGTTGATGCAAATTGGCATGTCAACGTAGATAAATTAATTCAGGCATGCACCCCAAAAACGGCTATTATTTTTTTAGCGAATCCGAATAATCCTACTGGCATACTTGTTAGTCAGAGGGAAATAAAACGCCTGTTAGAAAATATTCCTGAAAGCACCTTATTAGTCATTGATGAAGCTTATTATGAATACGCTGCGTCCCAATTAAATGAAAACAGTATTGATTGGCTCGCTCATCATCCTAATTTAGTAATCACACGCACTTTTTCAAAAATATATGGATTAGCTGGCGTACGATTAGGTTATGCAATGGCCCATCCCTCAATAATTGAACTCATGCGCCGTATACAACTACCATTTACCGTTAATCAGGTGGCCCTCACTACCGCCCATGCGGCTTTGGATGATGATCAGTTTATTCAATTAAGTTTACGGACTAATGCTGAAGGAATGCTGCAAATGAAAGAAGGGTTAAATCAATTGGATATCAATTACCTACCCTCCGCGTGCAACTTCCTTACTATCGACTGCAAGGAAGACGGCATGTCGCTGTACAACTATCTACTCGATAGAGGTATCATAGTGCGACCGCTGCATCCATATAAGATGAACAATTACTTACGAGTAACAGTAGGAACCAAGGAACAGAACAGCCGTTTTCTAGATACACTGGGTAATTATCAGAGTCTATTGACAATTCGCTAGATTGAGCCAAAATGGTGGGATTTTAGAGCACCATTTTGGCCAAGATAGTAGAATCGCCCCCTGAAAGTAAGGAAATGAAATGACTAGTGACTTAAGCAGTAAACATTGCGAAGCATGTGAAGGCATAGGGGCTGCATTAAATGCAGAACAAATTAAAAATTTAATGCCTCAATTAAATAAAAATTGGGAAGTCAGTGCAGATAACCGAATCATTAAGCGTAGTTTATCTTTTAACAATTTTTATGAAACAATGGCCTTTGTCAATGCTCTGGCATGGATAGCAAATATTGAAAATCATCATCCTGATTTAGAGGTAGGTTATAATTATTGTCACGTAAGTTTCATGACCCATGCACTTAATGGCTTAAGTCATAATGATTTTATTTGTGCTGCAAAAATGGATAAATTGTTAGCGGACTAAAAATTGAAAATCCCGGGTACGGCAAAACAAAACCCGGGGTTGCTCTCTCCCCCCCAGGCTCCTTGCTGTGAAATACTAATACTTCATCACCACTTGCTCATCACCCAAGAGATTGCTCAAAAGTTCAAGTAATTCATCACTGGGCATTACTTGCCATTGCGGTGCCAGACTCAACTGCGCTTTTGCACAATCATTGCTGTATGAAAACTGCACCGAGCAACGACCAACATGAGCGCTTAACAGGGACTTAATGGAGGCTAAAATCCCTTGGCTTTCAGCATGCAAACGCAACTCCAGACACCGAGCAAATTTAGTACGAGCTGTAGGCACATCGTAGAGAGAATTTGCAGTCATTTTCACGCCGCCATTATAATCATCATGCGCGACTTCGCCTTCGATCACGAGCATATCTCCAGTCGCCAAGTTCGCTGCAGAAGACTCAAAAAGCTCCCCAAATACAACAACATCAAGTCGCGCCGTAGAATCATCCATACCCAGAATTACCAACTTTTTACCACGCTTGGTCACAATCTTGCGAATCCCTACTATTTGCGCACATATGATGGCTTTTTTATGCATAGAAGGATTGAGTTGACTGATTGAAACGATAAAATCACCAAACTCACGACGATATTGATCTGCTGGATGTCCGGTTAGATAAAAACCTAATACTTCCCGCTCCCCTTCCAGGCGTTGAGCCTCAGACCATGGTTTACATTGTACATATTTATGCTCATTGCTCTCGTCTTCCAATAATGAAAACAAATCAAATTGACCACTGGATTGATTTTGATGCTCTTTTTCTGCCACTTTTAACGCTTTTTCCAAAGAAGCGGTCAATATGGCGCGTTCCACATTCCAATCATCAAAAGCACCACTTTTAATGGTTGCTTCCAATACTCGGCGATTTACTTTACGCAGATCGAGGCGTTGGCAAAAACTAAATAAGTCAGTATATATTCCTCTGGCATTCCGCTCTTCGGTAATGCAATCAATAGCTGATTCTCCCACTCCTTTTATCGCACCAAGACCATAAATGATGGTGGTATCATCGACGGTGGTAAAAGGATACATGGAATGATTGATCGAAGGGGGTAACACCTTCAATTTCATATGAGCACACTCATCAATAAAGGTGACGACTTTATCTGTATTATCCATATCTGAAGACATTACCGCTGCCATAAATGCCGCTGGATAATGTGCCTTTAACCAAGCAGTTTGATAAGCGACCAAGGCATAAGCTGCAGAATGTGATTTATTGAAACCATAACCGGCAAATTTTTCCATTAAATCAAAAATATGGGTTGCAACTTTTTCATCAACCCCTCTGGCAGTCGCTCCTTCAGTAAAAATTTCTCGTTGTTTTGCCATTTCTTCTGGCTTTTTCTTTCCCATGGCGCGACGTAATAAATCAGCGGCCCCTAAAGTATAGTTTGCCAATACCTGAGCAATTTGCATCACCTGCTCTTGGTACAAGATAACGCCATAAGTTGGTTTTAAAATTGGTTCTAAATCAGGATGAGGATAATCAACTGCCGCACGCCCATGCTTACGATCAATAAAATCATCCACCATTCCAGATTGTAAAGGTCCTGGTCTGAATAAAGCCACCAAAGCGATAATGTCTTCAAAGCAATCTGGTTGTAAACGACCAATTAACTCCTTCATACCGCGGGATTCCAGCTGAAACACCGCTGTTGTTTTACACGCTTTTAATAAATCAAAAGTTGCTGCATCATCTGTGGGAATTTGACTGATATCAACTGGTGGTAACCCTTCCGCAGCCTTTTTCTTATTTATTGTGGCTAATGCCCAATCGATAATCGTCAGAGTGCGTAGCCCTAAAAAGTCAAATTTGACCAAACCTGCTGCCTCAACGTCATCTTTATCGAATTGGCTAACAATTTGGTTGGAACCTTCTTCACAATAAATAGCAGTAAAATCTGTAAGCTGTGATGGTGCAATAACTACGCCTCCAGCATGTTTTCCTGCATTACGGGTAATTCCTTCGAGCTTTAGAGCTAAATCAATCAGCTCTTTGACTTCTTCTTCTTCGTTATAACGACGTTTTAGTTCTTCTTCCTGCTCCAAAGCCTTGCTTAATGTAATACCAATTTCAAAAGGAATTAATTTGGCTAATTTATCAACAAATCCATAAGGATGCCCTAAGACACGTCCCACATCACGTACCACCGCTTTTGCAGCCATGGTACCAAAGGTGATAATTTGTGAAACACTTTGTCTGCCGTATTTCTCCGCTACATAATCAATGACTCGATCACGCCCTTCCATGCAAAAATCGATATCAAAGTCAGGCATGGATACCCGTTCTGGATTCAAAAAACGCTCGAAAAGTAATTCATACTCCAAGGGATCCAAATCGGTAATTTTTAGTGCATAGGCAACCAGAGATCCGGCTCCAGATCCTCGTCCAGGTCCAACAGGTACACCATTTTTTTTGGCCCATTGAATAAAATCAGCCACGATGAGGAAGTAGCCAGCAAAACCCATGTTATTAATAACGTTCAACTCGATTTGCAAGCGTTTATCGTATTCTTCTCGAGATGCCTGCAGTTCTTCAGGCGATTTGTTTTTAAATATTTGCAGTAAACGCTCTTCCAAACCCACTTGAGATAGATGAGATAAATACTCCTCAACAGTAGATCCTTCCGGTATAGGGAAATTAGGCAGATAATTATTACCCAAGTCCAGTTTTACTGTGCAACGTTTACTGATTTCAACGGTATTTTCTATTGCTGAGGGTAAATCAGTAAATAAAGCAACCATTTCATCAGCTGAGCGTAAGTACTGTTGTGCACTATATTTTTGCGTTCTTCTGGGATCTGCTAATGAGTAGCCTTCATGAATGCAAACACGAGCCTCATGGGCCTCAAAATCTTCTTGATCAAGGAAACGTACATCATTGGTTGCGACTAACGGTAATTTCAACTCATCGGCTAATGAAATTAATTTTTCATTATAACGGGATTCATCGGGACGTCCTGTACGTTGAATTTCCAAATAGAAACGATTGGGAAAAAGTGATTGCCAATATAATGCCCGGCTTTTGGCCAAAGCATCATCATTGGCTAATAAAGCCTGTCCAATATCACCAAATCGTCCACCTGATAAAGCAATAAGCCCCGCTGAATATTCTTTAATCCACTGATTTTGTACTCTAGGCTGTCCTTGATACTGGCCTTCCTGGTACGCTTTGGATACAAGGCAGGTTAAATTTTTATACCCTTCCGAATTAAGGCATAAAAGAACTATAGAAGAAACTCGATCTGGCTGATCAGGGTCATGACAAGGTAAATCACTTCCAATAATAGGTTTAATTCCCGCATCAACAGCACTTTTATAATGCTTCACTGCCGCAAACAAATTGCAGTGATCAGTTATCGCAACGGCACACATTCCTCGAGATGGTAAAGCCTTCATTAATGGCTTAACCCGAACTAAACCATCAACCAATGAAAATTCAGTGTGAACACGTAAATGGACAAAACGTTGTTGCATAAGGAAAGTAACTCATTAAGCTTAATTGATGAACTTTAACCTAAATCAAGAGTTTTGCATACCTGCATCATCACGATAAAAAAAGCCCAATAACATTGGATACCCAGGCTACTTTTATATCAAATATGTGATTGATGTGGGTCAAAAGCATCCCTGACCGCATCTGCGAATAAATTAATTGCTAAAACTAACAAAAACATAAACACAAACGCAGCCAGCATAGGCCACCAAATTACGGGATTTCGTGCCAGCTCAAAACGTGCACTGTTAATCATGTTTCCCCAACTAATGGTCATCGGAGAAACGCCTACCCCTACATAAGAAAGTAATGCCTCCGCCATGACTAGAAAACTAAAATCCAAAACCAGGGTAATTACCACAATATGCATCACATTCGGTAATAAATGTTTGCGAATAATGGTAAACCAATTAGATCCTAAAGCACGCGCCGCTTGTACGTAATCCACTTCACGCAACTTCAAAGTTTCAGCACGTAAAAGTCGGCATAAACTAGTCCAACTGGTTACTCCAAGAATGAAACAAAGAGCTAATAAACGTGCATCTGCACTCTGAGCCAAAGTCGTAAACTGCTCGGGGTGATTGGCAATATACACTTGCAAAGACAAAACTGAGGCGGTAATTAATAAAACACCAGGTATCGAACTTAAAGTAGTGTAAGCATACTGAATCAAATCATCTGTAAAACCACCAAAATACCCAGCAGCAACCCCCAAAAATAAAGCCAAAGGCAACATAAATAAAGTGGTTAACAGACCAATGACCAAGCCAGTACGGATACTCTTAATTGTAAAGTAAAAAATATCTTGCCCAATTTGTCCTGTGCCAAATACATGAAATACTCTTGACAGCTCATAGCCAAGCACAATAAAAAATGTAAGGACACCAATGGTAATTATGGTACTTAAGCTTGAAGCACTTAAAGCAAAAAGAGGTTCTAATCGCCTGAGCGACCGGATAAAGAGCAGAGCCATTCCTATAAAAAATGCTGCTAATATACTAAATTTCAATGCAGTTCTAATTGAACCCTTTATAACCTTATTTCTTTCTGCTTCGGTTTTTACCCATTGCCCAGGATATATCAATAATGGATAAGTTTGCTTAACAACACCATTCACTAAGGTGGTTTCACTGATAAACTGCGTTAAAGCTAATGGAGCCGAATAGGTTTTTTCGGAAATCTGATCGATAGGGGCCAAAATCCTGTCCAACACAGTAGTTGCGGTTTCTGATTCATTACGTACAGAGGCAACATGAATTGAATCCAAAACCCCAATAATAATGAAAAATAATAAGATGATACCCGCACTAACAGCCAAGGGCTTATGCAAAATTATGGAAAAGGAACGTCTTATATGCTGCTTACGCAAGCTTGATAATATAACCAATATGCTTAAGGCCAATAAGGTGAGAAAGCATTTATCAGTCCATAGAAACTCAAAAGTCATTTTTTCTTCTCAACTAATCTCATCAATCATGTAGCCTAGACGCAGTGCAGCGGAGCTCGGGATTTATAGATTTGAATTAAATTTCTCGACCCAAGTACCGCCGCATCCAAACCAGGGAATTTTTTAAGATAACCTCACTCGGGGATCGACCACCATGTAAGAGATATCAGTTAACACCAAGCCAACTATGTAAAGAATTGAGCCCAAGAACACCATAGCCCTGACTATAGCAAAATCTTGTTGTTGAATCGCATCAATTGTATAACTACCCAATCCAGGAACCCCAAAGAAAGACTCCAGGATCAAACTGCCCATAAATAACGAAGGAATGAGCACTACGATGCCAGTTAATATTGGAAGCATTGCATTTTTCAATACATGTTTAAACATCACTTTTTGCTCAGATAGCCCCTTGGCTCTAGCCGTTTTAACATAGTCTTTGTGCATTTCCTCCAAAAACAACGTACGATACCAACGACCTCCAGCTCCCAAGCCGCTAAGTACCGCTACGGTAATTGGCAAAATAACAAACTTCAATGCTTCAAACCCACCGTCGTACCCTGAAATGGGTACGAGACGCAATAATTTACCAAAAAGATATTGGCCACCAATAATATAAAATAAACTGGATATCGACATTAAAATAATACACAGCACGACACCAGTTAAATCGAGGTAAGTCCCTCTAAAAAAAGCCATGGCCATAGCCACAATAATATTAGCAACAATATCCAGTAATAAAACTGGGAATGCAATTGAAAGACTGGGCCACATTCTGTAGGTAATATCTTCACTGATATCTCGTCCAGAATCGGAAACACCAAAGTCAAAAGTAAAGAGTTTCATTGATTTTTGAAAAAACAATGTCGTTTGTATTTTTTGGATTCCAGTTTTTTGTTCATTATAAAACAAGGGTAAATCATAACCATGCGCTGTTTTCCAATCTTCGATCACTTGCTGCTCGACATGTTTCTGCCCTAAGTGCATTCGCGCAATATCATCAGGGGTATTCACCATAAAAAATAAAATAAAGGTGATGAGATTAATTCCAAAAAGAATAGGGAGCGAATAAGTAACTCGACGGAATAAATATTTGATCATGATATGAGCTTCCTTTCTGCTGATTTTCTTTCTTTCTTGTAATACGCAACAACCAAAGGAAGAACTAGAATTAGAATAAGCACCAACAATATACCTAATGGCCAAAAAACAGGTTGGTTCCAGAGTAACCTCAATTTATTGCGTTCTGGCACATTGATGGCAATATATTTTAAGTTTGCAGAAGACATAGTGTTAGGTTTAACGCGTGAAACCCAGTTCTGGGATAAAACAAGCTCTTCGGGATGTATCCCCCAAATCCATGGCGCATCACTTCGAACAATTTGGAGCATCTCATCAATAATCTGCTGCCTTTGTTCATCATTTTTCCTATTTTTCATTAAGTTAAAGAGGCGATCAAATTCAGGATTTTGATAGTTTGCAGCATTTTCACCACTAAACTTCACCTTACCATTGGCACCATACAATTGAAACAGGAAGTTTTCAGGATCCGGATAATCTGCCACCCACCCCCAACTAAAGATTTGTGTATCTCCAGTGCGCATTTTTTCCTGAAAACGATTATATAAGGTTGCTCGTACATTCAAATCAATGCCTATTTGGGCAAATTGTTTACGCATCCAATCAAATAATGATTTGTCCTGAGGGGCACCTGATGTAGTAACATCATAATGTAGAATTAAATGATTTCCAGTTGCTGGATCAACCCCATCGGGATAGCCAGCTTCTACCATAAGTTTTTTGGCGTCGCTGATGGGACGTCGTTCCACCTCCCCATTCTTCCATTCATAAACATAAGGATTAATTCCATCTTTACCCTCCTTATAACCAAAAATTCCGGGGGGAATCGGTCCTTGAGCGGCAATACCGCGGCCATTATGAAAAATTGCAATATTTTCATCATAGTTTACCGCAATTGAAATTGCCCTTCTTAATTTGCGGGCGCGCTCACTGGATCCACCCACTACTTTATCGAGCATATTAAAGCCCATATAGTATGTGGTAGGTTGTAATTCTTCGGTGAGATACATCTGTTTTTTTTGCATCTCGGGTGTAAGTTCTGCGTTTCCATATCGATTCGTATGGATAGCCTGATCAAAACTGTCTGCACCAACTACCGAATTATCATAGTAACCTTGCAAGAATTTATTCCATCGAGGAATAGATTCTTTTTCAAGAGTAAAAACTGCTTTTTCAATAAAAGGTATCCGTTTGCCTGCATTATCCAAATATCCTAATTTCCTATCTTCATCAGAACCTATACTTGGATAATACTCTTCACGAAAATTTGGATTTTTTTGTAATATCATACTTCGGTTGGGATTGTTTTTGACTAACATAAAAGGTCCCGTACCAACCGGGAACCAACTCAAAGTAATGTTATTGTCCAACATGCCCGGTTGAGAATAAAAAAAATCAGCTTCCCATGGAACTGGTGAAAAAAAATTCATAGCCAGCCAAAATAGAAATTGCGCGTATTCTCCCTTTAAGGTGATCTCAAACGAATAATCATCTATTTTATTAAGGCCTTTTAAAGGATATTTACGCAGATCAATGTATTCATTATTTTTAGGTAGTGCCTGCCCATATTCCGCAAAACCTACAATATAGTCATTCATTAAACCATAAATCGGGGAACTTAATTGAGGATTCGCTAAGCGTTTTATTTGGTAAATATAATCATCAACAATCAATTCTCGTGTACCCGTATGCTTAAAATCTGATAATTGATTAATACCTTCATCATCTAGATATTCCGGAGTTACATGATGATAAAGGTATTCACCTTTATTGTCCTTTGCAAACGCCGGATGAGGCTGGTAATAAATTCCTTTTTTAATATTTACTGTATAAACACTAAAAGCAGGAGTTTGCAGACTGTTTTCAGGCAGCGGATTACCTTGCGCATCAAGGTACCTTAACTGTGGCATTTGTGTCGCTATTAATGGAATTAATTGATATGGTCTTTTTAAATAATCATATTGCAGCAAAGGTTCATATATTTGAGCAAGAAAAATAGACTCATTTGTTGAATAAGATAGCGCCGGATCCAGAGTTTTAGGCTGTTCGGAAAATGATGAATAATAAATATTTTCTTTTGATTGCTCTTGAGGATATGGATTATTCAAAACCCAAGACCAAGCATAAGCGAGGCTAAAATTTTTTAAAAGCAGAACAATTAGAATTATTCGCTGTATACGATTCAAAAAAATATCCTTATCTCAAGTCGCTTCGATAACGACAGATTAGTACTGAAAAAATCCCATCTCAATATGAGGAGCGAAATAAGTATCACAATCCATGCCCTCATTCGACACTAACGGACTTCTCCACTACCATCAAGTTAAAATTCTAGTCATTCCCGCGCAGGCGGAATCTATTCTTATGGTGGCATTGTGCCGCTCTAGCAATGGGTTCCCGCCTTCGCGGGAACGACGGTTTATAACTTCTAACTCGCTAATATTTTTAGAAATTGATCTTCATCCAAAACCGCAACACCCAAATCATTTGCTTTATCCAGTTTGGATCCAGCTTCACTTCCAGCAATCACATAATCTGTTTTCGATGAGACACTGCCACTTACTTTAGCGCCTAAAGCTAACAATTTTGTTTTGGCTTCTTCGCGTCCCATACTACTCAAAGTCCCGGTTAATACTACAGTTTTTCCAAACAAAAGATGTTCTTTATTGACTTTCTTTTTCTCAACCTTTGTCCAATGAATGCCAAGAGCTAATAAATCCTCAATAACTTTGCGGTTATGATCTTGGGCGAAAAAATGAACCACATTAAACGCACCTACAGGCCCCATATCTTGCAAACTCATCAACTCTTCTTCTGTTGCTTTAGAGATCGCGTCAATATCTCCATAATGCTCAGCCAACATTCGTGCACTCGATTCACCAATCTCACGAATACCAAGGGCATAAAGAAAACGACTAAAAGTTGTGTTCTTGCTTTGTTCTAAAGCGTCTAATAAGTTATTTGCTGATTTCGCCCCCATCCGGGGAAGATTTGCCAAAGTAGCAACATCAAGCTTATACAGATCAGGTAAATGACGGATAATTCCTTCATCAACCAACTGTTCAATAAGCACAGCCCCTAATCCCTCTATATACATCGCTTTACGCGAAGCAAAATGCCACATCATTCTTTTTAATTGAGCCTTGCAAAATAAACCACCAACGCAACGAGCAACTGCCTCACCTTCCTCACGCACCACTTCAGAACCACAAACAGGACACGTTTTAGGTAAATGAATCTCCTTGGTATGTTTAGGGCGTCGTTCTAGAACGACAGAAACCACTTCTGGAATAACATCACCAGCTCGTCGAATAATGACAATATCACCGATACGAATGTCTTTTCTAATGATTTCATCCATATTATGTAGCGTCGCATTACTTACAGTAACACCTGCAACATTAACCGGTGCCAAACGAGCCACTGGCGTTAAAGCGCCAGTTCTTCCTACTTGAAAATCAACAGCTAAAAGTTCAGTCATTTCCTCTGTAGCCGGAAATTTATGGGCACAAGCAAAGCGAGGTGCTCTCGAGATAAAACCCAGTTGTTGTTGCAAAGGAATACTGTCAACCTTATAGACAACTCCATCAATTTCGAAGGGAAGTTGAGCACGCTTCGCTAAAATATCATGGTAATATTCCAAACACCCTTTAATGCCAACCTCTTTTTTGGTATCCAAAGAGACCCTAAAACCAAACTCTTTAAGTAACTGCAATTGCTCCCAATGAGTATTGGGTAAACTATACCCTTCGCAAGCCCCTATCCCATAGCAGTAAATAGCCAAAGGTCTGCTTGCTGTTACCGCAGGATTTAATTGCCGCAAACTCCCCGCTGCCGCATTACGAGGATTAGCAAAAACTTTTTCTCCCGCTTCTTTCGCTTTTTTATTGTACTCGTCAAAACCTGCTTTTGGCATATACACTTCACCACGGATTTCGATAAGACGTGGAGGTTTTTCCACTCTTAAAATCAAAGGAACCGCTGCAATTGTTTTAATATTGGCAGTAATGTTTTCTCCTGTAGTCCCATCCCCTCGTGTTGCAGCAGAAACCAAAGTCCCATTTTCGTAGGTAAGATTGACGGCAAGTCCATCTAATTTAGGTTCACAAGTAAAAACCAGTTGCTGGATTGGTTCATCCAGCTTTTCGGTAACTCGTTTAATAAATGCTTGCAGCTCCTCTTCAGTAAATACGTTCGATAAGGACAACATGGGTTGCCGGTGAGTTACTGGCATAAATGCGTCTGCAGGAGTACCTCCGACACGTTGAGTGGGTGAGTCGGTTGTCAATAATTCAGGGTAGCTCACTTCTAAATCGTGTAATGCACGAAAACATCTATCGTATTCTGCATCAGGAACCAATGGCTCATCCAGGACATAATAGTGATAATCATACTTCCTTATTTTATCCTTAAGCTCAGCAATTTGTCCCTCTATCTCATCAATACTCATTCATTTCCATCCATAATTCAAACCAAGAAGTCATTGCCTTCAATGAGCTGTATCTCCACCCGTTTTACGCATCAATTTATAACCTTGCAGGTGGGGCAGCAATGATTCTAAAATCATTAGTTTATCATTAAAAAATATGCTATAGATACATATCGATTCAACAGGAACCGAGGCGTGATAAAAATGGATTTTAAACGTATCTTAGTCGCAGTATTTTTACTTGTATCCACCACCTTAAATTATGCTTTTTCTCAGGCTTATGGATATGGCAATTTGGGCATTGCGTTTGTACATGGAACAAATGACCATCGAGAAGATGCCGAGGGTAATTATTGGAAAACCGATTTTATCCAAAATATTGCTCAGGCACTCCCTAATCCTGAAAATTACTATGTAGTTCATTGTGATTACAGCAAATATATGTGGGATGAAGATGCTGCCGGATGTACTGCAAATCAGTTATTAGAATTTATAAATCATAAAAAAATTGATTCCCTGGTTCTCTATACGCATTCTAATGGGGGCAATGTAATGCGCTGGATTCTCTCAAACCCAACGTATGACAAACGATACATGCAATTAAAAAGTAAAATAAAGCACATTGTCGCATTAGCGCCTTCAAGTGGAGGAACCCCGCTTGCTGATATGCTCCTTAATGGAGGCCTTTTCGAAGCCAGCTTGAGTTGGTTATTAGGATATACAGGAGAAGCAGTGAAGCAACAACGCATCGGTGACATGCATATCTACAATGAAGAACTTTTATTTGGCACTAAAAATCGCCCCTCCTTGCCTGTACCTTTTAATTCAGTGATAGGAACTGATGTCATCTCATCACCTTTATCTTCAGCCAGTTACTGTAACGGTTATTTACTCAATAGTGGTTTAAGGCTTGCTAAAATCTATTTGGATTCTTGTGCGGATGGTTTTTTAAATTGTAGTTCCCAAACTGCCGCAGGATCGGTTTGGTTTTACGATAAGGAAAAAACTGATGATCAAACAACCCTGAGTCATAACCAAAGCCGTCACTCATGTTTTGGACTGGATAAAATACTGATTTCCGCCTTAGATTCAGAAGGAGCTGCACAATGAGAACCACTCTTACTTTTCTGTCTTTATTTTGTTGCGCACAAGTCAACGCATTCACTTTACCGCAAAATCCAGTTAAATCTTATGATTGTGAGATTTGCGATAGTTTATCTCATGAAAACCTGCAGGATCGCTGGAGCATTACAGCAACTTCTTTAAATAAAGCAGAAAGCAACATTCAAAAAAGTTACAGTTATGAGCAACAAGTTACTGCTGCCCAATTGCAAAGGGGGATCATCGTACCTATTCAAGCCCCGGAAGCATTAATACGGATTATTCCTTTGCAAAAAAATAAATCCCTACCTGAATTGCAACTAAAAAGTGCCTCCAGTAAATTCATGAGTTTAAAAGAGGCGTCTTCTCTATATAGTCAGGATGAGGCCATAGATGAATCGCTGAAAATCGGGTCGCATCAGGCCATGCTGCAAATCAAACCAGAATTAGGCATTGGTAATTTCGTTATCAAAAGCAGCGCAACAGATTCTGCAAATGCAGCAGATAATTATCTAATTCATGTCTTTGAAAAATACTCTTTAATTTATTTACAAATCGAGCCGTCTGCATTGCAATATCAATATGGAGATCAATTTAACGCGCTCATTACCTTAAAAGATAATATATCATCCTATCCTGCAGATGATATCAATGCTTCATTAGTAGGTCCTGACAACCAAATAATTCCTCTCAAAATAAAAGAAGTAAAGCGCAACCAATTCCAGGCCAGTGCCCTTTTATCCTCTTATGAGAATGCTCATGGAGTGAATTGGTATATTGATGTTGATGTATTGTGCGAACTTAACGACAATAGCCGCATTCATCGCACTGGACGCGCCGCGTTTTCCTATGCAATACCTTCTGCCAGTCTAGTTAGCATCAAAAAAATTTCATCCAATCCTTTAACTTTAGCTGCTACTGTAGAGGTTGCTACAGCAAGTCGGTATGCATTACAAAGCGTTTTATACAAGAAAAATGCAAAGGGAGCGAATATTCCTATTGAAACAGCCCAGAGTGCCCAGTGGCTCGAACCAGGAAAGCAAATAATTAAATTTAGTTTTGACAATTCTGCACATTTAGCAGAGGATCAGCTATCTGTTGGTTATTTGCACCTGACTGATTACGGGCAATTAAAACCAGTTTATCAATACGATAAACCAATTAAACTCAGTCAACTTTTGGACTAATGAATGCAATTTTTATCTTCAATTACGTTACTTGAGGGCGTAGCATGGGCTTTAGCCTTTCAATTTTTAATCTTAATTTGGCTTTTAATCAATCAAAGTCAACAAAGAAAACTGAGCAGGCAATTTAATGAAAAAACCCTTGAGGCTTTTACTATGCAATTACACCAAGTGCATTTGGATGTAAGTGAGAAAATTGCCCAAGGACAATTAATGACGCAACAACTAATCCACGATACGGTCCAGAAACAAATGACTGATGTTCGAGAGCAAATAAGTCATAGTTTCAAACAACATGCCAGCTCGCTGACCTCTCATTTACAGTTGCTTACTGAAGAAATTCGCAATCATCTCCATAGTTTAACCCAACAAGTCAATCATAAATTAACTGAGGGCTTTGAAAAAACATCTTCAACTTTTATCGATGTAGTGAAGCGATTAACAATCATTGATGAAGCGCAAAAGAAAATCACTGAATTATCGAATCACGTAGTCAGTTTGCAAGATGTATTAGTCGATAAAAAAGCGCGGGGCGCTTTTGGTGAGGTACAACTGGCAACACTAATTAGTAATATGATTCCTCCCAATCATTTTGCCATGCAATATACATTAAGCAATCAAAAACGCGCTGATTGCATTTTGTTTTTGCCTGAGCCCACGGGTAATGTTGTTATTGATGCTAAATTCCCTTTAGAAACCTACCAGCGACTGATCAGTACTGATGCAGGTTCAGTCGAAAAAAAATCATTACAACAGCAGTTTCGTCAGGATATTCAAAAACATATTAAAGATATTGCAGAAAAATACATCATTCCCAATGAAACGACTGATGGTGCCATGATGTTCATTCCCGCAGAATCCATTTTCGCAGAAATTCATGCCAATTATCCAGACTTAATTTCACTGTCTCAAAGACTAAAAGTATGGCTAGTTTCCCCAAGTACATTAATGGCGGTACTTACTACTGCTAAAGCGGTACTCAAAGATGATGCGACTCGCAAACAAGTTCACATCATTCAAAAACATCTACAGGCTTTGGCAGATGATTTCCAGCGTTTTGAAAAAAGAATGGATAAACTCTCCAAACATATTAATTTGGCACATCAAGATGTCAGTGAAGTAAATACTTCCGCTAAAAAAATTACATCGCGTTTTCAAAAAATCGAGTCAGTAGATATTGAATTGGATGAGTTGGAACTGATTGAAACTGATACAACAAATGAAACATAAATAAAATTTTGTAGCCTGGGTGAAGCGCAGCCCTAATCCGGGAATTCCATCTAAATAAACCTCTTAATCCCGGGTTTCGCTACGCTTCACCCAGTCTACAAAATGCCCATCACGAGCTTATATAGAGAGTAGATCTATGACGTCTCCATTTACGGGAAAAACTTATATTAATAAAACCTTCACCCAATTAATTATTGAACAAACACGAATCGAGCAGATTAATTTTGAAAACTGCCAGTTCAAGCAATGCAAATTTATTGACGTTATTTTCAGTAATATAAAATTCACTGATTGCGATTTTGAATCCTGTGATCTTGGGCTAGCAAAATTTCCAAATTGTAAGTTTTCAGAAGTTTCATTTAAAAATTCAAAAATTATAGGAGTAAACTGGACTGAATTAAGCTGGCCTTTAGTCAAACTGACAAGTCCCCTCTATTTTTATAGCAGCAACTTAAGCCACTCCAGTTTTTATGGGTTGGAACTTCCTAATTTGATTCTCGAAGAATGTAAAGCGCATGATATCGATTTCAGAGAAGCAAATTTAAGTCATGCAAGCTTTGTGGATTCCGATCTGCTAAATAGCCTATTTCTCCATACGAATCTAAATTCTGCTGACCTTACAAATGCCATCAACTACACAATTGATCCGAATGAAAATAAAATCAAACAAGCACGCTTTTCCTTCCCAGAAGTCATCGCATTATTAAATCATTTCGACATTAAAATTAATGATTGGCCTGAGAACGACTGATCTGTAGCTGCTCGAGAAATATCATCAGTTCAAAAATAATGTAGCTCAATTCGGCATATAATTAATTATACAGATTATTTTTAAGAGCTCTAAAATGCCTAAGAATTATTTTTCAAGTAAAGGAGGAACTCTAGCAACACGACTAGATCAGGCTTGGGCTGATTATAAAAACAATTCGTTATCCAAGAAAGATCGATTAAATGCTCTTGATTTTATGATCTATGTGTTTGATATTAAAAAATTTTCCAATGAAAAAAATGAGCTTAACAAGCTCTTAACCAATCTAATGGAGGAGCGGGAGAAGAAAAAACAAAACGATCCAGACTATATCCCAATGCTCACTAGAGGAACATATCAATTTGAAAGTAATAGAGTCTTGGAAGCCACGACTCGTTCTAAAGTTTCTTCACAAGCAGATATTCAAAAAGCTTTTGATGCAAGTGAATTACTCGATGTTAACCAAAAGTCTAAAAATATTGATAGAACACATGGGACTACCTATTTAACCCCAGAGCAAAGGGCAGAGTATCGTATTGAAATCCACAATGGCCTACTTCATAAAGAAGGTACGCTTTTTGATTCTTCCAAATTAAGTGCCCACGGCAAGCCTGGATTTGTTGCATTCACTTTAAATGCAAATGGTGAGCTTTCGGCTTTTGAACATTTATTTGTAAGAAGGGATAAACAAGGTAGAAAACTAGCGCACTCATCAATGAATGCAGGTGCTCCTGTATTAGGAGCTGGGGAAATGGAGATAAGAAATGGCAAATTAATCAGTATTAATACTCATAGTGGACATTACCAACCTTCTTTGTATTCTATATCACGCTTCTTAGAATATTTAAGCGATCGTGGCGTAGATATTTCAGAAACAAAAGTATATCTACGAAGAGCGCCCAGTAAAGAATCTGGCCTTCCATCTAAAACGGTTTCTTTATATGGACAACCATTCCGTGAAGTTTCCGCAACTGATATTGTACATAGTGTTAAAGCGATTATGACGAGCAATTTAAATTCTCTTTATGAATATTTTAACAGTACCAAAACAAAATTATTAAGAGATGTATTCAAAAATGAATTGACTCAAGCAAAGTCTGAAATTGCACAAGAACTTCATGATGAGCTTGTATATACGATGGATACAATGAAAGACTCTTCTTCGTTGACCGCTACAAAAGTAGCTCTTGAGTGTCTCGATTCAATAATAACAAGATATTCAGAAAAGCTTGAACAACTAAAGGGTACTACAGGACGTTTAGACAGTAAATTTGCCGAGATGAAAGCTCAAATTAAAGCGACTCGAGAAAAACTTGGTGTGGGAGATGATGTCAAAAAAGATGAGAACAAAGAAAAAGAGCGGGCTGAGTGTTTTAAACACACATTTTAAATAAGGAACAGGAATAAATTGATTTATTATCCAATTAATCATAAATAATCCGCAATTTTAAGATGAACCAAGACAACACATAAGGTATAATCGATAACTTTTAAATCCGATTGCCTAAGCTATGCCCATTAATACCTTACTCTATAAACCGACGCACGTTAAACAAATATGGGGACAACTCCACGGAAGCAGCTTAGCACTAGCACTGGCAGAGTATTGTCAACAAACTCCTGGAATTAAGTTATTGATTGCCCAAGACAATCTCAGTGCAAATCAGTTGCAGGCGGAATTGAATTTCTTTCTCAACCCCAATATTCCCCAGGAATTATTGTTTTTTCCTGATTGGGAAACACTTCCTTACGATCAATTCTCACCACATCAGGACATCATTTCTGAACGGTTATATACATTAAGCCGTATTCAACAAGTCACTGATGCAATTGTCATTACTTCGGCAAGCACACTAATGCATAGGCTATGTCCTCCTGAATTTTTGAATCAATATGCTTTGATGCTCAAAGAAGGACAAAAACTGGATTTAACTGCCTTTCGTAACCAGTTACAACAGTCCGGTTATCATTGTGTCAATAAAGTACTTGAACATGGAGAGTTTGCCTTACGCGGTTCAATTATCGATGTTTATCCCATGGGCTCAGGCTTACCATTTCGTATTGAACTCTTTGATGATGAAATTGAAAACCTGAGGGAGTTTGATACCGAAACGCAACGTACAATAGAAAAAATAAAAGAAATCAATGTGTTACCTGCACGAGAATTTCCTTTAAATGAACAAAGTCAACTGCTCTTTCGACGTGCTTTTAGAGAATTATTTCCAGGAAATCCTAGCCAGTGCCCTATTTATGAAGCAATCAGTGAAGGTCAGTTTCCTTCGGGGATAGAATATTACCTACCTTTATTTTTTGAAAAAACCGTTACTTTTTTTGACTATCTACCAGCAAATGCCAAGGTTTGTTTGATAGAAAACATTCAAAATAATGCAGAACAATTCTGGCAAGAACTGAATGAGCGCTTTGAACAAAGACGATATGATGTCAGCAGGCCTATTTTATCTCCTGAAGCCTGTTTCATTAATCCAATTGAATTATTAACCAAGGCAAATACCTACGAACAACTTCGCTTATTCCAAAACCCCTCAGATAAAAAAGGTGCGGTGGTTAATTTTGATATTGTCCCCGGCCCACAATTGCCTATAGACAGGAAAACCCAGGAACCTTTAAGTCAACTCCGTGAATATTGTGCTAATTCCACACGCCGCTATTTAATTGTGGTCGAAAGTGCTGGACGACGTGAAGTGTTACTTGATTTGCTCAAACCAAGTGGCATTTCCGCTAAAGTACAATCTTCATGGTACGATTTTATTAATGATACGGCTCCGCTCAACATCAGCACTGGAGACCTTATTTATGGATGTGAATTAAAGCAAAATCATATCGCAATCATCGTTGAGTCTCAATTATTTGGAGAGCAAAGCACCCCTCAAAGACGAGGCGCACAAAAGACAATTGATCCCGATTTAATTATCCGTGATATGGCCGAGCTCCGTGTTGGCGATCCGGTAGTCCATTTGCAGTTTGGTGTCGGGCGTTATCAGGGATTGCAACATATTGAATCCAGCGGGTTTTCCAGTGAATTTTTAGTTCTTACCTATGCGGGTGAGGATAAAATATATGTTCCTGTGACCTCACTCCATCTTATTAGTCGATACACTGGGATGGATAGTGATCATGCTCCATTGCATAAACTGGGTTCGGATCAATGGCAAAAAGAAAAGAAAAAGGCCGTCGAAAAAATTCATGATGTCGCGGTCGAATTACTGGATCTCTACGCCAAAAGAGAGGCACAACCAGGATACCAATATCAAATAGATAACAATGAATATGTTAAATTTGCCAGCGCGTTCCCGTTTACAGAGACCCCCGATCAATTACACGCTATTGATCAAATCATAAAGGATATGCAGTCTCCAAGACCTATGGATCGTTTAATTTGTGGGGATGTAGGTTTTGGCAAAACAGAAGTCGCAATGCGTGCAGCGTTTATTGCAGTGCAAAGCAATAAACAAGTCTGCATTCTGGCACCTACCACCCTCTTGGCAGGACAACATTTTGAATCATTTCGGGACCGATTTGCTGACTTCCCCATCAACATCGAGTTGCTGTCTCGATTTCGTTCAAACAAAGAAACCGAAGCGGTTCTTGCAGCTCTGAAATCAGGAACCGTTGATATCGTCATAGGAACTCATAAATTATTCCAGAGTAATATTGCCTTTAAAAATTTAGGACTACTCATCATTGATGAAGAACATCGCTTTGGCGTCAAACAAAAAGAACACATCAAAGCGCTGCGGACTCATGTTGATATTTTGTCCATGACTGCTACCCCAATTCCAAGAACACTGAATATGGCTATGGCTGGAATCAGGGATATTTCCCTGATGACTACACCTCCTGCCAAACGTCTGGCAATTAAAACCTTTTGGCAAGAGAAGAAAGATGCCACCATCCGTGAGGCCATTCTAAGAGAAATTCTCAGAGGCGGTCAGGTTTTTTTCTTGCATAATAATGTAGAAACAATTGAACGAATATGTCAGGATTTGCAAACTCTAGTTCCAGAAGCAAAAATCCGTAGTGCCCATGGACAAATGCGTGAACGCGAGCTAGAGCGGGTAATGTCTGATTTTTATCATCACCGTTTTAATGTGTTAGTCTGCACAACAATCATTGAAACGGGTATTGATATTCCTACTGCCAACACAATTATTATTGATCGCGCGGATAAATTTGGTTTAGCCCAATTGCATCAGTTACGTGGACGCGTTGGTCGCTCCCATCACCAGGCCTATGCCTACTTGCTTACCCCCCATGAAAAGGTATTAACTGCCGACGCAGTCAAACGTTTAGAAGCGATTGTATCACTAGAAGACCTAGGTGCAGGATTCACGCTGGCAACCCATGATATGGAAATTCGTGGCGCAGGTGAGCTTTTAGGAGAAGAGCAAAGCGGGAACATGCAGGCAATTGGATTTAGCTTATTTATGGAACTGCTTGATAAAGCAGTCCATGATTTAAAGGAAGGAAAAACACCTGAATTATCGGCACCGATGCATCAAGGACCTGAGATTGATTTACGAATCAGCGCCATTATTCCTGAGGAATACATTCCCGATATTCACAATCGACTTATTATGTATAAACGAATTGCGAATGCGAAAAGTAAAGAACAACTGCATGATTTACAAATTGAGTTGATTGACCGATTTGGTTTATTACCCCAACAAGTCAAACATTTATTACTGATTACTGAGTTAAAATTAAAAGCGGAACAAATGGGTATTCAAAAAATCAGTGCCGGAGCACAGCAAGGCAAGCTGGAATTTGGTGAAAAACCCTCTATCGATCCAGGCGTGTTGATTCATTTAATTCAAGTGCATGCCAAAAGATATCAAATGGAAGGCCCCCAGCGCTTGCGTTTTAACCTGGATAGTACATCTTCGGAAGAGCGTATTTTTGAAATCAGCTCTTTACTTAACAAATTAACTGGAGAGAAAAATACCTAGTGAAGTGCCAAGGAATGGCGAGGAAATAATTTTGGGTACCTTGTTCAATAACTGCAAAAAAATGGATTTTCCATTTTTAGAAGACTATGAGGTAAACCCTTAGATCGTTTTCATTGACAGCCCAAATCAATTAATTAACAATCTAGTTGGCCAATATAAATAAATCATCGTTTTTTTAATTGATATAGAAGGAACTATTATGATTAAGAATTTTTCTTTAAGCTCATTGTTATTGCTTTCAAGTTTCATTCCTGGAATAGCAATGGCGGACCCCACAGCATATGATATTAATGTTTATTGCCCTGCTACTCAAGGACCAAACGCTGTAACCCATTTTGGAAACTACATTGGTGGCTATGGCGTAGAATACGTATTATCCCAAACACTGCAAGTATACTTTCGATCAACTGGATCCGTTCAAGATGTTCCCGCTAATTTAATAAACTATAATAATGATTCAGTTACTTATAACAGTGCGTCAGGAAACATCATTTGTAGTTATCAAAGCAATAATCCTGCCGATCCAAGATTTACCGTAGCGTACACCGTAACTAATGGTATGGGAGGCACTGTGCAAGCGCAATCCAACAACTCCATCAGTGTTCGAATTCCTGCTGGGTTGAGAGGTTAAGTGCGGCATAAAAGACCCGGGTGAATGTGCTAGTCGAACTGAAACGTTCAGAGGGTATGCTTGAATCTTCGGAGCGGTTGAATTTAAGCGCGGGTTGTGCGAAATTAGCGCTAATAAAACGAAGCGTACGTCACAGTATGTGCGGGCTTACCAAGCTTTAATTTCGCGCAATACGCGCCAAATAAAGACACTCAGCGACTAGGGCGTGAAAGTCACCGCCGCCCCCAGGGAGCGTTTCCCTGGGTAAACCCCGGGTTCTGCTTTCGCATCAGCGAGGTTACTAACTACCTGCTTTAACTTGTTCCACCTACGGTCAATGCATCGATTTTCAAAGTAGGTTGCCCCACTCCAACTGGAACGGATTGCCCTTCTTTACCGCAAACACCTATTCCCCGATCTAATCCCAAATCATTTCCAATCATGCTGATTTTTTTCATCACATCCGGACCATTGCCAATCAGAGTAGCTCCTTTGACAGGCGCCGTAATTTTTCCATTCTCAATGAGATAAGCTTCGCTGGCAGAGAATACAAATTGACCAGAGGTAATATCAACTTGTCCACCACCAAAATTAACTGCGTATAAACCACGTTGTACAGAACGAATAATTTCTTCAGGATCATGCTGTCCTGCCAACATATAGGTATTGGTCATCCTGGGCATAGGTACATGCGCATAAGACTCACGACGACAGTTTCCTGTAGAGTTCATCCCCATCAATTTGGCATTTAGTTTATCTTGCATGTAATTCACTAAGACACCATTCTCAATCAATGTAGTGCACTGTGATGGAGTGCCTTCATCATCAATAGTTATGGAACCACGTCTGTCTTTCAAAGTACCGTCATCAACTACAGTGACTCCTGGCGCTGCGACTTGTTGACCAATACGGCCAGAGAATGCAGATAATCCTTTGCGATTAAAATCTCCTTCCAAACCATGCCCTACTGCTTCATGCAATAAAACACCCGGCCAGCCCGGGCCCAAAACCACAGGCATTGTTCCTGCTGGTGCAGGTTGTGCTTCCAGGTTAATCAAGGCCTCACGTACTGCTTCACGAGCATAACTTAAGGCATTTTCCTTTTCATGAAAATAGGAATAAGGTACCCGGCCCCCACCACCAGAACGTGCAGATTCTCTTCTCCCATTTTTATCTTCTACGATAACGCTTACATTGATACTCACCAGCGGTCGGACATCAGCAATCATCTGTCCGTGCATTCCAGCTACCATCACAACTTCATAGCAGCCACTTAATGAAGCATTAACCTGAATTACGCGAGGATCAATACTACGCGCTTCTTTATCAATCGCTTCCAACAAAGCAATTTTTTCTTGCTTGCTCATGCCTTCAATAGGATTTAAACCTTGATAGCGACTTACAGCGGCTCCCTTTACCTGGACGGATTGAGTTGGTCTCGAACCAGTCAGTGCAATAGAACGTGCTGCATCGGCAGCTCGCAACATGGAAGGTAATAAAATGTCATCACAATAAGCAAATCCTGTTTTATCACCACTAACAGCACGAATCCCTACACCCCGATCGAGGGAATAGCTCCCGCTTTTCACAACCGAATCTTCCAAATACCAGGACTCATAACTGCAACTTTGAAAATAGAGGTCTGCATCATCAATATGATGATGCATCATTGTTTTAAATAATTTATCTATACCCGTTTCATCCAGTGAGGCAGGAGCTAGTAAAATCTTTTTTGCTGTAGTAAGGGCTTCTGTCATTTAATTACCTTTAATATATAAAAATAGTGTCTGTTGGTTTTTGCTATAAAAATAGCATCTACTTTATAAGTTTAATACATGATGTTCTATACAGGGGAATTTTCGGCGTATTTCCTTTTGGTGTTGTAAATCAATATCTGCTGTCACTAATCCAGAACCCATTTCTTTTTGAGTAAGTACTATTCCCCAGGGATCAACAATCATGCTATGACCAAAAGTGCTTCGTCCATTTTGATGTCGCCCCCCTTGATTTGCGGCCAAAACGTAACATAAATTTTCAATGGCTCTAGCGCGCAATAATACCTCCCAGTGGGCAAGACCTGTGATGGCCGTAAATGCAGAAGGAACTGTAAAGATCTGCGCCCCTTGCAACATCAACTGTTGATAAAGCTCAGGGAAACGTAGATCGTAACAAACCGTTAATCCTATTTTTCCAGCTGGAGTATCAACAAGAGCCAGCTCCTGTCCGCGTTCAATGGACATTGACTCTTGATATGCTTCATTTGATGAGACGTTCACATCAAATAAATGAATTTTATCATAGCGAGCTACGCACTTGCCTTGCGCATCATATACCAGGCAACTGGCACGTACTTTGGAACCTGAACTTTTAAGAGGAATAGTCCCTGCGATTATCCATAAGCCTAATTTTTTTGCCAATTGACTCATTTTTTGTTGTATGGGACCGTCTCCATACACTTCGCCAATCTGCAATTTATCTGTTTCATGAAGTCCCATGAACGCAAAATTTTCAGGCAGGACTACTAGTTCAACTTGCTCTTCACGAGCGTGGATCATTAATTTTTCTACTTGTTGCAAATTGTCAGCAACATCTGCTGAAGAAACCATTTGTACCAAAGCTGCCCGTGCCATACCAAATCCTAAAATTTATGACATCAAAAATGTCGAGATTTTTTCCATACTCTGAGTCTGCGGGGCATCGCCAAACCAGGTTACTGATATGAATTGGTTAAACCTAGATGCCTCTTAACCCTACCCTGGTTACGATAATCAAAACGGC
Organism: Fluoribacter gormanii; assembly: GCF_900156395.1. Taxonomy (GTDB): domain Bacteria; phylum Pseudomonadota; class Gammaproteobacteria; order Legionellales; family Legionellaceae; genus Legionella; species Legionella gormanii. Next base: position 78,384 of record NZ_FTNL01000012.1, on the reverse strand, counting down.
AATAACCAGTATACTTGTTCTATCAAAATTTATTTATAATACTACTATAGTACCGTAGAACCTCAAAACAAAAATAATTCGTTTTAAACTTGAAATATGGGAAACTACCCCATAGATATGCTAGACTAAATATAAACATAGAGGAGCTCTAAACAATGAACCGAAATAATGTCACTATACTTACGCGAGGCCATGAATCTGCGCTTTCGAGCAATAAGGTACTGCGAAACACCTATCTATTACTAAGTCTGACATTTCTGTTCAGTGCAGGTATGGCAGTTTTATCTCTAACAAGCGGTGCACGCCCTATGAATCCTCTTCTGATGATCGTTGGCGTTTATGGTTTAATGTTTTTGACTCAAGCGTTACGAAATAGTGTTTGGGGACTAGTCAGTGTTTTTGCTTTCACTGGATTCCTGGGTTATACCCTAGGCCCTGTGCTTAATTTTTATATCAGCCACTTTACTAACGGCCCACAAATTATTGCAACTGCCTTAGGCGGTACAGGAATCATTTTCTTTGCATTATCAGGTTATGCTTTAACAACTAAAAAAGACTTCAGTTTCTTAGGCGGATTTCTTTTTGTTGGTGTAATGGTCGCTTTATTGGCAATGATAGCCGGAATTTTCATTCATATACCTGCGCTACAATTAGCTATTTCAGCGATTTTTATACTTATATCTTCAGGATTAATTCTCATGCAAACGAGTGCAATTATTCATGAAGGTGAAACAAATTACATTTCGGCTACAGTAGGTCTTTTTGTATCAATTTATAACTTGTTCGTCAGCTTGCTCAATATACTCAGTGCATTTTCAGGCCGCGACTAGTTATCGTTCTCCTCTACCTGAATCCCGGTTATGTTTTGCCGGGATTTTTTTTAGTAGCTAGCTGAAGCGCCAAATCACGAGCTGTCAATATAGTCTATTACCAGGGTGAAATGGAATGTAACCCGTGTTTTCCTGTAACCAATTTCCTGTTTGCTTAAGTTAGCAAAAATGGTCAAAGCATTCTTTCCTAAATTCGATAGCATTACTTGTGTAAATAAATTGATGACCTAAAGTTGAGAACAGTATGAATTATAAGTACCAATTAGAAAAAGTAATTGAGTTTATTGGCAAACATCTTGATGAAAAGCTTGATTTGGCTCAATTAAGCAAGATTGCCTGCTTTTCTAAATATCATTTTCATCGTTTATTTACTGCTTATACAGGGTTATCACTACAACAGTATATTCGTTGGCTTCGCCTAAAACGGGCAGCTCATCAATTAATTGTTGATAAGGATAAGACCATTATTGAAATTGCAATAAATGCGGGATTCGAATCCCATGAGGCCTTTACTCGTGTATTTAAACAAGCTTGTGGTCTGAACCCAAGTGAATTTAGATTACAGTCAAATTGGGATTCTTGGGAAAATCCACCGTATTTTTTGCCAAAACAAGGCAACATCATGAATGTATTGATCAAAGATATACCAGCCAGACGTTTGGCTGTATTTGAACATCGAGGTTCACCTGCAACATTGGGCGAGAGTGTCAATAAGTTAATTCATTGGGCAAAATCTCAATCGATGAACCTAAAACCGAAAGCAGGAGAGGCGTTTGGATTTGCTTATGACGATCCTAAAGTAACTGATCCTGAAGATTTTCGTTTCGACTTAGGAATTACAGTGCCAGAACCGATAAAACTTGAAGGTTATATCATTGAAAAGCGTCTCCCAGCAGGACGTTATGCTGTGGCAGTGCATAAGGGCTCACGAGATGCTATTGGGAACACTGTCTATAGTTTATATCGTGATTGGTTACCTGACTCGGGTGAGCAATTAGGTGATTTACCCTGTATTTTTTGCTATTACAACTTTGACCATGAGGTAGCTGAGACAGAGCTGCTTACAGAGTGTTGGCTATTATTAAAATAACTGCTCATGATATTGGTTTAAAGAAAGCTAAGATATAACTTTGGTACAATCAAGCAGAACCCGGGATTCCTGCTAATAAAATCCCGGGGTACGGCTTGCGACTTCATCCAGGCTTAACTCTGTTGCCAAGTGGCTTTTGCCCTGCATAGTTCGGGTAAGTCATTTACAGTCTTTTTTACCTCTTCAGTTAGATCGTTTTTTGATAATAAACACACCATCACCTGAATTTCCAGTAATACGAATAGCAATCACGTCAGAGGTTGACATAAAGTCTTGCTTCCTGCATTAGTTGACGCATGTGTCTTACTGCCTCTTTCATACCACAAAATAAAGCTCGGGCAATAATTGCATGGCCTATGTTAAGTTCATGCAATTCTTTTATAGACGCTATAGGCTGTACATTATGATAATTAAGACCATGACCTGCATTGACAATCAAATTTAAACTGGCTGCATACTCCGCAGCGTTTTTTATTCGCGCTAATTCATACTGCTGCTGCTCCACATCAGTAGCATCAGCATAACAACCAGTATGTAATTCAATCACAGGGGCGCCAATATCTGCTGCAGCTTTAATCTGCTCACGATCTGGGTCAATAAATAAAGATACCTCACTACCCATGGATTGCAATCGTCGTACTGCATGTTCTACTGATTTCTGGTGTGTTATTACATCCAGGCCCCCTTCTGTTGTTAATTCCTCTCGTTTTTCCGGAACCAAACAGGTATGCTCGGGTGAAATTTCTTCTGCAAAATCAAGCATGGCATTGGTAACTGCCAATTCAAGATTCATTCGCGTTTGTAAGACTTGTTTAATCAAACGTACATCACGAGCTTGAATATGCCTTAGATCTTCTCTCATATGCAAAGTAATACCATCAGCCCCCGCTTCTTCCGCATCCATAGCCGCTTGAACAGGATCTGGATAACGGGTACCACGTGCCTGGCGTACAGTAGCTATATGATCAATATTGACACCCAATAGTATCGGCTTCTTCATTTTACACCTTACAAATAAAATAAAGAGTATAAAGTCCATTCTGACCTAAACTCAAGTTGCTTGAAAACATATATATTCGTTACATCAGTTAAACGCGGTAAAAATCCATGAATGCATACAACGACCTTCCAACTGTTTATTTAACATCAGCAAGATACAAGGCTCTTGTCTTAATCTCTCGTCCGCCAAGAAGATGATCGATCGCTTGACGCATAATCATTTTTGCTGATTTAAGATAGAGGACCTCATTTAAATTATTTTGTGCCAGAGCAAGAATATGCTCCCCCGGAATTCCTTTGCTGTCGAGAATAAAACCTGCGCCTGCGACAAATTGGTAATACGAGTTCGGGACAATCGAATTTGCTGTTCCCGCCTCCTGTGTTAATGAGAAGGAATAACCGCATGCATGAAGCAAAGCCCACTCAAAACGTCTTAATAACGCTTCAATAACTAATCGTTCTTTTGCTAACGTAAGACCATTTAAAGTAAACAAATAAGCATCAAATAATGCCGGGTCAGAATAATTGCGACTTAGCGCATAATAAAGAATTTCGTTTATATATAAACCTGCAAAAAGTGAGCTGCCTGCGAGTTGAAGTGATGGCGAAGTACTTTCAACAGTTTGTGCATAATATCGCTCACGACGCTCGACAAGATTGATCCATAACGGAGTAAAAGGTTGTAAAAGGGCTTGCTTTTTAGGAGTACGCCCGCCCTTATAAAGGCATTGAATCACGCCTAATTCACGTGTAAAAAAACTGACTTGAGCACTGGTATCCCCAGACCATTTTTTGTGTAAAACCCAACCTGCTATTGTCCTAGTGGTCATAACCTAATTGTTTTAGTATACGCTCGTCATCCGACCAGCCTGATTTTACCTTGCACCAGCACTGTAAGAATACTTTCTTGCCTAATAGTTTTTCCATATCCACTCGCGCATTCGTTGCCATCTCTTTTAATTTTTGCCCCTTATCTCCAATGATCATTCGTTTGTGATTGTCTTTATCCACAAGAATTAGTGCATGGATACGTACGAGCGCGCCTTCATCTTTAAATGATTCAATGTCTACAGTAACAGAATAAGGTAATTCTTGTCCGCAAAAGCGGAAAATTTTTTCACGCAGTAATTCCGCACATAAAAATTTTATCGGTCGATCGGTCAATTGATCATCTGGAAATAAATGCGGCCCCTCAGGCAAATAATTCTGCAATTTTTCTTGTAATTCATCGACCTGTACCCCTGTTTTTGCTGATATTGGAATAATTGCTGCAAATTCATGTTTTTGGCTTATTTGCTCTATCCAGGGTAACAACTGAGCTTTATCATCAATTTTATCCACTTTATTCACGACTAGAATACAAGGTACTTTAGCTTGTTTTACTAAATTCAAAACATATTCATCTTCTTCTTGCCAATGCGTTCCATCAACTAAAAAAGCAATCACATCAACATCCCGCAATACGCTAATCGCAGTTTTATTCATCATGCGATTCATTGCTTTTTTAGTTCCTTGGTGAATTCCAGGAGTATCCACATAAACAAATTGATAATCACCTTCAGTGCGTATCCCCAAGATACTGTGCCGAGTTGTTTGTGGCTTTCTTGAGGTAATACTAACTTTCTGCTGCATAATACAATTAAGAAGAGTTGATTTACCTACATTAGGTCTGCCAACTAAAGCGATATAACCACAATAACTAATCATTAAAATATATTCCTGTTTATTTTTAAAACATTTTATCAGTGACACTATAAAATTTCCAGATTTGTAGCGTTCCTACTTGATATTTCACTAAAAAACCAAGTATCCTGTGCAGTATGTGAACAAAGGATAGTTCCAATGTCTTATTTTGTAACATCAAAAGGCCACACTCAACTTATCGTCCCCTTAACCATTACGCCCTCTAGCCATCAAGCACTGCCTACAATAACAGGAAGTCCATTTAGCAGTGAAGCAGGAGCAGTAGTATACGGTCATTATAATATGGAATACCTCCTTCCTGGAGGAGATAGACTACGCTTAATCGCCAATCATGATAAAAAAACAGTGCAACTCATGTTATTTACCTACAATGCAGAGGTAATTAAACTTCTTCCAGGAGATCGATCCTCTTCATTAGTAGCAAATGTTATTAGTAAAATTCATCGCTACCGTATACGTTCAGCAAGTTACAGCCAGCCACTCACTTCGGCACAAGAACAAAAACTACAGCTTGCTCATGAATGCATTGATTCTTTAAAAATATTGTTAAAAAAAGAGCGTCGATTAGCCAGTCAGGATCATGAAGGCCATGAAGCATTAAGAAAACAAGTGATTAAAATTATCGGTCATTGTTCCGATCAAAATCGTTTGTTAGCAACTTCTCCCCTGATATCCGAAGGCACCTTGGGAAACATTCTTTATGAAGCCCATAAAACAGCACAACATTATTCTTTTAATCGTGTCTATTCTGTGTCACGGCAAGATCAAATGGATTTTAGCCATGTAGTAAAAAATCATGAAGTAAAACAACCATGCCTTGTGTGGGATAGCGAGCTTCATATAGGACATAACAGCAAAGATTTAGATGATGCATTAAACGCGATTTGTGGCTATTATAAATTAGTTCCTGCAGCAAACTTGAGCAATATCCCTGCAAATCGATTTGCACAACTTGCCGCTTTTTTTAGTAAATTATGGCAAGATGGCCATGATTGGATCAATTATCTGGCAATAGATACGAAACCAGAACACAAAACAGAAATACTACAACGATTAGACGGCCTCACTATAACGAAAATCACACCTTACTATAAGTTACAAGGATTTCCACAAAAAGGTTACTCCGATTTACAAACCCTAATCAGCAAACTCATCAAAAGCACCAGCAAACCAATACTTGTTCATACCACAAAAAAAGCGAATAAAATGATCAGTAAACTGCCGCATGGCAGTTGTATAATTATTGCTGATGAGGAACTTATCCTAATCAGGCAGGAAAACAAAATAATGAAATTACGCTATTTTGTTCATGATAGGCTCTTCTACCCTTTGCCAGAAGGTCAGGATTTATATACTTTAGGACAAATCAGTAAACGTCATCTCTACTTACCAGAGCGTGTTAGCCTCAGACTGAATGCGTTTATATCACGTATACCCAGGTTTTTTTATAAGTTCTACAAAAGTATGCGCCACTTTATTATTCATGATCTGCGTGATGATTTTTCCAACCATATTCATGACAAGCACATTCCAAAATCAGATGAGCTTAACGAACAACGAAGCAAAAACAGCAAAGTAAGGAATTCACTGAGATTAGCTTTGGAAAATAAGGGTCTTTTAGCTAATGGCCAAACTTTGGAGGAATTCATTAAAGAGCAGATTAACAACAGCCCTTACATCATTGCTCGTCCTAATCATCCACCAAGCCACCATGCTTATGATAATCCATTTCATCGAATCTTAGAAATAATACGCCACATCGCCAGTTTTTTCATCGATGTAAGCGAGCAAAATCCATTGATCGGTACTTTGGCAATGGCTGCATATGCTTACGGCGGTGGAGCAGTACTTGCTCCAGAGTTTCTTAAATCAATTTTAACCAAATTACACTTACACGGCTTAATTGCAGGGATTGAACCAACACAAAAACTGGCTCACTGGATGAGTCATGGAACAATCTCTGAAGCGATTTCTGCATCGATGACCTACTGGCAAAGCATCGTAGCCGGTGGAAACCTGGATAAATTTTTTGTTGAAGCATTCAATGTACTCAAAGAGGATCCAGCAGAAATTGCGATTATCGCTTCATTAGCCCTTAGCCTCGGTTATGGATTAACCAAAATGATTCCATCATTAGGCCATGAAATGGGGGATTTTCCTTACACCAATTATGCCGCTTTAGGTGGAAAAGGTGGCGCGGCGATTTATGATACCATTATGCATCCTGGTGAGGATTGGTTTCTTGGTACCTGCAAATGGGTGTGTAAAATTTTTGTCACTTTAGGAAAATTGTGTATCGCGCCATTTTTTGAAGGATATCATTATGGATTTCATGAAGGGTTTCTTAGCGGTTGGAAAAAAAGTGGAATCCTTTTCAAGAGCTTCAGCAAGCAAATTCTTGCAGCATCTGCTGATTTTGTTTTAGCGCTACTCACTATTCCACTTATCGAAGTCAGCGCCCTTTTTATTCATGTACCATTCCGTGGCATTACAAATTTACTGACTAAAATGCTTGCTATTCCTGGAAATATCAGTGCGATTGGAGAATTATTACTTTTCTTTTCAACAAGATCCCCATCAGATAACTTAATCGCCAATTTTAGATTATCACCACTTTATGGTTTTAGCTGGCCATTCGGACACTTTTCAGATAATCCATTGCTCAATCTCTGTATTAACACGGTTCGTGGTTTATGCATTCCACTATTACAATCAATAAAAAATCTCTTTATTTTGCCCATTTTTGATTTTATTTCTTTTTCTGTGCGCATAACACTTACCATTTTAGATCCTATAACACGTATTTTTGCCTATGCTTTAGGAAGTATTATCTGCACTATTGGCGAGTTCTGGGATCATTCGTTTGGATTTCTATTTACAAAAAGTGCAAAAGGAATCACTTTAATTTGTAATTGGATCGATAATCAAGCCAGTGCATTAAAACAAACCTCATTATCATTTATAGAAAGTCAACGCGGCCATTTATATTATTGGGCATTTTCAGAAGAAGATCTAAAATTACATTCTACTTTGGATGATACAGAATATTACTCTAGCGACCCTAGACGTTACGAATTAATCCCGCACTCAGAAAGCCACTGTCTTTTACAAACTCTCCTGGACAAAAGCAGTGAACCGCATTTAAAAGAAAAAAATCATGAGCCGATTTCTCATCATGCTCCCATATTAGCGGTAAAAAATTCGAAAAGTAACTCAAAAGTCCCTTTGCAAAAGGAAACAATCAGCTATAGTATTTAACGTGCTTATTGCAAGCCACATGAGGCTGGTGATTTATTGAACAATTTTGTATATAATTATAATATGGTGTAAGAGGATATAGATCTATGTCGATTTCAAAAGAAAACCTAACAGAATATCTTGCCTCAGATGAATTCGCCCGTATAAATGAAAGGCTTGATGTTGCCATACAATCACAAATAGACACTGGGGCGCTTAGTTTTTCTTCACCTGAGGACGTAGCAGATCCTAATCCCTCTACAATCGATCTTAGCCAATTTGGCTTACATAATCCTGAAGACATAAAGATCTTCTTATTGTCACCTGCTGGGGAAACCGTGACCCATGAAATTGGTACTGAGTTAGCTCTTGAGCGAGCCACTGAAGAAGAACGGCAGCTGCAAATACAAGAACAAATCACAATGCAGGAACGAAGAAGAGGTTTACTATTTCATTTGCTGCTCGCGGAAGAAGCCGAAGCTAAAAAAGCTCAAAATGAGTTAATTGAGATGCAACAGGAGAAAATTCTAAAATCCAATCAACAAACTCCGCAGAATAAAACGACCCCAAAGGAGAATGAAGCGCTTAAAGATACTTTAGACCGTTATGACAGCTCCATTAGAAGTTTTCAAAAACAGCAAGCAAATCTTAAAGAAGAAGAGAAAGCACTTACCCTAGAGCTAAGTATGCTTGAAGAGGAAAGTGTGGCCATAGATGAAAGGCATAACACTTATAATAACGTTTTGAATGCATATGATAGATCTGCTCCAACCTTTGAAAATAATCCGGAAATGTTAGAGCTGGAAATTAGCTCACTTGAAAGACAAATAGATAGAATGACTCAGAGTGTATTTAACGAATTAGACAAAGGCAATGAAAAGGAAGCGCGTAAGATATTGAATCAACAAAATGCTTTAAACCTGCAATTGGCAAGCCTAAAGGACATAAAATCAAAAGTTGGAAATGAGAAAGTATTTTTTGATGCTGACTTAAACTCTGAAGGTGTTACCTATGACAAAGCATTATTTGCTCTTCCGAAAGATCAAGCCCAAGGACTTGTAAAACACAACGGTGAGTATTTTCTTCTTGATAAAGGAGAAAATTGGGAAGACGTCAAAAGTGATTCGTCAAAATTAGCAAATGCCCAAGCCCGCTTTGAAAAAACCAAACCGGAGATCATGAGTGTAAAAAATGTAGTTCAACACGTAAAAAAGCAAGAAGTCGAACTAAATACAACTCGACAAGAAGAAACTCGTTCAAAAATTGCGGTTAATAAAGCAGAACAATTAATGGTTGAAAACCAAATTACCTTGCTCCAATCTGCCCGCGCAAATGCACAACAAGCGGCGTTTAAATCAGCCCTTGATTTACCTATGCAGTCGCCAGGCTCAACAATCACGACTCAAAAGATTGGCCTAGGTCTCACATCAATTCCAACCGCTACTCAATCACCTAAGATATCTTCAGCGCCATCACCACAGATTTTTAATGCCGCCGCCTTTGTACAAACTATAAGTAATGAACCAAAACCGACTTGGGGCTTTATGTTTTCTAAAGTTAAAACGATACAGGATCCAAGAGCCCAAAAAGATTTAGATAAATTTCTTACTGAAGAAGCTAAGAAAAACTTGCCAGAAGAGCAAAAAAATGAACTGGATAAGTTTAACCCTGAAGCTCTAAAACGAAAACTGATGAGTATGTTAGAAAAGGCTCCTATTCCTGAGGTTGCAATGAATAGTTTCTTAAAGCATATGGCTGAATTTGAAGATGCCTATAAACCTAATGTTACTTCAGAAGAAAGTCCTGTGGCACAGCGCGAGCAAACACAACCCCTTTCTCCACACAGTTCATCATAGAAAAAATGTACCTCGATATTATCGACCTGGATAATTGGGGTACTTTTTATATAAGCTATCTTTTTGTTGCAAAACTACTTAATAACCCTAATTTCTTCTAATGAGAATCACAAATATACTTGCCAATACAAACTAACTCTTCTAACATTAAAACTTGTGACTTAAGCAAAGTTTACTAAAAAAAATACATCACCGTAGGACTCAATATGATCTTAGATAAGTTACTGGGAAAGCAATCTGTGATTATATCACTGGATGTAGACAATTTTTTGTTTGAACGGTTAGAGCAAATTAAAGCAGCCGGTTTCGATTTAGTTGAAATTAATTCAACAGATCAAAAATTATTAGCTCAAACAATCGATCGATGCCCTTCTCTTAAAATTGGTGCCGGTGGTGTTATTGATACCCAGCAACTTGAAAACTGCTATCAAGCAGGTGTACATTTTGCTACCAGTCCTGGTTACTTACCAGCAATTGCACAAACAGCGAGTGTCTATTCATTCAATTACTTGCCAGGAGTCGCTACGATTTCAGAAGCAATGGCTGTGATGAGCCTTGGGTTTGTACACGTGCGCCCTTTTCCCGCTGACTTGGCCTTTTGTACTCTATTGAACAAATGCCTTCCCCACTTAAAACTATTTCCAGCTGAAATTGAATGGGAAGAAGCAGAACATTTTCTTAATTTACCCTCCGTAGCCGCAGTGAGTATACATAATCCTGATACAAAACAGCTAGACCTGCTTACAACAAGTATTTTGGCATGATTTTATGTTTTGTTAATGAATTCAAAATCTAATCTTGAGAAGTATACCTGTATATAATATTTCCTTAATGTTACCCTGCCTATAATAGGCTAATCACCGTGTTTATAGGCTTTCTACCATGCTGTCTGACGCTATATTAGATGAAACAATAGCGACTCTTTCTAGTTATAATGGAAAAACTAAAAATGATCCTTCTTTTGATAAATACAAACAAGGCATAAAAAAAGCACTTGTTGATTTTATTAATCAATGTAAGAGCTTGCCTCTTGCACAACAATTGGATCATATTACCAAAGAAATGAAAGAAAAAACCGGTAGTATGTCTGCCAAAATTGACAATGAAAGTAATAAAAAGCGTAGTTGGACTTTAATTTTTGCTTTAGCGGCATTAGCAATCGAACGAAAACAAGATTTACCTAAAGATCATCAAGAAAACGCATCTATTGATATGCTATTATCCGGATTAAGCAATGGGTGGGTAAATGAATTTGGTTCTATAGGGTTTGGATTAACACTTAATGAAGAAGCAACTAATAACATACTAATTGGAATGAAAAGTTGGCTTCAAAAATACGATATCATGCAAGGAGAACAATCCAATCATGATACCTTATTGGGTCTTTACACTTCTATATCTTCACTTGAGGAAAAATTTTCAAGCTCATACTTAACTCCTAAAAGATTTAAAGATGAAATGGGAACCATAAAAGCCCAGTTGATTGATAAATTTAATGAATTAAAATGTAATTTGGAAATTAAAAATAGAGCTTCGGTTCAACTAATCGAGCCATTAAAAGGACTGGCTCCTAGAGAAGATATTTTATATCGACAGTTCAAAGAACAATTAGATCACTTAAAAAAGCAACAAGAGCAAATTCAGCAAAATATACGTACCTTTCCTCAAGAACAATTTAAACGAATTGCTCAATTACAGCAATTATTAAAGAAGCAATCCTCAGAAAGCGAAAATAACCAAATGGAACAATTTTGGAAACAGTATGATACTCAAGAGCGATTCAATCAACTTCTGAGCGACCTTGATATACCTGAAAATGAGAGAACTGGATGGCGCGAATATTTTAAATACCAACATGGCTCCTATCGAGAACAGGCTACCTCAACATTATGGACAGGGGGTTGGGGACTGCCTCAATTTATGGGTGGCATACCAAGTAATACGATTTGTATAGACGTGTTACGTCGCAAAAGTGATACAGCTATAAAACCTCTACTAGTAATTCACACTCGAATTGAAATGCAAAAAATGATTCCGGATAAAGAAAATCCATCTCAACTTTTAAACAGTATAAAAGAAGACTTGGAAAGCATAGGAGGATTAAAAAATATTAATATGGATTTACTAGGAGAAGAACTCGTCGATGTTCTGGAGCATAAAACAACGAATGCATTGACAAAGATAAATAGTGAGATTGAGGAATTGAACAAGCGTTTGGAACAACATAAGAAAATAGTTCAATCTCTCAAAAGCATTCATGAAAAAATAGAAGTATTGAAGAAACACGTGGATTGTAGTCGTGTAGAAGATACTTTTAGATTATTCCTAAATGAAGCAAGCAATACAATAAACCAGACATCACAACCTTTTCCCGTTGACTTGCAAACAGCAAAAATAATCACTACTTTGGAACACTCAGTGGCTAGAGCCCAATCTAATGTATTGGGACTCCAACTAAGTCTCAATCAGATGGTTAAAGCATTTAATCATCAAAAGATGAATATAATTGAATTGGTAACGCAATTTATTCATGCCAAAGAAAATACGCTAGGCCATTTATTACTATCCTTTTTTTCATCTTCTTATAATATAATGTTTAACGAGTTAAAGGATGCTCTAAATGAGAAATCAACAGAGGATTGTTTAAATAAAATGAAAGCGGCATTAGGCATCACTAATGAACCGCATCATAATAAAGAAATTGCAAGTCAATTTCAGAAACTAAAAGAAGAAGCACAAGAAGTTTTAAGTGAGGAACCTATAGAAGAGATACCAATAATAAGCTCGCTCAGAGTCTGATTAATTGCTTTTATTAACCAATAAGTCCAAAATGAAAAATCCAGCTCCGATACAAATCGCACTGTCTGCTATGTTAAAAGTAGCAAAATGATGGTGTTTATAATAGACATCTATAAAATCAATTACATAACCATGATACGCTCTATCGAACAGATTACCTATAGCCCCACCTAAAATAAGGCTTATTCCTGCCAAAAGTAACTTAGCATGACTCGCAGTACGATATAGCCAGATAGCAAGTATACTACTCACTATTAAGCTAAATACGGCAAAAAACCATCTGTGCCAATCTCCGGCACCGCTTAAAAAGCTAAAAGCAGCACCAGAATTATAAGCCAGGGTAAGATTAAACATTGGAAAAACAGGTAATGGTTTATAGGGAGTTAAAAAAGCACTCACCAAGTATTTGCTTGCTTGATCACAAATAATTACTACAAGACTTAATATAAACCATGGCCATTTTTTCATATAAATTGCCTCATTTCCTCTTGAGCACTGATATTGCCAACACAACGTAAACAGAGCTCAGGATGTTGAGTATTTTGCCCTACATCGGGTCGTCTATGCCAACAACGAGCACACTTTTCATGAGTACTTGCTGAAACAGCAATCGAAACACCATATGCCGTAGCAGACAAGCCGACAGGGGCTGAACTCATGGGATGAACTGCCGCAGCTGATGTAATTAATAAAAAGCGCAATTCCTCGCCCAAACGAGTCAGTTTAGGTAACACTTTGTTGTCTGCATATAAAGTTACCTCTGCAGCCAAAGCAGAACCGATTTCTCCTTTTTGACGTGTTTCCTCCAAAGCTTTATTTACTTCATCACGAATTAAATGCAATTCATCCCAATCCGCCATGTTTACATCATCAATCTTTGGCCAAGCCTCATACCAAAGCTCAGTAAAGACTGACTCCTGGGTATTTCCAGGTATATAGCGCCCTATCTCCTCAGCCGTAAAGGATAATATAGGGGCTAACCAAAGAGAGAATGCCTTAATGATATGGTACATCGCAGTTTGACAAGAACGACGGGCTTTGCTTTCTTTTGCGGTGGTATATTGTCTGTCCTTAATCAAATCAAGATAAAAACTTCCCATATCTACTGCACAGAAATTATGAATCTTCTGGTAAATAATATGAAATTGATAGCTTTCATAAGCTTCTATAATTTCCTTTTGCAAGAGCTGACTTCGCTTTAATGCCCATTTATCCAACTCCAAAAGATCCTTATCTTGGACACAATCACTTGCTGGATCAAAATCAAATAAATTAGCTAACAAAAAGCGAGCCGTATTACGAATTCTGCGATAAGCATCTGCATTTCTCTTAATAATTTCATCTGAAATGCTCACTTCATGCCGGTAATCAGTAGAGGCTACCCATAAACGTAAAATATCAGCACCGTGTTGCTTAACCAATTGATCCAAAGCAACATAATTTCCTTTCGATTTAGAAAGTTTCTTACCTTCAGCATCAACCGTATAGCCATGAGTCAATACGGTTTTATAAGGAGCAACACCATACATCGCCACAGAAGTAGTTAACGAGGAGTTAAACCAACCGCGATGCTGGTCTGAGCCCTCAAAATAAATATCTGCAGGAAAAGCCAATGCATTATTTTGTTGTAAAACACAGAAATGGGTTACGCCTGAGTCAAACCACACATCCATGGTATCAGTAATTTTTTCATAAAATTCAGCATCATCCCCAAGTAACTCTTTTACATCCATTTCGAACCAGGCATCAATCCCTGACTTCTCGATAAGTAAAGCGACCTTTTCAATCAGCTCAAGTGTATTAGGATGCAATTCACGCGTCGTGCTATGTACAAATAAAGGCATGGGAGTACCCCAGGCTCTTTGCCTTGATATACACCAATCAGGCCTATTTTCAACCATATTGCTAATACGAGCCTTGCCCCAATCAGGAACCCAAGTTACTTTATCAATTTCTTTGACAATATGTTCTCTTAGCTGGCTTTTATCCATCGAGATGAACCATTGAGGTGTAGCCAAAAAAATCATCGGTGATTTATGCCGCCAGCAATGAGGGTAGCTATGTCTAATATTTTCTTTGGCTAAAAGGACCCCTTTTTCAGCTAAAACACCCAAGATGGTCTCATTAGCCTTTAATACAGAAAGGCCTGCAAAGAGTTCAACATCATCCGCAAAACAACCATTTCCTTTAACTGGATTAATCAAAGGCAAATTATACGCTTTACCAACCAGATAATCATCTGGCCCATGAGCCGGTGCAGTATGTACACTTCCAGTTCCGGATTCGGTAGTTACGTGCTCACCTAATACCACAGGTACAAAGCGATTATAAAAAGGATGTTTCAATTTCAAATGTTCAAATACCTTTCCTTTTGCAGATCCACAAATTGTATATTGACTCATCCCATAACGAGCCATGGCAGACTCAACCAAATCAGTAGCAAGTATCCAATATGCATCACCAGTATCAACCAAGGAGTAATCAATCTCGGGGTGCAAACATACCGCTTCATTAGCAGGCAAAGTCCATGGAGTAGTTGTCCAAATAGGAAGACCTAGTGGCTTTATTTCTGCATTTACTTGAAATGAATGAATAAATTCTTCAGGATTTACTGCAAAAAAAGCGACATCAATCGATGGAGAAGTTTTATCGTCATAGTCGACCTCTGCTTCAGCTAAAGCAGAACCACAATCAATACACCAATGAACTGGCTTAAAACCTTGCTGCAAATGACCATTTTTAATCATTAGACCCAATGCACGAACGATATTGGCTTCATAACGAAAATCCATAGTGATATAGGGATTATACCAATCACCAAAAACTCCAAGCCTTTGAAACTCATCACGCTGAATATCAATTTGGCTCGCAGCATACTCACGGCATTTAGCACGAAACTCTCGAGCGGATACCTTATCACCGACTCGGCCTATTTTTTTTTCTACATTAAGTTCAATGGGTAACCCGTGACAATCCCATCCAGGAACAAATGGTGCGTCATATCCACTAAGTGATTTTGATTTAATGATAATATCTTTAAGAATCTTATTTAACGCGTGTCCGCAGTGCAAGTGTCCATTCGCATAAGGAGGGCCATCATGCAGAATGAAACGCTTACTTCCGGATCGGGCTTTACGAATTTTTTCATATACTTTTTTTGCCTGCCAATCTGCCAAAACCTCAGGTTCTCGGGTAGCCAGGCTTGCCTTCATCGGAAATGAAGTATTAGGAAGATTTAATGTATCTTTATATTCTGCCATAAGAGTTCGCTCTGCAAAATCGTTAAACTTTTGGTGACTTCTCACCCCGTATCAGGATATAGCTCGTTTTTGGTGCATCTCAGTATGAAAAACATTTTGGAAAAGCACGCATCCATGCCCTTCCAAAATGTTTTTCATTCAACCTGCACTCAAATCTACACCTAGCTTAGATATAGAGGTAATTTCATTACAATTCTTGAGGAATTCTTTCGCCACCGCAATATCATCATAAATCTGTGCAATTAAAGCATCCACCGAAGTGAATTTAACCTCATCACGCAATTTGTGCAAGAAAAACACCTGCAATAATTCACCATATATTGACTGTTCAAAATCGAATAAATGAACTTCCAAAATATTCTTGCTGCCGTCTACCGTAGGACGGCGTCCAACGTTAGCCACACCATAAACCATTTTGGAGGCAATTCGAACCTGAACTGCAAATACTCCTTGTAAAGGTAACGAGGATCGATGAAGAGCCAGATTCGCTGTAGGAATTCCCCACTGACGTCCTCGTCCATCTCCATGTAATACACGCCCACAAATACTATAAGGTCTACCCAGATATTTGGTAGCTGTGCTCAGCTCACCATGCTGTAAGGCTGTTCTAATTCGAGTTGAGCTGATTCGATTTTCGTTAATACAAAAATTTGAATAAATATTCACATCGCAGGCATATTCAGAACTGAGTTCCTTCAACAAGCTCACATCGCCTTCTCTATTTTTGCCAAAACGAAAATCCTCACCTATGAGTAGATATTTCACATTGAGCGTAGAAAACAAATAAGTACGTGCAAAATCAGTTGCTGATGTATGCGCTAGTCCACTATCAAATTTTAAACAGTATATATAATCAATTTGACATGAGCGTAATGCATCTAATTTTTCTCTTAAACTGGAGAGTCTTGCAGGTGCTTTCTCCTGTTGGAAATATTCTCTGGGCTGTGGCTCAAATAGAATAAGGACTAAAGGCAACTTTAAGTCATTTGCTTTAGCTCTTAAAGTTCTAATAAGATTTTGATGACCTAAATGCACACCATCAAAATTACCAATAGTAGCTACCACACCTTTATCAAAAGCAGAAAAATGTTGAATCCCGCGCAACAATTTCATAATAATTCAATCGTGTAACTCGAAACGTAGTAGTATACTTGTTTTCTGCCCAGTTGAGAAATAATAAGACGATTGAAAATAAACTTTTAGAAATCAATGCAGACGCAGGAGCAAACAAAAGCATAAATCAGGTTTTAAATGTTTCTTATATTCTCTTAATTTCGCTTCGTTGCCCCGAGATGCATTCTTATGATTTTTCTGGATGAATAGAGCGGACAATCAAAACATCACATTGAGCTCCATGCAAAATAGAGTTTGCTGTTGAGCCTAATAATAATGAAAGACCGTGCTTTCCATGACTTCCTGTAACAATCAAATCGATATGTCGCTCCTGTGCGACTCTTAATATTTCATTTTTGGTGGAACCAAATTCAATAAATCGGTGTTTTGCATCCACTCCCAACTTTTCACCTAGTTCATTGAGTTCTTTTTCGGCTTGCTCACGAATAGATAATTCAACTTCAGCAAATCCTGCAAAACCAGGATAAGCATATGCAGGAATGGGCTCTACGACATGAACTAATATCAAATCAGCGCCATTCTCATCGGCAATTTTTTTTGCCTTATGCGCTGCTATAATACCAACTTCGTCAAAGTCAGTAGCAAACAATACCCTCTTATACATCATTTTCTCCTTAAAATTCTGATGCCTACTTATAGACTAGCAGATTTAAAATTAATTGCATTACAAATAGAACGTGTTCTCTATCGTATCGAAAGTATTATAGATTTATAACCAGTTTTGTAATTATTTTCTTAATGCAGATAGGTCCCACTTTAATAAGTAGATGAATTCGGTTCTTGCCAAATTTAAACTTTTCTTAATAAAACCTTAATGTTTTTACAATAAGCTATTGGAGCAATTTTGTACCAGAACCATCCAACAATTAGGAGTTTTTCATGCCTAAGGCTTTTACCCATTTATGCAAAAAAGTTAATCTAAGTTTATATAATGATACCTTGACTGTTTATCCCAAGCCTAGCCTACAACAAAGTAGCCTACCTCCAGTAAAAGATGAATTAAGCTTACTTTTTCTTCTATTGTTCTCTAAAATGAATTGCTCTAGCGCTGAGGTCCGTAATTTTTTTATGCAGCGCTCAAACGAGTTAGGTGTTTATCGCTTTGTACATCGCGAAGATACGGATCATTATTTATATCATCAAGATGATTTTGAAATGGAGGATGATCATTATCATGCTCAATTTTCAATAACCATTAATGAAGGTAAATTAGATAGCATTTTAGGTGTATTGCAAAAATATTCTATTATTTCAGACGAAGAACATCAAAGCTTTGTACAAGCATATCATGATGCGAATACTCTTCCTAAAGAAGATCTTACAACAAAGCAAACTTCGGTTGTTGCTCCTGCTACTAAGCAGAAAGATGATAAACCTACTTTCGGAGGATTCAAACGAGGATTTTTCCTTTCCAATAAGGATAATTCTAAGGATTCAGGTTACCATGATACACCATCCATGAGCACACTTTGAAATCCCTGCTCTCTTGACCTATTCTTAAAATTCAGCGTGCCTCATTTCAGGCACGTTGCTTCATCCCATCAGATTCAACAATTAATCCAGATTTTTATCTCTTAATTTAATATGCTCTTCAGCTTTAGCAATAGCGTTCCGAATTGCATTCGCTTCTTCTGATTGTTCTGGCGCCAGCTTTAACAAGCGTTGCCAATAACTTATTGCATCCTCATAAGCATGACTCACGAAAGCATCCATCGCAAGCATGGCTAATGCATCTGGCTGATTTGGGTTATTTTTTAATAATCGACTAAATATCTCCGTAATTTGTTCAGTAAATTGCTGATTATTCAAGACCCACAGGCTATGCGCATAATTGACAGCGTATTGTTCATCGTCTGGATTAAATTGGTATGCTTTTGCAAAGGCATCTACAGCATTTTGCGGTCTATTTTGGCTACCATACAAACGCCCTAAAAGATACCATCCTTTAGCACTCTTGGGAGTATCATCTAATTTTGCACGTAATTTATCGATTAACTCTTGCGGACTTTGTACTGATTTCAGCATTTTTTTAGCTTGTTCCTGAGAATTAAGTTGATGAATGTGTTCTTGCCATCCACCAAAACCACCCCAATAAAAGTATCCAGTAAACGCAACCAAAAATATAGCCGGAACCAGCAACACGCCAGCTAGAAAATGACGTCTGAATGGATAAATTATGAACATACAAGCCAACCCTGCTAGACCTGCTAATAATCCCAATAACCACCATTCATTCATAAGAAACTCACTCATTTTAAATAATACTTGGGTTCGAGATCCCATTCCATGACTGACTATCCTAGTTCAAGTGAAATATACTTCTTCTCTCGAGTTCTAAAACAAGTTCGCCAGAAAATAACAAATCCTAATAATAAAAATAAAAGGGGTCCAAACCACAGCAAAAAGGTCACCGCCTTAACAGGTGGTTTGAATAGGATAAAATCGCCATAACGAGCAGTTAGATAATCTGTAATTTCACTATCACTCTTACCTTCTTTAACCATTTGATACACTTGAGCACGCAAGTCTTTGGCTAATTCAGCATTAGAATCAGCCAAGTCTTGATTTTGACAAACCAGACACCGTAAATCTTTGAGTAGATGATTAAACTGAGCTTCTTTTTGAACTGAATCCAAAGGATAAGTGCTATTTGCCCAAAGTGATGAACATAGAAAAAGCAAAAATCCAAACAAAATGTGGTCTATTCTCATGAGATCTGCTCCAATTGCTTTATCAAGGGCGAAACCTCTTTTAACCAGACTTCTTGAGTCATCACTCCTGCATGTCGATACCGAATTACTCCTTTCTTGTCCACCACAAAAGTCTCCGGTGCCCCGTAAACTCCTAAATCAATCGCAACCTTACCATCTTGGTCCTGGAGAATAAGTTTATAGGGATTTCCCCATTGTTTTAACCATCGGAGCGCATCATTTGGTTTGTCTTTATAATTTAACCCATAAATTGGTATTCCTTGGCGCGCCAGTTGCAACATAAAGACTTGCTCATCAATACAGGCCGAGCACCAACTGGCCCAAACATTTAATAAAATCACCTGATCGCGTAATTGATTGGAATTAAAAAAGGAATTCGGATCCTGCAATTGAGGCAGGCTAAACTGAGGCAATGGCTTTCCCAACTGAACGGAAGGTAATTCATGTGGATTTAGAGATAAACCACGCCACAGAAAAACACAAAGCAGCAAAAAAAGAGTAATTGGAATCACCTTCCATCCTATTTTTTTCATACTTTTAACTCCTGTACACCAACTGCTACCGACTGCCTTTTTCGATAATATCGTCTGTCAGTCAATGCAAAAAATCCACCCGCTAAAATCATAAATCCACCCGCCCAAATCCAGCGAATTAAAGGTTTATAATAGAGTCTTACTGACCATGAATCATTAGTTAATGGCTCACCGAGGGCAATGTAAATATCTCGAAAAGGTGTCACATCAATTGCCGATTCAGTCATAGGCATTTGACCTATTGTATACAGCCGTTTCTCAGGATAAATCATCTTCGTCTTGCCTTGATAATTTATTTTAAATTGCGCTTTGGTTCCTTTATAATTAGGGCCTGATAATGGCTCTTGCTGCATAAACTCAATAGAATAGCCTTGCAGAGTAACTTTTTTTCCGGGCTCCATTTGCACATCATCCTGCACACCATAAGCTGTGGACACCGCAATACCAATTACCGTAGTTGCCACACCTAGATGCGCCAGAATCATCCCCCAATAAGCTTGCCCTACCTGGAATAAACCACGCTCGTAAATCCGTCTGTAAGCCGCCTGAATCGTACTTAAAATCACCCAAAACGCCAGGATCAATCCCATAAAGGCAGTAACGTCAAATTCTCTGGAAGTAGTAAGCAACAAAATCAAAGGAAATAAAAAACTGAGAAATGCGGTTTTCCATAGTTTCCTTAACACATTTTGCCAACGATCACTATTCCATCTTAAATGAATACCAATTCCCATCAATAACAAGAGAGGAATCATCAACGGAACAAATACTGCATTAAAATAAGGAGCACCTACAGATAATTTACCTAGCCCTAACCCTTCAACAAGCAACGGATACACTGTTCCCATTAAAACCGTAAGCATAATGACCACTAAGAAAACATTATTTAATAACAACGCACTTTCTCGAGAAAAAGGACTGGGGTTGCTGCCTGAGTGTAAGCTTTGTGCTCTAAAGAGAAATAATAATAGAGAGCCGCCGATAACACATATTAAAAAACCTAGAATATATAAACCACGCTGCGGATCTACGGCAAATGCATGAACCGAAGTGAGGACACCGGAACGTACAAGGAAAGTACCAATTAAGCTTAAAGAAAAAGCTGCAATGGCCAACAACATCGTCCACGCTTTAAATTGCTGACGTTGCTCAGTCACTGCCAAAGAATGCAATAAAGCAGTACCTACCAGCCAGGGCATAAAAGAGGCATTTTCCACTGGGTCCCAAAACCACCATCCTCCCCAACCTAATTCACGATAGGCCCACCAACTCCCTAAAGTAATCCCTGCAGTTAAACAACACCAGGCCGCTAAGGTCCATGGCCTAGTCCATTTGGACCAACTGGTTTCTACCTTTCCGGCCCAAAGTGCCGCAATCGCAAAAGCAAAAGCTACAGAAAAACCAACATACCCCATATACAACATTGGCGGATGAAATAGAAACCCTGGATCTTGTAATAAAGGGTTCAAATCACGGCCTTGGGTATTTAAAAATTGAAATTGGCGCAAAAAAGGATTGGAGGTGGTCAGTAAAAACAGAATAAAGCCTATACTTAACCAACCAAGAACAACTAAAACACGCGTACGCATAGCCTTATCGAGACCCGTACTGCAAAAAGCTACAAGCAACATCCAAAAACTAAGAATACAGACCCATAACAACATAGAACCTTCATGCCCGCCCCAAACTGCACAGAGTTTGTAAAACCAGGGTAAGGAAATACTCGAGTTACTTACGACATAAATTACTGAAAAATCATTCTTTAAAAAACAAAGGGTCAGGAAAAAATAAGACAAGGCCATAAAGAAAAACTGACAGACCACATAGGTACCTGCAGCATCCATCCAATTACTGCGCTTTAATTGCAACCCTACAAGCGGAATCAATGCGAGCATTATGGACGAAAGCAAAGCCAAAATTAAAGAAAAAACTCCTAATTCTGCAATCATGAGGGTACCTTTTTGGATAAAGCGGCTTTCACTTCCGGCGGCATATAATTTGCGTCATGTTTCGCCAATACTTGTGAGGCACGAAAATGTTGATTATCAAGCAGCTGCCCTTCAGCAACTACACCCTGCCCCTCTCGAAACAAATCAGGAAGAATCCCCTTATAAGTTACGGTGATCGTCTGATCAAAATCAGTTATTTTAAACGTAACACTCAAACTTTTTTTCGAACGGACAATGGAACCGTTCTTAACCATTCCCCCCACACGAATATTATGCTGTTGTGGCGCTTCACCAGCTACAACTTGGGTTGGAGTATAAAACAAGCTAATATTTTGTCTTAGAGCATATAAAACCAACGCTGCAGCAATGGATAAAATAGACATGGTAAATACTAGAATCATTATCTTGCGTTTGCGTGCTGGAGTCATTATTTATCGCTTAAACCATTGTTGTAATTTTTGGCGTGTTTGTTTTCCCTTCCATTTCATACCTAATAAATTCATTACTAAAACAACACAAACCAAACCATAGGCTGGCCAGACATAAATGGAATACCCCCCCATTGCCAACCATTCTAAAAATTGATTCATTTACCTTCCCCTTCAAATTGAATCTTGACCCAAGATTGTCTTTTTTCCCTAAACAATAATTCTTGGCGTGCTTTCCCTAAAATGATCCATAAACAATATAAAGAAAATCCTGCTATGGTCAACAATAAGGGATATAACATGCTTCCATCAATTTTGGGTTTTGCAAAAACCGACAAAGTAGATCCTTGATGCAAGGTATTCCACCAATAAACCGAATAGTGAATAATTGGTAAATCAAGAATCCCAACTAAAGTTAAGATGGCAATGATTTTATCTCCATCTTCTTTGTTTTTTATAGCATAGTGCGTCGCTAAAATCGCAGCATAAAGCAATAAAAGGATTAATTCGGAAGTTAAACGAGCATCCCAAACCCACCAGGCGCCCCACATGGGTTTTCCCCAGATACTTCCGGTTGCCAGCGCAAGAAAAGCCATACTAAGACCAACTTGAGCCACAATATTAATTAAAAGACCTGCTATCTTAATGCGCCAAACCAGAAGTAATACTGCTAAAAACCCCATCCAAGCGTAGAGCATCATTGATAAAAACGCGCTGGGAACATGCACATAGATAATACGGAACGCATCACCTTGTTGATAATCAGGGGGAGTAAATGCCAGCCCCCAAATAATACCAACAAATAAGGTAACTAATGCACCAACTGCCAAACTTGGAATAAGGCGTCCAGCAAAATTATAAAATAACTTAGGCGATGCAAGCTGGTATAATAATTTCCACATAGGAATAATTGAAATCAAAAAAAGCGGATTTTATCACGTATCCACTTATTAGCAAAATCCATAATCAAGACAAGTTGCCTAGAATAGTAGAAAGGGAAGCAGCTCCTATTCAACATGACTGATACGTATCACCCCGGCAATTGCAAAAGGTAAAAATCCCACAGCAACTACAGACATTGCTGATAACAAGGCCAGATAGGCACTAATTGGCAAACCTTGCATGGCAATATTTAACGTTCCACTTCCAAAAATCAGTAAAGGTAAGGTTAATGGTAATAAAATCAAAGCCATCAAAAGGCCTTTTTGGTTGACTCCGACACCAAACGCAGCAGCCAAAGCACAAAGAAAGAGTAATGCGGGCGTTCCGCAAATAATAGTCAGAGCAAGAACTTCCGTTTCCCATACACTTAATGAAAACAATAAAGCAATTAAGGGGCATAAAACGAGTAAAGGCAGTAAATTAAATAACCAGTGCGCCACTACTTTTGCACTAACTAGCAAAGGTAATGATTGACCAGAAACAATCCATTGTTCAATTACTCCATGCTCATAATCTTGTTGAAATAAGCGCTCCGCAGAGAGCAATAAAGACAAAAGTATCGCCATCCAGACTAAACCAGGCACTATAGTTTTAAGCAAAATGACCTCTGGCTTTACTGTAAGAGGAAACATAAAAAGAAACATTAAAAAAAACAGACATGAATTGACTAAAAAACGAATTTGACGCACCTGAATAAGCAACTCGCGCTTGCATTGTCTGGCAAATAAAGCAAAAGATGAGCTCACAAACAATACTCCTCATAATCAGAGGATTTGAGTGGTAATTGCTGGTGCGAAGTCAATAAAACAGCCCCACCCTGCTTTCGATGAGCTGCTATTTTATCTAGAATCCGTGTAATAGCCGTATCATCTAGTGCAACTAAAGGCTCATCAAGCAACCATAATTTAACATCAGAGAACCACAAGCGTAGCAATCCAGCTTGCCTGCGCTGCCCTGCTGATAATAAACCACAAGGGATATCAAGATGATGTTCAAGTTTAAAAATCGAAGCGAACTCTTTTAGATTATTCAATTCATCTTTCTTGGTGGAACGTGAACATGAAGAAGTATAATGGAGATCAAAAAAGCAATTTTCCTTTAAAGTTAAATTAGGATTAATCCCTGTTTTGTGACCAACAAAACATACATTTCGTTGATACTCTGCTCGGTCCTGGTCTATATTTCGACCTAGAAATTGAATTTCACCCTGATGCGGATGATATAAACCGGCGATTAATTTCAATAAGGTGGTCTTGCCTGCACCATTTCTCCCACGTAAATGAATTAATCCCCCTGACGGCAAATGAAAAGCCACTTTATTTAATAAAGGCTGATCTTGATAATCAAAATCAAGGTTAATCACATCAAGCATAGGTCAATAATACACTGTGGGTTGGCGTCAACGCCTGAACGAGGCATAGCGGAGCTTTGAAATAGTTCAACTTCATCATTCCCGTTTCTACTAAACTTTTCTACCATTAACTCATTAAATCGAGTATTTTGTCATTCTCACGAAAGCGGGAATCTATTTTAGATGAAGCTCTGAGCTCCTCTAAAAATAGATCCCCGACCTCGCGAAGAGAGGACATGAACTATAGTCCAACTGCTTCACTTAATGGCTGTGCCGCTACGCTACTCAGGCTACACTTTAATAAATGAATAGTACTTGAACTAAAAAACAAAACAAGTTTTATTTCATTTCCAAGGTTCTTTCAAACTCCAGATCGCTTCTTCGTTCTGCGACCATCTCTCTAAAAGCTTTTACAGAAGATGTATCACGTTGCATAAAAAAGCTCAAAACCCAGGTTGTAAGTCCTTG
This sequence comes from Fluoribacter gormanii, assembly GCF_900156395.1. Lineage (GTDB taxonomy): Bacteria > Pseudomonadota > Gammaproteobacteria > Legionellales > Legionellaceae > Legionella > Legionella gormanii. Next base: position 53,093 of record NZ_FTNL01000012.1, on the reverse strand, counting down.
ACTTGAAGCAAGAACATTATATTCACTAGTCGTTTTTATTTGATCTACTTCTTGATCCAAATTCTCCAGAGTTGCTTTTTCAAGTCGTTGTTTAAAATTTAACAAAATTCGGCTTTTTAATACATCACCTTTAAGCCCTTCATAAGCAGCATCTAACTTGTCACTCGATGCATTGAAAAGATGGAATCTATTTTCTGAAACATCTATTGTTTGAGCTTCATAATGTGTACCTTGCAAATGAATTTCTGGCTTTTTAATGTCACCAATTTTTTCAATCAAATCAGAACAAACCCCATTCATAGACAAAGAAATTAAAGCCTGATTTTGAAGAGATATTTCAGAAGGAATTTTCAATATATTTGGAGTCATTACGATAGCCAAATTTGTTGCAGGCATTTTTGCTGTAGGCTTCGTTGATACCTTATTTAGCAGAACAAGTAAGCGAAAGGCAATTTTTTTATTAATATCTGAACCTTCATTTAATAGATTATATATTAAATCATCATATTCTATTCTTGCTTCATTGAAAGGCTCTCCTAATTTAGGTTGAGTTTCATGTATTTTTTCTTTTGCTTTTTTTAAATTATCAAACTTATCATAGCTAATGAAAGGTTCCCCTATATTTTGCAATTCGCGTATTACTGTTTTAAGTAATGCGGCTTGTTCAAGCTGATTCAAGGTGCCAAAATCCATTTTGCCTTTTTGAATTTCATCTATTTTAGAATCTATAAGACGTTTTGCTCCAGATATTCTAAAAATCCCTTCAATGGCATTTTTATCAATCGACTTATCCAAAATGTTAATTAAAATAAGCGCAGCATACTGTAAGCTCTCAATTTTCTTTTGTCTTAATTTTTCATTAGATGGCATAATATTATCTTCTCCTTCAACTTTTTGAATTACTTAAACTAGCTCTTGCGAACTCTCTTATTGAGAGCCATAATTTTGTTTTTATTTTTTAAAGGTTAATAATGGAATTTTTAGCTCAATACGGTATGTTTTTTTTAAAATCAGTGACTGTAGTAATTGCCTTTCTCATAATATTTGCAGGTTTTTTTTCTATGAGCCGCAAACCCAAACCTAAACTGGAAATCACATCCTTAAATAAACATTATGATCATATCATATCCACAATGAACAAAGAAGTGCTTGGAAAAAAGCCACCCAAAAAGAAAAAAAATAAAGAAGAACAGCCAACTCTTTATGTTCTTGATTTTCATGGAGACATCAGAGCATCCCAGGTAGAACAACTTAGAGAAGAAATTACGGCCATACTTTGCATTGCGAAGTCGGGAGATGAAGTTTTAGTGCGCCTGGATAGCCCAGGTGGTGTAGTCAATAGCTATGGATTGGCTGCGTCACAGCTCCAACGTATTCGTGATAGAGATATTCCGTTGACTGTGAGTATTGATAAAATGGCCGCTAGTGGCGGTTATCTAATGTCCTGTGTTGCGAATCACATCATTGCGGCACCTTTTGCGATTATTGGCTCCATAGGTGTAGTAGCCCAAATCCCTAATTTCCATCGCTGGCTTAAAAAACACGATATTGATGTGGAATTGTTAACTGCTGGAGAATACAAACGAACTTTAACAGTGTTGGGTGAGAATACTGAAAAAGGCAAGAAAAAAGCTCAGGAAGATCTTGAAAAGATACATGCTGCTTTTAGAAATTATGTGGCTGAACATCGCGAGCAACTGGATATAGATAAAGTCTCTACAGGAGAACATTGGCTAGCTAAAGATGCCTTTGCCCTGCATCTCGTCGATAAATTATGTACAAGCGATGACTATCTGATTGAAAAAATTGCACACTTTAAAGCATTCAAACTAACCGTCCCCCCCAAAGCTACTCTAGCTAATAAATTGCTTAAACCAGCAATGAGGTTTATGCACCCTTGGGGTTAACAAATTAAATTCAGCCGTTCAATCATAATGATGAATAATAAAAAGCCTTAATATTCAAAATACTGGATGAACTGCTGAATTTCAGATAATGGTATATAATTAATTTAGATTACATAATGGAGTGAGCTATGAGTGACTTTAAATCAAAACTGCCTGATCTCAAAGAGTTAGCTTCAATGACAAGCAAGTTATATACAGATATTAAAAAAAGTGTTGGTGAAATCGTTCAGTCCTATAAAGAAAATAGAGCGGAGCAAGCAGAAGAAACGGAAAAAGCAGAGCAAACAAATGTAGCTCCTGTTAAAGAGGCTAAGCCTAAAAAAACCGTTGAAGAAAGTGCTTCTGCTGAGCCCACTCAACCAGTTGTAACTCCAGAAGAACCGAAAACTGATGACACAAAACAATAAGTAGTTTAACTGATCACAATGTAGCCTGGGTGAAGCGTAGCGAAACCCGGGGCTTACATACTCTATGTCATACACTTTGCCAAATAGCTAATTCCAAAATCGCTTCACACTCGTTCGGGGCGGGTGAGCCCATATTTGCGCATTTTTTCAACTAAAGTAGTGCGCCTCATATTCAAATAACTTGCTGCATGAGCAACTACCCAATCTGATTCATTTAAAGCTTGACTAATCAGAGCTAACTCAGTCTTTACCAAATGTTCTTTTAAGTCTATGCCCTCTGTACAAGAAATTTGCTCCTGACTCATCGCTTCTAATAAAGCTTCACGTTCAGAACTCGATGTATCAGATTCTATATGCGGTGGCTTATATTCACCCCGTATCTTTTGTGGTAAATCTTCTTCACTCAAAATTCCTTTAGGAAACAAAATAGTTAATCGTTCTACTAAATTAGCTAACTCTCTGATATTACCTGGCCAACTATACTGACTTAACGTAGCCATAGCATCCGGCATTAAACGCACGCTAGGCCTGTTTTCGCTTTCGATGCGAGAGATCAATTCATTAAATAATAACGGAATGTCCTCTGCTCGTTCCCTTAAAGGAGGCATTTCTATGGGAAATACGTTAAGCCTGTAAAATAAATCCTCTCTGAACTTCCCTTCTTTAATTGCTTCCTCTAAATTTCTATGAGTGGCCGCAATAATCCGTACATTCACATCGATACTTTTATTGGAGCCCACTCGCTCAAAACAACGCTCTTGTAATACCCGTAATAATTTTACTTGCATGGGTAATGGCATATCACCTATCTCATCAAGAAATAAAGTACCGCCATTTGCTAATTCAAATCGTCCCTGACGTGAGGTAATCGCTCCAGTAAACGCGCCTTTCTCATGGCCAAATAACTCACTCTCAAGCAACTCTCCGGGAATGGCGCCGCAGTTAATAGGAATAAAAGGCTTAGTAGCGCGTGAAGACAGAGAATGGATATTACGTGCTACAACCTCTTTACCCGTGCCAGACTCCCCTAAAATTAGAACACTTGCTTCAGTATCAGATACTTGCTCTATTAATCTGCGCACATTGCGAATACTGACACTATTCCCCACAAGACTGCGTAGTAAAGGATTTTTATGATTGTTGAGCATAATAGATTTGACTGCTTCTTTAGCAATTTGACATTGATGCAATGACTCCATTATTTGGGCATAAGTAAATGGGAATGCTTGACAAGCAACAACATTGCGTAAGAGGCATTGGGTATTATTTAATTTTTGGCCCACAAGAATAACTGGAACCTTGGGGAATTTGTTTACCAAAGCATCGAGTTCATTAATTGTCTCCTGTATTGCTTCACTCGCCCCCAGAAGAACAACATCAGGCTCAATATCAGCAATTTTCCATTCGCCATACTTATTGACTTCAGTCGATTCACCAATAAAATCAAGTATGGTACGCAACGTGTTGCCACGACTTTCATTATTATCAATGATAAAAACTTTGTCATTAATACTCATAAACTTATCCTTAAGTTTTATATACCTTGCACCATCATTCTTTCTTCCAAAAGCGAGGAAGAGTTCAATAATTCACTATCGATAACACACGATTAATTTAAACGCATTGCACTTATTTCCAAAACACAACTCCTGACTACCAATTGTTTTGGTTGCACTTACCTGAGTTTCTTTCACAAAATGCTTCGCTTGTATATAACCCATACGACTGCAAAACGAATTGGCGGCACGTGAGCCGCAACCTTGTTTTTGGTCATAGCACCAATCCACGCGATAATCATTAAAGCGAGGGTCAGCAAAACTCTTTTCCCGATAATGATAAGGTTTTGGAGGGATATGAGCTAATCCAGTAGCACAAACAATTGTCATAAAGCCATTACAACGCCAGCCTTTACAGGTTGAGCTGGTTGATAGGTAATGTGTTAATCCTATATTGTAGGCAATTTCGTTATCGCTCGAATAATCGTAACCTAACATTTGGCAATAACGATCCGCCACGATTTTGCCACACTCCTTACCATCCAAAGTGCAATAATCCAAACGCTCCCCAAGATAGGTAGGATGCCAAAAATTTCGAAAAGCTTTATTGTGCTTTTCATTTGCATTTGAATGACTCAAAAAGGAACAAAATAAAAAAACTAAAAACATAAAGTAACGAAAATTGCTCATTAAAACAATCCTTTAGCGATTATTAAATCATGTTAGCCTATGACGCTTACTGGTACAAGAGTAACATAAGGTAAATCACTATTGATTAATTAAATGTAGCACATCTAATTCCATTCATTGCAAATAATGGTTATTTTTGATGATCAATGTAATTGAAGTATGAACATTGAGTTATTGTGCAATTTATTAAATACTTCTTGTGCTGCTCCTATATACAATGTGCATATAGGCATTGCCCCAATTCTGATTTATTTTTGTTCAAAACCTGTTTGAATCGTGTAGAAAACTAGATTTGACCTCAGGCTTAATGAACCAAATATACCTTCCTAAAGCCCCTAAATTGGATTATCACTGTCAATAAATAAATGCTCTAGCTCAAACTGAGAAGCAAGATGATTACCTAAAGCCTGAATTCCATAGCGTTCTGTAGCATGGTGGCCACAAGAATAATAATGAATACCTAATTCTTTTGCTTGATAATAAGTTCGTTCAGATATTTCTCCGCTAATATAAGCATCCACGCCTAAACGAAATGCATCCTCGATAAAATCTTGCGCTCCTCCACTACACCAAGCAATATGTGTGATCGGTTTTTCACTACCAGCAATGAACAATGGAGTTCGCCGCAATTTTTTTGCTAAATATTCAGAAAACTCTGGTTGCTTCATTGTTTGAGCTAACTTTCCTGACCACAGCAGATTATCAGTACCTCCTGCGCGGTGCATATGAACAAAGTCCACCTCAAATAACTTGGCCAGGCAGGCATTATTTCCCAGATCAGGATGGCAATCCAAAGGAAGATGATACGCGAATAAATTTAATTCATTACACAATAGTTTATAAATTCGTTGACGCTTCATCCCTGTAACCATTGGTGCCTCACCACGCCAAAAGTAGCCATGATGAACCAACAAAGCATCTGACCCCCTCGCAATTGCCTGAGTGATCGCCTCATCAGAAGCGGTCACTGCAGTACAAATTCGACTAATCTGCTCTTTACCTTCAACTTGCATTCCATTGGGCGCATAATCACTATATCGTTCACAGCTCAAAAGCTGGTGCAGGTATAAGGATAGTTCTTCTTTAGTAATCACCGGTCAGAAACTCTCTTGATGTCAGCGCCTAATAAAGATAATTTTTCTTCGATACGCTCATAACCTCTATCGACATGATAGATACGCTCAACTGAGGTTTCACCGTCTGCCACTAATCCAGCTAAAATCAAACTGGCTGAAGCACGTAGATCAGTTGCCATAACGGGGGCGCCGGTTAATCTCTCAACTCCATTAATTATTGCAGTATTTCCATTAAGTTGAATCTGCGCTCCCATGCGTTGTAATTCTTGTACGTGCATAAAACGATTTTCAAATATCGTTTCGACTATAGTAGAAGAACCCTCTGCAACGGAGTTCATCGCCATAAATTGAGCTTGCATGTCTGTTGCAAAAGCAGGATACGGTGCGGTAGAAATATTTACTGCTTGAGGACGTTGGTTATGCATGTTAAGACTTACCCAATCCTCACCTATGGTTAACTCTGCCCCAGCTTCTTCAAACTTACATAATTGCGATAATAACGTATCAGGACGAACTCGTTTTACTGTAACATGTCCTCGAGTTAGAGCTCCTGCAGCCAAATATGTTCCTGCCTCAATACGGTCAGACATTACAGAGTAAGTGCCTCCAGAAAGGGACTCAACACCTTCAATTTCGATTATTGAGGTTCCTGCACCAGAAATTTTTGCACCCATTTGAATTAGAAAATTAGCCAAATCAACCACTTCGGGCTCACGAGCAGCATTTTTGATAATGGTTGTTCCTTCAGCCAAGGTTGCGGCCATGAGTATGTTTTCAGTACCAGTCACAGTGACTGTATCAAACATTAAACGTTTACCTTGCAAACGACCTCGTCGGCAGCGAGCATTGATATAACCATTTTTCACGGTAATATCGGCTCCCATAGTTTTTAATGCTTTTAAATGCAAATCGACAGGTCTTGTTCCAATGGCACAACCTCCGGGTAAAGACACATCTGCTTTACCAAATCGAGCAAGAAGAGGTCCCAACACTAAAATTGAAGCCCGCATGGTTTTAACCAAATCATAAGGAGCAACAAACTCATTCACTTGATTGGCATCCACTTGGACATTCATTTTTTCATCAACAATTAATTGAGCGCCTAATTGACCAAGTAATTCCATCATGGTAGTTATGTCTTTGAGATGAGGAACATTGGAAATAGTGACATGATCTCTTGCAAGCAAACTTGCAGCCATAATAGGTAAAGCAGCATTTTTTGCTCCCGAAATAACTACTTCACCATGTAATGCCTTGCCGCCATTTATTAATAATTTATCCATGTTGCTTCCCCCATTCTTCTTTTGTCCACGTCTTCATGCTAATCGCATGAAGCCTGCCGGTGGTAATCAATTCTTTCAATTGCGCATAAACCCACTGCTGCCTGGCGACCTTTGTTTTATTTAAAAAAACATCACTGACTACGGTTATCTGATATTGATAACCATCCCCCTCCACTTTGATGTAAGAAACATCATCAATGGCTTTAAATTTTTCTTCGATTTCTTCATTACTTATCATTAAAATTAGCTCACAAATTGAAATAAATACAACTTTTGGCAACAAAGCTATCTGAGATGAAAAAATGCATCATCCAATGTTCTGTTATTCCAAATAAAAAAAGAAAACCCGGGCTCTGGCTCTCACCGTCACCCAGGCTACAATTTATAATCCTAAAAAAGTAACCGCTCTTTAAAAAGTAGACATTCCTATTGGAACAATCAAATATTACACAGCCTCCAAAATGCCCTTCACACCACAGAACTCTACTAAAGATTGAGTTTCGGTAGGCATACCTATAATTTCAAAAAACTTATTATTTTTTTTACATAATTTTCTAGCTTCGATAAGCAATGCTAAACCAGCACTATCACAATGCTTTACATCACTTAGATCCAAACTAAATCGGTCACTTTTATCTTCCATCAAAGCCTGATAGAGCTTGGCTCGCACTACAACAACAGACTTAAATGTCAGATCGACACCAGGTTTAAAATTAACATTTCTCACAATTAGGAAGTCCTTTTAAGTTGCTTTTGTTCCATTAACTTGATGACTTCGTCAATACTGGAATTTTGTAATGCGGCAGCAAACTGCGAGCGGAAACTTTGCAACAGGCTAACCCCTTCAACGCTAAGATCATAGATCTTCCATTGACCATTTTTAGCAACAAGGCTATAAGACAATGGAATATTTTGGCCTTCAGCACGAATGATAATGCTATTCACACGCAAAAATCGAGCGTTCAAAGAGCCTCTTAAAGGTAAAAATTGTATGCTTTCATTAGTGTATTGTGACAAAGGGCTGGAATAAGTACGAATTACCAAGCGGGTAAACGCTTTAGAAAATTGTGCTCTTTGCGAGGTTGTTGCCTTGCTCCAAGCCTGTCTTCCCAAAACAGAGCGTGACATGCCTGCAACATCAACAATGGGTAGCAAATTTGTTTCTACAGCGTGATAAATAATATTCGGATTACTTTTTAAGTTGTCCTTATTTTCCTTTAGAGTAGCGATGATGTTGTTGGCTGTTTGCTCTAACATCGGAATAGGAGAATTTTGTGATGCATTCATTATCGGAGATAAAATCACACTGGCAACTAATAAAATTGTTTTTATTATTCTCATGTTCTGACCTTATTTTTTAATGTTAAATAGTAGTTGACCAATTAAATTTTCTAGGATAATTGCCTCTTGAGTCTTTCCAATCACATCTCCATTTTGCAAATAAGGATGGTCTTTATCCCCCTCATCCTCAAAGCCTGGAACGATACTAATATAATTAGAGCCAAGCAACCCCTCTGTCAAAATGCGGGCGGAAGCATCGTCATACGGTATTTTTTTATCACTTCGCAAACGCATAGTTACCTTTGCATTAAGCTCTCCTGGTTGCAACTCGATATGGGTTACTTCTCCAATCTTAACTCCTGCTACAGTAACAGGTGCCCGCACTTTTAAGCCGCCAATATCAGTAAAATCAGCTGTTACATCATAACTGTCATGAGATCCAAAACTAGAAAAATTACTTACTTTCATTGTCATGACCAGCAAAGCCAATATACCAAGCAACATAAATAGGCCAACACTAAAATCTACGTAACGTTGCTTACTCATTTACCAATCTCCAATCATCATTGCGGTCAACAAAAAATCAAGTCCTAATACAGCAAGCGATGAATAAACTACTGTTTTAGTCGTCGCTTGACTAATACCTTCTGCAGTAGGCACACATTCAAAACCCTGGAATACAGAAATCCAGGTTACAACAAAAGCAAAAACTAAACTTTTAATGATACCACTGAGTACGTCGATTCGGAAATCCACTGCGGCTTGCATATTTGACCAGAAACTTCCTGCATCCACACCTAACCAGTGAACACCGATAAAATAACCACCAAAAATAGCAACAGCAGAAAAAATTAATGCCAAAAGAGGCAATGTAATAAAACCCGCTATAAAACGAGGATAAATAACTCTTCCTAAAGGATCAACACCCATCATATCCATACTGGATAATTGTTCTGTTGCTTTCATCAAACCAATTTCAGCAGTTAAAGCTGAACCTGCACGCCCAGCAAACAACAAAGCACTAATTACTGGACCAAGTTCTCTTGAGATGCTTAAGGCTAATAATTGGCCCAATTGGCTTGAAGCGCCAAATTTTTGCAACGTATTATACCCCTGAAGCCCCACAACCATCCCAATAAATAAAGCAGAAACAACAATAATCAAGCACGACAAAACACCAACAAAATGGATTTGATAACGCAACAAAGGCCAAAGTTTTGAAACACCAGGGCGTCTGAACAGCATAAAAAACAAAAATAAGCCTGAGTTTCCCAAATTTTGTAAAACTCGTGAACTACGATTCCCCATACGTGTGATGAACTCAAGCATCTAATAGCTCCTCTATATACGCTCTGGCAGGATAATGAAAAGGGACAACTCCATCAGCTTCTCCATGCATAAATTGTCTGATCTGAGGTTCAGATGATTCAATGAGTTCATTGGGGGTTCCTTGGCCTATGATTTTTCCACCAGAAATTAGATAAATATAATCTGCTATAGAACAAGTTTCTTCAACGTCATGTGAAACAATAATTGTGGTTGTATGCAACAACTCATTCAACCTTTTGATCAAACGGACCAAAACACCTAAAGAGATAGGGTCTTGTCCTGTAAATGGTTCATCATACATCATAAGTTCAGGATCTAAAGCTATAGTGCGTGCTAAAGCGACTCGCCTGGCCATACCACCTGACAACTGAGCAGGCATTAAAGCAGCGGCTCCTCGCAAGCCTACGGCTTCAAGCTTCATCAATACAATATCTCGCAACATGGACTCATTTAATTGAGTATGCTCCCGTAAAGGAAAAGCCACGTTATCAAATACTGAAAGATGGGTAAATAAAGCCGAACTTTGAAAAAGCAATCCCATGTTGCGCCTAGCCTCATACAAAGCCTTGCGAGATAATTGATGTATGTTTTGGCCATTAACTTGAATACAGCCACTGTCAGGTCTTAGCTGAGCACCGATTAACTGCAATAAAGTAGTTTTTCCAGAACCACTTGGCCCCATAATTGCGGTAATTTTGCCACGCTGAACCATCATATCAATGCCATTGAATATGCAACGACTCTCGCGAGTGAAGATTAAATTTTTTATTTCAACCCAATTTTCAGGCATGCTCTCTTTTCCGGTTATAGCCAAAAATAGAAGTATACCCAAGATACTCTCCAAAATGCTAGGTTTTTAGGGGAGTTGATTTTTTCGCTCAAAATGCTTTTTAAGGTTGAATAATAGCCAAGCTTTTTTGCGAATCTTTAAAGAGCATCCTGAGCAAAAAAAGCAAAAGTCTAAAAATTGCATTTTTAATTATCCTGAGCATTTATACTGAATCGTAAAAAAATTGAACTATTTAATCCTATTTATTCAAATGTTTTTTTGTTAGAATGACAAAAAGTAAAAAACATCAAATAGCCTATGAATTTTTGTACACTTGGACTTGCTGTTATTGAAACTGAAGCACAAGCTGTCTTTGAATTGACCCAGCGAATCGATAGCCGGTTTGCAAAAGCCTGTGAACTACTGCTCTCCTGTAATGGGCGGATCGTGGTTACTGGCATGGGAAAATCCGGTCATATTGCGAATAAAATCGCGGCAACTCTATCAAGCACTGGAAGTCCTTCATTTTTTATGCACCCAGGCGAAGCAAGTCATGGGGATCTGGGAATGATTACTCGCCAAGATATCGTAATTGCCATTTCTCACTCAGGCAATACATTGGAATTAGTCACATTGCTTCCCTTGTTAAAAAGATTGGAAGTTCCTTTGATTACCCTAACTGGTAATTCTGAATCGCCTTTAGCAAAAGCTGCCGATGTTAACTTGGATGTCAGTATCAAGCAAGAAGCCTGTCCTCTAGGTCTTGCCCCAACAACCAGTACTACTGTAGCCTTAGTTATGGGCGATGCACTAGCAATTGCACTTTTGCAAGCTAGAGGTTTTAGTGAGGAAGACTTTGCTTTATCACATCCTGGAGGCTCTTTAGGCAAACGACTTTTGCTGCGTATTGACGAACTCTGTCACCAGGGAGTGCAGCTTCCGCTTATTCATGAAAATGCAACAGTAAGTGAAGCGCTAATTGAAGTAACAGAAAAAAAATTGGGTATGACTTGCGTCGTTGATAACAAAGGCTATCTTGTTGGGGTCTATACAGATGGTGACATTCGACGCACTCTAACACGCCAATATGATATTAATACGACGCCAATAAAAGAAGTCATGACGCGCGATGCCCGTACAATTCCCATGGGAATGCTTGCTGCTGAGGCTTTGACTATTATGCAAAAACACAGTATTACTTCATTAATCGTCGTTGATGAAGAAAAACGACCTAAAGCCGTTCTTCATCTTCATGATTTGTTAAAAGCGGGTGTTTTTTAAATGAATAAATTAATCGAGCGAGCCAAGAACATTAAATGCCTTATCTGTGACTTAGATGGTGTTCTTACTGATGGTCTTTTGTATATCGATAACCACTTTAATGAACAGAAAACATTCCATATTCATGATGGGGTAGGTTTGAAATTACTTATGAGTGCAGGGATTGAGGTCGCTGTTATTACCGGTTCGCGTAATTCAGTAGTAGATCACCGGATGCAACAATTAGGTATCATCCATTACTATAAAGATCAATTGGATAAACAAGAGACTTACAAACAGCTTAAAAGCAAATTAAATCTCCAGGATGAACACTTCGCTTATATTGGTGATGATATTCCTGATGTTCCAATCATGCAGCGGGTTGGTCTTAGTGTTGCTGTTGCCAATGCAGTACATCAAATTAAAGAAATTGCCATGTGGCAAACAACGCTATCTGGAGGCCGTGGAGCGGTACGTGAGTTATGTGACCTTATTCTTAAGGCCCAGAATAAGATGGATTCAGCAATTGCAGGTTATCTAAAATAATGAATGCGACAAAACAACTCATATGGCTGTTTTTTACTTTGATTATCCTGGCCTGTTCAGGATGGTATTACAGCCATTCTTCAATAAGAATTCGCCTGGACAGTGAAACCTTGGCTAATTCAGTAGACACAACTATTTCTAACGTTACAGTGCGTCAGTTTAATCAGCAAGGGACTCTTGCCAATGTCCTCACCTCTCCATTCATGCAGCATATTCAAAAAGATAATGTCTATTTATTACAAAATCCACATATTATTGTGAGCCAAGAAGAACAGCCACCCTGGGATATTAGTTCAATCAAAGCCAAATCATTTGAAGGTGGTAAACAAATCACTTTTACTGGCAATGTTGTTGTGCGTCAAAAAAAAGGAACGCAAGAAAGTACTTTAAAAACAGAAGAAGTTACCTACTTTCCTAAAGAAAAGAAAGCAAGTTCTGATTTGCTCGTAACATACGAACAACCAGGTAATGTCGTTCAATCAAATGGAATGAATGCTTATCTCGATGAGAAAAGAGTAGAGTTACTGCACCAAGCAAGAGGAAGTTATGCTCCAGCGAATGGTTAACTACAGTTTGCTCCTTTTTTTCTTGTTCACTTCTTCTGCATATGCGTTGACAGAGGATAAAGAAAAAGTAATGCATGTCATGGCAAACTCAGCTGACTTAAGCCAACAAGATCATAAAGGAATCTATATTGGTAATGTTGAATTAGTGCAGGGAACAACAAATCTACAAGCCTCTAAAGCGGTGACTATAGGGAATGAAAAAAACCAACTCGTTATAGCCATCGCCAATGGAAATAAAGAAAAACAGGCGCACTATTCGACAATAACGGATCCTAAAAAACCTCCCGTACATGCTTATGCAGACACCATTCGATATTATCCATTACGCCATTTAATTGAATTAATAGGGAATGCTCGAGTAGAACAGGGAAAAAACTCTTTTTCTGCTGCAAAAATAAGTTATGATACTGAGAAACAACATGTTCTGTCTCACGGTGATGACAGTCAAAGAATTGTTATTATTTATCACCCAGAAAAGAAACCATCATGAGTATACTGGAAGCGCGGAATCTTAAAAAATCATTTAAATCGCGAACCGTGGTTAACGGCATCAGTATCCATATAAAAAAAGGTGAGTGCGTTGGTTTGTTAGGCCCTAATGGAGCGGGAAAAACAACCTGCTTTTATATGATAGTCGGTTTGCAATCCTGCGATGAAGGTCAAATCTTCCTATCTAATCAAGATATAACTGTAAGTGCCATGCATCAAAGAGCGCGTTTGGGAATCAGCTACCTTCCCCAAGAAGCTTCTGTTTTTCGTAAACTGACTGTTGCCGAGAACATCATGGCTATTCTGGAGCTTAGACCTGATTTAAACGAACAGGCTCGAGAAGAAAAGCTGGATCTTCTACTTCAAGAATTTCATATTACACATCTACATAAAAGCCTCGGCATGTCTTTATCTGGAGGAGAACGACGGCGTGTTGAAATTGCGAGAGCCTTAGCCATTGAGCCCTCCTTTATTCTTCTTGATGAGCCTTTTGCTGGAGTTGACCCTATTTCGGTCATTGATATCAAAAAAATCATTCAGCATTTATGTAATAAAGGCATCGGAGTTTTAATCACGGATCATAATGTCAGAGAAACCCTGGATATTTGCGAGCGTGCTTATATTGTCAGTCAAGGAAAAATATTGTGCGAAGGAACCCCTGAGATTATACTGGCAAACCAACAAGTTAGGGCAGTTTATTTAGGCGAGGATTTCTCATTATAAATAAGTAGCCTGAGTGCAGCGAAGTTGAACCCGGCAATATATATTCAGCAAACATTGGGTTAGGCTTTGCACATGAAATACGTCACCAACCAATATTTTGATTTAACATGCTGCTCATTATTGATAATTATGATTCATTCACCTACAACCTGGTACAATATTTTCAATGCCTCAACCAAGAAGTATTAGTTTATACCCATGATCAAATCAGTATAAGCCAGATAAATAAACTAGATCCTCAATACTTGGTCATCTCACCAGGGCCAAAAGCTCCAAAGGATGCAGGTATTTCAATGGAGGCAATACGCGCTTTTTATCCGACTATTCCTATTTTAGGTATTTGTCTTGGACATCAAAGCATTGCTCAAGTTTTTGGCGGTCGAATAATACCCGCCCCAGAAATAGTGCACGGAAGAACCTCAACTATAGAACATAATCAACAGCGAATTTTTAAAAGCATCCCGAACCATTTCAAAGCAACTCGTTATCATTCTTTGATGGTTGAAAAACAAAGCCTTCCAGAGTGCTTCACTATTGACGCATGGACAAATGATACAATTATGGCAATTTCACATCGTCAATATCCTGTTTTTGGTCTACAATTCCACCCAGAGGCAATATTAAGCCAATATGGACTGCAATTATTAGAGAATTTCTTAAAATATGAAACCCAACGTTCTGTTTGAGCACTTAATCGCGAAAAAAAATTTAAAACCTGAGCAAATGCAAGCAGTAATTCATGCGTGCATGTCCGGCCAATACAATGATATACAAATCGCGACTTTTTTAGCACTCATGCGTATGAAAGGTGAAACCACAGAAGAGTTAATTGCTGCAGCTGAAGTCATGCAGCGATTAGCCCATCCTATCGATTTAGGCACCAACTTAATTGATATCGTTGGGACAGGCGGAGATGGTAAAAATACATTTAACGTTTCTACAGCATGCAGTTTTGTGGTAGCCGCAGCGGGATTCCCAGTAGCAAAACATGGTAATCGGTCTGTTTCCAGTCGTAGTGGAAGTGCTGATTTATTAGAACAAGCCGGTTTTATATTAAGTCTTTCCGATCAGCACATACAAATGTGTATCGAACAATGCGGCTTGGCATTTTTATTTGCGCCTCACTACCACCCTGCCATGCAACATGCACGTGCAGCACGTCAACAACTAGGTATTAGAACCTTGTTCAACTTACTTGGTCCTTTAATCAATCCTGCTCGAGTAAAAAAACAAGTAGTAGGTGTATTTTCAAAAGAGTGGCAAAAACCTTTGGCTTCTGTTCTTGCTCACTTGGGAAGTAACCGGGCTTTAGTGGTATGTTCTCAAGATGGATTAGATGAAATCAGTATTGCAGCGCCTACCGATATCATAGAGTATCGAGCAGGTATCTTCGATCATTGGATAATTAATCCAGAAGATTATGGAATCAATCATCACTCTTTAGAAGAAGTTATCGTTGACTCACCCACTCAAAGTTTAGAATTGATTCAGGAAGTATTCTCCGGAAAACAGGGGGCCGCTCGTGATATGGTGCTCTTAAATTCTGCCGCAGCAATCTACTGTGCCCATGAGAATATTTCGTTTACTCATGCATTAGAGCAAGCCAAAATCGTTATAGACAGCGGCAAAGCAGGTCAATGTTTTACTCAACTTAGCCAACTAACTCAAACTTTAAATAAAGAATCGCATCATGAATAGTGTGTTACAACGTATAGCCCAACGTAAACAGGAAGAGGTCGCTCTTGCTAAGAAAAATAGCCCCTTAAGTGTATTGGCACAACTCCCCCTTATGGAGCGTCGTGATTTCATTGCTGCTCTGCAAGGTGAGCAAAATCCTGCAATTATTGCAGAAATTAAGCGTGCATCTCCAAGCAAAGGATTAATCAGAGAGGATTTTAATGTAGAAGAAATTGCAACAATCTATGAACAACATGGCGCACGTTGCCTTTCTGTGCTTACAGATATTGATTTTTTTCAAGGTCATCCTGATTATTTGGCTCTGGCAAAAACGCATTGCAACGTACCTGTATTACGAAAGGACTTTATTATTGATCCGTATCAAATTTATGAAAGCCTGGCATTAGGCGCAGACTGTATCTTACTTATAGTTGCTTTGCTTGATGATGTTCAATTAACGGATTTTTGCCAACTAGCTCATGAGTTGGAGCTGGCTGTACTTGTAGAAAGTCATAGTGAAGAGGAACTGGAGCGTGCTTTACGCTTACCTACCCCGTTAATAGGTATTAATAATCGTAGTCTTCATACTTTTAAAACAGATATCCAACTAAGTATCCAATTAAAACAATATATTCCCCAAGATAAAATAACCATCACTGAAAGCGGTATTAATACACATACAGATATACATTTGATGCAATCTCATGGGATTAACACTTTTCTTATTGGAGAAAGTTTAATGAGAGCCAAAGATATAGGAAAGGCTCTGGAGCAACTTATAAATGGAAATTAATCTTGGAATAGGTATCGCTCCCGGGAAACCCGGATGCTTGGCGTTAAGGCCTACCTTACCCCGTATTATAAAGCGTCCACCATTGATTAACATGAATATGTTAACGGCTGTTAACCAACTACTCCCAATTTGGCTCAGATGGTTGTGATGGTTCAGGCTCAGGATACCCAGGATCATCCGGCTCATAAGGCTCTGGTTCAATTGGATATTCTTCAGGATCATCAGGATACTCATAAGGCTCTGGTATTTCATTGTCGTTTTTCAAGATAACACCCTTATGTTTGTATGATTTATAAAATTATAGCAAAAGGAAAAAAAATGAAAGTAGCTGTAATCACCGGTGCTGCGAACGGAATTGGCTTAGCATTAAGCCTAGTCAATTTACAACAAGGCAATACTGTAGCTATGGTAGACAAAGATAGTATTAAACTCAAACAAGAAACCGAACGATTATCGCCCCTCTTTCCGGAACAAATTTTGCCAATTTCCTGTGATGTAACACAAACTGATGACGTAGCACGATTGGCACAAGAGGTTGAGAGTAAGTTAGGACGTATTGATTGGATCTACAATAATGCAGGTATTATAGGTCCATTAGAGCCTATCTGGGATTTGCCTTCAGAACATATCCAACGAGTAATGAATGTAAACTTATATGGAATGATTCATATAATTCAGGCTTTTATTCCTTTCTTATTTCAGCAAAATTTTCATTCACATATTATCAATATAGCGAGCCTATATGCATTATGTACAGGTTCACAAACCGCTTCTTATTCCATGTCAAAACATGCTGTACTTGCATTGTCTGAATCATTACATTTCGATTTGGTACGTATGAAAAAACCGGTAGATATCTCTGTTGTTTTTCCTTCCTTTACAGACACATCCCTGTTGTCCCATACAGCCAGTGCAAATTCTTCTTTTCATGAAGCACTAAAGTCACTTTTATCCCATTCACGTCCCGCTATAGATATTGCAGAACATATTGTTCATGAAGTCGGACAGAAGAAATTTTATATTTTTCCGGATAAAGAGGTTAAAGGATATTGTGAAGAACGAACTAATGCCATGATCCACCAGGAAAACCCATATGTAACCAATATTGAGAAATTAATGGGGGCGCTAATTAAACGGCAAGAGTCCAGGAATTAATAACTCACACCCACATCTTATTCTGAGGGACTCACCATTACGTTTCATGTTGAGAGGTCTAGCACGAAGTAGACCCTAAATTTAGCGTCATTCTGATAATACCATACACAAAGGGCAGATCACTCGCTTCGCTCAGGTTCCAAGGTATGATCACCCTTTTTTAAATACAAGAAGGTTTAATTATTAATTTCAACATTAATAATTTAGTTTGCTCTAATTTGATGTCATTCCAGCGCAGGCGGGAATAACGCCATATAATAAACAATTTGCCCAGTAACACCTCACAAAACCATGAAAAAAAATGACGACACATCAGGCTCTGAATGGACGTAAGTTGTTCGGGAATGACGTATTCCAATGAGTATTCGTGATAACATATCCTGGTGAACATTCAATAGAGTCAACCTGGGTATGCGGCATCTTGGGTATTCCAACAAAGAGTTCCCGGGTTAAGGCATTGCCTTCACCCAGGCTACGAGTATGCTATTAAGCTTCTAGCATATCCAATAACTCACGACGAAACTTATGATAATCAACTTCTACAGCATGTCGTATATGGGATTTAAATCGATAATGGGGCTTATTCATTTCTTGAAGTGTTTTTTCATGCAATTTATCAGGTCGCTTCAAAGTTCCCATAATAATGCGCGCTGCGATTTTTGACTGATAATCAGCTAGAGGCCAAATACATCCTTGAGGCTGGCACAAACCAATAAAATAGAGATTATCAAAGTCTGGATGCATCATTTTCCGATACAGTGGTATCTTGGTTGAATTACTAAAGTCAGCAATTGCCTTATCGAGGAATGGAAAACTTATTTTATAACCTGTAGCAAAAATGACTGTATCAAACTCTTCAGAATCACCATTTGTGTAATGGACTCGATTTCCTTCGAAATGAGTAATTCCTGGCCGAGGGAAAACTTCTCCATGGCGAATAAAATAGAGTAACTCTGTATTAATTGTTGGATGTATTTCTAGAGGGCCACAATCAGGTTTCATTAATTTATATTTCGCATATCGCCCCTGCAAGATACGAGCAAAAAAACTCAAAATCTTCTGTCTTAACCAGGAAGGCATCCATCTAATTTTTGCTACAGCATCATCTGTTGGTTTGCCAAAAACAAATTTAGGAAAAATATGATAGCCTCTACGCATGCTGATGCACATTTTCGAAGAAACGCGTGCTACTTCTACAGCAATATCACAAGCAGAATTACCACCGCCAATGACCAAAACACGTTGATCTTTAAAAACAGAGGCTTTCTTATATTGATGCGAGTGAAGCAGCTGGCCAGAGAATTCACCTGGATATTCTGGCATGAACGGATCCCAATGATGGCCATTAGCGACTAATAGATAATCAAAAAACTCTTCATGAGTACCTTGATCATTTTCAAAAATAACTTTCCATTGACGCAGATCCGTATGTTCTACCTTCAAAACATTCGTATTAAAACGAATATATTTAGTTAAATCAAAATGGTTCGCGTAGTTTTTAAAATAATCCAAAACCAAAGTATGGGATGGATAGTCAGGATAATGCGCTGGCATAGGAAAATCTTCGAACTCCGACCAACGCTTTGAACTAATGATATGAGTCGTTTCATAAACGCTGGAATGATCGTTCCTCTCGTCATATACCCAGTTCCCACCGATTTGATTGTTTTTTTCAAATACGGTGATATCGGTTACACCCTCTTCTTGTAAATTTTTAATTGCAGCAAGACCGCTTGGACCTGCTCCAATTATGCAGACACGAGGACAATTCTCTTTACCCTTTTGCTTGATTTGCATTACTCAACACCTTTTTTACTTCTTCCATTATCATTGCTTGTACAACGGGATCTTTATCAATAGTGAAATGATTGACTTCGATGCCTTTTAACGTAGACACGTTAATGTTGTCAATACGTGTTTGCTCTGGATTCACTGCTCTAAGCTTTAAACCACTAAACATAGGTACATATCCAGGCTTGTAAAAATTCATCGCATGTTTCACATTAGGTGGCACAATAGTTTGAGATACAGCATCCACAGTGATTAATAAATCCACAGGAATACCCATTTTATCCAGATTACGAGCAACCTTAATTTGCTCATTAGCACCTAAAGAATGTCCCACTAAAATAATAGGTCTATGAATTTGATGTTTTTGGTAATAAGTGGCTATTGAGCGAGTGACATTACCGGCGTTGTACCACATATCACTGGGCGCTGGCACATTGCATTCTTCAGTAACAGTATCGCTCAGTGTTCTCATCCCAGTGCTAAAAAGCCCAAGTCCACCCAGCATGGTATGTACCTCACCATGATAAGGTTGAGATTTACTCACTTTCACAGTTTTCTTTGTTATTTTCGCTTTTTTCTGACTTTCGGATTTATGAATCACGGATTGCGCGTTCTTGGGTATTGGCCTTTTCTCAGAAGCCCTACCTCCTGATAAGTCGACACAACCCGTCATACTCATGGTTACAAGCAAAAACAAAAATGAGCTGAAAACACTTAATTTTTTATTTTGGAATGAGTTCATTTTATTTTTATTCTTAATTTTTAAAGCAAGGATCATAGCTTATTCTTGGAAGGTTTGCCAAGATAGGTTGAACTGAAGTTAAATTCTTTCATTACTATATGTAAGTAATTAATTTTGGTACTCTGCAAGCAATGCATGTTTAAAATTCTATATCGTAACTTATTATTATGGAGCACGCACAAATTGATTGTGGAAAAAAGAAATGCAATTCTTACTGTCAGCCAACTTAATCGACAAGTTAAAAGCTATCTTGAAAATGAATTGGGAACAGTTCATGTTGAAGGAGAACTCTCTAACTTGAGTAAACCAGTCTCTGGGCATTTTTACTTTACATTAAAAGACAATAATGCCCAAATTCGTTGTGTTTACTTTAAAAATCGTCATGCCAATGGACTTGCAAACAAATTGTGTGACGGTCAACATCTAGTTGCAAGCGGAAGATTAAGCCTGTATGAAGCACGAGGTGATTATCAACTAATCGTGGAGCAAATTACCGAAGCAGGCTTGGGAGCCCTCTATCAACGTTTTGAAGAATTAAAAAACAAACTTTCTTCTGAAGGTTTATTTGATTCAGTAAAAAAAAGAACCATTCCAGCTATGCCTCGCGCCATCGGAGTTATCACCTCAACTACCGGGGCGGCGATTCGTGATATATTATCCACTCTAGCACGACGATTTCCGTTAGCTGATATCTTCATCTATCCCAGTGAAGTTCAGGGTGCCAGCGCAGCGCAACAGCTGATTAACGCATTAAAACATGCCAATACAGAAAAGCGATGTGATGTGCTTCTGCTTGCACGAGGTGGTGGAAGCATTGAAGACTTATGGGCATTTAATGATGAACAACTGGCACGAACCATTGCAAACAGCTCAATTCCTATCGTATCTGGTGTGGGCCATGAAACGGATTTTACAATTGCCGACTTTGTAGCAGATTACAGAGCAGAAACTCCTACCGCTGCTGCTACAGCAGTGACTCCTGATTGTAATGAGTTGTTTAAATTATTAAATCATTCTATCTCTCGTTTGTGTGAAGGAATGCACCGATTTTTGCAAAAAAATCAAACCAAATTACAGCACTTAATTGACAAAATATCATCACCACAAAAAGCGATTGCCAGTTATTGGCAAACCACCGATTATTTGGAACGACAATTGATTGCTGGCATACGCATCATCATCAAACAAAAAACACATCAGGTCCATCTATGCATCAATCATTTGAATGCCCAAAATCCCAAAACACAAATCAAACAAACACAGATCCTTTTACAAAAAGTCGCAGCACAATTAATCCAGCACATGCAAAATAAGTTCAATCAACTTCAATATCAATTAAGAACCCAATTATCTACCTTGCATGCCGTTAGCCCCTTGGCTACACTGGATAGAGGATATGCCATTGCAACGAAAAGAAATAAAGTATTGTTTTCCAGCCAACAAGTTAATGTTGGCGATACAGTCGATATACGCTTGGCACAAGGTAATTTAAGCTGCGAAATAACCAAAATACATGAGTAAAAAATGCTTGAAGAATTAAATGATAGTCTTAGCTGGATCATAAGCCAAACAAAAAATAATATTCCCATTCTTGAAGTTATTTTATTAATTCCCTGGCTTTTTTTCTTTGTAAGTCAGGTCTATAAAAAAATCTTATTGCTGGGCATTATTCCGAGGCATCTTCGTGGCTTACCTGGGATTATGTTAGCCCCTCTTTTGCACTCAAATTTCAACCATATATTTTTTAACTCGATTCCTTTGGTAGTTTTAAGTAATTTCATTTTGATTAATGGGCTTAACTACTATCTTGTTGTTACCGTAATGATTACTTTTTTAAGTGGAATTGCGATTTGGTGTTTCGCTAAACCGGGTCTGCATGTAGGTGCAAGCGGACTTATAACTGGTTACTGGGGTTTTTTGGTTAGTAATATATATCAAAGCGGCACCTTAACGACCATAATTCTGGGTGTGATCAGCCTCTATTACTTTGCGGGTATTTTCTTTGGTATTTTTCCTAGAGATAAAGGGGTATCCTGGGAAGCACATTTATTTGGTCTTTTAGCAGGCTTGGCTACAAGTTATCTATTTGTACTGTATCCTAATTTGCTACAAGCAATCCAAGTGCAAACTAATGGTTTATAAAATATTGTGGTTGTTTACTTCTTACTCGTTTGAGCCCCAAAACGTGCGATTTTCGAATCCCGGAACGCAGAAAATCAGGGCAGCCTGGACAAGATAGTAGAAATTAAAACAGACCCTATGCTATCCTAAAAAGAAAAATAATTCGAGAAATCAAGATGCGGTCACTTAAAACTCTTTTTTGTATTGGTATATTAAGTCTTCTTATTTCACCAGCATACGCCCAATCACAATATATTTCCGGTTGTTGTGGTCAAATGGGCGGAGTGAGTTATTGTGATTCATCAGCAGGCCGTCTTGTTTGTAAAAATGGTTTTTACTCTACATGTTATTGCACACCACATGCCGTGATGGATTTGCAATTATTTCGTGGTTGCTGCTTATGGAAAGGTGGAGTTGTTTCTACCTACAGCGTAACTGGATTCGTTGTATGCAATGATGGATCAATTTCAGAAGAGTGCTCTTTACGGCCAGAAGAGAAAATTGCAGCTTGGTAGGTTTCCGATATATACTTCGCGGCTTAGTCTTACGCTGCGAAGTATCGCTTGTCAGGAACGCATATGCTTGACCAAATAAAATCCACTTTCACCCTGTTAAAACAACAAAAACCCTTAATACTTTGCCTAACTAATTATGTGACTATGGATTTTATGGCGAATAGCCTTTTGGCTTTGGGTGCTGCACCACTTATGTCTGAATCTCAAGATGAAATTGAAGAATTGGTCTCTATAAGTCAGGCAGTATATATTAATATAGGCACTTTGAATGATGTATTTATGGACAGAGCCCGATGTGCAGCAAAGATTGCAAACTCGATAGGTAAACCACTCATTCTTGATCCAGTTGGCGCAGGAGCAAGCAAACTTCGAACCTCTGCAGCAATGGAATTATTTTCTTACGCTCAAGTTATCAGAGGCAATGCCAGTGAAATCATTTCATTAGCTGGTGCAAACGGAAGCACTAAAGGGGTTGAAAGCTCGGATCCTGTAACTAAAGCAATCAACAGCGCGCATAGACTAGCAAAATCCCAAAAAACAGTTGTAATTAGTGGGCCTGAAGATTTTATAACTAATGGAGTCGACGACAAGATACTGCCATTTGGTTCTAACCTTATGCCACTGATCACGGGAATGGGTTGCACAATGACAGCCGTTCTTAGTGCCTTTGTTGCTTGCCTTTCTAATCATTTTCAAGCTGCAGTACAAGCAACTACCTATTTTGGCTTATGTGGTCAATTGGCCCACGAACACGTCAAAGGACCTGCCACATTCAAAGAAACATTTATTAATAACCTGTTTGATCCTGACTGGATTTCAATGTCAAAAGCGGTTACGAGAGTGTAGTTATATGCGATATAAAGCCTTATCTATAGCAGGATTTGATGGCTCAGGTGGAGCAGGAATTCAAGCTGATTTAAAAACATTTTCTGCATTAGGTTGCTATGGAATGACTGTACTTACGGCACTACCCGTACAAAATACATGTGGTGTAAGACACTGTTACACTATTCCATTGCAAGCTATAGAAGATCAACTAAATGCTATTTTTGATGACATTAAACCTGACAGTATAAAAATAGGGATGCTCTTCAATAATGAAATCATCGAGCTGGTTTCCTCATTCCTTAAAAGAAGAGCGATAGATATTCCTGTTGTCATTGATCCTGTAACTGTTGCAAAAAGTGGTGACCCCTTATTATTGCCCGAGGCAGTGAATTCCTTGATAGCACAACTTATGCCTCTTGCTACTTTGATAACCCCTAATCTACCAGAAGCATCTACTTTTACAGGAGCCCAGGCATCATCTGAAAAAGAAATGCTTTATGTGGGTCAAAAGCTGCTAGAATTTGGACCTAAATACGTTTTACTCAAAGGCGGACACCTTTTGCACTCACAAGAGTCGAATGATTTGTTAATAGGATCAAACGGAGATACTCATTGGTTTTCAAGCCCGAGAATTAACTCTAAAAATACTCACGGAACTGGATGCACCCTATCTGCAGCAATAACAGCCTGCCTAGCCCAAAAAATGGACTTAATTTCTGCATGCAGTATTGCAAAAAACTATTTATTTAATGCAATACAGGCAGCAAAAGAAAACTGCGTTGGTTTAGGAAATGGACCGGTCCATCATTTTTATCATCTCTGGCCAGTACAATTATCGGATATTTAAAACATACCCGCTCTTTCTGATCTGATGCTTATTTACAACTCAGCTTTTTGGACTATTGTCTCTTGATGTTGTTCAATTAGTTCCCCAAAACATAAGGCGCTGAAAAGAATTAACAAGTAACCTATTGTTGAATAACAAAATATAGTATCTGAGAAAGATAACACACAAAAAGAAACCAATAAGCCCAAAAGAATTGGTTTCATTTCTTTAAGCTTGAAAGCAGTAACAAATAACGTGCCTATAAAAAAAAGAAAAAGAACCATCCCAATTGAGCCGAGTTCTGCAAGCGTCAGCCAATATTGACCATGGGGTTCATTAAGTTTCTTCCCCCAGGCGGGAATAGGTTGCTCTTTGGCAAAGCTATATTGAAAACCTCCTGTGCCGACTCCTATCAGTGGATGTTTTTCAAATAAAGATTGAGCATATTGATGAAACTGAATTCTAAATCCCAAAGAAGTATCTGCTTGATGCTGTTGCAGGAGCTTAATATCATCCATCATTATACGGACTCCATTTTGCATCACAGGACTCAGGGTATAGGCTAAACTCATTGCTCCTAAAAATACTACAATTCCGATCAAAGCTTTTTTAAGAGGCAGTTTTTGCACAATCAATAAAGACATTAAAACACCATAGATAATGTAGCCTGTTCTGCCAGGATTAAGAAAAAATGTCTGATATGTTCCCAACACAACCATAATTAAATAGAAAACTCGTAATCCTTTATTTATATTCGGTCGTAATACTAAAATTGCGGCAAAATACACGCCCAAGGCCACCATAAACCCAGTAATAATGTGATTGTAAAATACATCAGCAGGATCTATGGAATGAAACATTAATAACTGTTCGTCCTTCAGCACTGAAAGAACACAAGTCAATAGCATGGTTAATATATAGCTATTTAGAACCCAGATTCTTGTTTTTGGCTTAATAAAGCCTACAGCAAGCACTGGCAGGAAAATTAATTTAGAATATTTATCAACAACATTGTATTGCAATGAGAACGGTGCTTCTGACCAAAAACAGGCGATAATGACAAAAAGAAATAAACCTATGGCGGACCGAGCCCATAATGTATTAAAAGAATAATACAAGTATTGTCGGTAATAAGGAACAAGCACCAGAGCTACTAAGCTAATCACTACTAAAACTGACTTAATACTCACACTTATAGGAATAAAAAAAGCTAATAAAACAAGAAGCGTGGGTATTAGTAAATTATTTGTTCCTTCTAATAAGCTCAGTCTCAAATTAATTCCTCTGTGCTTTTGGGCAATTGATCGATATTGCTGTCTTGATACAATTGTTTAACACCGCGATAAAAAGTACCTTGCGCATTAAACACTGCAAATAAAAAACCTATTCTGCCATCCAAAAAACCACGTTGCAAGAAATAACATCTGAAAAACATCCATGAAGTACTTGCCATAGTTTTAATAAAACTGGATCTCCTCTTATTTAAGATGTATGTTTTTGCGCTATAAGATGAATATTTATTCATCTTATACAAGACATGACTTACATCTTTAAATGAGTGGTGCATAATCACGTTTTTGATTTTACCAATTCGTGTACCCTCTGGAAGTACTATTTTTTCATGCACAATGTCATTACTAAAATAGGCGTTTGCACGTTTAAAAAGACGAACGTGACGCTTAGGGCTAGAAGAATATTTTAGCGGTTGATTATAAAAAAACATTTGGATTGCAATTCTAAATGCATCGGCTGAATTCGACGACATCGCCGAAATGATTTCTTGCTGCAATTCCTCACTGACTGACTCATCAGCATCAAGATTTAATACCCAATCTCCGGTCGCTTTTGATAATGCTCTTTGTTTTTGAGCACCATAACCCGGCCAGTCTGTAGAGAAAACGTGCTCAGTGTATTCTTTGGCAATCGCTACTGTTTTATCGGTACTTCCTGAATCCAGTACGACCACTTCATCAGCAAATCGTATGGATTCAAGGCATCTTCTAATATTTCTTTCTTCATTTTTAGTTATTATAATTACAGTCAATGACATTTAAAAAACACCCTCTCTATGATCATGACTGTCAAAATGTAGCTTACCATCTTTAACTTTCAAGGTGACGTGGCCACCGTGCATTAATTTACCAAATAAAAGCTCATCAGCCAGTGGTTTTTTTACATTCTCTTGAATCAATCGAGCCATTGGGCGAGCACCCATCACTTTGTCATAACCATGCTCAATAAGCCACTCACGAGCCATTTTATCGACGTTAAAGGTAACACCTTTATGACTTAATTGCTCATCCAACTCCATAATGAACTTATCAACAACCAAACCAATTGTCACAGCATCCAATGGAGCAAAATTAATAATCGCATCGAGTCTGTTTCTAAATTCAGGACTAAATTGTTTTTTAATCACCTCAAGCCCATCATTGCTGTTATCTTGTTGTGAAAAACCAATGGAGTTTCGTACCATCTCTCCTGCCCCTGCATTAGAGGTCATCACCAGAATAATATGTCTAAAATCTGCTTGACGGCCATTAGTATCGGTTAATGTACCATGGTCCATAATTTGCAACAGCAGATTAAATACATCTGGATGCGCTTTTTCTATTTCATCAAGTAACAACACTGCATGAGGATTTTTGGTGACTGCTTCAGTTAACAAACCACCCTGATCATAACCAACATATCCAGGAGGTGCCCCAATTAAACGTGAAACAGTATGCTTTTCCATGTATTCAGACATATCAAAGCGTAATAGTTCAATTCCTAGAACATTAGCCAATTGTCTGGTTACTTCTGTTTTTCCAACACCCGTTGGTCCAGCAAATAGGAAACAACCTACAGGTTTCTGGGGATCTCTAAGTCCTGAACGGCCTAATTTAATTGCAGAAGCTAACGCTGTGATCGCTTGATCTTGTCCATAGACTAAGAGTTTCAAATCGCGTTCCAAATTACGTAACGTATCTTTATCTCGAGCAGATACTTTCTTAATCGGTATGCGCGCTATTTTCGCAACAACACTCTCAATTTCGGTCACGCTAATGATTTTCTTGCGTTTACTCGCCGTTAATAAATTCTGATAGGCGCCTGCTTCATCAACTACATCGATTGCTTTATCAGGTAAAAAGCGGTCATTGATGTATTTTGCAGATAATTCAGCAGCTGCTTTTAGTGCAGGAATAGTGAATTTCACACCATGATGCTCTTCTAAACGTCCTTTTAATCCTTTTAATATTTCAAAAGTTTCATCTACTGTTGGTTCAGGAATATCAATTTTTTGGAAACGTCTTGCTAAAGCTCTATCCTTTTCAAAGATACCTCGGTATTCCTGATACGTTGTAGAACCAATACATTTTAGCTCACCGTTTGCCAACAGGGGCTTAATTAGATTAGATGCATCCATAACGCCACCTGATGCAGCTCCAGCACCGATAATTGTATGAATTTCATCAATGAACAGTACGGCGCCATCTTGTTGGCCTAATTGTTTTAACACTGCTTTTAAACGTTTTTCAAAATCACCACGATATTTGGTTCCAGCAAGCAAAGCACCTAAGTCAAGGGAATAGACAACACAATCTCGGATTGCGTCGGGTATTTCACCATCTACAATGCGTCGAGCCAAGCCTTCGGCAATTGCAGTTTTACCTACCCCGGCTTCGCCAACAAGCAATGGATTGTTTTTTCTGCGTCGGCATAATACTTGAATAGTGCGTTGTATTTCTTCATGACGTCCAATCAAAGGATCAATCTTTCCTTGTTTCGCACGTCGGTTGAGATTCGTACAGTAACTTTCCAGAGGTGATTCATTGCCCTCTGATGAGTTCATGTCATCTTCCATAGAATTCATATTTTCATGCATATCATTGTTTTGGTATTTAGATACACCATGAGATATGTAATTAATTACATCAAGTCGCGTAATGTTTTCACGGCGTAAGAAATAAACCGCTTGACTTTCTTGTTCGCTAAAGATTGCTGCTAAAACGTTAGCTCCTGTTACTTCGGTTTTTCCTGCAGATTGAACATGAAATACTGCGCGTTGCAACACGCGTTGAAAACCAAGTGTAGGTTGAGTTTCCCTATCCAATTCATCTTCAGGAATTCTGGGAGTTGTCTCATCAATGAATTCAATTAAATCGCGGCGTAATGCTTCAATATTTGCATCACAAGCTTGCAATACACTTCCTGCCGCCGGGTTATCAAGCAATGACAACAACAAATGCTCAACGGTCATAAATTCATG
Source organism: Fluoribacter gormanii (assembly GCF_900156395.1). Taxonomy (GTDB): domain Bacteria; phylum Pseudomonadota; class Gammaproteobacteria; order Legionellales; family Legionellaceae; genus Legionella; species Legionella gormanii. The sequence goes on along the minus strand of NZ_FTNL01000012.1, from coordinate 24,571 downwards.
GCGCTTCTCTTTTGCTTCCTTGAAGGCTAAATTCAAGGTGAATTCAAGTTCTTTATTTAACATTGTCGTTGCTCCTCTTCAGCCCACAGCAAATTACTCGGGTTCCATGCTGGATAGCAATGGGTGCTGATTCATTCTGGCGTATTCATTTACCAGTGCTACTTTTGTTTCTGCTATATCTCGTGTAAATACCCCACACACGCCTTTTCCTTGGATATGAACCTGTAACATCACCTGAATTGCAGTTTCTTCAGTTAGGTGAAAAAAATGCTTCAGTACCTCAACTACAAAATCCATAGGTGTATAATCATCATTGAGCAACACTACTTTGTACTTTCTAGGCAGCCTGATTTCCGGACTTAACTCCGGTTCAGCAACTTTATGCCTTACAATTTCCTCTAGATTTTGCCCGCTCATAACATACAACCTCTATATTATTTTTATAGACTCCCTACGCACTTTTGGCCAGTAAAATCATCTATTTTTAATGAAAAAATTAGTCTTTGAAATAATCAAAAACATATTGATTAGATTACATTCATTTAAGGTGTAAATTGAAATGGGTAAAGACGTAGCCTTTGATGAAAAAACAAAATTGGAAATATTCCTAAATTGTCTTGCATTTCACTGAGGCTACATTTACCCATAGGATTTACATATGTTTAATTATTTCATCTCCAAAGCCCGAGCTACTCACCAAAGTTGCACCGGTCATACCGCGTTCAAAATCATAGGTGACTGTTTTAGCTGCGATGGCACCTTGCATACCTTTGATAATTAAATCAGCAGCTTCATTCCATCCCATGTGACGTAGCATCATTTCAGCTGATAGAATAATTGACCCTGGGTTTACTTTATTCTTACCTGCATATTTTGGTGCTGTTCCATGCGTTGCTTCAAATACAGCAACGTCATCACTTATATTAGCACCTGGAGCAATACCAATACCGCCTACCTGGGCAGCTAATGCGTCCGAAATATAGTCACCGTTTAAGTTAAGTGTAGCAATTACGCTGTAGTCTTCCGGTCTTAAAAGGATTTGTTGCAAGAATGCATCAGCAATAACATCGTTGATGATGATTTGCTTGCCTGTTTTGGGATTCTTGAATTCCATCCAAGGACCACCTTCATATTCTTTAGCGCCAAAAACATCACGTGCAACTTGATAGCCCCAATCTTTAAACGCACCTTCGGTAAACTTCATGATGTTGCCTTTATGGACCAAAGTTACTGTATGGCGGTCATTATCAATTGCATATTGGATTGCAGCTCTTACCAAACGCATAGTTCCCTCTTTAGAAACAGGTTTGATGCCTATGCCACAATTTTCAGGAAAACGGATTTTTTTAACACCCATATCCTTTATTAAGAATTCAATTACTTTTTTAGCTTCTGGAGAATCAGCCTTCCATTCGATTCCAGCATAGATATCTTCAGAGTTTTCTCTAAAAATAACCATATCGGTTTTTTCAGGTTCTTTTAGTGGACTTGGAACGCCGGTAAAATATCGAATTGGACGCAAACAAGTATAAAGATCCATTTCTTGACGAATAGCGACGTTGAGCGAACGAATTCCGCCTCCAACTGGAGTTGTCAGTGGGCCTTTAATCGAAACAACATATTTTTTCATCGCATCTAAGGTTTCTTTTGGTAACCATTGATCAGCACCATAAACTTTAGTTGCCTTTTCGCCGGCATAAACTTCCATCCAGGCAATTTTTCTCTTATCGCCGTATGCTTTTGCAACAGCAGCATCAACAACTTGAATCATTGGAGGGGTTACATCAACACCAATTCCATCTCCTTCAATAAAAGGAATTATGGGGTTATTAGGTACACGAAGTGACAGATCAGCAGCAACTGTAATAGCCTCACCATGTGAAGGCACTTTGATTTTATCGTATGTCATTGACAACTCCGTAAAATTAGAGAAAAAGCAATGATAGCATGTGATAACTTGGAATCCCAAGTACCATTTTTATTTAATTATCCATGCTTGAATGTTTACTATGCATGTTGCAACATTTTGATCTGCTCAACAAGCTGATCATATCCGGCTTCAACGTTGATATAATCATTTTTGGCCAGGTAAATAGACAACGATCCATCATCTGTTGCAGAAGGTTTTTGCAAGATTCCATTGTAACCTTTACTTTTCAAACGAAGAAAATCATTAATTTTAGTAACTAAATAAAAATTCCGGAAATATTTTTCAGGAATCATGTGTATCGCCTGTGCATCATTTTCCAGAGTGTTTCCTGGCAAATAATCTTTAAGTGAATAAGTTGAATTATTATGAACAGCAACTATTTTACCTTTTGGCAGTAACTGCTTGATTTTACTTGCCAGCTTATGTACTTCCTGATGAGCCTGAGGATTATATTGACCAAACTGCGAGAGCGTTCTTTTGATCCCATTATCAGTAAAAATTCGGTTTGGATCAAACTCATAACGTTGGTTATTCAGATGAAAGACAATATTGCGACCACCGGAGTGCACTAAAGCAATAAGACTTCCACCCTCCTTCTGGATCACAGCCTGAGCCGCTTTTAAAGCAGTTTGCTCATTATGATGCAAGTGAACAAAAGTCTTACCTCTACCCACAATGTGCTTAATTTCAACTTTTTCATCACCAACCATTACAACATGATTCATCGCATACGTAAATTGACAAAAAAAGAGAGAAACTAATATTGTGTATTTCATAAACAATTATCACCATAAAGTATAATTTTTGAGTTATTGTATAAGAATTAACCTACAAAAACAATGAATTGAATTTTGGAATTGCTCATCATGTCGAAAGCTCCTACTATAAGCACACTTAGAACTCTTTTTTATATCATACTTCATGCCAGAAATTATATTGTTCAATAAACCTTATGGTGTCGTTAGCCAATTCTCTGGTGATGTTCCGGAACACACTTTATCGGCTTTTATTAATAAACCTGATTTTTACGCAGCAGGAAGGTTAGATAAAAACAGCGAAGGTCTATTATTATTGACAAATCATGGGGCCTTGCAACATCAGTTAACTCATCCCAAATTCAATAAAAGAAAGTATTATTGGGTTCAAGTGGAAGGCATACCTAATGAAATAGATTTAGTTCCTCTTAAAAAGGGTTTGATTCTTAAAGATATTCGCTTTTTACCTGCTCAAGTCAGACTGATTGATGAGCCTCAATTATGGCCACGTATTCCCCCTATTCGTTTCCGAAGAAACATTCCTACCAGTTGGCTGGAAATTATTTTAAAAGAAGGAAAAAATCATCAGGTTCGCAAAATGACTGCAGCAATTGGGTTCCCTACGTTAAGATTAGTTCGTCATCAAATTGGTGACTGGAAACTAGAGAATTTACAACCTGGTGAATACAGAATAATAAATCATCAATCCCAATAAAGCCTAACCGACATCCCAAGTGCCAAGAGGTATGTCGGCTTAACGATAAACCAAACGTTTTAACAAAGTATCTTCGCCAAGCAGGCGAATCCATGGCCAGATAAACATGCCTACCAAAGCGCTAGCTACAGGCATGAATAAGCTATAGTTGAAGCCGAGTAGAGCAGTAATTAAAGATATAATCGATTGGTATAAAAAACAAAAAAATCCAATTAGAAAGATTTGCTGCATCATGGAAAAAAATTGAAATCGTCTTGATTTACTCGAAGCAATCCAGGTCACCAAAAGCAAGGCAAATGAATGTTCTCCAATTACGGTTGCCAATAAGACATCCAGTAACAATCCCACAAACAGTAATGTAGTGAGTCTAAAATTACCTGGCAAAAAATATTCTATATAAAGAACGAGTAATAAAACCCAGGGAGGTCTAAAAGCAGAGATTAATTCAGGCATAGGCAATATAGACAAAAGGAGAGCCACAATAAATCCTGCAAATAAGCGTATGCGAAGATTTCTCATCACATAGTCTCCTTAGCATTTAAACGTTCACTAATTTGTGTATTCAATTGCTCTTGCTCTGCGTCTTGCCATATCAGCAATACCAGTCGATTACGATTTAGAAGTGCAACAGGTTTTACTTTAACCTTAACAAAATCCTCACCGGGAATACTGTTCACCTCTTCTACGCTCCCCACCGGGTAACCTTCAGGATAGTGTCTATCCAAACCTGAAGTAACCAGTACATCACCAGGATGAATCGACGAAGTTTTCGGTAAATTAATTAACGATAATTTCTCTATGTCATTTGTTCCAACAAGAATTGCGCGCTCTCCCGTACGATTATTGCGAACAGGGACAGCACTCTTGGAGTCAGAAATAAGTAGGACAGTGCTTGTTATAGGACCAACATCAACAATTTGCCCCATAACGCCTTTTGCATCCAAAACGGGTTGGCCCACATAGGCACCATCACGTTTTCCTTTATTTAAAATAACTACCTGACGTGAGTTACTTGTATCAACAGCCAGAATTTGTGCTGCCATTGCACTCATATCTGCTTTTGAAGAGGTAAGGAGCAATTCCTTTAATTGTGAGTTTTCTTCTTGAATTATGATTAACTTTTGTAGCTCTGCTTCCAGCATGGTTTGCTGATAGCGTAATTGCATATTTTCAGCAATTAAAGCTTTCTTCGCACTAACAAGCGACTGCACCCAGCCTATAACGCGTACTGGGTAATCTACTGCATATTGCAAAGGGGCGACAACAAGAGAAAAACCACTACGCACATTATCTAAATAACGATAGTGATAATCAGAGAACATCAAAAAAACAGAAAAGACAAGAGCGAGCACAAATCCTATAGAACTGTACCCGCGTCGACTAAATAATCTGTTATACGTATTATTCTGTTGAGAGGAAATCACCGCCACGCAAGTCCATGGTTTCTAAAGCTTTACCACCACCACGTGCTACACAGGTAAGCGGATCTTCAGCAATCAATACAGGTAAACCAGTTTCTTCCATTAGCAATGTATCTATGTTTTTCAACAAAGCACCGCCGCCGGTTAAAACCATACCGCGCTCAGCAATATCAGCTGCCAACTCTGGTGGAGCTAATTCTAAAGCGGCCCTAACTGCACCAACAATACCTGATAAAGGTTCTTGAAGTGCTTCTAAAATTTCTGCGCTAGTCAAAATGAAACTTCGGGGAACACCTTCAGCAAGGTTTCTTCCGCGAACTTCTATTTCAAATAAATCACGGCTTGGGAAGGCTGAGCCAATTTCATGTTTAATACGTTCTGCCGTAGTTTCACCAATAAGTGTTCCATAGTTGCGACGCACATAAGATACAATAGCATCATCAAACTTATCGCCACCTATACGAACGGATTGATGATATACAATTCCACTTAGAGAAATAATCGCAACTTCTGTCGTACCACCACCTATATCCACAACCATGGAGCCACTGGCTTCTTCAACTGGCATTCCAGATCCTAAAGCAGCTGCCATCGGCTCTTCAATAAGAAATACTTCACGAGCACCAGCACCCATTGCAGATTCGCGAATCGCACGACGTTCCACTTGTGTTGAACCACAAGGAACACAAACCAAAACCCGTGGACTTGGACGTAAGAATTTATTTTCATGCACTTTATGAATGAAATGCTGCAGCATTTTCTCAGTAACAAAAAAGTCAGCAATCACGCCATCTTTCATTGGTCTAATGGCATTGATGTTTCCTGGGGTTCTTCCCAACATTCGCTTCGCTTCAAGGCCTACAGCCGCAACACGTTTTTGTCCTGATTCATTACGTAAAGCAACAACAGAGGGTTCATTTAGAACAATCCCTTTATCTCTTACATAAATCAATGTATTAGCTGTCCCCAAATCAATTGATAAATCATTGGAGAACACGCCCCTTAATTTTCTGAACATAAGCCGCACTATCCCGTTCTTTTTTTTGCGCTACTTTATACTAAATTTGGATAAAAATCGACAGTTCTTACACAACAATTTAAAATTAAACAGTGAATTTTTATACATGAAGATGATTTTCAATTTTTGATAAGCATTGGGAATAATATAAATTACTTTAAGTTCTATTTATGCGTATTTGGCAATAAATTTAAGCAAATAATTATAATTCATTTATTAAAAATTAAAATTTTGAAATTGATTCAAATGTTCATTGTGGTTCAATTTCAAATTAAAAATATATTTTGTAATCATTTTGATTATATTATATACTCTTTGCTCTGACATAAATGAACGTCCCTAAGGTTTTTATTTATTATGCCAACCAGTTTAAAATCAAATGAATTATCGCAGTGGACCCATGGTGATCCTGATTTAATGGGTAAACTTCTTTTCAACCTTTTTTCATTTTTAAAAGAAGCGACTAATAAAGGTAAAGATAACGCGGAATATAAAAAGGTAATGCAAAACATTGCTAATTTTATAAGCCTGCTAGGAGACCAGCGACTTCATATCCCTCAACCAGGCAAAGCAGCAATTGATGCATCCGCATTGTTAGGCGCGTATTTACGTTTAGGAATTACACTTAATGACAAGCCAATTGTTGAATTAAGTGACGAACAAATTGAGGCAGTGCATACTTTTGTTAGACCATTAATTCCCGAAAACTTTACACCAAAACAATTTTTTGACAGTCTCGATGGGTCTCCCTCCCAAAAACATAAAACGATATTAAAACTTCTAATATTTAAAGACATACCTCCTCAACAACAAAAGGAAATGTTCAAAGCCAAGTATGCAGAAAAAGTAAATAACCTCCTTGATTCAATCCTTAGCTTAGTTGATTTCATGCGAACTCCTTTTAGCATCTTACCTGAAGAGGAGAAAGCCGCCATAGCTGCAGCAAAAAAATTAGGTAAGCAGGCTCAGACTTCTGGGATCGATTTGCAATGGACTTCCATGCGTAAAGCCATTGAGCAAAGCTTACAAGATATTATCCTTTTAAAAAAGGGTAAAGCAGAAGAAGCACAAAAATTTCTTAAAGATATAAAACCTGCGATAAATCAATGCCAACAATGCTTTGGAATAGCTAATGCACGTCATGAAGCACAAAAAGAATTTGCTGCAGAAGCCAGAAAACATCAAGAAGTCTTTAGTGAAACTTTTGAAGCTCTTGGTTTTCCAGAAGGTAATCAAGAGAAAATTAACCACTATATTAGTGAATTTAGAAAAAGTCTCATGGAGAAAGATCCTGAGAATGCCGCAGCATTACAAGCCATGCCCCTTACTCAACTTATTAAAGTTTATGGCACACAATGGCAAGCCGCTTTAGATAAAATAAAAAAAGAACTATCTGCTTCCAGGGAAGAGTTACAAAAGACAAATGAACTCTTATCCCAAAGAACGACTACTCTAGAGGAGTCTAATAGTCACCTACAAACCCTACAACAAGAATATGAGCAGCTTAAGCTTGATGCTGATAAAGCGAGCCACAAGCTGGTAGAACAAGGTTTAGAGCTTGCGCGACTAGAAAAAGTCGAGTCCAAATCTAAAGAAACCATTGAGCAACAAAAAAAAGAAATTGAGCTAGCAAGTATCACTCTTCAACAACACAGTGCTTCCTTAGAACATTTGAAGCAAGAGTTACAGATTGTTCAAAGGGACAACGAAGAATTAAAAAGAAGCTTGATTTCTGCACAAAATCACGAAAAAGCTATTCATGAACTTAAAAAACAGCTAGAACTCTTACAACAAGAAAATGAATTACTGCAACAACAACTTGAACTAGAGAAACAAACTTCAAAATCATCAAGTAAAGAAGTTATACCCGAAATAAACCCGCTTCAATATCAGTTGGATGCATTACAACGAGAATATGAGTCATTACTTAAGCGAGTAGAAAATGAGAAACAGCTCCCGGAACCTGCAAGTGAGGTTCCACCTGATGTGATTCATCTTCAAGTACAGCTAGAAACTTTGCGGAAAGAGAATGTTCAACTCAAAGAATTATTGCTGAAAGCACAACAACCAATACTCGTAGCAAATAGTTCAAATCAGCAAGTCGAATTACCAGCCAATAATATAAAACCGGAACTATTTATCGCCCTTGGCGGATTGCGCTTAAATAAAGCAGATACAAGTAAGATAAAACAAAAAATAATTAACTGTAACGATCAGAAAGGATTATCAGAGATAGCTACTGAAATCAGGCGATTGGAAAAGATTAATGAATTTATAGAAAAAATAAATAAGGGAATTTTAGAGCGAGCTGGTTTCTTCTCCTCTGATCCACATAAGAAAATTGAGGCAATTGAAACATCGTTCCAACAGCTATCCATTGAAGACAAAAATAAATTAGCGGGATTGTCTGATGAAGAAATAAATGATCAATTGAGCCAAGAAAAAGGTAAAGAAAGTGATATCGGAAAATTTCTTAAAGCAATTCATCATAAAAGAGGATTTATTCCGATTCGATCAGCAACAAGTTTTACATTCTTTAAAAGCGAAATTAGTCATTTAAAACTTGATTTGGAAGCGATTAAAGCACCTGAACAAGTACTCTAAAAAATTTAATTTGCATGTCACTGTTGTACTAATACTGCTAACAACAGTGACAAAATAATATTCCTCTAATTTAATATGATTTTTATTCTATTTTATTTATAACAAATACCTGATTTAATTTATCTCGATTCGCCGTCATGAAATGTTGGCCTAAGCCCTTCACATCAGCAAGCTCTTCCAAAGATTTAAAGCCATGATGACTTTTACGATATGCAATGATGGCTTCAGCTCGCTTTTTTCCTATGCCTTTAACTGAGCCAGTAAGCATTGATACATCAGCCGAGTTGAGATCAATTTTATGAATTACCACAGGAGGCTTCTTTTTGACTGAGGTTTCTTTGGGAACAACTGCATGAGCTGAAAATGTAACTACAGATAATGACAAAACCGTAGCAATAAATTTTGCTTTCATAATTTTCTCCTAATTGTTGGACTAAGTGGCTCGTTCCAGAGCCGGCAAAAGTATCCCAAGATTTGAGTGCTCTGTCGAGAGTTTTTTTAATTTTTTTGCTTTAAGTTCAATGAGTAACAAAAATTTGGATTGAAATAAGGCTGGGAAATTTCTTACCTAACTAAAATAAACATCAGCTAGTATCCCCTCTCCCATGATGGGAAGAGGGTTATGGTGAGGGATTATCTTTCGTGCTTCACCCTCATCCGCCCTTGCGGGTACCTTCACCCCATGGGGGAGAAGGAAAAATTGTAAGCGCTTTGAAGAGAAAAACAACTTCTTAATCAAGCGTTAAAATATATTAACTTACATGATAAAGTACATATGCAACAGATGCAGTTAATTTTCTCACCATATCCAAGTGCAAGAATTCGTTAGGACCATGGGCATTAGACTGAGGTCCCAAAACTCCAGTAATCATGAATTGGGCCTCAGGAAATTTCTTACCTAACATTCCCATAAAAGGAATAGTTCCCCCCTCACCCAAATAAGCAGCCGGTTTTCCATAGTAAGCCATTGATGCTGCATCAGCAGCTTTTTCTAGCCAGGAAGAAAGTGGAGGCGCATTCCATCCTTGCGAACCATCACCTACATTAAAACTAACTTTAGCATGATAAGGAGGTTCTTTAGTTAATACATCATGCATCACTGTTGCTGCACTTTTAGGATCTACTAAAGGTGGTAAACGCATAGACAATTTTAGTGCGGTTTGTGGTCGTAACACATTCCCTGCATTCTCTATAGCAGGAAACCCATCAGCTCCAGTAACAGTCAAGGCAGGTCTCCATGTCCTATTTAGAATCAATTGCACTCTATCCTTTGTTATAGGATCTACCCCTTCATGCAGAGGAAACTCCACGTAAACAGAGTCTCCTAAAACTTCGGCACACTGCCCTGCTTGCTTTATTCGTTCTTCAGGGATATCGCAGTACAATTCGGATAGTTTCACCTCTCCTGAAACTTCATCTTCAATACGACTAATTAGTTGCCGAGCAACTCGAAAACTGTCTGCTACGATTCCACTTGCAGCCCCCGAATGAACGCCTTCTTGAATGAGTTCCACTGACAATTCACCGACCAAATTTCCTCGTAATGAAGTAGTCATCCACAATTGTTCATAATTTCCAGCGCCAGAATCAAGGCAAATAACCAGCTTAGGTTTGCCAATCCGATCTTTTAACTGTTCAATATAAAATGGCAGATCATAACTACCACTCTCTTCACATGCTTCGATAATCAAAACACAACGAGGAATGGGCAATCCTTGATTCTGTAAAGCGCAAATTGCAGTTAATGAGGCATATGCAGAATAGCCATCATCTGCTGCGCCTCGACCATATAAACGCCCATTTTTTAACACCGGTTGCCAAGGGTGCAAATCTTCACTCCATCCTGACATTTCCGGTTGTTTATCAAGGTGGCCATACAACAAAACAGTCTCGTCAATTTCGCCAGGAACTTCGATAAAAATTAAGGGAGTACGTCCTTCGAGCTTCATAATGTCCAGCATCATTCCTTTAGGGGCATGTGCCTTGCACCAATCAGCAATATGGGATACAGCCTTATCCATTAGTCCATGTTCCTGCCATTTAGGATCAAAATGGGGTGATTTATTAGGAATTTTTATGTAATCACATAGACTAGGGATAATTTCCTCATCCCACTGGTGACAAACGAACTCATACAGCGCTTGCGGATTGAACATGAACTTGCTCCTCAATAATAGCTACGATTTGGTCTGTAGCGGACTTAATATTTAGTGCATTGATTTTATTATTAATATCCCTTTTATTATTCTCCAGTTCATGTAAAGTTTGCAGTAAAGTATCCATATCCAAAGACCGATCATCAATCACAAGGCTTATGCCTAGTCTTTGAAAATAGCGAGCATTTTGAATTTGATCCCCTCGACTAACCTCAGCTGGTAAAGGAATTAAGATATGAGGCTTCCCGAGAGCTAAAATTTCATAAAGAGAATTAGCACCAGCTCGTGAAACAACAACTGATGCTGCGGCAAATAAATCAGCTAATTCTTCATTAGCATATTCAAACTGCTTGTAATCTTGGCGATTAATTAAGGATGACTCTAGTTTTCCTTTTCCACATATATGAATAACTTGAAACTCCTTGGTTAATTCGGGTAAAGCCTCGCGAATAATCCGATTGATAGAACCTGCTCCCAAGCTGCCTCCTATAGCTAAAAGACAAGGTTTCTCTGCATTAAACCCACATAACTCGAGTCCACGGTCGCTATTACCGGCGAACAACTGCTTACGGATTGGAGTACCAGTTACTTCTATTTTATCTTGCTTTTTAAAGTGTTTTTTTCCTGCTTCAAAAGTTAAGCAAATTTTATTAACAAAGGGAAAACACAGTCGATTGGCGAGTCCAGGACTCATATCAGATTCATGAGCAACAACAGGGATCCGATTTAACCACGCACCTACCACAACCGGAAATGCAACAAAACCACCCTTGGAAAAAACCACATCAGGTTTTAATTTATTAAGCAAGAAAAAAGATTGCACAATACCCAGTATAATCTTAAATGGATCCAATAAGTTTTTTAAACTTAAATACCGACGCAATTTACCACTGCTTATGCCATAAAATGGAATTTTAAGTGGTTCGATCATCTGTTTCTCAATACCATTGGCAGAACCAATATAAGCGATTTCCCAACCCTTATGGCTAAACTCATCTATTAATGCCAAGTTTGGTGCCACATGTCCTGCTGTACCTCCTCCCGTAAAAATTATCATTGGCATCATAAAATTTTCCTAATTAGTAAGCTCAAGTCTATGGCTTGAATTGATTTGGTAATCGCACCAACAGAAATGAAATCAACACCTAATTGACCTATTGTAGCAATATTTTCCAGAGTAACTCCTCCTGACACTTCTAAAGCACAACGTTTTGGTTGATTTATTCTAATCGCTTCTTCGAGCATGTCTTGACTAAAATTATCCAACATAATTCTATCAGGGTGAGCACAAATTGCCTCACGTAACTCATCCAGAGTTTCGACCTCCACCTCAACTAACACATTCTTTTTGATTTTCCTTGCCAAAGCAACGGCCTGAGCTACGGAACCACAGGCTTTAATGTGGTTTTCTTTAATTAGAATGGCATCGTAAAGCCCCATACGGTGATTAAAACCTCCTCCGCAAGTCACTGCATACTTTTGTGCTGCTCTAAATCCAGGAAGTGTTTTTCGCGTATCCAATAAGCGCGTCTGTGTGCCATGAAGTTTTTGAGCATAATGATAAGTTTGTGTTGCCGTAGCCGAAAGAGTTTGTAAAAAATTTAATGCGGTGCGCTCACCAGTTAAGATGTTTCTTGCTGAGCCAGATAAAGTACACAAAGTAGATGGAGCCGCTAACCATTCTCCTTCTGTAACTTGCCATTCCAGTTTGATTTGAGTATCAAGTTGATTAAAAACTTCATTAACCCAAAGCTGGCCGCATACCACCATAGGCTCTCGAGAAATAATTTCTGCTTCAGCCTGAAGATCGGCAGATAATAAAGTTGCAGTAATATCTCCCTCACCTACATCTTCATGCAATGCATGTGTTACCTCTGCCTCTATCTGTAACAAAGCTTTATTCATGTACTATTTTCCTGTCTTTCTGCGCATATCGTATTTTTAATAAGAGAGGAGCAATAAATGTCGTCACCATTACCATTAAAACAATTGCTGAAAACAAATCATCAGAAATAACACCTAGAGTTCGGCCAATAGAAGCAAAAACCAACCCCACTTCTCCGCGAGGTAACATACCGATACCAATTAGTAATCGATCATTTGGCGCGCGTGCCCCATATCCACTTACTAATTTGCCAATCACCGCTACAATGATTAAACCTGTTGCCAAAACAATTACATTCAAATGATAAAAGCTTTCCAATTTGACTTGGATGCCAATCACAATAAAAAACATCGGTGCCAAGATTGATTCTAATGGGGATAATAAGTGATAAATACTGCGATTTTCTTGTTGACTCAAAGGGACACCATCAAAATAGTCATCATGAAGAATGACTCCTGCAGTAAATGCTCCAATAATAGTTGCAAGTTGTAGCACTGAAGCGAGCCAAGAAAGTGTCATGATAAACAGAAAAGAAATGAATAATTTTGCTTCCCAAGGTTCGAGAAAACGAAAAAAATGAATTGCCTTGCGTAAAACAATTGGACCTAAAAATAAGGTACCTGCAAAAAAGAGCATAGCACTTACAATAATGCGCAACACAACCATGGGATCTACTGCCCCACTAATTACCAAGGAACTAACTACAGCCAAAATAATCAGGCCCAATACATCATCAAGCATTGCCGCACCCAATATGGTTCTTGCTTCTCTGGTGCGTAATTTTTTCATTTCGGAAAGAACACGTGCAGTAATTCCTATACTTGTTGCACTCAAGGTTGCTGCAATAAATAGATCAGATTGGTAAGAACCATTAGGCATCAACAAATAAACAGTACCAAACCCCAATAACATGGGGGCAATCACACCAATCAAAGCGACAATAATTGAATCACGCCCTGTATGCTTCATTTCCTCAATAGAGCTTTCCAAACCAACCATAAATAGGAGAAAAATCACCCCATATCTCGAGAAAATATCAACTATATAAGCAATTTTCAGATAATCTGAACCATGAGGCCCACTTAAAGCACCTACAACTTGTTGTGCATAATTTTCATTGGAAATAACTGAACTAACTGCCTGATTTAATGGAACCCCCAGGAGTACTTCTTTAACAGCATCAAAAATTGAAGAGCCTTCTCTTAATAAAACTGCTAATGGAAATCCATAATAATAGAATAAATTGCCAATAAGAATTCCTATTAGCAGCTCACCAAGAACACTGGGTTGATTTATCCTCCTTGCGGTATAACGACCAATAATTGCAAAGAAAAAAATAGTAGTGACGCCAAGTAATACGAATGTAACCGGATCAACATGATCGGCCTCAGTAGACGCGAAAGCCATGACAGGACATATTCCTGCAATTAGAAGCCACCATTTGAAACCCTGCATTGCTGTTTTATACCTCGCTTAAATACTTTTTTGAAAATTGTCTGGAGTAGAATGCCTCTTCAGCAATTTAGCATAACTTATCAATGTCCACCCAACTACATGCCCCTATACTGCAGCTTGCTCAAAAAAATCCGTGTTCCACAAGTTGCGGAACAGGTTATTTTGATCAGGCTTATTGAACAGTTACATTTACTCTATCTAATCTATTGCTTTGCCAAAAATAGGCATGTTTCTAAAACAGAGTCCGGGTTGAGTGAAACGCTTTCTATTCCTTCTTTCATTAACCATTGAGCGAAATCCTGATGATCCGATGGACCTTGACCACAGATACCAATATATTTTTTCGCCTTTTTACAAGCAGTAATTGCCATATGCAATAAAACCTTCACTGCTTCATTACGCTCGTCAAACTGAGCGGCGATTAATCCTGAATCCCTGTCTAGACCTAACGTCAGCTGAGTTAAGTCATTAGAACCTATAGAAAATCCATCAAAATACTCTAAGAATTCTTTGGCCAGCAATGCATTTGAAGGTAATTCACACATCATAATCACCCGTAGCCCATGCTTACCTCGCTCAAGTCCATGTTGTTTTAAAACTTGAATTACATTACTAGCCTCAGCAACTGTTCGCACGAAAGGAATCATAACTTCCACGTTAGTTAAACCCATTTCCTCACGAACGCGGCGAACTGCTTTACATTCCAAAGCAAAGCATTCTGCAAATGATTCAGAAACATATCGAGATGCACCTCTAAAACCCAGCATTGGATTTTCTTCATGCGGCTCATATAAGTTCCCGCCAACAAGATTTGCATATTCATTGGATTTAAAATCTGACAATCGTACAATTACGGGCTTGGGATAGAATGCCGCAGCGATTGTCGCAATTCCTTCTTTAAGTCGCTCAATATAATATTCGACTGGAGAATTATAGGCTGCTGTTTTCTCAGCAATAAATTGTTTTAATTCTTTATCCTTCAAATGATCAAAATCAAGTAATGCACGCGGATGGATACCAATAGTATTGGAAATTAAAAACTCAAGACGAGCCAAACCTACTCCTGAGTTAGGAATCGATTGAAATGTAAACGCTCTTTCAGGATTACCAACATTCAACATGACTTTCATTGGTAATTCAGGCATGGTTTCTACATCAAGACGCACTTGGTCATATGGCAACAAACCTGCATAGACATAGCCATTGTCTCCTTCAGCACAACTGACGGTCACTTCATCGCCATCACGTATTGTTTTCGTGGCATCTCCACATCCAACTACAGCAGGAATACCTAATTCACGTGCAATAATAGCTGCATGGCATGTTCTGCCCCCACGATTAGTCACAATTGCAGCAGCACGTTTCATTACAGGTTCCCAATCAGGATCTGTCATATCGGAAATCAACACATCGCCTGGTTGCACACGATCCATTTCACTAACATCTTTAATAATTCTTGCCTTACCCTGACCTATACGTTGGCCGATACTGCGCCCTTCAGCTAACACCGTACCTTTTTGTTGTAAGGTATAACGCTCCAATATTTGTTTATTATCCCGACTTTTTACGGTTTCAGGCCGAGCTTGTAAAATATATAATTGACCATTTAAACCATCTTTTGCCCATTCTATATCCATTGGTCGACCATAATGTTTCTCAATAATTATGGCTTGGCGGGCTAAGCTTTCTACTTCACTTGAAGTTAAAGAAAACAGTAATCGCTCTTTTGCATCAACCTCTACGGTTTTGACTCGCTGTTGCTTGCTGGGGTCATCACAGTAAATCATCTTCAAGGCCTTACTACCGAGGTTCCTACGAATAACTGCCGGTCTACCCGCTTGTATTCCGGGTTTATGCACGTAAAATTCATCAGGATTGACGGCTCCTTGAACAACCATCTCCCCCAAACCATAAGATGAAGTAATAAATACTACCTGGTCAAAACCTGACTCAGTATCCATAGTAAACATCACCCCACTTACAGCCATATCACTACGAACCATCTGTTGAATACCTGCAGATAAGGCCACTTCATGATGAGCAAACTGGTGATGTGTTCGATAAGTGATTGCTCTATCATTGAATAGTGATGCAAAAACATGTTTTATTGAGAGCAAAACTTCATCAATTCCTTTGACGTTTAAAAAAGTTTCTTGTTGACCAGCAAATGAGGCATCAGGTAAGTCCTCTGCTGTCGCTGATGAACGAACGGCAACGCTGAAATTATCATGGCCTATAGATTGCGACAGTTTTTCGTATGCAGCTCGCACAGCTCGTTCAAACTCAGGAGTAAATGGCGTATTAACAATCATTTCCCTGATTTCTTTCCCAACAACAGCTAATTGCTGGACATTATCTGGATCTAAGGTAGCTAATTTTGCATAGATTTTTTTATCTAAATTATCTTGAGACAGGAACTCTTTGAATGAATCCGCAGTGGTTGCAAATCCACCAGGAACAGATACTCCCGCTGAGGATAAATGACTGATCATCTCTCCAAGAGAAGCATTTTTTCCACCAACCTGCTCCAGGTCGTGCATGCCAAGATGTGCTAAATCAATAATATGTGTTTTGACCGTCATAACTACCCCAAGTCCATAAAATGATAATCATTTTACTGAAAATGTGCGGCTATGGGAATTAGAAACTTTAATTGTCAGAAAACATTAGTACTCATAGCTCAGAATAAATGAGTTGTTTTATCTAATCCTGTGCATGAGTACTGATGTGCGAATGAGTTTATGCATTACATGCAATTAAAGCTTGAGAAAATTCTTTATGGAAATTTGCGTCGCCTAAAAGTTTAATAATACCACCCTTACGCAATTTTTCCTCTACACGTGGATTAGCACCACTTAAAATTACTCTTACATTACGTTCTTGCAAATCTTCAATAATTTCTTCTAAGGTTTGTAAACCAGTACCATCCATAAATGGTACCCAGCGCATCCTAATAATTAATGTTTTGGGATCTGTGTGAGTTACTGCCAAAGCATGCTGGAATGCTTCTGCTGCACCAAAGAAAAAAGGCCCTTCTACAGCATAAACCAATACTCCATCGGGTAGGGTTTCTATATTTTGTTTTGCCAATTCATGGGCTAACTCTTCCGAGGTCATTTGCTGTACTTCAACACTGGTAGCCATACCCCGTATAAAATGTAATATAGCAATGATAACACCTATATTTACTGCGACTACCAAATCAACAAATACTGTAAGAAAAAAAGTTACCAACAAAATCACTACATCCGCTTTTGGGGCACACCTTATCAGTTTGATAAAATGTTTTACTTCACTCATATTCCAGGCTACAACAAACAAAACTGCAGCCAATACAGTAAGCGGTATGTTTACTGCCAAAGGGGCCAGGAAAAGGATAATTAAAACCAAAGTGAGCGCATGGATTATGCCTGCCAAAGGGCTATTGCCCCCATTACGAATATTTGTCGCTGTACGGGCTATAGCTCCAGTTGCAGCAAACCCACCAAACAATGGTGCAAAAATATTTGCTATTCCCTGCCCTACTAACTCCCGATTTGAATTATGTTTTGTCCCTGCCATACCATCAGCAACAACAGCAGATAACAGCGACTCTATAGCACCAAGCATTGCGATAGTAAAAGCGGGGCCGATTAACTCAATCATTTTATCGATTGTCAGATTGGGCAATTTAAATTCTGGCAGGCCTTGAGGTATTCCACCAAATAGGGAGCCTATAGTAGCAACTCCAGAAAAATGATAAACTGATTGTAATCCAGTCACGATCAATAGAGCCACAAGTGGACCTGGGACGCGTTTTAACCCGGGAATCCTGTTTGAAAAAATAACCAACAACAGTGAGAAAAAGCCTAAAATGGTTGTAGTTATATCGAGATGGGGGAGAGACTGTAATAAATACCATAATTTTTCATGAAAATGGCCACTTCCTCCTGAGGGAAGACCAAAAAAGTAGTGCCATTGCCCTACCCAAATCACTACACCAATTCCTGCAGTAAAACCAATAATCACAGGAGCAGGTATGAACTTAATAATCCCCCCTAAACGAGCAAGGCCAAAAAATAACAACATGAATCCAGCGAGTATCGTTGAAATTTGTAAACCAGTAACTCCATATTTTGCTGTGATACCAGAAAGCACAACAATAAAAGCACCAGTAGGGCCAGCGATTTGTAAACGGCTTCCCCCCATAATTGAAACAATTAAACCAGCAATAATCGCTGTATAGATACCCTGTTCTGGTCGGACACCCGAAGCAATAGCAAATGCCATTGCCAAAGGTAACGCAACAACCCCTACGATAATTCCGGAAATAATATTTTGTACCCAATACTTCTTGTGAAACAGGCCTGCTTGATATGATTCAATGATTGTTTTCATAAAATGCTGCGATTCTTTTTTAAAAATGAAATCATTATACACAAACATATTAAAAAAATATCAATTTTCTGATAAAATTCCTCACTTTAATTCACATCTGTTCGCGCATCTAATATTATATGTGCTTTATCATTAGGGCTAGCTACTTATGACTCTTACTGCTTTAAATGCGATCTCCCCAATCGACGGGCGTTATATTAATAAAACACGGGCTTTGAGTCCTTATTTTAGTGAGTTCGCCTTAATTTATTATCGCCTGACTGTAGAAATTCGCTGGCTTGAATCCTTAGCAGCTAATAATGCTATTACTGAGGTTCCCCTCTTGGATCAGAAGGCTAAAGATTTTCTCAATAACATTATTGCTAATTTTGATGAGGATGAGGCCCTTAAAATTAAAGAATTTGAGAAGCAAACAAATCACGATGTTAAAGCAATAGAATATTATCTAAAGGACAAATTCCAGCATCATGCCAATTTGAAAGCAATTACTGCATTTATTCATTTTGCTTGTACTTCAGAAGACATCAACAATTTAGCTTATGCATTAATGGTAAAGCAGGCAATTGCCCAAGTCATACAACCTACGCTTGCTGAAATCATGGGGGGCATTACTCTGCTTGGTAAGCAACATGCTGATGTCCCTATGTTATCCAGGACACATGGTCAACCAGCAACACCCACAACCATGGGGAAAGAGTTAGTCAATTTCGTTGCCCGTCTCAAAAGACCACAACAACAATTATGTGAAGTCTTGATTCCTGGTAAATTCAATGGTGCTGTTGGCAATTATAACGCTCATATTGTCGCCTACCCTGAGGTAGATTGGCGCAAACACTGTGCCAACTTTGTAACATCTCTTGGCTTATCCTTTAATGCTTATACGACCCAAATCGAGCCACATGACGGTTTGGCAGAAGTATCGCAAATTATGGTGCGTATTAACAACATATTGCTCGATTATACACAAGACATTTGGAGTTATATTTCTCTAGGGTATTTTAAACAAAAAACAGTAGCAGAAGAAGTTGGTTCATCCACCATGCCTCATAAGGTCAATCCCATTGATTTTGAAAATGCAGAAGGAAATTTGGGGATGGCTAATGCCCTGTTTATTCACTTTGCTAATAAGCTCACTCAATCGCGACTGCAACGAGATTTATCAGACTCTACCGTATTGCGTAATATAGGTATGGCATTTTCTTATAGCCTCATTGCCTATCTATCTTTAGCCAAAGGTAATGACAAATTACAAATCAATAAGCGTGCTTTACAAGAAGACTTAAAAGCAAATTGGGAAGTGTTGGCTGAAGCGGTACAAACCATGATGCGTCGCTATAATGTGCCTAATGCATATGAACAACTAAAATCGTTAACCCGAGGTCATGGAATTGATGAACAAAGTCTCAAGCAATTCATTCAAGAGTTATCGATACCTGAAGAAGCCAAAGAGCAATTAATCAAACTTACACCAGAGAACTATACGGGTCTGGCAACCCAGTTAGTAAAGGCCTTTTTATGAGTAACACCCCCTCACAACAAGGGCAAACCTTTGAATTTGATGTTCTTGTTATGGGAACAGGGCTGGCAGGACTGCAATATTGCTTACAGCTTATCAGCCTGCAACCCCGATTAAAAATTGCTCTAATCAGCAAGGCCGAAGCGATTGAGTGCAACAGTCGCTATGCTCAAGGTGGAATTGCTGCAGTTTTTTCAGCAGAAGACTCCCTGGAATCACATATCTCTGATACTTTGGTTGCCGGTGATGGGCTGTGCTATTTACCCGCCGTCGAATTCATTATTCGACAAGGTCCGGACATAATAAAACAACTGGGCCAGTATAATGTTCACTTTAAGCAAGATAACAACGGAAATTTTCATCTTGCAAAAGAAGGAGGACATTCACACCGACGTATTTTTAACTGTGGCGATCAAACCGGTTTATCAATTACTCAAATAATGAATCAGCTGGCACGACAACAGCACCAGATTCATTTTTTTGAGCATCATGTCGCTGTAAACCTGATTACGCACTATCATCCACATCGAACCGATATTCAAGGAGAGATTTTAGGTGCTTATGTTCTGGATTGTGCAGCAAATAAAATTCATACCTTTCTAGCAAACTGTGTCGTTCTAGCAACAGGTGGCGCCGGTAAAACCTACAGATATACCACTAATCCCATGGTTGCTACAGGAGATGGTGTTGCTATGGCTTATCGTGCTGGGGCTCGTGTTGGTAACATGGAATTCTACCAATTCCACCCTACTCTACTACATCACCACTCTCTAAATAACTTTCTTATCTCAGAAGCGGTCCGTGGTGAAGGCGCCTTACTTAAAAACGCGGAAACAGGCGAACGGTTCATGAAACACTATGCCCCAGAGCAAATGGAACTGGCAACGCGTGATGTCGTTGCGCGTGCTATTTTTAGTGAAATTGAACGCAGTCAAATGGGATATGTTTATCTTGATATAACCCATCAATCCAAAGAATTCCTAAAAAAACGTTTTCCACAAATTTATGCGACTCTATTATCCATTGGCATTGATATGAGTCAGGATATGATTCCTGTTGTGCCAGCAGCACATTACCAGTGTGGAGGAATACTTACTGACATTGATGGCCGTACCGATTTAAAACGACTCTATGCCATAGGCGAAGTTGCTTTTACCGGTTTACATGGAGCCAATCGCCTCGCAAGTAATTCATTACTCGAAGCATTGGTCATGGGCTCCAATGCAGCACGATGTACTTTAAAAGATATTTCTGCTCCTTGGAAATACTCAGACCATATTCCTAATTGGAGCGCGCCCAGTGAAGTTAATACCAGGCGTGCCAGCCAAATCAATGCGCAGTGGCGTGGTTTAAGAGGAGAAATGACGTCTTATGCTGGCATAGTGCGAACTGAAGCAGGGCTTGAAGATCTACTACAATTAATAATGAAACGTAAAAAAATAATTGAAGAATATTATTGGAGACATTGCATCACGAGAGATTTTATTGAGTTAAGAAATATCATTCTTAATGCTGAATTAATTGTAAGAGCTGCTCTGGCAAGACGGGAATCACGTGGGGGTCACTTCCGTGAAGATTATCCGAATAAAAATGCCGAGGCACAAGAAAGCATTGCTAAACTTGGACTGATGGATACTTCACCTGAATAATAAGATTCTTGAGCGATACGTTAAAATGATTTGAGGCAAAATAGATGTTTAAAAACTCCACGCTTTACACCCCTGAAACCACGTTAATGCAGATCAGAAATGATATGAGCATTTGCCAGACTGATTACCCAATTGACTGGTACCAAGAAGAATTTATTCCCTATGCCCAGGAATACCAAGCACTTCCAGATCGTAAACTCACGACAGTCTTGAAGTGGATGACCCCTTATCTTAAAAAAGCTCAAGATCATTTTGGTGAGCGATTATTGCTGTTAGCTCATTATTACATGGGTGGTGATATTGTCCGCTTGGTTGAACAATTTGGAGGACTTATTGGTGACTCCTATCAGTTAGCGTTAATGGCAGCGGAACATCCTGAAAAATCCGTTATTATAGAGTCTGCCGTGCATTTCATGGCCGAATCAATTAGTATTTTGGCGAATAAAAACCAACAGGTTTATATAACCAATCCCAAATCCGGTTGCACTATGGAAATGCTTGCCAAGGACTTCATGGTTGAACCTGCTTTTCTTGATTTGAATGAACGTTATGGTTCCGAGAATATTTTACCGGTTTGCTATATGAATACATCGGGTCGAGTCAAAGCCTTAACTGGTGCTCAAGGCGGAGCCGTTTGCACAAGCTCCAATGTAAAAAAAATATTTCAATGGGCACTAAAACAAAATAAAAAGATACTCTTTATTCCTGATCAACATATGGGTGAAAACGTAGCATATTGGTTAGGGATAAAAAATCTTGCCTATTGGCCGGGTGGAACTGCAGGAGCTCAATATTCACTTGCGACCCAAGACTCAAAAACTCTAAAACAGTTTGATGACGCCCAATTAATATTATTCGCGAGTCAATGCGCCGTACATACCCATTATCAACCTGAAATGTGTGATTATTGGCATAATCAAGGATACACTACGATCGTTCATCCGGAATGCCGGAACTCAGTAATTAAAGTAGCACAACAATCCGGCTCCACAGCGTTTATATGGGATTATGTAGTCCACGATCGCGCCAACACAAAACGTTATGCCATTGGTACCGAAAACCACATGGTAGAAAATCTAAAACAACACTGCAAAAGTTTAAATATAGAGGTAGTCAATCTAGCAGAAGCACCTAAAAAAGAAAATGAAAAAGGAATAGGTTGTGGCTGTGCTACTATGTCACGTAATGATCCCCCCCATCTAGTTGCCCTTGTCGATTTACTTAGACAAGGAAAAACAATGTCTTATAATGAAGTTAAGGCAGGTGATGTAGTCAATGAATTTACTGGAAGTAGAAACAGATTACCCGAAAATGATCAACAATGGGTTATCGATAATGCTAAAAAATCCCTGCAAATGATGATTGATATTACTGAAAATAGGATTTAAAGAACTCCGGGCTGCAAGCAACAGGAGACAAGTTGAATTAATTTTAAGCCCGGATGTTCCGTCCGGGCTATGCGATAACAGCAAGATTAAATGCTTAATGACACGCACAGGAAGGCGATTGTGTTCCGTCCTTACATTTTAAATGGCCAGTAGATGCATCACATTGAGCTACCCCTCCATGCTTTGAACAGCAGCCTTTAGAACTTGTAGTAGTTGTGGTAGTGGTTTTAGTTGTACTCGTAGCAGGTTGAGTCGTAGTCGATTTTCCACCCCACCAGCTTTTAGATTTAGTTGTAGTCGTTGTGGTGGTTGCTGGAGTTGTTTTAGTGGTGGTATGTGACTTAGTAGTGGTTGTTGTTGCTGTTGTGCTTTTTGCTTTCTTACACTTACATGTTGGAGAGGCTGTACCATCCTTACACATCTGGAATCCGGTAGTAGTATTACAAGAAGCAACCCCACCATGCCCTGAACAACAAGCCGCATATGCCCCAACTAACGGGCTACCCAATAAAAAAAGAATCGTAATACATCGATTTACCCATCTTGAAGCTAAATTAGCATTTTTCATTTGAAAACTCCATTTCAGTAAATGACATTAAATAATATAGACCATATTTATTGAATCCATGAAGTCCAGTTGAACTTCATTATGTTTTAAAACAGGAGCAACGCAAAGTTAATTTGTAGTAAACCTGATTAGTACCTTATGCTTAATTTGCATTCTTAAAACCAAAAAAGCCTTTGATCTTGGCAAAAAAACCTTCAGCCTCAGCTTCGAGTTCACGGAACTCACTTAATTTCTGAACCATACCCATTTCTTCTTCATTAAGCTCTATTCCAATTTTACCCAATGCTTGCTGTGGATCTTCCTTGAGTTCATTTAAAAAATTGGGATCATTCTTTAGAGCCTCCATTACAGCCATAACTTTGGGGCTTTGACTCGTTAACGTACTAAAATCCATGATTATCACTCCTTGGTCTGGTTAAAATTACAGAAAAATCTATAGTTATTTTAGTACATAAATAAATCAATTTATTGATTATCAGTAACTCCCCACGTCATCCCGAACCCGAGCGCAGCGAGGGTGAGGGATCTCCTGCGGTGTATCTCGGATACAGTCATGTAAAAAAACATTTTAATAATTATGTGGTTGTGATCAAATAGCTGCATGAAATACTACGAAACAAATCATCAGCACACTATTGGCTAGAATTGCGGAACTAGAAAAGAGAATGACGCAACAGGCGGCAAGGATAGCAGAGCTGGAAAAACGTTTAAACAAGAACAGCAGCAACAGCTCAAAACCACCATCCAGTGATGGCTTAAGAAAACCACCACGCACTACTTCATTGCGTGAAAATGGCAAGCATAAAAGCGGCGGTCATAAGGGGCATAAAGGCACAACGCTCAAGCAGGTTGTTCATGCGGATCATGGTGTCACCCATAAGCTAGAAGAATGCCCCGATTGTGGTCGGTCTCTGGCAAAGCAAGCAGCCAAAGGTATAATCAAACGACAAGTTTTTGATTTACCAATCGTGCAGGTTGAGGTGACAGAGCATCGTGCGGAAATGAAGTTCTGCTCCTGTTGTCAAAAGCAGGTCACCGCCTCTTTTCCCTCGGAAGTAAAGGCACATACCCAATATGGAAACAGAGTCCGTTCTTGGATTGTGTACTATCAAAACCAGCACTTGATACCAGAGG
>NZ_FTNL01000016.1 GCF_900156395.1 Fluoribacter gormanii | reverse complement strand
TGTAGTGCCCCCAATTTAAACCGGTCCACCTAGCCAATAATTAACGACTAGTAATAGGACTAGTAATATGACTGTATCGACACCATTAGAATGTAATGAAATAATCCATTCAAGCAGCAATCGACGTCGTTGGACGCCGTTAGAGAAACAACAAATAGTCCATGAAACCTATCATTCAGGAGCAACGGTATCTTACGTTGCGCGAAAACATGGAATACCGCCCAGCCAATTATTTTATTGGCGTAAATTAATGGAGAGCAGTGCATTGACTGGAGTAAAGGCTGAAGAGTCTGTGGTACCCCAAAGTGAAGCGAATGAACTCAAAAGGCGAATTAAGCAACTAGAACAAGTGTTAGGCCAAAAAACGTTAGAGAACGAAATACTACGTGAAGCGGTAAAGCTCGGCCGGGAAAAAAAACTGATCTCGCGGCAACCCTTGCTCGGAATAAGCGATTTCGAATAAGAGCGATAGCCCGTGCTCTAGAAGTATCCCGTTCAAATCTAACAGAAAGGCTTAAAAAAATGGAACCACAAAAGAACCATTACGTTAAAACAGAGGACAATGAACTGCTCCCTTATATTCGCGAAATCACGGACAAACGCTGTAGCTATGGCTATCGAAGAGTCACTGTTTTACTCAACCATCGACTACAGTCTGAAGGCAGATTAAAAGTGAACCATAAACGTGTATATCGCATTATGAAGCTCAATAATTTATTGCTTCTGGCTCCTAAGAAAAAACCAACACGTTCTCACGACGGTAAGGTGATTACTTTAAAAAGTAATACGCGTTGGTGCTCTGATTGCTTTACCATTCAGTGTGCTAACGGAGATCGAGTGCATGTGGCTTTTGCTATGGATACCTGTGACCGAGAGGTTATTAGTTACGTTTCATCAACTATCGGTATAGATGGCAGAACTATTAGAGACTTGCTACTTGAAAGTATGGAGTATCGTTTTGGCAAAATCGACGTATTAGCAAAGCCGATACAGTGGCTTAGTGACAATGGGCCTTGTTATACAGCTCGCGAAACAGTAGCATTTGCTAGGAAACTTGGCTTTGATGTGAGAACCACCCCAGCTTATAGCCCTGAAAGTAATGGAATGGCTGAGGCATTCGTCAAAACGTTTAAGAGAGACTATGTCGCATTTAGCGATCCATTTGATGCTCTCACGCTCATGAGGCAGTTACCCGATTGGTTCAATGACTACAATGAACATGCGCCCCATAAAGGGTTAAATATGATGGCACCAAGACAATTTATCAATAGTGCTTTGGCTGGCTAAGTGGTCCGGTTTTATAGGGGCAACTCCAATATGTCGCAATCATCTCTAGTTTTTTATATAAAGAGTCACTAAAAATTTATTAAAAGTAATTAAATAATCGTTCACGCAGTGCATTGCTAAAGAATGGCATTCCTGTAGAAACAAGAATACTCAGTGGGGCAGGCTCGATTGCTTTTCAAATCAATATTTAAATATTACTCCACAAGGAAGCTGGAAGGGGCCTATGATGAATACTAGAGTAGTACTCAAATACGCAAACTCACACCCAAATCTAGGAGGCAAGAATCAATTCTTTATTTACAATGTCTGTTTGGTAGGTATCATTTCGATTAAAAGAGTTGTATATTGATTTTTCAAACTCCTTGCCTGTAGCCTGCTTTATCCAAAAAGCTGATCTGGATACCGATATTATCGGGATATTATTTTGTTTCGCATAAATGGCAAGCCAGATATCGGACATATTTGGCGTTAAAAATATATTTTGGGTCAACTTAATATGTTCGGTATGAAAAGCTAGCGTTCCCGTCCCCGGGATATCAGCGGGAGTATCTTTTTCTAATTGTTTTGCAAAGTGTATACCTTGTTTGTCTTTGTAATAAGATGAGATTGCTCTTTTAGGTAGAATGTTTGCATGCGTACAAATAAAGGCTTTTCTGCCATAAGATTCAATTTTATCTAATAAAGTCATTACATAATCTGATGGATAAATTAAATCGTCATCTAAAGTAAATACATATCCATTTATTTCTTCAATTTGATAAAATTTACCTACATCCCCTCGGTCGCCATATTCTTGACTTGTGAAAACTTGTATATTTTTCTTCTCTAAGAAAGCCGGAATTTTATGGTAATTGTTTAAGTAGACTTGAATTCTGTCTACTTGCTTCAATAGTACTTGAATCGTTAACTCAAGCTGATGAGCCCGCTCTGGGATAGATGCAATTTTTGCTGTAATCACGCTCTTAATTCTCGCTTAGATAAAATTTAAGTTCTTTTGGTGGTACATAATCTATTTTCCATGTCCAAGCTTTATTTTTAATATATATATCCTTTGCCTTGTTATAGAAGTCTATATCGTTATTTATGCTCAAGATGTTTGTATTGTTGTGATTATTATCTGATATTATGGGGCAATATATCTTAGTTTTAGAAAAAATCTCTTTAACTAAATCGTGAACTAAAATATGGTCATCATGACCATACTCCCCAACTGAATTATGTGTAAAAATTTCTGTAAACGAATATTTTGATTTCAATTCGAGTAATGAGTGATATAGGCTGGTTTTTGCATCAATAAATTGTTCTTGCCTCTTTTTATCTTTCCAATATCCCGATTCATCAATTTCCAGTAACAGTAATCTATCATTTAAAGGATGTTCATTGAGTGCAAATCTTCTGAATTGTGCGGCATGGGGTCTATCATGACGAGCAAGAAAAGCAATGACAATTAAATCAAAATATTTTGCAGGGAACCAAATGATTTCATCATCAGGATGAGCAACAATCAATGCTTTCATACCAGTTTATTTCTCTCAAGCTTTAATTCAGTTAATTGTTGATTGGATAATTGAAGCTTATAGGGGTGCAATTGCGCGATTTTATCTTCTTCATGGCAAGTGAGAATAAGGCCAGAATTTCTGGATTTTTTTTCGAGTATTGTTAAGAGAATAGACTGGGAGTTTTGATCTAACCCATTCATCGGTTCATCTAAAATGATAAAATCTGGAGTCCCTATTAATGCGGTAGCTAAGAGAAATTTCTTTTTTGTCCCAAATGACATATTTGAAATTTTTGTGTTCATATGTGGGTTTAAATGAAAGCATTCAAGAATATTTTCTATTTCACCACCATGGGGCGCTCTTGCTTGTGCAATCCAGTTAAGAAATTCTCGACCAGTAAGAAAAGGATAAACTTCCAAATCATCAGGAACATAATATATATTTTTAGCCATTAAATTATGGCTGCTTACTTCCCAATTACCATTAATTATTACAGAACCAGAGTCAGGTAATTCTAAGCCGATTAAAAGTCGTAAGAGTGTTGATTTTCCAACTCCATTGCTACCAATTATATGATAGATATTTTTAGTAAACTGATATGAAATATTATTCAAAAGCTGACGACTTTCATAACTTTTGCTGACATGATTCAATTGTATATTAATATTCAAAAATACCTCCTAATATCCAATATTGAGCGATCATCCATAAAATACTATTTATTAATGATGTAAAAAAACAGAAACGAAGGGATAGCCAATAGAAAATTCTATTGATTGTTAGGGGAATGAAACTCATTAAAAAAGCTGTAAAAATGACGATGAATAGATTTTCATTTTCTATTGCCAAATAAAATAAAAGAGGCAAGCCTGCAATTAAAAAAATCAAAAATGTTAAAGTGATTTCTTTAACATACTTGAGGAAGCTTTGGTATGGGAATATTGTATGAAATAACTTGTAACTCTTATCATCTTGTTGAAAAACAGAAAACAAGGTGCAAAGAATATATATACTAAACCCCAGTATAGCCATAAAAATACCAATGTGGTCGATATTTAAATTTTGTATCATTACTAAGTAAACTAGAAAAATATTAACAATGGTGCAATATAAGGCTTTAGTAAGAAATACTTTCCTATGTTGCTTATAAGTGGCGAGTTGAATTGTAAAATATCGCCTGAGTGAGTTTGATACTAATTGTTTATTATAACCGGTAGCTCGTTTATTCGATGTATTTTCTTTTCCTGAAGGTATTTCTCTCCTGAAAATAAATAAACTGAAAAGAGTTCCTAAAATCGACCCTGTATAATTTGCAAAAGGTATTGTTAATAGGGGAATACATGCAATAAAAATTAAGTTCACAAACAATAGAAACATATATTTTTTATTGCGATACAAGTGACTTAATAATAATACTAAGTAACTAAATATAAATGATACATATAAACAGAAAAGAGAAAATAAACTGATGATATTTTGTGAGTAGGAATAGATAAATCCAGCACCCAAAACTATTGCAACCCAAATAAAATTAAGTGAAATCGCTAAAATCATTAAGTCTATTTTTTTATGTGTATGCACAGAAATATCGAAAGTATTTAGATAGTTTCTTAATTTACCCCCTTTTATAAAATTCGACTGTGCATTGGTTAGCATGAGTGAAAAAGCTAAAATAATTCCTAGGCACAATAATTTTGATTGTATGGTTGCTAATGGATTAATTATTTCAAAAAACGGAATACCAATTTTAGGTAGATTGTGTACTCCTGGAACCAATAAACAAATAATAAAAGCCAGTAATAACTTATGTCGGGTAAGAAAATCAGCGGTTTCATTGAAATAATTTTTTATTCGATACTTGCAAAATAATATGTTGAAACTGTTTTTATTAGAGAAATAGGTTTCTAGCATACTGCCTCTTTGGTCAAAGTATAATAAGTTGATCTCTTTTTAGGCATCACAATGTGCCTGCTTATAAGTGCTTGTATCTCAGTTGAGTGACTAATAACTAATAATGTTTGTTCTTGAATAGACATTAAGTTACTAATTACTTTTATTTCCAGCTCTTTTTCCAGTCCGGAGGTGGATTCATCGAGTATAAGCAATTTGGGTTGAGCTAGTATTGCTCTTGCGAGCGCTATTCTTTGAGTTTGTCCTCCTGATAGTAATACTCCTTCTTCTCCGATTTTGGTTTCAATTCCATCGGGGAAATCATTTATAAATTCATGACAACATGAAAGACGAAGGGCAGTAAACAATTGCTCGTCCGTATAACTGGTATTGTTATAACATATGTTTTCTTTAATAGTTCTATTAAACAGTAAAAGGTTTTGTTCAACTAATACAATGAGCTTTCTTAATTGTTCTCTTGTTATTTCTTTAATATTAATTCCATCAATAGAAATACAGCCAGAATAGTTTGTGTGTAAACCAGACAATAGTTTTACTAACGTTGATTTACCTGTTCCAGATGTTCCTTTTAAAAGAACTTTTTCACCGTAATTAATTTTTAGCGAGAAGTTATCAATTATATTTTCATGTTTTTTGATTGAAAAATTTAAATTTTTTACTTCAAAGCTCGGCGAGGCACTAATTAACTGATTTTTTGTTTCTTGTATTAAGCCATAAGGGTCAGAGTCACCCTTCTGTAATGTATTAAAGGAGTTTTTTATAATTCCCATCTCTCTAATAAAGATAGTAAGTTGAAATGAGCAGAACCACACATAATTAATTAAGTTATAGGTTATGAAGAGCACAAATATAAAATTTCCTGCCTGAAATTTTCCATTAATTAAACCATGTAATTGATGGAAAACTAGAGTAAATATTAAAAAAATGGAAAGTATGCTTTGCAATACTTTGATTTTTTCGAAGTAGATCTGTGCTTTTTGCAAAGATTGTTTTTCCATAGAGAATCTATTTTTCATTCTTTCTAGCTCAAATATCTCTCCATTAAATATTTTGACAGTGGCAATTTTTGATAGTAAATCAATCAAATTGCCAGATATATTAGAATGTATTGAATGATGATCCTTAATATATTTTATTGACTGATTAAACCTCAAATAGGTTGAAAACACATGGATAGCAAACCAACTGATGAGAAGAATAGAATACAGTGGCGTTATAAAAAATAATAAAATTGAAGTTAAAATGAAGCTTATTATGATTGTGAAAAAATTATAGATAATAATTAGAAGTATTCTTTCCGATGAGGAAGTAAAATCTTGTATTTTTTGTGTTAATGTACCAGGCATATTATCTATGAAATATCGATAATCTTTGTTTAAGATACTTTTGATTAGAAAGCTTTTTACATTTTCTTTAAAGCTTGGAATAACTTTGGCAATGAGCACTCCCTGGCTTCTTATAATAATTTCTGAAACTAAATAAACTGAGAGAAAAATAGATAGAATTGTAATTAAATCAGTTTCTTCAAAATTTTTAGATTGGAGTGTGTTCAGGATAAACTTGATTAACCAAGGTGTCAGGCATTGCTGAATTGCAGCAAATAAAGATGATATAAGCAGTAATAAAAATCCTAGCTTTTGTTTCCGTATGTTAATTATAAAGACTTGTATTATGGACATAGTTATATAGCAATACTCTGATTCCAAAATCTAAGTAATAGCCTTTCGTCTTGCATGTTAAATCCAGTTCTACCGTGTAGAATCCTGCAATTATCCATTATAAGAAGCTGATCTTTTTGTAAGGAAATACGGAATTGGTTTTGAGGGTCATGTATGAATTGGTTGATAAATATAATCATATCAGAAATAAGATTGGTGGATTTCCAATTCAACAAAATAGGGGAATAGGACATTCCAACTAAACCATTTTTTAGTTTGAAAAGAACTTGTTTTTTTATAGTGCCAGTGACTGTTTGTATTGATAATGCATCAGGTTGGAAAAGTTCCGAGACCTTGTCTGCGAATTTATCGTACAATGCATCCAGCAACGTTTGCACATGAACAATGGTGCTAATTCCTCCCTGACTAGCTTGCTGGACACAATACAAAGAAGCATAATGTGGGAATATATTTGTATAGCCTTCATCTGTATGTAACGGCTGAGGCTTATCAGAATTAATGTAAAATTTTCCATTATTAGCAGCCTGCACTTTCGCTATGTACTTTTTATAGACTCCAGAATCCTTCATGGATGGCCCGAAATATTGAACAAGCTTTCTTAGTAGTGAGCGCAAAGGTTTATTATTCAATTGCACGATTGCAAATCCGTTTTTATTAATAAATTGGATAAATTGCTCTGAGTTTAAAAAATCTTCTTCTGTATGGAAATGATACGCACAATTTTTGCCTTGATGTGTACAGTATTCGCTAGTACTTATATGTTTTTGGATTTCTTTAAGATCACTGAGCATATTGAATCCTTTTAGCTAACTCTTCATGAAGTGCATGGTATTTATATAGAAGCTCTTTTCCACTATGAGTAAACAAATCAATGTATTCATTTAATTTGTTTATCCCATTTGTGCACCTTTTTATAGCTACTTCTGTTGTTGGGTGATAGTGAATAGGGCTATCTAATGAGTTGTTTTCATATCGATAGCTGAGGACTTCAAGCCCCACACAAACACTATGAAACAGAATATAAAAAGGAAATTTATTTCCGCCTTTCTTATGGGATAATGAGGTAGATATTAAAAAATTTTTTTTATCATCATCTACCTGAGGTTCTATATAATCATCAATAAAAAGCAATGTATGGGTTATTTGATGAACAATGAGTTCATTAAAGTCTTCTTGGTTGTAACTTTCTTTAAAATCTATATGTGCAATACCAAGCTCATCGGCAGTGGTACCTTCGATATAATGATCGAGTTCCGCAATGAGTATTAATTTTATTAGCTTACTGCAAAAAGTACTTACTCGAGGATGTGTTTGGCTTAGATGTGAATAAAAATTATCAATCAGATTCTCAGTGATTAAAAAATTAGAGTATTGGTCTTCGAGTGAAAAATATTGTTCTCTTTTATTGAGATAACTTGGAATAAGTTTGTTAGATTGCGCCTTATTGAGAAATTTTGTTGTAATCCACTCAGGTTTAACGACAAATGAAGAATAGGATTGCAAAATCTCCTCATAGCCAATGTCATGTTCTAGGTGATTTCTTTTAGAGTATGTTGATTGAAAATTTATCAATAGATCTTCTAATTTACTATTATTATTGATTATCGAAAGCACTAGAGAATCTCCCTCGATAGTTTTTTTCGCCAGGGTTCGTAATCCTTGTTTTCTTTTCTCTCAATTCTGGGAGGGAAGTTTTCACGTTTATAAATAAAATACTTTGTTCTTTGATCACCATAATCCGCAGGAGAATATGTAACAAAAAAACAACTCCTATCAGATGAGGATAAATTATTTTGTGATTGATGAACTAAGAATGAGCTGAAGAAAAAAGCATCGCCCGGAGATAATAAGATATTTCGCCAATTATCTGATAAGTCCTCTTCATATCCTTTTAATGATATTTTGCCATTTGCATGTTGGAGCAGTTGCTTACTATATATTTGATTTGAAATTTGAAAGCAGCCATTGTTTTCATTTGTATTATGAACCGGAATGATTATGGTAATCAGCTCGTCATTAACAAAACTTCTAAATGCTGCACCATCTTGGTGTGGTTTAAAGCCCCCACCACCAGATAATTTAAAATTAATCTTCTCTTTAAAAAGAATATATTCTCTTCCGGTAATTTCTTTCAACGAGTTAAGTAGCTTTTCTCCGTTGAGAATTCGATTTAATAGGGGCAGATAATCACAAAATTTCTCAACTCGATTTAATATAACGGAGTCATCTATTTGACTTTTTTCAAAATATTTTAATGGTCCGTCAATAATCTCCGGAGTTTGCTTAAGATAATTTGCTCCCGCTATAAATTGTTCTAACTCTGATGCATCAAAATAATTCTTTGCAAGAAAAAATCCATTAGCTTGATAATCTGACATCACTAGCTCACATTAATACTTTAGAAGGTTGTTTATATTTTTTGATAATTGACTTGGCTCGGTTTGCTTCATCAACCAGATCTGAAAAAGGTTCAAAATTGGCGTCACGCTCAATAATTACCCCTCGAAAAGGTATTGTACGTGTTGCATATTCAAACAATTTCCAAACTTCATTAGCAATGGAGTTGGCGTGTGTATCCACATGCATATTCTCTTTAAAAGAACCTCCCGCCAGATGTATTTCAACTACTCGCTCTGTAGGAATTTTTTTTAAAAATTCGTATGGATCATAATTGTGGTTAAGGGCATTTAAATATAGGTTATTTAAATCAAGAAGCATTCCACACTCTGCTTCATTTAAAATTTTGGAAATAAAATCATATTCTGTCATGTTTGAAGAGGGTATCTGATAGTAATATGTTATATTTTCTAGCAAGAAAGGTTTTTGGATTCTCTCGTTTAATGTTTTTATTTTAGACACAATCAGTTCAATATTTTGTTCGTCAAAACTGACCGGCATCAAGTGTCCCACTTCAACTTGTTCAATTTTAGTAAGGCTAATGTGATCACTATACCAATGACAGGGTGTTTCATTGATTATTTGTTCGAGTTTTTCAAAATAGGGCACATCTATCGGATCTGGAGAACCTACAGAAAGATCAAGCCCATGCAAAACAAGTGGTTTATGTTTAAGAATTTCCTTTAATTTACTATTCTGCTCTCTAATAAAGAATCGTTCGGTATATGCCTCAATAAAATCAAAACTTTCAATATGATTTAGTATGTGTTCGCCTATAGCGCTCATGTAGCTTATGCCGACACCAAGGTCAGGCCCTGAATAGTACATCATTTTTATTTCTCTATTTGTTGGATACTTAAGACACCAATTTGTTCAAATTTTTTAAATAATTGTTTGAACTCTTGTAAACTCAGCTTATTTTGAAAATAGGTATAGGATTCTTCTAGGCTATTGCTTTCGAAAGACTTTAAAAGTAAATCCTTTACGTCGGCGGATATTTTTATTGTTCCAATCCCTTCTTTCTTTAAATTCTTGAAGAATAAAATAAGGGTATTATCAGTCTCTACATCATCTTTGGAGGTATTTCTAAGGATCGCTGGTATGTTGTATGAGAATGATTCTATTCTGAAGCAACTATGAATATAAATTTTATAATTATTTAAATTATCAATTGGTTCATTATCGTTACGATTGATTATTGAATAGACAGTAAAATCATTATGATGATCATAAGTGACTTCATTTCTGGTTTTCTCATATTTAATAATCTGTTTGTCTAGTGATGATAGTAAATTACTTTTTTCTGCATAATCTAAAAATAAGATGCTCTCTGATAGAGGATTTTTGGAAACAATCGAATTGATTTGTAGATGACTTAGATAACTTTCCCATAAACTCTGGAGAACATCATCGTTTAAATAGCCAGTTGTAACTGGAAGAGAAGCTTTTATATCATCCCATCTGCTTTTCTTTAAAATTCTCGCAGATGCCTGGAATTTTTGTTTGTTTACGTTGTAAAAAGAATCTAGCATATTGGCAACATCAGCACTTAAATTTAAGGTTGAAATAATTTCATTTTTTAGACTGTCGTAATTTTCGCAATATCTAGGATTAGTAATTAATTTTGCGAGTGTTTGTTGAATTAATTGATTATTCATGATTTTTAATCTCTACATCCAAAGCCATTAAAAATTCATCTTGATAATTATTTAAAAGCTTAATGGCTTTCGTCTTCCTTCCTTCAATAACAAACCCAAATTTTTCTGCTAGCTTTATAGATTTTTGATTACATACTGCTACATGGGCTTCTATTCTTGTCAGGCAATATTTTTTTGCATGCTCTACCATTTGGCTCATTAATTGGTTTCCAATCCCTTTAGCATAGTGTGACTTAAGAACACCGATTCCAGCTGTTGCAACATGGTTTTTTCTCTTATTTTTAAATGCATCTAAGCATAAAAAACCTACAATGGGTTCATCTCTGAGCGTCTTATCGAAAGCAAAAAATATAGCTGATTTGTAATTCTTTTGAGACTCAAGAATTTTTTCTTCATACTTAGAAACTTGTGTGGCTCTTTCACCGGGTTCAAATACTGAATAAATGACTTCATTATCAAGCTGTAATAACATCTTGGCCCATTTTAATGCATCTTTAGGAGACGCATTTCTTATAAAAATATCAGAAGTCAACATGATAAGAGGGGATATTAAAGGCTAGGCTATTTACCTAGCCTAGATGCTTATGGGCAACCAACTGAATTGCAAAGGACTTCTACACTGTCAGTAGACTCTTCGATGATTTCAATATCTAAATCCATTATTTTCTCCTAAATATAATTAAATCTGACCCAATTGACATTGATTTGATAATGTCGTGCGCATGATACATAAAAAGGAATCAGTTGAAAATAAAATAATATAGACAGAATATTTACAATTTATTCATATAGTTATTTTGATGAGACATTTGGTTTAAACTTGTTACCTTTATACAAGTATCACTTTAAAATATTTATTTATTAATTTTGATAGAAATATTAAGCCCCTAATATGGGGCTTAATAACAGAAAACCTTATTTACAAAACAATAAGAGAAGCATAAAAGAGGCAGCAAAAAATATAGCTGATGATACCAATGCAAATCGACTAAATTTTTGCGTCTTTTGTGTTAAGGAGTGAACCTCAATTAATGAGTCCGAGATCAAATTCTTCATAGCTTGAACAGTTTCTATAGTAGATTCTTGTAGTAATCTAGCTATAGCTTCTTTACTACTAGCTAATGCCGTATTGAGAACTTTTTCAGCTTTTTCCTTCGCGTCATCTTTCCACTGAGAGGAAATGCTTTCCATTTCCTCTCGGAACTGCACTAGCAAATCTTGTTGGGCTTTTCGATTTTCCTCAATCAGTTGTTCATTCATGGTCTGAAGCATTAGGATTGGATCGTCTTTACCCAAAAGTACACCATGTTTGCTGGTGATGTTTTGAATGATTTTATCAAGATTTTCTGACATTAGATCACCTTGGTGCTATCTAGCAGCCCAAAGAGTTGATCGCGAACGATTTTTAAGCGCTGGCGGGTCATAATGCTTTTCTCTGACATCCCCAGCACTTCATCGAAGGTCAGCTTTTGTTGCAGCATCTCAGTTAGATCTCGGCCGTAGGTTTCTTTTTTCAGCTCAGGGATTTGAATTAAAGCTGATATTTTGTCCTTGTTATCACGGTAGGCTTTCAGATGTTCAAATGCTTTGCCTTCATGCTCAATAGCTCCCCAATAGGGATTGAGCCAGACGACAAACTGTGCTTCATTTGCAAACTGGTCAATCAGCTGAGCAAAGCCATTAATGGTGTCGAACAAGGCTTGGCCGCCGGTGATGACAGTATGAATCACCATTTCATGGCCTAATTCCTTTAACAAAGCAGGAACCTGATTGCTGATGAGGTAATGAGATAGTGGCACAAAAGAACTGGCCCCGTTGTCAATGACTACATCATTAGTTGTTGAGGCAATTTTTTCGATGAGGGCATCGAAAAGACGGGGATTAATTTCATCGCCGCTCATGACTTGAATATGGTCGACATTGAGTGCTTTAAATCCATGAAAGGTTGAATTGATAGGGTCGGTGTCAATGCACAATGGGGCTTGGCCTTTGTGATACTTGTATTGTGCAGTGGTTGCTGAAATAAATGATTTGCCGACACCGCCTTTTCCCTGCAGTGTGATATGTATTTTTGCCATTACAAGAGTTCCTCCAAGTTGGGTTTGGGATTAAAAGTAAAGCCGCGAATTTCGTTTTTTGCCTTACTTTTAGCCTGTTCATCCTTGGTGTTCTCCTGCATAGATGGCTTTTTTTCTGCAGCAATCAAACGTGCTACATAGCCACAAAATGTTTTATATGAAAATGAGATTTTTCCTTCTTCAACTAAGGTTTCCCAGACAAGCTTTATAGACCAGCCGTCGGCTAGCGCTGAAGCGATATCTTTTTTTAGCGCAAGAAAAGCTGCTTTGTTGATCGATTTATCAGAGCATTTCCTATTTATCTGCTTGGTTGCGATTCGTTCGCTGAGGGAGTTTCCCATATGTCATATTGTCAATTTATTGTTGTTCTCTTCGATGGTATGAAATATTACGTTACACTGCAATAGGTTATGTAATTTTCCTTCCTTTTGGCGTAATTAAATAAACCATTAAACGTACTTAAGTATAATTTATCGTAATTAATGGTAATTATCTGTAATTAATAGGGAGTTACGAAAAATAACCTTGAAATTACATAAAATTACCTGATAGTATCCCATTTAATGAACTTAAAACGCAGGGCAAGATAGGTGAAGTTAGCTAACCAGCAAGCTGGCTACCAAACCTCACAAGTCTTATTCGCACCTTCGATGCTCAACGAAAAACCAGTGTTTTGAGATCAACTTAATACCCAAAGGATTGCATAACCACTTAATTAAGAGGTCAGCATCCTTATGGACGATAAGCTTAAAGCACCCACCAGAAAAAAGGGGCGCCATCTTCGCGTTCCTGTTTTGCCTTCCGAAGAAATTCAGATTAAAGCGAATGCAGCCACTGCTGGCCTTTCAATTGCCGAGTACTTAAGACGGATAAGTCTCGGTTATCAAATTCAAAGTAGTGTTGATAAAGATCATATATTGCAGCTAACCAAAATTAATGGAGATTTAGGACGGCTTGGTGGACTGTTAAAACTATGGTTGACTCAGGATAAACGCGTTGCGCATTTTGACCTCCAAACAGTAAAAACATTATTAAATCGTATTCAAACCACCCAGGATGCAATGTTGGAAGTGGTGAAAAAACTATGATTATTCGCCATATTCCTATGAAAAAAACAAGACTCAGCAGTTTTTCAGGTCTTGTCCAGTACCTTTGTAATAAACAAACCAAACAGGAGCGAGTGGGTAAAGTCAGATTATCAAACTGTAATAGTCTCGATCCCATTTGGGCCGTTCAGGAGGTATTGGCAAAACAGGCTAAAAACCAGAGAGCGACGGGTGATAAAACTTACCATGTACTCATATCTTTCGCGCCAGGTGAGAACCCCTCGGATAATGTCTTACGAGAAATAGAAGAAAGTGTGACGTCTTCCATCGGATTTAAAGAGCATCAAAGAATCTCAGTTGTTCATCATGACACAGACAATCTCCATATTCATCTTGCTATTAATAAAATTCATCCCCGGACCTTTAATATGATTGAACCGTTCAGGGCATATAAGACTTTTGCCGAGATTGCATCCAAGCTCGAAATTGAATTAGGTCTTAAAATAACCAACCATCAAACCCGTAAAACCCGTTCAGAAAATCTTGCAGACGATATGGAACACCATTCAGGCATTGAAAGCCTGATTAATTGGATGAAGCGTCACTGTAAAGAAAAAATAGAGGCAGCTAATAGCTGGAAGGCGATTCATGGTATTTTGGCAGAACATGGATTGATGATGCGTGTAAAAGCTAATGGTTTTGTATTCTGCAATATCCAAGGGCTTACCGTTAAAGCAAGTTCAATTTCCAGAACTTTTTCTAAAAAAAATCTCGAATTTAAGCTTGGTTCATTCGTACCATGCTACTCAGAAAACAACTTACCTGCATCAAATGTTTATCGTTATGAGCCATTAAATAAAAAAGTACTTGGTTCCGAGCTCTATGCCAAATATCAGCACGAAAAATCACACAATAAACGCTTTATTTCACAAAAGCTCAAACAGTTGCGCGAGGCTAGAGCCAAACTTATTGAAAAGGCGAAAAAGCGAGGTCGTATTAAACGAACGGCTTTGAAGTTAATGAACATTTCTAAAGTACAGAAAAAGTTCCTGTATAGTAACATAAACAAAACGCTGCTAAATGATATTGATAACATAAGGAAAAATTATGAAAAGGAACGTGGCCGGTTAATAAATTCTCGCCAAAATAAAACTTGGGCAGATTGGCTGAAGCACCAAGCGCAAGGAGGTGACCAGGATGCCTTAGTGGCAATGCGTTATCGCAATCGTAAAAATAAGTTTGATTACACCATATCGGGAGCAGACTCCGTTTTTCCTTCTTTAAATTTTGGACAAATCGACTCTATTACTAAAGAAGGCACTGAGATTTATAAAAAAGATAACAGTGTTATTAGAGACAATGGAAAAGAAATTATCATTTCTAAAAGCGGGTCTATTTCTGCTCTTAAAAGAGTATTGGAAATGGCAAGGCAGCGCTATGGCGACTGTATTTGCGTGAATGGTTCTCCACTATTTAAAAAGATTATTTTGCAAATTGTTATTCAATATCAAATGCCAATCACGTTTGCTGATTTGGATTTGGAAAACCAACGCCAAAAACTAAATTTTGAACAGGAGAAATTTCATGAGAAATCAAGATCAAACCGACAAAACCATCGAAGAAGAACTCCAGGAAGCCATGAGGTTGCTGGAACAGCCAATGGAAATAGAGGGCACCGGGTTACAAAGCCCAACTCTTTCGGCACTAGACAAGGCGCGCCAGCCAAAGATCACAACAGCTTGC
The DNA here is from genome assembly GCF_900156395.1 of Fluoribacter gormanii. Lineage (GTDB taxonomy): Bacteria > Pseudomonadota > Gammaproteobacteria > Legionellales > Legionellaceae > Legionella > Legionella gormanii. The sequence goes on along the minus strand of NZ_FTNL01000016.1, from coordinate 87,370 downwards.
GAAACTTGTCCGAATGCGATCTGGTTCAGTTCACCGGAGGAGGTCAAGTGCTATTGCCGGATAATGCACATGATCAGCTGGAGCGGCAAGGACTCAAACCTGATAACCATGTGCGACGGAAAATTTTTGGAATAAAGAAAAGGCCAAAGACGCACTAATGGGGAGATATTTGCGATTATCAGATTGCCATATAAACTCTTTAGCAAGAATTAGATTCCGCTCTTAAACTGAACCAAGTGTATTATTCTTTATATTTCTGTATTTGTTCTGAAAAAGCCATCATGAATGATGTTTGAGGATATTCTTTTACATACTTAGGATTTTTCTTAAGATAATTTCTATGAATCCTAATAAAAAAATCATTGTTAACATCTTCATTTTCATTTAATTCCACAAACCATTTTGGTGGGTGTTTATACTTCGAAAGATATTGAGCAACTTCAGTCATTATTATTTGGTTACCAAGGCCTTCGTGCCATCCCTGACAATATATATAATCAAGAGTATTTTCTTTTATACATTTCTCAAGTATAAATTTATTATCTATAGCATTAGCTGCTATATTAACTAATATTAGACTCAAAATAAGTGTTATTTTTACAACAACGTTCATTTTTCCCTCATTTTTATTTATTAAGAAAATTTGACACTCCTGGATGATCGGTGCTATTGGCTAAACAATAACCCAACATTTTAGCTAGCGTTGCTTCTGTACGCCGCAGAGCGCAAGGGAGGCTGAAAGCCGAGGAGCATAGCCTTATTAGGGATGCATTTTAAACAGTTTGTCTCTAATTTGTCTAGCGATTATTTTGCATATCGGCAACATTACTCAGATTCATTTTTTTCTGATGATAATCCTTAATGATTTTTGCTAAATTGAGTTTAAATTGACGTTTTACCCCATCCATACTTAACTTACTATGGTTTGCCAAATCATTAAAATCACTAAATTGTTTAGGGTTTTGTGACTGTTCAAGTGGAGCAAAACTCGGAATAATTACAATACCGTTGACCGCAGTAGCGGCCTCTATAGCTTTTTCTTTACCAGGATTGATGCCTTGTGTTAACTCGAGATGCTTATCATCATCAGCGGCTATAACAAAGAATTTGTGTGGGTATTTTTCATGCAATCCTTTTGCTACCGCTTTAAGATTTCCTGAGTCAAATGCTGAAACAACGGCTGGCAGTTCAGTAGCTTCTTTTATTGTGGCTGCTGTGGCATAGCCCTCAGCAATTACAATCACTGGTGTTTCAGAAAGCTTATCTATGCCGCCCAATACATGGAAGCAACCCTCCTTTCTTGAGTCTTTAGCAAAGCCTTTGGTTCCGTTTTCGGCAATGTACTGAACAGTCCAAAGTGTTCCTTCGCAATCGATTGCTGGAATACAGGTTAGTTTTTTTTCTTCATCGGTATACACACCAGAATGAACTTGAATACCTTTGGCCTGCATATAAGGTGTGGGTTCCACAACCTCTGTCATCATGGATAATTTTTGTTTGAGTCTTAATGCGGTACTTTTTTGTTTGACTTCAAGCTCACGATGACGAGTTTGTTGATGTTCAAGTGCTTCGGCTTTAAGCGTTGCCTTTTGTTTATCAGTTAAAACGTAACCCTTACATTTCCAGTTAAGTTCAGCACCAGTTCGATTGTTTTTAATATATCCTGCTGGAATACCATCTAAATGAGCCACATAAAATCCTGCTTTTTCACCATTTTTATCGCCCTCAGTGGGGATACGATGGGGTTTACCATCCATAATTGGATGCCCACCTGAAACAATAGCACCAAGGTTTATCAATGCCGCTTTAAATTCATCAGCAGGTATAAGCGCTTTACCCTGAATCATTACTTGATTTTCAGGAAGCCAGGCCTTGATTTTCTCAACAGGAACACCAGGGTTTGCATACCAACACTTTTGCACTTTATCCCAGGCAATTCCTGGTGTTCCATCGGGGAGTTTGCCGATGGTGGATTTTGCAATCTCTTTTTGTTTGTAGGGGATGCTTAACCAGACTTTTTCAGAAGTGGTTTTTTCACGTGCCATAAAGACTTCCTCTTTAAGTTGATCATCCTTGATTTCAATAAGTTCTCCCTGTTGAATGTCTTGGGTTTGCTCTAACGCACACAGATGATTCACTATTTTTTCTGCATCTGCGGATGCTCTGAATATTTCTAAAGGCTCATCTTCCAGAACTCGAATCCATGATTTGATGTAGGCAGTGTGTTGTGAAGGGTCATGACCTATACCAAGCTCAGCACCCAAAAGCATGCTTGCAATTTCTGCTCTCAATTCTTCTTTGGCATAGGCATCTGAACCAAAGGGATGACCTAAATCTCTATCCAGTCTTGAAGGATGACCGCTCCAATGCCCTAGTTCATGCAGGGCAGTAGCATAATATTTCGCTGCGGATTTAAATTGCTCTTTTGGTGGAAGATGGATGCTATCCGTTGATAATCTGTAAAAAGCTCTATCCGCCTCAGAATGAATAATGGTAGCGCCGGAGTTATGCAATAGTTTTTCTGCTCTTTCAATTAAGGACCAGTCCGGCTCTTTTGCAATGAGTTCAGGCATATTATCAATTTGCGAGGCATGGAATACCGTTGCATAAAACACCTTGGGTCGCTCAAGACTCACCTGCACTTTTAATGGATTACCTTGCGCATCAAGTACAGGGTTACCAGCATCATCGTGTTTGGTTTGTTCTTCATGAAATTTCCAATACTGAATTGTGGTGCCTTTTTCGCCCTTACGAACCTGAGCATCCATGCTTTGTGCTTGTTTGTAGGTTAACCAGCGGTTGTCATCACTTTCGTTCAGCATTAAATACAATGCATTAATCCCGCGATAACGTTTACCTGTTATCGGATTATAAGGAACTTGACCATTACCTGTGCCTGGTTCCCATGGTTTTAGCCAAGGTGCTGTTCCTGCTTTCAGGCTTTCAATAATTTGATTGGCAACGATTTGATGGCAAGGCATTTTAGTCATAAATGGCCTCCATCGCATCTTCTTCATTGAGTGCATCTTCAACAAAAGCTCCCATGAGGTCAGCTTCTATCGGGCTGACTTCGACAAGAAAGCCAGGGATTGCTAAATCTTCGAATTTTTCTGAAATCACATCCATTAACTCGGTTTCGTGACTCATGTGGTTTTCTCCCGTTTATTAATTACCCATATGGGTGTGATTATTCCCTTGATTTGTCTTATGTGAACAAGACCATAATATCGACCATCGAATGACCATTCGCTTTGATTGGTCATGGTCATCACTTCATTTTCTTTAAGCTGATAATCTAATGTCCTCCATTGAGGTAATGTTCGGCTAATTCCATCCTTTAACTTTGGCTTTGAAAAGGGAAGCAACGTTTGATTTACCAAGACCCCTTCAGGTGTTACAGAAAGAATATCGCCAGATATCGCGACCACTTTTTTCATTAAATAACCATATCCATCACAGTAAAGACCATGGTCTATATAACCTCTATCCCTTGCTAACCTAAACGATTTCCTGTCATCAGGACAAAAAATCACATAAGCATTTTTCATAGGGGCTTCGCTGGTGATGCAATATAAGCCTATTGGAATGGATTCAGTCAGGTTTATCCTAAAACCCATGGCATGAAATAGTGCGGCTACAACAATAAGGCTTATCAAAAACATAGAGGTGAAGGCTGACAGTTTTTTCATAACCTGATGACCTCTTCTTCACTTAAACGAGTACGTAAAATATCTGAGTGAACAGGAGCCTCAACTGATGCTCTTGCCATGAAGATCGGATCTTTAAAATAAAGAGGTTGTTTCCCATAAATAGCAGGGAAGCCCGCAGCATAAACCACCATATCACCAGCCTCACGTATCAAACCATTGGCATCTTTTTTGGGACCTGGCATACGCAGGCACTCATCAACAGTTAAAAGAGGTCTCGATATTTCCTGAGCTGTTTTTGATATTTGATTTAAGAATGTAGAAAAGCGTTTGCCACTGGTGGTGATTTGTTCTTTAACAATAGTTGTTTGACCTGTCAGCTTGGAAAGATGTTCTGCGGTTTCAACTCTGTTGGGTGGATACGCATTTTGGATATGGCAATTAGAAGTGATGGTTTCATCTGGGCCATAACCACGTTCACGGCTTTTAAGCTGATTAATGTCCTGGCAAATTAAGTAAAACTTTAAACCATAACCTGCAACAAAGGCTAATGACTCTTGTAGAATATCGAGTTTTCCAAGGCTTGGAAATTCATCAATCATACAAAGCAATCGATGTTTATACGTTTTTTTCGTTCTGACATAGGATAAGCCTTTATCATCCGATACACGCTCAAACTCCATTTTGTCAGCCAATAGCCTCACTACCATATTAATCATGACCCGAATCAGAGGTTGAAGCCTTGCCTTATCATTGGGTTGAGTCACGATATAAAGACTCACAGGATTTGCATGGTTCATTAAATCGCGGATGCAAAAATCAGAGGCTGAGACGTTATTCGCTACCACTGGGTCGCGGTAGAGCGCCAGATAAGATTTTAAAGTTGATAACACAGAGCCGGCTTCTTCCTCAGGTCGGTCTATCATGTCACGGGCAGAGGCAGATATCACAGGATGGGTTTTGCCCTCGATATGGGGGTATTGGGTCATTTCAACGAGTAGGTCGGCAATATTAATATTGGGATCAACTAGCATACGGTCAATGTTGGGAAATGTAGCCGGTTCCCCCTGGTTGTTCAGTTTGTAAATCGCATGCAGAATAAAACCCACCAAAAGAGCTTGCGATGTTTTCTGCCAGTGCGTTTCTAACCCTTTACCATCAGGATCAACCACAAGCGTTGCCAAATTTTGTACGTCACCCACCTCTGATTCTGTACCTACTCTGATTTCATCAAGCGGATTCCAACGGGCTGAGCTAGTTAATGTTGCTGGTTCAAAGCGAATCACTTTATTGCTGGCATGCTTTTGTCTCCAGCCGGCAGTCATTGCCCAAAGCTCACCTTTTAAATCCGTGATGACACAGGAGTGCTTCCACGATAAAAGGGTTGGAATCACAAGGCCAACACCTTTTCCAGATCGCGTTGGTGCATAGGTTAAAATATGCTCCGGTCCATTATGGCGCAAATAATGAATTTCTCCCTGCCTATCTTCAATCGCCCCAACATACACACCTTCCTCCTGGTTAAGCAAACCCGCATTGTTCAAATCATCCTTATTCGCCCATCTGGCTGAGCCGTGAAGGTATTCGCTGATGTTTTCTTTTTTTAAATGACGACTTGCAAACATCAGCAGCATTAAAAAAAGACAGCTACTCATCACCACCATGCCAAACGCAGCATTAAAATATTCGGGATGGTAATGATGATAGTTCATGTTCCACCAGAGCAGATTCCAGGGTAGATAAACATGCGCAAATGAAAAGCCTAAACTATTGTGATAATGAAACTTATAAGCCACATATTGTGTGCCAATTTCTAGACTGATTAAAAACCCCAGAATAATCATTCCAATGAGTCGTACGGTTTTCTTTTTATCCTGTTTTTTCCTTACCTGTGGGCCAATAGATTTATTAGGCTTATTCAGATTCATAGGCTGTCTCCGGAAGCTTTGCGATTGACAAAATGGCTGACTTCATCGTCATTTTCTCCAGAACTAAAGCTTCCTTCTGGGACACCGATGGAGGTAATATTTTGAAATACTGAATCCTGATGTTCCGATAGTGATAAATCATTTTGTGATTCGACCCGTTGATGAATTGCATCGGCAATTTTCCCACCGGTAGTTTCGGCCACCGTTGCAGCGATTGCCTCCTTTACAGCACTTGCCTTTTCACGAGCCACATCAAATGCCCCTGATGCCAAATGTGACCCGAACGAACCTGCAAATTTGGATGCTTGCCCCATGGCTTGTGCCACACTGCCGGTTTTGGAGCTGACATTGCCTTCTGACACAGAACCTAAATCACCAGCACCCATACTTTGGGAAGCGGCTTTGAATGCCGCATGAAGAGCGGATAAGCCTCCTGCACTTTGAGCACTGACAGCTCCTGCGCTGCTTGCCAAAGCGGCACCTGCAATGCCGGCAGCACCTAAAGCGCCACCTAGACCAATACCACCGCTGCTGCCTCCGCCGCCACCTGATACAATGTTGGCAAGAACAGGGGGGATTTTATTAATCAATATCAGCAAAATAATGGATACAACGAGCATCACAAACATTTCTTTTAAGAGAATGTCTTTTGCCATATCGGCATAATATTGATCGACAAAAGACTTACCAATACCAATAATCAAAATCATCGCAAATGCCTGTAAAGCAATACCCAACACCGTTTTGTAGTATTGAATCGCGATATCGCAAGTCCAGCGTCCGCCACCAAACCCTAATAAGATGATGCCGCCATAGGTTAAAATCCAGGCAGTAATCAGAATAATCAGCATGTTAATACTGACTAGTGCCAAAACGACCAGAATCACCCCTGCAACGATCAATCCCACCGTAGTTGCCGCAGGGGACCAGAGGGACGAGTTATCAATTGCTTTTGAGACAATATCAAAACCTACGTCAATAATGTCAGAGGGGGAAATGTGCGTATCAATTCCGGAAGCCTTAGCTGCGAGTTGTCGCATGGAGTCGATAATTGCGGTTGCAATGGCAGGTCCATTATCCAAAATCCAATAGAAAAAACCGACAACCACTAAAAATCGAACCGTTTCAGCCATAAATTCCTGAATATCCGCTCTTCGTAATGACATAAGCCCATAGGTCCATACCATACTGATTAATGCCAGAGACCAAAAAAGGTATCGTGCATAACTTAATATGGTTTGGCTCCATGTAGAGGCTGTACTGGAAAAACGATACAGAATATTATCCAGCAAATCCCTGCTGTCCATGCCGCTTTGAGCATGGGCGGACATGGCGAACCCAATTAAAAAGAATACGATTAAATAAGTGATTGTCTTTTTTTTCATAGGATTACCACTTTATACCTGAGCTTTTGGAGTAACTTCCGCCTTTAAAACAAGCATCAGCTATGGCCTGGAGTTCATCGGCTGTCCTACCTTCTTTGGAGCTGTCGCAGGTTAACGATGCGAGATGCTTTTGTGCTTTCGTTTCAGTGCTGTCACAGCCTGTAAGCAGAAATGCTAAAAGTGCTATGGATAATCCTAATCGTTTCATTGTTGTCTTCCTCTTGTTATAAATGAGTTACCATTTTTTACCTGAACTTTTATGGTAGCTGCCCGATCTAAAACGCTCATCAGCAGCGTTTTGTATGGCTTCCTTATTCGCGGCTGCTGCATCTTTTGTGGTTTGTGCGCCTTGTTGTGCTAACAAAAGTCCTCTTATTTGAAGCAGTTGATGGGATTGTTGACTTGCCAGTTGCGAGGCAGCCTGGAGCGCTTGTTTTTGCCCCTGGGCAGTTTGAGCCTGAGATTGCAAGGTGCGCAGTTTTACCGAATCATCTTTTAAACTTTGCTGCTGTTTATCAATTCCCTTGAGCATGGCATCATTGGCCCGTTTTTGAGCAACAGAAGCTGATATTTTACTTTGCCTTATTTTCTGGATTTCTTCGGGGCTACACTGGTTGCTGCCATTAAAGCAGGGTGTTTTTTGATAGTATTCCTGACTTTGATACCTATCCAGGTAACCTTGAAGGCTACCTGCTTCCTGTTTGTAATAATCAATCGTATCGGTCGATTCAAGCAGATTATCTATTACCCCATTGGCATTGTCCCACTGAAACGATGTGAGTGATTTGGTGTTATCCAGCATGTTTTGATATTGCTGAATCTGGTTGTTGTATTGATCAACCTGAGTTTTATACTCTTTAATCTGATTCAGTAGCATTTTTCCATTTTGTACGTAATTGGGTAAATCAAACACGGGCATATTGGAGCAGGCATTAAATGTCCATAAATAAACAAACAGGATTCGAAGTTTCATCACAGTTCCTCTTTTTTGTTATCTGAACTGCCGGTAGGGCTTTCTAAAAGTTAAATCTTTTACGACAATGATGTTGAATCGATAACCCGGACGAATGTTTAGAGTCGGTGCTACATTCAGATTTTTTGCCACCAGTTGTGACGTTACTTCGCCTAGCTGTTGACCCAATGCCTGACTTAATACACTGCCCGCTGTAGGGGGGCTAAATCCATACTGATTGGACTGATTACTGTTTTGACTGTAACTGATTCCCCCAACGATACCGGACATCAAGAGAGCTGAACCATAAATTCGTAAGTAATGATTATTAATTTGATCACGAAAGCCTGCGAAACCTGCGCTATCAGCTCCTGGCATGGAGCCAATATCCAAAGCTTTTCCATCTGGAAAAGTAAGGCGTTGCCAGGCTACCAGCACCGAACTCTGACCAAAGCTCACCTCACTGGAATAAAGACCAAAAATCTTTGTACCTTGTGGGATTAAAAGATACTTACCGGTCGCCGTATCATAAACGTTCTGGGAGACTTGACCGATGATTTGCCCAGGCAGTTCAGAAGAAATACCGCTTACCATCACTCCAGGAATAACACTTCCGGCTCTTAACTCGTATTTACTGTTGGGATTCTCGAGTCGTGAATTTAAATGCCAGCGCATTTCATTTTCCTCACCGCCCAAGGTTTGCGGCATGGGTCTAGCATTTTGTCGTCCCTCGAGCAGTTGAAGTGGCTCTTTAAAGGAACTGCCGCCATCGACATCGAATGGTGCAACAGAATTGGCTCTGTGTGTATTGATACGTTCTCTGGTATTCAGGTGAGGATTATCAACCATAATTGATGTTTTTGCTTTGACCGCTTCTTCAAATGCTTGAGTTTTTTCCTGACGAATTCGTTCCAGCTCCGTATCCGATACATTTTGACTATCCATGTCTTGTTTTTGAAGGAAGTTTTGCTCCACAGGTAACTCAAGTACCTGCTCATGATTGATGATGAGTGCCTCAGGCATCACACCGGTTTTGTGATTTCCAACGATTTCATTGGCCAGATTCATGTTATTTTTCTTCTGTCCCGTGACTTTTATGGCCTCTGGGATTTGGTTTTGTGCATTGGCTCTCTTATGGGCAACAAAGACAATGAGCACAACAAAAAGGGTCAACACGCCAATGGCTATCACTAAAGGGATATTATTCACACGCTTGACTCCTGTTGTTTTGAGTTTTTGCGGTGAACTATTCGGTGATAATAAATCGTTATTTGGTTTCATCAGTATTACTCCTTGTGTGACCATGGGCTGGCTGGAGCGATTTGTTCTTTAGTTTTGACATAGACTCTGCTTAAGGTTTGCGAGCCGACATATAGGCTGACTCGATAAAGAGCGCCTTTTCGAATCTCATCTACCACATAAAACAAATTTGCTTTTTGTCTTGGTTGGACACTTTCAATCACTCCGTAGCCTTTGTTTCGCATTTCATGAATCAAATTAATGCCAAAGCCATCACTGACTTTTTGACTGATATAAAATGTATTTTGAGCCGGCGGATAAATATGTGTGAGTTGTGACGCAGCATCTTTAGCCAAATAAATATCTTTGCTCTGAGAGGCAACTGTAAAATTTCCATACTGCATGCTTGCGCAGCTCGACAAAACAATTACCAACAATAAAACACTTAATTTCCTCATTTCTAGCACCTCGTAATGGTAATTTTTTCTTGAGAAGAGCCACTGCCGATAATCAATATTGCCTTGTCGAATACAGTATCGACGATATATCGGCAGCCTTGCAGACGATAATTGACCATCACCGATTCTGGTTTTTTAAACAAACCACCATTTCTTAAGACCAGTAGTGCCGGGGCTTCGCGTTCAGACATGCCTCCAGGCATTTCAATAATGGTTTTCACACCATTGTTATAAACCCGAACCGGTTTAAATCGGGAATTGCCTTGTATCCTGTAATTGAAATGAAGGTCGCCTAAATATTCGTTGGTTTCGGTGAATGTATTAGCTTTTCGCTGTTGTGCTTGCATGTGCTGAATCAAACGCCATTTTGCTTTCGCATCATCTGGATAAGTAAAAGAGACATAGGGCATAAAATCGTTTTGATCGGACTTCAATCTAAAATGATAGGTTCTTCTGTCTGTAGTAACGACTAGAGAAGTATCTAGCCCAACATCTTTGGGTTTTATTAACAGGTGGATTTGTTGATCCATGCCTGAACCTGTAATCGAAGGTTCAACCAAAAAACGTGGATCACCGACATTCATATCGTTAAGCTGTTCACCTTGCTGTAATGCAATGTCGCAAACCTGTAATGGCGCACATACCACTCTGATTTGGCCTGAACCATAGACAAAACTTACCGAGCCATCAGAAGAGTGGAATGGCTTGCTGGTTTTGTCACCCTTCTGCCATTCTTCTGCAATGCTTAAAGCCTGCTTTTCCTGATTCGTGAGTGCCGGAATGGTTTTGGAAAAATAAAAATTAGCAAGCTCTGTGTTGTCCACAGCAAAGCTTGTCAAAGGGAGTACTAAACTGAAGGTAAGAATTATTTTTTTCATGCATTTTCTCCATTCTTTAAGTCATAAGACCAATTGAAATCGCGGACATAAATCAGATGAGGGTTCTTTAAAATCGATTCATTAGATGCATCATTGAGCTCACCATCCTGATACATGGTCAAAAGTGCTTTCATCTGGGCGGGCTTTTCTTTAAGCGTTCCGTCACGATTTCTTACTGTCTCGACCCAATCAACCTGCCAGGTGTCCTCAGACTCTTGCAGGACAGAGCGTATTTCAATGCTGACGATTTCATGCGCTGCTCGGTCAAATGGATTGGAGTGTTGTTTGTCACTGTAAAATTCCTGAACTTTGGTCAATGCCGCATCGTTTTGGTTCAAATAGGAATAAACTTGAAATACAGCCTTTTTCTGCAGTGCGACATCCACACTGACCATTCGGATGTTTTCAATGAAATGGGCTGCAGCTGCTCGGTAATCATCGATACTTACATCACCGACACGATCTGCGCGAGTGACTGATAGCGTATTGCCGCTGGCATCCTGCTGAAATACCAAGGGGATAAATTTGGACTGACTTCCAATTGTTATGAGTCCGCCAATAGCAGCCAAAGTGATTAAAAGACTACCCAAACTGACTAATTGCCATATTTGCAATGATTTCATAAGACCTGCCGTGTGGAAATTCCAGGATCTTTTGGCATTGAGATAAGGATTATCAGTTAAGTCGTTTTTTTTCTTTTTAAGACTTAGCTTTTGTTTTAATTGGTTCATGCTGCTTCTCCAAATCGATTCATCGTGATTCCTTTTTCTAAAAGCCAATACGAGACCCACTCTGCGCCATGTTTCAGTTCAAGCTGTTTCATTCGCTCGATGGAGTCAGGATCTGTGGCACCCACAAATGCCAAAGCCATTGGACCTAAAGCCAATTGGTAAAGGCGTTGTCCTTTTTCACTGACGTAGTAGTAATCACGCTTAGGTTGAGCTGATGCAATGATGTCAATCTGACGAGGGTTTAATCCCATACGTTCATAGATCAGGCGTGTTTCAGGATCTCGTGCATACAGATTAGGTAAAAAGATTTTTGTGGCGGTTGATTCAACAATGATGTCTAAAATTCCAGAATTCGCGGCATGCGATAAATGTTGCGTTGCCATGAATACCACGCAATTTTTCTTGGCCATGGAATCAAGCCATTCGGCAATTTTGTTTTTAAATACCGGGTGTGCCAACATCAGCCATGCTTCATCGAGTAAAATCAGGGTTGGCCTGCCATCCAGTGATGTTTCAATGCGCCGAAACAGATACAGCAATACAGGCAAAGCAAATTTCTCACCCAACCCCATAAGATGCTCAATTTCAAAGGTCATAAATGAGGACAGTCCTAGACCATCGGTTTCGGCATCCAATAAATGGCCCATCAATCCATCGATCGTGTACTGCTTCAGAGTTTCACGGATGGGTTCATCTTGAATGGTCATGACCAAATCAGATAAGGTTTTCGAGCCACTCTGATGCATGCTCATAATGGCGTGGCCAATTTCATTGCGTTGGGCAGACGTGGTATTTAACCCGTTTAAGGCAAGAATCGTATCAATCCACTCCATAGCCCAAGCTCTGTCTGCTTTGGTTGATAAAAACTGTAATGGTGCAAATGAGAGGAGCGAGTTTTTATCCGCAATAGTGTAATGCTCTCCGCCACTGGCCTTACACGTGGGATACATGGACATCCCTTTATCAAATGAATAAATGCGTGCATCTTTGTAGCGGCGCCAGGATAGTGCAATTAAACCTAAGTGAGTCGATTTCCCGGAGCGTGTAGGACCAAACATAATACCGTGTCCTAAGTCTCTGACATGAAGATTCAGCCGAAAGGGTGTGTTCCCCGTGGTGACACAATGCATTAATGGAGGGGATAGTGGTGGAAACAGTGGGCAAGGGGATTTGTTTTCGCCGGTCCAAATGCTGGAGGTCGGTATCAAGTCAGCCAAATTCATGGTGTTGATTAAAGGCCGTCTTATATTTTCAACACCATGTCCTGGAAGACTGCCCATAAAGGCATCCATGGTATTAATGGTTTCTGTTCTTGCCGAAAATCCCAAGGCATTGATGTTCTTTTCGATCAAAAGGGCTGTTTTTTCGACTAAATCACGGTCTTCATTCATCAAAATGACAACTGAGGTGTAATAGCCTTGACCCACCATGCCTGAGTTGGTTTCTGCAATGGCTGATTGTGCGTCATTCACCATATTGAGCGCGTCTTCATCAATCACACCTGAATTTGTGTTAAACACCTGGTCGAAAAAACCTCTGACTTTTTGTTTCCACTTTTTACGGTATTTGGTGAAATGCGCCACCGCTTCATGTGAATCCATAAAAATAAAACGAGAACTCCAACGATATTCAACCGGCAATTGAGTTAGGGCGGTTAGAATGCCAGGGTAAGACTCCATTGGAAAACCTTCAATCGCCACACACTGAATGAATTTCCGGCCAATTTTAGGAGTAATCCCCGGTGTTAATTCCTGACCACCAATTAACCCATCAAGGTAAATCGGGTTTTTAGGAAGATTGACCGGATGGTTAAGTCCTGTGACACAATACTGAAGATGCCTTAAGAAGTTATCCTGAAGCAGGGTATTATTATATTCATCACGATGTTGTTCAGCGTTCAGTCGTTCGAGGTTAAGGGCTGAACTTAGTCGTGACTCAAAGTTTCTGCAGGCTTGTTTGAATTCCTCTATCAGTTGATGCGTCTTTGCCTTTTGGCTGAGATTCAATCCTTCGTCATCAAACATCAATTCCACAAAACGCTTTTGGGCAATCACCGGCGGATACCAGGTCAAGGTAATCACAAAATACCCTTCATATAGGGTTTCCATGCGTTCAAATAATTGCCTTCTTTCCTCATCAACCGCTAAAGAAATTGCGTCTGGAAAATGAGAATGAGCGCGTTCACTATAACCTGGAGCCGCTCGTCTTATAGCGTCTACATGAACCATCCAGCCATTGCCCATAGTAGACATTGCCTGATTGATTCGAAACGAGACCATCTCACGAGCCTCATCCGTGGTATTGGCATTGTCTTCACCCTGGTATAGCCAGGCTGCCATAAAGGCCCCGTTTTTACCGACAATCACGCCATCATCAACCACTGAGGCATAATTGAGTAAATCAGCAGTACCTCCTGAATTATGGCGATGCTTTTTTAAATGGTATTTACGGCTTTTCAGGCGAATTTCCCAAAAGAGGCAGCTCAAAAATAAAAGTCCTGTGGTGCTAATTAAAAAAGTGGTTAATGCAATCATAGATAACCTCTTTTATTTACTCTGAAAGGAGTTGAACGGGCGGAATAATAGGCTTGGTAACGTCTTTGCCTTAGATATATAGCCCTCATATAAGGATCGGATTTTGCCATTAAACGAAGCCCTTTCAGGGATAGAAACCACATGACACAACCTGCAAAGGCTGCCAGCCAGTCTTGAGCTGCAAATATTAGGATTGCTGACAAAAGCCCTGAGAACATGACTAGCTCACGGTCTCCGCCCATAAACAAACTTGGGCGGTTTCCACATCGGCGTATGGGGATGGTACGAAGACTCATGGATGAGACTCCGTTGCAACGATCCCAACAGATGGTTTAGAAATTTCAGCGCCTTTGCCAGTAATTGCCGTCATGGTATTTTGAGCTGCTACCAGAAATGAGAGCACCAATACAAAAAAGACAAGAGATCGCATAAATCCATTTAATTCACCGCCAAAAATAAGCGTCGCACCTGCTGCAACTAATCCGATGATGGCAGCACTAAAGGCAAAAGGGCCTGTAATGGATTTTTGAATTTTAGTCAGCCATGAGTCGAAGGGAAGTCCTCCGCCTGCAGAAGATGCAGCAGCAGGATGGGTGATTAACAACAAAAGTAAAACGATTAATCCCATTATCCAGTAATTCTTTTGATTAAACAGAGTTGTTTGATTCATTCATTTTCTCCTAAATAAGTTTTTCGATGATGTAATGACCGTTTTCATAACCATGAACTTTGATGATTTCTTGAATTTGTCGTCCCTGCGGGGTTCTTGAGATGTGTACGACACAATGGACAGCCTCGCCAATTAAAGGTTCGATTTCAGAAGGTGCAGCCGGATTTCTGGTGATGAGTGATTTCAACCGATGAAGTCCTGCAAGACAGTTATTGGCATGCAATGTGGCTGTTCCTCCCTCATGTCCGGTGTTCCAGGCATCAAGCAAGTCAAGTGCCTCGCTACCGCGAACCTCACCAACAATGATTCGATCAGGTCTCATCCTAAGAGTTGTTTTCAAAAGCTGGGTCATACTGACATCAAGTGTTGTGTGGTATTGAACACAATTTTTAGCCGCACATTGGATTTCTCCTGTATCTTCAATGATAAAAATCCGTTCTTCAGGTGCATGAATAACCATTTCATTGATAATGGCGTTCACCAATGTGGTTTTGCCAGAACCTGTGCCACCAATGACTAAAATGTTTCGGTGTGAAGAAACGGTTTGTTTAATAACCTCGCACTGTGCTTCGGTCATAATTCCCGATTGAACATAGTCATTGAGTGTAAAAACCGATAAAGCTTTTTTGCGGATGGCAAAGGTTGGACTTGAAACAACTGGAGGCAGTTGTCCAGCAAAACGTGATCCATCCAGAGGCAATTCTCCCTCCAACAAAGGCTTCATGCGGGTTACTTCTTTTCCATGAAAACCGGCAATAGTTTTGATGATGGATTCAGCACGACCTTCATTGATATTCCCTATATAACGCATGGCTTCACCAAGCCGTTCTTGCCAAAGCTTTCCATCCGCATTGAGCATGATTTCAACGGTTTTAGGATCCCTTAAAGCTTGTTCAATCATGCCGCCCAAGTCACGTCTTAGCTTTTCACGGGCGCGGTCTTTAACCGTTATCGCTTGTTCTTCTTGTGCTTTCATACGGTATAATCCTCAATTACTTGATGCTTTTTAAGCAGATTTCAACTCGTGCTTGAATTTGCTAATTAAGCGGTCAACAATGCTTTTTTTATGGGGAGGAGAGTCATTGAACGATTGATCTTTCTGGCGTTCCCGATAAATGCGTCTTTGAATTTCATCACGGTGAATTGGAATCGATTGAGGGGCATCAAACCCAAGGCGAACTTCACCGTCACGATAACCCACAACAGTGCAGTAAATGTCCTCACTTATAACAACGGATTCGCCAATTTTTCTTGTTAAAACCAACATATCGTTTTTCCTTCTGCTATTTAAATAAAAAGGCTTTGCACTGCCTGATATTCTCTTCAACCACTTCTTTACTGGCTGGTTGATATTTTTCGAGTGCGACATAAAAAGCATTTCGCTTTTTAATATCACGACAAAAACCAATCATTTGCGGCAGGGTAGGAGGCATTTCGCAATGATCGCGACAATCAATAATGACCTGATTCAAAATCTCATCACTGAATTGACTTAAACCTTCGAGCCACTCCTTCTTGGCAAACTCCAAGAAACCATCACTTTTAAACTGACTGCGCCATAAATGTCCGTAGAAGACCGCGAAGCGCGTAAAAAGATTCTCAATACACTTTTTTCTACTTTCGGTAGCATTGCAGGTTGACGACATTTGATTGCTGGTATTCGTCTTCACTGGTGATTGCCGCGTCTCCTGTTTCTGGATTCCAGAATGGATCAATGGCTCTGTCCTTAGTATTTGGGCCGCACTTCTCATTCCTTTTCTCCTGCGTTAATTCAATTTTGACTTCATCTTCCCAACATCTTTGAGATAACCAGTTGGCTGGAAACTTCCATGCCGGAACCCATTCTCCATGCGCTTCTTTTTCTGTACGGGCTTTGATTTGCTGATCAAGAGATTGCAACATGCTTTGGAGTAAAGGCTCATCGGGATTGATTTGTTTAAATATTTCAAAGGCACGCTCACGTGACTTTTTCTCAGGGTACATACGCCAGAAGTGGTCGAAGCGTTGTAATAAATAAATATAATTATTTTCTATTATTAGAGGTGTGTCGGCTTTTATGATTTTATCTGTGTCGGCTTTTACCTCTGTATCTCCAGAATTTCCTGTATAAACAAGAGATTTTGTGTGCGGCTTTGTGTCTACTTGCTGTGTCGGGTTTGTGTCGGGTTTATTTTGGACACAATAACGGATATCCGCTAAAAGGCATTTTAAAATAAGATGTTTATCGAAAGACTGAATAGCAATAAGCCCTGACCGCTCAAGCCCTTTAATGGCTCGGCGAATTTGCTGACGGCTAGGACTCCCTGATTCTTTAATCCCTTGATGGGGTTCAATATAAAGTACCTCTGCTAACGATTGGTAACTAATTCGTCGCTTAATTCCTACTATGAGTGTATTGCGATCCATGTAAGGTCGAATTCCTCTTAAGTAAGTAATTTGTTGGATATATGAAAGGCCACAGAGCGCACCCAATTCCTGATCATTCACTGTAAAGTACATAAATAATCCGTTATTCCTTAACTTAAAGTCTTAGCGACCAATGAAACATGTGATACCATTTTGAGAATAAAAGGCTAAAAATGGCTCTTAATGAGCTTAATTACTCGAAACGAGTAATTAATGGATCTCAAAATAACACATAATGAGCAATAGTCAATGGGTAAATGAATTAATTTATTTGCCAAATACCGTGGAATGGATATGAACATCAAAGAGAAAATCGGCCAAAGAATCATGAGTGAACGAAAGGCCAAAGGACTGACGAGAAAGGCATTGGCTGAATTGACAGGTGAATTGAAAATCTCCCGTATTAATAATTATGAACGAGGGGACCGTACGCCTGGCCCCACTGAGATAAAGTTATTGGCCGATGTGCTGGAAGTATCTGCTTCATATTTGATGTGTTTAACTGATAATCGTGAAGGGAAGATGACTAAATCCCTTGGCATGGGTGCATTGATTCCTGTCTTGGATTACAAACAAGCAACTGCTCCTGATAACTGCATCCAAAAAATTAAAGAGGATGTTGATACCAAAGTTGAATTTGTTCCTGTAAGTTCAGTTCTCAGTGACAGTATTAGCAAAAATGCTTTCGCATTGCGGATTCAAGATGAAAGTATGATACCGGAGTTTCGGATTAATGATGTCCTCATCGTAGATCCTGATACAAGCCCTAAACCTGGTGATTTTGTGGTAGCTTTGATTGAGGGAGAGCAGGAGGTTATTATACGTAAGTATAAGCAATTATCTGCTTCTAAAGAGGCACGGCAGTTTGAGTTAATTGCACTTAACGAGGATTGGGCTAATATCCGCGTTGGTTTCAACGAACTACAAGCCCAGATTGTTGGATGTGGGGTTAGTATAATTCGAGGGTTGAGAAATTAGGTTTGTTATAGGAAGTCATAGTTAAAGAAATGATATGAAAAATCGAATAGCTGATATTAACTGGGATAATTTCAGGACAAAATTTAGTGATGATAAGCAATCGGCTTTCGAGCGCCTATGTTATCTTCTCTTCTGCAAAGAGTTTGACAAAAACATTGGTATATTCCGCTTTAAAAATCATGCAGGAATAGAAACAAACCCTATTGAGAAAGATGGGTTTGTTATCGGATGGCAAGCAAAATTCTACGAGACAGGATTATCTAAAAATAAAGCTGACTTAATTGGTTCAATAAACATAACCAAACAGAGATATCCCGAAGTAAATAAAATAATTCTTTACACAAATCAGGAGTTTGGCCAGCATGCAAAAAAAACTGATCCAAGCTATAAAACCGATATTGAGAAATACGCCAAAACCAACAATATTGCCATTGATTGGAGAACAGCAAGTTATTTTGAATCTCCTTTCGTTTGTGAACAATTTAATGTTGTGGAACATTTCTTCAGTTTAAAGAAAGGTATTCTCGACTCTATTGCCGAAATAAGGTTAAACACTGACTCCATCCTGAAACCAATTCAATCTGAAATTTTTTTTGGCAAAAAGAAAATTAAATTTGATCGTTCTAAAATTGTTAAACAAATAAAGGATATATTCCAAACTTCTCCGTTGGTAATAGTTTATGGGGGTACAGGTGTTGGAAAAACAGCAGTTACTAAAGAACTTTATGAAAATGTAAAAGAATCAATTCCCTTTTTTTTATTTAAAGCTGCTTTATTCAAGAATATTTCTCACATCAATGGACTTTTTAAAGCGTATGGGGAAATTACTTCTTCAGAATTCATTAGCGAACATAGAGATATACCAGAAAAATACATTATCTTTGATTCAGCTGAAAAGTTTTTGGAGATTGAGGATAAAAATGTCTTTCAGTTGTTCCTCACAGAACTTGTTGATAATGATTGGAAGATACTTTTTACTGTAAGACATAGTTATCTTGATGATCTCAGATTTCAATTAGAAGAATATTGTGTAACAAATTTTAAATCTCTTAATATCCCATTGCTTACACATGAAGAGCTAACGAAAATATCTAAAACACAAGAATTTAATCTGCCCAAAAATGAGAGATTGTTATGTCTTTTGCAAATTCCTTTATATCTAAATGAGTATCTGAAAAACTATAGTTCACTAAAAAATGACATTAATTATTCAGATTTCAAAAATATTATCTGGTTAAAACATATCCAAAACTCAAGCTATCAAGAGAATAATCTACATCGGCGTAGAGAAGACTGTTTTTTGAGGATTGCAAAACAAAGAGCGAATGATGGTGGATTTTTGGTTAAAATTAATGACCCTGATAATAAGGCATTAAAAAAGCTTGAAGAAGATGAAATCATTAAATTTGAATCAAATACAGGGGGATATTTTATAACCCATGACGTCTATGAAGAATGGGCTCTTGAAAAACTCATTAACCGATCATTCTGTGCGTTTCCAGATTATGAATGTTTTTATAACGATATCGGAGACTCTCTAGCTATTCGACGATCTTTTCGAAATTGGCTTTCTGATAAACTTTTCGATAATGTTGAGAATGCAAAACAGCTAATTGAGTTCACTATTCAAAATACACACATTCATAATCATTGGCGAGATGAAGTCTTGGTTTCAGTTCTTCTTTCAGACTATTCCCAAGTGTTCTTTGAGCAATTTGAGAATGAATTACTTATTGAGCCAAAGCCCTCAGATGAATACGACAAATTTGATCAAGACTTATTATACAAGGTTATCTTCTTACTAAGAATTGCTTGCAAAACAGTAGATGAGGGTTCTCTAAAGCAGTTGGGCTTTTCAGGAAAAAATTCTAAGGTATTGGAAACAATTTTTACAATTCCCAAAGGAAGTGGATGGAGCACAACAATAAGTTTTATCGACAAACATAAAGAAAAAATAAAGTTGCGAAATCTGGATATAATTATTTCAATGTTTGATGATTGGAACCGGAGTTATAAGACTGGAGATATCACAAAAAAAGCAAGTCAATGTGCACTTTTCTATTACGAAGTATCGATTAGTGAATATGGTTTCAATTATAGCCTACGATCCGAGCTAGGTAAGAAAATAATTAGAACTATTCTTAATGGTGCTGGTGAGATAAAGGAAGAGCTGACCCAAATTATCGAGGAAGTAATATCCACGAAAGATAACGATAATATAGGCAAATACAATGAATTAGTGAAAGCAATTTTATCCTCGATTATTAATAGCTCCGAAGTAGCAAAAAACATACCAGAAGAAGTATTAAAATTAGCCGATTATTTTTGGTTTGCAGCCCCCAATAAAATCCCCTCTTCTTGCGCTCACTTATCTGATATAGAAACGTGCTGTGGTCTTAAAATGTGTTATCAAGAATATTACCCGTCAAGCGCTTTTCAAACTCCTGTTCTAATACTTCTTCAAACAGCTTTTAATGCAACGATTGACTTTATTCTATCGTTTACAAATAGATCAATTGAACATTTTGCTAAATCAAGATTTAGTAATGAAGTAGGAGAAATAGACGTTCTTATTGATGAAACTGGCCAATCTGTAAAACAATACATTGGACATGAGATTTGGAATATTTATCGTGGTACTCAATCAATGCCAAATATCTTAGAGTCTATCCATATGGCTCTGGAACGATGGCTTTTAACATTTTCAAAAGAAGCATCTCCTGAAGCTTTAGAAAATTTATGTTTTTACCTCTTAAAAAATTCGCGATCAACATCGATCACTGCCATTATAGTAAGTGTTGTTCTTGCTTATCCCACCAAAATGTTCAATGTCGCTAAAATACTTTTTCAAACAGAAGATTTCTTCATTTTTGATTCGTCCAGAATGCAACTCGATAAAAGTGCGAGGAGTTTGTATTCCATGTGCCATGACTCTATAGGTATATTCAAAAACGAACGTTTAGAAACATGTAATGATGAGCATCGAAGCTTTTCTCTTGAAAATCAAGCTCTTAAATACCAACTCAACATTCACGGAGAAACAGAGGAAGAAACGCTTAAGAGACAGGAAGTTTTATGGAAGATATTTGATGAATACTATGCAAACTTATCTCCTGTTTCAAATGAAACAGATTACGACAAACCATGGAGACTTTGCCTGGCAAGAATGGATATAAGGAAAATGAAAATCAGCACCGAAAAAAAAGGCGATCAGATTCTCATTACTTTTAATCCAGAACTAGATCCGGTATTAAGTCAGTACAGCAAAGATGCATTAACAAAGATCTCGGAGAATAATAAATATTTATCTCTCCAATTATGGTCAAGTTATAAACTTGAAAATAACGATAAAGCCAAGGATTATCCTCAATATGAAAACGATCATAAGCTAATACTTTCTGAAACTAAAGAGGTTATCGAACACTTAAAAAAATATAACATTGACGATAGACCCTATATTTACGTTGAACGTCAAATCCCAGCATATGCATGTAGTATTCTTCTACGAGACCACTCTAACCAACTTAGTACTCAGGATGCTGAATTTTGCAAAGAGATTATTCTTGAATACTCATCAATGCCCTTAAGAGAAAACTATAAATATCAATTCAACGACGGTTTAGATGTAGCAATCAGCAGCCTACCACTTCTATTGAAACAGTTTCCTAAAGACCGTGAAAAAATTAAAGAGATACTCTTGCTGCTACTGTTCGATTCTCAAACAATTGGTAATCAAAAAGTCTCCGACTATGCAACATCCGCAATTTTAGAGTTATGGAATGAATATTCTCATGATGCCAATGCTCTATTGTATGGATATTTATTATTAAAACCAAAGTTTGATAATATATCTAAGTTGATTCGTAAAAAAAATAAAGTAAAAATAAACCATACCTCAATAATTTCTTTAATAGACTTTTTCAAAAAAAAGCATGCAGAAGAAATTCAGCAATTTATTTCTAATCAACTTACTTATCGTGATATAGAAAATGTTAGTGCGATACTGCCAGCTACCCTAATGACTGCTTTTCTATTAATTCCTTTGAAAACACCCGATTCAAACCATAAGAAATTCCTAGCCGATATTATACCTGTCCTTATAGCTACTATGAGAACAGAAGACAGAAATGGGTGTCGTAATCATAGCCTTGAGCAAAAATTCTTTAATAAATTTGCTCATTTTATTCTCACATCGGAAAAAACAGAAATTGAGTCTTATATTCTACCCTTTGCTGAACTTATTAGTGATAGACCTGCTAGAGAGATGGTAACGAATCTTTTGAATGAACTTGTTTGCGCGGAAGATGTACTGAGCCAATACGATGAGTTTTGGGTTATATGGCAGATATTCTATCCCCACATTGTCAAGCTCTGCTCTAACGAAAATATACACAGAGATTACAGAGCTATTATTCATAATTACCTATTAGTATTCCAATGGAAAGCAGGAACTAAGAAATGGCATTCATTAAAAGATCGGGAACGAACTTTTTTTAAAAAAGTTTCCAATGATATCGGTAATAATAGTGTTGTTTTATATTCAATCGCAAAACTACTTAATGACATAGGAAGTAATTTTGCTTCTGACGGTATTTCCTGGATCAGCAGTATTATTCAGCGTAACCCTGATTTATACCGCAAAGAGCTAGAAGAAGACACTGTTTATTATTTAGAAAACTTTGTTCGAAGCTATATCCTCAAAAATAGGCAGAACATAAAAATAACTTTACAATTAAAAACTCAGATTTTAGTGATTTTAAATTTCCTCTTGAAAAAAGCATCAGTAACAGCATACCTGCTAAGAGAGGATATCTTGTAATAAACTGAAGAATTTTTTATGTTATGCCATTGTATTTTGAGATTTTACCTAGTTTCCCGAGATTTGCTGCCCAGTTTCCAAATAAGAAACACCACATGTCTTACTATTATCTTAAGAGGAACCAACAACTTCCATTAATGCAGAAAAGCTATCAATCACATCATATCTAACTTTATTTTCATTAATATTCTTATTTAAACGATGAAAAAATTTCCTGGCACAGTTGATTTTATGTTGCTCGATTTCCCGTAGTTGCATTGAAGACAGGGTGCCTTTAGTTTCAGCAACAAAATAAATGTGTTTGACAGCTCCCTCTTTAAATGCGATCGCCCAGTCAGGGTTATAATCACCTACAGGAGTTGGTATAGTAAAACCTCTTGGTAATTTTGCATAAACCACAACCTCAGAACTTGTATCTAACTCTTCAACAAATTTTCTTTCTACATCTGAATCTGTAATAACATAATCATAGATATGACTGCGCAGGGGTGTTCCAGCAAGACTGAAATCCTCCTTGATTTGAGCGCCAGTAAAAATATCCAAATCATGCTTGTCATTTAAAGTATCGTAAGCGAGATGTTCAATGACCTGAGAGGCTTTTTGATCGTTGATTATCTTTGTTGCTTGGCTGATAAATTCTTCAGGGTTTTGTTTAAACTTAGCAAAAGTTTTCTGTTCTATCTTGGATAAGATCGTGGCAATTGTTTTTCGGGTTAATTGGGTGTTATCAACCACGCTCCCAACCAAATCATAGCGAACCTTTGATTCGGTATCTCTGTTTTCATAATGTGATGATGTTTCTTTAAGAATAAAACCTTTTTGCTGTTTTAATTCATCGGTACTGTATGTGTCTAGCTGCTCTCCAGTTTGAATTGTATAGGATAAGGGGCTCACCTTTAGATTTTTATCCAGTTCAGCCACACATTTTTGGATAAGCTCATTTGAATCAAAATGTACATTGTACGTTACTTTTTGATTTATTCTATTCCAGAGCTCTTTGAATTCTTTTTTGTGAAAATTTTCGTTTAACGGATTAATTTTAAACTTACGATCGTTGACGATAGATGGTAGTAGTGCATCGCTATATACCCCCTTAATTAATTCAACAACCTGATCCGCGATGGCACTCAGTGACTCAGGAAATTCTACTAATGTTCCACATTCCAAATCATCATGAAATTTTTGAGTAATGCTATCATCGGTATCAATATAATCATGCTTAATTAAATAGTGATAAATATCCTTGGCTTCAGAAAGAGATAATTCGTGTTGTTGATTGTTTTGTATAATCACTTTGCCCGTAAAATAGTCAACACTTGCTTTTCTGGCTCTTTCCGTTAGTGATTCACTAATGTCCTTTTGTAATGCACTCACAAACTCCTTATAACTTTCACTCGCTACTACAGTAAGTCGATTGATTTCGTGAACTGTTGAAGGATGGTCTTGGCGCTCACCATGCTGGTTAACTGCTAGTCTGAGACCTCGACCAACCTCTTGTCTTCGAGATATTTGGTTATCACTATGTTTTAAAGCACAAATGACAAAAACATTAGGGTTATCCCAACCTTCTCTCAAAGCAGAATGTGAAAATATAAAACGAACGGGCTCGTCAAATGATAACAACCGCTCTTTGTCTTTAAGAATCAAATCATAAGCATCTACATCATCCGTTTCTTTATCCCTATTTGTTTTTGGATCAACATATTGCTTGGTTTTTTTATCAATAGAGAAATAACCATTATGTATTTGATTGACATCATGTTGATTTAGATACTTTTGATACTCATGTCTATCAGATAAATCGAGGTCATCAAGACATGCCTTATATTCTTCCATAAACATTTCGGCATAATCACCATCAACCTGGCTGTGCTCATCATATTTACGATATTTGGCTACTTCATCAATAAAAAATAAGGTTAGTACTTTTATGCCTTGATAAAACAAAGTTTGTTCTTTCTCTATATGGGCGCGTATTGCTTCACGTATTTGGATACGACGTAATGTACTTTCATTAACGTTGCCGAGCGCTTCACCAGCACTGATTTCGACCCCATTCGTAAAACTCACAGTGTCGGTAATTGCATTAATATCACTAATTACATAACCGTCATATTCTGCAAGCCCATTCGAGTGGTCAAACAAATTATCACCTTTTTTGAGTTTTTTAATGATACGTTTGATAAGGCCTGTTTTTTGTTTTACTTCAAATTCAATTCTTGCTATAGGAGCTGACGTTGATAGTTCAATTGACTCAAGATATAGATAAGCATTGGTTCCACTCAATCCATTTACTGTAATACCTCTAACGGATATTTTCTTAACAAGTTTTTGATTGTAAGCGTCTAAAGCATCAAGACGATATATCTTATTATGTGTTGTTTTATGAGTAGCGGAATATCGCAACACCATTAAGGCATTAAACTTTTCTAAGGAGTTTAATGTTTTTCCGCCTTCCATTTTTTGTGGCTCATCTAATATTAAAATAGGGCGATTTGCTTTGATAACATCAATGGGTCTTCTGCTTTGAAAATCGTCCAGTTCTTCATATATTCGACGGTTATCTTTACCTGTTGCATTAAACGCCTGCACATTGATAACCATCACATTAATCCCTGCATCGGAGGAAAAACTTTCTATATTGTGAAGCTCCTTGGAATTATAGATAAAAAACTTTGCTTTTTTACTATATTGTTCAAGAAAATGCTCGCTGGTAATCTGTAAACTTTTATATACACCTTCACGAATAGCAATACTTGGTACGATAATGATAAACTTAGACCAGCCATACTGCTTATACATTTCAAAGATCGTTTTAATGTAGCAATAGGTTTTACCTGTTCCAGTTTCCATTTCTATATCAAGATTTACCAGCGCAATAGCATTTTTACTAAGGTGTGCCGATACTGGGATATTTTGCTTTTTTTGTATCGCTTGGATATTCTTTAAAATTTGAGCTTCATCGATATCTAAATCAGCGTTTTTAAAACCAGACTCATCAAACATATCCATTTGGCCATTGGATTGAATTCCAGGATCGACTCGGTACAAAATTCCTTCATGTCTCTTCTGGCCTTTAAAACACTCTATCACTGCATTAACTGCTTCTGCCTGATAAGCTTGATGTTTAAATTTTAACTTCATCATTTAACTTAAAATCCTTAAATGGTTTTAACCTCAGTATGCGGAGATAGCTGTTTAAATATTTGCGTCACATTGATTTTGACATTATCTGAAGCAAAACATGCATCTCGGAATACGACTCTGAGAGGGCTATATTGAGTTAGCTCTTTGACAAATTCCTCTGTTATTTTTCCATTGTTATCAAAGCAAGCAACAAGAGCATCTTCATCGACAAAAAATACTTCACGATCATGGATAATTTTTTTTGCGATTGGCAGGCTTAAACCGACGCCCCAGTCTAGTAGGACTTGAAACAGTAAATCTTCTGGAGTTCGATCAGGTTTTACATTATCGGTGTGTGAGGTCAATAAATCCTGATAAATCGTGTTCGACGTGTAATATACATCAGTCATGTTACTTGAGTCGATTTTGAGAACTCTGAAGCCAATATCTAGCTTTTCAACATATTCTTTATTTGCATTTTCTTCTTTGATTTTTATTCCGGCGCGACGTATTCGTTCTTTGCTGATTTCAGCAATATTAGTATATTTGTTTTTAAAGGCGGTGCTTTTATTATCACATTTTTCAGGTAGCTGTATTTGAATGAATTTTCTATTCCCTCCATCTTCAGCATTCAGATCAAACAATGCATGTGCTGAAGTACTAGAACCAGAAAAAAAATCCAAATAAATACCATCATTTTCTTCTTTATCATTAACGGTAAAACTAAATAGATATTTAATAAGATTTAATGGTTTCGGAAAACTAAAAATATTTTTTCCTAATAGTTCTTCAACTTCTTTAGTGCCTTCCTGATTAAATGGGCCATTTAACAGTGATAACGGCTTCCCTTTTCTTATTTTTCCATTTTCATCTTTCAAATAAACTTTTGCTCTTACACTATATTCGCCGTTATTTTTCTTCTTAAAAACCACTTCATCATTTTTAATAGCCTCGAGCAATCTAGCTTTACTCCAGACCCACTGTTTTCTTGGAGTAATTGTCTCTTCATTATACTTAATTGAGTATTGTAAGTTATCTCTATCATCCAAGCTATTAGTCATTAATGGCTGGGTAACAAAGCCTCCTCGAGTCATGAATTTGTCATCTTTGTTTTTATATTCATTAATTTGTTCTTGGTTTAATTTCGATGAAATATTATTAATATCTTTTTTGGAGTAACAAAGAATATATTCATGTACTTCAATAAAGCCTTTTGTTTTTGCTCCAGCACCATATTTATTTTTCCAGGTTAATATGCCAATACAATTTTCTTCAGAAAATATTTCATCACATATTTTTTTTAAGTTATTTACTTCATTATCATCAATGCTGATAAAAATTATGCCATCGTCTTTAAGAAGATTTCTGGCTAATTTAAGCCGAGAATACATCATGCTCAGCCAATTAGAATGGAAGCGGCCATTAGAATCTTTATTAGCTATAAGCCTGTTATCCTCATTATCTTTTTGCCCTGAATTATGCAGATAATCATCAATAGACTCGGTAAAGTTATCGTTGTATATAAAATCATTGCCAGTGTTATACGGAGGATCAATGTAAATCATTTTTACCTTGCCAAGATAGGTTTCCTGAAGCAGTTTTAAGGCGTCTAGATTGTCCCCTTCGATAAAGAGATTTTTTGTCTTATCGAAATCAACACTCTCTTCACGGCAGGGGCGAAGTGTCTTAGCAATAGGTGAATTAGCAGTTAACAGTGACTGTCTTTTCCCTGGCCAGTTTAATTGATAACGCTCCTGAGGTCCTTCCACAATTTCTCGAGACAATTCTTGCCGCAGCAAATCAAAATCAATCTTTTTTCTTAACTGCCCTTGAGCATCTATAGCCTCAGTTAGGCAATTAGGGAATAATGACGCTATTTTTTCAATATTATCTTCTGTAATATTTTTACTGTGCATCTTCAAAGAATTCATGCGTATTCAACCTCTTTATTTAATCTCTTAATTGTTCAATTTGTTTTTTTACATCGCGCAACTGCGCATTAATTTCAACTTTATAATTAAACTGTTTCTCTTGATGCAATCTCTTTTGCAATTGCTCTGATTTTCGCTCTAATTGATTCAAAGCCTGATAGCGAGTTAAGAGCTGCTCAATGGATTCATCTTGACGTTTAGTTAGGGGAATTAACGCTTGCAAGAGTGAATAATAAAGGCTTTTCAAATCCAATGCTTGTGGTAAATCGGACTTTTGATATCGCTTAATTATCCAGGCACTTTCAAAATAATCCCCAACTAACCACTTGGTTGAATCGGCATCGCTAACCCGTTTATATGTCGCTCGATACTGAATACTTTGGTCATCATAAATCACAAAGAAAATAGGGGAAGGTATGGCCTTATCAATGGTTTTTAAGAGTTCATTGTTAAGTTCACTGCCTTTAAGAAAAATCTCAAATATCTGAATTTCTTCAATGCCCTCTTTTGAGGATAAATTGATAGTTTCAGGAGACAGTTTATAAGCCCAAATTATTCGTTCAACTTGTGCTGCAAATAGATTTTTAATCGTTGTATTCGCTTGAGTCCATTCAAATAATTTTTTTTTGGTTATCTGTTTGTTTACAGCGGCATTATCAGGAAAAGCCAGCAAATCAAGCACGGTTGGCTCCTTCTATCACGATAAAGCTAAGAAGCTCAAAATCATCTAATCCTTTGATTGAATCGACTAATGCTGTAGTTTTACGTTGCGTAAACAAACTATCGATATCTTTTTCTTCTTTGACTTGAATAATCGATTGGATTGTTTTACTCAATAAATCTGAATAATAGCCCATGTTACGGCCATCATCTGTTTTCATATTAAAGTGTCCACAGATATCTAATATAGGATTATTGATCCCTTTACAATTCGCCCGAAGCAAATCCAATATTTGCTTGACTGCCGTATGATCTGTGATGACCTCGCCTTTTTTGTTGATATAAACCAAATAGTAGGGATGCAAACGATTATGTTGGTTTATGTTTATGCTTTGTTGTCTGTTTCTTAAAGTAAATACAACACCGGGATATAATCCCTTTTCAGGACATGCAGGTAACACAGCATGCATGCCACCCGGTAGGTCGTCTAAATCTCCATGATGTTTAACATAATTAACCAAATCCATTCGAAAATCATTTAATCCTAAATCGGTAATATTGACTCCTGTTTTTAAATCTTCCATTTCAATCACTTCGTCCTGTAAACGCTGCAATTGCTCTTTTCTGTATGAAACATCATTAGCCTGTGCTGACAAAACATTATCATCGCCCGTTGCTGTAACGTCGACAATGACCATGCGGTTTTCTACACGTTCTTTTAGGTTAATATACTCATCTAAAGAGATGTCAGGCCAATAATTAACCAACTGTATTACTTTATTTTTGGAGCCTATTCGATCAACTCGACCAAAACGCTGTATGATGCGTACAGGGTTCCAGTGAATATCATAATTAATCAGGTAATCACAATCCTGTAAGTTTTGGCCTTCTGAAATACAATCAGTGCCAATTAATACATCAATCTCTTCAGGTTCGTCTGGTACTACTTGTTCTTTTTGTAGGGAAAGAGGGGAGAACAACGTCAAGATAGTTTGAAAATCATATCCTTTTTTTAAGGTAGTAATCGCACCGTTACTTCCTGTTACCTTTGCACAATGTATACCCTGATCTTTTAATATGGGTGACAAATAACCATATAAATAATCAGCGGTATCAGCAAAAGCTGTGAAAATTAATATTTTTTTGTTTCCTGGATTAATAGGATTAGCAATTTTATTTGCGATATGTTGATTGAGGCTTTGAAGTTTTTCATCATCTTTAGGAATGATTTTTTCCATCACATTGAGTAATTCACTAATAACCTTTAGATCCGCTTTTAGATCAAATTCCCAGGAGGGTAGATCCATATCAGCAAAATTAATTTGAACTTTACCACCTGTTCTGAAGTCACCCAGATCAGAAAAGTCCTCATCCTCTGCTTCTAATTTATCTAATGAATCTGCTAAATCATGTATAGATGAAACTTCTCCATTGCTTTTAAATAACTCAATTTTGTTCAAAATATATGTGTGGTTGTTTTTTAATGATTTTAAAGTTAAACGAAATGCTTCAACTGAGCTCTCCAATCGTTTGAGCAAATTTGTAGTCATTAATGACTGTAAACTTCTTTCACGATCAACTTGTCGTAGTTTTCCTTTACCGCCTTCAACGGTGGTATCATATAAATCTTCATATTTCTTTATCCGACTCGGCAATATATAGCTTACAGGTGCATAGACGGACAATTTCAGTCGTAAAAGTTCTTGATAAATTTCATTAAAATCAGGAGTATCTTTGCGAGTAGTAAGAGGGCTGCGATAAGAAATTGGTTTTAACCGAGTTGGGAATGACCCAATTTCTGTCGTATCATAGAATGTTTCAATATGTTTTCTCGAGCGGGCAATTGTAACACTATCCAGTAACTCAAAGAAATCAAAATCAAGCACATCTAAAATAGCTTTAGCGGTGCGTTGCTCAATTGGTAATTTGCTCCAGGCATTAAAAGCAGCTTGAGCTTGCTTAAAAATTTCTTCAATACTTTTCCCTGTCTTTAATTTATCCCTGAGCGTTTCTGACTCCCCTTCATAAGCTAGGGCTAATTGATTTCGCAAATCATTAAATCGGTTATTTACTGGTGTCGCAGATAACATGAGAACTTTGGTTTTTACGCCATCCTTGATAACTGCATTCATAAGTTTTTGATAACGGGTCTCTTTATCCTTATAAGCCTCATTGTTTCTAAAGTTATGTGACTCATCAATGACAACCAGATCGTAATTACCCCAATTTATTCTATCCAATTGGATGCCAAATGATTCTCCAGATGTTCGTTGTAAGTCGGTGTGACATAGGACGTCGTAGTTCAAGCGATCTTTTGCTAATAAATTAGTCTTAAGGTTTTTATTATAGTTAAGCCAATTATTTGCAAGCTTTTTGGGGCAGAGCACTAGAACAGATCGGTTTCTGAGTTCGTAATATTTGATGACAGCCAGTGCGGTAAAGGTTTTACCAAGTCCGACACTATCTGCCAAAATACAGCCATTGAATTTTTCAAGTTTATTGATAATGCCAGTTGCTGCATCTTTCTGAAAATTAAATAGCTTATTCCAGACAACCGTATTTTGATAGCCAGTTAAGTCATTAGGTAGAACATCTTCATTTAAATCTTCCAAAAACTCATTGAAAATGTTGTATAAAATAAAAAAATACATTTTTTCTGGAGAGTTTTCTTGATACACAGATTCTATGTGGTAACAGACTGTTTCAGTAACATCTTGAACTTTTGAGGTATCATTCCAAATTTGATCAAACATCTGCAAGAAGGCTGAAGTGTTCTGAGAGGTATTATCTTTACTGATGAAATTAGAGATCGCATCACCTTTTTGATAACCTAAATCAACAGCAGTAAAACCATTTATCATGGTATAAAGGCATTGTTCTGGGTTCGAATCTACGCAAGCAAACTGCTGCATAGGTGACTTGGTTGAATTAGAACGAAATTTAACCTTTTCCCTTATCCATGCAGCACACTCTTTAGCAATCGCTCGCTGATTAAGTTTATTCTTTAATTGTATTTCAAACTCAGTTCCATAAAGGTTTTTTTCTCGCATCTTTTTGGGAATATAAAATTCTCTATGCTCTTTCCTCAGTTTGTCAGTTACATCATTGGGAACAAACGCTGGTTTTGTAAAAATAAATTGTAATGATTCAATTTGGCTTAATTCTTTTTTTAGTGCTTCAAATGCATAAATTGAAAAATAGGATGCAGCTATTTTTAATTTAGATCCGGGGTGTAGTGATTTTTTAAGTTCATCACCCCATAAATTATATGTGTTATCTATTAGCTGCATAGGTTGAATTTCTCATTCAGTATTAACTCAAGAAGTACTCAAACTTTCATTGTTTGAGGCATTTGCTTCACCTTGTTTTACCCAACTGTCAACATCTTCTTTCTTAAACTTCCAAAGTCGTCCAATTTTATGGGCTGGCATTCCTTTATCATTAATCCATTTATAGACAGTATCTCTTTTCACCCCGAGATACTCTCCAATTTCATCAACCGATAACCACCTATCATTCATTGCTTTTCTCTTATGATTATTTTTGCAATATAAAAACAAGTATAGCCAATGAAAAACTAGATTACATTAGGCTAAAGAGGTTTAAAACCGGCTTATGCTAATGAAATTATTTTGATTAATCAATTTGCAAGCATGATTATAGTCAAAGTGTGTAAATATTGATTTATTTGATGGATGGATCTGTTCTTTAAGTTATCTAAAAACTACAGAGCAGATCTGGTTTGATAGAAATTAGAAGCATTAATGCCCAATCATCATGGCAAAATAATGGAACAAGTCGTGTGCCTTCGAAGGGCCTAAGAACTTTTTTCCAGCCAATACTTGGCTGATCACCAGTGGACTCGCCCCAAGTATTTGGGCTAGTTCATTACAGTTCAATTTACTGTAAGACAGAATGAAATCGATCAAATATTTCTGAGAGTCTTTTTTTAATTGAAACTTAAAGTCAACAATAGGTTCTGAAACCTCGATAAAACATTCCATGTAACATCCTTCATTTTCATCTTATTACGACAACAGTCGAAAACAGTAAACCATAGCCGTGATATCGATAAAATTAGTTTTTTTACATGGAAAAGATCAGAGGTAAAATGCAGTTTTGACCTATTTTATATCAATTATTATCGTTTGATATTCCTTTCTATACGGCTGTTACTGCTTCAGATAAGCTCGAATCTGTTTTCTGCTCAATAACAGGCTTAATTCTTTTGGCGATCAAGTAAAGGAAAAGCGCGCCCAATAGTGCCCACATACCCAACTGATTAAACACATTCAGGTAATCACCATTGGATAGTAATGGATTCGTGGACTCACCTTTGGTCATAGCATTGGAAAAGTAATGTGATAACGATGCTGATACTCCTGATACCATCATCCAAGTGCCCATCAGTATACCTTGTAACTGTGGTGGAGAAATTCTGCCGATCATCGCATAGCCTACTGGTCCTATCAGTAACTCTGCAATTGCTTGCGTGATAAAATGGAGCATTACCCAATAAACACTAATATACCCATGTTTATTGGCAGAGAGAATGCCAGCGGATAACAAGAAAAAGGAGCCGGCCAGTATCAGAAAGGCCCATATAAATTGTTTGGTTACCGATACATTGTATCCGTTTTCCTGCAGTCGGGTTAGTACTATTGATAATAATGGGGCGCCAATAATGATCACTATGGAATTGATATTCAAAATCCATTGGGTCGCCATTTCATAATAGAACAGGTGTTTATCGACATTGTTTTTAATGAATAGGGTTACGCCCATTGGGCCTGTGAAGTAGGTCATCCAGAATAGAATTGATGTTACTGCCAGAATTAGAAAAGCCATAATCTTTTGCTTATCTAAAGTCGATTTTTGTTGGTAGCCAAGGTATAAAATGACAAAAAACATAAAAACGCTGAGACCTACTACAGCTCCATTACTGAACTGGACTTTATAAAAGCAAAGCAAGGTGAATGGGATAAGAGATAAGATAATTCCCCATCCAAGGGTTTGTTTGTAATTCAGCGAAGCTATTCTCTTAACTTTGAGTAAGGGGGTATTACGATCATTCAGGTTCGACCAGTAACCCCACATAAGTAAAAGCGTGATTACGTTTGGCATTATGCTGGCATAGAGCAGCGTTTGATACTGATTGGAGTAATCAAAAAAGCCGCTGATAATGTAGCCAGCGCAAAAGCCTACATTCATGGCGGAGTAACTGAAGAAAAAGGCTTTATCTCTGCGGTTATCATCCGGCGCAAAGCGTTGTGTCAGTATGCTGTTGTATGCGGTAGTATTTAAGCCACATCCAACCAGAAATAAACTCAGTCCAAGGTAAAGCAGTGATTTAACTGAAAGTGCCAGAAGTAAAATGCCAATGGTTTGTATGGCAGTGGTAATCAAAAACAAGGCTCGGTTACTTAGAAATCGTCCGCCAATCACTCCGCCAAGTAAATGTAGAATATAATTAAATGCTAGAAATAATCCAACAATGCTGTTTGAAAGGGTATTAGACAATCCTAGTTGTTTCGTGAGAAACAGAGATAATGAGGAATAGAGAATCGCATAGGAAAAGGTTGAAAAGGCTTGTATTAAGTACAGGGGTATAATTCCTTTTGGCATTTTTTCTGATAACAACATATTTTATCCCTAAAACTATTTTGGAAGGTGACTCTATCATTAAAAATGGATAAACTTAATCCCTTTCTGCAATTATCCTGATTTTCAAAAGATGATAATTGATATTTAATTGCTGTATGGGTGTTTAGGATGAACAAAATTACCAGAGTTTCATGGGATGAAATCAAACATAAGTTAAAACCAGTCAACGAATCGATATATCGTGTCATTGAAGAAATTAAACCTGACAAAAAAATACCATTCTTTTTATCTCGTTATAAATTTGGTGAGCATTTCGGTATTAAAAATCATGCTTATCTGCCAACCAATAACGGCAAAATGGAAAAAATTGACAGCAAGCACACCGATAATGAGTTATTTTCTCATCTTGGCTATGGCAAAAATAGTTTACCTTTGGGCTTAATACTGGATAAGTTTTGTGAGTGGCATTATTTTGGTGAAGATGAGCGCATCTTTCCAGACTGTGTTCAGGGACCTGGTGCAATTTTTAATATGCAGGTTATTTTTGATGAAGATCAGACTGTTGATAACAATGTGCTGTCCGTTTCTTCTGGAGCGCTTTCATCTTTTTTATTGCCGAATATCGGTTGTAAAAGAAAACATGCAAGAATTCAGAAATATTTTAATGTTACTGTTCCTGCTCCCAAGTCTCCTTATGAGCATTATCAGGTATTCAAAGAAATATTGAAGGATACTAACGAGAGCTGGTATAGCGAGATTCTTTATTTTTCTGAGCAGTTTATTAATGAAGTCAAACATAACGATAAATGGCTTAAGCTGAAACTTTATTTCTCGGAGTCATTAAGAAAAAAGCTGACTCAAAATACCTACGATGCTTCCTGTAACGATTTATTTCTCAGTGCCAAGAGTATTAATCGTTTCAGGCCTACGCCATTCATCATGGATACAGCTAAATACATTTTTAATATTTGCATGGGCTCAGGTATTGGTGTGAAGCCGGCAATTGATGAGCAATACTTTCCAGTTAAAACGATTCAGAAAATTTATAATGAATGTTATGACTTAGAATACACCGCGACCGTAATGGTGCCATCAGCTTTGAATGGTTCGTCTGATAGTGTTTATTATCCTTTACAGTGTCCATTTGCCAAGATTAATACTTTTAAAACCAATCAAAGCAACAGCGCTTTCAGTGAACTGGAAATGCTAAAAAATGTGCTGTTGGCTTATCAGTCGGAGTTTACTGCAGATAATAGTTCTGCGTTTGGAAGTCCACTTTACCATGTGAGCAAACAAATGGAATTCTCTTTTTACCACTATAAATCTTCTAATAATAAGAACATTAATAGTTCAGAGGAATTAGAAGGTATCGATAACCGATTTGCTTTTTCTTATTGCAGTAACAGAACACAATTTGCCAGCGATGCGAAATTATTTAGAGGTTGCGTTCGATTAAGAAAATAATAGAGTATTTATCATTTCAGTATTAAATCATCAATTGTTAGATTGAGCCGCTTTAAGTATTTGTTGCTAATTCCCTTTTTTTCGATTGGTGGAATATATACAGTCGTTATTGAAGAAATAACTGATTGATCAATATGACCGAGTGGAATCCACTCTATTCTAGGGATGTAAGTGGGCAGAGAGGGGGCCTCATAAAGACAGATGGAATAATCTGCTGGATAGTAACCAATTAGATAATCTTTTAAAATTGGTAAGTTATTAGCTTTTTTTCCATCAGTTCTTCCAAAGTTTGCTACCTGCCAAAGTATTAAATGCGCATGAACATCAATGTACCGTTCAAATAATACCAGCTCTGTAGCTTCAATTGAAAAACACCCCTGATCACCTGGATCAATTTCAAGATCACTAAACAAGCAGTCTTGGGCTGATACTGCAGGTAAAATAATAGCTTCACCACCATTTTCTTTAATTTGTCTTACAGCATTAAGTGCCGAATCTGCAAAAACAGTAGGATGGCCGTAAAAAACAACACATAAAATTGAAACTTTCTTGTATTCTTCGATGATATGATTTGTTAATGCCTGATATGCTTCAATCCGTTTTTCAAAGCTAAAGTAGATAGAATCCAACGATTCAGAATTTTTTGCTTCTCGTTGAATCCATTGTTTTAGGTTATCTTCATTAATGAGGTAGAGTACCTTATCAGCACTTTGGATAACCCGTTTAGTTTCTTCGGTCAGATGGGAAATCGATTTTATTCCTGACCCTACTACTATAAGCTTATTCATTAACTTGTTTTATATTCACTATCTTATTGCTATCAGGCTGATGGTGTCTTTGTACAGAAACTATTGTATTAGAATTAGCCTGCCTCTGTTTGTTTTGATTTGTGTCTAACAATAAATCTTTGTGGCTGATCAAATACTCATTTCCTACAGCGTGTTCAAGTTTTTCCAGTAAACTCATTTGATGTCACCTTACTTATATTAAATTTTGATAAACATTGTACAAATAAAACTCTTATAGGTATAGCCTAAAAAACATTTGCAGTTATGTGCTCAATATGGTGTAATAAATACTCGAAACGAGTATTTTATTTCGTGAGTTACAGGAGTTGAGAAGTCATGAGCAATATTCACCTAATCCCTCGATTAATTCGCTTAAGAGACGCTCCGACCTATCTAGGTATGGACCGCCATCGATTTAATAAAGATGTCAGGCCAAATCTGGTTGAAATTCCAATGGGAACTCAGGGAGTAGCATTTGACCGGCTTGATTTAGACGCTTGGGTAGACGATTATATACAGTGTAGTGGTCGTCCCGCGGCAGTTAAACGTAGGAGTTTGGAATTATGGGACGAAAAAGAACGCCAGGGCTGCAAAAGCGTGGCAGCGTCTGGTGTATTGACAAAAAGGTCTTCGGACGACGACTTTGCGAAAGCACTGGTACTGACAACCTCGAAGAGGCGGAAAAGTATCTCGCAAGGCGTCTCGAAGAGATAAGACTTGCAACAGTCTACGGTGTTCGCCCAAAAAGAACATTCAAAGAAGCCGCTACTAAATTTCTGATGGAAAACCAACACAAACGCAGTATCAGTGATGATGCTGGCCGTTTGAGAGAAGTGGTTAAGTACATCGGGGATTTGCCTATTGAAGCAATTCATATTGGTAGCTTGCAATCCTTTATTGAAGGTCGAAGAAAGGATAAAGTGAGCACGAGAACTATCAATCATGGTTTGATGATTGTTCGGCGTATATTAAATTTAGCGGCTAGTGAATGGATGGATGAGTTCGGTTTAACCTGGTTAAATTCAGCACCAAAGATAAAACTTTTGCCTGAACCAGATTTAAGGAAGCCTTATCCATTAAGTTGGGATGAACAGCATAAGCTTTTTCAGCAGTTACCTGAACATCTGAAAAATATGGCTTTGTTTGCTGTAAACACCGGATGTCGGGATCGTGAAATATGTGAACTGCGCTGGGATTGGGAAATACAGATTCCAGAATTGCCACACATCATCGTTTTTATTGTACCAGGTGAACTGGTAAAAAATGGTGAAGAACGGTTGATTGTTTGTAATGAAACAGTTCGGGAAGTGATAGAAGGGCAGAGAGGTAAACATTCTACTCATGTCTTTAGTTTTAAAGGTCGACCATTAAGTCGTATGTTATCGACGGGTTGGCGACAGGCTAGAGAAAAGGCTAAGTTGCCTGAAGTAAGAGTGCATGACTTAAAGCATACGTTTGGCAGACGATTGAGAGCTGCAGGAGTAAGTTTTGAAGACAGGCAAGATTTACTTGGGCATCGTTCAGGTAGGATTACAACTCACTATTCTTCAGCTGAGCTGCAAAGTTTATATCAAGCTGCCAATAAGATTTGTGAGAATCGTAAAAGCGGAGTGATATTAACGTTATTACGAAACCCAAAGAGTAGACCTGCCAGTCAAAATACTCTAAGGGAAAGTCACGTAAGTTTGTAAGTGCGTGATCTAGGTCACGCAAAAGTCACGCAAGGACTTTTGTGTTAAAACAGGTAGTCAACGTAACTTATTGATTTTAAAGGTCTAAATTGGTGGGCCCACTAGGACTTGAACCTAGGACCAACGGATTATGAGTCCGCTGCTCTGACCAACTGAGCTATGGGCCCGGAGAGGGGGTCATTTTAAACTTAATTTGCTTAATGTTCTAGTTTTTTTTGTGATTTTTTTAAAACGCTTTCCTCTCCCTTTAGGGAGAGGGGAGGGAAGGGTAAAGAGGTATCACAAATCCTTTTATCCTTCCTCTTAATTTGGATAACTAGCCTTCATCGCCTTCTAGGAAGCTTCTCAGCTTTTCTGAACGAGATGGGTGGCGTAGCTTGCGGAGCGCTTTGGCTTCGATCTGACGAATCCGTTCGCGGGTTACGTCAAATTGTTTGCCCACTTCTTCCAGAGTATGGTCGGTATTCATTTCAATACCAAAACGCATGCGGAGTACTTTGGCTTCTCTTGGAGTTAAAGTTTCCAGAATTTCCAGAGTTGCTTCACGGAGACCTTCGGCGGTTGCCATGTCGATTGGCGACTCGATGTTATTGTCTTCAATAAAGTCACCTAAGTGCGAATCATCATCGTCACCCACTGGGGTTTCCATAGAAATAGGTTCTTTGGCAATTTTTAAGACTTTACGAATCTTGTCTTCGCTTAATTCCATTTTTTCAGCCAGTTCTTCAGGTGTGGCTTCGCGGCCAGTTTCCTGTAGGATTTGTCTGGAAATACGGTTAAGTTTGTTAATCGTTTCGATCATGTGAACCGGAATACGGATGGTACGTGCCTGATCGGCAATCGAACGAGTAATTGCCTGTCTAATCCACCACGTTGCATAAGTAGAGAATTTGTAACCACGACGGTATTCAAACTTATCTACTGCTTTCATCAGACCGATGTTGCCTTCCTGAATTAAATCAAGAAATTGCAAGCCACGGTTAGTGTATTTTTTCGCGATGGAAATAACCAAACGTAAGTTTGCTTCAACCATTTCCTTTTTGGCACGTCGTGCTTTGGCTTCACCGATGGACATTTTACGATTGATGTCTTTAATTTCAGCAATGGTTAAACCGTATTCGATTTCGAACGCCACCAATCGAGATTGGATGCGCAAAATATCCTCGGTATATTCCTGGATACGGGTCAGATCGAGTTTTTTGCCGTGTTTGCTAATAACGCTATTGAGCCATTCCATGTCGGTTTCCTGACCAGGGAATGTATCGATAAATAGTTTTCGTGGAATACGCGCTTTTTCAATGCAAAGACGCATAATGCTACGCTCAAATTCTCTAATATGGTTACGCAGTTGACGGAAATGACGAGTTAAGCGATCAACCTGTCTAGAAGTGAGTTTGAGCTTTAAGAATGACTCAGACATGGATTCTAATGCTTTTTGCGCTTTAGCATGTTCTCTGCCAAATTCTTTTAAAGCAGCCGCTGCGATTCCGTATGTTTCACGTAATTCATCAAAATAAATTTTAGCTTGCTCTGGGTTTGGACCATCATCGACCTCTCCCAAACCGCCGCCTTCGCCGTCTTCATCTTCTTCATCGTCTGCCAGCAGTAAATCATTCACTTGTTCTTCATCAAGCATAGAGCCAATGCTTGAAGCAGGGGCTATTTCATCTTCTACATCAGAAAAACCACTGATAATTTCATTGAGACGAATTTCTTGAGCATTGAAACGGTCATAATCGTCAAGTACTAGCTGGATTGTTTCTGGATAATGAGCTAAAGACTTAAGTACTTGATAGATACCCTCTTCGATACGTTTTGCAATGCGGATTTCGCCCTCACGGGTCAACAGCTCGACTGTACCCATTTCACGCATGTACATACGGACTGGGTCGGTAGTACGGCCAGTTTCTTTGTCAACAGAGGCGAGTACCATGGCTGCTTCTTCGATATCTGGTACTTCTTCTGTATTAAGCAGAAGTGCCAATTCATCATCACCGGGCGGCAACTCGAATACTTTGATGTTCATGCCTTCCAGCATGCTGATAATTACATCAAAATGTTCTGTATCGACGATATTAGGCAGCAAGTCATTGATTTGACTGTACGTCAAATAACCTTGCTCCTTGCCTAAGCTGATGACTTTGGTTATCTGTGAGCTCTGCTGTTCTTGATCATTCATGGTCATAGGCACTTCTCTAGGGACAATTGGACATTTTCCTAAAAAACAATGGAATCTACAGTATTTATAGCACTAATTGGATTTAAATTGCTTATCTAGGATTAAAAAAACCTTGCAATTATAAACCTTGAGACTGCAACATACCAGTAATTTTTCATCGCTTTTTTCTGGACATCTTCTTTACAAGATTTTAGCACATAATGAACAATTACAAGAGTTAAGGTTAATACCAATTGCAAAGCAACAAACTTTATTACTCAAACTCTACTCAAAATCAAACATGACGTTCTTTTAACATTTCTTGTAGTTTTATTCGTTCTGTTTCACTTAATCCTTGCTGACGTGATTTATTAATCAGCTGGCGTATGGTTAATTCCCGGTTTTGTTTTTGTAAAAAGAGGATAATGTCGATAAATTCTTTAACTAACTCTTGTTCGGGAACCAGATGCTCCCACGCTGCAAGTTTGTTCATCGAGTCAAAATAAGGATGATCACGCCATGATTCAATGAGTGTTGCGGTAGTGGCCTGTGGATTTGTTGCCAGTTGCTGCAACACGTGCAATAGGATTTCATGTTC
Source organism: Fluoribacter gormanii (assembly GCF_900156395.1). Lineage (GTDB taxonomy): Bacteria > Pseudomonadota > Gammaproteobacteria > Legionellales > Legionellaceae > Legionella > Legionella gormanii. The sequence goes on along the minus strand of NZ_FTNL01000016.1, from coordinate 46,725 downwards.
TTTCGTATCGAGAAGCTCAGGGTTGATTTGCTGTTTGATTTGAGCATAAATTTCTGGATGTTGGAGGAGCAAAGCTATCGCAATACGCATTGGTGTACGCGCAATGGTCATCGCCTGTTCGTGCTGAGGTGTTTTCGACTCCTCGGTAATCAACTGGCTTAAGCGATGAGTTTCGATATGGGTTAAACGCGCCAAATCTTCAATGAGCAGTTGCTTGTATGAACCTTCATCCATTTTTTGTAAAAAAGGCTTGGCCAAATTTATGAGCTGGGTTTTTCCTGCGGGTCGAAGCAGATTGAGGTCTTTGGCTAAGCTGTCAAAAAGGAAACGGTGTAATGGGGTCGCTTGCTTGATTCGATTTAAAAAATTTTCTTTGCCTTCATGGCGAACCAAGCTATCGGGGTCATGACTATCTGGCAAAAACATAAAACTGGCATCGAGTCCCAGATTCAAATGCGGCAAGCTGCTTTCTAGAGCACGCCATGCGGCTTGTCTTCCTGCATTATCACCATCAAAGCAAAAAATCAGCGATTTGGTATGTTTGGCTAGAAGTTGAATATGGTAGGTACTGGTTGCGGTGCCTAAAGTGGCTACTGCATTCATGATCCCATGTTGGGCTAATGCAATCACATCCATATAGCCTTCAACCACAATAACGTACTCAATGTTTTTTTTCTGGCTTAGAATTTGATGCAAGCCATACAATTCCCTGCTTTTTTGAAAAATCACGGTTTCAGGTGAATTAAGGTATTTGGGTTTTTGCTCATTGTCCAGGACACGTCCGCCAAAGCCTATAATCCGTCCATGGCGATCATGAATGGGGAACATGACACGGTTACGATACCGATCATAGATTTTTCCATCATCGTTTTTAATTAACATCCCGGTTGTCAGCAGTTCTCGTTGATTGCGAGGGAATGCTTTTTCGAGGTTATGCCAGCCTTCGCTTGCATAACCTAACTGATAGAGTTTGGCAATTTCGCCGCTTAAACCTCTTCTTCGCAAATAATCAATGGCAGGTTGTCCTTCATGCCTTAATTTTTTTTGATAATAAAGGCTGGCATCCGCCATGAGTTTATAAAGATCGAGGGATGGATTATTTTTCTCGTTTTGTTTGTCCCGAGGAACCGTTAATCCGACCCGGGTAGCTAGCGTTTCAACTGCATCAACAAATCCCTGATTGAGGTAATTCATGACAAAGCTGATGGCATTGCCTGAAGCTCCACAGCCAAAGCAGTGATAAAACTGTTTTTTTGCAACGACGTTAAACGAGGGGGATTTTTCGTTATGAAATGGACAGCAGGCAACATGACTGTTCCCTCTTTTTTTCAAGGGAACATAACTGTCAATTAGTTCAACCAGATCCGTTCGGTGGAGGAGATCATCAATGAATGGCTGCGGGATTAAGCCAGACATGGTACTCCTTAGCTTAATTGGGCCTTAATCATGGCACTGACTTGCGCCATATCAGCACGACCTTGTAAGCTGGGCTTTAACAGAGCCATCACTTTACCCATGTCAGCCATTTTTTCAGCTCCAGTTGAAGCAATAGCATCTTGAACCATTTGTTTTATTTCTGCTTCCGATAAAGGCTCTGGCAGGTATTTCTTAATAATATCCAATTCAAATTGTTCTTGCGCAACCAAATCATTACGATTGGCTTTTTCATATTGCGCTATAGATTCTTTGCGTTGTTTGCTCATTTTATCCAGAATCACCAACATCCGCTCATTATCAACTTCGATGCGCTCATCAACTTCGACTTGCTTTACGGCTGCAGTAATTAAACGAAGCGTGGACAAAAGCTCTTTATCCTTGGCACGCATTGCATCTTTGACATCGTTATTGAGACGTTCTTTAATTGTCATTTTTTATTCCTTAAAATCTAATGAGCAGCTCGGCTCCTAATGCAAGGAACGGCTATCTGGCATATCTTGAACAAACTGAACCGTTCGTCAAGATTGTTATATACTTTGAAAAGCTAAAGGCCACTAGATACAACATCATAATCATAATTTATTTGTGACTATGCGAAGTATATGTGGCCTTAGTAAAAAATACAGGACAGAAAAATCCTATTTACGTCGGCGTTTTCCGCCTTGTTGTCTTGCTGTCATATCACGAGAAATTTTCTTCAGATGACGTTTTACTGCAGCAGCTTGTTTGCGCTTACGCTCAGCAGTTGGTTTTTCATAAAATTCACGACGGCGTAATTCGGTTAAAATACCGGCTTTTTCACAAGAGCGCTTGAATCGGCGCAATGCATATTCTGGATTTTCGCCTTCTTTGACGCGAACTGTAGGCATTAAATAGTCCTCTGGTTATTTGATCTTAATAGGTGGGCAATTCTAGTGCTAGTTGAAACCCTCGTCAAGTTTTAAATCAATAAATTTTATTTTTAACTCATTCCAACCTGGGTTTTAGGCATATGCCGTAACCTGACGTAGATATCATAGAATTTCCTCTGATCCGCTGCGCTTTACAAAAACTACTTAGACAATTTTTTAGCAGCCAACGAATTAGACTCAAACTTGGTTTCAGTTTGGTAAACTAATTGAACTCAAATCCTTGTTGGTCTTCTGGTGACTCATCATATTTACTTTTCATCTCAATGAGTTCATTTTTCATTTTGAGAGAACTATTTTCATAATTTCTTGCCGATGCAAAGAAGTAACCTTTACTAACTATATTTATTAAGCGTTGTACTATATTCATCTCATAAGGTTTTAGTGATTTTTTTAAATCCTCCTCGTTTACAGCCTTCATAAAGTTAGAAGTTCCGGCATTGTATGAATTAAGCGCATCACTTAATGCATGCACTGGTACTGTTACATTGCTCTGGAGGAGATCACCATATTCCTTTTCATACTCAGATATGTACTGTTGCGTTAACTTTAGTTGTTCGCGGAATTTATTCATTGTTTCTTTTAATTCGGGGCTGTGAATTTTGGGTTCGAATAATTCTATTATATTTTGCAAACGGCTCACTTTAGCTTTAAGTTCAGGATATGTGAGTTGCTTTCGACTCTGTTCTTTTAAATCAAATATTGAATCTGAGCCTGTTCCTTGCGACAATCGAAATCCAAGTTGTTGCAGTGGATTCGTCATTGCTCCTAATTCTACATTTGACTCATGAAGAAGTTGTGTTCCTCGAGAATACAATGCCTGACATTTTTTTAATAACGGCCATAGATCTTTTGCCTCGGTTTCCCCATTCAAGGCAATCTGAGCTTGAGCAATTATCAGTTTCGCTTGTTCATCAAATTCTTTTAAAGTTATGTCTTCGGATATTAAATTGAGCTCTTCCCATCCAGAAGGGAATTCTCCTTCTGGTTGTATTTTAAATTTAAGTGCGGTCATTTGCTCTTCAAGACGGCCTCTTGTTCTTTCCTCTGCTAACACGTTATTTTCATAAACACTTAATGAGTAGCATGCTAGAATTGCCCGGAGGAAGGATTCAGCAAGAAGTTTTTCAGCCGCTTCAAATTCATTTATTTTTTCACTTTCATTCGCTACAATTTGGATTCCATCTTCTTGGGCAATATTTTTTCCTTTGACTAAGCGACAATAGTTATCCACACCAATTGCTCTAATTACTTCATCATTAAGTCGAGCTTTATCTGGGGTTAGTAGTAACTTTGCAATCTCATTAATGATGGGTTTCATGTACGCTTCAATACTTCCAGCCTCCTCCATCCTTGTTTTGAATTCTTCTCTTGAAACACAATGAAGTGTGGATAATAGATCAAATATTCTCGATATTTTACCGTAATCATCTACCGAAGCTTGCTCTAGCATCTTTTGTGCTGCATTCTCGCTTTGAGTATCGGCACTACTTAAATGCTTAATATAAGCCTCTTTAAATCCATTGATAAAACGTTCATCAATTTTTTGATATGCCATAATACTCTCCACTATTGAGCATATTGATATTGCAATGGTTCGCAGTCTATCTTCTAAATAATACTATATTGTATCACAAATTAACCAACAGATTCATTTATATAGCATAAAGATTTATTTTAATTCACTCATCCGCTAAGACCCTTTTCGATTTAATGTGTTACAATTCTGAGATTTAATTTTAATTTTTAGGCTAGGTTTTCATGTTAATTTTAGGCATTGAATCGTCTTGTGACGAAACCGGAGTAGCGATTTATGATTCCGATGCTGGTTTGTTAGCGCATGCGTTGCATTCGCAAATTGACACCCATCGAGTGCATGGTGGTGTGGTACCTGAGCTTGCTTCACGTGATCATATTAATTATTTAGTGCCTTTGCTTGATAAAGTATTACAACAAGCAGACCTTGATAAAACAGCACTGGATGGAGTTGCCTATACTGCAGGTCCTGGTTTAATTGGTGCATTGCTGGTTGGCTCTTGTTTTGCCAAAAGTTTAGCCTATGCATTACAAATTCCTGCGTTAGCCATTCATCATTTGGAAGCACATCTTTTGGCGGCAAAAATGGAAACGCCTTCACTCGAATTTCCTTTTATTGCGCTTTTGGTATCCGGCGGCCATTGCCAACTGGTTGAAGTCAGGGATTTGGGGCAATACAGCATACTCGGAGATACTCTCGATGATGCGGTGGGTGAGGCGTTTGATAAAACCGCCAAGTTAATGGGAATACCCTATCCTGGAGGTCCGGTACTCGCAGCGCTTGCTGATCAATGTGAATCAACTCCTTATCGTTTTCCTCGTCCCATGACCGACCGCCCCGGCCTTGAGTTTAGCTTTAGTGGTTTAAAAACATTCGCCTTAAATACTTGGAATCAAAGCGCAAAAGATGAATGTGCACGCGCTGAAATTGCCAAGGCATTTCAGCAAGCCGTTGTGGATACCTTGATGATTAAATGCAAACGCGCGGTACAAGAATCTGGCTGTAAGCAATTGGTAGTTGCAGGGGGAGTAGGGGCGAACAAAGCCTTACGTTCAGGCTTAAGTGAATGGATTCAGAGTATTGGCGGGACGATTTATTTTCCAGCTTTAGAATATTGTACCGATAATGGAGCGATGATTGCTTATGCTGGATGTTTGCGGATGTTAAGAGGGGAAAAGGATATAGGTACTGGCGTAGAAGTTAAGGCAAGATGGCCTTTAGCTTAATTTTTCTTTCTTCTAGCCTTTGGCAGCGGTCTATATCAAATAAGTTGCAGTATTTTTGATATTTCTGCCCCATGGCGCTACTACATGCATACATGTTTTAATGTATGGGTATGGCATTCATACCCATAAGATTTATGGTTAAATTGGTTAAAACCATCTAAAACTGTTTTAATTGCTAAGGCACAAACTCCACTTAGCCTATGGAGTTTTTATTCTTCGTCTTGTTTCTTTTCTTTAGATTTTTCGGGAGCAGATTTTTTAGCTGCTTTGGGCTTCTTTTCAGGTTCTTCGGTCTTTTTAGCAGTTGTTTTTTTTGTTTTAGGTTTAGTCACTTCTGTTTCGGTGATGATGACTTCCTCCACCTCAATTATTGCTTCCGAGGAGGTAGCTTCAGTCTTTTTAGGTGTAACATGCTGTTGGGATGCTCCCTCCATCATGTCATCAAGAACATTCTCCTTCAGTTTGATTTTAGGTTCTTTCTTATCAATAAGACGAACAATATTGTCTTTATGCTTGTAAAGGATTAAGAGCGCCATTATGAATATGGGCGGAAAAATATCCAGACGCTGAATCAGTAACAGTGAATAAAATGGGGCAAAACCAATGGCGCAGATCGATGCTAAAGAGGAGTAGCGTGAGAATTTGGCGACGATCAACCAGGTTGCAGCGACTAAAACACCAACCAGAAACTGAAAGCCCAAGAGCGCCCCAATTGCTGTTGCAACTCCTTTTCCTCCCTTGAAGTCAAAGAAAACCGGGTACATATGACCAATAACTGCTGCTAAAGCAGTAAACCCTATTGTTGCTGGCTCAGCTTCGAGGATTTTGGCAATGAGTACTGGAATAGTACCTTTGAGTAGATCCGCCGCCATGACCAAGGCCGCATATTGTTTTCCAGCAATGCGCAAAACATTAGTGGCGCCAGGATTTTTTGAACCTTCTGTGCGTGGATCTGGTAAGGAGCAAGCCTTGCAGACAATGACCGCAGAACAGATAGATCCCATTAAATAAGCAAGAACCACCAAAAATACGAATGATATCACCGATTGCTCCTTTTCCGGAAAGTAACTTATTATTAAATAATCTTTATTTGCTAGCAAGTAGCTGTAGTTAACTCTGCTATACCCAGGCAGTTTGTGTGATTCTATAAGTATAACGCTTGTAAGTCATTGGTGTAACGTCTGCCAAATGCGGTGATTTGCCAATGGGTATCCGTTAACGTGATTAATTTTTTTTGTTCTGCTGTTTTGAGTTTGGGAAGCAAATCACTCAATGGTAATCTGGTAGTTTGTGTGAACAGTTCTAACGGGATGGGTTGTTCCAGACGAGTGGTGTTGAGCATAAATTCAAACAGAAGATCCTGAGCCGCTACGGTTTCCATAGCCGCCAAAAAAGGTTTATCTGAGTCGAGATATTCTTTAGGCTGACGATGTTTACGTGTTCTTAGGATTCCTTCCGGAGTTGTGATTTTACCATGAGCTCCTGCACCTATGCCTAAGTAATCACCGAATAGCCAGTAATTCAAATTATGTCGCGCTTGCCGTGCGGGTTTAGCAAAGGCAGAAATTTCATAGCGTTCAAACCCGGATTCTTTAAGTAGAGCGAACCCTTGTTCTTCCAAACACCATGCATCATCTTCAGAAGGTAAGGGAGGTTTTTCTTTGTAAAATACCGTATTTGGTTCTATGGTTAATTGATACCAGGATAAATGTTCTGGTTGATGGGCAATTGCAGTACGTAAATCTTCGATTCCCTGGGCTACGCTTTGCTTGGGTAAACCGTGCATAATGTCCAGATTTAGATTGCTAAAGCCGGCATTTCGTGCGGATTCGATAGCGCGATGCGCCTGTTGTGCATCATGAATACGACCCAAAATGTGTAGATGCTCCGGATTGAAGCTTTGAATGCCTAAGGAAAGTCGATTAATCCCAATTTGTCGGTACTCAGTAAAGCGTTGTTGCTCTACAGTACCTGGATTGGCTTCCAGAGTAATTTCAATATTTTGGGAAAAAGATAAAATCTGTCTTAATTCGGTAAACAAGGTCTCATAGGCATGAGCAGAAAAAAGGCTGGGTGTGCCTCCGCCAATGAAAATGGAGCAAATCTCACGCGCTTCAACGTGCTGCAAATCGGTTTTTAAGTCAGCAAGAAGTGCTTGAACATAATTTTGTTCCGGTAGGGTCTCAGGACTTTTGTGGGAGTTAAAATCGCAGTAAGGGCACTTGCGAATGCACCATGGAATATGAATGTACAACGATAAAGGGATCATTACTCTTTTTAAGACTGGCTTGTTTGGGAATGCAATAGTATCATGTTGCGAGTTTTCTAACAAAAAATGTAATCATGCAAGTTGCTTTCTTTCCTACTTAGTGAGAGAGAATTTTGATGATTACCCGAAAAACAAGAGGAAATCACATGGGAAATAAACGAGTTAGAGTTGCTATTACTGGAGCAGCTGGACAAATTGGTTATGCATTATTGTTCCGGATCGCATCTGGGCAAATGTTTGGTGCAAACACTGAAGTAGAATTAAATTTACTTGAGCTTGAAGCAGCGCTGCCTTCTCTTGAAGGGGTTGCGATGGAACTGGATGATTGCGCCTTCCCCTTATTGAAGCGCATCGTTTGTACCTCCGATATGAACAAGGCAATGGATGGAGTGAATTGGGCGTTGTTGGTTGGTTCTGTACCTCGCAAACAAGGTATGGAGCGTTCTGACTTATTGCAAATTAATGGTGGCATATTCACCAAACAAGGCAAGGCAATAAATGATAATGCAAGTGATGATGTGCGCGTCTTTGTTGTGGGTAACCCTTGCAATACAAACTGCCTGATTGCAATGAACAATGCCAAAGACATCCCCAATGATCGGTTTTATGCCATGACCAGTTTGGATGAATTAAGAGCGCGCAGTCAATTGGCTAAAAAAGCTGGGGTTGATATTACAGCCATCACAGAAATGACCATTTGGGGTAACCATTCTTCTACTCAATATCCAGATTTTTATAATGCAAAAATTAATGGGGTTTCTGCAGCTAAAGTGATTGATGAGTCCTGGTTGAAAGACACCTTTGTTTCTACTGTACAACAACGTGGTGCTGCAGTAATTAAAGCGCGTGGTTCTTCTTCTGCTGCTTCTGCTGCCAATGCCGTGATTACTGGTGTGAACCGTCTGGTCACTGATACCCCTGCTGGTGAGTCATTCTCAATGTGCCGTAGTTCTCAAGGCGAATATGGTGTTGATGAAGGGTTAATCTTCTCTTTCCCTTGCCGACGTGAAAATGGAGAATTAAAAGTAGTCGAGGGCTTGACCTTTAATGACTACGGTCGTGAAATGTTCCACAAAACTTTAGATGAGCTAAAACAAGAGCATGATACGGTTAAAGCTCTAGGCTTGCTGGATTAAGGGGCGTTTCTCTAAATTCTGCTGCTCCATATATGTCATTCCTGCCTTCACGTGAATGACATATTTTTCAACAAAATTGCTCTATGGGGAGGAGGCTCTTATGCATGAGGAATCTGATTGCGTGAGGAACTCTTCCCGAATTGAGCCAATCGATTAAATCAAAGTTCCGGGTACACCTTAGGCTTGATCTACTGTTTCAAATAATTCGAGGCTTAAATTGCTCGTTTTCTTCAAATGCGGGTTGCTCTTGACGATTTTTGTATTCTTCACTTTGATATATTTGAAAAATCTCTGAACCATCTAAAATGGCTTTGGCTTCGGAATTACGTAAAAGCGTGGAAATAGAGCGCCCATTCGATAATATTCCATTCAATCTATCCACGAGCTGTTCTACCTGGACTAAGGGATTTGGATGGTCCTGCAGCAAATCAGGTAAGTATTTAATTATCGCTTTTGCAATTTGTTCATCGGTTAAGTAAAAAATTAAGCGCGTACCAGAAATCTGAATGAACTTTTCTTTGGATTCCATAATCAAACGCAATAAAAATTCCGGATCTTTTTGCAGATGAGAAATGAGTCTTTGACTAAACCCAAGCTGATCTCGGTGAGCAATTAGTTTGGTATGTAAACTGGATTCTTGCCGCGCGTAAATTTTCTCGTACATGGAGTTTAACCATGGGACGAACTCAACATCTTGTTGCGCGTCCATAAATTGAAATCTATGTGAGATTTTAGGATGAGCAAGATACTTATCCCAGTTTATTGCCGGCATTTTGTGTTGTGCAGCCAGAGAGTCAATTGAACTTTGTATCGGTTCAAAATTAATACGCCATTTGTCCAAATGGTGTAACGTTGCACCTAATGCTTTTACCAGCTCAACGAACGTTTTTTTCTGATCAGGCTGATAATGTTCAATCGCTTCCTTAAGCCGCTGGATTTCAGGATAAGTATATTTTCCATTTCTCATCGGTATTAAATGAAAAACAGACTTAATAGCTTCTATTAAAGCAGAGAAAGGGTCATCCATTGATTTATCCTCAGCAGGAGCAGGCCCTTCTTTAAAGGTAGTTTATAAAAAAGAAAATGCCAAGCTTTTTTACATAATGACGCTAATAAAGGTTAAATATTCAAAAAAAACACTTAAAATCAAACGTTTTTAGGTGCAGCGCAGCATGTCTTGCGCTTTAATTTGACACATCGAATACTTTCTAATGCGAACGTTGCATGCGTCATATAGCGTGATTGTTTAGAGTAATTCTGGTACAATAAGTCCTTTATTTTTTCTTGGGGTGGTGAGGCATGCAGTCTTTAAAAATAAGCTGTATCATGATAATTGCCATTGTTTTATGGGCTTCAGCATACGTTGGAATACGCATTGGATTAACTGGCTACACCCCCGGAGCACTAGCTCTTTTACGTTTTACGGTCGCTTCATTGTGTATGATGATCATCTATTACGGTCTAGGCATTAAAAAACGAGTGATATGGAAAGATCGCCTTCAATTACTGCTTGCCGGAATGGCTGGCATAGGTATTTATAATATTTGTTTGAATTATGGTGAGCAGAGTGTTTCTGCTGGCATAGCCAGTTTTGTTATGGGCTTAATGCCGGCTATGACCATTCTTTTATCACTGGTTTTTTTACGAGAGAAACTGGCGCGTGGTGTTTGGTTCGGGATCATAATCAGCCTATTGGGTTTGACTTTATTAACAATTGGTGAGAATACAGAACCCGGAATACATCAGGGAATCATGGCGATTTTGGTTTCTGCATTGATGGGCGCAATTTTAACGATTATCCAAAAGCGATTCGTAAGCGTTTATCATCCTGTTGCAATTATTGCCTGGGTGATGTGGGGGGGAACTTTATTGTTATCTATATTTCTGCCCGACCTGCTCCAGGAAATTAGAGTAGCAGAAATACAAACTACGGCAGCCGTTGTTTATATGGGTATTTTCCCTGCCACACTTGCTTATTTAGCATGGGGCTATGTGTTGAAATATTTATCGGCATCCAATGCGTCCATATCTTTATATGCTCTTCCCATCGTATCGACATTAATGGGATTTCTTTTGTTAAATGAACAACCTTCATCGCTTTCTCTTGTTGGATGCAGCGTCACTTTATTAGGTGCTTTTATTGCCAATCGCTTTCAAATGCGTCTTTCTTTTGCTCAAGAACGACAACTGTCGAATTAATTAGTCTGGTGAAGGCCTAGCCTTAACCCGAGCCCAGACAATTCCATATCCTCAACTACGCTTCACTGTAGCCATGAAACAGATGCTCTAAGTTTCTTATTTATTCTCTGTGAAAAGAGACGAACACGGTTTATACTTTTGATTTTGATGCTATTTGTGAGAGCACTCATGGAATTGAGAATTGATAATACCCCCTTTAAAGCCTTATTTCAGCCTTTGGATTTAGGTTTTACTCAATTAAAAAATAGATTGCTGATGGGGTCTATGCATACTGGCCTTGAAGAAGATAAAGAGAGCTTGAATCGTTTGGCACAATTTTATCGAGAAAGAGCGCTTGGAGGAGTAGGACTGATCACAACGGGTGGTTTTGCCCCGGATCGTGCAGGGCGTTTAGCCCCCTTTGCCGCCAAATTAACCAACAGCAAAGAGCAACATCGACATGAATTAATCACTCATACAGTACATGAAGCAGGCGGCAAAATTATTTTGCAAGCGTTACATGCAGGTCGTTATGGCTTTCATCCCTTTGTTGTTGCACCCAGCGGTATCAAATCACCTATTAGTCCTTTTAAACCCTGGGTAATGAGCCAATATCGCATAAAAAAAACCATCAAACATTTTGCCCGCTGTGCGCGTCTTGCTCAATTGGCTGGTTATGATGGCATTGAGATTATGGGCAGTGAAGGATATTTAATTAACCAGTTTATTGTCACGCATACCAACCAACGTCAGGATGAATGGGGTGGAAGTTATACGAATCGTATACGCTTTCCTATTGAAGTAGTGCGCAGTGTACGAGAAGCAGTAGGCGAAAAATTTATTATCATTTTTCGTTTGTCGATGCTTGATTTGATTGCTGATGGCAGTAATTGGGAAGAAGTAGTGACTCTGGCCAAGGCGATTGAGGCGGCCGGTGCTACATTGATTAATACAGGTATTGGCTGGCATGAAGCACGCATCCCAACGATTGCTACTATGGTACCTGCTGCAGCATTTACACACCTGACACAGCATTTGAAACCTGAGGTAAAAATTCCATTGATTACCTCAAATCGCATCAATACACCCGAATTGGCCAACCAATTAATCGAATCTGGGGTTGCAGATATGATTTCTATGGCCAGGCCTTTTTTAGCAGATCCCTTATTTGCTGAAAAAGCCAAAAAGGGCGAAAGTGAAGCGATTAATATATGTATTGCTTGCAATCAGGCGTGTCTTGATCGGGTTTTTGTAAACAAAACTGCTTCCTGTTTGGTGAATCCGCGTGCATGCAATGAAACGGAATTGATTTATGAGGTCACTGCAAAACCTAAATCCATTGCGGTAGTGGGATCTGGACCTGCTGGGCTTGCTTTTGCCACAGTTGCTGCCGAGCGTGGTCACAAAGTAACGTTATTTGAAAAGAGCAATCAAATAGGTGGACAATTTAATCTAGCAAAAAAAATACCAGGTAAGGAAATTTTTCAACAAACTTTGGATTACTTTAATTATCAATTGCAAAAATTTAAGGTAACTATCCTACTTAATACCGAAGCAACAGCCGATCTATTGCATGAGTTTGATGAGATTGTTTTAGCCAGCGGAATTAAGCCCCGTGTTCCTGAAATCAAGGGTATTGACCATCCGAAAGTGGCGAGTTACATCGACGTGATTACCGGGAAAAAAGAAGTAGGTAAACGGGTGGCTATTATTGGTGCCGGTGGAATTGGCTTTGATGTGGCTGAATTTTTAACGCACGAGCATCCTGTTCCGAAGGATCAGTTTTATAATGAGTGGGGTATTGATATCTACGGAGCATATCGAGGCGGCATTAAACCTCCCGAGGTGACCCCAAGTCCTCGTGAAGTTTATTTGTTACAGCGTAAAAAAGAAAAAATGGGCAAACGCCTGGGCAAAACAACAGGTTGGATTCATCGTTTAAGCCTGAAACATAAGCAGGTCAAAATGATTTCTGGCGTACAATATGAGGCGATTGATGATGAAGGCTTACATGTGAGCATCAATGAAAAGTCGCAGGTTCTACCCGTTGACACAGTAGTTATATGTGCTGGGCAAATCGAATTTGCTGAATTGTATACACCTCTAAAAGAAGCAGGAAAGCTCGTGCATTTAGTGGGAGGGGCATATAAAGCACTAGAGCTCGATGCGCGTCATGCAATTGATCAGGCCTGTCGTTTGGCAGCATTGATTTAATTATTTCTTGTAGCCTTGGTGAAGGCACCGCTATAATTCGGACTCTGATAACCTCACACCCCGGATTTCGCTGCGCTGCCCCAAGCTGCGGTTACAACATACTTCAATTGATATAGAGTTTGACCTAATCAATTCATAAATATAGTGCATTATTTTGTTTATTTTGTTATTATACTGTTCAATTTTTATATCACTTAGCCTTTTGTAGGTTATGTTTTAATCGAACAGGATTTTTATGTCTCAAGAAATCAAAAGCTTCGCGTCCTTTAACTTTTCAGATGCTTTAAACAAAGCACTAGAGGATATGAAGTTTACTACCCCATCCCCAATTCAAGCACAAACAATTCCTTTACTGCTGGAAGGTCGTGATGCGATTGCTCTGGCACAAACAGGAACAGGGAAAACTGCAGCTTTTGCTTTGCCTATATTGCAAAATTTATCTCCTAATGTGCAAGGGACTCAAGCTTTAATTTTGGCTCCCACCCGTGAATTAGCAATTCAGGTTGCTGAGCAATTTGAGTTATTAAGTGCTAACCAGCGCGGTATTACTGTTGCTGTTTTATGTGGCGGCCAAGATTACGGTCGTCAATTAAAACAATTAAAAACAGGGGCTCAAGTAGTGGTTGGAACCCCAGGCCGTATTTTGGATCATATAGATAGACGTACTTTGCAATTAGATAATTTGCGTACGTTTATTCTTGATGAAGCTGACGAGATGTTGCGTATGGGCTTTATTGAAGATATTGAAACCATCATGGCAAAACTGCCAGAAGAAAAACAAATAGGCCTTTTTTCAGCAACTATGCCTTATCGTATACGCCAAATTGCCAATACTTATTTGCATGATCCCGTTTCCATCGAAATCCGTTCGGAAACTGCGACGGTGAAAAGTATTGAGCAACGCTTTTTATTTGCCTCAGGACATCAAAAACCCGATGCACTATTGCGTGTGTTGGCTGTAGAAGAATATCAGGGTGTTATCGTCTTTGTGCGTACTAAAAGCAGTACAGAAGAAGTTGCCGAGCTGTTACAACAACAAGGATTACGCGCTATGGCGATTCATGGCGACATTACCCAGGCGCTGCGCGAACGCATTATTGCGCAGTTCAAACAAGGGGCAATTGATATCCTGGTAGCTACTGATGTGGCTGCTCGTGGCCTGGATGTAGACCGCGTAACTCATGTAATTAACTATGATTTACCCCATGATAATGAAACTTATGTGCATCGTATCGGTAGAACAGGTAGAGCCGGACGTTCTGGAATTGCTGTTTTATTCGTAACACCTAAAGAATCGCGTTTAATTACGAGCATTGAGCGACATACTCGTCAACGTATTACCAAAGTAGCTGTACCCAATGATCATATGATCCAAGTTGCGCGGCAAGAACGATTTATGGCAAACATCACTGCACGTTTAGATAATGAAAACCTACCTTCATACAAACGGATAATCGAAGAGTACATTAAACAAAATGACGTTTCTGCAGTAGATGTTGCTGCAACCCTTGCCTTATTGCTAAACAAAGATCTTCCCTGGCAAAAGGAACAAACTTTACCTAAAGCGTCACGACCTGCTAAAGAAGGACGTGTTGAACGTGGCGGCAAATTTGAACGTTCTCGTGGTGATGAGCGCAGGGCAGGAGGCAGTGACAAGAAAGGTTTCCGAGAAGGTCGCGAAAGTCGTAAAAAATTTAATGATGAATTTGTAGAACAGGATTTATTCCGAATTGATGTGGGTAAAGTTCATGGAGTAAAACCCGGGAATATTGTGGGTGCTATTGCCAATGAAGCTGGTCTACAAAGTAAACATATTACTGGTCTGAAAATTCATGAAGATCATTCAACAGTACGCTTGCCTAAAGGTATGCCCAAAGAAGTCATGAGTGATTTAAACAAGGCATGGGTTTGTGGACGTCAGTTGAAAATAACCTTGATTGGTAGCGCTCAATAAGCAGGCGAAGCCAGGCTCTCTAATAGAAGTAACGGATTCCGCTGCCACTGCACTCAGGTTGCGGGTGTGGAGTCCTCGAGTATCGCCTGGGTTAAGGCAAGGCCTTAGCCCAAGGTTCTGTGATATCCCTATCCTTTAGAAGACAATAAGGCTATTGTTGTGGCGGCTGCAGCCATCAAAACTAATCCTGCTGTAACTGGAGTAAAAAAGGCATAGGGATTATCAATGCTGTTTTCTATTTTATTTTTTAGCTCTGTTTTAATTCGCATAATATTGTCTTTTACTGAATCAATCCTGTTATTGGGGTTGGTATTTCCAGTTAAGATGGGTAGATACTGTTTTAGAAATACTGTATTGGCAGCACACATTTCTTGAACTCGCTCATCGTTTTCTGAGTAAAACGATAAGGAGCTGCAGGCAATTGCTTCAAAAACAGCGGCACTAAAGTGGAGTTTATCTTGTTCATTCCATTGTGATGCGTCAGTTATTTTGGTATCCAGTTGGTAACGAGAGGTAGGTGCTTTATTTTCGATGTAATGATGAATTGCTTGTTCCAACTCCCCATCATGCGAAAGAATTCGTTCCATATGATCAAGACATTTGAGAATGAAATTTTGTTCAAAAGTCATTAATTAAGCCTCCCTGACAGAAAATACTAATATAAATATCTTTTGATTGAGGAGCAATTGAAAAACCTTCATAAGGGGCTTCTTGTCCATGAAATAAGCATATTTATGATGTGAATCGTTGTTTTTATAGACGTTCAATTTATTTAACCTATTGATAAATAAATTAAAATGAAGAAAGTTAGGTTTATGCAAAAAAATTGCTAATAAACAATCTTTCATACTATAATGCGGGTGGCTTTTTGTTTTTAAAATAACCAGATACACTCTTCAAAATTCAGTGCAGTAGCCATTTGTAATAAGATGTCACTGCTTTTTTTAGGATTAGACTTAAGGGTATTCATGAAACTGCTAGCAACTATAGGGGCTTTTTTATTTTCCGGGATTATTTGGGCTACACCTCTTCATAATATAGTTGTATTTGGTGATAGTTTATCTGATAACGGTAATTTATATAAATTTATGAAGTATCAATTGCCACCATCTCCTCCTTATTTCGAAGGTCGTTTTTCTAACGGACCTGTCTGGATTGAACATGTAATCGCCTCTTACTTTCCTGAAAATCCTGCCGGACATTTATTAGATTATGCTTATGGTGGTGCTGGTGTGTCAGAGGAAGAAGGAGCTGATGATGTCTTGTTTACTTTGAGAAGAGAAGTGAACAACTATTTGCTGGAACACAATGACAAAGCGAGTGAAAACAGTCTTTTCGTTATATGGATAGGCTCAAATAACTACCTTGCCTTTCCATCAGAAACTGAACAAACATTGCATGATGTGCATGCAGGCATTGTTCGCAGTATCCATCGATTGGTAGAAAAAGGTGCGAAACATATTTTAGTGGTTAATTTGCCAGATTTAGGGCGAACTCCCGCTGCAATTGAATTTGGTTCAATTAACGAAATGACTTATTATGCCCAAGAGCATAATAATTTATTAAGTAAGTCAGTTGAGGATTTCAAACAAAAATACCCAGATGTAGAGTGGTTGTATTATGATCTGCATCAAGCTTTTGAAGAAGTTATGATGCATCCACAAGATTATGGATTCACCAATATAACGGGTACTTGTGTTAATTCTGTAGTTGACGATATTACTAAAAAATCGGTCTTAAAAATGGTGGCATCAGTCAAACCTAAAATAGCACCGGATGCATGTAACGGCTATTTGTTTTTTGATTTAGTACATCCAACTGCATTGGCACATCAAATTCTGGGGGAAAAAGCCAGAGTAATGTTAGATCAAGCGGGCATACAATTAACAGATTAAATGAAAAACTATCCTTCAATTTAGACTGGGGATTAGCGTAGAACAACCCGGGATAAAGGATGGTCAAATAGCCTGGGTTTCGCTACATTTGTACCAGGCTATACATTCATTTTTAATCGAGCAAGGATTATTTATTAGGATGATATGAAATATATTACAAGGATAGTTCTAGTATTTTTTTTCGTATTTTCATCTGCGTTTGCAGACAAACTAGCAATCAAGGTTGATGGTAAGAGTATTGATTTACCTTATTGGCCCGCAAAAAAAGAAAAATATGGTGCAGTGCTTCTGGTCAATGGCGGTGCACAGACTCAATCTACGCTATTGTTAGATAACCTGGCCAATGAATTGGCTCAAAATGGATGGCAGGTTGTATTACTCAATAATGAAAGTACCAATGCTGTCCCCTGGATCAAACAATTTCCTGAAGTGGTCACTACGTTGCGGAATCAAAAAAACATGCGTATTGTGGTCATTCATTATGGAGAACAATTGAAAGAAACATTTGATTATCTGGAAAAACCTCCTGTTCCAGAAATTGAAGGTCTGATCTTGTTATCCGCTTATGATCTTCCTCCATCTAAAAATAAGAAACCTGAATTAAATATGCCTGTCTTTGATATTGTTGCACAGTTTGATTATGAACTGACAAAGCAAGAAATGGCAGCAAGAAAAAAGGAATTTGGACCAAATAAAAAAAATTATTTGGCTCTAGAGATACCAGGTGCTCATCATGATTATGAATACAGCAAGCAACTTCTGTTTTCATTTATCCATGGCTGGATGGTAAAGCTGCCAGAGTTTCATCCTAAATCCCCTCCAGTGATGTACTCTTATTTAGGACCGATTGGTCCTTTTTTCGGAAGTCCTGAACATTATGCTGCACAAAGTAAGTCGTCTGATTTCGAGCAGCTACTCGTGATTGATTAAAGGAATTCAAGGGTTCCACTGCGCATAACACATGTTTCGATTACCAGCCTTTACTGGTACAAATTAACTCGTAAGCTTTCACTATTTTCTGGGTTTTTTCATTTGCTATTTTAATCATTTCCTGGGGTAAGCCTTGAGCAATTAATTTGTCTGGGTGATTACGGCTTAACAAACGTCTATAGGCCTTTTTTACTTCTTGTTTGCTGGCATTTGGCGATACTTCCAAAAGAGCATAGGCATAATCCATATTCGTCTTGCTGGGTTGATAATTGTATCTATTGTAGGATGAGTACGAGTTCGATGAGGAATAGGATTGTTGTGATTGTTGCTTGCCATCATGTGGTGATTCTTGTGAATAACTCGTCCCAAAATCTTCATAAAAGCGATATTGTCTGTGAAGTGGTGCAAAATCGAGCTTGGAAAAAATTTTATCCAATATTTGGATTTTTTTGGTCCCAAGTCCATCAACTTGAGCTGCGCGATATTGAATATCGATAAACAATCGTAACAAGTCGCGTTTGTCCTTACAGGTTTTTTTTAAGTTTTCGAGCACAGCATCTAAGTTGAACTGAGCTTTTTTTCCATCGTTAAATAAATGCTTTGCCAGAGTTTTTTGTTCACTGGTCAAACGCATTTCGTCCATAAATAGACGCGCCATGTCCAGTTCTTGTTCCGAAACACGGCCATCAGCTTTGGCCAAATGCCCCATAATGGAAAAGGTGGCTTCAAAAAAAGCTTTTTGAATCGCTTTACGCTTTTCAGTGTAATACAACCAATGAGGATTGGAAAAATAACTATATATACCCCGATCAAAGAAATTGCCCACTAAAAGACCAAAGATTGCCCCTGTAGGACCGTCGATTAAATAGCCAAAAAATGCGCCAATAATCTTCCCCCACCATGTTGAGACGATAAAGAACTCCCGAAGTGACATTACAAAGGATTCCTTAAATTAGTTCGTTTAAATTGATTTAATCGCTTTATACCACATTTTAAGTATATACTGTCCGTTTTTGGGTTTGCTTTTATATGCTATTTTTTTACTCTTTTTTGATGTATTTGCTGAGTCCTTTTCTGCTCATTCGGTTATGGTGGAAGGGGAGAAGCTTGCCTTCATATAGAGAGCGTATCTCCGAACGTTTTTTTCTTGGTACGCATGATTATAAACCTTTTGATGTTTGGATTCATGCTGTATCTTTAGGTGAGGTAATCGCTGCTATTCCATTGATTGATGCCCTATTGGAAAAAAACTGTTCCATATTGGTCACTACCATGACTCCAACTGGTTCGGAACGAGTACAAGCACGTTTTGGTAATAAGGTGACTCATCAATACGTACCCTATGATCTTCCCTGCGTGCTAAAACGGTTTTTCAAACAAATTCAGCCTCGTGTTGGTGTGATTATGGAAACTGAGTTATGGCCGAATTTAATTTATCAAGCCCGGGCAGCACAAGTTCCATTATTACTCGCTAATGCACGGATCTCGGATGATTCTTTGCATGGATATAAAAAGATTAAATTTATAATTAGACCTATTTTGAATCAATTCTCTGCGATTTTGGCACAAGGTGAAGAAGATGCACAACGTTATATCGCTCTAGGAGCCAGAAAAGAGATAGTGCATGTTTTGGGAAATATGAAATTTGATCTGCAAACCAATAAGATTGACAATAAACGCTTTAGCGATTTAAAAAGTCATTGGGGAGCAGAACGAGTTACTGTGATTGCTGCAAGTACTCATGAAAATGAAGAAGCGCAGATTCTGTCGCATTTAAAACGGCTGCAACAGGCAATTCCGCGGGTAATTTTATTAATAGCCCCACGCCATCCGGAACGTTTTCAAACGGTGTGTCAATTATGTCAGCAAGCAGGCTTTAAGACCGGCCTACGCTCTGATTTAAACACCTTGAGTCCGGATAATGAAATTGTGGTGCTTGACAGTTTGGGAGAACTTTTAGGTTTCTATCAAATCAGTGATTATGCTTTTGTGGGAGGCAGTCTAGTCCCTGTGGGAGGACACAATGTGCTGGAACCCATTGCCATGAACGTACCCGTATTGAGCGGCAACCAGGTCCATAACTTTAAAGCCATTTGCAATGCACTTAAAGAAGCCCATGGGATTTTGTTAGTGCAACAGGCCAATGAAGTCATTGATGGAATCATTCAATTGCATACTGATCCAACATTTCGTCAACAGATGATTAAGAATGCAGCTGCAGTTTTTGAAAAAAATAAGGGCGCAGTGATGCGGCATTTACTGCAAATTGAAGCGGCAATTTAGCATGAGCTTGGGCATTTTTTCTTATTAGGGAATAAGTCGCTTGCTCTTGTTACGGTTGTTGAAAATAATATCACAGAAAGCAAACGTGATTTGGCAGCCCCATTTTAAATAACAAACTGTCTCATCTCGTTTGCAGAATTCTAAGATAATGACTTGTTCCTGTTCGACTGTAAGTCTTCTTTTATTTCATCCAGGGCAAGAGAGAATTGTTTTCTATTGCCAAAAAAACCTTTTTTGGCGGCAATATCTCCAAGGCTATATCCAGATCTGGACAGGGATAAAACATGGGTTTGATTCATATTCAGCACACTTAGGCCTGCTCCTAAGGTAGCCCCTCCTAATAAGCCAATAATTTTTAGCCCCCAATATAGAATAGCGATAATTTGGGATGGTCGACTTGCTTGCTGGGCAAGGTTTAAATCAGAATTGAATTGCACCAGACTTTCTTTGTGATGAGGATTTTTCAATAAATTATCATAACTTGTTAACAGTTTGCCAATAACAACGGACTCATTTCTATTGTCGAAATTTTTTTCCAGCTGAGCAAGTCGTAATTTACAAGCTGTCAGGAAGTTTTTATTAAAGATCCTAAGTTCCTTATTCTCAATAGCATCACCTGCAGCTGCTCCTGTTTCGTTGGTTGGCTCTTCAGTCAATAATACCTCGTCGCGTAAGATGTGTGTTATTTTTTCCAGGTTGCTGTGGTTAATTGCATCAGACTCTTTGGTATCAGTTTGATTTGTTGCGTGGGCAGATAAATTGCCAAGTTCCATTTGTATCGGGGCGGTGCGGCTGCATGCAACATAATGATTTAAAGCATTAAATAATCGAATGCAAGGAGCCGTATTATCCGGATCTGGATTGGTGTAGGTTTTGCCTTCAGCTCGAATATAAAATACATCTTCAGCTGGAATTTCCTTCCCGCTTATTTCATCAAAATGCAGTTCATAATTTATGACTTCGAAAATAAGCTCAACACCCAGATTTTCTTTGAAATATCTGGCAAGAATTACTCCTTCACAATCCTGATTTCCCCATAAAGGCGGATCATCACTTTTAATTTTCTTGACATAGTCCTTAATATTTTTAAAGTCTCTAAAGTCCTCTCTTTTTTTTAAAAGAGCAAATAGTTCACTTTCCGCATGACTTTCAGCGTAGCTTGAGCAAATATCCCTTAGATTCTCGATGGAGTAAGAGATTAATGCAGGCATCTGGCCAAGCTGTTGCGAAACTGCATCAAAGAAACAATCCCCATTATCTATCGAGTCATGCACAAGCAGTCCATTCTTCTCCAGATAAGCATTAATTACCTCAACTTGACGTTGTCTCCGTTTATATTTTCCGTTGTACGAATCAACAAATTTACCGTTTTTAACTTTCATGACATCTCCTATAGCTTTAATTAATAAGTTACAGGAGGCTCATTAAGATAAGATGAACAATTGAAATAGGTCATACCGTATAAATACAGTATTGGTCCTGAGAATTCATCGAATGATGGTCTCATATCGTCCATAACTCAAACGCTCTTAGGAAATTGAGGTGAATTCATCGGGAAAGAACTGAATCAACTTTGTAATTAGAAGCCCCTTATTATGGGCATTTAATTTTCTTTTTAAAATATCAATATAATGCTCAATAGTACGTTTTGATAAGCCAAGAATAATTGCTATTTCTTCTGCTGTTTTACCGATAATTAATAATCGGGCACATTCAATTTGGCGCTGAGATAAACTAATTGATTTGATTCCTGAACGCTCAAGAGAGTAGTCTTTGAAAAATTCATCCAAAGTACCTGCATAAGATTTTATTGGAAAGGGTTCTACGGCTGTATCAGGTAAAATGAATTTATTTTGTTTTTCACTATAAGTTAATAGTTTTGCTGCTCGTTCGATGAAGTAATCACAAAATTTATTCAGTGAAGCCTTGTTATGTACATAATAATTATTCATATCAATTTGATATTTGTTCCCGATAAAATGAAAGTAATCACTGTAATCCTCATGCTTTCTGACAATAGTAAAACTATATCCATATCCAAATTTTTGCGCAGTAGTTTCATAAAAAGCAGAGGATTTTCCATCAAGGGCGGGGGAGTTTAGAAAATAGCCCTCCAGGGTATGCATTGGCGTACGAAGCATTTCAAGCTTGGAAATTCTTTTTTCACGTTGAATGCATTCCACGTTAAACTGGTATTCGGTAGTCAGGAGAAATGCAGTTTTATCCTCATAAGTGCGGCAAAATGTGAAGCCTTTAATAGGCGATAGACTAAAGAGCGGTAAACAATATTCTTTGATCAAATTACTGTAAATAAAATACGGTGAATCATTCAGCTCATACATACTTTAAAACCGATATTTTCTTATTTTTATGTTAGTATAAATAATTCCTGCTTTCCACTCAGACAACAATTATCCTCGGTCGATATTAGGCCTTCCCTGGCCCATTCCTTTTAAGCAAGTTTTGGAGGAGTCCATATTAGTGCATCTCCATCTAGGGTTGCTGTATTCCCATCCGAGATTACTGCACCTCCATCCGGGGAGCAATGATAGACAGTATTTGTTGTTCCTAATTCAGAATTTGTTATCCACTCAATTTTATCCCCCCATGGCGAGCGTAATCTAATTGCTCTTTCTACCGAATAGCGGTCATCATATTGCTCTACATACCTATTTATATTCGCATGGAGATACAGTAATAACCCATCGGAAACTATGAGTTGCGTGGCTCCACCTTGTCCATGTTCGGTATTGGAAGAGGTGCTGGCAGCAACAACGGGGACATCCAGCATCCAATCTTGGACAGTAAATACTCCTAGTGACTGTCTTAATGGGAGTAGAGCTTTTTTAGTCTCCGGGCATCTGGGCTCACCAACCTGAACTTTCTGATGATAATGCTCATCTTTTTCGCAATGATACCCATGGATTCTTCCCGAGCCAAATGCATCAGGCAGCGCAAAGTATCTACTGGTTCCTTTGGGAACCGGTTGTCCCAACCAGCGCAGAAAATCGTTAAACTCCATTGTATTGCAATTAGTAGGCGCTTCGATAATGCTCTTTTTCCCGATAAGGGATTGAATGAGAGATTTTTTGGCAACATCTCCTAAGCGAAGTTGTCGCCACTCATCTGCCTTATAGCCTCCTCCAGTCTGCATCGATATTGCCTGTTCAATAGTTACATTTTTTTGACTGTCTTTGATAATATAATCTCGTATTTCTTTTATTGGGTAAGAGTTGCGCGGATGCACTCTCCGTCTAGGGTTTTCGTGGGGTTGAAAAAATCTCATAATTTTGCTCCAGTTCATTTTGCTTCCAGTGCAACAACTTCTTTATTCCTTCACATAGAATAAAAAATGAACATGAAACCAGAGTTAAAACTAGAGATGTTTACTACCGTATTTCTACGGTATTTCGTTAAATCCGTTTTTAGTAATAATGATATGGAATACTAAAAAGGAGCAAAAAATATGCACTCATTTTTCTTAAGTAAAAATACAACCAAACCTGCGGAAGCAGTATTAAAAAGGGAAATTAAAAAAATTTTAAATAATCGGCTCGGGCTTATGTTTCTTGAAAAAGGAGATAAAGTAATGAGTTACACCAAACATCCTTATCATGATCCCCTGGTTTCTGCTTACACCCCTAATATCATTTACTCTAATGAACGTATGAATCAGGTACGCGAGGTGATGCGTAAAAGACAGTGTGGGTTTGCGCTGTTTCGAGTTAAAGAAGATACAATTTGCCAGTCCATGCGCCTAACGAATTATGCTGAAGACATCGAGGGAAAAGACTCATCGAAATTTATTATTGCCCCTGAACGTTTGGAACCAGTAAAAATGCTCCAACACGCCCCACCTCTTTGAGGATTTTGAATATAAATAATTTAATGAATCGGATCAAACCGGTTGTATATCCTTTTTCCTGACCTGCTTGCCTTAAAAGATCACAACGGGTTCAGATAAATCCATCGAGCAAGAGTTTTCTAAGTTCGGCAGCGTTTATAAACAATAAGCTGAATGATTTTTGACTTCACCTTTGTTTTCTTGAAAATAGAAACTCATTAGGGCGTGTTGACAATTGCTCTCTCCACCTACGTGCCTCGGCTTGTCCGAGGCATCCAGGCGATCTGGATTAAGAACAAATTTCCTCGTACAGATCAAACCACTCAGGGTTAATCTGTTCGATCAAATTAATTTTCCATTGCCTGCACCAGTTTTTAAAACGTTTTTCACGTCGAGCAGCTTCTATATAAGTAGAGTGAGTTTCGTAATAGACCAACATATGAACATTATATTGAGCAGTAAATCCTGATATCACCTTATTTTTATGCTCCCAAACTCGTTTAATCAAATCAGAGGTTGAACCGACATAGAGGGTACCATTGCGCTGACTCGCCATCATATAGACGTAAAATGCTTTCATTTTTCTTCCTTGTTATCGAGCTTTGGACTCATTCAGATAGTATCATTCAAATTGAGCGGATCACATGGGAAGCCAAATATAAGAGCATGCCATTGCTAACATTGATGCGTAGTTTCGTTTTAATTTATCATAACGCGTGGCAATGGCACGAAAATGTTTGAGTCGAGCAAATACGTTTTCAACCAAATGGCGATGTTTATAGAGACCCCAGTCAATATCATTGTTTCCTGTTTTCGAATTTGCTCACGCACATCCTCGCTATCATAACCTTTATCAGCGATGGTGTGCTCCGAAATGGGCACCTTATCAATAAGTGCAGGGGCTGCTTTACAGTCATGTACTCCACCACCGGTTAAGTCAAATTCAATTGGAACACTACAGGCATCAACGGCCATATGAGTTTTTGTTGTATTCCCACCAACCGATTTTCCAATGGCCTGATTTTCATGTCCTGTTGCGCCAGAACTGTGTTGATGTGCTCGAACAATACTACCATCAATAAATTGCCATTCAAGATCTGGATCGTGTACACGATCTTTGAAAATACAAAGTAACTTGGCTTTTGATGACCAGCGATTAAACTGTTGATAAATTGAATTCCAGCATCCAAATTCTGCTGGCAGATCTCGCCAAGGGCAACCAATTCGCATACGATATAATATCGCCTCAACGATTAAACGTAGAGTGGGCTTGTCATAAATCCTAGGTTGTAGCATGATCCCTCTTAGCTTCGACCAAAGCTCATCACTGAGCATAAGTCTAGCCATTGCAAACTCGTTTTATACCTGGGGGCAGAACCGTTATATTATGAGTTTGCTCCTATTAACCAATGGATTAATGCTTTCAAATTAGCTTTGTTTTTAATTTGAGCATCACCATCTCCTGGATGCCTCGGACAAGCCGAGGCACGTAGGTGGAGAGAGCAATTGTCAACACGCCCTATTAAAGTGACTCAGCATTTCATTCAGAGAGAACATTCCCGCCTTCGCGGGAATGACATAATTTTAAATTAAAGGCAGTGGGTTTATTTCTTCTTAAGAATGCTCTTAACAAAGTGTTGATTTTGAATGAATCTCGGCTTTGCAAGAGCTGGATTTAGTTAGGAGCCCTGATTTTGTTTTTCTTTAATTTCGGACAAGGTCTTACAATCAATACATAAAGTTGCTGTAGGTCTTGCTTCTAAACGTTTGAGGCCGATTTCGATACCACATGCTTCGCAATAGCCGAAATCTTCATTTCTCAAACGCTCTAAGGCATCCTCAATTTTCTTAATCAATTTACGCTCACGATCACGAGTACGTAATTCGATGCTAAATTCTTCTTCCTGGCTGGCTCTATCTGAAGGATCAGGAAAATTAGCCGCTTCATCTTTCATGTGCGTCACTGTGCGGTCGACTTCTTCCATCAACGATTGACGCCAAGCTAGCAATATTTTTTCAATATGTGCTAACTGGTTTTCATTCATATATTCTTCACCAGGGGCTTCCTTATAGGGGGTGATTCCCATGCTACCTATTGCGTCATTTTTCACGTTGTGTCGTCTCTCATTGGTTTTATCAATTAATTGTTCGGTCATTTTAGCCTCCGTTCCCAACTCATGTACTACCTGGGTTTACAGAAAGCGGTTAGGTATACCAAAAAACGATTGTATCATCAATAAAATTATCGCCAACCCCCACTTACTCTGTCATTTCCCTGAATATCATGCCAACATTGTACGTTCTTATATTGTAATTCATTTAGTATAGTCTGTACTTCTAATTTTTGATCATACCCATGTTCTAGCAAAATCAGGCCGTCAGGTAAAAGGTAGTCATAACCTTGTTTAATAATACATTGTAGATCAGCTAAGCCTTCTTGACTACTCACTAAAGCATTTTGCGGTTCAAATCGTAAATCGCCTTGTTGCAAATGAGGGTCGTGCTCTGAAATATACGGTGGATTAGCAACCAATGCGTGATATTGGCGTCGAGGAAGGTTACTAAACCAATTGGATAGATAAAAACTTACATTCCTTATTTTATGGCTTTGTGCATTTTCTTTTGCAATCTTTAAAGCTTCTTGACTGATATCTGCAGCAACAATGTGCCAATGAGGTCGTTCATTAGCAAGGGCTAAGGCGATGGCCCCGCTGCCAGTACCCAAGTCAAGAACATAGGTATCTGGGCGATTGGGGATAAGCTCCAAAGCTAATTCAACTAATCGCTCTGTTTCATGTCGTGGAATTAAGGTATGCCTATTAACTTTTAAATTAAGTGACCAGAACTCGCGTTCGCCGATGATATAGGCAATAGGAATTCCTTGGGCTCTTTGAGCCATTAAACTTTGGAAGTGTTCCCATTGTTCTGAACTGAGTAATTCTTCAGGATGTGCAAAAAGGTATGTCCTGGTTCTCTTTAAAGCATGACAGAGTAAAATCTCTGTTTCCAGATCTGGAGTTTTTCCCAGAGCGGTGCGAATACTAATCATTTCGTCCTAGTTCTGCGAGTAATTCTGCATGGTACTCGCGTTTTAATGGTTCGATAACTAATGCCAAATTTCCTTCCATCACGTCACCAAGTTGATAGATCGTCAAATTAATCCGATGATCTGTCAGTCGGCCTTGTGGATAGTTATAAGTACGAATTCGCTCAGAACGATCGCCTGTTCCCACCAATGATTTACGAGTTTGCGCTTGCTCTTTCTTTTGTTTGCTTTGCTCGGCATCCAGCAAGCGGGTTTTAAGTAAAGACATGGCTTTGGCGCGATTTTTATGTTGGGAGCGTTCATCTTGGCATTCTACTACTACACCCGTTGGGATATGCGTGATGCGTATCGCGGAATCAGTTTTATTGACGTGCTGACCTCCAGCCCCTGAAGATCGATATGTATCAATTCGTAAGTCATCGGGATTAATTTGAATGTCATCAATTTCATCCACCTCAGGCATAATAGCTACAGTACATGCAGAGGTATGTACCCGACCTTGCGATTCGGTTTCAGGCACACGTTGTACACGATGTGCTCCGGATTCAAATTTAAGTTGTGAGTACACCGCATTACCACTAATACGCACAATAATTTCTTTATATCCACCATGCTCACCGTGGTTGGCACTGATTAACTCTTGTTGCCAGCCTTGATTTTCTGCATATCGGCTGTACATGCGATAAAGATCCCCAGCAAAAATTGCGGCCTCATCGCCGCCGGTTCCTGCTCTGACTTCGAGATAAATGTTACGTTCATCATCCGGATCTTTGGGAATCAAATGCCATTGTAATTGTTCATCAAGCTCATCAATTTGCTTTTGAGCACCTGCCAATTCTTCTTCAGCCATTGAGGCCAGCTCTTTATCATCTCCCTCGAGCATTTCGTTCAATGAAGCCAAATTGTTTTTGGCCTCAACGTAGGTTTCATAACATGTCGCTACCGGCTCTAGCTGAGCGTATTCTTTAGAAAGAGTTTTAAACTGATTCTGATCCGCAATAACTGATGCCTCTGATAACAAGCGACCTACTTCTTGATATCGCTCGAGCATTTGTTGCAGTTTAACTTCAAGAGATTTCTTCATAGGATGATTGATGTGTTGTTGTATTAAAAAGATATTGTGCCAAAGTAAATAAATCTTCCCGGCCATCTTTAGCGATTTGCCTTAAACCAGCAGTAGGGTTATGTGTAAGTTTATTAACCAAGCGTTCACTAAATTCATTTAAAACGACCTGCTGGCATTGTCCGGCAGAAAGCTTTTTCAAAGCGCGTTGCAACTCTTTTTGTGCCAAGTCTTGCATTTGACTGCGGTAATCACAAATGACTTTTTTGGCTTTGAGTGAACGATGCTTACGGATGTATTTATTTAATTCCTCATCGATTAATTGTTCTGCATGTAATGCAGCATGGCGTCTTTCTTCCATGCCTTTTTCAATCATGAATTGCAAATCATCGATGTTATAAAGTTGTATTTGTCCCAATTCTTTGATGTTGTCTTCTACGTCTCGGGGAACTGATAAATCCAAAAAAAACATGGGTGCATGATTTCTTTGATTTAATGCCTCTTCGACTAAACTTTTATTAATAAAATGGATTGGACAATTTGTAGCGGAGACAATGACGTCTGCTTGAGGTAAATATTCAGCGATATCAGTGATTGGAATGGTTTTTCCATTAAATGAGTTGGCAAGTTTTTCCGCATTTTCCAACGTTCTACTTGCAACCATAAAACGCTCAACACCTTGCTGACGCAAGTATTTTGCAACTAAAGAAGCGGTTTCGCCTGAACCAATTAAAAAAACATTCAGCGATTTGTAGTCTGTAAAAAGCTGTCCTATCAATTGGACTGCCGCATAGGCGATTGAAACAGGATTTGTACCGACTCCACTTTGGGTTCGTACGCGCTTTGAAGCACAAAAAACATATTCAAAAATGGGACGTAATTCCGTTTTTATTGCACCGAGGTTGCAAGCATGTTGGTAGGCTTGTTTCATTTGCCCAAGAATCTGGGGTTCACCAATCATCATGGAGTCTAGGCCACTGGCAACACGTAAAAGATGCTTGATTCCCTGATGGCTTTTATGCACATAAAAAAATGGGGATAACGCGTCCAATGGTAATTGATGCTCCTTGCTAAGCCAACGTGCAATGATTTGCGGATCTTGGGTGTCACAGTATATTTCTGTGCGATTACAGGTTGATAAAATAGCCGCTTCATTTACTTCCGGCAAATTTAACAAGCTATGGAGCAAGGAATCCTGGGTAGCCGGAGATAAGGCGACTTTTTCACGCACGTTTATTGGAGCAGTTTTATGATTTAGTCCGCAAGCAACAAACACCATAGAATATAAATTATTTGAATATGATTTATTGAGTTAATCGTGGAATTGTAAACGATTAGGCAGTAAATTTGTAGGGGCATACTGCCTTATTTCTATATTTTGATTCCGGAACAATGATTCTGAAGCGCAACAGAGGCTTTGTCTACAGCCCAATTAAAAAAAACCAGCTGTAAAATTAAAGTACATTTTTATTTTGCCGCTAACAAGATTAGAGGGTTTTATACAAAAATCCCAAGTTATGGGGAGAGCATCATGGATATTATCCTGCAAGGCGAACACAGTGGCGAAGAAGCAGCAAAAAGTTTGGCACGTGTATTAGAATTGTTTAAAGATCGATATCATATCGCTGGATTTCGTGAGATTCATTTAACAGTTACGTTAATTGATGAACAGGGAGATGACGTTGAGTTAGTTGATAGTGAATCGAATCAGGCGTATCGTATTTTTGAAGTTTATCGGCAAGGTTATGAACTCAATGGTAGAAAAGGAACGCCTGTATTGCAATTAATCGTTGATAACACACGTCCTCGGTGAAGGAGTAGCTTATGTTTTTGGCAATTATCGCCATTATTCTTACATTAATTTTGGTTGTTGGAATACATGAGGGTGGGCATGCATTAGTTGCACGCATTTTTAAAGTAAGAATCAAAAAAATTTCTATAGGTTTTGGCAAGCCGTTATTGCGTTGGCAAAGTCAAAGTGGTTGTGAATGGGTATGGGCATTTTTTCCGTTAGGGGGCTACGTCCAATTAGAAAATACACGAATCAGTCCAGTTCCTCCGAAACAGCATGCTGTATGTTTTGATAAAAAACCGATTTGGCAGCGTATTCTTATTTTATTGGCCGGAGCGGCGGCAAATCTGATTACAGCATGGTTCGCTTTTGTTTTAGTGTATAGCATAGGTCTTGCGTATACTTTGCCAGAAATCAAAGAAGTACTCCCCAATAGTACTGCAGCGCAAATGGGAATGCTTCCTGGCGATAAATTTAAATCGATTGACGGTTCTGCTACCCCGACCTGGAGTGATGTGGGGATGCGTTTAGTGATTTTATGGGGAAAGGACAATATTCCGGTTACGCTTACTCGGGCTGATGGTAAAGAATCAAAGACAATTCTTGACTTAAGCCATCAGCAGTTTCACGGGGTAAAAATATCTTTATTGACGCAATTGGGGATTAAACCTAATTTATCTGCGCCAAAGAACACATTGCGCGCTTCATCCCTTATGGATGCAATACATAAAACCAATGAGTACATGGGCAATATGGCTTATTTTTTTCTAATGATCTTGAAACAATTACTTACTGGAGTAATTCCTTTTTCAGTATTGTTAGGGCCTCTAGGTATTTTTGCCGCGTCAGTAGCTTCATTCACCCAGGGAGTGGCTGTTTTTCTATTTTTTATAGCCACCTTAAGTTTTGCCGTTGCAGTGATTAACCTGTTTCCTATTCCAGGTCTGGATGGAGGTTCTATAGTATATGCGCTCATTGAAAAAGTCCGCGGCAAAGCGGTTTCGGTACCTATGGAGCTTTTATTGCATCGACTGGTATTTATTATATTTTGTGTGCTATTGGTCCATCTATTGATGAATGATCTGCAGCGAATCTAAATTTTGATTTCAATTTTATGATTTACCCACGGTTCGTGCACAGCACCATATATCAACCTGTTTTACTCCCGATTTTTTAAGAGTGGATGCCAGCTCATTTGCTGTGCTGCCAGTAGTTAAGAGATCATCAATAATTGCAACATGGTGCCAGGGAAGTTTTTGGGTTTTAAACGCATGGTGTAAATTTTTTTGTCTTTGTTCCCCATCAAGAGTTGCCTGGGGATCTGTATTGATGATCTTTTTACAACTGGTTAAATCATAAGGCAACTGTAATTTTTTGGCGAGTAAACGAGCTAAAACGGCTGCTTGGTTAAATCCGCGTGCTTTGATGCGTTGCGGATGCATAGGAACAGGGATTAAACATTGAGGCCTGGTTTCATGACTGAGTGAATTAAGAATTAAGTGACTTAGAAAAGAACCAAGATAAAGACCATTATGGTATTTAAATTGATGCAAAAGGCCGCGTAGTGGTTCTTCAAAGAGGTAATGAATGATTGCACGATCGAAATGAGGCGCTTTTTTAATACAGCGACCACAGACTAACAGCTGTGTATCGGGCAAAGGATAAGCGCAGTAGCGGCAAGCAGGACCTAAGCGCGTCATGAGCTCAATACATGCGTTGCATACCGCCATTTTGCAGTTATGAAATTGGTTGCATAAGACGCATATTGAGTACAAGCGCAAACTTTGTGTTAAACTCCATATTTTCTGGCGCACGAGTGTTGGAATCCATTAATTTTTCCTGGTTTTATAATGGCTGTTATCTACGAAATTAGCAAGGCATTTAATCAACATGCCGCTGAATATGAACTTGCTGCTAAAGTACAACAAGAAATTGGACTACGGTTATTAGAGCGATTGCAGTATTTGAATATGAAGCCACAACGTATTCTTGACCTTGGATGTGGTCCAGGTTTTTTTTCTTATGAATTAACCAAAATGTATCCCAAAGCCCAAGT
The DNA here is from genome assembly GCF_900156395.1 of Fluoribacter gormanii. Lineage (GTDB taxonomy): Bacteria > Pseudomonadota > Gammaproteobacteria > Legionellales > Legionellaceae > Legionella > Legionella gormanii. The sequence goes on along the minus strand of NZ_FTNL01000016.1, from coordinate 14,957 downwards.
CGTTGGTTTGGATTTGGCTCAGTTGATGTTGATTCAGGCACAAAAGAAACAAGGTTGGCGGCGCAAATGGCCTTTAGTAGCTGCAGATATGCTGCATATGCCTTTTGCTTCAGGCGCATTTGATTTAATTTTCGCCAATCAAGTGATTCACTGGGGCGGTTCTTTAATGCGAGTTTTTCGTGAATTGAATCGAGTCATGAAAGCAAATGGCTGCTTGATGTTTACTACTTTGGGTCCCGATACTTTTAAAGAATTGAAACACGCATGGTCTGGAGTGAATCCTTATGCTCATGTAAATGAGTTTGCTGACATGCATGATGTAGGCGATTACTTGATGTCAGAGCACTTTTTGGAGCCAGTAATCGATATGGAATTATTGGAAGTGCATTATGAAACTCTGCCCAAGTTATTAAGGGCTTTAAAAGCTCAAGGAGTAAAAAATATTAATCCCGAAAGAAACCAGGGCTTAACCGGCAAAAGAGCTTGGCAACAATTCGAGCAAAATTATTCTACTCTGCAAACGGATAAAGGGAAATATCCATTGACCTATGAAGTGGTTTATGGACATGCCTGGAAAGGGGAGCAAAGAAAAACAGAACTTGGGGTAGAAACCATGATTCCTGTTTCGCAAATAATGAGGCGCAAAAGTTAGATGCCTCGCTTAGACAAAACGCATTGAAGAGTCCCGTCATCCTTTAGAATTTACGATGAAGGGCTCCTGCTTTTAGTATTGTATTGTCACATATCTATGTGAATACTTATGTTCTCTTAATTTCCTGATACAGTTGCAATGCTCTTTTCCTTGCTAGATTATGATCTACTAACGGAAAAGGATAATCTTTGCCAAGGGTAATGAGTAGCTCATTTTTAGGTGCTTCCCAAGGCTTGTGAACCCATTGATTAGGAACTTTTGCTAATTCTGGTACCCACGTTTTAACGTATTTGCCTTGGGGGTCAAATTTTTCTCCTTGGAGTATGGGATTAAAAATGCGAAAGTAAGGTGCGGAGTCTGCACCTGTGCCAGCTACCCATTGCCAACTTGCAGAATTACTTGCCAAATCGGCATCAAGAAGTGTATACCAAAACCATTTCGCTCCTTCTCGCCAATCGATTAATAAATCTTTGACCAAAAAGGAGGCAACAATCATTCGTACTCGGTTATGCATATAACCAGTCCGCCACAATTCACGCATTCCAGCATCAACAATGGGATAACCGGTTAACCCTTTTTGCCAGAGTTTCAATTGTTCATTATCATTTTGCCATAAAAAAGCATCGAACTCTCGGCGAAAATTTTCATGAGGCAAACTTGGGACGTGATAAAGTAAATAGTAGGAGAATTCTCTCCAGCCTAATTCCGCTTGAAAACGTTCGACTGAGCCAGGGTCAAAATTTTGTTGAAACTGGACTTGTTCGATTGCCCGCCATACTTGCCAGGGACTAATTTCGCCGAAATGTAAATGAGGTGACAGACGCGATGTACCTATTTTGCTTGGTTCGTCACGATATTTTTTATAATTTTGCAGATGATGTTGAATAAAAAGCTCCAGTTTTTTCAGGGCTCCGACCTCACCAGGCTCCCAAAAATCATGAAATTCTTTTGCCCAATCAGGTTTTTTAGGTAAAAGGTTCCAGTTGGATATATTGTCCGAAGTAATATCAGGACTATCAGGCCAGTCATGAATAACAAGAGTATTTGGTATTTCAATTTGCTTTAGGCATTGCTTCCAAAATGGAGTGAATACTTTAAAGTACTCATTATTTTTATTTTTAATGGTCCAAGGTTCATTTAGTAAGCGCCCGTTAAATGAGTTTACTTTTATCCCTAGGGTGGTCAACTCGTTCTTAATGTGAGTATCACGCGCAATATGTTCTGGCTCATAACATCGATTCCAATAAACCTCAGTAATTGCATGATGTTCTATGAGTTTTTTTAAAATCAGTAATGCATTTCCTTTCTTCAGGCATAGCTCCAGGCCATGAATTTTCAATTCTTTTTGCATGCTGGAAAGGCTATGATGTAGCCACCAACCTTGCGATCCACCGATTGATTCGCTGGGCTCTTCTAAAATATAAAGAGGAATGAGTGCGCGATGATTATTACAGGCTGCATACAACGCTGGATTATCATGACAGCGCAAGTCTTGGCGAAACCACACGATTGCGGTTGACATACCTGTCTCCTTTCAATTAAGGCCACGGATTGATTTTTGGATTGTAATTATAGCCTGGGAGGGGCGTAGCGCAACCCAGGTTACCTGTCTAATTTGCTACGTTCTTGTAATTTCCTGGTTAAGTCAATCAATGCAAGTGCTTTTCGATCAAATATTTTTAGTGCATCGAAGGCAATTTGATAATGTGAGTTGATTTTATCTTCCAATTTATTTTTGGAATATAGAGTTGCAAACGTGGTTTTTTGGTTTGCCAAGTCAGAGGAGCGTCCTTTACCCAAGTCAGTAGGAGCATAATGATCCAAGTAGTCATCCTGCATTTGAAAAACAAGACCTAAATGACTGGCGTAAGTCCGTAAAGCGACTTGATATGCTTCGGATGCTGTACGGGCATTCAGGACCATTTCAATGCACGCTAAGATAAGTCGCCCGGTTTTAAGATAATGAATTTCTCTAAGCTGTTTTTCGCCGGTAGACGATTTGGCTAATTCAGACAAGTCCAGGCTTTGCCCACTTACCATCCCACTAATGCCGCTGGCTTTAACAAGCTCAAGAGTAACCGCAATGACTTGTTGAGGTTGGATCAGTGGCGAAAGGTGAGTTAACAAGACTTCAATGGCCAAGGGTTGCATGCCATCACCGGCTAAAATCGCTGTTGCCTCATCAAAAGCCTTATGACAACTCGGTTTACCACGACGAAGATCATCATTGTCCATGGCCGGGAGATCATCATGAATTAGAGAATAACAATGCGTTAATTCAATCGCTGCAGCAATAACATCAAGAATTTTTAAATCAAGATCGAGCAAGTCTCCGGTTAAATAAACCAAAACCGGTCTGATTCTCTTTCCACCAGGAAATAGAGAATAATTAATTGCAGAACGTATCATTGTTGCAGGTATAGACGCGTCATTGATGATTTGCTGTAGAAATTCTTCGTGCCGTTTTATGTAATTACTTATCACTTAATTGTTCATCCGAGCTGGGTTCTGCAGAGGTTAATGTTTCTATTTTCTGTTCGGCTTTTTGGAGCACATCCTGACAACGTCTCGCCAGGCTAATTCCTTTTTCAAATTGTTTCAGTGAGTCTTCTAAAGAGAGTTCGCCCTTTTCCAGTTGCCTGACAATTTCTTCTAGTTCCGTGATCGACTGCTCAAAATGCATACCTTGGCTCATAGATTTTGTCCTGATTGTGCAAAATGTACTGATTATACTAAGTTGTAGTCAGGATTCAATGTAAGTAAATTAATTTTATTTGAATTGTATTCCCTGGTTTCTCTCCGCAGTGTTCAGGAGATGCCTAATGAAGATTCGATAGATTAAATCGTGTATATTAACGACAACTGAATCGGATGGAACAAGTATGAAAACGAAAACCCAATTTGTATGCAGTCAATGTGCCGCAATTTTTAAGCAATGGGCTGGACAATGCACGCAGTGTGGGGCATGGAATTCGATCGCGGAAGAAGGGATGCCGGTGAGTCGGAATTCGCGCAGTGGTTCTTGGGTGAATCAACGCTCAGTAATCACCGCTGTAGAAGATGTGGTTATGGATAAAGAAGTGCGTATGGATTGTGGTTTATCTGAACTGAACAGAGTACTTGGTGGGGGATTGGTTTATGGCTCTGTAGTGCTAATTGGCGGCGATCCGGGCATCGGCAAATCTACTTTGTTATTGCAAACCTTGGCTAACCTCTCCATGCAAGAAACTGTTTTATATGTCACTGGTGAAGAATCCTTACAGCAGGTAGCCATGCGTGCCAAACGTCTGGGATTGCCTTTGGCGGGTTTAAGACTTTTAGCCGAGACCCAGGTTGAATCAATTATTGCGCAAGCACAAAAAGAACATCCTAAAGTCATTGTGATCGATTCCATCCAAACTATTTTCACGGAAACGATTAGTTCTGCTCCTGGAGGGGTAAGCCAGGTGCGTGAATCGGCAGCACAATTAGTTCGTTTTGCCAAGCTAACCCAAACCGCAGTGTTTCTGGTTGGACATGTAACCAAAGAGGGTGCTTTAGCAGGTCCACGAGTTTTAGAGCATATGGTAGACAGTGTTTTATATTTTGAAGGCCAAAGTGACAGTCGGTTTAGAGTCATTCGTGCCATTAAAAACCGTTTTGGTGCAGTCAATGAGCTTGGTGTGTTTGCGATGACGGACAAAGGATTAAAAGAAGTCGCGAATCCTTCAGCGATTTTTTTATCGCGTCAACCAGAACCTACTGCAGGTAGTGCCGTGATGGTTACTTGGGAAGGGTCGCGCCCGATGCTGGTTGAAGTACAAGCTCTAGTTGATGAAGCACATGGGCAGCAATCCAAGCGGGTGACGGTTGGTCTGGAATCCAATCGTTTGGCTATTTTACTTGCTGTTTTACATCGACACGGAGGAATTGCTACGTACGATCAGGATATTTTCATCAATGTAGTCGGTGGCGTGAAGGTGACGGAAACGGGGTCCGATTTGGCTTTATTAGCAGCAGTAGTATCCAGCTTACGCAATCGAATTTTTGATCGGGAAACCATTATCTTTGGTGAAGTAGGACTGGCTGGTGAAATCAGACCGGTGCAAAGTGGGCAAGAGCGATTGAAAGAAGCGGCAAAACATGGTTTTAAACGAGCAATTGTCCCTTTTGCCAATGCACCGAAACAGAATAATTCTTCAATGGTAATTGAACCTGTTAAATATTTGCACGAAGTTTTGGAAAAAATGTAGCCTATTGGTAATAGGCTGGGTGAAGTACCTCGGAACCCGGAGGGCGTCTTTGTCTGCACCAAGGCTTCAATAAGTCTTATTGTAACGTTTTAAGAATTTATGACATGATGGATGAGTAAGTCTTTACCTTTTTGATGTTTAATCAACAACAGGAGTAATGATGACTTTTCCAGCCAAGCTAAAAATTGAATTTATAGATACGCTAACTCGCAACAAAATTTCTTATCGTCAGGGTTGGACGAATTTTATGGGGAACGTACGTAATCCCTCAGCAGTGGTTGTTGATGTAGACAGTGAAGCGCAAGTCCAATTAATCATGAAAGAAGTAAAACGGATGAATGATAATCGGACTCCAAAAGATAAAATTACCTTACGAGCGACTGCCGGTTGGGAAGATAAAGACAAAAGTGTAGGCTGTTGCTTATTTCCGTGGTCCAAAGTTCAGGAAGAGGAATATGCTAAAGGCAGTTTTTCTTTTTCAGAAGTGGTTGGAGGACGAACGTCACCTGAAAGTGAAGGTACCGACATAATTCTTCGCTTTAAAAAGAAATTCCATAAAGCGAAGGTCCTTGGGCCTCTTAATACGAAACCGACATGGCTTAATCCTGACAATCCAATTCATCAGCTTCCTGCTTCTTTGGTCGAAGTGAGTGCTGGAATGCAAATAGCCGAATATACAGAATTTTTGCGGAAAAATAATTTATCTTCATCGACGCTTAGTATGTTGAGTTGGGCAAGTTTGGTAGGATTGCTCGGTCCTGGAGGGCATGGTACTGGCCGTGATGAGCCGGCTGTTAGTGGCTTGATTGAATCAATCAGAGTTTGTGATATGGATGGAACCATTCGTGAACTAACTCCTGACCATCCTGATTTTCAAACCTTGTGTGCAGCACATAGCGGTTTTTTAGGAGTAATTCTTAGTGTCAAAATGCGCGTGGTGAAGGCTTACAATTTACGTGAAACCATCGCCGTATTTCACAATACCGAAGAAATGAACGGCAAACTAGGAGATATATTAAAGAATAATCAATATGTAAGTGTTATGGGAATGCCAAGCGCTTCCATACTGGGTGAAAATGTCCATCAGTGGCAAGTGCGTATGTGGAATTACACTACTGATAAACCAACTCAAAATAGCCAACCTACCTATTCGCCAACAAGCACTTCTTTTGTTCAAGAGCTGGGATTAAGATTGGGTGAAGATTTAATGGATTTTTTGGTTAATTCGGACTTAAAGGGTTTATTGCCTGAATTTATGTTAATTGCTGCCGCTCAGTCAATTGAAGAACGTGGAACAAAACCTATAGTTGATTTTGAAAATCATATAACCCATCCCCAAGTAGCGTTCCCCGAAAAACTCCGAGATGTGGATTATTTTATCCCTGTAAAAGACGACAAAGCTGGAGAGCATTTGGAGGCGATTTTGCAACAAATTGAATATCAGGTAAATAAAGCATCAAGGCGTGGAGAATATCCAATAACCTATGCGGTCTATGTGCGTTATTTGAAAGGAACTAATGGAGGCTTATCTCCGACGGAGACGAGTAGCTCTGATGAACGTATTATTGCTTTGGATGTGGTGACTCATCCTCAAACACCCGGCATTGTTCGTTTTGAAAAGGAATTCTTAGGTTTTTTAAAAGAGCAGGAATTTGAAGTAAGAAATCATTTAGGGAAACAGTTTCCAGCCGGAGTTGTTCATTATTCTCAATTTTTAGACCCGAAAAACATAAAGGACTTTATAGAAGCAGCGGAACGCTGGAATGCGACACCCAATAAAAATGATGGGGCGGAGCGTTTGGCTATGGCTCCTTATAATACCAATTATTTCCAGGAAATGCTTGATCTGAATCCTGGGTTGGAACGTGAATTGGAGGATAAGAGTCTAAAAGAGGAACCTCTTTCTCCCAAAATGAAATCTATAGAATATAATAAAGAGGAATGTGTACGATTTTTGACTCGCCTCTATGAAGTGGTTGATTTAATGCCGGTGCAGAGTGAGGCAGCCAAAAATGCCAAGGCGATTTTTTTAAAGACGTGTCAGGATGAATTGGAAATTCGCAGGATACGTGATTTGGTGATTTCTTAAATGGTCTTGTCGCAGCCTGGGTGCAGCGAAGCAGAACCCAGGGATGTAGTATTATCGATGCCGGGTTCCGCTTCGTTTCACCCAGGCTACACTCTGACGATGGTGATATATGGATATAACTCCTTTTTTTAAATTAATGGTTGACCGCGGTGCCTCAGACTTGTTTTTTAGTGTAGGAGCGCCACCACATATTAAAATCGAAGGAGTCATTTCTCCTGTAGGTCAGGTACCACTCAAATCCCAACAAATGGCAGAAATTGCTTTATCGTTGATGAATGATGATCAGCGTAAAGAATTTGAGGCTAATTGGGAGCTGAATATGGCGCTCTCCATTACCTCAGTTGGACGCTTCAGAATTAATTTGTTTCGCCAGCGTGGAGACATCTCTATGGTGGTGCGTTATATCAAGAATAAAATTCCTTCAATTGAACAGTTAAATTTACCGCTGATTTTAAAATCTATCGTTATGGAGTTACGCGGCCTGGTTTTGGTTGTAGGTGCTACAGGCTCGGGTAAATCAACAACTTTAGCGGCGATGATTGATTATCGCAATGAAAATCAAAGTGGGCATATTCTAACCATTGAAGACCCAATCGAATTTATTCATCAGCATAAAAAATCGATAGTCGATCAACGTGAAGTGGGTATTGATACAATGAGCTATGATAATGCCTTAATCAATGCAATGCGTGAAGCTCCGGATGTGATTTTAATCGGAGAGATTCGTGAGCGTAATGCCATGAAGCATGCCATTGCCTATGCAGAAACAGGACATTTATGTATTTCGACACTCCATGCCAATAATGCAAATCAGGCAATGGATCGAATTATCAATTTTTTCCCTGAAGATGCAAGAAAACAGGTATTAATGGACTTGTCGCTTAATTTGCGAGCTATTATTTCAATGCGCCTTATTCCTGGGGTGAACAATCAACGTATGGCAGCTGTAGAACTATTATTAAATACCCCTTATGTTTCTGATTTGATTGAGAAAGGAAAAATTGATGACATTAAAGAGGCCATGGAACGAAGCACCGAACAGGGCATGCAGACCTTTGATCAGGCTTTATTAAAATTATATCGAAATGGGGTAATTTCCCAGGAAAATGCAATTAAGTATGCTGACTCCAAAAATAATGTTGGTTTGCAAATTCGTTTAAACAGCAGCGCAGACTTTGATTCACAGGATGATAATCTGACAATCGATGAGAATTGATTTTTTTGGGCTTCGTGTTAAAATTTAGCGCAATTTGACTCCGATTTATGGTCCATGCCTGCATTTTTTCATATTAAAGATATTACCTTAGGGCCGGCTTCACATGCATCGGGCCATGAGGCGTATCTAAAAGCGGTATATACTCCTGCTAATCGCGAAAAACCACCCTACAGAATCATTTATAAAAAGAACAAGTACGGTCGATCGGAATTTTCTCGTTTGGAAGTAATGTTTAGCCAATTGGCTCGCCTGTTTTTATTTTCCGATCTAACGCCATCCAACAATCTGGTAGTGGATGATGATAAAAACATTCTTGGTTTGGCTGTTCAGCATCTTTGCTATGTTATAGCAAACAAAGAGCGTTTCGAGCATGACTTTTATACTTTAAATGATCCCAATACAGGTTGTGCCTCTACACCTTTACGACCCAATGATCCTACCCAAATACCTATTTATTTTCTAGATAAATTGCCGCAGGGTTTTTTTGCGCGCATAGTTGAAGCGGAGATGGATGGAGATTTAACCATTGATTACGAATCTTTAGCCAGCATCCTCGCGACTTCTTATACTTTGGAAGAGGATGATTTGCATAAAGGAAATTATGGTTTTTATCTGGTAGAGCGCAATGGTAAGCCTCAGGTGGTATTTTTTAAAATCGATCATGATTTGATGTTTGTGGACAGCATCATGGGGTTTCATACTCGCCGGCCATTCCACTTAATGCACGGTGCGCATGCGTTTGATATCACAGTCAATGATCTCAAGTCTCTAACCTGTTTAACCAACTCTTCTAATTCCTATTGGCCAACAAAATTTAGTTATATTGCTAATCCTTTTGACAATAAGGAATACCATAATTATGCCGATATCAATGCATTTTCGCTGCTAAGTCATAATTCTCAGTTTATCAACGCGAAATGGAAATCTTTTTATAAACATATTTTAATTCCGAATGAGCTGATTGCGCAGACATTACAAGATTGTGCGCAGATGGAGAACGCATCTGATCGCGCCGAAGTCGCTTTAATGACCCAAACCACTATTGCAAGGCTTGCGCGTTTGCGTGCTGCGTTGTTTTCGATAAACGATTTTCGAAATTACGTATGTAAATTAGATAAAGAACAAACTCGGGTTTTATTGAAAGAAATCATACCACCACATTTGGTCACTGAAGTGCTTGTAAATAAGGTTCGTGAATCTTTTCGTCAGTACGAGAAGCTATGTAACGCTGCGGGTGGGTTTGAGCAAGGAGATACCCCTTTACATACAGCAATTAGGCTGGGTGAGTATCGCTATGAAGAAACTTTAAGTATGTTCGGTGAGTTCATTAATGTAAAAAACAAAGCAGGTAAAACTCCTTTAGATCTTGTGACGGAACGAGTTCGAGCTGGAGCGATTGATGCGCATGATGTACAGAACAATGGAATATTAATCATCCAGCATTTAATAAAAAATGGGGCGGATATAACCAGAAAATATAGGGATTCTGGCGTTATGCCTTTAGTTAAGGCATATACTTTTAAAAATCCTTATTTGGAAGGAATAAAACCCAATATGAGTTATCGATCGTTTAAACGGATTTTAAGAGATATAGGGGAGGATCATCGTTTTTGCCTTAAATTTCAAAAGAATTTAGCTCTAGAATGCGTGAAACGTTTTATTGAAGTGAATAAAAATCATCCTAATTTTGAGAACAGACTGCATCAATTAGGAGACGATATAAATGGTTACTCATCTGAAGAAGAGTCGGCGGGAGTGAAATACATACGCCAGCTACGCAGCAAGTTATGGATTATTCGCCAGTTACGGGGATTATATGGTTGGAGTTCTACTCAATGGGAAATCAATACCCTGATTAACCGGGCTTTAGAGCGTCATCAAGCCAAAGAATCCAATTCTTTTTCATTCTTTTCTTGTGCGAAGCAAACCGAAGCCTCCTCGACATACGAGTTACAAGAGCCGTGTCACGCAATGTAGCCCGGGTTTATAATAACTGAGACATCATCACCTTTTTTTGAGCCGATTTGGGTCCATTAGCGGACAAATTGTTTATGCTCTATGTCTCATTCCCGCGCAGGCGGGAATCTATCCATCAAGTTAGTTCATTACTTTGTTTGTGAGATGGATTCCCGCCTGCGCGGGAATGACATCAATTTTGAACAAAATGAAGTATTAATGTTGGCATTGGTTATTAAAAAATCGTGTTTTAAAAAAGATGATGATACCCCAGGTTTGCGATACCTGAAACGTCGACGATTAGAGATTAATGCGTTTGCATTTCTCCCAGGTGGAATGGGTAATCATGGCGGCAACGGGCATATGCGGCGCCAATCTTGGTGGGGTCGGGGTAAAATGCATAATGAGTGGCTTTATACGCACAGCAGGGAACAGCGCTGACAAAACAGCCTCTTTTGGCATTCCAGCGATAATGGCCATCCTCTGCAAGCTGCAATGTTTTGCCATCAAAACAGACGTAACGGGGTTGTGAAGGAATCTCACCAATGACGCAACCTTGAGCATAAGCAAAATTTATGAATGCAAATAATAGTCCCCAAAGTATAATTTTCATCATTTCAATCCCTTTATCTTGCTATACTAATGTTATACGTTAGTCCATCTTACGGTCTTTCTTCAAGCAAGATGTAATTATTTAATGTGATACTTAAGGATAATTTAATTAATTTAGCATAAAATATACAGATAATGGTTTTAATGGTTTGATTATGCCTAAGAACAACTCTCTTTTAGCTGCAATAAATAATCCTGCGTTGTTATCAAAAGGGGATTTAGCACGCCATGCACTAGATGAATTAATCTCGGTTGATTTGAGTGATCCGGTAAATTTACGTAAAGCAGTTACAAAACATCGGGTTTTATGGGGAAGAGAGTTTGGCATAAGGCCGGATGGAATTGATACTTGGGAATCTACAAATCCAAGGTTTTTGGCGGGAGCCGATGCTGATGATTATCTAAATGACGAAACTTTTTTAGACTCAACGGATCGGGTTGATAGTTTTGCAAAAATCAAACAAGCGGCTACAGAACAACGCATTCACTTTGGTCTGAGTGCAGTTACCGATCAAGAAGTTTTAATTAATATTTTAAAATATAATTCTGATGAGTGTAGGGCTTATTTGACGAAAAAGGTAGTCCCTGAGATGCCTGAGCCTCAAGGATGGCATGCAACGGCACCTCATGCTACACCAGGACATCCAGGTACCAATGATTCCAGGGATATCTTGACTGATGAAGCGGTGATTCGAATTCAACAACAGGCAGCGAAACAGTTATTATTTCAATTAATCGCTAAACCAGACCTCCAGAATCCAAAATTACTCGATGATTTAATCAGCGCCAGGAATGACCTAGCCCAATTTAAAGTGGCTGCACAGGCACTGGGTTTTCCAGCAGAAGGGCTGACTTCTTTGGAGCAAGAATTTCCCGATGAACTGTTTGATAAAGCTCAAGAACGTAGTGATGCCTTAAAAAAAGTTGCTGCCCTGGAAGAATTTAACCGAATTCTTAGCACACTGGATTATACCTGGCTATCAAGCAAAACCCCAATGTTAGGAATTGCCAGCCCAGAAGGGTTCCTTAATACCTTGTTAAATCAGCCAGAATTCCTTGCTGTAAAAGACACACTTAAAGAAGATAAAGCCGTATTAGGCGCAAAAGTACAACAACAATTGTGTGCACGATATTTGCAAGATAAATTATTAAAGGATGGCCTAAATCTAGGCGAGCGCACCACCAAAGGAGCTCCAATTTGTAATGCCAATAATGAAGCCGATTTAAAAGCTGCATTAAAAAATGGTATTCCAGGACATGATGCGATTATCGATAAAGCGGTAGGAACAGATAATCTGAATTTGTTTAAAGTGTCTATGATCAAGGGGTTGTTGTCAAAAATTCCTTCCAACGCTCATAACATAGGTTATTTAAAAGGGCTTGATCAAGCTAAAATCAAAGATTTACCAAAACGATTGGCTGGGTTTATAGATAATGGAAATGATTCCTTATCATTAGATTTTCTTAAGCCAGAACACCTAAATGATATAAAGGGCGTCATTCGAGAGCAGCTTAAATCATTTGCTCGTGATCAGCGTATCGAAGATTTTAAGGATTTGGTCGATAAAGCCCAAAGCAGTTATGGACGCGAAGCCCATAAAGCATTAATTGATTTGTTTCGCCAATTGCCTGAGGAAAAGCAGGTCGAAATCCTTTCAGTGGAAAAGCGTAATGACTTAAATCTTGTAATTAATGCGCGAACTCTGGAACAGATTAAGTTTTTTTGGGGAACTGTTAATTCTCATGGTCAACCTCTCAATGTTAGCGCTCTGGTACTGGAAAATGAAAGAAATGCCGCTTTTAAGAATGTTCATAATCCTGTTATAGCCAAGTTACTGGTCAACCTCGATATTCCTACCGATAAAATTGCAGCAGTAAATCAAGCTTTATTTGATCATAGAGCACTTAATTTCTCGGATCCTGATCATTATAAAACATTGGTTGAAGCACTTTGGGTCGCAAGTGGGAGTCCTGCCAATAAGAATGAATTTTATCAAGCGTTTAATTTAACAGCTGCTGATTCAAATGTTTTGGTTGATCCTCATGAAGTAGCCAATAAAATTCAAGCACATCATAAGAACAATGTTATTGTCTATGAACGACTACAAGAACCTAGAATATTACCGGCTGGGAAAAGGTTTGATGAACTATTTTTAAAAGTTGGCAGACCTGGTTCTTGGGCATCAGCGGACGATGTAAAGAAGGCGGAAGCCCTTTTTGTTGCGAGTAAAGATGTCCATGAGTTTCTTGATAAGTTGATTCCTGAGCCAAACGATGAGCAATCAAAAGCACTGAAAGAGTCATTAAGCAGAGCGCTTACTCCAACGGTATTTCGTGAAATAAAAGCTGAAAAACGAAAGAATCTATTTGACAAAGATAACGACGAAAATAAACAAAAGATTATCAATGAAGTAACTCAGGAATTAACTGAACTACAAAAAAGCAAGCCATCCATTGAAGAACATAAAGCAAAGCTTGAGAAAATTCCTGACAATAAGATATTGCAGGCAAGCTTATACAACTTGGCACTCGAAGGGAACACATCAGAAAGAACTCAGGCAATGAAAAAGACATATAAAGAATTGTCTGAGCAATGTGATGAGATTATAGAGCACTTAGAGACTAATTTACGCGATTTGGATGCATGTCTTGAGAGTACAAAAGAGCCACAACCACCCAATGACATCAAGAGTCTGGAAGTAAGACGACAATTTACCGAGATGCGCGAAAAGTTAGAAGCCGAGAAAAGTGCAGTTTCTGAGCAGTTAGCTTTTTATAAAACGACGAAAGCTAAAATTTCGGGCGAAAAAGGTTTGTTATCAACAATTGATGAGTTTTCCAGTGGTAAAGTTAGATTACAGCATAAGTCATCAAATGTTATGTATAAAGCCATAGAAAAAGATCAAGTGGCAACTTTAGCTAGGCAATTAAATCCTGCGGCAACCACATCGCTAGGAACCACGTTAAGTACCAATCGAGATCCGAATTATTCAATAGAAGAAATCCCTGAAAAGGGCAAAGTTCTATGCGCTGATATGGTTCATTACCAGCCCGATGAAAATAATCCGGGTAACAAAATTGAAGCCGATAAAGGCCGTTTTACTGTCGATTTTCATCCTGAGGGGAAAATTGTTCCCGGGCTTCTGCAGGGATCAGAGGTTTATAAACGTCATCCCCAAGAAGTGAAGATATTTTATTTATCTGAAGACCCAAACTACAAAGCCAAAGATGCAATCGAGGCAGCAATGAATTTGCTGGAACGTTGGGATGGTAAAACCCCAATTACATTGAAAGGGGTTAAAGGAAAAGAAGAGGAATTGCAATATTTATGGACTGCATTAGTTGTACTTGGTGAACACCATCCTAATTTTTCTCAAAGTAAAATAGAATTTTCCGTCCGCAATACAGCCGCATGGAACCCCAGTGTCGAAAAAAATTGGAGAGGCTTTACTAAGGAATCTGTTTATGAGAGCGTATTTAAAGGTACGGCCAAAAGCCATATTGCAGAGCAAGTAGCGGATTTTAAGAGCATTATGGACAAAAGAAAAAGAGAAGAATTGGATACTACAAGCAAGAAGACCGTTTCTGATTATAAAGAGAACTTAAGTGGTATAAAAACACCGAATGATAAAAATAAAAAAATCGAAGGACCGGTGTTGTCACAAGGTAGTAATTCCATTAAAAAATAGCAATGAGATAAATAGGTGCAATGGGAACAAATTTTATAACGATGTGAAGTTTAATGAATAATGCCATGGGCTATTATTATAATATAGGTACAGAAACCCTTCGTATACGGGAGAATAAATATGCCAGATCCATATTTGGGTTATTATAAAACTCTACTTAAGAGCGCTACTGAGAATGATTTAGTACAACTTCAGGCAATTATTGATGCAAGAGACACTTCTGTTTTCCCGCCCTCTAATGAATTCAATAATATTCGTCAACAATTAGAAGCGCTTGCAACTATTAAAAATGTACCAGAGTTTGATCGTGACTACGCACTTTACACAATGTTTAGAGCTGGTAGGGCTTACGGCGATCGAACGCGGATTAATGATGGAGAGGCCATCGCCTTAAGAGGCTTGGCCAACAAGCGGTATAAGTTTCTGCAAATCAAAGCGGCGATTGAGGACCATGACGATCAAGGTTTAGTAGATGCCGTTTCTGTGGCAGATATCAATCAACCTGGTTTTG
>NZ_FTNL01000017.1 GCF_900156395.1 Fluoribacter gormanii | reverse complement strand
GGAGATCCCTCACCCTCGCTGCGCTCGGGTTCGGGATGACGTGGGGAGTTACCAGTTTTTTAACATGTGTTAATAATCATAGCGATGATGGTGCTCCACTATCTAATCAGCCATCAAGAGACAGAAATACATCATTATGAGTGCGCAAAGCAGAGCGCGATTGCTCCAAATGAACGATACACAGAACGAATCAAAGGAAGTGATATGTTTGCAAAAATTGATCAAATAAGAAATAAAAATAGAAAAGAAGTGATAGCAGCAATATCTGCGCTCGATACTGTAACTTATGAGACAGTTTCAACGTTTTTACCCGCAAAACTTGCTGACGGTTCATTGAAATTAGATCATAGTGCTTATTTGCCTGTCGATCCAGGCACAGTAGAGCCAAATGGTGTTGGGCGGTATCTTATCTATGATCACCCTGATGAAGCAAATCCTTTTTCCATATGGGCATTCGCATTTGCACCAAGACAAAAAACAACAATCCATGACCACAAATATAAGGGAACGGTGACTGTTCTGGAAGGGCCAATCTCTGAGAAATACTATCGACCCACAGGCGAACTGACCGCGCGATTAGAGAATCGTATTGATCGTTATCGATTTCATTGCAATCGTGATGATTTAAGTGAAATATTTGTGCATCAGCTCAAGCGAAGAAAAGGTTTGGGCAAAGGGATTAGTGTGACTTTGCATATATATAACATGCAAGCTTATTTAGTGAATTTAGAAGGCGATAAAGTAGATCGAAGGAACTTAAAGACAATCTATGCTAAGGATAAAACAATCGATGAAGAGAATATTGCGGCTTATTCAGAAGTTTATCCTCAGTTAAAGTTTGATTAAATAGATAATTATAATCTCTATCAAGGAGTTACTTGGTCATCCAATTCCTAATTTTTGATTAGAGAATTTTTTTCTAAATCTTCATAAGACTATAAGCCAGGATATAATTAACCTGGCTCAGTATATTATTTATAAATTTAAAAAGAGAAGTAGTGCTTTTTGTACGTGCATCCTGTTTTCACTTTGAGTAAAAATTATGGAAGCCGGACTGTCTGGCAAAGTCTCGGATACTTCTTTTCCTCGTTCCATGGGCATACAGTGCATAAATACTGCTTCTGGTTTTGCGTAAGACATTAATGACTCATTTACTTGAAACCCTTGAAAGGCTTGCTCATGTTCCTGACCTTCAAAGCCCATACTGGTCCATACATCCGTATAAACTGCATCGGCATTTTTCACTGCTTCTTCCGGTTTAGAAAAAGTATGAATCATTCCTGCTTTAGTGCTTTGTGCTTGTTTGACAATTGAATCATTCGGTTGATGGGATTTGGGACAGCAGTAATTAATTGTTATCCCTAATTGAGGCGCAAGGAGTATCAAACTATGGAGAATGTTATTTCCATCACCAATATAAGCTACGGTTAGCCCGTCCAGTGTGCCGAATTGGTCCCATAGACTCAGCAAATCAGCAAGAATCTGGCATGGGTGATGCAATGCCGAAAGGCCATTGATTACAGGTACTTTTGCATAGGTAGCCATTTCCTGCAACAGTTCATCAGCATGAGTTCTTACCATAATAAAATCAGCATAGCCGTTTAGAACTCTTGCCATATCTGCCGGTGCTTCTTGTTTTCTGGTATTGCCTACGCTTTCAATGGCTATTCCACCCATACTTTGAATTGCCATTGCAAAACTTAATCGGGTTCGAAAAGAAGGTTTTTCAAAAATCATCGCAAGGCTTTTATCGGCTAGAGCCTGATTGTAAAAGGATGGATTTTGTTTCAGCGTTTTAGCTTTCTCCAAAATGTGCATCAAATCCTCTGTGCTTAATTCCGTTCCTGTCAGCAAATGCTTTGGTTTTTTAGAGGATGTTCTATTCGTTAACTCTCCTGATTCAGATACAGAATCTTTGGTTTGATACGTACCTGATTCAAGATCAAATAGTGCTTGTTGTAGATTAATCACAAAAGTATTAGTTGTTACTTCACTAATAGATTGAGAAGCGTTTTCTGCAATCTGAGTGTTATTAACTGGGATAGTAAGCGACATGTTAGCCTCCATCAATTTATTTATAATGAGTCCTTTAACCAGATATCTTCCAGCTTTTGAATTTCTCCATTTTCTTTAAGCTTTTGTAATGCCTTGTTAATTTTTATTGTTAAAGGAGAGTCTTTTTTGACGACTAATGCATATCCATGGTCTGCTTTGGCAATTACAGAATGAGAAAGATCCATATGTTTTTTGCAGTAGATTTTACCTTGAGAGCCATCCATTAAAACGACATCAACAAGACCTGAAATTAATGCTTCAATCGCTTGATTATTATTATCCAGAACAGTAATTTCGACTTGAGGATAATTTTCTCGCAACCAAATCTCCATAATGCTACCAAGTTGAACTGCTACTTTCTTTCCTTTGAGTTGGTTCGGTATTGTGACTGGTTGGTTGGAGTGATACACGGCGGCCATGCCTTCAAAATAGTAAGGTTCAGAGAAGTCAAAATTGATTTTTCGAGCATCAGTAATTGAGATTGTAGCTATGGCAACATCATCTTGCCCCGAGCTTATGGCCGGAAGTACAGTACTAAATTGCATATTGTCAAAAACAGCCCTTTTGCCAAGCTCCTTAGCAATGAGTTTTGCTAAATCAATATCAAATCCCTTTATATCACCGTGGTCGCTATATTCAAATGGTGGATATTCTGCTGAGGTGGCGAAATGCAGGTAATTCTCACTGTCTTTTTTGTCACATGAAGATGAAAGAATAGTTGATGCAAGTACTACGATCTTTAAAAATTGCCTCATTTGAATACGAATCCATTTTCAATCCATAAAATGAATATACAGTTCGTTTTGTTTGTTGTCAATAAAGATGAATATGATTTCAATTTTTAGAATGTGTGTTCAGTACAGAGGGCTTTTGTTAATTAAGTACGTGCAGCTGGTATTTTTAGGGAGGCGTTTTTGAATCTATTGAATATCAAGTAAAATCTAATTGCCGCCACGCTTCATATAAAATGACTGCAACTGCATTTGAAAGATTTAAACTTCGATTATTCTCACGCATCGGAATAGAGAGGGCGGTGTATTTTTGTAAAACTTCTTTAGGTAACCCGCTTGATTCTGGACCGAACAAAAACATGTCTTCCGGTGTATATTGAACCTTTGAGTAACACTTCTGAGCTCGAGCACTGAACGTATAAATCGTTTTTTGATGATGTTGTTGAATAAAGGTTTCCCAGTTTTCATACTGGGATATGGACGCCCATTCGTGATAATCGAGCCCTGCACGTCTTAATGCTTTTTCTTGTAATGAAAAACCAAGAGGATGTATTAAATGTAGTTTTGCACCAGTATTGGCACATAATCGAATGATGTTTCCAGTATTTGGAGGAATTTCAGGTTGGTATAAGGCAATATGAAACATAAATTTTACAGAATAATAAAAGGGGTTATAGCCATTAATAAAAAATGATAATGGCTTATAGAATATAGTCAAGGAGAAGCATTTCATCCTTGTTTATAGGATTGCTTATAACATAAAGAGATTTAAATTATCACGCAATTCTTCTTTATCCTTTTTATCTACCTGATGAACATATTTAAAAAAGGAGATAATGCTTCTATCTTGCCATACAATAAGTGCAGTACTTTGAGTTGAAATTGTGTGTTGATATTTAAGTGTTATGCAGTCGGCTTCTTCATATTCAATATCTGATTCATCGTCTGGGAAAATTATTGACTGAGGCTCTTGTGCCAAGCTATTTTGTGTACTCTCAGAATCTGGAATTTCCTCAATGCTTAAAGAGGAAGCAGCAGAGGTCAGCTCTCTAAACGTAGGTAAAGCTCGTGCTTTCGATTTTAGTGAATCAGTATCAGTAGCATGAGGAGATTCTTTCTGCATTAATGAGTCGCTTACTTTTAGTGTATGTTTGTGCTCATGAGCATAACCAACTTTAACTGTTGCATTACTATGGAAGTAAGCTAATTTTTTAGTTTCATAATCAACTCCATTTAATGATACTAACTGCGGTACATGGACTGTCGCTGAGTAATAGTTAATGGTTACGTCTTTATAGTGTTCTCCTAAACCCTGAGCAAAATAGACTGCTAATTGATCATTAGTGTTATTCTCGTCACATATGAATAAATTAATTGCTTTCGTATTCTGGGCTAATGAAGGTGTAAGACCACATTGTTTCATTCGCCAGGCCACTGCATGAATTGATAGCTCATAAGGTTCTTGCGAAAGATATTGGTAATAGGCTTGATTAATATTTATGACATGATCAGGATCTCCGGTTCCATCAGCAAGAATATAAATTATTGCATTGTCTCCCAAATTTTCCTGAGTAAAACTAAATTGAGCTTGATCATAATATTCGTACTCTTCTTCGTTTTCATCAGGATGACGATAGATTATGATATTTGGAGTTTTGTCACTTTTCCCTACTGAAGTTTTTAAATTATACCTCCAGTCTAATGCTCTCATATAAAGAGAAAAATTATTTTCACTTGCAGTGAACGGAATAAATAAGATTATTTTTTGCTTAGATAAGTTCGAATCAAGTTTTTTTAGCATGGCCAAAGTTCATAAGCTAATAAATTTATCAAAGTATATAATTTTTAAATTAAGAGATTATTAAATATGACAAATCATTAATTCCTTATGGGATGCTGGCAGTCATAACGAGTTGATTTTTTAATTATCTATGCGTAAAGAGTAAAGCACATCTGCATGCGATTGGGTTGATAAAAACTGGACACTCCATAAAGCAATTTTAGCTTGGTCATCTAAAAATCGCCCATCAGTGAGTATGAGTGGTTTATTATTGACGATAATAAGGAAGTTATCAGTAAACCAGTTAAAAATAGTAAAATCATGAAATAACGAAGGTGAGTCTTTGACGTAATTGGGTAATTCTTGGGGTGGGAAAAAAGGATAGCTTGTTACCAATTGACTCTTTGACTCTCTAAAAAGGGGAGTTACTTCATCAATGATATATAAGCGATTTGTAGTTAGGGCAATTCCTCTCCATAAAGTTGAACTCAATAATTGAGGGAATACACGTACCTTCTGAGTATTTATCCTCAGCTTGGCCAGTTCATCCCGAATTCCTGTCATTGCTCGATAATGTTGAAATCCGTTAAATAGCATAAATACGCTTGCTAATATTAAAGCGATAATGACTGGCTTTCTTTTATTAAAAACAACAGTACAAACAACTCCCAAACATAAGGGTATCGTTACAAAGGGATCAATAATAGAAACAATATCCCAACTTACTCTGGTTGTGGAAAAGGGCCAAAATAAGACTGTCCCATAATTGGTACATGCATCGAGCAAGCCATGGGTT
Source organism: Fluoribacter gormanii (assembly GCF_900156395.1). Taxonomy (GTDB): domain Bacteria; phylum Pseudomonadota; class Gammaproteobacteria; order Legionellales; family Legionellaceae; genus Legionella; species Legionella gormanii. Next base: position 92,950 of record NZ_FTNL01000017.1, on the reverse strand, counting down.
GCATAACCAATTAATGCTGCTAAATAAGTGTATTTCCAATTGATTCGGAAGCGTTTAAAAATTAACAAAACTAAAGTAACAATCAAAGCACCTACTGGAATAAAAAGTAAAGAGTGGGTGAAGTGACGGTGATAGAGAAAGAAGAGCATTGGGTTGCCTGATTCTCGAATTAGTAGGTCTAAATCAGGAGTCATAGCTGCTAAGCCACCAACAAGCCAGGCATTATGCTTGTCTTTCTTGAATAAACATGACTGAGAACAGGCTGCTCCCAAGACTGCATGTGTGACCGGGTCCATTTTTTTATCCCTATAGGTATTTTAGCAGCTAATATTTTTAATCCATTTTACTGTGAATTGAGGCGTGTACGCTTTGTTATTGTTCACAAATATTTACTATAAGCGATCCTGCCTGTTTTAAGAAGTGGAAAGCGTTTAGCAAAAGCTCAACCTGTTGGTGCTATCCGAATATCATTTTTACACATGCTAAGTTGCAATTTACTAGAGGAGCGGGGTTTAGTATTCTAAGATAACCTGAATTTTCCTTGGTTGCTGCTTTATCTCTGTTTCTGCAGTACTCAATTACCTGTAAGCTCGCTCCTCTAAATAAAGCGGCCTTGCTCTCAAGCAAAATCTACAGGTTATGCAGGAATTCTATCGAAGTGTTTAATGTTGATTCACTGGATGACTCATATTCAGCCATAAGAATTTCTTTTATTTCTTCTGGGGTTGGCCTTTCTTCCGGATTTGGCGACACCATAGGTAAAAGATTATGAGTTATTGTATCTTTTTCGAATTCCTCAAGATAAATAAGATCACTATCAAAAGTACCTTTCTTATTTAAACCGTAAATTTCTTTTATACCCCATTTAGGGCCAGGCGTGATCCTTCGCTCTCCAAAGAGTTCCGCAAGAATATGCCCTAAAGCAAATACATCGCTTGCTGTACTACTGCCTTCTCCAACAAATCGTTCAGGAGCCATATATAAAGGAGTCCCTCTTATGTTGGGGCCAGCATCATTTTTATGTGTTTTTTTGGCAAATGCAAAATCAATAAACGTGACAATTGGTTGCTTGGGGTTTGAAATATCAATCATTATATTTTTAAGTGAAATATCATTGTGTACCAAGCCTTTGCTTTCGACTTGTTCTATATAGGCGTTGAGAATGGCAATAGATATTGTTTTACGAGTTTCGATATCAAGTTGCACATTGGATTTGCCATGTAAAATATCATGCAATGTGGCACCGGATGCTTTCTTAATGAACATGTAGGCACAAAGTTTTCCCGCATTATCTCTAAAAAACACAGGTTTTCTTACATTTAAATGTCCTGCTTGCTTCGTTCGCTTATATTCTTTTTTAATGCTGTCACGCCATTGCTCTTCTTCCTTATCTTGTTTAAAGAACATGAATTTTCTCACTCTCTCCTTGTGAGGTTTTTTATGTGCGGGGGCAAACTCAAGTTCCTTACTAAAAGAAACTAACTTTCCTTCAATGTTATCCACTGTAGCGTATTTTCCAACACCTGCCCGACTATTTTTCATCACTTCAAAACATTCACTGACACCATCTTTCCCCAAACGCCAGTTCAGCTCATGGGTTAATTTAAATTGAATTTGCTTATATGTATAAATCGTATCCGGTAAAAATACTTCGGGTTGGTCATCCCCCTCCAAAAATTCTTTTAGGAATATACTCTGTTCTTTAGTTAAGTCAGTCGGGTTAATCAGCGCAATTGATTCATTTGTTTGGTCTGTGTTTTCATCTGTTGGTGATATTCTAGTCATTGAAAATTACTTAATATAAATTAAATGAACACGATTATACATTTCAATTATTAATTAAACATTATGGCAACTAATTGGGATGTTGAGTCGAATTTTTGAACCATTATTAAATGACTGTTTTCAAAAAGAAAAGCATTCTTAGTTCAGATGCTCTTTAAAATGTTTTAAATGACCAACAAATACCCTATAATTTCAAATTAAGATCTCTTCGAGACATTTTATGGCACTTGTAAATACTGTTGATTCAAATATTGATCAATCGATTATTGTGGATAAAGAAAGCGAATTTTTCATAGCTATTGCTAAAAAAGATGTCCATAGTTTTATTATGTTGGGTGTCGTAGTGGATGGTAAACCTAAGCTTTTAGCGAAGGTTGGTAAAGGAAACATTATTGATAAAAGCTTTGGAACAAGCTGTACCCAGCAATTCACCTTGTTTGGAAAAATGCTCAGAGGTCATTCAGATGCTTTATTAATTGATGAAGGTCTTGGGAGTTCAAATCAGTTTCCAGTAATTAGCTATCAAGCCTACGCTATCTCCTTTGAGCAGTATTTAGAATTTTTAGCGATAACAAAAGATATTCATCAGGATCAGTTGGAATTATATAAAGATAGAGCCAATCCGGTTGGGGAAGATAAAAAATTGACCTATCCTGAAAGGGCCGTGTTAAAACTCAGGAAAGGTATTTATTGTTATCTTCCTGATGAAGAAATATCTCCAGGAAAAATTGCTCTAACATACCAAGAGATTGGAGCCTTTAAAAAGGAAGGCATTCACGATGATAAGCTAATTCGTCAAGATATAATTGATGAGGCGAAGGAAATTAATACCTATAATACCTGTCGTACGACAGCACGTTCTATTCTTAATTATACCTTACATTATACTGCCAATGTTCCTGCCTTATTTGCTCTTGGATTTGATTACAAAACAATACTTTTGAATGGAAATACCTTACCGTCAAATACATTTTATATTCTGCCTCAGCCACCAAATTGCTTTCAGGTAAATTCTACTCAAATGAAAGTGCTGGAAGAACTGTATCAAAAGCTCGAAGATATACCTAAAAAAGAGCCTGAATCTGACGTCACAAGACGAAAATTTAAAAAATTAAAAAAACTATATCTTGAGATAGCAGTTGAGCCGCAATTATCGCTACGCTTACTATTGGATAAAATTACGGTGCATCGGGCAAATCATCAAAAATTATTTGATACCCGAAGAGGTCAAAGTTGTACTAGTCGCTTTGCTGAACTGCTTGGGATTAAAATTCAAACAGGGACTCAGCAAGCCTATGATCGAATGGAGCAGACTATCAGTAAGGAAATCGAAAGAGTGAAAAAGATTAACATCTCATCATTACCTTCGCAAAACATGGGAAATACAGATAGAGGGCCATTTACTCCATCTGCAGGTTGAACATTTGGCCATAAATACCCACCTTTCTACGTATATCTCCATGCTTCTTTGTGGATATTATTTTAACTACCTCATTCTATGATTTAGCTATAATATGAGTATTTTTTGAATAATCCTTCTCCATTCAGGCTTTAATAGTTCTAGTCTGCTTCATTGCTCAATAACTTATCCCCATTTTCTGTGGATAAGTCTGTGTACACCCACTGAAATTAACTAAAATCGATCGTTCAGGGGATTTCCCTAGCGAACAATTAAATCCATTAATGGACAATTGGAGTCGCGACTTAAAAAAGAAATGGGACGCAATTGACGATAAAAACTCCTTTTACCTTAACTATTATTCTTGTTTTATTGGTGTATCAAGGCAATCAGATTTATGAACTTTCCTTTAATGGTCGCGGTGTTCTCATGAAAAAGCGACTGTCCTTGACTGCGGAAGTTGCTTTTTTTATATGAGTGACAATGCGACAAAATTTCTTCTTAATTAAATGATTAGAACCTTAGTCCCTGGATTAGCCTTTACCCAATTAGCCACATATTCGATGTGGTTATTGTTGCCAACAGCGATGCATCCACGTGTTGAGCTTGGTAAGTTGTTTAACCAACGAAACATACTTGATGACTGAGTAGGTCCATGGATCCCTACATCTCTGCCTGTGTATCCCGCAGCTAATTGTTTTGTAGTCGGATAGAGAATTGGAATAAAAACTTTAAATTGATTCGATTTTCTTGGATGAGCTAACCCATATAAACCAATTGGAGTTTTATTATCCCCCGCGTGTTTTTTACCGACACCTTTGTATCCGAGCGCTACTTTAAAGGTCTTAATTACTGTACCGTGTTTACAAATATTTAAAATTCGCTTTTTGGTATGTACATTGATACCGTTTGATAAAGGACAAGGAGTAGTACTTGCGAATAAAGCGACAGGAAAAAAAATAGAAATTATCAAATAAACTGCTTTTATTTTCATATAATTATACTAAATTTAATTAAATTGGCGAATAATTATCCCATAATTTTGTCTTTATTCATAGGGGGGATCAGGTTAAATCGTTAGCTTGCATTCTCTTCGAGAAATCTCAATTCGAACTAACTCCTTGATTTTAAATATGCTTCACAAGGAATCGCTCCCTCTAATGCCTCTGCTCGATGTCTTTGCAACAACTTATTAGTTTAACCAATTTCAATTTGATCGTTTTTTGAGCATAAAGATTGGCATGTGCTATGATTATAAAAAGAGCTTAATGGTTTTTTTGTAATCAATTGGTGGGTCATGAGAAGAGCAAGATCCTTTGCAGTGACATGTAACCTTACATTTCGAGCATCTGTCGCAAATTATAACTCTCGAACTGGTACTCTTTTTTCAAGCAAAAGATTGCATCTCTCCATGTATTTCAGGTGTTTGACGGTCTTGGTATCAGACACAAACCATTTAAATACTTATGTGAGGAGGCCACTATGAGAAGAAGTTTCTTTGCACTGGGAGAGTTAACTGGGAGAGGGCGTTCATTTAGAGGAGCAGTATTAAGCCATGCTGCTCAATCTGGAGGATTACTTACAAACTATCCGTATAGATCTACTGTGCAGCAGGATATCGGGCATGCAGAGTTATTGAGGAGTTTACCAGTAGGAGAGGGTATTATTTATCGGGGTACAGCAGGTATAAGTGAAATAGTGGAGATAATGCGGTCTGGTGAAATGGGTACAGGGAAATATGCTAGAAGAACAGAGACGTTACAAATCCCCGAGTTTATTGAAGTGAATGATAGTCGCTTTCTTCTCTCCGCCTCTCCTTGCCCCCAAACAGTTCAAGACTATGCTGAAGGTTTATCTGTGATACCCACCAAAGGATATATTATTGTGATGGGTATGCCCAAAGTATTTATTCGTCCACAATTAGTACTACATCTCGATAGGGAACTTTATGAAGAATACGCACAAGCGAAAATCGCAAGAGAGGAAGAGGGTATGCGGGGAGCTTATAAGCCAATTGTTGCTACAGCTCAAGGAAACAATGAGGTGACCATCATTTTGGGAACTAGTAAACGAGATAATTGGCGACCAGAAATCGGTACTGATGTCATGAAAATTGTTGAGATAACCGCTCCTGGTAAGTTTCTAGGAAAATACATGGCTGCTAAAAGGGTTCACAGCCGAACAATCGATAATGAGGAGTATGTACAACGTCCTTGGGCTATAGAGGTTGCAACTACCAGGCATTCGGTACTCCCTGATTTTAAACCAGCATATGAACGAATGAATCGACGCGCCGATGAATTAGGTCTGATGACTCTCTCCGCTTCTGAGAGAAGATTGCTGACGATTGACGATGCTGAGGCAATCATGAGATCAGGAGTGCTCGAAGAGTTCGCACAGAGGTATACTTCGGGGAAAACTCTAGTATTTAGAGAGGTGCCTAAGGAAATTCCTATAGGTCACGCTGATGCATTAAATGAGTTTATGATTTCTGAACTTAAATCTGACCCTACCCTGCGAGAAATGATGCGAGCAGAAAACCCCGCACATTTTTAACAGGATGCTTTACTATCTCTCCAGCCGTAGGTCGGGCCAAGGCGCGACCTTGCTTAATAATTTATAGTCAGGCTTCGGTAAATAAAAATAAATACACATTCCGATTATTTTAAGGTATTTTTGTATAATAAAATATTTATTACCCGGTAATAATCAATGACTATCTATTTTTTATTTGGTAAAACTGGCTCAGGAAAAAGTTATATAGGAAGGCTACTCGAAAAGCAAAACATCATTCATATCGATGGCGATAAACACATCACCCCGAGGATGCTGGACTGTTTAATCGAAGATGAACAAATGACCTCGGAAATGATTGATGAATATGTGATGGTCTTGATTGATGTTATCAAGAAACAAAAGGAAAAAAATCCTGATCAGAGTTTTGTTATCTCACAAGCTATGTATCTCGACAAATACCGACTTAAGTTATTAAATGCAATACCCGAGCTTAAATTTGTACTGATTGATGTCGCTCCAAAAGTTCGGGAGCAGTTCATCTCCAGACGATTTGAAAATAAAGAAAGCAAAGTCAGTCCGAGGTATGCCAACGAGATGGATAAGTTTTTTGAAAGTCCTACCCATGAAGTAGTCACATTTGAAAATAATCAAGAAGCAGATGACATTCTAATAGAGCAAATCCATGAAAAAATGCCAGCTCTTTTTAACATGGAAGCAAAAGAAGAATTAAGCTCATGTACAACGACACTTTGCCTAAGTCCTGCTCTGTAAGTGGGGTTAGAGCTGTTACGTGTACAAGTCGAAATAAAATATCTATATGCAGTACGCCTCTTGATAAAAAGCTCTATCTTCTTGCTTATGCATCAGTACTACGCACAAGAAGTACTGGTGTGGTGGCAATTCGAACAACATTCTCGGCCACGCTACCCAAAAACAGGCGACTAAACCCACGCCGGCCATGTGTGCCTAGAACTAATAAATCTGCAGGCCATTCTTTTGCTGCGTCAACAATTACCTCAGCTATTCTTCCTTGCAATGGCTTTAATTCCAGGATTGATGTATCAGGCTTAATCGATGATTGGCTGGCTATTTTTTTTGCAGCATTATTTAATAGCTTTTCACCATCCTCCCTACATGAAGCAATATATGAAAGATAGTCAAAAGAAGGCCCACCATAAATCAGGAAGCTCTCATCAATAACATGGATTATTCGCACATTAACGTTTTGACCGTTAGTTAATTTTATTACTTCCTCAATTAAGGAGTCAGATATTTTACTCCCATCAAGTGCTAGCATAATATTTTTATACATTATAATGGCTCCTTGCTCGTATGATTAGTTATGACATCTATGAGCTAATTATAGATCTGACTGCTGTAATTTATTAGATACCATTTAATCACGTCCATGCACATGCAAGACATAAAATACATTAATTATCACTAGTCTTATTAATTGTAATAATGCAAACACTCGCTAAAGAGGGTAGTGTTTGCATTTGAAAAAATTTTAATTGAGGTGATTTATTCAGCCTTTTCAATTTTTATTGATTTCGAGCTGCCTTTGCCTAGAGCTTTTTTGGGAATAGTTACCCATAACATGCCTTTTTTGAAAGACGCAGTTGCTTTGTCTACATCAGCAGTTAAAGGCAACGAAACCGTACGCTCATAGCGACCATAAGTAATTTCTCGACTTACAAAATTTTTCTTTTCATCTTTCGTGGATGTAGATTTTTCACCTTCAATAGTTAACTTATTATCATTGAACGTTACTGTAATGTCTTCTTCACTCATGCCTGGCATTTCAGCTTCAATTTTAAAAAAATCCTTATCTTCGATTATATCCAGAGCAGGGGAAAGTTTGATATTTTCGAATTTTTTCAAATCGATGCTCATGGGCTCAAACAAATCGTAAAAATCACTCATTGCATGATTTACTTCTTGCTGAAGTCTCAAGAAAGGGCTGATAACATTTTCACTTTGATGATATTTCTTTAAACTGGCCATTGACTCATCTCCTTATCCATAAATTAAGTACGAAAGCTTCTCTGGTAGATTAATAATGCCATAGGAGTTATCAATATAATTTTAGATCAAAAAACAACAAAATGCATAAAAACAAATCGACTTTTGTTGGTGTTTTGTGGTTAATATGAGCAAAATAATTAATAAAATTTTACATGCTCAGCAGTTTCATCAAAGTGAATTTACTGTTTTTCAACGTGCTATAATTCACTCTTTGCCGCTCCTTCCTTTGTTTAACTATAATCTATGTATTACCTCAGTATGTGCTGATGCAAAAATTCAGCTAACTCAGGTTCCGTTAAATTAAGTATGTCATTTTTTATATTATGAGTTACTAATTGTTTTACGTGCTTATTGAGGTGTTGAAATAAAAGCCCATTCATATGGGGTGGGGCTACAACAATCAGATTTTTGTATGCCTCAATATTCCTGTCGTTATTCAGCTCTTTGGCCACTTGTCTTGAAAAATCATCGATTTGTATTTCTTTTGGATCTGACGGTTGCGTGAATGCACCGTGAGCAAAGTTATCAGCTTTATAGCGACCGGGTTTGTCTGAAGTTAACTCGATATCCTTAAGTTTGCTTGCAGGATGCAGAATTTCTTTAAGTAAAGCGAGTTGATAAGGATTTGTACTCAATTTATAGATTCGGCATTCATTCGAATTTAAGATAAGAACCCATGTTGCATGTTGATTGGATGACATGATTTGTACTCCCTTACTTTGATATGATTAATCAATAATTGTAGTATATTTTGCCATATTCGCTGGATTTGATAAGGTTTTCCATGTCATATTGTCAAGATGTCCCAAGTTTTGGGGTGATATTAGGATGATTTGAGTAAAGCTATTTGTTAATTGCTTAGGACTTATATTCTCAAGGATTGGTTTATGCATAATAAGATAATCAAAAAAATGAAAGGTGATGGACTATTACCGAATTTACAAGATTATCCTTCATTTTGTTCTTCATTTAGTTGGGAAAATATGGCAAAAGAACTGGATGGGTTGCCATATGAGAGAGGTATTAATATTGCATATGAAGCAATCGATAAACATATCCTACAAGGAAAAGCAAACAAAATCGCTTTACGATTTATTGAGAAGGACAATAATATAAAGGATTTTACATTTCAAAATCTAAACGATTTAAGTAATCAATTCGCAAATGTTCTACAAGTTCTTGGTATAAGCAAAAATGACAGGGTTTTTACACTCACTGGCAGAATACCGGAATTATACATTACTGCTCTTGGAACCTGGAAAAACAGAAGTGTATTTTGTCCTCTTTTTTCAGTTTTTGGACCAGAACCTATTTATTCAAGGCTCTCGATAGGCTCTGGAGTAATTCTGATAACAACCGAGGAATTGTACCGAAAGAAAATAAGTGATATCCGTGCTTCACTGCCTGATCTCAAGTATGTTCTTGTGATTGGAGATAACAGTAAATTTAAGAATACATTAAATTTTCACAAACTGTTATCAGAAGCTTCATCACAGTTTACGATTGAACCCACTGAGCCAAAGGATAATGCCATACTTCATTTTACCAGCGGTACAACGGGTAAGCCTAAAGGTGCTATGCATGTTCACCAAGCGGTTCTTGCTCATCTGATGACCGGAAAACTCGCGTTGGATTTTCATGAGAATGATATCTTTTGGTGCACTGCTGATCCTGGTTGGGTGACGGGCACCTCCTACGGTATTATTTCACCCCTGGTGAATGGCATTACCAGCATCATTGATGAGTGTGATTTTAATTCTGAACGATGGTTTAATATTCTTGAAAAAGAAAAAGTAAGTGTATGGTATACCGCTCCAACCGCAATCCGGATGATGATGAAAACAGGAGCTGAACAAGTACGCCAATATCAATTATCCCGACTTCGGTTTATTGCAAGCGTTGGCGAACCACTTAATCCTGAAGCAGTTTGGTGGGGAATGGATGCATTTAATCTACCTATTCATGATAATTGGTGGCAAACAGAAACAGGCGGCATCATGATAGCTAACTATGCCAGTATGGATATTAAGCCTGGATCAATGGGGCGTCCTTTGCCTGGAATCGAAGCCGCTATTGTTAAGATTGATTCAACTGGAGCCATACATTTCATTAAAGAACATGGTGTCAAAGGAGAACTTGCATTAAAAGCGGGTTGGCCTTCTATGTTTCAAGGGTACATCCATGAAGAAGAGCGGTACAAAAAATGTTTTGTCGATGGATATTATCTTACTGGTGATTTAGTTACCCGTGATGAAGACGGTTATTATTGGTTTGTGGGACGAGCTGATGACATTATCAAATCATCAGGGCATCTCATTGGCCCATTTGAGGTTGAGAGCATCTTGATGGAGCATCCTGCTGTTGCTGAGGCGGCAGTTATTGGTAAACCTGATCCAGTGGCAATGGAACTTGTAAAAGCTTTTATTTCTTTAAAGCCGAAATTTCCAGAAAGCGAAGAGCTGAAACTTGAAATCATGGGGTTTGCTCGCAAGCGCCTCGGAGCCGCTATCGCCCCTAAAGAAATTGAGTTTATATTGAATATCCCCAAAACACGAAGTGGTAAGCTCATGCGTAGGCTTCTAAAAGCACGTGAATTAGGAATGCCAGAAGGTGATACATCAACTTTGGAAACTAACTTATGAACGATTTGGATTTGCTTTATCAAATGATCTTGATTCGTAGATTTGAAGAAAAAGCAGCGGAACTTTATACCGAAGGTAAAATCCGTGGTTTCTTGCATTTATACATTGGCGAAGAAGCCATAGCCGTAGGTTCAATGAATGTTTTTAGTAAGGATGACAATATCATTGCTACTTATCGTGAACATGGCCATGCATTGGTACGTGGTATCCCTGCAAGTTCAATTATGCTTGAAATGTTTGGAAAACAAGAGGGGTGTAGCCATGGCCGTGGTGGTTCAATGCATTTATTTGATATCAAAAATAAATTTTATGGTGGGAATGCTATAGTTGGAGGTGGGATCCCCTTGAGTGTTGGTCTTGCTTTAGCTGATAAAATGCAAAATAAACCAGCATTAAGTGCTTGTTATATCGGTGATGGCTCTATAGCTGAGGGCGTATTTCATGAGTCAGCAAATATAGCTGCTTTATGGAAACTCCCCGTTTTATTTCTATGTGAAAATAATTTTTATGCAATGGGTACAAAACTATCTGAATACGAATCTCAGACCGATCTTGCCAAAAAAGCGAGAAGTTATAATATAGCCGCAGCAACAGTTGATGGAATGGATGTTATTGCTGTAAAAAAAGCAACTGACAAAGCAGTTCATTACATCCGTAATGGAAACGGTCCCTACTTTATCGAATTTCAAACCTACCGATTTCGTGCGCACTCTATGTATGATCCCGAACTTTATCGCGATAAAGCAGAAATTGAGGAATGGAAAAAACGCGATCCTATCGATAATTTTTTTTCAAAACTGAGTACACAAGGTAAGGCAACTGTTCATGATTTGGATCAGATTGAAAAGAAAGTCCAGGCTGTTATTTCAGATGCAGTTGCCACCGCTGAAAAGGGGACATGGGAACCTATCGAGCATTTAACTAAAAACATCTATCATGAGGATGATGTAAATGACGACTCAACTAATGACTTATCGTGAGGCATTGCGAACAGCACATCGAAGAGCCCTGCAACGTGACCCAAGGGTGTTTCTTATGGGAGAGGATGTTGGTGCCTATGGTGGAACTTATGCTGTGAGTAAGGGGCTTTTACAAGAATTCGGCCCCCAAAGAATTCGTAATACTCCTCTGTCAGAAAATGCATTTGTAGGTATAGGAATTGGAGCAGCACTTGGAGGCATGCGTCCTATTGTCGAAGTGATGACGATTAATTTTAGTTTATTAGCTTTGGATCAAATCATTAATCATGCCGTAACTTTTTGTCATATGTCAGGAGGACAACTATTTGTTCCCCTGGTTATCCGAATGGCAACAGGTGCTGGTCGTCAGGTTGCTGCGCAACATTCCCATAGTTTTGAGGGATGGTATGCTCATATTCCTGGAATTAAAATTCTCACCCCTGCGACTGTTGAGGATGCGCTTGGTATGCTTCTTCCAGCACTTCAAGATCCCAATCCTGTTTTGATTTGTGAACATACAACTCTATACAATCTTGAAGAACAGGTGAACTCTGAGATTGAAGAAGTTTCTATTGATAAGGCTGTAATTCGAAGATCAGGTACTGATGTTACCATTATTGCTTATAGTGCTATGGTGCATAAAGCATTAAAAGCAGCTAAAGAATTATCTGAAGAGGGGATCAATGCTGAAGTCATTGATTTGCGTATACTTCGTCCACTTGATACAGAGACAATTATTGCATCAATCATTAAAACTCACCGCGTCGTTGTTGTTGATGAAGGATGGAAAAGTGGAAGTCTTTCTGCGGAAATAATAACAAGAGTTATAGAAAATGCATTTTATGATTTGGATGCTCCACCAATAAGGGTCTGTTCCGAAGAAGTTCCTATTCCTTATCCTAAACATCTCGAAGATGCCGCAATTCCACAGGTGATCTCCATTAAAGAGGCCTGTAAAAAAGTGGTAGGTCATCATGTATGAATTTAAAATGCCCTCATTAGGGGCGGAAATGACCTATGGAACGCTTCTTGAGTGGAACATTGCAGTAGGAGATAAAGTAAAGCCTCATCAAATTATCGCTGTCGTCGATACGGATAAGGCAGCCATTGAAGTAGAATCTTTTGGGGAGGGCATTGTCGAACAATTGATAACAATGCCAGGTCAAAAAGTTCCTGTGGGTACTGTGATGGCATTAATCCGAGAAAGTACAGACAAAGTGGTTCCTCCTCTTGAGCCCCAATCCGTCCAAAAAATTAAAATAACCCCTTTAGCCAGAAAAGAAGCAAAGCAATTAAATATAGATATTTCTCAAATTCAAGGTACTGGTCCTGATGGCGTTATTACTGAAGAGGATATCCGAAAAAAATGCAAGCCATCTTTAGTTAAAGAAGACCATACTGAGTCTATGAAAAAAGTGATCGCAGCAGCTATGGCGAGATCGAAACGGGAAATACCCCATTATTATCTATCCAGTGAAATTGATTTAAAAAAGGCTTTGAATTGGCTAGAACAATACAATAATACGCATCCTGTCACTGAACGCATTGTTTATGCCGCGTTGCTCATTAAATCTGTAGCTCAAGCAATAAAGGAATTTCCTGAGTTTAATGGGTTTTATATAGACAATGAATACAAAGCAAGCGATTCAATACATATAGGCATGGCTGTTTCATTACGTGGTGGAGGACTCATTACACCTGCTCTGTTAAATACAGACAAACTGAGTCTAGCTGAGATAATGAATAATCTTACTGATCTGGTGAGCAGAGCCAGATCAGGCAAACTCAAAAGTACTGAGCTTTCAGATTCTACCATCACCATTACCAATCTTGGAGAACTAGGAGTAGACTCCGTATTTGGCGTTATTTATCCGCCACAGGTTGCACTTATTGGTTTTGGTAGGATAAAGCCCGAACAAACTATGATTATGACACTTTCTGCAGATCATAGGGTTACAAATGGCCATGTAGGAAGTCGTTTTCTTTCACGTATTGCTAAAATGTTACAGGAACCTGACCAATTATGAGTAATCATTCTGAATCTATTGATGAAATAAGAATGGTAATTTTGCAGTCACTGCATCAAATTGCCCCTGAAATTGATTTTCAAAACATTAGTCCTGATACTATTTTACGCGAAGAATATGAGATTGATTCGATGGATTTTTTGCGCTTTATCGTTTTACTTCATGAAAAACTAAAAATAGACATTCCAGAAAAAGATTATCCGAGACTGGCCACATTAAAAAGCAGTTTGACCTACCTGAATGAAAAAATAAATCAGCATTGAAGCTAAATTATTTGATTTTTTAGCTCTTCTAATACAGAAGCGAGTTTCTGCGTACTTCCTTCATCTACGCATCCATGCTTTGCGCAATTCTTCAAGCGCTAATAGGATGAAAGCGAACGGTAAAATAAATACCCATACTGATAATGGCAGAGGGGCTGTGTCCAGTAAATAATTACCTAGTGGCGTATAGTTGATGACGATCAACACGATGATTTCCAGCAAGACCCCCCAAGTGATCAAGGCATTACCGCCTAAGCCAATGGAAAATAAAGATCGTCTTGTGCTGCGGCACAAATAAACATTAACAATTTGCATCACAATAATCGTACTTAAATATGCCGTCGTAGCCTGTAAATACAGGGGGTTATTGTGAGCTAATACCTGTCCATAATGCCAACCACCGCGCATTAGCACATAAAAAAAAGCGCCCATAGCGACTATGGCTTCCATTAATCCTAAAAAACAATAGGCACGCATGGCTAGAAATGGATTCATTAAACGCTCGTTAATTGGTCTTGGAGGTTTGCGCATCAACTCCGGATTGGGCGATTCGACACCTAAGCCCAATGCAGTAAGTGAGTCAGAGCCCATATCAATAGCCAGGATTTGTAACGGGGTTAATGCGAGTGGAATTTTAAACAATACAAAGCCAAGATAAGGCATCAGCTCAGGAACATTATGTGCAAGTACATAAGTCAAAAATTTACGAATATTAGCAAATACTGCACGTCCTTCTTCGATTCCATTGACAATACTGGCAAAGTTGTCATCTAACAAGATCATATCAGCGGTTGACCGCGCTACATCTGTGCCACTCATTCCCATTGCAATACCAATGTGCGCAGATTTTAATGCTGGCGCATCATTTACACCATCTCCAGTCACTGCCACAATATGGCCTTTCATTTTAAGGGCTTGTACAATACGCATTTTTTGCTCGGCCTTAACACGTGCAAAAATTATCTGTGGATTATCAAGTGCTAACTGTAATTGTGTCATAGAGAAATGATGCAGTTGATCACCTGTAATCACCAACGGATGATTGTCATGGAGCAAATTAATTTTTTGAGCGATAGTTACGGCTGTACGAGGATGATCACCCGTAATCATGATAACATGTACACCTGCCTCTAAACATCGTGCTATCGCTGCAGGTACTTCAGGACGTGGTGGATCATCTAGTCCCACTAAACCACAACAAGTTAATTCACTTTCGCTCGCAAGATGAGCATTGGCAGCCTCAATATTTTTACAAGCAAAGGCAAGAACCCTTAATCCTTTCTCCGCCATGTCAAGCTGCAACTGTATCAGCCTTTTTTTATTTTTTTCGTCCAAAGATATTAATTTACCGTTTATCAAAATGGACGTGCATAAAGGGAGAACGCTTTCTGGTGCGCCTTTACAGAAAAGTCTAACCCCGGCATCGTATTGTTGCACTATTGATAAACGCATACGATCCGAATCAAACGGTATAGTATGCAAACGCTCACCTGATTCAAGTGTTGGAAGACAAGACTTGGCCATTTGTAATAATGCAACTTCCATTGGGTCACCCAACCAGGTTTCATTCTGTGACCCATGCAAGTCGTGGCAATAAGCTGCACATTCGAAAAACAAATGATTTATTACTATTTCAGGTGAGGTTTTATTGATATCAGCTCGATCAAAGCATGTAATGCCTAAAACGAGCTGCTCAACAGTCATGCAATTTTGAGTCAGCGTACCGGTTTTATCGGTGCATATCACTGTGGTTGAGCCTAGGGCTTCGATAGCTGGTAAATGACGAATTAATACATTACGTTTGACCATACGCTGTGCCGCGAGAACCAGTGACAAGGTGAGCGTCGGCAAAAATCCTTCAGGAACCATAGCGATGAGTATGCCAATCGCAAAAATAGCATCCTGCCATAAAGGTATTCCTAGAAAGTGCCCCACAATAAAAAAAGAAATGCCTAGCACAATGGCAATTGCTGCAATCAGATAGCTAACATAAGCCACTTCTTTGCGAAGGGGAGAAACTTCATCCTTACTATGTTGGGTTAAATGAGCAATTTTACCGAATTCCGATTGCATACCGGTTGCAAACACGATGGCCTTTCCCTCTCCGCTAACCACAACGGTACCGGCTAATAAAACATTATTCGCACTGAGGAGACTATCTTGTATGCACACCTTGGCATTGCGTGACTGTACATGTGATTCACCTGTAATGGTGGCATTATTAACCCGCAGTGTATAAGCTTCAATTACCCTTGCATCCGCAGGCACGTTGTCACCTTGTTCAAGTAAAATCACGTCGCCAGGAACTAATTGCTCTGCAGGAATGATGGTAATGAGGTTATCTCGAATTGTTTTAACTCGTGTAGGCAATAATTTTTGCAAGGCGGCCAGTGTTTTTTCGATGCGATACTCCTGCCAAAAAGAGAATAACGCCGAAATAATAATCACTATTACTACCGCATATCCTACTTTAGCCATCCCTTTACCTGGATCGGCCCATTCGCTTAAAAAAGCGAGTGCAGCCGCCACCCACAAAATTAACGAAAAAAAATGTGTTAATTCATAAAAAAATTGTAACCACAATGGGGTTTGGCGAACGACTGGAATGCAATTTAGACCATACTCTTTTAGACGACGATCTGCCTCAAGTGGTGACAATCCCTCAGGACCACTATGCAGGCTAGCGAAGACATCAGACATCTCGAGCTGATATATCTTCATATTGACTCACACAATCCGTTTTAAATAAGTTTAGATATAAACGTAAGCGATTGCACTGCGAGAGCATTACAATATGATTAAAATTTGTAGTCTATTGCAGAGGACTTTCGAAGAATCTGGAACAGCATTCCCTATAAGTAACTAAATTTAGGAGTGGTCCAGTTTTACCTATACATAAAACTGGACAAAAGGAGACCAAGGGATCAAAGCAATTTCAGGATGATATACTACTTAGTATTAGTATTAGTATTAGTATTAGTATTAGTATTAGTATTAGTATTATGTTCATCCAAAGGTTGAGTACATTTGCATTTAGCATTTTGATCTTTATCACACCAACAACCGCATCCCTTTCCAGGACAGTCAATTTGGTTTGAACCCTTAGCACAATCAACATCGCAATCATCAGCAAACAAAGTGGTTGGCGCAAAGATTGTGAAACAAAGAGATGAAAAAAGTAACAATGATTTAATAAAATTGTTCATAGGTAATACTCCTTTTCCTTACTCCCTAAGTTAGAATATACAGTTTAACGAAACAATTATATTCGTTATCAAGTATAGTCTGTTAATAAGGATGGAGCCGTCAAAATTATGATAGTTGAATGTAAGACACTTGCTGAGACTGAATTAGGCGTTATCTACCGTCAATTATTACTAAATAGTAAGTTACTCGCTTTAATTGAAAATCAAACTGTTGCTGATCCCATACAAATATTCAAAGCTTCAAATAAACAATTAGCTGTATTTCATCCTAAAAAAAATAGCTTATTTTTTCCTGCAGCTACAGATCCAAAAAGTGCTTTAGATATTTTCATTTATTTAAAAGCGAATTACATCGTTAAGATTATTGAATGTGCTGAGGAATTAGCCGATAAAATTGGAGATTATTTACAAAAATTAAGTGAAAATTACAGTAGCGCAAAAATGCTTTTGATGTCTAAAGGGATAAGTGAAGACAGTACTTCGCTATCATCAGAATTTGAATTTCTCAAGGGCGAATCCCTTAGCGATTTTGGCGCTGATGTTCTTATTGCCAAATTTTCTAAGGAGCGATTGAATGTAATTCTCGATGAAGAAGAAGCCAAAAAATTGATTTTATCTCCTTCAAGAGCGTTTATGGGCTTAAAAGTAAGCGATGAGGTTGTAAGTATTGCCGCATGGATCAGAGAAATAAAAGGGTACCGTTGTCTGAGTTATGTTTATACAGACGAGAAATATAGAGGGCAAGGTTTTAGTCAATTACTCTTATCCAAGTTATTAAATGATATTAGCGGTAAATATAAAGGAGCATTTTTATTTGTAGATAAATCCAATATTCCTGCATTGAATTTATATCGTAAATTTGGATTTAGGGAATCTGGTTGCTTAGCGCAAATGAAATTAAAATAAACTCAGGTTGAGAGGTTCTCATATTAGAATTAATAGAATTTATGGACTATATTCCTCCCAAAGGGTAAGGAATTTTGGTCTTATTGTTTCAATATTCTAGCACTTCAAGTATCTTGAGATGTAAACATGGAATATAAATATGGCAAACAATTTAAACGAAAGAAAAATGAATTCTTTTTTAATCGATCTTAAAGAGGAAAAGCGTATTTTTGACCTGGTCAAAAATGGCATGACGATTACTGATGCAAATTCTACAATTATTTATGTTAATCCGGCATTTACAACTATTACGGGCTACAATAAAAGTGAAGCCATAGGAAATAATCCCGGAATGTTACATTCAGGCTATCATGGCAAAGACTTTTATGAACAAATGTGGGCCGACATTACGAATAAGGGAGCGTGGGAAGGGGAAATTTGGAATCGAAGGAAGTCTGGACAAATTTATCCTGCATATTTGACCATTTCAAAAATTCATTTTGCAAACAGCGATCAACTATTCTATTTAGCCATTTTCTCAGACATCACCTTCCTAAAGAGCGATATCAAGAACAAATATCATTTAGCATTTTATGATCCACTGACCGAACTACCAAACCGTAACCTTTTTCGAGAACGAGTGAACAAGATTTCTGATAATAAATTTGATGAAAAAACAGCTCTTTTATTTATGGATTTAAATAAATTTAAATACGTCAATGACACATTTGGACATTGTGTTGGTGATAAGTTGTTGAAACTTGTTGGAAGGCGGTTTGCTACCATTACAAGGAAAGATGATACGATTGCCAGAGTTGGTGGGGATGAGTTTGTAGCGATTGTTACAATCAATGAAGATTCGTGGCTCGAGAACTATGCTAATCGTATTGTTTATGCTGTTGAGCAGCCTTTTGTAATTGATGGAAATAAAATTAATGTATCCATCAGCATAGGAATTAGCATTTATCCTAAGGATACTGATAATGTCGATCAGTTGATTGAATATGCTGATAAGGCAATGTACTATGCCAAAAAACACGACTTACCCTTTCAATATTATGGTGATATTGAACTGGATACTCCCTGAACAGTTACCAAAAATAACCATCAAAAGTTGGAGTTGAGCTAGGACACAAACATCCCTATGCAACTTGAAAAACACTTGCTAAATCCATTTTTCATTTGCAGTAAAGGCGATGGTTAGCCAACGTTGAGGCGTGTCTTCTCCAATAGCCAACGCGATTTCATTACGAATGTCATCCAGGGTTTCAATGCTTGAAATTGGGAAGCTTTTGGGTACTACTATATGTATTTCAATAAATTGTGCTCGTCCTATTTTTGCAACATAGCTTGTATAGGTTTTAAAATTACGCTGTTTGATAAGCTCATCTAAAAAATCTCTTATTTTTTCGTCAAGCTCCAAGGGAGCCATGCGAAATATGTCTCGCATGGCATCACGGATGGCGGCCATAGGCACAAAAATCAAACAAGCAGTAAGAATCGCTAAAATAAGGGGATCAATGTAGGGCGTAAAATATCCATAGGCCCCACCATCAAGCAAGGTTGCGATACCAAATGCCAATAGAAGCGAAACGGAAATCAACGCAGACATTAACCAGCTTTGGATATCTAGTCGCAAGAATTCAGATTTAATTTTGCGATTTTTTTTTATCAAATAAAAATACATGCTGGTTGATAAAAAAAATACCAAAAGAGCAAATACAAAGGCCCAATCAAAATTCAGCTCATGCCCGCCGGACATTAAACTACCTATTGCATTGATCATCGCGTAAGTACAAAGAAGTATTAGAATACTTCCATTCAAAACAAGAACCATAGGTTCAATATGCCAGTAACCATATTGAAATCTCCGATTCCCCTTTCTTGTTAGAAGGCGGGCAACAAAAAAGGCCAGAATTGACATCACAGTATCAACCATATTAAACATACCGTCAAAGACGATAGCCAATGAGCCCGACAATAGCCCAAATAGTATACCTATCACAGCTAAGAGAAAGGTAACAGCTATTGATATTTTAAGAGCTCGCCGTTCATGAAGCCCCTCTTGTACTTTCATTTGAGTGATATCCTGATATTAAATAATGCCTTATCTTTGTATATTATTGCTTTAACAGCTCTTAATAAATCCATAGATTTATATTATTAGGCCTTTCAGATAATAACCGCTTCTTTATTTCAATTGTCACGGTATGTTTTTCGCCGGTTTTAGATAAATCAATTTATTTTACGCACATTAACCTTGCGTCCTTTTAATTTCCCACTTTGTAAATATTGGTACGCCTTATCAGCTTGGCTGTGGTGGATTGCAACATAGGAGTACAAAGCTGTAATGTTAATTTTGCCAATTGTGTTTCCTGCTAATCCTGCATCTTTGGTTAATGCACCAAGGATGTCCCCAGGGCGAATTTTATCCTTTTTACCGGAGGCAAGACAGAGTGTAACCATTTCTGGCATTAAGCGCGTGCTAGAGTTATTTTCTAACTCATGAATGTTCCCCCAGTGAATGGGCTGTGAGAGATTGTCTTCAATGATGCAAATTCGTTGGGCATCGGCTGGTGTTATAATACTTAACGCAATGCCTTTACTTCCGGCTCGTCCAGTTCGGCCAATACGATGAATATGGACGTCATGATCAAAAGCGAGATCAAAATTAATCACTGCAGAAAGTTCCTTTATATCAAGTCCTCGCGCCGCAACATCAGTGGCAACAAGAATAGAACAACTTTGGTTGGCAAAACGCAAGACAGCAAGATCACGATCGGCTTGTTCCATATCTCCATTTAAAGCAATGGCACTAAAGCCTTCACAGATGAGCTGGTCTGTAACTTCAGTTGTTTGTTGTTTGGTATTACAAAAAATTAATACTGAAACGGGTCGGTAGTGCAATAATAATGATTTTAATAGGGGAATTTTCTGAGCTTGTTTTGAGACTTCATAAAAATGTTGTTCAATATCAATTTCCTCAGGATGCGTCTCTACATAAATTTCTGTCGGGTTCTTCATAAATTGTTTTGACAGCTGTTTGATCTCTTCAGGGTAGGTTGCGGAAAAAAGTAAGGTTTGTCTTTGTTTAGGGCAAATCGAAATAATGTTTTTAATGTCATCAAAAAATCCCATATCCAGCATTCTATCTGCCTCATCCAAAACTAAGGTTTTTACCTGAGATAAGTCTAAAGAGGCGTTTTTTAAATGCTTAAGAACTCTTCCCGGTGTTCCCACAATTATATGAGATCCATGCCGTAATGAATCCAGCTGAGGTTTCATCGGTATACCACCAGATAAATTGATAATTTTGACATTGGGCATAAAACAGGCCAACCGACGGATGGCTTGGCTTACTTGTTCTGCAAGTTCACGAGTAGGGCAAAGAACCAAACCCTGTACTGCAAAAAAAGGTATTTTCAAATTATTTAATAAAGCCAAAGAAAATGCAGCAGTTTTTCCGCTCCCTGTTTTTGCTTGAGCTATAATATCTTCATTTTTAAGAATGATGGGCAGACTTTGCATTTGAATTGGAGTCATCCTTTCATAATTTAAAGAAACAAGGCTCTCTATTAATTCTTGACGAAGAGGGTGCTGAGAAAATGATAGGTGTTGCTCGATGTGTTCTGATTGCTTCATGAAGTTGTTTCCCCATTGTGCTTAATTGCTATTGATTCGTATAAGAATTGGTTTGTCGGTTTGCACAGTAATTATGATTTTAGCTCTTTTCCAATAATTTTCTGCTTTCCCGTTCGATAAATGCCGCCGGCTCCCTCTTTGTAAGTAAAATGGGTTGATATATATAGGTAAAAATACATAGGATAATCTGAGTGCTAGCCAAACTTTTTAATATATTAAAATTTAGTATAAATTATCGAGAACGCCTGGGTAATATGAAATTCTCTTGGGCCAGAGTTACTTATAATGACCTCGAAGTAACCACTACACTACAGTTAGATATAGTGGTAAAAAATATTAGCTATTTAAATTAAAGAACTACTATGTTTTGTGCTTGAAGGCCTTTTGCTCCTTGCGTCACAATGAATTGAACTCGCTGGCCTTCTGTGAGAGTTTTGAAGCCAGAACTTAAAATTTCTTTAAAGTGAGCGAATACATCCGGTCCGCCTTCTTGCTCAATAAAACCAAATCCTTTGGATTCGTTAAACCATTTAACGACTCCATTTACTGTTTTAGACATAAATTTTCCTAAGTGTTTATTATAATGCCTGTATAGGCGAATTTAGCCGGAAACCGGTCAAGAATTAAAAACTACCTAACGAGGGATTAAATGAATAAAACGACGATTTGGAGAGAATAAAATAGACATTTTCTAGCTGAGAATAGGTTACTACTTTTTAAGGTTATAAGTCAATCTTATTTGTAGGAGGGTGTTGTTGAAACCCTTAAACTATTCAATTTAGCCCATCATAACCAAAGGATTGTATAAATATTTTTTCTTCTTATTCTTTGACTGCATCTATAAAAAATTGTTAGCCTTCTTTTGTATTTTTATGAGCCTAAGCTTGCTTTTTTGATATCGTTCAAGATCTCTGTCCACTAAGGTGATATGTCCAACCTTGCGATTAGGATAAGAATTTTTACCGTAATCATGATAATGCACCCCTGGCATCTTAAGGCAAGAATGGATAGGGAACATCTTGCCAAGACAGTTTACTAAAAGGCAATTACTGATCAGTTCCGTATTCCCTATGGGTAGAGAAAAAATCGCACGTAAATGATTTTCAAACTGACTGGTTATTGCCCCTTCAATAGTTAGATGCCCCGAGTTATGAACTCTGGGAGCGATTTCATTGACTATTAAATTGCCGTTTTGATGAAAAAATTCTATGGTCATGATGCCGACATATTCCAACGAATCCATAATTTTTTTGGCAATAGTTTGAGCTTTTTGTTGCAATAGATTGTTTTCTAGTGGGGCTTCCGACCATTGAAGTATGCCATGATCATGATGATTTCTAATTAGAGGATAAAATTGGATTTCAGCTCGTTGACTTCTTACAGCAATAAGAGATAGTTCCTCCTGAAAAGGAACAAACTGTTCCAAAATCAAATCGCAAGACTGCAGCCTTTCCCAGGCTTTTGTCAAATCAGACAACTGATGAAGAGCATATTGTCCTTTTCCATCATAACCCAATCGTCTTGTTTTCAAAATGGCGGGCTTATTCCAACTTATAAACGTATCATGAAGTTCATCCTGGGTTTTAATCGCAGCAAAACGCGCAGTTTTGATCCCTAATGTGTTTAAAAATGATTTTTCCAATAAGCGATCTTGAGTCATTTTAAGCGCTTTTGTAGCTGGATAAAATGGAACCTTTTCAGCAATCAATTCAGCGCAAGTTAAGGGTATATTTTCCGTTTCAAATGTGACGCAATCCACTTCATTACAAAACTCTCTAAGTGCCTTCTCGTCGGAGAATGACGCGGAAACCAGACGAGTTATATCACGAATACAGGGATTGGGATCGGGTGAAAAGCAGACAGTACGAATCCCTAGCGAGTGCGCAGCAAGAACTAGCATTTTTGCTAATTGCCCGCCACCTAAGATACCGAGTTTCATAATAACTCCAATGGGGGCTTATTGTTTTCAAGAACTTTTTGACTTTGTTGCGCCCGATATTGATTTAAGCGCTCACAAATCGCAGTGTCGTTATTCGCAAGAATTGCTGCTGCCAAGAGTGCTGCATTAATCGCTCCTGCTTTACCAACGGCTAGAGTACCAACGGGTACGCCTGCTGGCATTTGAACTATAGAAAGCAGTGAGTCTAAACCATCAAGTAAGGAAGAGGGAATTGGTACACCCAAAACAGGAAGCCTCGTCATTGCTGCCATCATTCCAGGCAGGTGGGCTGCACCGCCAGCGCCAGCAATAATAATCTGTATTCCTCGGTCTGCGGCATTTCGTGCATAGTCATAGAGTTTGTCTGGTGTTCTATGTGCCGATACAATTTCTGCTTCAAAAGATATCTTCAAGCCATCTAAGGTTTTTGCGGTTTCACAAAGTATTGTCCAATCACTTTGCGACCCCATAACGATTCCAATCAAGGTTGTATTTTCCATCTTAATTTCCTCCTAAATTGGTTATGTTTCTAAGGATTACAATTATGACAATATTGAGGATCTGCGAATTCTAAACCGTCTTTTCGAGAGCGTGTGTCGCGATAATCACATTGGATACAACCCCATATTTCATGCTGATATAAGGACGTTGCTGAGGCACATTCTTTGCAAGGAAGATGGCCGGAGGTTTCTTTAAACCCAAAACCAGGTGTACAACAATTGGGACAACAACATTGAATTCGCTCGGCTAATTTTTGGGCGAGTACAGAAATCGCATGCATCCGTGTTGGGTTCATCATGGCTCTCATATCTGTTGCGATAAAGAGCTCCTTTTCTTGTTGAAATCCAAGATCCAAGGCAGTCTCGAGCGCCTTGATGTCTCTAATCCCTTTCGCAAGGACCTTTTTGTCGCTGTTGGTTTGCAGGGTCAGTGCATGCTCGGGAAAACCTGCTTTTTCTAAAAAATCGCCCAGTTCTGTTTGTGGGGTTATGGCCATCATACGGTAATTTGTTTTGGGTGTAGTATACTGCTCTGTAATAACCCAATTGTTTTTGCGATCTAAAAACACCATGATTTCATGGTCACTGGGAATAAAAGGAAGCGCGGGATGAGGGCCAAAACTTCCCTCGCTTGCAATTGCTAACTCATACCCATAATGTTCTGCGGCACGTCTTGCTTTCAAAACACAGGTATCAAAGGGACTTAATGTCCTTGCTATTTCACCAGTAAACGTACCAAATTGGTCGGTATCAAACTCGTGCACATCAAGTGTGCACGCTAGTTTTTCAAAAAATGCGTCGGCGATTGCTTTTTCTTTTTCATGTTTTGAGGCAAGTAAAACGGACTGATTTTTATAATGCATGATTAATCCTCTGTGTTTGAGTGAAAATAATCCATTCGCGCCACATCAACATCGGAGACGAACATAACACCGGAATTCTGTTGAAATAAGGTTTTCATTCCTAAAGCAAGAGTTGCAATTACCTCCTCTGGTGCTACGGCTAGAAACATAATCAGTGAAGCCCTGTCGTTGAATAATATTTTTCCCTCATGAAATCCATTATGACCTTTACCCGAGATGTTCCTTAATAAAGTAAATCCTGTGACTTTTGCTTCCTCCATCATCGAGCTGATGAGCTGCTCATGCTCGCCAGAGACTATGATTTCTATTTTCTTCATTGGATGAAGATTGATTCCAATATCCTTTCGCTCCTGAACCTTAATAACATTCATTTTTTTCCTCCTTTTAGTTTGATAAAATCCAATTGCCTGTTTGATTCAGTTTGTAGGCTAAACCAGAACTCGGCTCAATGATGACAAGGTGAACCCATTCATTGAAAAACAATGTTTTTAAAATCGCTTGTCGTTCGATGATGTTTGATACAAGTGCTTTTGGTGCATAAACTACAGTCAGTAAACGTTGGGGCTGATGGTAGGGCCTTTCATCACTGCTCATCACCGATTGCAGGGGAAGACCATGCATTAAATCGCTGCCATTACCTTGCATGATGCCAATTTTACCCGTGACATTGTGGGTGATTTTGCTCCCACTTCCATAAGCAACGTTATCGAGGGTTGAAAACAAATATTGGGTATTAATCCATTGAGCAACGACCATGGGTGCTGTCAGAATCGTTTCAAGGAAACTCCCTTCAGGATCTTGTTCCCAATCGTAAGAATGCAAAAAACATCGACCATCAAGATTGATGTTTTTTGTTAGAGTGCGAGGGGCAACAATAAAAGCGGCATTGCGTGCAAGACCCCATTCAGGTCTTGTTTCAGACCAATCCTGACTTCTTCGCTGAATGTCCTTTGCTGCATCGATTGAATTTAATTTTCGACCTCGCTCAAAATTATTGCTGAACTTTGCCTCCTCCAAATCAACAAGCAACTGATTTAGTAGGCTTGGATAAATGATTTTACTTGTTTTCAGGTTATAAATTTCAACGGAGTCGGTAGTGGTATTATGAAGTGCACCATAAAACACTGTGTCGAGAGGAATATGAATGCCCTTAAGCTCCAAAGCGCTTCTCACTTCTGTCTTATTAAGTATCGCGGCGAGTAATTTGGCATTGACTCCACCATGATTCCCACCACAGGCACCACAATCTAACGCGGAAGCATAGGGATTATTTTCTGTGGTACTTCCATGACCGCAAAGAATAATGATTTTTGCAAAATCTGCAGTGAGCCCCATGAGTCGTAATACGGTTTCGGCATAGTCAATCTGCTCATCTAGGGCGATGCCATGTTCCAAATTGGACTCAGTTAATTCAAACGAAGGTTCTGTTTGGATTTTGGGGGAGATATAATGGTTTAACGCTTGACTCGATTGCTTGGTAAAATTTGGAGCAAGCGATTGAGACAACATCTTCAAACCACACCATGCGCCAAGTGTTTCCACTAATGCAAAAGGTGTTGCAAAATTATACTTTAATTCTTGATAAAGCTTGCCAAGATTAGACTTTATTACTTTTCCCTGTTGGTGTTGTTCAATAAAACGTGCATTTGCAGCATTTGGTCTTTCATCGATGCGATAACGTGGTTTTAATAATACAGGGCAGCAGTCTTTTGTTTTACCACTCTCAAACTCTTGTACGCGAATAGGCAAGCCAAAAAAGCCAGCAAATCCCAGTGTTTGATAATTGCCCAGCCTCTCTATAGTCCTGCGGATGGGTTCGGAGCGAACATCAATACAAAACACAAGTTGCGCATCAGCTCTTTTGGTATTCTTCGCTAATTGATTCACCTCAGGCAAAAGTGTTTTTATCAAAGCTTGCTCGTATTGCTTTTCATTGCTTTTTATTTCTTCAAGAGCTTTTTGAACCAAAGAACCATCTTCTTCGCTTTTTTTTTCCTGGGAAGCATCTGGCCAGAGCAAACAGGTAATCACGAGACGTACGGCAAGAAAATCAGTTAGTGAAACAGGGATTTTGTCTACTGTCGTTGGATTGTGCCAGTGAGTTTTCCATTTCACAAAACCAGCCCAACCCGGTAAATGAAGAAAGGTTTGTGTGATGAACTCTTCCTCTTTTTCCTTGGGTACCTGAAGTTTATTCAGGCAAAGAATAATTGCCTCTTCAGCCTCTTCAGGCAAGCCCATTAACCATTTTTTTGCCTCTTTTTTATTGTGATGAAGCTTCTTATCAAAATAGGCTAATTTTAAAAATCCGAAATAAAATCCTTTATCTCGATGCGGCATTTCGATAGCACCTTGTCCTGCATCAAAAAAGCCGCCACACCATTTAATCATGTGCAGGTTGACTTCTTCTAAAGCGCGATTGCGTGTATTTTCCTTTCGTCTAAAACCACCCATTGCCAAGGCTTCTTCAAAAGTTTGTGCTTCAAATCCTTGCAACGGGTTGCAGGCTATAAAGGTTTCTAGCGGCCAGACTGGAGCAATTCGTTTGGCCGCATTGTCCACCAATGCACGCACTTCAAGTTTCCTGCTTTGGGCTTTGACTGAATTATTTGTTTTCATAGAGTATTCATTTGATTTTTCTTCGTTCGCGATTACTTTTGCTGTTCTCATAGTTACTCCTCAGGATAATTAGTATTTATAACCAGACCGTAGTGTGGTTACAGTTTTTGGAGATGGTTGGCTTTGATTGAACAAGTTCATGTAAAACCAGCACCAGAAATTGGATTCTTTTATTCTTTTCGTTAACCCAAGATTAAACATAAGCCAGGGTAATACGAGAAGTAACAAGGTCATCAGATGAAGTATCGAAAGCTTGGGTAAGTAAAACTGAGTCAAATTAGGAAGCAACAACTCAATCAGATGTATGCTTCCTCCATAAATCAAACCAGCTAAGGAAGACATCAATAATCCAATCGTCATATTTGTGATGGACAAACGATTGTCCATTAGCGTTAGCATCAGTTGAGTTCCTGCAATGAATGCAAAAACCAGTAAAAAGGTGGTTGCTTGCAGAGATAAGATAGGCTTGTTCGTCATAAAGGCAAAACCAAGCATGCCTATAAAGCCACCAATACTTGCAATGAGTAATACAGCTGGTTTGTATGCATGAATTTTAGGTTCATTGTTTTTTTGCGTCATGATAGATCCAGAACTCAAGAACAGATAAGCCTTGAATAGACCATGCCAGCACAAATGGGCAACAGCCGCTGCGAATAGTCCCAGACCGCATTGCATCATCATAAATCCCATTTGCGCCAAGGTTGAGCAGGCTAGCATTCTCTTGATGTCATGCTGCATGAGCTTCCAAAAAGTTCCCAGAAATACTGAGACAGCACCCAGAATGAATACAATCATGAGTAAGCCGCTGGATGCTGAAAATAGTGGTGCAAACTTTACAATGATGATCCCACCGCCATTTACAAGACCTGCATGCATCAAAGCAGAAACAGGTGTTGGCGAGTTTAAAGAGCTTATAAGCCAGCGATGAAAGGGCCAGATGGCCGACTGAGTTAAACCGGTGAGCGTGATAAGAGTCATCGCAGTTGTAAAAACAGAGGAATTTATAAACTCTTTTTCGTCTAAAGCTTGGATTGACGTAGTGTCACCACTTAAGGTGATTAGAATAACGGCTGCTAACAAACTGATGCTGCCTAGTAATAGGGTACTTAGAGCGAGTCGTCCTGAGTTTTTTGCAGCAGTCCATTCTTTTTTATGAACAATTAACAAAATTAGGAAAACATTGCTTAGCGACCAGGATAGCCAAAACAGAAAGAGGTTATCGGCAAGAACCATAACTATGGCACTCAGAGTAATGGCTGCAAGGGTACTAAAGTAACGGGAATAGAGTTTGTCACCATCCATGTACCTTAAAGAAAATCGATGAACGGTAAAACTTACCAATAAAATTAAAGTCGAAAGTAATAAACTTAAGGTATTAAAAGTGATATACAGGTTGGTTTTAGGTGGTTCTGCAAAAGTGAGATGGCCTAATAAAAAAAGGCCGATTATAAAACCAAATCCTACAAAAAAACTTGCCCAACGAGCAGCTAAGACTGCTTTTTTCCTGCCACTGCCACAGTTAACTAGCAGCGCGAGTGTCGGACATGCCAGAAGCGCACCATCTAAAAAATGTATTAATGTATTCACAGTATTCCTCATAAGAAATTGTTTTGCTACAATGTAAATATATTAGATAAACTTATATAAGTTAAATTAATAATATTAATGTTTGATATTAGGAATTCTAATGAGTCTTGATACAGTGACCTTGCAGTGCTTCCTGGCGGTAGCAGAAACCCAGAGTTTTACAAAAGCCGCACTTCGAGTGGGGCGTACTCAATCGGCGGTAAGCCAGCAAATTGCAAAACTCGAGCAGTTAATTGAAAAACCATTAATTCTTCGAGGACGTGAGTTGTCTTTGACACCAGATGGAGAGCTTTTTTTAGGCTATGCCAAAAAGATTTATGAACTTCATCGCGAATCACTGGACCGTTTTAAAGCACCCGAGCTTCATGGAGAGATTCGTTTTGGTCTGCCTGAGGATTTTGCTTCAATGATTTTATCAGATGTACTGGTTGAGTTTTCACGACATCATCCACGGGTGATGCTCAATGTTGAATGCGAGCTCACGCTTAATTTAATCGAGCGTTTTAACCAAGGCGATTTTGATTTGATTTTGATTAAAACCAATCAAATAAATCATATTGCTGAGGGTGTAGATGTTTGGAATGAGCCAGTAGACTGGGTAGGAAAAAGAGAGCTTCTGACTCAACTGAACAAAACCACCCCAATTCCGCTAGTGCTTTCACCAACACCTTGCGTCTATCGTGGTAATGTGATTGATTCTCTAGAAAAGAATCATTTAAATTGGCGTCTTGTGTTTAGTAGCCCAAGTTATGCGGTGAAAATGGCTGCTGTGCGCGCAGGACTAGGAATTACTGCGATACAACGGAGTATGATTCCCAGCGATCTTGACCGCCTTGATGAGAATTTCTTACCTAAGTTGAGTGAAATTCATGTATCCTTATTAAAAAGGAAAAAACAGAACAAGGCTATTGAATCGCTTGAGTATTTCATAATGAAAAAATTAAAACATTGATGTCTTTGAAAAATAAAAAAGGATAATTAGGAAAAAATGAATTCAATCAGGGATGTTTTAGATAAGCCAACACTCTTATCCATTGCACTCATTAGTTTGGTAGCAAGTCTATTAACTTTGAGTATTCCGATTGCAGCGCAGACATTAATTAATTTGATTGCCTTTGGAAAGTTACTGCAGCCTGTTGTTACCTTGAGCTTTATAGTTCTGATTCTGATGCTGGCACTAGGCGCATTAAATATATGGCAAACGGTAATTCTGGAAGTAGTGCAACAAAAATTGATGGTGAAGATAAGTTTGAATCTCACGAGACAATTCAACAACCTCTCTTTGGATAATTTTTCAACACACAATGGGCCAGAGCTGGTTAATCGTTTTTTTGAAGTAGTAACCATCAAGAAATCACTTTCAAGTCTTTTACTATATGGGGTTAACTTAGGGCTTCAACTTTTTTTTGGGTTATTACTGCTCCTATTTTACCATCCATTATTCCTGATCTTTGATGGATTTATCATTCTAAGCATCATCTTGATTATTTTCATTCCCTATCGTAAAGGACTCGCCAGCGCAAAAGAAGAATGTGCTCAAAAGCATCAGGTAGGCTCCTGGCTCGAAGAGCTTTTAATCAATCGGTTTCTATTTCGGTTTAGCAAATGCAGCCATTACGCTACGTTACAATCGGATAAGCGATTAGTTTCCTTTTTACATGCAAGAAATACTCATTTTAGACAGCTCATACAACATCAAATTGGATTTTATGTGCTTTCTGCGCTTTCCAGCAGCCTCCTTCTGGGCTTAGGGGGATATCTCGTTATTAAAAATCAACTCAGTTTGGGGCAGTTAGTGGCTGCTGAAATCGTACTTGGTGCATTGATTTATGCATTTAAACGATTTGGCGTACTTCTAGAGAATTATTACGATTTAATTGCTTCTGAAGGTAAGATTGATACAGTACTTAATTTATCAGTAGAAGAAATTAAAATGGATCTTAATGCTCTATTTCTACCGATGAAATCGATAGAAATTAAATTTCCACATAAAAGTCCGGCAGTTGCCGCTTTGGAGCAACCACTCTTTATTTATTCTCAAGATGCAGAACGCTGCAAAACATTTTCCGAGTCGCTTTTAGGGTTTGGAAAAAAATATGACATGGCCATTTTAGTGAATCAAAATTTGTGTAATGAAGAACATCGATCAGCACTTCGTCAATTCAGTTTATTGTTGCGAAAACCCGAGTGGTTTGCCGGAAGTATCTATGACAATTTAGTACTTAACCATAAAAATACACCACTGAAAATAATTATGGAGCAATTAGAACACTTTGGACTATCTGAAAAAATAATGCGTCAGCCCGATGGCTTAAAAACGATTATTTATGATTGGCAAAATGAGTTTACACAATTCGAACTGATTGCTCTTATGATTATACGAGCTGTCTTGCTTCAACCTCAGTTGCTCATAATTGACAGAGTTTTTGATGGATTAGAGAACGAAAAAAGTGAACTTCTTATCACACCATTGCTGAACTTAAAAAATACGATTTTGATTTTGGTCACCCAAAACCATGAATTTAAAAAAGTGACAAATCATGTGGTGCTTTCATGAAATTACATGCCTATGCAATGATAAAAAAACTACCAAAGCCCCAAAAAATTGCCAAAATAATTTTTATTATTGCCCTGATTATCACTCTGTTTTTAGCGTTCACTCCATGGCAACAGTTTGCTCTTGGCAATGGCAAAGTGATTGCGTTTTCTCCCACCGAGAGGCTTCACACGGTTAATTCTCCAATCAATGGACGTATCAAAAAATGGTATGTCGATGAGGGGATGACCGTAAAAGCAGGAGATCCTTTGGTCGATATCACAGATAATGATCCCAAGTTACTAACACGATTAGAATTGGAAAAAAAAGCAATTGCCCTTCGGATTGAGGCCGCAGAGCAATCAATTGTTGCGGGAAAATCTAATCTTGAGCGCCAAAAAAAACTGTATCAACAGGGAATTAATTCAAAGCGTCAATATGAATTAGCACAAATTGAATACTCCAAATATCAAAGCGAGTTAGCGCAAGCAAACATTGATATGGTGGATATTGACGTACGTATTGCACGTCAGCAATCACAACTTATAAAGGCGCATGTAGCAGGGGTAATTTATAAACGATTGACAGGCCAAGAGAGTGTGGTTGTCAAAGCTGGCGATGTTTTGGCTCAAATCATTCCGCAGACTGAATCACGAGCTGTGGAACTATGGATAGATGGTAATGATATTCCATTTGTTCGAATTCATCAAAAAGCTCGATTACAGTTTGAAGGATGGCCTGCGATCCAATTTAGAGGTTGGCCTGCAATTGCTGTTGGCACTTTTGGAGGTACGGTTTCCTTTATAGACCCTACAGACAATGGTACGGGATTATTTCGTGCAGTAATTGTTCCTGATGAGCCCTGGCCTCAGCCACAATTTTTAAGACAAGGTGTACGTGTACATGGTTGGGTTCAATTAGGAGAAGTGCCTTTATGGTATGAACTGTGGCGCCAGTTTAATGGTTTTCCGCCTGAAAGTACTCCAGAGAAGACTCAGCCATGAAGAGATATTATACTCATAGCGAATTTAAGAGTCAGTTGATCTTAGGATTTTGTTATTTGCTCCTTTCCACGGTATGTATCGCAAGTGAACCACACAAATTAACTTTGGATATGGTGCTGCGGAAAGTAACTCTATATTATCCAAAAATTAAAATTGCACGTTTGGAAATTACCAAAGCTCAAGGTGCTCACTTGAGTGCATTGGGAAAGTTTGACCCATCTCTTGATGCAAATACTCGTTCTCAACCTGCTGGTGGCTATATTAACAATTATGGAGATACCCAGCTTACTGTTCCTACCTTTTATAATGGAGTCAAATTATTTGCTGGTTATCGAAATGGGAATGGGAACTGGCCGATTTATTATCAAAATTACTTAACCAATTCAGGCGGGGAATATCGAGCAGGACTTTCACTGCCTTTACTTCAGGATCGATTGATTGATAAGGAGCGAACCAATTTATTAACTACCGCGGAGTCGATTGAAATGAAAAAAAACGACGCGGAAGCGATTAAAATTAAAATTTATCAGGAAACAATCAAAGCCTATTGGCAATGGGTTGAGGCTGGATTGCAATTAAGAACATTTAGACACCTACTAAAATTGGCTCAAAAGCGGCAACATGCTATTGAGCAACAGGCGAATCAAGGTGATCTTCCTAAACTTGCGATTACTGAGAATTTGCAACAAATAGTCCAGAGAGAACAATTGCTCAACCAAGGAAAGATGATATTTGAACAGGCTGGAATTAATTTATCTCTGTATTATCGAGATGAACAAGGAAATCCCAAAGTTCCATCGGAAAACAGCCTTCCTCTGCGCGTGTTAACCAACCCAAGACAATTAGCGCCTGGCATATCGCAGTTAGCGCATCATCCTTCACTTAAGAAGCTACAAAATTACTCAAAAATCATCAAGCTTAAACGTGATTTAGCACAAAATGAGCTGCTGCCTAATTTGGATGCTACTGCATACACGTTTAAACAAAATGGTACTGGAGGATATCCATTGTTAATACCAGAAGCCGCCTATATAGGAGTTTCTTTCAAATTCCCTGTACTCCAGAGGGAAGCAAAAGGTAAATTAATTCGTACCCAAAGTGAGCTATACCAAATCAGAGCAGAACAAAAGTTTATGTATGAGCAGCTTAGGAATGAACTTACCAATCTTTATATCGGGATAAGAAGAATTCATCAGCAGATAGCATTTTTAAAAAAAGAGTATGATTTGGCATTGAAGGTGCAGCAAGGAGAGACACAAAGGTTTCATGCAGGGGATAGCACTTTGTTTCTCGTGAATCAACGAGAACAGGCAACAACTCAGGTAAAGCTTAATTGGATTAATGCCCAGGTGCAGCAGGAGGAGTTAAAAGATCTAGTCCGCTTTTTTTCCTCAGCAGATATAAATTTTCCCCAAAAAAATGGCTAAAGTGCGGCAAAAATTATGAACAGACCACATGAAGTTATTTTAGATGTAACATTCAATAATAACTCATCAAAACATAATCGCAGCGTCGTATTTTCACTCATATAAAATATATAATATCCTCACTATCTAGCATCAAATATGGAGAGAAGAGTTTGAACAAGAAAAACGGAATTCAACTGATTATTTTGATCCTATCCTTTGAACTGATTGGTTTCTTATTGGGCTTACTAACGCAAGCGAACATCTATTCCTGGTATGAGGGGCTTCATAAGTCAATTTTAACTCCTCCCGGGTGGGTATTTTCCGTGGTGTGGTCAATCTTATATGCTTTTCTTGCGATTGTTGGATTTACATTATGGCAAAATCGCAACAAGCCCCACACTAAAACAGTACTTAGTCTTTACCTAGTACAATTAGTGATGAATTGGCTATGGACCCCGCTTTTTTTTCAACTGCATTGGTTGGGTTTTAGTTTTTTATGGATACTAATCATGGTGGGTTTGAATGCTGCCATTATTTTAATGACCGTTAGAAGTAAGGAAAAAGGAATCCTTTTACTCATAATCCCCTATTTTTTGTGGCTTATTTTTGCGAGCTATCTCAATGGGATCATTTGGGCTCTTAATGCTCAAGCCTAAAGACAGCCTGAGTCTAAAGAAGTTAGGATTTCTTGTGCCTTGGTTTGAGTGGCTTCTTTTTTATCCGGGGCCATTTTTTGCCAATTCATATAGGCGTAGTGAAGTCGAGGATTATTTTTAAGCTTTTCTTCGTTTTGTTTAAGAAAATTCCAATATAACGCATTAAATGGGCAGGCTTTTTCTCCTAATAAATCATTTGGATTATAAGAGCACGATTCACAAAAATTACTCATGCGCTGAATGTATTTTCCACTGGCAGCATAGGGTTTGCTGGCCATCAAACCACCATCAGCATAAAGTGCCATACCTAAAGTATTAGGAAGCTCTACCCACTCATAGGCATCGGCATAAACAGCAAGATACCATTCACACACTTGCTTAGGATTTATGCCTGCAAGTAATGCAAAATTACCGGTTATCATTAATCGTTGGATATGATGCGAATAAGCTTCTACTGAAGTTTGGCGAACGACTTCCCTTATACAAAACATTTTAGTATCTGCACCCCAAAAAAAAGCTGGCAAGTCTCTATTAGCATGAAAGTGATTCATTTCTTTGTAGGCAGGCATAAAATGCCAATAAATACCACGGATGAATTCGCGCCAACCAAGAATCTGACGTATGAATCCTTCTACTGAATTAAGAGGGGCTTTTTTTTCTAGGTAAGCTTGTTCTGCCATACGACATAACTCTATAGGTAACAACAGTCCGGCATTAAGATAAAACGATAGTTTAGAATGATATAAAGTTGTTTCATTCGTTAACATAGCATCCTGATAGGCACCAAAAGAGATAAGGCAATGATTAATAAAATAATTTGCTTCGGACAAGGCTTGGGCGCGAGTCACAGCCAAGTCAAAGGGATGTAATTGACCGAAATGTTTTGAAAAATATGCTGCCACCAATCTCAAAACTTCGGCAGTAATCTCATCTTTTGGATAATCCAAGCGTTTTGGAAAAGAAGGGATGTGTTTTGCAGGATTACGATTTTGCGCATCATAATTCCAAGAACCCCCGATTGGACTTCCATTGTTATCAATTAAAATATGATATTTTTGACGCATCATCCGGTAAAAAAATTCCATGCGTAGTTGCTTTTTTCCTTTGGCCCAATCGTTAAATTCATTAATGGTGCATAAAAAGCGATGGTCCTCGTAAACCGTTAATGAGACCGGCAATTTACTTTTCAAATCTTCAAACATTTTAAGAACCCGCCATTCCCCTGGCTCAGTAAGGCATATTGCTGAAGGCCTTAGTTCTTCAACGGCTCGTATAAGTTCTTTGACTAGGCTGCCTTGATTGTCGGGATCATCAAATTTTGTGTAGCGGACGCGATATCCTTTTATCTTTAGTGTTTGAGCAAAATGGCGCATTGCAGAGAACAAAAATGCAATTTTTTTGGGATGATGACTGACATAAGTTGCTTCCTCTGTAACTTCACACATCAATACAACATCATCATGCATATTTATTTCACTAAGTGCAGACAAACTTTCACTCAATTGATCGCCTAAAATAAAACAGAGTTTTGCCATAAATTCGATTTTTATAAGTTAGTTAAATTTTCATCTTGGGACGAACACGGCTTAAGCCCCCATCCACCGCAAGAACTTGGCCGGTTATCCAGCTATTTTCTGGACTAAGTAAAAATACAATCGCTTGAGCAATATCGTCAGGTGTACCAATACGTCCTAAAGGGTGCATCGCTTTGGATGCATTATGAGCTAACTGATTATTTAGTAAAGGTGAGGTTAATGGGCTATTTACCATTCCTGGTGCTACCACATTGACTCTTAGATTATTGGGGGCATAAGTAGCTGCTGCTGCTTGAGCAAGACCTATAACTCCCGCTTTAGCTGCAGCAATCGCCTCATGATTTGCGAGTCCAACCAAGGCTGCTGCTGATGAAATCAAAACTACTGAGCCGCCATTTTTCATCATCAAACCAGCAGCACGAATTGTTGCAAATGCGGTAGTTAACGAAGCATTAATGCAGGTTTGAAACTCTTCAAATGTTGTCGAATGGGCACTTTTCAAGAGTAATGAACCCGCGCAATTAACAACACCATCAATGTTGCCAACCGTTCGAAACACATCGCTAACTGCATCAAAATCGCAGGCATCAATTAAAAAGTCTGGATTAATTTTATGTTTATCCCTTGCAGTGGTAAATACCGTGTCGCCGCGATTTTTCAACAAAGTAGTAACTGATTGTCCAATTGCACTACTTGCCGCAATAACCAAATAATTAGCCATAGTATGATTCGTTGAAGAGGAGTACGTTAAATATGATTGAAGCAAGTAAAAACTTCAATATTTTTGAATGAATTAACCCTCAGTCATCTAAACTTTAAAAAAAGTTGACCTCCATTTAAGCACATGAATCATTCTCACTACGAAAGCAGCTGTTTTTTAGGATTATGTTCGAAGAGCAAAGACTCATCAGTTGTGCTAATAAGTTGTCAGTCAAATATATTTGATAATTTATTGTACATATACGATAATTTCTAGTGGAGCAGTAATGCGGTCACGCTGCATTGCAAAACTCAGTTGGTTATAAACGGAGTGATGAAATGCTTGTGGAAATTCTATCACGTATCCAGTTTGGTTTTAGCATTGGGTTTCATATTCTATTTCCCACATTGAATTTAGGATTGGCTGTTTTTTTAGTCATCATGGAGCTATTTTGGCTAAAAACAAGAAAAACAGTTTATCTTGAAATATGTAAACTTTGGACTAAGATTTTTGCTCTTACTTTTGGAATGGGGGTCGTTTCGGGCATTGTGCTTGCCTATCAAATTGGAACGAATTTTGGTCCGTTTATCACTCAGTTTGGTAATGTTTTGGGGGCATTATTTGCTTATGAAACACTGACCGCCTTTTTCCTTGAGGCAGGTTTTTTAGGCGTGATGCTCTTTGGTTGGAAAAGGGTACCGCCGCTGCTGCATTTTATTGCAACTTTGCTTGTTGCTATTGGGACAACCATTTCTGCTTTTTGGATTATGTCGGCCAATTCATGGATGCAAACACCTAGTGGTTATGAGATGATTGATGGAAAGTACGTAGTCGCCAGTTGGTGGGCTGTAGTGATGAACCCATCGTTTATACCTCGTTTTATCCATATGGTCTTAGCATCTTATGTGACAACTTCTTTTGTCATTATGGGTGTGGCTTCTTATTATTTGCTTCGCAAAAAAGCAGTGGAGGCAGCAAAGAAAACCATGTCCTTTGCACTTTGGGCTGCTTTGATTCTTGTTCCTGTTCAAATTGGGGTAGGTGATGTTGTAGGGCTGATGGTTAAAGAGCATCAACCGCTTAAAACAGCGGCCATGGAGGGGCTTTGGCATACTCAGAACGGTGCGCCTTTGGTCTTATTTGCTTGGCCTTCTCAAGAACAACAACAAAATAAGTATGCTATTGAAATACCTAAACTAGCCAGTTTAATCAATACACATGATTGGAATGGAAAAATGGTTGGTTTGGATTCGGTACCAACTGACCAACAACCGAGAGTTGCTCCTGTTTTTTTCTCATTTAGAATTATGGTAGGCATTGGTCTTTTGATGTTCGCAACAGCAATTTTAGGTCTACTCCTCCGTTACAAAAACAAAGTTTATCAGGCAACATGGTTTCATTACTGGTGTTTTGCACTAACGCCACTCGGATTTATAGCTACTATTTCAGGATGGCTCACTGCCGAAATTGGACGACAGCCTTGGGTGGTGTACGGGTTATTAAAAACTCATGATGCGGTTTCAGCAATCAGTACTGAAGACGTGATTATCTCTTTTGTTCTCCTTGTTCTTGCCTATGGAATTGTTTTTGGTTTTTATCTGTATTATTTGTTGAAGCTTATCCGTTTGGGCCCCGAAGTGATTGAGCAAGACCATGTTGAACATCACGCTTTTCAGTACATGACTGATTTAAACGTGGAGAAAAAATAATGCTTCCACTTATTTTTGCTGTATTGCTTGCCTTCATTGTCATGATGTACGTCATTTTGGATGGTTTTGATTTGGGTATTGGAATTTTATTTCCTTTTACCAGCAGTGAGAATGAGCGGGATAAAATGATGAATTCAATTGCACCTGTATGGGATGGCAATGAAACTTGGTTGGTCTTTGGTGGTGCTATCCTTTATGGAGGATTCCCACTGGTTTATGGGGCTCTTCTACCTGTTCTCTACATGCCGTTAATGTTCATGCTTATTGCTTTGATTTTTCGCGGCGTCAGCTTTGAATTTCGATTTAAAGCGGATCGCTCAAAACCCGTTTGGAATTGGTTATTTGCGATAGGTTCAGTTGCTGCAGCTTTTTTTCAAGGAGTTATTTTAGGATGTTTTGTTCAAGGGTTCTCAATGGATCCCCAAACAATGACAATAAGTCAGGGTAGTTGGTTAACTCCATTTAGCTTATTTACCGGTGTTGCCTTAATTAGTGGTTATGGGCTTCTTGGCGCAACGTGGATGATTATCAAAAGTAGAGGTAGACTTCAACGAAAAATGGTTCATTATGCCCAGGGCTTATTAATTATTGTCAGTTTCTTTTTAGTCTTTGTTAGTATCTGGACTCCATTGCACAGTGCTGAAGTTTTTCATCGCTGGTATCAATTTCCTAATTTTTTATTGTTAAGCCCACTCCCTCTAAGTACTGCACTTGCGATTTATCTTACTTGGAGAAACTTATCTTTGAATTCTAATAATGAGCGCAAGCCGTTTATTTACAGCATTATCATATTCTTGTGTTCTTATGTAGGCATAGCCATCAGTGTTTATCCTTATTTGATTCCACATCAGATTACGATTTGGGAAGCGGCAGCGCCATCTTCGACACTCACATTCATATTAGTTGGTGTGGTTATTATGTTGCCGATCTTACTTGCATATACCTTGTATGCCTATTATCTTTTTAGAGGTAAAACAGAGGAGCATTACCATTAGGTGCCTAAATGGCAGCTATAATTTATCTAATATAGTTTCATGAGGAATTGAATCATGGCAAATCAAACACGTGAAGGTCTCATTAATCAGGCTAAGAATAGTTCTAAACCAATCGCTTTGATTTATTCACCAATCGAGCTGCATGAATATATAGTAGAAATTATTGCTAAAGATTCCGATGAATTTATTCATAAAGGAAAAGAACTTTTGCATTTCAACTCTATTGACGATGCTATGTCCCGAGCAGCTGAATATGGAGCAGAGGAATTTTTTCTGTGTGCTGATAATACGTACGATGAATGCGGCTCAGAAAGTGGACCACAATCTTTTGATTATATTCCTATTCATTCAAAATATAAGCAAAATAAAAATAATTAGTTTTAAATTGAATGAATGGTGATATAAGCTACTATTTGGGATTTGGTGAAGAATTAGGGATTAATTTGATGAAGTCTTTAGGATGCTTGATACGCAGTTGGATTGTAAGCGAAAATAATTATACTCCCGATGAATCATTGGGCAATAAAATTGATTGGATTCGAGTGATTCCTTTCGTGATGATTAACCTGAGCTGCCTGTTGGTTTTTTCTGTACGCTTTAGTTGGATTGCCATAGGTACAGCACTTATTCTGTACTTTTTTCGTCTATTCACAATCGGTGCTTTTTACCACCGTTATTTCTCACACAAGGCATTTAAAACAAGTCGCTTTTGGCAATTCATTTTTGCAGCCCTTGCAGGAACCTCTGCTCAACGGGGTCCTCTCTGGTGGGCTGCACATCACAGGCAGCACCATATGGTGTCTGATACTGCAGAAGACGCACATTCACCGGTACAACATGGATTTTGGTGGAGTCATGTAGGTTGGTTTTTAACAAAGAAACATTATCACTACAATCCGGAGCGAGTCAGGGATTTGGAGCAATATCCTGAACTCGTTTTTCTTGAACGCTATGATATTTTGATGCCAGCATTATTGTTTTTTGTCCTTTTCGTAATCGGCTGGGTGCTACAGACTTATGCGCCTCAATGGAATACCGGAATTGGTGAAATGCTCGTCTGGGGCTTTAGTATTTCCTTAGTGGCAACGTTTAATACAACCGTGATTATCAATTCACTGTGCCACGTCTATGGTACAAGACCTTATGAAACTTCAGATAACAGTAAAAACAATCTTTTCTTTGCCTTAATTACACTTGGCGAGGGTTGGCATAATAACCACCATCATTATCCCGCATCAGCCCGTCAAGGTTTTCGATGGTGGGAAATTGACATTACCTACTACCTAATCAAACTTTTAGAACTAATGGGTATCGTTTGGGATGTTAAACCGGTGCCTAAATCTGTATTAGAACAGAACTTGACCCAAAAGTAATTGTTGCTATTTATGGAGAACTATGATGAAACTTATAGGGCTTTTTTTCTTCACGATGATTTGTGTCTTTGTACTGGACATGATTTGGTTAGGCTTCATTGCCAAAAGTATTTATGCAGAACACATCGGCATGTTGTTACGTAAATCAACTGAGGGAATGGCGCCTATTTGGTGGGCAGCAGCAGTTGTTTATGTTTGCATCACCTTAGGCATTCTTTATTTTGTTCTTCCTGGCGCACAAGGTAATTACCTGCAAGCATTAGCTGGAGGAATAATCCTTGGTCTTGTGACCTATGGGATATATGATTTTACCAATTACTCAATCCTCGCAAGCTGGCCTTGGAAGATAACCCTAATCGATTTTATTTGGGGAATGGTGTTATGTGGTTTGAGTAGTCTATTTGCGGTCTTCATTCAGAATCGATTTTTTTCTTGAACCAAGGGAAAAACATTGAGGTTTGCTTTTGATATGCAATGTATTTTTGTCCTCTTGATTGTATGGAACCTCTTTCGGTCAAGGGACCTGTCATACGGGTAAAAATGACATAAAGCATTAAAGGAGAAAGTATGCTTAAGTACCCAATATTTGACTGTATCGCAAATAAGGCGAATCCCATCCAACTCAACCAATCAAAAAAATAATTGGGGTGACGAGAATAATTCCATAAGCCTTCGTTACAAACTTCCCCTTTGTGTCGAGTTTTGAAACGTTGCAGCTGCAAATCGGCCAAAGTCTCACCCATGATTCCGACTAAAATAATGCAAAATGCAATGCTATCTAATAAGGAAATATGAGTCAGTCCTGATTTGCTAATCAGAAAAAATACACTTGAAATAATTAGAATCAATAGTCCTTGGAGTTGGAAGTTAATAAAAAAACCGAGAGAGGGGCTTATTTTCCAATTTGAACTCAGTTCGAGATAGCGCTTATCAACATGTCCTTTTCTTATTCGGGTGTACCATAGATAGATTGCAAGGCGTAAGGCCCATAGAATGAGAAGACAACCAATAATCAAAGTACGAGTATTTAGCGTAGTTAAACTTAAATAAATTAAACCTGAAACCATTAACCCTAATGACCATGAAACATCAACAACGGAAGGATTTTTTAGAATTCGATATAATCCCCACATGAAACTCATTTGTAAAATAAGATAAATTACTACGGTACAGAGAGCATACATTATTTACTCTCCTTTACTTTTTGGTAACAGTAGACGCAAAATGGCAATAAAAGAGACCAAATTAACCCAATAAAAAGACAAGTTATATCGCTGCCATAAGGAAAAAAAGCAGCGCCCAAGCTTCCTCCAATGCGAAATGCCAACGAAAAGCCTGCACATGACAAAAGCCCGAGCAAAAGCAGGTGATCGAATAGGCTACTTAATGTGGCATATAAAACAACCGTAAAACTTATCCATATAGTCATCATCCAAGGAGAAGTAAAATAGGGAGAAAAGGGGTTTGCTGAATAAATTACAATTCCTTTATAAACCAGAGTGCTATCGACCAGAGTACTGATAGAGACGACTATCGCTAATAAAAGCCATAGCCCTTGTAGGGGCCTTCTCGTTTGATGTTGCCAGTACAATTGCAACAAAACACAAGCAACTACAATAAGAGGGCTTATCCATGCATATCCGCGAGCAGCAAGTAGGATGCATGCAAACCAAGCTACATAGTAAGCAATTGTATGAATCAGGTAATGTAATGTCTTCATCTTCTCTTTCGCCACAAGGCATGAATATCACTAATGTAATTGGTCTGGAAGCCCGCGGCACAATAAAAAAAATAGAATTCCCAGGTTCGAATAAAAGACTCAGTAAATCCTTGTGCAAGAATTTCTTGTTTATTTGCTAATAATTTTTTATGCCAATCATTCAAAGTAGAAACATAATGTTGTCCTATGTCTTCAAATGACAGCAATTGCAAGGTGGTTTTGCTGGCAATTGATTTATTTATCGAAAACACCGAGGGCAAGCAGCCGCCAGGGAAAATATATTTTTTAATAAAATCGACCTCATCTTTTGCTGCTTCATAGGCTTGATCATTAATTACGATTGCCTGTAAGAAGAATAAACCTTCAGGTTTAAGAAGCTGATTACATTGTTGAAAAAAGGTATCAAAATATTTATGTCCAACTGCCTCAATCATCTCGATTGAAACTACTTTATCGTATTGTCCAGAAAGCTTTCTGTAATCTTCTTTTAATAATTGAATCTGATTGTCTAAGCCCAATTGACTGATTTTTTCTTTGACATAAAGGTATTGTTTTTCTGAAATGGTCGTTGTGGTCACCTTACAGCCATACTCTTGCGCTGCATAACAAGCAAATCCACCCCATCCTGTGCCTATTTCCAATATATGATCACTGGGTTTAAGTTGCAATGCACTACATATAGCTTGAATTTTTTTCTTAGAAGCTTCCTCCAAGCTGATATCCGATGGTTTATAAAGCGCGCAAGAATACATCATTGAGGGGTCGAGAATTAATTTAAAGAAATCATTTCCTAAGTCGTAATGGGCCAGAATATTCTCTTTAGCGCGACGAACTGAATTATTTTTTAATTTATAGCTTATGGTTCTCATCAAATTAAAAAAACGAGCGATGGGACTTTCAATATTATTGAAGAGGGAGTCATTTTTAATAAAAAGTGTAATCAATTTTTGTAGGTCGTTTGTATCCCAATTTCCATCGATGTAACTTTTTCCAGCACCAACAGAGCCTCCAAGAAGGATTGCTCTATAAGCATTGGGATTATTTATATTGATTGTAGGAATTAAATCATTTTTTTCTTGTTCATGACCAAATACATAGCGGCTCTCATGATCATTGACTTCGACAGCCCCATGTGTGATGCCATTTAATAACTTAAAAAAGATTTTTTTGCAGAATCTTACACTCAGAGTGGATAAATAATTATTTTGGTTCATGCTATGTCCTTTTATTTGATCGTGGGTGGGCATGAAATGGAACACCCTTAATCCATAATTTTAATGCTTGCCAATAAATTGCAGCCGCAACTTTATAGGTCATTAACGGATGCTTCCAGAATACCTTTTTAATGGATGAGTTATCCTCGGCCTTTAATGTTAATGTCGCATCAAAATCCTTTTTTCCCTCACAATAATTTTCCATATGAACAACTATTTTTTGTTGATTTAATTTTAAATTGATTCGATAGGTATAATTCATAGACATGAATGGTGATACATGCAGCTCTTTTTGAAATTGATAAGAATAGATTTCATTCTTAGGTTTGGCTGAATGCTTAAGAATATAATTATGCCGCTCTCCCCAAGGGGTGTTCGTGACTTCCAAAATTAAATAGTCCAAATTTTGATTCGCTTCATCAAAGAGAAAATAAATACTGATGGGGTTAAAGCAATACCCTAAACAACTCAGTTGGGTTAATAAATAGATTTTTC
This sequence comes from Fluoribacter gormanii, assembly GCF_900156395.1. Lineage (GTDB taxonomy): Bacteria > Pseudomonadota > Gammaproteobacteria > Legionellales > Legionellaceae > Legionella > Legionella gormanii. The sequence continues at coordinate 48,743 of NZ_FTNL01000017.1, read as the reverse complement.
CCTTTGGGTACGTTCCATACCGACTCATTATCAACTGACGAGCATATTCATCAAGAGGCATAGTCGATTCATTAAGATAATGTTTTCGTCTAAATGAAAACCAATTAAATTTCTCTATGGATACGTGTTTGATGTCTCTGAATGAAGTATTTATGTTAGCCAGATCAAAACAGAACATAAATAATTTATATGAAAATTGATGCCGTTTAGGAAAAAAACGGCGATGTCGCACATGACCCGTAAAAATTAGATGCTTCATCATCTAGGTTCCTAGCAGCTTACACGTATTTATCGCACTATTGACTCCATCTTCATGAAAGCCATAACCCCAATAACTTCCGACATAGTACGTATTATTCATTCCATTAATCAAAGCAATTTGCTGTTGCGCTTTTAAGGCAGACACATTCAAACAGGGATGCGCATATTTAAATGATTGGACTATTTGATTTTCAGCAATTTCATTTGCAAGATTAACCGATACAAAAAAATCATGATTGGATTTAATTGACTGCAATCGATTCATATAGTAGGTGAGTGTGGGCGCTGTGCCTTGGTTATCAAAGTAATTCCAACTTGCCCAAGCCCTTTTATTTTTTGGCATTATATTTCTGTCTTTATGAAGCACTACCTCGTTTTCAGTATATTTGATTGCTGACAAAATGCCGATTTCTTCATGAGTAGGTTTCTCAAGCATGGTTAGGGCTTGATCGCTATGAGTCGCGCATACAACAGCATCAAAAACGTGCTCTTGGGAGTTGGTTACTATCGCGATCTTATTATTTTCTCGTTTGATTAAATCTACTTTAGAATTTAAGTATATTTGATCTTTAAGTTTCTTAATCATAGGTACGATATAGTTTTTCGAACCATTCCTAATAACATACCACATAGGTCGGTTGTATAAATCAAGAAGCCCATGGTTATTGTAAAATTTTAGTATAAAACTAGCAGAACAATTTAGTGTATCTTCTTTATATTTAGACCAAATAGAAGCCATCATTGGAACTAGATAAGATTCTATAAATTGCTCCGAGTATTTGTTTTCTGTGATGAAGTCATTGATGGTTATTTCGAGATTATTAGTTCGATCTAAGAATTTTTTTGCGTCGGAATTAAATACAATAATGTCTTTGATTAGACGATAAAAGTCTAACTTAAATAGGTTTCGACGATCTGAAAAAAGTGTATTTAAATTATGGCCACTATACTCAAGACCGCGTCGATCCGAGCGATAGCTAAAACTCATTTCACTAGGTTGAATTGGAACATTTAACTCTTCGAGCAATTTACAAAAGTTAGGGTAGGTTCTTTTGTTAAACACAATGAATCCGGTATCGATTGAGTATGTCGCTTCTTCAGTTTCTACAGATAGGGTATTTGTATGACCACCAAGATAATTGTTGGCTTCAAATAATGAAACATCATAGTTTTTGCTTAAAATATAGGAGCTCGTTAAACCAGATATCCCTGAACCAATCACTGCAATCCGTTTCTTCAAAAATAATCCCTTATTTGTAAGTTTGGCTGTTAATTTATTTAAAGGAAGGTTCCTTGTAAAGGTAATTTAAATGTGTTTGTAAATCCTTACAATCCCAATAATCATTATTTTTATAGTTTCCATCAGTGAATTCTTCAAGCTTTTTGGCTATGAAGGGGGGCATCTACATAAGACAGCTTCAAAAGTTGGCACGTTTTCGTCACTGTTGTGTCAGGTAGTGCTAGTACTTTTAGATCTTAAAAATACTTCTTACAGTCTCCCATATTATGGTCTAACACGAATCTCTTGTGATGAAACATCGCTGGACTCAGCAAGATTTTCTGCATTTTCTTGCAAAGTACTACGAGCTGAAGAGTTCCTAATTGTGTTGAATGTCGAGCCTACAAAATCAATTGTATTTAATGGGATCGCTCCTAAAGTAAGTAGTAAATAGCCAAGAGATACACCACCTGCAAATATTGCTGGAACTGCCCCACGATCACTATCGAGTTCATTTAGGTGTAATATAGCTCCTACACATTTGAAGGCAAAATAGAAGGAATAGCCTGCAGTATATCCCATACCAGTAAATATGCCCGCAAAACGAGTTAATGCATCTAAGGATGAATGGAAAGGCTCAAAAGGCTTAACTTCATTATCATAGAAAAATGACTGTGAAATTAGTGCAGCAGAACCTTTAAAATTTGATTCTAGTGTACGTGATTTAGACATATTTGAGTGTCTCCAAAGAAATGTTGTGCATATTAAAGTACATTGATAAATAAAACAAATAATTGAAGACTCTCATAGAAAGATACGCATTGCCTCAAAATACCTGTTGCCGAAGCCATGTCCAAATAAGTATGTAAATTGCATCGTTGCCTCACTATTGCTGTTGCCGAAAGGAGGAACGCAAAAATGGGGGGCTCTTCAAAAGCTGAATTAATCGAAATGACGATTGATGAGTTAATTCTTTTGTAATTTTTTGCTACATTGATAGTCAGCTTCGTTTGAATCCTTATGGGACAATAACCGCCAATTCTCGAATTTTGTAAGTTGTTCTGCAATACGTTTTATCATTGATGGAGGCAATTTTTCATATAGTGAATTTAATGATGCCATATTAAAAAAAGCTGTTTTATCTCGCATTAATTTTATGGGCTCTGATTTTTCTAGGGCTGATGTTTTAAAACTATATTGCTCAATGGCGATATTTCTAGTCGGGATTGTTTACTAGCGAGCTATTGAAAAATCTTGCTTTAAGCTCAATGCATCCGGTTGTTGAGTTCCAATCATTTCATCACTAATGACTTTAACTTTGGTAAAATTCTCGCCAACAATCGCTTGAACGTTTTCAGGTGAAGACAATGTACTATCATTATATGACAATAATTGTTCAATAATTTTGAGATCGGTGACCTCTTCAATTACATTTTTAATGTGACCTAAAACCTCGTTGTCAGGAATGAGCCTACTAAATCGTTCTAATAATTCGCAATGTTTTGCCTTTTCTTGAGTTTCAGCTTTTGAATTCTCATGAAAATCACTCCATTTATTTGTCTTTTTCGTAGATTGAGATACTACTGGGATTGTAGGCTCTCTTTGCTCTGCCTGGGTTTTTGTGTTGAGTTTCAAATACTCTTCATGCGTTTTTTCAATGTGTTTTCTAACATTGGTAAGCTCTCCAGATGGAATTTCAACCCGTATAGATCTTTTGGTATACTCATGTCCGAATATTTTTTTTACCAGTTCTTTTTGTTGCTCAGTTTTTGCAGTGATTCGAAGTGACAAACTGTTGTCTTCTCTCCATAAAAAGCCAATAGAAACTTTAGGATTGCTGGGGGAATTATCTTGATTCAATAAAGTGACTAAATGTGGAAAAGTAATTAACTTATAGGTGGGTTTAATCAGTAAATCCTCCCTTTTTTTATCATATTTATCTTTAGCATCAATTATTAATTGTTCCAGTGCATTTTTACCTATATTGCAGCTTAATCCTGCATCATTTTGTTCACACGTGAGGCCAAACTCCTGGCTTAATTGATTAACAAGATCTTTGTTTGTTGTAGTTAAAGTATAAGTTCCATTCGTTTCTTTACTTAATTGAAATGGAATTCTGCTACTTTGCGGATCAAAGCGCATCTTCCTCAGAAAAACCTCGCCATCATGGGACATTACTGAAGTCGGTGAGAAATATTTTTCCAAGTGATCGAGGAGATCAATTTCTTGAGCAGTTAATAATCTTCGTTTTTCGAACGTGTCCAATATCTGTTGATTGCTGTTAGATGCAGTGACTTGCATTTCATTGATAAACTCAATATAGTCTGCGAGTTCTTGATAATTCATATTTTTATTAATCCCCATCTCGAGTAATTCCATTTTTACTTGAGCAAAATACAAATCAAAATTAGATTTTCCAGCGCATATTTCGAAGATTTGCGCATCGATTAAGTTCTGAAATGGACTTTCTTGATCACATTTGTTTTTGAGTCTCACTAATTGACCCAGTAAGTCTTGAGGGGACGGGGTGCGTTTTTCAATTCGTTCCAATTCTTCCCTTAACGTTGGATGACTTTCAATCACTTCTTCGCTGGGGTTTTCTCCAGTAATCATTTTTCTCAATAAATGAAATCCTTCCATACGCTCAGATAAAGCGGTATCGTAGAAAACACTGTAGTTTCGATACATAAAATGGCGGGCCAAACCGATGCTTGAAGAACCTCTAAATATAGCTGGGACTTTAGCAAACGTGTCTTCAAATGAAAAATCATCACTTAAAGTTGAAGCGACTCCTTTGCCTTCATAAGGCTTGCCGTAATCAAAACCATAAAATTCTTCATCTGCAAGACCTTTGTTTTGAGCTTTTTTACCCATACCATCTCGATCACCAAGTTCAATACCCAAAATTAAATTCTTGGCTAATCCTGGAACTTCTTTAGATTCTTTTACGGGAGCATCCTTGTCTTCAACCAGCACACCATTATAATCAGGCTCAGAACCACCATGCAGGAATTCGGAAAACTCTTTGAGATCATTTTTCCAACCACAAGCTAATAAGGCATGGACTCCGCCTTCCTTGTTAGTAACCCAGGCAATTTCCTGTTTTTGGTTTTGTTCACTAAAAATACCGGCAAAATGTGTACCGACGAATTCTCTTATTGCTTCTTTATTCGCTTTAACTCTGTCTTTTTGTCTTTCTGCATAATCCAGTTTATACATCCAGGCACTTAGTTGATTATTTCGGGCAACAGCCGTTTTCACTTCATCGCAAAGCCATTTGATTCCCGGGGCTAAATCACCTTGAGCATGAGGGCCTTGTACCTGGGAATTAATAAATTTTGCAAAAATAATTTTCTTTTGATTCAGGTCTTCCTCTTTACTCAAATTATCCCTCAATTTATTAAGTGCTTTCGCATCATAAGGTTGATTTTCAGAAGACAAGTTTTTTGGATCTAAGATCTGGATCAGCTCTTTAAAAAATAGTTCATTTATATCAATAGCCCTAAATCCAGGCTCTACACCACCAGGTTTTTCTCCATAACAAAATTGGTTTGCACCAAACATAGTTCCTAATCGCGTCAGTTTTGGGTCATCACGTAAAGTTAATTGACCTATTTTCTCGCCATCATTTTGGGCGTCATCTAGTGAATGGCTTACTTTGGCTATTACTTCCTCTGGCCTTTCCAACACGGGATCACTTTTTGAGGCAAACTCCACTTCATTTGCCCTTCTTGTATTGGTCTTTAATAAAGAGGCTTCCTCAGAGGGATTTTCATTAGAGGGTTTGATGCCAAACGAATTCAAAATTTGTAGAATCAGACTTCCTGGATCAAAATGATGGCTTAATGCTGGATCTAGAACGACACCAAAATTCTGGGCACAAAAATTTTTAATGTATTTACCTAAATTACTATTTGCACCACCAAATGATTTTACAATCCGATTATATTCCCTCACAAAAACACCGAAGAGGGCAATAATTTTTACATCATCAGACAATTCTTTATCTTTTTTTATTTCTATTATTCCTTGGTTTAATCTATCTATACTATCGGTTCGTTTCGTATTAATTTGGATACCCTTTAAAGACCCACTGATTGCAGAATATTTCTCTGATGAATCACTTTTTTTAGATGATTTTCTTCTATTCAACATATCACTTACCTCATAGTAATACATATTTAATTCACAAAGATTAAAGGGTAATCAAACAGTAATTCTATTGCGCTACTTTAAGTTAAGCACTTATTGGTCGAATTGTAAAAATAATGAGGGGTTGGGGGCATTGTAATGACTCGTTCTTCTTTCAAATAAAGCATCAGGACGCGCTAGAGCCCTGAGAGATCCTCACAAACTTAACCAAAGTGATGAAGCTCGAGTTGTGCTTGAACAGTGCAGCGACAAAGCATCATTAATGTATAGGTTAAGGGCTAAAGTTTTTTGTTCTTGATTAGTGCCCCCGGATTTGGGGATGAGCCAAAAATGGCTGGCGCGCTCGAAGGGACTCGAACCCCAGATACCTTGGTTCGAAGCCTGATGCACTGGTTTAAATTTTTTATAAATCAATTCATTGTGACGCTTCAAATTCACCAATTACTGCGTAAAAACTGCCTACTACAGTGTAGTCCTGTCACAGTTGAGACACGTTTTGGTCGCAGAATAATTTGAATCATTTTGTGTAAAATTGAACTTTAATATGTGCTATTCCTAAATCAGCAAACAAGGAATTTTTTAAGTTATAGATGTCTATTAAAATCCATAGGTTGATGCAATACTCGAATAATAGCGATGCCGTAATCGATGGTTTTGAAAAAAATAATATGAGAGCCAACATTAGATGCGCGTAATTTGGGGCGAATATAATCACACTTTCGAGCAATAAAGGGATCATCTGCTAGGCGCTGAAAACTTAAATCTATAGCTAAAATATAATCTTCTGTCCCTTTGAAGCCAAACTCACGTTTTTTAAATATCAATGGCTCTAGATAATTCAGTGACCAATTGATTGTTATTTTATGGCAATTTTCTTCAAACAATGTGGGCTGCTATCAGCCTAATTTTGGAGTTTTATTGATTAAATCCTGCAATATTTCAAATAGCATCGGTTCAATTACGGCAGTTTTTGATTTTCGATCATGAATTTCATAATCAATGTATCCTTGGATAATTTCTGGGGCAGATGCAAATTGATTCGCCTGTGACGTCAAATTATCTAAAGGACTATTTTGGGGACTCAATTGTTTCGTATTAAGGTATTCTAAAAACTGTTTATCTAATAATTTTTCATTTATAAGTGGAGTAAGATGTTCCTGGATATCTTGTATATTTTGAATTAATAAGGAATGGGCTTGTTCCCGGGTTACCCCAAGTCGTGCATAATCGTCCATACCATTATCATCATATAGACTCGATTTTTGAGGAGAACCAAAAAATGTTGGCACCCGATTTACAACGGTAGATTGCTCTTCATCGTCAAACTCGTCTGAAGGGAGAGCAATCAATGGTTGGTAAAAAGCGGACTCCAAAATATTTTTTTCTGGTCTGGTTTTTACTTTATCAAGATCTGCAAGAAGTAACTGCACCTGTTCTTCTTTTAATGGAATAAAGAGTGAATCTGATGTTCCATCAGAAAATTGGAAGGGGTTGATAATATCGGCTATTGCTGTATCAGTGAATCCTAATCGTTGTAATTTTACATCCACCTCAGCTCTCGCATTTACATCCCAGAGATCAGATTTACGCTGAATTTCTAAAGAGTTTGATGCCCAGTTATAACTAAAAACAATGTGACTATCGGCATTCAAATAAGGGAGAAGTTCCATTATTTTAAATTCAGGATAATAAGAGTGACTTAATTCCCTGATTAGCCTCTGATGTTGTCCTTGTATTGCAAGAAAATCAAACTCTTTTTGCCATTGGCTTCCTACCAGCATTGTAACCACTTGCAGGTATGTATCATGATGTCTTTCATCATAAAATTTTAGTGCTTCAATTAGGCGTCCTTTCTCATTATGTAGGCTAGCTTCACTCGATATACCAGTCCGCCTGTCTGGATTTTGTTTAAAAAAGGCCAGCATGTAATAAATGACGAGATCCTTTTGAGGATCAATTAACTTAAATTCCTCTAAGATCTTAATCAGATGTTCTACATCTTCAAAATTAGACCAATTCTTTATGACCCAAAACACTAATTCCTCTAAACTGTTGTGCACTTCATTGGGAGTATCTAAACTGATATTTTTTACAAGATTAATAAGATTTCGATAAGCATCTTCAAAATCTCGGGTATAAAATTTTAAAGATTCGATTACTCTGTCTTCTCTATTTTTGGTAGCTGAGATTGTTTTACAGATAAGGTCAGAGCTATAAATTCTCGACTGATACTGGTCTTGTTTAGATGCATTTAAAAGATAATATAATTCCGGCTCAGTTATGCTATTGATTAGATTCAAGCTCTCTAATATGTGAATTACTAATTCAAAATTAGAAGAATTGATTTCTTTTACGGCTGAATTAACTAACTCATTCCTTTTTTGAGCCGATGTATTATGAAATTTTTCATTCTTGATATGTTTTAGAACGTTTGTATTATTAAATACCCAATTTCCAAGCCCAAATACATTAGACAAATGAATTAAATTGTGTAAAACAGAACGTTCATTTTTACTGTTTAACAATAAATTTTTAATATAAAAATCGGAAAATTTTGACGACACAAAATGACCAGATAAATCAGAAAGATAAGGTTCAAAGGCGGAGTTAAACCACCGTGATGTCCCAAGGAAATGCTCATCTCTTGCATAATACAACGATTTAATGTTTTCTTCTGGAAATAGATCATAAAATTCTTGAAGCTGATCCATTTTATTATGCCAAAATATGAGTTTAACCTTAGGCTTCTCTTTAATAATTAATTGTATTCTGTTTATTAACTCAGGTGTTAATGTTGTAAATGAAAGATCGATATTGCTGTCATCAGCAAGGTGTTTTAATAATTGTTGATTAAGGAGCAATGCAGTAGGGTTGTGGTATAAGGACAAATCAAGCGTATTATATTGCTCGAGCTTTTTTAACTTTTGTTCAATCAATTCTTCCTGGGTCATTTTTTTACAAGAAAATAATTCACTAGCCGTAGTTGCGGAGGGTTCCATCCGGTATCCAATTTGCTTGGCAATATGTCGGTTAATCAATGGTTCACCAACACCACAACCCACTAAATAATCAGCAAAATCACTATTTGCAAAACCTTGTAATACCTTTAGTGCTTGAAAACCATCGGTTAATACAAGGCGTGTTAGCGAGCCCGATAACACCATAAAGGTTGGAGCATTCTTATCTAACACATGGGCGCATTGATCAAGGACCTCTTGGAATTTCAGCAAATCTCCTTTAATAAATGTTCCTTTATCTGAATATTTGGATTGTGCTTGCTCAATATTAGACTCGTTAAAATCAAAGCCAGCTAAGTGCACATCTGTTTCGTTAAATGTACTTGCTGCTGCATTAATGTACTTTCCGTTACCACAACCACCATCGATAATATTAATTGATTTCAGTGCTGGTTCTTTTGCTAGTATTCGTCTAATTTCGTTATTAATTTTTAGATGTTCGGCATCATAGAATTCATCAACCTTATCACGACGAGAAGCCTCTGAATTGTAGACAGTATCTACATTCGATTTAATCCAATCCACAGCAAGTGAAGATTTTCTTGAATAAATACGATCCAGGTTACATCCCTGAACTTTGAATAACTCTTTAAGGACTAAACAATTTGCGCAGTTAAGTGGTATAGCTAATTTGGTTTTATCCTTAAAGCTCAGCACAAGATATCCTTTAATACTTGGAATATCACTATCTTCAAATTCTAGCAAACGCATTTTTAGGAGAGATTTTTGGGTTCCATCAACCAGGAGTTCACATGGTTTTTCTGAATCAGCTGAAAATTTAGCTTGTTGTAAAATATACATATTGAAATTCAGGTAAGTTGGAAATGAATATCTACCTTTGGAATACGAATCAATAAGAGACTGGACTTCGAATAATAGGTTAGCTGATTCTTTTGATGAGGATTCTTTAGAGCTATTGAGTGGATGTTCTTGCCCCATAATAAGTATCTCTTGCATTTACTCATATGATCAAACATGGTGCATATATTCAGAGCATTTACACCAATTTAGTTTGGAGTTTCTCATTAGGAAGTATAGAACAACTTTGGTGTAATTTGTGTTTTTGATTAGTGCCCCGGATTTGGGGAAGAGCCAAATTGGCGCGCTCGGAGGGACTCGAACCCCCGACACCTTGGTTCGAAGCCAAGTACTCTATCCAGCTGAGCTACGAGCGCAATAAGGTATGAAATTAATATTTTGCCATTTTGCGTTCTGGTTGATATTGAATACTGGTAACCAGAATGGTGGGCCGTATAGGATTCGAACCTATGACACAGAGGTTAAAAGCCTCCTGCTCTACCACCTGAGCTAACGGCCCTTAAGGCAAAATATTTTTAAACTGTACTCTAAAACTGGTGGGCCGTATAGGATTCGAACCTATGACACAGAGGTTAAAAGCCTCCTGCTCTACCACCTGAGCTAACGGCCCTAAAGAGGCTGGAATAATACCGTATTAGCGAAGAATTTCAAGTCTTTTTATCATGTTTCTTATATTTTTGTTATTTTAAAGGGCATAAATGTTTTTTTTAGACAAAATTGGCGTTAAAAAAAGTGGGTTTGCTTGATTAATGGGGTATGAGTGTAAATATTTTTTTCTGTAGCCAATAGGGTGCAATGCCGCATTTTTAATTTATCAGCAAGGATTTGAGCATTATTTGTTGAACTAATGAGCAATAGAACATCTGCTCCTAAAGCGCCGCAACCCTTGATTGCGAGTATCTCCGAATATTTTTTAAATTCACTAATAAGTTTTAAGCTGTGTTCTGCAACTAAATTTAGCTCTGCGAGCTTTTGATGATAGCTGTTAATAGTCTGAATCAATTTTTGGGAATTAGCTTGCTCGAATGCTTGTTTTGCTTCATCTACTAAATGTGATAAATAATCAATCTGATCGGGCAGGGCCGTATCCTGTAAATGATGGTGGGTAGCAAGTTTTACACCTGTGTGGATAAGAAAGAAAGCCAGATCATGAAAGGGCCAGTCGTAGGATTTGATTACTTGGTGTTGTTTATTAATGTAAACACACCCTTGTTGAGATTGTGCTATTACATCATACCCACTGGGCCTTAAACCTTTTCCAGTCCATGATGACTCATAATATGCATGAAGCATCTGTTGTAAATCCGGGATCGTATTATTAACAGAGCAACTCGCTAAATAGCTTGCTAAAAACTGTGCACTGGAGGCACCTAAACCACCTCGACCTGCATAAGGATCATTCCATAAAAGACTTTGTTTCAAGCGTTGTTGTTGCCACCAACGCCCAGCCGGAGATTCCGGGTGAATTTCAGATGGTTTTTCTTGTATTGTCAGTGTGAGCTCAAAACATGGGGCGGTTGTGAGAAGAAATGCTGAAGCTTGAGCTACAGCAGCATACTCACCTAATAGAAAAGTTTTCGCAGGGATTAACCATTTCATACGGCAATCGGCGTTTGTCTTATTTTAGCTAATAATTCATGAGCATTATTAAGGCTAATTCTTTTGTGCAAATCCAACCATTTTTGTAAATGTTCTTTGAGTACGGGCATTTCATTTTCATTTGCTCCTGCAGCCAAGAGCAGATTATCAATATGTAATTTCATATGGCCCTGAATAATACCTTCAGTACATAATGCTTTAATCGCACCTAAATTTTGGACAAGGCCTACAGCAGCAATGACTTGAGCTAATTGATTTGCTGAAGAAATGTTCATCATTCGTAAACACATCTTTGCAGTAGGGTGCAATGAAGTAACGCCACCTATAGTTCCTACAATAATTGGGGCCGTGAGTTGTCCTGTAAGTACTCCGTCCTGATAACGCCAACGCGTAATCGCTCGATATTGCCCATCTCGAGCAGCATAAGCATGTACTCCAGCTTCAACTGCACGCCAGTCATTTCCTGTTGCAATTAACACGGGATCGATGCCATTCATTACTCCTTTATTATGGGTAGCGGCTCTATAAGGATCCATTTCTGCAAAGAGCGATGCTTCTTGCAGTTTTTGACCAAGTACTGGATCGATAGTATGTATCGTGACTTGAGCTGTTGTTAACTTTTGATCATTTAAATTGGACAAAATACACATGGTGACTTCTTCACCAGTTAACTGCTCTATAGGTGTTTTCAAGTATTCAAGGACTTGATTAATGATATTGGCTCCCATGGCATCACAGCTATTCATGGTCAAGTGTATGACGGCCATATCTTGATTATCTTCTCTTTTGAGCTGGCGTAATTGTAAATCCATGACACCGCCGCCGCGTTTTACCATATTTTCAGCGACATCTTTATTGGCTTTGCTAATCAGATAAGCACGGTTTTCATGGAAAATCTGAGAAAACTTGGAGAAGTCTTTTACGTTCGCTAATTGAATTTGTCCTAAAATGCATTCGCCTTGAATCCAGGTCTTTATTTCGCCACATTGTCTAATCCATTTTGCGGATTTTGATAAAGCTGCGATAATTGATGTTTCTTCAACAGCCATCGGAATAACATAGTCTTGACCGTTAATGTTGAAATTAGTTGCAACACCTAAAGGAAGTTGAAAATAACCAATGACGTTTTCAATCAGTTTATCTGCTAAGTTCAAATCCTTTATGCCACCATTTTTAAGAAATGTAATGTCTTCTGGTGTTATGACCTCTAAGGCTAACAAGCGCTTAAAACGTTCTTCGCGAGAGAGTTTGGAAAATCCACGGAATAGCTCATCATTGTTAGAAGTTAAAGGCATGCTTTCTCCTTTGAGTAGCCGGCATTAACGCAAGTTTTGTAATGCCATGTTTGCGTTGTTCAAATTGGCTGTAATTTTCTTGCATACCTGATTTTAGTGTCTTGAAAAAAATGAAAGCAATTTTATCATAAAATAGGGCAGCAAACTACCTGAAAATCTTAGGTTATATATGATTTAGTTTTATTTTTTTACGCTCTCATACGCCATAGAGTATGGGTTCTTTCTGAATGAGCATTTAATTCATGAAAATAAAGTGATTTATCTTTAATGATCATTTTATTGCATATTCTAATTTACCGCATCAATAGAGAGACTAATTGACTCAAATAAGGTAGCCGAATGTTTTTTATAACCATTTAGTGTTTCTTAATCTAATTTCTCTGGTGTTTTTTGGGCGTGAAGTGTAAATTAAGCGCACTTAATTGGAGTTAACTGTTGGAGATGTTATGGGAAAACAGAATAAAGAAATGAATGCTTTTAGCGTGGCTAAAAAATTAAGAGAAACACTTATCGACCAATTGAAAAGATGTAATTCCCCAGAAGACTTGGAGCGATTTTTAAAAAAATATAATGAAAACCTGAAGAAAAGAAATTCTTCGATTACTTTAACTGCTTATCATCAAGAAGAGATCAACAGGTTGGATATACAAATCAACGAGCTGATCGGCAATTTAAGAAAACGTTTCTCACCAGTCGTTGAAATTGAATTAAACCCTATCGCTCGTGAGCGGCATGAAGAACAGCGTATTCAAGTAGATGAAAGTGCAAGTTTAACTACGACTCCTGTATTACCGACCGAGTCTATGAAAGAACATCATCCTCTTGAACAACAGAATGAGCATAAAGTTGAGGTTCCTTTTGAGAAAGAGAAAGGAGTGACTCGTGTCTCCGCTCAGGATAAAACGTCACTTGAATCCCCTCCAAAAAGAGTCGAGTTGGAAAGAGAAAAGGGTGGAGTATTAAAGCACCCTAAAACAAAACATAGTGTAAGATTTGCAACTTTAGAAGAGGAGCAGAAACCTAACAAGGATTTCAGGGATGATAAGCGGCTCCAGGAAACTCATGTCGATCCCAGAATCATAAAACAACGACAGGTTCATATTTTCGATGTAAGGATCAAATTAAGAGCTATTCAGGCAAAACAGACAATATATGAAGAAAAAGTTAAAAAATATCAGAACGAAAAAAATCGGAAAGAATTATTGAAATATTCAAAAGCTGCAAACGCTGCAAAAAGCATTCATGTCCAAATATCTGAATTGATTGATCAATATGTTCGAAATGGCGATTTGGTTTCTTTTAAATCAAAAAGCCAAGATGTTCTAAGCGAAAAGTCAAATAACGTAAAAACATTAAGGACACATCGTGGATGGTGGGAAAAATTTTTAGATGATCTGGTGGACCTCATTAATACGGGATTGAATCGTGTTGGTTCTTCCGCTCGTATGTCTCAGCTATCAATATTTAAGCCCCTGGCCGATGGAGGAAAGAAAGTTACTGAACTAAATAATGCAATTAGTTCGTTAAAAGCAACGGTTTAATTTTTTTCGCAAAAAAATAGGTAGCCTGAGTTTTAATTTGATTCACTCAGGCTTTATTTTTTACCTACCCGAATAATACCTTATTGTGGTATTATGTTTCATTGTTTTTGCTCTTCCGGAATATTCCTATTATTCTTGAGGCTATTTTTCAATAAATATGACTATGGTACAAAACAGCGCGCAAATCATGTTCGACAAGGAACTTGCCAGAGTTCACTGTACAGGGCCATGGTCTGTTCTGAACATTGGGAATTTATTGGCAAAATTCGGTGAAGTTGAGTTACCAAAAAAACAAAAAGTAATTATTAGCGGCAAAGACATCAGTCATTTCGACAGTGCAGGAGCCTTGGCTCTAATTAAATGTGTTGATATGCTCGAACAACGAGAAAATCAAGTTGAACTGGATGATTTTACCGAAACGCAACACCAGCTTATCGATTTAATTAAATCAAAAAAAGATGTTCTAGATTATCACATTCCCTCTCCAGATAAAAAAAATGTATTTTATCAATTGGGCAAAGAATCAGAGCGTAAATTTCAACAAGTAGATGGTCTTATTGTTTTAATTGGTGATTTGACTACCAAATTATTCCAGGCATTTGGTAATTGGCGACGATTTCAATTACCTAGCATTATTTCGAATGTTCATACTACAGGTGTTACCGCTTTACCCATCCTGGCTTTGCTCTCTTTTTTAATTGGTGTGGTTTTGGCTTATCAAATGGGATTGCAATTACAAACATATGGGGCCAACAGCTTCATTGCCTATTTATCAGGTATGGCTATTTTTCGTGAATTTGCTCCCCTTATTACAGCTATTATTGTTGCTGGGCGCACCAGCTCTGCATTTACGGCACAAATTGGCAGCATGAAACTGAATGAAGAAGTGGATGCACTTTTAACTATGGGACTTTCTCCCACCGAATTGTTAGTACTTCCTAAAGTTCTAGGATTATTGCTCGCATTCCCTTTATTGATTTTTTGGTCTGATGTTTTTAGTATTTTAGGGGCAATGATTATGGCCAATAATATGCTGGGCATCAGCTTCATTGATTTTTTACAACGACTGAAGGATTCCGTTGGAATTTCACAGTTGAATTTAGGCTTATATAAAGCACCCGCATTTGCTTTGTTAATTGCCCTGGTCGGTTGTTTTCAGGGATTTAGAGTAGAAGCCGGTACGGAAAAAAATATTGGCAGCCAAACTACTAAAAGTGTAGTGCAAGCCTTATTTTTAATTATCATTGCAGACGCTATTTATTCAATTATTTACAGTCGGATGCATTTATAGATGAGTGAACCCATTATCGAAATTAAAGGGCTAAAAAATTATCTAGGTGGTCAATGGGTACACTCTGATGTCAATTTGACTGTCGAAAAAGGGGAGATTTTAGCCATTATTGGTGGTTCGGGAAGCGGAAAAACAACGATATTACGTAGTTTACTGATGTTATTAAAGCCTACGGCAGGCGACATTAAGATATTTGGCCAAGACATTAGCCATCTCAATATGGAACAATCATTTCTGCTTCGTCGCCGTTGGGGAATGCTTTTTCAGCATAGTGCCTTATTTTCATCAATGAATGTGGTGGAAAATGTTATGTTTCCCATGCAAGAGTTCACTAAGCTGGATCATCAATTCATGTATGAATTGGCTTTGCTAAAAATCGCTTTAGTTGGATTACCTAAGGAAGCCGCTGGCAAATTACCTTCAGAATTGAGTGGGGGAATGCAAAGAAGAGCAGCTGCTGCGCGTGCAATTGCTATGGATCCGGAGTTGTTGTTTTTGGATGAGCCAACTACAGGTTTAGACCCATTGAGTGCAAGGCTTTTTGATGAGTTGATTATTTTTTTAAGAGATTCTTTAAAACTCACTATAGTCATGGTGAGTCATGATATAGAATCCTTAAAACGGACGACAGATCGAGTAGCCTTTGTCGGTGATGGAAGAATTTTAAGTATTGAGCCGATTAATGATTTGATGAAAAATAAGAATAAAATAATTGCTGGATATTTTAGTAAAATGTAATCTAGAGCCTGTCAACATTGAATGTATGCGACGGCACTATGCCTAACTGGAGACAGAATACTTGGAAGCGAAAACCAATTACACTATCGTAGGGGTAGTCGTACTTATATTACTGGTAGGGTTAGTGGCTACAATGCTGTGGTTGTCTGTTGGCTTCAGT
This sequence comes from Fluoribacter gormanii, assembly GCF_900156395.1. Taxonomy (GTDB): domain Bacteria; phylum Pseudomonadota; class Gammaproteobacteria; order Legionellales; family Legionellaceae; genus Legionella; species Legionella gormanii. The sequence continues at coordinate 32,651 of NZ_FTNL01000017.1, read as the reverse complement.
CAAAAAAAATACATTACTTATACCGTTTTTATGCACGAAGCGGCTTCTGGTCTGACTCAGGATGCTCCTGTGAAATACAATGGAGTACAAGTGGGGCACGTAAAGGAAATAAAGTTAAATCAAAGTGACCCGAGGCAAGTGGAAATCTTGTTGGATATTGAAGAAGGAACACCTATTACAACAAGCACATATGCAACATTAAATTCCCAAGGGATCACTGGTGTTACTTATATTGGTTTGAGCGCAAGTACGTCAGATCTGGCGCCAATTCAAAAAATGCCTGGTGAACCATACCCAGTTATTCCATCAAAACCTTCTGTTTTTACTCAATTGGACGGTATTTTAAAGAGAGTCTCTGAAGATGTGGACTCGGTAAGTACTGAAGCAAAACGTATATTTAACGAAGAAAATGCAAGGCATGTAAGTCATATTTTAGCTAATATTGATCATTTTTCTAAAGATCTTGCGCGTAATGGTAAGAATGTTAATGTTTTAATGGATAATCTTGCCAAAACAAGTCGTGATTTCCCGCATATGCTTGAGGAATTAAGAGTGGGAATATCTAAATTTAATACGATGGCGGAAAGTTTGAGTAAAGCTGGTAACAGCGTATCAAAAACCATGGGTACAGGAAAAAATGCCATAGATAAAATATCTGAGGAAGCTCTTCCACCTGCAGTGATCTTATTACGACGACTGAATGCAATTTCTGCAAATTTGGAAAAAGTAAGTAGTGAGATGCGACAAAATCCTGCAGTGGTTGTTCGTGGAAGCAAACCGCCAAAACCAGGGCCTGGAGAATAAAAGATGAAAAAGTTGATTGTGTTTCTCGTGGGTTTAAGTACAGCGGTACTGACTGCATGCTCACCTGTTAAAGTCTCTGTAAAAAATCAATATCAATTAAGTGCATACAGCAAGAAACTGTTGGTTAAAGAGCCGATGCCTATTACTTTGCTGGTTACTGCGCCTGATGCTGCTGCAGGGTATCAAACTGAGCAAATGCTTTATATTAAAAAACCTTATGAACTTGAACCATTTGCAAAAAATGCATGGGTAAATCCACCAGCAGATATGCTTTATCCTCTAATCCTGCAAAGCTTGCAACGGACAAATCTTTTTAAAGCCGTTACATCGAATGCTTATACTTTAGGTGTAAATTATCGATTAGATACCCAATTGCTGGCGCTAGAACAGAATTTCCTTAAAAAACCGAGTGTACTTGAATTTTCAGTCAAAATTGTTTTAACCCATGTTAGTGATAATAAAGTATTGGCCTCGAACATTATCAATTTACAAATCCCATGTCCTAGTGATACTCCCTACGGCGGTGTAATCGCAGCGAATAAAGCAACTCAACAGTTTACTGCGAGCTTAGCCCATTTTGTCGTGTCTCATATTGAGCACTAGAGGATGAGTTTCGAGTAAATTGTATCTATAAAATCGTAGCCTGATTGCAGCATAGCGAAACCCGAGTATGGACTTTGAATAAAATTTTTCAACGCCATGCTGCAGATTAGGATTGAATGGGTTTAATGAGTTACTGTAGCCAAAAAATAAAAAGAATTGTACAATGTGCCCCCATGAGCCCTGTATGGGATTTTTAAAATTTGTTAATAATAAAAAGAACGAAGGAGATTGAGGATGAAAGCCGGATCATTATGTAAATTAGGTCTGCTTGTAGCGAGTGCTGTTTTAGTTGCAGCGTGCTCCAAAGCACCAGGTAGTGCTGACGGAGTAGGGGTGACTGAAGCTGAAGCTTCTGCTCAAGGTTTAGGTCAATTTACTCATTTTGCTGGTCAAGAACCAGGTGAATCTTATACAACGAAGGCACCTCATAATCAATTGTATCTGTTCTCTTATGATGACAGTAACTTGGCTCCCAAATATTTACCATCCGTTAATGCTCAGGCCGAATACTTGAAGACCCATCCTGGTGCTCGAGTGTTATTAGCTGGACATACTGATGAGCGTGGTAGTCGTGAATATAACGTAGCTCTTGGTGAGCGTCGTGCAAATACTGTAGCAGACATTTTACGTATGGCTGGTGTTAACAGACAACAAATGCGAGTTGTGAGTTACGGTAAAGAGCGTCCAATTAATTTAGGACATGATGAAGCGTCGCACGCACAAAATCGACGTGTAGAATTTACATATGAGGCAACAAGATGATAAATTGCAAAAAACACATTATCGCTACAGGTTTTATGTTCATGCTTCCTTTGGCCTGTTGGTCAGTGGCGCCTGTAGTTGATGAGAGTGAAAATTTTGCAATGATTGACCAACAGGCGTATGAAGCGCCTGTTGGCTCTAAATACGATGAACCACAAATTGAAAATGGTCAGTTCGATGTAGCGCGGAATGAGAATTATACAGATGATGAACCTGCGCTTGCTAAAGATGACCAATCAAATGATTCAAATAATAATATTACTGACAGCGCCAAGCTGATTGATAAAATTCAAAGTTTGCAACAAGAAATCCAAGAGTTGCGTGGACAACTCGAAGTGCAGGCTCATGATTTAAAATTATTACAGCAACAGCAAGTTGCTTTTTATAAAGATTTAGATTCGCGTTTAAGTGGGACTGCTTCTGCTAAAGCATCGTCAAATAAACCTTCATTGGATCTTTCTGTAGGTTCTAAGCAACCTACCGCACCACAAAAAACTGTATCTGCACCTGATGTTCAAGCAAACAAATCGGTTACCACATCAGTAACGGTTCCGGCAGTATCTACTTCCAGAGCAAATCCTGCGGACGAACAAATCAGCTATTTAGCTGCATATGAATTAGTAAAAAATAAGCGATATGATGATGCCATAAGCGCAATGAATATATTTGTTCAAAAATATCCACGGGGAGGTTACACTGCTAATGCTCAATATTGGTTGGGCGAGCTTTATTTAGTAAAAAAAGATTATTCACAAGCCATAGCGCATTTTAACGTTGTATTACAACAATTTCCTACTTCAAGTAAATCGGCTGCAAGCATGTTAAAAGTTGGCTACGCTTATGCTGAACAAGGTGATAAACAAGAGGCTAAGAAGTTCCTGCAACAAGTAGTAAGAGCTTATCCTGGTACACCTACAGCACAATTGGCTAATTCAAAATTACGTACGATATAATTAATGATTTTTTTTATACGTGACTCTGAAGTTTGTAAAAATTGTAGCCTGGGTGAAGTTCAGCATACCCCGGTTTTTCTATGACAAATTTCTCAAGTTACGTCTGTGCCTTCACCAGGCTACATTCAACTAGTTTATGGATCCCAAGGAGAAATTATGTATTGGCTAGCTCATGCCCCAGCTAATATTGCTTTGATCAAATATATGGGAAAAAAGGATGATAGCTCTAATAGTCCTGATAATCCTTCATTGTCCTATACGTTAAATGAACTTAAAACTACAGTAAGACTTGAAAAAGCAAGTTCAAAAAAAGATATTTGGGAACCCTTGCTTATACCGGGTGGCATTGAAAATTTTATTCTTTCCTCAGAAGGGCAAAAAAGATTTCTTAATCATCTCGCTCGCATAAAAGCATATTTTGATTATGATGGTGGTTTTTTAGTACAGTCTTGTAATAATTTTCCACACAGTAGTGGTATGGCGAGTTCTGCTTCAAGCTTCGCTGCGTTAACTCGTTGTGCTGTAGTTGCTTTGAGTGAATTAACTAATAAACCTACGCCTTCTGTTAATGAACAAGCACAGTTAAGCCGATTGGGCTCAGGATCATCTTGTCGATCTTTTTATTCTCCCTGGGCTTTATGGGATGACAATGAAGTTAAAGCAGTGGACTTGCCTTATCCTGAATTAATTTATCAAGGTGTAATCATTAGCAATAAGAAGAAGGAAGTTCCCTCCAGTGAAGCTCATCAACGAGTAAAGAGCAGTCCTTTCTATGAAACACGTAGTCAAAGGGCCAGGGAAAATTTAAAGCAATTAATAGATGCATTTATGAGTCAAAATTGGACTTCGGCATATCAGGTATGCTGGCGTGAATTTCAAGATATGCATCGTTTGTTTAGTACTTGCGAGCAACCCTTTTCATATATGACAGATAATTGTATTGATCTATTGCACCATTTGGAGAATTTTTGGAATAAAAAAGGCGATGGCCCTATAGTGACTATGGATGCTGGACCGAATATTCATTTGTTGTATCGTTCTGACCAATTAGAATTGGCACGTGAGTTCAAACGTGATTATTTAATAGGCAATTATGATGTTTTATGATTTTGAAACTACAACTTTTGGCAAATGGATTTTAGCTGGTGAACACGCTGTAGTAAGGGGGCATCCTGCTCTTGTATTTCCGATCAAGGAAAAGAAATTAACTCTAACTTATTCTGCTGCTGCAACTTCCTTAGGAGCTGATTATACGGGAAGCAGTGGTGCGGATATGCAGCTTTTATTTTGGAGTGTTTTGGAACATGGCATGCAATTATTGGGACGCTCCTTAAATCAATTGGTTGGTTTTTTTCATTTAGATAGCACAATCCCTGTGGGGGCTGGAATGGGGGCTTCAGCAGCTCTATGTGTGGCAATGAGTCGCTGGTTTTGTGCGCAACAAATGATAGAACTAAGTCAATGTAATGATTTTGCAAAAGAATTGGAACATTTGTTTCATGGAAAGAGTAGTGGTCTTGATGTTGCAGGAGTTGCTATGGAAGAAGGAGTTTATTTTAAATCCGGGACAATTACCCCACTTCAACAAAAAATTCGTCCTCAGTTTTTTTTATCTTCATGTAAGCAAATAGGAATTACGTCACATTGTATTCAACAGGTCCAAAATTTATGGACTGAACGTCCTGAATTGGCTGAACAAATTGATAAACAAATGGTGGCAGCAGTTGAAGAGGCTAGAACTGCCCTGGAATTAGGGGGCGCGGACGCAATTTCCTCTCTGGCACAGGCAATTAATAAAGCCGCTGATTGTTTCTATCAATGGAACCTGGTTAGCGAGAGTTTGCAGCAACATATGAATCGATTGGCTGAAGAAGGTGCTCTGGCTGTGAAACCTACAGGCTCTGGAGGAGGGGGATTTGTGCTAAGTCTTTGGGACAAGCAACCACCTGAGTCTCTTGAATTACTGATTGCTTGATAGCGAATTATCAGTCTACAAATTGATAATAGACCTCAGTTCCTTTGACCATTCCAAGTTCGTAGCGTGCTTGTTCCTCTAGAGCTTGCTCGCCGCTTTTCAACTCTCTAATATCTGCTTCAAGTGCTCGATTACGAGTTGCAAGTTTATTGTTTTCTTGTTCGTGAGCTGCCAGTTTTTTTTCAAGATTTTGCCATTGAATCAAATTTCCATCGCCCAGCCAAAGTTTATGCTGTAAAACAACTAAGGAAACAATCAAAATTATAAACAAAGGGCGCATAGGTTTTGCTTAATTAAAAGGTATCCTTTAGCCATTGTATTACCAGATCACAATGTGTAGCAATATCTGCTTGAGTAATTTTTTACATTGAATAAGCAAAATTTAAAATTCCAGAAAAAAGAGTAAGGTTGAGGAGATGAATTACCGTGTACAAGCTCCAGTAAGCCCTGGTTCTACTGAGATATACCAAGGCTACTGGATAAGCTAATCAATCAGAAATGTTTACGTAAAATATTAAGCTCTTCATTTAATTGATCTATTTTTTCCAATAATTCTAATGCAAGTGCAACTCCCGGTAGATTAATTCCCAAATCTCGGTGTAGGCGGAATGCCGATTCAATTTTGCGAAGATCTTCTGGATTTAATTTAAGATGCTCTGTTTTTGCTGTTTTGGTAGAAAATAAACCATACTCCACCATTTCATGTAATAATTCTTCAGGTATATGATATTTTTGACATACTTCATCAAATGAGATGGTCATCGTTTCTTCAATAAGCACGCCAATTATTGTATTCTCTTGCTTCATGCTTATACTCCCATTTTGTCACGTGGATTAAAAGGCATTACTTGCTCCATTTTTTTATAGAGCTCTGTTGCTGCCTCAGTTGTTGGTGGCGGCGTAATAATTTTTAAAAGAACGTATTGGTGTCCTGGTGTTTTTCCAGGTAACCCACGATTTTTAAGCCTTAATTTTTGTCCTCCTTGAGAAGCCGGGGGAATTTTTAAATCGATTTTTCCTCCCAATGTAGGGACTTCAACCGTTGCACCTAATGCAGCTTCCCATGGGGTAATAGGGAGTGTGAGGTAGATGTCACCATCCATTAAATCAAAAAGAGGGTGTTTATCAATATGAATCGTTAAATAAATATCACCGCGAGGACCTCCATGGATTCCCGGAGCGCCTTGTCCTGCAAGGCGAATTTGTTGACCTGATTTTACTCCTGGTGGTATTTTCACTTTCAGGGTTTGCATGGTGACTTGTGATTCTTGTGCCATCGGAATCTGGATGTTTTTAACTGTTCCTTTAAATGCATCTTCCAGGCTGATGTTTATTTTTCCATGATAATCTTGTCCAGCCATGGGTTGCTGGCGGTAGCGCGAATGACCGAATAGATTTTCAAATAAGTCCTCATTAAATTGACTACTGTAAATATGTTCGGATTCTTCAGGGCGCCAATGTGTCGATGCTCCTTGTTGGTGATATGCTTTGCCTTTTCGATATCTATCATACTCAGCTTTTTTAACCGGGTCCCTTAAAACCTCGTATGCTTCCCCCATTTCTTTAAAGTGCTCTTCTGCATTTGGTTCCTTACTTATATCCGGGTGATACTTCCGAGCCAATTTTCGATATGCCATCTTAATGTCTTTCTCAGAGGCATCTTCACTTATTCCCATTATTTTGTAATAGTCTTTGTCCATATTTTTATACTCAAATTAAAGATCATTTATTTTTGTAACACATATTTTCCTGGAGCGTCAGCTAACGTTTTATCTATTTTAGGTGGTGAGCTCATTCCACTGCTTGATTGTCTCACTAGCCAATCATGCCAGGCAATCCACCATGAACCTTTTCGCGATTCGGCAATTTCGAGCCAATGTTCAGGAGAAATATATGTTTCTTCTTTTTTTTGTTCACGAATTAAATAACTTCGCCCTGAATGTCCTGGCTCACTTACTATACCTGCATTATGGCCTCCATTCGTCAGAACAAACGTGATATCTTCTCGTTTAATCAGCGAATGAGTTTTATAAACAGACTTCCATGGACTCACATGATCTTTCTCGGTGCTGACTACGAATGCAGGCAGTTTAATATTTTCTGGTGCTATATGCTTGCCTTCAACAGTAAATTGTCCTTCGGAGAATTCATTTTTGAGGAACAATTTTTCAAGATATTCGCTGTGCATTTTATAAGGCATACGAGTTGTATCCGCATTCCAGGCAAGTAAGGGGATCATTCCTCTTTGTGTTCCATGCATGTAGTCTTGGACCATTTTAGACCAAATCAGATCATAGGATCGCAGCATTTGAAAACTTCCAGCCATGAGTTTAGTATCTAAATAGCCTTGCTCCCACATAATGTTTTCCAAAAAGGATACCTGACTGTTATTAATGAAAATTAATAGCTCACCTGCTTCGGTAAAATCTCCCTGAGCAGCGAGCAGAGAAAGACTTTTCAGGCGAACGTCATGGTCTTTAGCCATAGTTGCTGCGGTAATCATCGCTAAAGTTCCACCAATGCAATACCCCATTAAATGAATTTTTGTGTCAGGTATTATGGTTGATATTTTATCAATCGCAGCCATAGCTCCTTGTCGATAATAATCATCAAATGCTAGATTTCGGTCTTTAGTAGAGGGGTTGAGCCAGGAAACTATGAATACCGTATGGCCTTGTTGAACCAGCCAATTCACTAGTGAGTTTTCCGGAAGAAGATCAAGAATATAATATTTCATAATCCAGGCGGGAAGGATTAATATGGGTTCTTTATACACTCTTTGAGTTTGTGCTTCATATTGAATGAGTTCAATCAGGTGGTTTTTAAACACTACCTTGCCCTTTGTTAAGGCAACATGCTTGCCTGGAACGAAGTGCTCAACTCCTGATGGAGGAGTGCCCGTTAATTTTTCAACCAGGTCCTGCAAGCCCAATTGTGTCCCACGAATTAGATTTTCTCCATATGTATTTAATGTTTCTTGCAATAAATCAGGATTAGTCAAAACAAAATTGGAAGGGGATAGTGCATCAAGGAGTTGCTTTATTGTGAATGAAATAATTCGTTGGTTAGGTTCATTCAATCCCGGGATTTCACGTGCTGCTTTTAGAGTCCATTCTTCAATTTGTAAAAATTGTTCTGCCCATAAACGCCATGGATAGAGACTCCATTTATCCGTATGAAAACGCACATCGTTACCATTGCCAGGTTTGTCGTGATGTATGAGTCGTTCAACAAAATCAGAGAAATTCAATAATGGATGAAGACTTAATTTTAAGAAAGTCCCCGGGGCTTGTAATAGTTGCGTTCCCCATGAAAAGTATGAGGTTGCTACTGAGGCTGGGCTAATACTTGCAGTAAATTTTCCCAAATTAGCTTGATAAAACTTATCGATTAGATTAAAAAAGTCGCAAGCAACAGCGGAGGCATTTTCTTTGGTGTCTGGGCCCGCAGTTCGTCCTTTTATTTCTTTAATTTTTTTTGATGGATTTTTTTTGTTCAGAACAACCTTAGCCATTTTTTTCATGGTTTCAGTTCTTATCGCCGTCATTGTTATGAAATAGTATAGTCTTTTGGATATTTATTTGTATATTAATCAGTTAAAGTACATACTATCACACTTTACTTGTGTGTCTGTTGTCATTAGTTGTATCCTGTAAATTCAGGACTCTTTCCTATGTTGACTTGGTTTATTTTAGCTACGGTTTCTTATTGCTGAGAACTGTAGATAGATTTTAACAGCTACATGAAGTATCAGTACCGTTTGAATTTATATTGGAGACCTTTATGCAAAAGTACTTATTAAATACTCTGGTTGTTTTTGTTTTATTTTCATTAATTGGTTGTCAGTCGAACCAGACAACTTCGAATATGTTTAGGTCTTTTACACCTTTGGCTGCTCCAAGCGCAGATTTAACGCAAACAGTACAAGAAGCGTTAATGCGTAATGATGATCTTGCTGTTTCCCAAGTGCATGTTCAAACTAGGCAAGATGTTGTGATTCTTAGTGGGTATGTCAAAAAAATCAGGCTCAGTGATACTGCAGAACAAATAGCGCGTCAGGTTCCAGGTGTACGTGTTGTAGAAAATCATATAATTGTAAGACCATAGACTTTAATGTTCTCCATTTGTACTATATTTAAAGAATAGGTTAAGTGTATTCAAATGGAGAATCAAATGGCTGACCTAATTCACAATGCCTTACCAGTACCAAAACGAAAAATTATTTTTATCCATCCAGAAGATTCTGTAAGAAAAAGCATTGATATGATGACGGAATATGATATCGGTGCATTGGTTGTAGTCGATAATGACAATCAATTAGTAGGCATACTAAGTGAGCGAGATATAGTGCGCTCTTGTTTGCACAAATGCATTAATCTTGATACAGGGAAAGTTGCAGATGTGGTGCATAGAGATGTCACCATACTTAGCACTAATGATGTTGTAGAAAAAGCAATGCAAGCTATGACCGCAACTAAAAGAAGGCATGTGTTAATTCGTGATGAAAATAATGAATTTGTTGCAATTTTATCAATAGGTGATTTGCTCTATCATATACTTGAAGATAAGACTAGAGTGATAGAGCAATTAGAAAATTATATTCATACCTATTAACAGAGTTTTTTAGGATGATATAGTATCCTTTTCAATGCACTTATGAATTCTATGAAAACTTTTTTCAAGTTGCTTGTAATTTTTTTTGTATTTCATGCCACTGTGTGGGCTGCTGAATTATCGCCCACATGGTATTCCAAGACAGATAATAAAGTGGTCATCAATGTAGAAATGTTTCTGTCGTCCACCTGCCCCCATTGTCAAAAGGCTGATGCATTTTTCCACGAAATAGAAGCAAAATATCCAGATCTGCAGGTTCAACGGTATTATATTAATCAGAACAGAGATTCATTGCGTCGTTTTTATCAATTATTGAGCGATCAGCAAATGGATGATTTTGCTGTTCCCTCTATTTATATTTGTAATTCGCGTTGGGTTGGTTTTGCCTCAGCAGAAACCACTGGCAAGGATTTATTGCATGCGATTAATTATTGTAAGAAGCAAATTGAAAGTAAAGGTAAATTAACCCTTGAAACAGTTAATACCTTGCGGCATTTAGCTAATGCAAATCGATTTATTACGGGATTGACAGAAAAGCCGTCAAGGATTCATTTTACAACTACAATCGCCTTTATGGATTCTTTTAGTCCTTGTTCCTTTTTTTGCTTTGCAGGATTTCTTGCTTTTCTTTTAATTGAAACACAGAGAAAAAAGCAACTTATTGCCGGTCTTTTATTTGCCTCTTCTGTGGCAATAGTCCACTATTTTCAACAAGTATATACCAGTACATTTTTTGAGTTGTTGCCTTGGATGCATGTTCCCGCCGTGTTACTAGGTTTAATGACTATTTATTTTGTCGGACAATATTATAAAAAACAGTATTCCAATACTTTGTATTTTTTATTGGCCTTTTTGTTAGGGTTGATCACTACAATTTATCAGCAAACCTGTGTGATGAATTGGTCTACAATTTTTGAGCAATGGCTAAATGATCAACATTTTTCCAGCTTGCAGGCAAGTTTGTACCAATTGCTATACCAGGGAGTGTACATACTACCTTTAATCTTGATTTTACTTATTTATTTTATCTTGGTTAAGATCGAGCGCTTTGCTGCATTACGAACAAAACTAGCCACTATTGGCTTACTGTTTTTGCTTGCTATTGCTGTAAGTTTGGTTGTCTATCCATTTGTATTGTCCTACTTTGGAATCTCAATCGTGCTTTTATTTATCTTGATGATTATTGGTTACTTTTTAAATTTGACTTGATCTTGCCTTGATGATTTGGGATTATCATCTCTCTTTGTTTGTAATAGCTCAATCCGGATGGTTGGATTTGTCTGCAAGATGCGCCAAATACCACCTTCCCTTGCTAGGAGCTGAGCACTTACCTTTGTTTTTCAGGTGATAACATGAGCAAGCCCATTAATATTCCCGTTGTTGTCGAGAGCGGAAAGAAATATAAAACGTCTCATGGCGTAACAGCAATTAAAGATGGAGTAAAACCAACAGGGTTAGTGTATGAGCGGTTACCTAAACCTAAATGGTTGCGTGTCGTGAATCATACTACTCCTGAGTATCACCAAGTAAAAGAGCAGGTGCAAAAACACCGTTTGGCTACTGTTTGTGAGGAAGCAAAGTGTCCTAATATTGCTGAATGCTGGTCGCATGGTACTGCTACAATTATGCTAATGGGAGCAGTATGTACACGAGCATGTCGTTTCTGCTCAGTAGATACTGGCAATCCTCATGGTTGGTTGGATCTGCAAGAACCAGAAAATACAGCAAATACAGTAGCATTAATGAATTTGGATTATGTCGTGTTAACCTCAGTAAACCGAGATGATTTACCTGATGGTGGCGCAAATCATTATGCACAAACTATACGTGCAATTAAGCAACGCTCTCCAAAAACTAAGGTAGAGGCATTAACGCCTGATTTTCAAGGTGTAGAAAGAGATATTGCAGTATTATTGGATAGTGGTGTTGATGTATTTGCACAAAATGTTGAAACGGTGGAGCGTTTAACTCATCCAGTGCGTGATAATAGAGCAGGCTATGGTCAAACACTAAACGTCCTCGCATTTGCAAAACGCTATAGACCAGATGTCTTGACCAAAACCAGCTTGATGTTAGGTTTAGGTGAAACAGATGAAGAAATTGTACAAACAATGGATGATTTGCGTGCCCATAATGTAGATATTCTTACTCTGGGACAATATTTACAACCAACAAAAAACCATTTACCTATCGCGCGTTATGTAACTCCCGAAACTTTTGCTGAACTCAGACAGATCGGATTAAAAAAAGGATTTTTTGAAGTAGCTTCCGGGCCTTTAGTCCGCTCAAGTTATCGGGCAGACCGAATATTTAAACAAGATAATTTAGGTTTAGATAATTAACCGCATATTTTTTGGCCCGGGCGAGTTGAAACCCGGGGGAATAATTTCTCCCAGGTTACAGTTGTTCAATGACGTATATCCAATTATAGCTTAATGGACATCGAGCTGGAGGTTAATGAGTCATTTTCATTAGGTTGATATTCCTGCAATTGATGACTCATGAAACCGACTACTTTATCAGCAATCGCTTGACTATAAGCAGTTACCTTTTTCTCCTCTTTAGGATGCTTGAGTTTAACTTCTGCTAATTCAACAGCTAATTTATCAGCCCAGTCCTTGCATAAGTAAAAATTACTATCTATCTTGGATAATGGAGCAATATATTGGCTATTTGTCATTTTATAAGTTTTAATAATTTGGTTTATTGTTTCTTTTGTTACTTTAGTAACAATATCAGGTATTAATTCTTTCTTACTGCTGCTCGTTATTTGTTGATCCAATAGAGCGTGTAATAGACTTTGGAATGAATGAAAATCCATGATCACAGGTGCATTAATCGCTAATGAATGATTTAATTGTGTGCTTAATTCTGCATTAGATTCTTCAACAATCCCAGACTCAATAATCAATAGAGAAATCTTTTTTAATCGTGTACTTATATCTTCAAGGATTTCAATAGGTTGTTTGAAAACAAGCTTGCGCAATGAATTGATTTCAGGCAGGGTTTTTATTTCTTTATCGCTGAGTGAAAGCTCAGGAGGTAATTCCGGGTTAATTAATATATTGAACTTCATCAACATTAATTCTGCACGTAAAGCACGAGCCTTTTCTATTGCATATGTTCGTAGAGCTTTATTTAACTTTGGTGGTTCTTCAGTTTCAAATTCTGTTGGTTTGTTGTTAAGATTACCGTTCAGCATTGCTTCTGATACTGCATTTTGAAAATAATAAAAAACCAGTTCTCTGTTAGCTTGAATACTTTCTTTGGTATACCAATTCACATAGATTGGGTCAAGAACTTCCAACAAGGCTCGGATTTCTTTGATCACATTTGCTTTTAAAGGATAAAGTCGACGATTTTTTTCATACTGCACCATGATATTAAATGCTAATGAAGACTTCAGGAATATGGCGCCACGTGCTTTAGCATCATTGCTTGTCTTTTCCTCGAAATAGGTTTCATACGCAACTGTATCACCCCATAAAGAACACGTAATGTGATCATTTTTGATTAATTCATTTAAAGTAATATGCGTAAAAAGGGGGAGGTTAGTACTGCTTAAACTTAAGCTGCGTCTGGGGGGCTTTGACGTGGAAGCAACTTCATCAAGTGCTTTATCTTTCTGATATTGGAAAAAAGAACTTTTTTGTCTTGAAATAGTTGCTTTAGGTCCCGCGATTTTATCTTTTAGTTCGCGAAGGTGATCTAAGATTTGATAAACCTTATCAAAAATTTTGACGTCCCTAATGATAATTTCGTCCTTATCATAGGTTATACCAGGAAATTTTTTGAATAGATCAAGCGACATTTTAGGTACAAATTGAACTTGAGTATCTTTTTTAATGCAATACATTAGGCAAGTGGCTTGATTGGTTGTTTCATTCAATTCCCAAACGAATGGGTTGCCTTCAAATGTAATATCTGGAAAATAAATCTTCATGAGAAATGTACTCTAGTTAAAAAATTGCATGGTACGAATTACCTACTTAACAAGCAAGTACATCTCTATATTTTTAAATTAAGAACAAAAAAATATATGTCAGCAAAGGAGGGCGATCGTTTCGATTGCTTTAATTAATCAAAGTGAACATCTTACAAGCGTACTTTCCTCGAGCGCATTCTATTCTATGATAGTAATAAACTACAGAACATGTAATTATCATTGATGAGTATTCACTTGTTAGTTTTGATTTTGAAATACACACATTCCAAGTTGCCTCATTCCTCTCTCATACTAAGCAATTGAACAATAGGGGGCAAGCAAATATCTTATTCTAACTTTACTATTTTAGTCATCCGTATTAATTTATAAATCTTAATTTGCAAAGAGCTACACTCCATCATAAGCAAATTAAGCATCAAAGATAACAAATTTTTATCTTCTTTTGAGCCCATATCCTCAATAGCCATTAATTTACGCTTACGTTTTAATTGAGAAAGATTTTCTTTTAACTCGTTTAAAGTAGTACTTAAAAAAACAAGGCTCTCTCCATCTTGCTTATTGATTTTAACCTCTTCATAAAGGATTAATGCGATTATTGATGCATAATAACGGAAAATATGGCGGAGTGATTGTAGAATATCCGCTGCAGCTTGCGTATATTGAGAGTCCTTTCCAATTTCGACTCGTGCTTCATTAATTAATGTTTGAAAACGCAGGATAAGTGCTGCGATATTGGATTCACATTGTTCTAAATATTGGCGTAAATCTGTTTTTGAATTATCCAAGTTTGCCAGGTAAACAGATAAAGTTGCATATTCAGTTAAAAATTTTTGTATTTCTAAAATGAGAACTTTAGTTGCGCGAGTTGGGAAAAAAAAACGTAATGTAAAAATGCCGATTAATATACCAATAATAACATTTGTAGGTCGCATAAACACATAGGTAAAATTATTATAGTTCATAAGGCAAATGGCAAGAGTTACGGTACCTAAAATACCAATATAACTTTTTTTAGTTCCTAAAAATAAATAGGTATATAAAAAGATTCCAATAATGAATCCAATAAGATTCATAAGATAAGCATTATGAAAAAGTAAAATAATAATCAGGCTATATAATGCGCTACTAATGGTTGCGATGGCTCGCATTGAACATCGAGTCAACGAAGCCCCAATAGTATGTTGCTCAAACAAAACGATAAATAAAGAAATATAAACCCAGGTTGGCTCAACTATATTGAAATATGTCGTAATAATTAAAGCGATAACCATGCTGATGGCCATACGTGCAGCCATTATTGTTTTTTCGGATGTTACTTCCATAAGAAAATTATACCTTAATAATCACATAACATGTTGCTCCAACAGGCAGCGGATAACGCTTGGAGTCATAATCATCGATCTTAATCTGCACTGGAAAACGCTGAGGCAGAAGTAACCAATTATTAGTATCATTGGTTACAGTTTGTAGCTGCGTCTTGGGGTTTGTAATTTGACGGTTAGCAGCCCAAGCCCTTGATACTACTGTTCCATGGTACAATTTCGTTGCAAAGTACATTCGAGGAATAATATAGACTTTGGCTCCCGTTTTTACCATCCGTAAATCGAGCTCAGTGAAATTGGCTTGAATGAAAAAATCATCCGTATCAACAAAAGAAAAGATAGGTTTATTAATTTCAATGGGGGTGCCCAAAGATAGATACATATTTTGAATGCGACCATTACTTTGTGCATAAACTGTAGTGTGTTCTAAGTTAACCTTGGCATAACGTGTTTTATAAATTAACGATTTGATTTTGTGTTGTATGCTCTGAATATTTCTTTCATCTAAACTTATTTGTTGTTTTTGCATGTTCACTTTGGCCAAACTGCCACGATCTTCATATTGCAAATCCTTAACATTAATTTCAGATATTGCTCCAGATTTTAAAACAGCCCTATTTCGAAGATAATTTAGGTGAATTCTATTATATTCTTGTTGGTATTGTATGAGTAATTGCTTATCTTTTTGTAGTTGATATTCCAAGCTTTGAAGATCCTCCTTTGCCGTAAAAGTCTCCTCAACTAGCCTGTTATAAATGAGCTTATAAGGTTCTTGGAAAACGGTAAACAAAGGCTGTCCCTTATGGACATATTGCTCATTTCTAACGTATAAATCAGTAATGTATCCACTGACAATAGCAGCTACGGGACGAATATTTGCAACAACAAATGCATTATTAGTAAACGGAATTAAAAAGGAAAAAAAGTAATATAAAACTGCAAGTAAGGCTAAGGAAAACACAACTGTATAAGGTTTTAACTTTCGAATTTTTTGTGTTACCATTTTTTAATGTCAGTCATATTATTTTTATGGAAATCGTTTAATTGCGCAGCACCGCCACACTAATTATTTTAGTCATGACAAGTGCGCTGGTTGCATGCATGCCAAGCACAAAAAATTCACGTCTTACATCGATTCCTATTCCTGATTATCTGAAAGACTCAAGCAATCATCATGCATTAAATCAGCTTCCTTATCAAGCTTGGTGGCAAGATTTTAAATCCCCTCTTCTCAATCAACTTGTAGATAAAGCACTTCTTTACAATAATAATGTAGTGATAGCCAAACGATCGATTCACGTTGCCCATACTGAGCTGCAAACGATTCGTTTAAATTGGCTGCCGGGTCTGAATATTTTAATGGGTTTCTCCCAAGATCCTGCTTTAGGCAACCCGGGAGTGTTTTATGGTGTTCTACCCAGCTATTACCAAAATTTTGTTGCTCTTTATTTTCAGCAAAAAAAAGCGGAATTTGTCTTGCAACGCGCTAAAGCATATTATCTTGGTGTGCGTTTGACGGTTATTGGAGAAGTTATAAGTAGCTATTTTTCTCTACTCGCATGGAATCATCAATTGACACTACTTAAGCAAATTGAACAGGATTATAAAGAGCTTTTAGCATCGTTAGAAATAGCAAAGAAACAAGGATTAGCAAATAATCTGCAATTATTAACTTTAACAAGTCAATTACAAAGCATTCTAGGACAGCAAAAACAAGTACAAAATAATATTATCGCAAGTGAGAATGCCTTACGTTACTTAATTAATCAGCCTCCAGGAAAGATAAAGTCAAGCCAATTATTTATTAACTTACCAAGTAAGGCAGTACCACTAAATAAGATTAATACTCAAGTAATGCTAAGACGTCCAGATGTAATGGTGGCTTTAACGTCTCTTCTTGCAGCATGTAGCGGGATAAATGTTGCAGAATCTCAACTCCTTCCAGCCCTAACCCTAGATTATTTTTGGGGGAAAGCGAGCTTAAATGGCACATTTAAGAGTCCTACGCATTCAGCACCTTATGGTGATATGTATGCAACATTTAACTTATCTCCCTCTATATTTGGACAAATTATCACAAGTAAGGCGACTTTTAATAGAAGTTTGGCGGAATACAACAAAATCATACAAAATGCATTACGTCTGATTGCAAATAGTATCGCTGCCAATCAAAAGCTTATGGCCAAATACCATGAAGATTCTCTTTCTTTAATTTCATTGAGGAAAAGATATCAACTACAACAGGATCTCTATCGTAAGGGGCTTATAAGTCATAATGATTTGTTATATAGTAGAATAGAAATAAACCAACAAGATTACAGATTAACCATAAGCAAGTTAGAACAGTTATTTAGTGTTATCAGCCTTTATGAAGAATTAGCTGCCGGTATATTCTATCATGAGCGAGGCCTCACAGATTATGATCCAAAAGTGCCTTTGACGCGCTTTCTCAAATTATAATTTTCAATTTTGCTGCACCTGCTGGCCTTATGGATAATCGTTCTGAGTACTGAAAAATGTATTTCTCTGTAGAAGACTGACTAATTTATCAGTAATTACTTGGCTATAAGTGCTCCATTTTTCTTATTATTAGGGTGTTTGAGTTTGTTTTCAGCTGCTACTGTGTCAGTAACTTTTGAAATTTAGCCTAAAATAACGCCTCTTTTTTTCATTATTTTTTGTAAAATATAGGCGAAAAGATACATGACAATACCTAAACTCATAGCACAGACCCCTAGAACAAAATAATAGTTTTGGTAATAAGGCAGACTTTCTATGGGAGAATGAATTGTATTTGGAATTGCAACCCAAGCAGCAATTCTTCCGGAGATGGCATGTGCTAACGAACTGGCGAGATACCATACCCCCATAGCAAAGGCAATTGAGGTTTTATCACAATATAGACCTACCATACTTAAACCAATCGCACTGACCCATAATTCGGCAATAGAAATGAGTATATAGGTTAAAGCAATATAGTTGCCATTAATTATCCCGGTGGTAGTAGTCGTAGCAGCAAATGACATCATTAAAAGAGCAATACCTGCAAGCGCAGTACCGGCGGCAAATTGATAGGGGATGGTAAAGTGTGGAAATATTTTATAGAAACGCGGTAATTGGCTGCCAATAGCTAAAATAAGTAATGGATTCAATATTTGATAATGAGCTGGTGACACAGTTAATCCAAACAAATTATGGTCGGAATTATTTTCAGCAAATAAAATTAATGTGCTATTCATTTGGTTGTAGATAACAAAAAAAACTACGGCCTCTACGATGAGCAGTAAAGCGACCATTTGTTTGTCACGTACAAGACCTTTAAGTGTGAGCGTTTTTCTTAAAAACCATACAATTCCTATACCACACCCTGTGGCGATGATCGTGCTGGCAATGTAAACATGAGAGTAAGCAAATAAAGTCAGTGTATAAATAGTCACTATATAAGCAATCAAACGAAATATACCTGATTTGGATAATTTAGATTGATCTTTACCCCAAATGACATTTTCATAAATGGAATAGCGCTTTGCAAAATTTAAAGCGGCAATTGATTTGCCGACAAAGGTCAAGGTAAGAATAGAAAGAGGGCCATAACGGCTTTCAAAGAGTACTGGAGCAATTAAAGTAGCTAATAATGCACCCACATTAATTGCTATGTAATAGTACGTCATGGCTGATTTTGCTTTGACGGCATCATCCGAATATATATGCGATACCATGCTTGAAGAGGTTCCCATCAAAAGAGAGTTGGTGGCAGGAATAAATGCATAAGCAGCAATAAAAAAAGTATCTCCCAGAGAATTTACGGTGTATCCGCTAATCATGACGAGCAAATAAGCACAGGCTAATAGAATACTTCCAATAAGTATGGATCTTCTGATCCCCACTACAGTATCAGCCATATACCCACCTAACATGGGCATTAAATACCCCATTGCATGAGCTACTCCAATAAAAGCATATGCTTTGGCCTGGCTATATCCTAAACCTTGAGACCATACAGGGCGTGTTAAAAATAAAACCAATATGGTGTTTAGTGCATATACAGAGAATTGGCTCCAGAAGGTAATAAATATGATGTTATTGGCTTGTTTTTGTCGGAGAGCCAATTCAGGTAAATAATTCTTCACTTCTTGAGAAATCATTTTTCCTACCTCACTACCCAAAGATAATTACCAGATTATCATTTTCTGGCAAGAACAACATCAATTATGTGAGTATCATGATAGGGAAAAGTAAATATTTTGCTAAAAAGGCGTTTAAGTCGTTGAATTAAAAATACTTTTGGCAGCATTCTAATAGATAAACTATTGAGAAACCAGGTTCCTTCAATACCGAAAAGGGCCAACTCATCAATAGTATTTAGAGTGATTGGTATTTCTAAGCGTTGATGCGCAATGACTTCAAATTGATGTTGTGTGAATGCCTGCATCAATTCATTATTATTCGCAGCAACGGTAGTATTTTTTACAATCGATTTGTAATAATGGCCGACAACACTACTTAAAATTGAGTCTTCTGTAATAAATTCGGCTAACCGCTGTTGAGCGACTGGAAATGAATCATACGTTGTAGTAATCATAGAAAAATGACCATTTGCTCGCGTCAGTAATTTGGCCTCATGAAATAAAACTTTAATCGGAATATAAGCGTTAATAAAGTGAGCCAGAATTAAATCTTGACTATGCGGGGGTAAGAATTTGCTTGCTTGTGCTGCGCTACCCTCTATGGTGATCAGGGGTAATGTTTCACGGGCATGTTTCAACATCTCTGTAGAAACATCAATTCCTGTGAATTCTGCCTGCGGCATAACTTGTTGTAGTTTTTTTAGGAATGCGCCATCGCCAACCCCCAAATCAAGAATTTTATAATGAGGTTTCATTCCCAAATAAAAACGCTTCATTTGCTCAATTGCTACTTGATGACTCTGGCTAATTGCTCCAAAACGATTAGCCGTTGCATAGTTTTCAGCGATGTTGTTGTACATGGCCTTCAAGGACATGCATAATTTCCTGTTTAATAAGGTTTGGTAAGTATATCTCTAAATGAAGGAAATTTGCGACTGGTGATCAAGGAAAAATTAACTAATTCATTTTTTTTGACTTACTAATATTTATTTTGGGGTTATATTTTCATATGTTTTTCCAAAAATAGTACATGAACAGATAAGTTCATAGTTGCTGCGCAATTTATGGATAATTTGGTGATATTAAAGCTTTTAGACGAAGCCGATTAAAATTTTTTTGCATGAAATTGCATAAAAAGAGATAATTTAACCGTTTTCTTAATACTCTGTTAATAATCACAGTGTAAAATTAAATTCGTATAACAAATATTTATTTTGTTTTTAGTCGTTTTTTTGGCTATCAAGAACACCATGGATAGCGTTCTGTGGAGGAATAGGTAGCTGCTTTGTTAGGGAGATTTTTATGTTAATTTTGACTCGGCGTATCGGTGAAACCTTAATTATTGGTGATGATGTTAATATTACCGTGCTAGGTGTAAAAGGTAACCAAGTTCGCCTAGGTATTAATGCACCTAAAGATGTATCTGTCCATCGTGAAGAAATTTATTTGCGCATACAACAAGAAAAACAATCAGACGAGTCTGAAGAAGCAGTATAATCGATTTCCTCGCAGTTCATCCAGTTCCGAGCACATAAAAATGCTCGGGACGAACCCTTTAATTTATATTTAATTTCTTTATTGTAACTCCTTATCATTTTTCATGAAGCGATGTATCTCCTGATGAGAGAAAATGTTTTGTTCCAGACTTATCTTGAAGTATTAATTGTCCTAGCTGATTAATTCCACAAGCAACTCCAGATAGAGTATCTAAAGATTGAGTTACATTAATTTTTTTTCCAAATAGATAATCCGATTTATTCCATTCATCCAGAAAGGAGCTTAGGTCTTGATGTATAAATTTGGTTAAATAGCGCTCTAAATTGATAATCAACTTTGCAATAAGTACATTACGATCAAAATATTGTTTGGTTATTTCATATAATGAGCACCAGGGTTTATCTGGAAGAGGGTGGTTTTGAGTATCGGTATTGACATTCAAGCCAATACCTATGATGACTTGAATATTGCCGTTCGATTCAGCCAATATTTCAATCAAACTACCGCATAATTTTTTGTGATTCCACAAAATATCATTTGGCCATTTAATTTTGATATTGGGTGATATATCTAATTCATTCAGCGTCGCCAAAATGGCCAAACTGGTTACTAAGCTTAATCCTGAAAGTTTGGTAAAATCGTAGTTTAGATTCCAACGACTCGAGCAATAAATATTTTCACCAAATGGTGAGTGCCAGTGGCGGCCAAATCGACCTCTCCCCTGGGTTTGAATCTCAGCGCAACAAATATCCACAGTATTTGAAGGAGGCAACTCTTTGAGATAGCGATTTGTAGAGTCAATGGAGGTAACAACATGCATATTGAATGGAGCCAATTGTGTTTGCAACGGGAGATGCCCCATAATTTTTTCTTTATTTAATAAAATCAGTGGGTTAGGTAGCTGATACCCTTGATGTCTTATCCTTTTGACAGGGATCCCTGAATCAATTAATTGATTAATTTGCTTCCATATTGCTGAGCGCGTTATACCTATAGCTGCTCCTAATTCAGAACCACTATGGCAGCCCCCATCACCAAGTAACTGTAATAATATGAGTTGTGAAGAAGTGAAGTGCATTGATGTAAACCTAAAAAATCAAGTTGTTATTTTGCTCTAGATGAATAAATCCATGTCTTATCTCCCTTACAGTAGGATGATGGCATAACGCGCCACTGCACGCTATTTCAGGCATGAAAGAGCGTAATTGCCAGGTCATGTTATGCAATGGATCATTCACCAATTGCTTGGTTGGCATGGATATGGGAACACTAAAATGTTTGGTCGGGTACGAAAGGCCTAAGCCGCAAGCTTTAATAAAGGCTTCTTTTTGCGCCCAAACATGAAAGAAAATAGCAGGTTTTAGAGCAAGAGGTACTTTAATAAATTCTTCATATTCCTGATTAGAAAATAAATTTTTCGCAATCCCTTCATAAGGTCGAGCGGAGTATTTTTCGATGTCTACTCCCATGGGAAAGTTTTTTCCTACTGCAAGTAGCGCCAAATCACCGGTATGACTGATATTAAATTGCAGCTTTGTTGCATTAATGACTTCAGGCTTGCCATGAGCATTATAGGTAAATTCCAGTTGGTCTGCTGACGTATTTAGATAATTTGCCAGGATAACTCTCATAGTTGCTCTCGCAGTAGAGAAGCGGCGTTTGTGTCTGCTGAAATAAAATCGTTCTGCACGCGCTTGCTCGTCACGATTTAAGAGTTCGTATGCATTTTTAAATTCATGTGCTAAAGAAAATTGCCAAAGATCAATTCGAGCTTCGTTTAAGACGCAGTTTTCTGTATTTAAAGGGTTGAATCCAGTAATGATCATATGCTTTGTTTGAATCTGGCATCAATTGTCGGTTAAGGTTATCATATACCATGATATTTAATTCACCAAAGAGTATTCAATGAGCCGACAATTTTTGGATTTTGAGCAACCCATCGAAGAGTTGAATCAAAAAATTGAAGCACTTCGCATGATAGGTCATGATAACGAAGTGAATTTAAGTGATGAAATAGCGCGACTTCAAGCAAAATGTTCTGAACTAACCTCACAAGTTTTTTCAAACCTGGAACCTTGGCAAGTTGCACAAATGGCAAGGCATCCGCTTAGACCACAAACGACAGATTATATTGAACGTATTTTTACAGACTTCCAGGAACTGCACGGCGACAGAAGTTGTTCTTCAGCCCCTGCAATTATTGGCGGCTTGGCGCGTTTGAATGGTGAGCCTGTGATGGTACTTGGCCATCAGAAAGGTAAACGAACTAAAGAAAAAGTATACCGTAATTTTGGTATGGCTCGCCCAGAGGAGTATCGAAAAGCCTTACGTTTGATGAATATGGCTGAAAAATTCAAATTGCCTGTTTTTACATTTATTGATACAGCTGGAGCATATCCTGGGATTGGTGCTGAGGAACGCAATCAATCTGAAGCGATCGCTCGAAATCTTTTTGTGATGTCACGTCTTAAAACGCCAATTATCTGTGTGGTAACTGGCGAAGCAGGATCTGGAGGTGCATTAGCAATTGGGGTTGGTGATCGTATATTAATGCTCCAGTTTGGTATTTACTCAGTAATTTCCCCTGAAGGGTGTGCTTCAATTCTTTGGAAAGATGCATCCAAAGCAAGTGAAGCAGCACGTGCGATGAGGATCACTGCAGATAAAATTCTGGAAAATAAGTTAATTGATATGATAGTCCCTGAACCATTAGGTGGTGCTCATCGTAATGTCGATGAGATGGCCGCACGATTAAAGGATATTTTAGTGAGCGAATTACGTACTTTAAAGAAATTATCTTTAGATCAGTTGGTCGAAAATCGATATCAAAAATTTATGGCTATGGGAGCAATAGATTAAACCTTTATTAAGTGCCGAGTGGTTTTCTCGCCTGAGTCATTTTAATAAATTAATTGTAGGTTTTAGTGGTGGGCTTGACTCAACAGTGCTTTTGCACGTTCTTGCTTCCCACCCGGCTTTACTTGCTAAATTGATCGCAGTGCATGTTAATCATGGCATTAGTGCTAATGCATCTCTTTGGCAAGTACACTGCCAACAGTTTTGCCAGGATTTGAGCATTTCTTTAATTGCTGAGTCAGTGCAATTTGATCGCTCTTCTAATGTTGAAGAAGGTGCGCGTATTGCACGTTATGCCGTTTTTTCTTCTCTGATGTCGGAACAAGATTGCTTGATTTTAGGGCATCATCTAGACGATCAAGCAGAAACAGTACTTCTACAACTATTTAGGGGGGCTGGAATAGACGGGTTGGCTGCCATGACTGATTTTAGCCAACTTGAAATAGGAAAAATTGCCAGACCTTTTTTAAACCATTCCCGTGAGCAATTGAAAGATTATGCTGCTTTGCATCAATTAAGTTGGATTGAAGATGAGAGCAATCAAGATATCAGCTATTCCCGCAATTATCTTCGTCAAGAAATTATACCTTTGTTGCAAAGAAAATGGCCTGGAATTGTCGGTAATATTGCAAGAACAGCGCTTCATTGCCAACAGGCGAAACGCAATCTAGACATACTGGCATCACAAGATATGATTATGGAAGATAATCAAGAAGCATTAACAAACAATATTTTATTTATCGATCCATTAAACAAACTCAGCCGTGATCGCATTGCGAATATACTTAGAGTTTGGTTGAAGAATAATCAGAGCCAATTGCCTTCTACTGCTACTTTTGAGCGATTGATTGATGAAGTGATCTTTGCTAGTCAAGATGCGGTACCTGAAGTGAGTTGGGGGGAAGTAACCGTACGTCGTTATCAAAAATATTTATATTTAGATAAAAAAAATGTGATCTCTTTAACCTCATCTGTTGAATGGTCTGCCTTTCCTTTGCCTTTACTACTCCCAGATGTCGGCATTAATTTATTGGCAAAAAAGAACAGACAGGGATTAGTGATTCCTCCAGATACAAAAATATTTGTCCGATTTAGACAAGGAGGTGAAGAGTTTTTTTGGCATGGCCAGACCAAACGGTTAAAAAAATTATTCCAGGAATGGGGGATTCCACCTTGGATGAGAGAGCAAATTCCCTTGGTTTATTTTAATGATAAACTTGCAGCGGTAGTAGGTTATGCAATGAGTGATTTGTTCTATTCTAAAGAACATCCTGACGCCTGGATTTTCGTTAATTGATATCATTGTGCCAGGGTGGGGTATAGAGACTTGAGTTGTGCCTCAAGCCTCTATTTGGATCTAAATTAGAAGCCGAGACGATTATTTTCAATATCAAATCGTTCGTTTGGGGCAAAGTCAGTATCTCTCTCGTATGCAATTTCCATAGCATTATTCACGTTGTTCCTAATTTCTTGTGCGCTTGTTGCCAAGCCATTTTCCTTGAAGAAGCGATATTGCGATAAAACGCGTTGTGCTGTTGGGCTTTGTGCTAATTTTTTTTGAGTTTCGGAAATAAGATCAAGTTCCCCATCTTCGTTCATCCACTCGTGTGCTCTAACTTTCATTACTCACCTCTGTTTTAAAAAAGAGCGCCATGATACATCATAAAGCACAAAACTCAAGTATCAATCAATTGAAATTTATAAAAAATTTTTCTTGCGTTTAAAAAATTATTTCGATTTTAGTTAATCTCATTTAGATTAATAAAATAACTAAAATCTCAAAGTGTTCATTATGAAAAGCATCTCAGAAGTGAAAGAACTGCTAGCCCTTTGTGATAACCCGGCCAATATTTCAGCAGACCTTATGGCATTTTTCTTATATTTAAAACAAATGAAACGAGAAAAAAATTGTAACTTTAAAGCATTCGCAATGAGCAGCGATGAAATAGATTCATTATATGAACTTATTGAACATATGATTGAACATTGCAACAAAGATCTACGATTTCAAATCGCTATTTCAAAATGGGATGGAAGTGAGCAATTAAATCATTGGTCCTTTATAGAGTTTAATTTTAAGGTAACCAAGAATGGTCCCACATTAGATATTCTGATTTGCGATCCTTTAGGGTTTGAGCAATCGCTTGTTTTAACTAATTTATTAAGTAGCAAGATGAAGTTTGGCAGCTTAAGTAAAGTATGCTCATTGACAGTTTATATCCCTACGGATATTTTGCAAATTAAAGGCCGCATTTGTGCTTACTTTGTTACCGATAGTATATCAATGTTGGCGAATCAAGATAGGTTCTGCCCAATTTATGATTATATGAACTCCAATCAACAAAAGGAAAAAACACGATCGGCAGTTGATATGATGTATCGGTTTCGAATGTCTATGGTTTGTTGTTATTTGGAAGATGAACTTGATAGTATGTACCAATTTAATATGATTATTGGTTCTCTACCTGTTCGGATCTTACGCACAAAACAATCGATTAGTGATTTAGAACGCGAAGTTCGAGACTCCGAATTTAAAGACGAAATTGTGAACAGCAAAGGAGAGACGGCATGGGGTTCTATTGGTAGAAACCTCTTTTTTGTCAAAGATCGCGAGGGCAGAGAGGAATATAGAAATATGAGGGTCAATAAAAAAATGGAGAAGTTGGTAGGAATGGCCGTTGAAGCATCCTCCTTATTAAGTTCCTCAGAGGATGTCCAACAGATCAATGAAGGAATACAAAGACATCGTATATATGGTCTAGAAAAACTAATAAAACAAAACAGTGAGCAATGTGATTTCAGTTGTTCTTAGCACTCTGGTAAATTCACTGCCAAACCTCCCATAGAGGTTTCCTTATAAATGCTTTGCATGTCCATGCCAGTTTGTTTCATCGTCTTGATTACTTTATCTAAAGAAATTTGATGTTGACCATCACCAATGAGCGCCATACGCGTTGCATTCACTGCTTTTACTGCGCCCATAGCGTTCCGCTCAATACAAGGTATTTGTACTAAACCTAGTACTGGATCACAGGTCATACCTAAATGATGCTCCATTGCAATTTCCGCGGCATTTTCTACTTGAGCTACGGTTCCACCAAGAACAGCAGTAAGGCCTGCCGCAGCCATAGAAGAGGCAACGCCCACTTCGCCTTGGCATCCTACTTCAGCACCAGAAATGGATGCGCCCTTTTTATAAAGTATGCCTATCGCTGCGGCAGTTAGGAAATAGGTGTATATATCATCATGGTTCATTTTATCGTGCGCACGTTGGCAATATTTAAGTACGGCAGGAATAATGCCTGCCGCACCATTGGTAGGTGCGGTCACGATACGCCCGCCTGCTGCATTTTCTTCGTTCACGGCCATGGCATAAAGATTTAACAAGTTCATTATATCTGATTGTTCGAAAACGCTTTTTACTCCTTTTTCGCTCATAAGTTTTTTATATAAATCAGGAGCACGTCTTTTTAAATTCAGCCCTCCAGGTAATATACCCTCATGCTGGCATCCATTGGTAATGCAATCATCCATAACTTTGGCAATTGCTAAAATACCAGTATGGATTTCTTCTGTGCTACGCCATGTTTTTTCATTAATAAGCATTAACTCAGCGATGCTTAAATTATTTTTCTGGCACAGTTCCAGGAGTTGAGTTGCTGTAGAAAAAGGATAAGGTGGAGGGTTTGTATCTTCAGTAGCTTTGGAAAAATCTTCTTCAGTAGTGATAAATCCACCACCAATTGAGTAATAAACTTGTGCAACTAATAAATTATCTTGAGCATCAAAAGCAGAAAAGCGCATACCATTGGAGTGTTTGGGCAAGAGTTCTTTTTGTAAAAAAAGAAAATCAGTGGATTCGTTAAATTTAATGCTCTTTTTGCCCGCCAGATTTAACGTATGAGAACCAAGTATTTCATGCATACGAGGTACCATAGATTCAGGGGCTACAGTCTCGGGTGTTTTATTTTCCAAGCCATTTAAAATCGCCTTATCTGTACCATGGCCTTTTCCGGTTAAAGCGAGTGATCCATAGAGTTCTATTTTCACTCGTTGAACCTCATTCATAATTTGTTTGTCTTCAAGTAATTTTAAAAAGGCATTAGCAGCAAGCATAGGGCCGACAGTATGAGAGCTTGAAGGGCCAATTCCAATGGAAAATAAATCAAATACACTGATGTTCATGTGTGTTCATCTCTAGTTACAATTAGTGCAAAGTGTAGAGGGATCTTAATTATTTGTCTATTTTAATTATAGTGAACTATTGACTTTGTGATTTGTCATCTATTTTTTATCTGTGACTCATTCCATACCGGGATATGTATTAAGAGTCTCTAATGTGCTGAACTTTATAATATAGTTACAATTAATCATGCTTAAATGCTGGTAATTTCATGCGATTTTAGGCAGAATTATGTTGCATTTTAGTTAATGCAATATCTTTCTATATGAATTAGGAAGATATGCACAATAGAAAGACTACAAGGGGATTCTTTATGAAGATGAAATTGGTCACTGCGGCCATTATGGGGCTGGCAATGTCTACTGCAATGGCTGCTACTGATGCTACATCGCTTGTTACGGATAAAGATAAATTATCTTATAGTATTGGTGCTGATTTAGGAAAAAATTTCAAAAATCAAGGTATTGATATTAATCCGGAAGCATTGGCTAAAGGAATGCAAGATGGTATGTCTGGTGCCCAATTGATTTTGACCGAACAACAAATGAAAGATGTTCTGAATAAATTTCAGAAAGATCTGATGGCAAAACGCAGCGCAGAGTTTAACAAGAAAGCTGAAGAGAACAAATCTAAAGGCGAAGCTTTTTTGTCAACTAACAAGTCAAAATCTGGTGTAGTTGTATTGCCAAGTGGTTTGCAATATAAAGTTATTGAAGCAGGTACAGGCAGTAAACCAGGTAAATCTGATACAGTAACTGTTGAATACACGGGTACTCTAATTGATGGGACTGTATTTGATAGCACTGAAAAAACAGGAAAACCCGCTACATTCCAAGTATCACAAGTGATTCCAGGTTGGACAGAAGCATTACAATTAATGCCGGCTGGTTCTACATGGGAGATTTATGTGCCTTCAGACTTAGCTTATGGCCCACGTAGTGTAGGTGGTCCTATAGGTCCAAATGAAACTTTGATTTTCAAAATTCATTTGATCTCTGTAAAAAAAGCCTAATCAATGAGAAGGGATTTCCCTCCTTATCGTATCCTACTCCTAAAAACCAGGAGTAGGATTCTCTTTTAGAAAAGAATTCTACTGCCTTTAAGAGATCTGCAAGATGAATAAACGCCTATTTATTGTTTTCATTTTAGGGTTTTCCTCTGGCTTGCCAATGGCATTAATCAGCAGTACCTTGCAGGCATGGTTTGCCTACAGTGGAATTTCAGTCTTTACTACCGGAACATTAAGTCTAATTAGTTTGCCCTATGCCTATCGTATTTTTTGGGGGCCTATTCTGGACCGTTATTCTTTATTCAGCATGGGTAAAAGGCGAAGTTGGATATTAAGCATGCAATGTTTATTGTTGCTTGGATTTAATTTGATGGCCTGGTTTACTCCAGAACAATATCCTAAATTGATGGCTTTCCTTGCTTTAATTTTGGCTTGCTTTTCTGCTACTCAGGATATAGCGATCGATGCGCATCGAGCAGAATATTTGCCCGATAGTGAACATGGTTTAGGTGCTTCTCTCGCGGTATTAGGGTACCGGATTGCTTTATTGTTATCAGGTGGTTTGGCTTTGGTTATGGCGCAGAAGTTCGGATGGGCTTTTACCTATCGCTTTATGGGTATTATGATGGTTGCCGGTATTTTTGCTGTCGTCTTTAGTCAAGAGCCTAGCGTTGAAATCCAGGAAAAGAATAATTTTGCTTTATCTTTTTTAGCTCCGATTAAGGAATTGATATTACGCCCAGGAGTAGTTCCGCTTTTGTTGTTTATTTTTTGTTATAAGTTGGGTGAAGCATTTACAACCACTACAAGTGGCATTGTCATGCCTTTTTTAATACAAGGGCTTGGTTTTTCTTTAGATACCATTGGTTACATCAATAAAATGCTAGGAGTTGGTGCCATCTTGCTTGGAGGTTTGTGTGCAGGATTTTTATTGATGCGTTTTTCTTTATATCGTTCATTACTTTTCTTTGGCTTCTTGCAAGCATTAACCAATGTTCTATTTCTTGTTTTAGCCATAATAGGAAAGGACGTTACATTATTAGCAATCGCAGTATTTTTTGACAATTTCGCAGCAGGAATGGGGTCTACGGCCCTGGTTGCTTTATTTATGCGTTTGGTGGACAAACAATATACTGGAACTCAATTTTCGATGCTTGTGGCCTTATCGACGATACCTCGCATTATTTCTGGACCTGTTGCTGCAAGCATTCAAATGGCGATAGGGTGGGTTGGTTTGTATCAACTCTCTATTTTATTTGCTTTGGCATTTATACCCTTTTTGATTTTGATCAAAGAGCAAACTAAAGAAAATCGACAAGACCTTAATTCAGTAGAAAAAGAAGGCCAATTGAATCCAATACAGTAGAGTTGGATTACATATATTTTTTATTTAATTTAATCACAATACCACTGACTCCAATTAACAGGAATCCGATTATAATCAAAGTAATTGGCCAGCCTATAGCGTGAGGGAAATACTGGCTGGAAAAATATAGAATAAAGCACAGAGTTGCCATGCTGGCATTTATAAGTAGGATGCGGCTGCTTTCTATAATGGCCATATAAATTAAACCACAAGCTAATCCCAAATAGAGTATTTCATAGTACTGATTTTTAACAATGTCGAAGCTTACTAAGAGTAGGACTAATGAGGATATAAAAAAGAGTATTCCCGCGATACCTTGGTATTTAGAATGATTTATAAATGAGCTTACAGCGAGTAGGGAACTACTTAGAATAAACCATTTTAAGCGCTCGGATACACCAAGTAATTCAAATGCTGCCAGAAAAAATGAATAAAAGAAAAATAAAGTAATAAAAGCCAGTACCGTATGCTTGTTACTTATAAACGCAAGGCCATATTGCAAAAAGAGAATGAGACTGACTATGAGTACACCCCAATTAGGCATCAATATGGAAGTATATTGCGACAAGAGGGTAAGCAAGCCACAGGCTTCAAGAATTGCACCAATAGGAAATAACGGGGCTGTGATTTTATATTGCTTATCTTGATAGTAAAGACCGAGTAGGAAGAACACAAATCCAAAGCCCAGGTTTAAAATAATGCGACTATTACTGGCTGTATAAGCAAAAAGAATCCATCCAAATACAAACGTAGTGACTGTAAGAACAAGAGCCTTGTCCGATAAAATAGCAAAGCGTTGATGCACGAAGTAAATAATCCCTATGATTAATACCCACCATATGGGTAACATCAAATTATATTCCTGCAATAAAATCACTAGTCCTGTTGGTTCAAGAAATAGGGCAATCAAAAATAAAGGTGTCGAAGCTTTTTGATAATTAGGATGTTTCAAGCATAGAAATGACAAAATAAATGATGAAAAACCAAAACCAAGGGTTAAGGTAACCCGTTCATAGATATTAAAGTCTTGCCACTTC
Source organism: Fluoribacter gormanii (assembly GCF_900156395.1). Classification (GTDB taxonomy): domain Bacteria; phylum Pseudomonadota; class Gammaproteobacteria; order Legionellales; family Legionellaceae; genus Legionella; species Legionella gormanii. The sequence goes on along the minus strand of NZ_FTNL01000017.1, from coordinate 1,597 downwards.
ATGACAATCAAGGCACAAATGCCTGCAAAGATGAGTATGCCGCCTATATAGCTATAGAGTTTATTTAACCAATTTGTTTGATCTGCAGGACATGCATCTTGAGTTGGTTTTAATGCCAATGCTATTTCTCTAATATCGATTTGATAACGTTTGGCGAGATCAATAATTTTTTGTAATGCATCTTCTTTATTCATGGCTTAACCCAGCCGATAAATTGGACATTGTTAGGTGTAAAATAACGTCCTGTACCCAAGTTGGACAGTTTAACGCAGGTGGCATTTTTTTTGAGACAGATCGCATTATTTCCATAAATACTACCGCGAAAAAGCTCTGCCAGTAATCCTGTATTAAAATTATCATTATCTGTATACAAAACATAGCCATCAGGAGATTCTAGTCCAGTATCCAGTTTAAATAGTTTGGCTGACTGTACCATTTCCTCTTTAAAGTTTGAGTTATTGCTAAGACTCGGAAAATCTAAAGGAAGTTCCCGTACTTTTTGTGTTTTAGCATCAAATAAATAAAGTTTTCTTATTCCCCAATAGGAATTATTTTGCACTTTGCTATATTGAGCGACCAACTGATCATTTTTAATGACTAGATTAACTTGTACCGGAAAAGGGGAGGAGGAAGAATCCAAGATAGAAAATAGCAGACTATAACGCGGTGGATCTGTTTTAAAAAATGGCATGGTTGAAATAACGAAAACAAGTATGAGCAGAATTGGCAATGACAGCCCAGCAAGCAAAGTTAGATGACTCTTAATCCACTTGGTCGACATCTCAATTCCTTAGCTCATATTGTGCTTCTCTATAGTATAGGCAGATTTTATTTTTATGATTTAAAACAAATAATCAGAAAACTTGAAGAGTGCTTATCAATGCTGAAAAAGCTGACTTTTTGAATTTGCTTTAGTTTATATGAAATTTTTTGAATTTAGTTAAGAATATTCTAAAATGATTTATGGTACCTAGGGTGGGACTCGAACCCACACGGTGTCACCACCACCGGATTTTGAATCCGGCGCGTCTACCAATTCCGCCACCCAGGCATTTGAGCGGCCATTATAACAAAGAAATAAATTCTCACAATGGGTTTTTGTATATTATTATTGAAAAAATAGCTAATGATTTAAGAGGGGCTTATGAAAAAATATCATTTTATCATTTTTAGTTTTTTTCTTGTACACTTTGCTACTTTTGGTCATGCCACGAACTGTCCTGATCCAGAAACCACATCTTTAAAATGGGGCGTTCCCCCAGACCCTTGGATAGTGAATCCTTATTCACCTAATCGTCCACAAGGCGATAAAGATACCCATTTTGTACGGGCAAATATTTTAGTTGCTGGATATGGACAAGGAGTGGTTTGCACTTATAGGAATTCGGCAGGTGAATATTCAATTTGGTGGCAAGTTCGTACCAAAATTCCATCTCGCATTGATTATAATTGGATTGATACTTTAGGTGGTTTTGTCTGCACTCAAGGATTAGAGCAATGTCAGTTTTATACAGCATGAGCTAGAACTCACATACACTAAAAATGATAATCATAACTCCCCACGTCATCCCGAACCCGAGCGCAGCGAGGGTGAGGG
>NZ_FTNL01000018.1 GCF_900156395.1 Fluoribacter gormanii | reverse complement strand
TCTATGAGCACAAAAATAAGCTAGTTGCGGGATTCACCAAAAAATACAACGTGGATCGATTGGTATACTATGAAGCTTGTGGGAGTATCATTGTAGCCATTGAACGAGAAAAACAAATCAAGGGTTGGTCACGAAAAAAGAAGCATGATTTGATTAATGCATTGAACCCAGAGTGGAATGATTTGTATCAATCGATTCTTTAAAAATTGTTCCACCTGACAGGAGATCCCTCACCCTCGCTGCGCTCGGGTTCGGGATGACGTGGGGAATTACATTGAAGTCCATCACTGAATATGGACCAAATAGTGAAAAGCATCTTTAAGTGAGTCACTATGCAAATTGCAGGGATAAATTGCAAAGGGGCATTGGTTTATTGCAATCAAAGCGCGCCACACATTTGATAAAATCAAAAAAATTGCAAAAAAAAGCAGAACAATTGCATCAATAACTTCCCAAAATAACTATTTTAGAACAAAGAAAAAACATGCGCGAGAATAAAGCATTTATTGATTTTTTACAGAATGATTATGATATGACTGCAGTAGTACCTTATTCCCTACAAGCAATAAAAGGAGTCCAAGTTAGTTATCGCGAAAACAATGAAGTGAAATGATCGTTGATATTAAAAAACAGCACAAACTTGATTGTTTGCACTGCTTTTTAAAATAGCGATTAATTAGTGTTTTACTTCAGTTGCTTTTTTAGCTTCTTGAACGAAACCTAACATTGCTTTCTCAACAATTTGAAAAGATTTTTGCATGTAATCCAAAGCCTTGTGACCATTTTCAACAGCTAGATTAATTTGCTTTTCCAATAGTTCTTCAGGTTTTTTAATGCTCGCCATCTCTTCAGGTTTGAGATAATGCATACCTTGTAATGTTTTTACATTCAATTCAGCCATGGCTTGAAAAGGCTCTTGAAGTTTTTTAGCCATTTCAGTCCATCTTTCGAAATTTTGTTGAGTCATGATGCTCTCCTCTATGTTGCATTGCACAATTTAATATTAGTACATAGATGATAAATCTGTCAATGATTTAGCAAATGTTTTTTTGCAGTGCAGCATAACAAGCCCCCTCTTGAACTTCCTTATCTTCACTGATTAAAAAACTCAACGTTACAAAATAATCGTGTTTAACCTTTAAATAAACTTTGCCATTGTTGCATCATTTTTTGCATTTGTTGATTCCATGTTTCAGTTGCCTGGCGATAAGGGTTATTTTGTAAAGGTTTCTCCATCGCTTGAAACATTTGTTCCATCATTTGTTTTAAAGAGGCCTGCATTGGATGATTTGCCAGAGCGATGATTTGTCGCAAAATATCTGAAGATAAAAATTGAGTTGAGCCAGCCTCCATCTCAACAATAATTTGTAACAAAATAGAGTTGGTTATGTCATTTCCGGTTAAGGAATCTTCTACTTTAAATTGCATTCCCTCTACAACATAACGCTGTAACTCTTCAAGGGTTATATACTGACTGGTCTCAGTATCATAAAGCCGACGATTTTTGTATTTTTTTATTAATCGAGTCATATTTTTTCTCTTGATATTTAGGTGATTTTGAATTGTTAAAATCTCACCCTATTCCCCATTACCATCTCAATCAAAAAACCTTAAGGTCCTGCGAACAAGCCACGGGACCTAGGCAAAGATTGACTCCTTAACTGAATGGCGATGAATCAGTACCCTCCCCTGTTAGAAGGAGGAGGTTTTTAATAAGGAGGATATCATCATTTTAATACATGTGGAGGCCGCCGTTGACGCTTAGATTAGCTCCGGTAATATATCGACTCTTCTCACTAATTAAAAATTCTACAGCCCAGGCAATTTCCTGGGTTTGTGCCAAACGTTTCGCAGGAATTTGGGCAATAATCCCTTCCAGGATATCGGGTCTGATGCCTTTCATTAATCGAGTATCTACATAACCTGGAGAAAGACTATTCACGGTAATGTTTTTACTCATTAGTTCTTGTGCCAAACTTTTAGTAAAACCATAAACACCTGCCTTTGATGCAGCATAATTTGCTTGCGAAAATTGTCCTTTTTGCGCATTCACCGAAGAAACATTGACGATCCGCCCAGATCCATGTTCTTTCATATTTTCAACTACATGACGGGTTACATTAAACATACCATCAAGATTAACAGTTAATACTTCATCCCATTGTTGTTTGGTCATTTTTGTAAATACAGCATCGCGAGTGATGCCTGCATTATTAATTAGTACATCGATATTGCCATACTCTTCAATAATGGAGGAAATAACAGTTCCGCATTGATCATAATCGGTAACATCCATATGACGAAAATAGATATTCTTATGCCCCTCATCGATTCGCTCTTTGCTCCATGCTTTTCCTTCTTCTTCAGAAATTAAATCAAGAGCAAAAACATGCTTGTAAGAGGAGTTCAATTCCTTGGCGATTGCGGTGCCGATATCGCCAGTACCACCAGTGATCAATACAATATTATTATGTTGCATAAGATTCTCTATGAGTTAGGATGTTGTGAGAATTAATAAAAAAATGACTGTCATGCCCAAGATTAACCCTGGGCCTAACTTTTACATATACTGTCCACCATTAATATCCAAGTTCGCACCGGTAATAAATCCGCTATCCGGAGACGCTAAAAAAGCAACTGCATCAGCAACTTCTTTTGGATAGCCTAAGCGGCCAACAGGAATACTTGAGATGATTGACTTGAGAACTTCTTCTTTCAAAGAAGAAAGCATAGGGGTTTCGATATAACCAGGAGAAACTGTATTCACCGTGATGCCTTTATTTGCAACTTCCAAGGCAAGACTTTTAGTGAACCCATATAATGCGGATTTGGTTGAAGCATAATTACATTGGCCAAATTGACCTTTTCGTCCGTTAATTGAAGAAATGCTAATAACACGTCCATAACCCTTATCGAGCATCAAAGGGATGGCATTACGGGTCATATTAAATACGCTGGTTAAATTGGCGTCAATCACACATTGCCATTGTTCTGGAGTCATTTTTCGTAAACTACAATCTTGAGTAACCCCTGCATTGTTAACCAAGACATCAACACGACCATAACGTTCCATGACTAAGGCCATTATTTTTTCACAATCTGCAAATTGTGCGATATCGCCGTAAACGATATCAATATCATAACCAAGCTTTTTTTGTTCTTCTTGCCATTGCTTCGCTTCTTCATGTTTTCCATGTTTGAAATAACACGCGACAACCTGAAAATCGGCAGCTAAACGTTGACAAATGGCTGTGCCTATACCACCAGTCCCACCAGTAACTATTGCTACACCTTTCATCATAACCAACTCCCTGTTATTGCGACAATAAAATATTACTATAGACAATAATAACTAAAAAACAAATAAGACTATCGCACTCTGTCCTTTAATCTTCATGAAAAGACAGAGTGCGAAATTGAGAAAAATTATCTATCTATATACAGGAACATACCCTTTAATCTGCTGGGCAAATTGTCTCAATACGTCAAGACCTGATTCTTCTGCTTGTCGGCACCATTGCTGTAATGCGTCGATTAACTCTTTCTGGGAAGATGCAGTCTTTAACCAAATACTTTGTAATGACTGCTTGTAGGCATACACAATACGCAATTGTTCGCGAGCTTCTAGCAAATTAGATAAACGAGCTTTTGCTTTATTGCTCAAAAGACAATTCTCACGTCGTAATAAACTTCCAGCACGCGCAAAAAGTTTCCTTTCTTCCTTACTTTCAATAACGCTATGCTTTTCTTGTTTTAGTATAGGACGAATCACGCTTTTGTAATAATTAGACATCACTTGAAAGCGATTCGCAATCACTGCTCGAACAGTATCCAAATCTACTTGCAGTTTGCCTTGTTCCATAGCCAGTTTGGGCGGTAATTTTTTTACTTTAGCAAGGCCTAAGAAAGAAAGAATGCGAATGTACATCCAACCAATATCAAACTCCCACCATTTAACAGAAAATTTGGCCGAAGAAGCAAAAGTATGATGATTGTTATGCAACTCTTCTCCACCTATCCAAAAACCCCAAGGGAAAATATTTCTTGCAGCATCGGGACATTCAAAATTTCTATATCCCCAATAGTGACCAATTCCATTTATGACCCCAGCAGCATGAAAGGGTATCCACATCATTTGAATTGCCCAAATAGTAATTCCAGGAACACCAAATAAGAATAAGTCAATGAACAACATGAGAATAATGCCCTTGGCAGAATGGGGAGAATAAATTTTTCGTTCAAGCCAATCTCTAGGAGTGCCATGGGAATACTTCGCAACCATTTCTTTATCTTTACGAGCTGTTTTGTAAAGTTCGGCCCCTTCCCAAAATACTTTTTTGATGCCAAAAACAACCGGGCTATGAGGATCTCCCTCGACATCTGATGATGCATGATGTTTACGATGAATAGCAACCCAATCTGCAGTAACCATTCCAGTCGTTAACCACAACCATAAGCGGAAAAAATGACTGACTATAGGATGCAACGTCATCGCTCGATGTGTTTGATTTCGATGAAGATATAGCGTTACTGCTGCGATAGTAATTTGCGTCATAATCAATGTTGCAATCACATATCCCCAAAAAGACAGGTTTAAATAACCAAAAACCATAATAGCTCCACTTCAAATGCAAAAATGCAAATTTAGAAAAAACTCATCCTTTAGTTAGGTACCCATATTGTAAGAATTCCAGAAAATCCTTATATCATATTAAGGATAACACAATTTTGCTCTTAACGTTGCAACATTTAATTATGTAGCCGATAATTAATAGATAATAATATAGGAATTATGTTATGAACGATAAATTTTCCCCAGGAAAGATCTTTGAGAATTTAGTGCCTTTCTTAATAGCAGGAGTTGCCATTGCACTGTTCTTTGGACTGCTATTTATGTTTTCCTATGTTTTAATTTGGGGCCTTATCATAGGGGGGATTCTCTGGATTATCGCAACGATAAAACAATATCTATTCCCAAGCAGTCCGGATAAAACAGAAATTACGGCGAAAAGTCAGGGCCGAATCATTGAACACGACGATGAAAAATAATGCCTGAATTACCTGAGGTTGAAACAACAAAAGAAGGAATTAAATCCCACCTGGAGGGACAAACAATCAAAGGGGTTACTGTGCGTAATCCTAAACTGCGTATCCCTGTTCCTGATAATTTGGATCAGCTCTGTGCTGGCAAAAAAATCATCACTGTTTTCCGTAGAGCAAAATACATTTTAATTCACCTCACAAAAGGGTATCTTGTAATTCATCTGGGGATGTCAGGACATTTACGCATTGTAACAGCTAAGAGTGAGCCAGAAAAACACGATCACATTTTATTGATGTTGACCAATGGCGTTATACTTCGCTTCTGTGATCCCAGGCGTTTTGGTTTATTCCTTTATATAGATGAAAACCCCTATCAACATCAACTACTTGCTCATTTAGGCCCAGAGCCACTTTCTAATGAATTTAACGGTCATTACTTACGTCAAAAAGCGAGAAATAAAAATAAACCCATTAAATCATTGATTATGGATAATGAAATTGTAGTAGGTGTTGGAAATATTTATGCTACAGAAAGCCTTTTTTTAGCAAATATCCATCCGACCACCCCAGCGAAAATACTATCTGAATCAATGTGTCATGTTCTTGCAACACAGATTAAAGAAGTACTCAAGCAGGCCATATTATGTGGCGGAACTACGCTTCGTGACTTTTATGCTTTTGATGGAAAACCAGGTTATTTCAGTATGTCACTCAAAGTATATGGCCGAAAAAACCAACCCTGTTTACTTTGCCAACACCCTATAGAGTCACTCATAATCGCTGGGCGTAATTCTTTTTTTTGCCCTAAATGTCAAAATTAATTTGCAACGAATAATGCAGCGATAAAGGCAAAATACAAATCATGTAAGAGTACTACATAGTCTGTTCATTCTATAACTCAATTGCCCAATACTTGATTTTGAATTACCATACAATGGCTTAATTTTATTGAGGTTTTTTATGCTGCGTTTAAAATTAGCAAGACATATCGCTCGACAATATCAGGAAAAAGGAACAATTCACCTTCCCGACTTCGTTATTTATGATTTTGATGAAGAGGAATACCAAACGTTTTGGCGAGAAATCACATCATATCCCCGGGAACGATTATATACAGATGGAATCGATGTGTTCCGCGTTAGTTGGTTCCGTACTATTTTTGAATCATTTAAAGGTTGGTTAGGCTTTGAAAATCATTGCCACCCTAGTCGCATTGAAATGACTTTAGCTAAAGTCGCCTATACTGGCTATATCAAAGGCTTTAAATCTGAGGAGTTAAATAAGTGCCCCGATGGATTCCCAATTTCTAGACGTTTTATAAGATTAGCCAACTTACCAAGAACAAATCAAAACTCTGGAGAACTACAACGATTATTAATGGGTTATTTCATCACTCATTCACACGCTTTTCCAGAATTCAATGCATCCGTTCGTGAATGTTACCCTTTTGGGCAAACTCTGATACAAGAACATTTGGCTTATTTAATTCCCTCAATTGATTCTCAAGATAACCAAACGATTAAAAATGCGATAAAACAAATCCTTTTTTATAGACAATCCGTCAGCAAAACAAATTGTTTTCACTCCAGCCCCTTTGCTGAAGCCTATGCGCAATCTTTGGTTGAGCAACAGCAATACCATGAAGCAGTAGAATGGTTTCCGGAAGTCAAAAATAGGTTTAAAGAATCGTTTATCGATTATTATTTAACTCAGGAAGAAGTTGATCCTCAAGCATTAACAATTGCGATAGAACTCATCGCTGCATTATTTTTATCGCCCAATATGAGCGATCAAGAAAAAGCTGTTAATTACATTAAAACTAATTTTGACGAGGAGGAGCAAGCGGTCTATTTAAGACCCTACCCCAAATTACGAGCCCAAGTGGCAAAAGCTTATTTAGAGGATGCCAAAAGGGAAAATAGCAAATGGCGGATAACCAAATTACTCACTGGCAATCAAACCCTTAAGTGTTTAACGCAAGCAGTCCGACTTGAACCGCAAATAATGGATGAAGACGAATCCATTAAGGACATCATACTGAAAGAAGAATGGACTCTGTATCAATTTGACTGTGCCATGGAAAGCAACCGTTTTCATGACGCTGATGCTTTTTATATAAATAATCCGGGCTTCAAATTTAATAAATATGGGCTTGAACGTTTACGAGAATATTATTTTACTCAATTTAATGCGAATGAATCACGAATAAAGGAAGTGTTATTGAGTCAAAATCCAGAAGCTGCAGCACAAATCGCCGAACAACAGGTAGTCCTGGCTAAAAAGATAGTGAGTATCGAACCTCTCGACGCTCTTGTCATGGAAGCAACTCTAACTTATGCATCTACACTTTTAGCGATTGATGAATTAATACACTCTGCGAAAGAGTCCGATCGAACTCAATTGAATAAAGCACAACTTCAGCTAAATGAATACTTATTCCTCAATAGCAATAATGCGTTAACACAAGTTTATAATAAATTATTACTGCGAAAAATTGATTGTTTGATTACCCGACTTGCTGTCCCCATTGATTACAACGATCATTTAAGTACCCGAATTGATTTTATTAAAGAGCACATTGGCGAAATAGAAGAGTTGAAAAAGGAGCTTCGGGCTTTTATTGCCTTTAATGAATCCAAAACAAAAGAAATGCGTCAAATGCTTGCGAAAATGTATTATTTATTGGCTGATGCCCTGGTTTATTTTGAGGAGAAAAAGCAAGAGTCTATTCCTTACTTCAAAAAAGCGAATGAACTAATGCCTGAAAATCTTTATTATAATCTGCGTTATCTTGAAATCATTGAAGATGAGCGCAGACATGGGGTAAGAGAAAAAGTAAGTGATATGGGACATTTACATGAACTTCGATACAACAATTACATGCTTGAACGCTGGGGTGAAGACAAAATCATGTCTTCCGGTTTTGATATTCATATGGTTCCCCCGAACGACTCACTTTTCAATTCCATTGGTAGGGCAATAGGATTTTTCTAAAATTGCATTATACCCCAGATGGTTGTGGCAAAGATTGCATTCTTACCTAAAAAACTATCTGGGCAATCGAATCAACTTGCGCTATATTACCGCTAATTTACTTAACCCTGGCGCTAATGAAAATAAATCAACTCCGAACGGCATGGATTCTCTGTAAGATCATATTTTACACGGGAGTAACCAGCATACGCTGTCTCTCTAAATATTTTTTTAGTACCATAAACCGTCCGTGGACGGATAAAGCATTACACCATTGGATTGATCAATTGCTGAATGCCGTACAAGTAGAATATAAAGTAATAAACCCCTTTAATACTCAACCGCAAGCAGGAAATGCCACGATTATTATGTGCAATCATTCCAGTGCTTACGATATTCCTCTTGCATTTAAAGCATTCCCAAATAACTCCATTCGCATGCTATCAAAAAAAGAGCTTTCAAGAATTCCTTTAATGGGGCAAGCAATGAAAGCGGCAGAATTTCCTTTTATTGACCGAAAAAATAGATATCAAGCCATTAAAGACCTGGCATTTGCCAAGCAATTAATGGAAAGTGGTATTGTCATGTGGATTGCTCCCGAAGGTACTCGCTCAAAAGATGGAAAACTCGGCTCGTTTAAAAAGGGAGGATTTATCACTGCAATTCAGTCTAAGGCAACCATTATTCCTATAGGGATACGTGGCGCTAATAATATTTTACCTGCTCGCACTTTTAATTTTCATTTAAAACAAAAAGCCGAAATCCACATAGGCAAGCCGATTGATGCATCACAATTTACTCTTGAAAACAAAGAAGAGCTAATTCATCAAACTTTTGAGGTAATCAAAGAGTTGGTTGGCGAAAATCGATCTCACTAGTATAACTGTGGATACTGCCTTTAAAAGCAAGTTAAATGATCATTAAAAACTTACTTTTAAAGGCAGTATCTACATTGCGGAACAACTAGAACCTCACTCCATATCCACTTGGTGTATTGACAATAGAAGCGGCCAATCCTATAGCTCTCGGGTCAGATGCCGCAGTTAGAATATTGGTTTGCTTATCCCAGGTAATTGCTTGCATATCACCATAATTTCTTCCTAATTGCATTAGCTCATACCCCATGGTTTTTAATGCTTCTTGTATTGATGGAGGCAATGCATCGGGCTCAATCTGTATCACATCAGGTAAATACTGATGATGAAAACGCATAGCCGAGACCATACTAATTGCACCGTACGCGTCATGAAACACCAATGATGCAATTAATACCATAGTAGGGATACGACTACCGCCAGGGGTTCCCAAAATGGCTACACGACCTGGTAATTCAAGAAAAGTGGGCGTCATACTGGATAATGGTCTTTTACCAGGCGCGATCGCATTTTGATCCGCCCCAACAATGCCAAAAACATTCTCTTCGCCCACTTTACTCGAAAAATCATCCATTTCATCATTCAACAACACACCTGTTCCTTCGGCCACAACACTGGAACCAAAAATATAGTTTATGGATAGAGTTGCAGAAACACGATTCCCCTCGGCATCAATAATTGAGAAATGAGTTGTGTTCGTAATGCGATTTTTTTTCTCTTGCTGATTTTTCGATTGCCCTTGCAAAATAGAACTGGCAATTGCTTTATGTGGAGGAATTAATGTGCTTAACTGTTTGCCATTTTCCGCGGAAAGTAACTTTTCAACAGGAATAGTCACAAAATCAGGATCTCCTAAAAACCGTTCACGCTGCCAATATGCCAGTCGCATCGACTCTACAAGGTAATGCACCCATTGAACTTTTGAGAAAGATGAGAGGGAATAGTGAGATAATATATTCAGCATAGTAAGTAAGGCGATGCCTCCTGCTGAAGGTGGGGGAGCAGTAATAATTAGCATATTATGATATGCTCCAATCAAAGGTTCTCTGACTTTAATGCGATATTTAGCCAAATCTTCGAGTGTCCAAATACCGCCCGCAGCATTAACACCTTTAACCAAACGTTCAGCAACCTCCCCAGCATAAAACCCTTGCTTCCCTTTTTCCACAATGCGCTTTAAAGTATTCGCCAAATCAGTTTGAATTAAACGCTCTCCAATGAGATATGGGCGACCATTGTTCAAGAAAATTTTAGCCGTAGCTGAATATTTTCTGATTTGCTCCAACCGGTCTTCATTCTTTAAAAATGAGCTTAATTGTTTATCAACCAAAAATCCTTCTTGTGCTATCTTAATGGCAGGTGCCAATGTTTTTGCCAGGGGTAATCGTCCGTAATTTTTTGCGATATAAACCAATGCTGCAGGTTCTCCTGGAATGGCTGCAGCTAAACCTCCATTTAAGGACAATCCTGGTATCACGCTACCATCTGGTGTCAAGTACATGTCTTTTTTCGCTGCCAGAGGTGCAGTCTCCCGCCCATCTATAAAGATGTTTTTATGCTGATTTTCTTGATGCAGAAGCCAAAATCCACCGCCACCTAATCCTGAGTGATATGGTTCAACTACTGCCAAAACCGCTGATACAGCAACTGCTGCATCAAAAGCGTTTCCACCACTTGCTAGAATTTCAAGCCCCGCATTAGTTGCCAATGGATTTGCGCTGGCTATAGCATAGCCCGGCGGAAGAATGTTATTTTGTTTGGCAAAAGTATTGGTGGTGAGATAAAACAATAAATTAACGCTGATTGTAATTATAAAAACTACTTTAACTAATGCTCGACGTTCCATGCTCATCCCGTCTCTTTTGGAGTTCCCTTACGACACAAGAAGGAACGAACTGAGAAATATCTCCATCTAAAGTAGCAATTTCACGCACCAGAGTCGAAGAAATGTACATATAATTTTCTGATGGGGTTAAAAATATTGTTTCTATTTGCTTGGATAATTTTCGGTTCATTCCCGCCAATTGAAATTCATATTCAAAATCAGACACTGCACGCAAACCGCGTAAAATAATTCCCGCATTCTGTTCTAATACAAAATCAATTAAAAGATTATCAAATCCGAGCACACGAACCCCTGATAAATCTGCAACTGACTCTTCTACGAGTTGAATCCTCGTTTCTAATGGTAAAAAAGGACGTTTCGCCTTATTGCTTGCTACCGCAACAATCGTATCAGGAAAAATTTTGGCTGCCCGACGGATAATATCAACATGTCCATTGGTAACCGGATCAAAAGTACCGGGATAAATTGCTTTTAATTTCATATTAATTAAGACTGATTGCATATGCGAACAGTCTAGCGTATTGTTAATTGAAAAACTACAAAAATGGACTTGAGGTGCTAAATGAAAAGTATGAAGCAATTGATAATAATTCCCTTTTTCTTGTTAACCGCCTGTGCTCCTCCCCGACCTGCTGCTGAATTGCCTGAAAACAAGGTTATGCCAGTAGAACAACGTAAAGCAAAAACAGAAACTATTTCTTCATGGGAAATTCGTGGTGCAATGGCTGCAAAAAATAGAAGCAAAGGTTGGTCGGCGACTATGAATTGGAAACAAAGCGGTCCTAATGCTTATCAAATTCGACTAATGGGTCCTTTAGGTGGGGGCACAGTCCTCATTGACAAAAAGGGTGATATAGTTACTTTCCAGGATGGACCAAAAAAAATCACGTCACACAATGCTGATGAACTGTTAGTAGAGCAAACTGGAATCAGACTTCCGGTAAATAATCTTTATTATTGGGTAAGAGGACTTCCTGCTCCAGGTCCAGTTCAGGCAGAGCATCGCGATGATTACAACCATCTGGTACAGTTAAAACAAAATGGCTATACAATTAATTTCACCAAATATACTTCAGTTAAAGGGATCGACCTGCCAAGTATGATTCGTCTTGAAGGAAATGGAGTTATGGTGAAAGTAGTGATTCAGAACTGGACGGTTTAAATCCAGCGTTTGAGCTTGAATTTGGACGAAGCGAAGTTTAGGAATTTCCTTCCTAAATTTCGTTTCTGCTTTACTTGTTCAGGTACATATGACATTCTACTCTCAATGTCAACTCCTACTTCCACTTAAAAATACAAAAAATTATTGCTTTCAAAGTTGACATGTTACGAAAACCACTGCAAAATACGCAACACATTTGCAGGGATGAGCGCAATTTTATAACGGATGATTGTAAGAATCTGCAAATTTTAGGGGTGTCGCCAAGCGGTAAGGCACAGGGTTTTGATCCCTGCATACCTAGGTTCGAATCCTAGCACCCCTGCCACATTCTTGTTGATTCAAGTAAACAGACAGCAGAAGATAACCTGGAAGGATGCGTCTTGTAATGCTCAAATAATAATAATATCTTTTTGGCTGTCTTCTGCTATGTGTTTAAGTTAAATGATTAACCTAGATCTAAAGGCTTTTTACACATGTCCACAATGATGATTTTTGCCGGAAATGCAAATCCGGAATTAGCTCAACAAATTTCTTCTCATTTGAAAATACCTATTGGCCAAGCGACTGTTGGAACGTTTAGCGATGGGGAAACGATGATCGAGATTCTCGAAAATGTCCGAGGAAGAGATGTTTTTATAATCCAATCAACTTGTGCTCCAGCAAATAATAATCTGATGGAACTCCTGACAATGGCTGATGCGCTAAGAAGGTCTTCTGCGTCTCGTATCACGGCCGTAGTTCCTTATTTTGGTTATGCACGTCAGGATCGTCGAGTTCGCTCTGCGCGTGTGCCAATTACAGCAAAAGTTGTTGCCGATATGATGGCATCGGTAGGTATTTGTAGAGTGCTTACTGTAGATCTACACGCAGATCAGATCCAGGGTTTTTTCTATATGCCTGTTGACAACGTTTATGCGACTCCAATACTTCTCGATGATATCAAACAGCAAAATCTTAAAAATATGATGGTAGTCTCTCCAGATGTCGGAGGTGTTGTTAGAGCCCGTGCGGTTGCAAAACGTCTTGACCATGCAGAATTATGCATCATCGATAAGCGCCGTAGTGGTCCAAACAAATCTGAGGTCATGCATATTATTGGTGAACCAAAAAATAAAAACTGTATTATCGTTGATGATATTGTTGATACCGCAGGAACTCTTTGCTCTGCAGCCCATGAGCTTAAGAAGAATGGTGCTTGCAGTGTTAGGGCCTATATCACTCATCCTGTTTTATCTGGCCCGGCAATCAATAATATTAAAAACTCGGGACTTGATGAAATTGTAGTAACGGATACTATTCCTTTATCTGATGAAGCACGTAAATGTGAGAAAATTCGCGTTGTAAGTTTATCTGATATGCTGGCTCAGGCAATTAAACGAGTTAATATAGAAGAATCTGTAAGCTCCATGTTTGCAGAGTAAATTTGAAATCTGGATGAACAGCATCGTAACCAGGGAATCGTCGATAGAAAGCCCAGGCGCCCCGTTAGTTCATCCAGGATACACGAGTAATAAGCGCCCTTTCTCTTTTTAGCTACTTATCCTCCCACACCCGTGCAACAATTTATGCTACAAACTGGACTCTCTAGATAAAAGTTAAGCTAAAAAAAAGGAGCTGTAAGCTCCCTTTTTTTTACTATAACTTTTATTAGTCGCTATTAGTCGCGAGTACCAACATATTTATCATCAAAATATCGACGTAACTTGGTTCTTAAAGTTCCACGACTAATCCCCAGCATAATTGCTGCTCGAGACTGATTGTATTTACAATGTTCCATTACTGCACGGAACAATGGTGTTTCAATCTCTTCAAGTACAAATTGGTATAAGTCAACAGGATCAGTTCCCTTAAGCTCTGAAAAATATTTTTGCACTGAAAGAGTTACGCTTTCGGCCAGAGAAGCGGTGTTATCCACTACTTCGTTACTGATTGTTGTCATTATTATTAGCTCCTCCTTTTAAAAACAGTATATTACCGAAACAAGCCCATTGAGACAAGGGCAGAACAGAAAAAACTGTATTAATAATCAATATATAATGTTCAATATCAGTTCAAATAGTTCCTATAAGGAGTAGGCCGCTTTCTACGTTCTACTCCTTACAAAATTACTCCAGTTGCATCCTAGAACTTCATCATTGAAGGGTCATAAGGTTTTCCATTAATGGTGAATTTACCTTGGTCTAAGCTCACTTCCATTACATAATCCGTACCTTGGACTGTAATTAGCCCACTTTGTTGTAATGCGCTTAGTTGTTTATTTGTTTGCATTTCTGCCAATTGCTCAGGAGTTAAAGCAGGTTGACTTGTTTGACCTGCAGCTTGGCTTGCTTGGAGTTGCTGAGTTAAAGTTTGTTGCAAGTCAGGTTTATTGGCAATTTGTTGTATCACTGATTGCTTCATAACCGCTTTTACAGCTTCTGCGGGAACTTGTAACTTCGCTTTTCCTTGAATTTTTTGCATCATTTCAAATGGGTTAGCATTTTCACCTTTAGGCAATGTTACAAAAAGATTTCCTTCAACTTGTCCTTGAGGAATCTTGAGGCTAAGTTTAGAAATTTCAAACTCTGCACCCTTGTTAAATAATTTGGGTAGCTCAGGAAGAAGAGCAAGCATTGCTTGTTGACGTTGGACATCATTTCCATCTTGCATAGCTGTTGTTTGTTGGTTTATTTTAGCCAATACATCCGCATCAAGATTTCTTAAAGCAACATCTAATTCTCCTGGACCATAATTTTGTCCATTTGCTAATACTGATTTTAAAGCGAGGTTAAAATGAGTATTGAATAAATGTTGTTCAATATCACTATCTGACTTAATTATAAGGTCATTCAGCGAAAACATTTTTTGATCTTTTACAAAAACATCAAAAGAAGGTAAAGAGAAATTTGCATCGCCCAGATACAATCCAGCCGGTGTTTCATGCAAATCATAATCACTGGATACCTTGTTTAAAGTAATTCGAGTACCGTCTTTAGTAGCATTTAAACCATCAAGAACGATTTTACCCGCAACTTTATCCATACCGGAGGACATTGTGGTTTTTGAATTCATTCCTAACCACTCAAGGTCACCAGAACCATCTTTTGCGATTAATTTAAAATTAGGAACGCTGAACTCCACAGTACTTTCATTAAGGTAATTAACAAAAATACTTAAATCTAACTGCGGTTTTACGGAGTTTGAAGTAAATTGTGCATCAAATTGTTGATTGTATTCTGCTGGGAATGGAAAAACTGCCTCGCCATAACCCAATCCAAAACGTAATTGTTTGTTTGCATAGATAAAAGGGCCATGATGGATTGTTAGTGGCATCACCATATTATAGTCTTGGGCAGGAAGAGTTTTAGACTGTCCATTTTCATCTTGTACTACACGCTCGGGAATATGTAGGCGCCACTTAATTTGAGCTTCAGAGTTGAATAATCCTTTGTTGTATTGTTGGATTTCAGCATATAACCCATTAGACTGGTCAATTACTTCTACATTCTTTCTGATTGTTCGTTCAGTAAGAACGCCCATACCATAATATCCGCCTAGAATTAGAACGGCCAGGATAATTACTAATCCTGTAAATTTTTTCATTCTCGTCTCCATGTTATTAATTCGCATACAAAACTGCCGCTGAAAGTATAACAGTAAATAACATCAGAGTGCGATAAGCTTATAAAAAAACAGTAGTAACTATTTTCTTGTCAATTAACATAATTTCAGGTACTTAAGCATTTTTTTGGGGTTTACAATATGTTTCTTTAACAGTAAATGCCAACACCAGTGCAATTATGGAACAAAGTGGCAGCAGCTTCAAACCTGCCTGGAAATCTGAAAGTAATAACGTTTCGACGTTATAAGCACGAGCACCAGATACCATGTCAACCAATCGTCCAACTAAAGGCTGTAATAACGCCCCTACAAAAATCGATATCATGTTGGTAAACGCAATAGAAGTCCCTATCACATTTCTATCATGGATTTCAGTTGAAACGGCGTAAGCAATAGCAACACCAGTATTAGTTAGACCGAATAGGAAGAACAATAAATAAGCTGAGTTTTGACTTAAAGTAGGACTAAATACATACAAGGATGTAAAAAGCACACCAAATAATGCAGAAAGAATCATTAACGGTTTGCGACGTCCCATCTTGTCTGAAAGCCAACCAGATAAAGGACCACTAATACCCCAGCCAATAAAAATTAATCCAGTAGCAAAAGCGGCCGCATGAGCACCTAATCCCCTGCCAAACTGAAGATACGCAGGACCAATTGCCTCGCCAATAACAGCTGTTGGTCCAAATAAAAATCCAGCATATAACGCATTAAGCCAAGTTTGTCTGCACGATAATATGACTTTTAAACTCTGAAGAATACTAAGCTGATTTACAGAGCGGACCTCACTGCGATGCTCACCAGGTTTATCCTGTACGAATTGATACAGTAGAGCGGCAAGTGCAATGAATAGAAACGCTATAATCAACATGCTGTGCCGCCATCCCACATTAGTGACTAAAAATGAGACGGGAGCTTCTCCAGCAGCAGCACCTAACATTCCTAAAGCCTGTGTTAAACCTGCAAGTAAGCCGAGCATTGTAGGGGGAAACCACGATGTAGCCAAACGAAGTGAACATACGAAAGCAAAAGCGGCGCTAAATCCTATGAGCATCCTACCTATTGATCCCATAAACAGGCTATCCGCAAGACCAAAAACACAACAGCCAAAAGCCGTAACTAATGACATCACCGTGAGTAACCAACGTATACTCAAGCGGTCTACAGTGAGTCCTACAGGAATTTGCATAAGGATATAAGGAATATAAAATGATGCAGTCAAGATACCAAAACCTGCTTCGTTAATTCCAAAATCAATTTGTAAGTATCGATGCATTACTCCGGGAGCAACACGAGCCATATAATCAGAAAAATAGAATGCAGCAGCCAATCCCCACACCAACCAAGCAAATCCTAAATAATTTTTACTGGTATAAACTTCTACTCTTGACTCATGTATTTTGTTCATAAACTCTCTACGCTAATAAGATCCTAATTGGCTTTGAAGGGTTACAACACACACATCGAAAAATAACCCCGGGATAAAGATTGTCAGCATTTCATTTATCAACTCACTTTTGTATCGCTAGTAGTATAAAAATGAAAAAATCTAAAAATATTTATCCAAAAAATGAGCAATAAATCTGTCAAACAAAACCTACATTATACTGCTGTTGTCATTTATTTCAACACATAGTTTGATTTCATTTTCATAGGTACAGAAAATGGTTATAATAATCCTACTTGATATATATGGCATAAGATATACCCAGTATCGATAGATGTATCTTGTTTTCGGCTGTTTTTACACCACAATGCCGTCATATCGTCCAAAATTATAACTAAGGCTTAAAATGAACGCTCTTAACCTTGCAATTAAAGAAGCTCTTGAAGCAGCTGGAAATACCAAAGAAGCGAATAAAGCTTATCTTGAATTTATTAAGGCCAACTTCATTATTCCTGTAGAACAAAATTCAAGTGATGACCAACCCGCGGTGTTATTTTTACAAGAGGGAGAACATATCTTCCTTCCAGTTTTTACCGAAATGCATTATCTTGATGCTTGGGCTAATGAGATTGCACAAGAAATAAAACTCCTTAAATTATCTGGTGTCGACTTACTTAAGGGGCTTGGTGATAATGTGACTATATGTCTCAACATAGGCAGTGAAATCTATAAAGAGTTTAATCCTTCAGAAACCGCGCGAATGCGGTCTATGGTCCTCAAGCTTTTCAAAAATTAAAATACATCAAATCAGGTTGGCGCATAATAGACACTGTCGTGCGTAATCACGTCATCCTGAGGGGTTAACGACGAAGGATCTCCTGATTTTAACATGATAACTTTGTTATAATGTTCATATCGCTACTGGAGCTCCCTCACTACTATCGGGATGACGTCTCCTAAAGGACGGAAACCTATTCGACAAAGTAATAAATAAAATTTTCTTTAATACTTTTGCGTATAAAGTCTATGCGACCAACTCAAACAATTGGTATCCAACAATTGCTGAAGCTGCAATAGCGCCGCTAATTTCAATTACCAGGGACAAAAAGCCATGCTTATGACCATACTCTTGATCATTTGCAGCAACTTCTTCACCCGTGGGCAATTCCTCTTTATCTAAAGCATTCAATTCAAATAAAGGTTCTTCCCCCTCAATCGCATCCCACCATCCTTCTAACCAGTGTTCTGCTTGTTGGGTTCCTTCACGAAATGGGTTATCGTGTTCCGCTACATCTGCCAGCGCACATTCGTATCCAAATGCATAACTGTCTTCATAGCTTGGATGTTCTATGTTAAAACGTAATTTAATATGTGGTAGTAAGGCTGTTATGTCGTTCATGATTATACCCTCTATTTATTCGTACAGTATTTACCTTTAATACTGTTAATAATTTCTACATTTAAAACAATTTTACGACTTTCTATTAACGCTTATTTACCAAATAAAAACATTTACTAAATCTTGACAAATTTTTCTTTAACCGGCAAAAAATCACTTAAGAATCGAGTAGAGTTTTATAAATCTATTTTATATAAAGCAATTATTAGGCCAAGTTTTTTTCTGTATCTTTTAAAAGCAGAAAAAATAGAGTAAGAACAAAAAAAGGGGGGAAATGTAAATTTGTGGCAGGACTAAAGTTTTTGCCGGCAAATTTTGCCGCTAGTACATGCTATTACTATGGTGCCAGACGGTGAAACGTCCATTGCCCATTTTTTAAATAATAATGAATCCTATCGTGCAAACGGTTATCCCGTCCTTGCCAAAACTCGATTTCATCAGGAATAACCATGTAGCCGCCCCAAAAGGTAGGACGTAATACAGGTTCTTGTCCGTGTTTTTGAATTAAATCATTCAGGGATTTCTCCAAAGCCTCTCTTCCTTCAATTTCATGACTTTGTGGAGAAACAATAGCGCTGTATTGGCTTTTGATCGGTCTTGTAGAAAAATAAAGATCTGATTGTTCTTTATCAATCGGTTTGATTTGACCGCGAATACGCACTTGTCTTGCCATTTGTGGCCAGTAAAAATTAAGTGCTACATATGGGTTGTTTTGAATTTGTTTTGCTTTTTTACTTTGATAATTCGTATAAAAGACGAAATTCCCTCCTTCCAAACCTTTTAACAAAACGACTCGAGAATCTGGTAAACCTTGATTATCTACGGTGGAGAGAACCATAGCAGTTGGATCATTCTTTTCATTTTTTAAAACATCTTCAAACCAAAGCTTAAATTGAACAATTGGATCTTCAGGAAGTGATTGTTCACTTAAATTGAGATCACCATACTCTCGTCTTATATCAGCTATGCTTCGAAAATTTGTCATGAGGTACCGTAAAAAATTTGGGTACATAACCCAGAGTTAATATTCAATTGTTCTGGGTCATGGCTTTGCTCACATATATTGGCCATTAAAATGTCGTCCTGCAGAGCAGAATCCCATTTCTGACAAGGCATGTACTAGTGCAAGAATAAATTCCCGCCTTGGCGGGAATGAGAAAAATCATAAAAGCACAAAAATAATTAATAATAGCCTTGCTTAACCCAGAATTACATCCTGATAGATTACCAGCCTGTAACTTCGGCAACTGCATCACCTAAATCAGCAGGCGAACGTACGGTTCTCACACCAGCGGCTTCTAAAGCTGCATATTTTTCAGCGGCAGTCCCTTTCCCACCAGAAATAATTGCACCAGCATGCCCCATACGTTTTCCAGCAGGTGCTGTTACGCCCGCAATATAGGAGACCACAGGTTTACTAACATGCAATTTAATATATTCGGCTGCCTCTTCTTCTGCAGAGCCTCCGATTTCACCCACCATGATAATCGCCTCTGTTTGAGGATCTTGTTCAAATAGAGCTAAAGCATCAATGAAACTGGTTCCAGGAATCGGATCGCCACCTATACCAATGCACGTACTTTGACCAAAACCTTTATCTGTGGTTTGTTTAACTGCTTCGTAAGTTAAAGTTCCAGAACGCGAAACAATACCTACTTTACCAGGCAAGTGAATTGAACCTGGCATAATCCCAATTTTGCATTCACCCGGAGTAATAATTCCAGGGCAATTGGGGCCTATCAAACGGGCTTGTGTATTATTTTCTAGATAGACTTTTACTTGCAGCATATCCAATACAGGCACACCTTCTGTGATACAAACGATTAATTGAATGCCCGCATCTGCAGCTTCTAAAATAGAATCCTTACAAAATGGTGCAGGGACATAAATCACGCTCGCTTCCGCTTTGGTCTCTTCAACGGCTTCACGCATGGTATTAAATACCGGTAAGCCTAAATGCATCTGTCCGCCTTTACCTGGTGTCACGCCACCAACCATACGTGTGCCGTAAGCAATCGCTTGTTCTGAATGATAAGTCCCTTGCTTTCCAGTAAAGCCCTGACACAATACCTTAGTATTTTTATTAACCAATACACTCATTGTTAACCTCGAAATTTAGTAATTAAGCAACAGCTGCCACAATTTTTTTCGCAGCATCAGTTAAACTGGTTGCAGCAATCACATTCAAATCACTTTTATTTAAAATATCAGCACCTAGTTGTGCATTATTACCTTCAAGACGTACCACCACAGGAATTTTCACATCGACTTCTTTCACTGCAGCAAGAATACCATCGGCAATGAGATCACAACGAACGATACCACCAAAAATATTTACCAAAATACCTTTGACATTGTCATCGGAGAGAATAATTTTCAGTGCCTCACTGACTCGTTCCTTAGTAGCGCCACCACCAACATCAAGAAAGTTAGCTGGTTCACCACCATGAAGCTTAATCACGTCCATGGTCGCCATCGCCAAACCAGCACCATTCACCATACAGCCAATAGTTCCATCCAGAGGAATATAATTTAGCTCCCAGTCGCTCGCACGATTTTCACGTTCATCTTCTTGAGTTGTATCGCGCATGCTTTTTAATTTGGGTTGACGGTATAATGCGTTGCCATCAATATTAATTTTGCCATCCAAGCAAATTAATTGTTCTTGTTTTGTTACTACCAGTGGATTGATTTCTAATAAGCTCAGATCGCAATCAACAAACATTTTGCCCAATCCCATCATCAAATGAGTAAATTGTTTAATTTGCTCGTCTTTCAGGCCTAATTTAAATCCTACTTCACGGCATTGAAATGGCATGACACCAACTAATGGGTCAACAATTACTTTAAAAATTTTTTCAGGCGTTTCTTCAGCCACTTTTTCTATTTCTACACCACCTTCTGTGGAAGCCATGAATACGACACGGCGAGTAGCGCGATCAACAACCGCTCCAAGATATAATTCTCTGCCGATATCACATGTTTCCTCAATTAAAACAGCATTAACTGGCTGTCCATGAGCATCAGTTTGATATGTAACTAAGCGAGTACCTAATAATGATTTGACTGCTGCAGCTAATTCATCTTTATTCGATACCAATTTCACGCCACCAGCTTTTCCTCTTCCGCCAGCGTGGACTTGAGCTTTAACAACCCAACGAGCAGTAGATAACTGTGACGCAACTTGCATTGCATCTTCAACACTGTAAGCGACTTCACCGTTTGGTACTGGCAAGTTGTAGCTAGCAAATAATTGTTTGGCCTGGTATTCATGTAAATTCATTGCAATTACCTTTCTAAAAATGCAAAATTCGTCAATACTCATAAGTGTTAATTTATGCATCATATCCCGGATGAAGAAAGACCAAACTCAGGATGTACAATTGATAAATTTAAAACCTCTGGGCTCCAGCTGCGCCTTCACCCAGTTACATTTATGTGCCAATGCGAATTTCGCAGTTACATTTCATTAAACATTAAGCAAAAGACGCGCAGGATCTTCCAATAACTCTTTCACACTTACCAAAAACTGTACTGAATCTTTACCATCAATCAGTCGATGATCATAAGATAAAGCCACATACATCATAGGACGAATTACTATCTGTCCTTTTTCCACTACAGGTCTATCTTCAATTTTGTGCATTCCCAAAATTCCTGTTTGGGGTGGATTAATGATTGGTGTAGCTAACAAAGAACCAAATACCCCACCATTCGTAATGGTAAAGGTACCTCCCTGCATGTCTTCCATGGCTAATTTACCCTCTCTAGCCTTTTTTGCAGCATCATTAATTGCCAATTCAATTTCAGCCATACTCATCTGATCCGCATCACGAATCACAGGTACGACCAATCCTCGCTCAGTAGATACGGCGATACCAATATCATAAAAGCCATGATAAACCACATCCTGACCATCTATGGAGGCATTCACTGCAGGAAAACGTTTTAATGACTCGACAACAGCTTTGGTGAAAAAAGACATAAACCCAAGTTTGACGCCGTGCTTTTTCTCAAAAGTGTCTTTATATTGAGTACGCATGTCCATAACTGCTTTCAAATTGACTTCATTAAAAGTCGTCAACATCGCTGCATTGTGTTGAGCTTCCAATAAACGCTCGGCGATTTTAGCCCTTAAGCGTGTCATAGGAACCCGACGCTCTTCACGTAAGCCCATAGGTGCTCTTTGAGTTGGCTCTTTTCCGCTTTCTTTAGATTTAGATGTTTTTTCTCTACCTGATTCGATATAAGCGAGAACGTCTTCTTTAGTAATACGACCATCCTTGCCACTACCTTGTATTTGCCCAGGCTGAAGGTCATGTTCCGCCATCATCCGTCGAACTACAGGACTGGTTGACTTATCTTCTTTAGCGCTTACTTCATCACGTTCAGATTGTTCACTTGCCTTAGATGCGTCAGCCTTTTCTTCTTTGGTTTCAGCTCCAGCGCCTTCTTTTATTTTGGCAAGTAATTGGCCTGAGCGAACTGTGTCACCCTCCTGAAACAGGATTTCAGCCAGTATTCCATCAGCAGGTGCAGGAACTTCCAGTACGACTTTGTCTGTTTCTAGATCGAGTAAATTCTCATCACGGCTTACTTTATCACCTACTTTTTTATGCCACGCTGCTACAGTTGCATCTGCAACCGATTCAGGCAAAACAGGTACTTTGACTTCAATAGACATGGTTATACCTTCTTATTTTATTAAATTCGTTAACAAATTGTAGTCTGGGGAAAGGCAAAGCCATAATCCAGACTACGATAAACTCACAATCAGTCCAATAAAGCTTGCTCTACTAAAGCTTGTTGTTCTTTTGCATGCAGAGCAGGGCTTCCTACAGCAGGTGCCGCAGCAAACTCTCTTCCGGCATAATGCAAGGTTTGTTCAGGACGCAAACAATCCATTATATTATGCTGAGAAGAGAACCATACACCTTGATTCTGCGGTTCTTCCTGACACCAAATAACTTTCTTGGCCTGAGGATATTTATTTAGCTCAGTCGTAAGTGCTTTTTTAGGAAATGGATATAATTGCTCAATTCGCACTAAAGCAATATTGTTTAATTCTTTATCACGACGCATTTGCAACAAATCATAATAAACCTTTCCACAGCACAGCACTACTTTTGTAACTTTTTGTGCATCAATTGTATCAATTTCCGGGATAATAGTATGGAATTTACCTTTGAATAAATCTTCCAATGGAGAAACTGCTAATTTATGGCGTAGAAGACTTTTGGGTGTCATAACAATTAATGGCTTACGGAAATTCCGGATAACCTGTCTTCTTAATAAATGGAAGATCTGAGCGGGTGTAGTTGGAGTACAAACTTGCATATTGTGCTGAGCACAAAGCTGCATATAACGCTCCAGACGAGCTGATGAATGCTCTGGGCCTTGTCCTTCATATCCATGAGGTAATAACATGACTAAACCGCATAAACGACCCCATTTTTGCTCACCAGAACTAATAAATTGATCAATAACCACTTGCGCCCCATTGGCGAAATCACCAAACTGAGCTTCCCAAAGTACCAGAAAATTGGGTGCAGACGCGGCAAATCCGTATTCGAACGCCAGTACTGCTTCTTCAGAAAGTACAGAATCGATTACAGAGAAAGGTCGGTCGAGTTTATTGCTGATTTGCTCCAAAGGAGTAAACGATTCTCCAGTTTCAGTATCATGCAATACAGCATGGCGATGAGCAAAAGTTCCTCTTCCAGAGTCCTGGCCAGACAAACGCACACCATAACCTTCTTGGACTAGACTGGCATATGCCATAATTTCAGCATATCCCCAGTTCATTGGTAACTCACCGGCCGTCATCTTATCACGATCATTTAATAAGCGTTGAACCACCGGATGTAATGTAAAACCTTTTGGTAACGTGTTTAAGATTTTAGCTAATGCTTGTAAGTTCTCTTTTTTGATTGTGGTATCGACTTTATCTGTCCATTTTGCATTCAGATAAGGGGTCCAATCAACTGCATACTTACCTTCATAATCACCATGAACCAAATCCACAACCGCTTTACCCTGATCCAGCGTATCGCGATATGCATCTACTAATTTTTCAGCATCTTTACTGGTCAGAAAACCTTCTTGTACCAATTGTTCAGCATAAATTTCGCGTAAGGGACGCATCGACTTGATTTTTCGATACATTGCAGGTTGAGTAACTGCCGGCTCATCTGCCTCATTATGTCCATGTCGTCGGTAACATACGAGGTCTACTACTACATCTCGTTTAAATTTCATTCTGAAATCAAATGCCAGCCTGGTCGCAAACACCACTGCTTCAGGATCATCACCATTCACATGAATAACAGGAGCCTGAACCATTTTGGCCACATCAGTACAATATAATGTAGAACGGGCGTCCAGAGGATTGCTGGTAGTAAAACCTATTTGGTTATTGATAACAATGTGAACGCTACCACCAGTACAATAGCCACGTGCCTGAGAAAAATTAAACGTTTCCATTACGACACCCTGGCCGGCAAATGCAGCATCGCCATGAATAACGATAGGAACAACTTTTTCTTTCTTGTCCAAATCATTACGTCGCCCCAAACGAGAACGCACAGACCCCTCTACTACTGGTCCAATAATTTCTAAGTGTGAAGGGTTAAAAGCTAAAGCCAGGTGGACTACTGAACCAGAATTTGTTTTTATATCTGAAGAAAAACCTAAATGATATTTTACATCACCAGTACGTTCATATTTTACTTTGCCTTCAAATTCCTGGAATAGTTGATTAGGTTCTTTACCTAATACATTCACCAATACATTTAAGCGGCCTCGATGTGCCATACCAATAACTAATTCTTTAACATTATCTTTGCCAGCGCACTCAATAATTTCTTTCATCATGGGAATTAATGAATCCCCCCCTTCAAGAGAGAATCGTTTTTGTCCCACGTAGCGTGTACCTAGATAACGCTCCAAACCGTCGGCAGCAATTAAATCTTTTAAAATTTGCAATTTTTTTGCTGCATCTAACTTAAGTCGGCCACGCACGGATTCCATTCGTTCTTGCAGCCATTCTATTTCTTCAGTATTAGAAATATGCATGTATTCAATACCAATACTGCTACAATACGTTTCGCGCAAGGCTCTATATATTTCATCCAGAGTCATTTCTGGACCATTAAATGTAGTGCCTGCAAAAAACTTACGGTTTCTATCTACATCGGATAAATGGTGATACTCCAATTCCAATGCAGGTACTGGAGTACGTTTTGTCATTTCCAGAGGATCAAGCTTGGCCGCATGATGGCCCAATGAGCGATATGCATTAATTAAATCTGCAATCCGAAATTGCTGACTATCTGAAGCTTGGACTACAGGTATTGCTTTTTTATCTGCATTCTGCAAAAAATAATCACGAATCTCTCTATGCGAGAATTCTTTTTCGGCACTATCCACCTTAGGCAAAGCACTGAATACTGCTCGCCAATCGGATGAAACCGAACTCGGGTCAGCAAGATAATCTTCATACAGACTATCAACATAAGCCATACTTCCGCCAGATAAATAGGAAGAAGCCCATTTTTTTTGCAGATCGGAACTGCTCATTTTCTTTTCTCCAAAGGGGTATTAATCACTACCACCAGTAAATTGGCTATTCCACTCATCCCCGTGGATAAAACAGCTATCCCCGCAAGTGCGGGGATCATCCTTATACTGATTTCGAGCTCATTTAAGATCATTCCCATTGTATGGGAATTATATTTTCTCTACATGGCTTTTATCAGTACCTTAAAAACAAGAAAAGTACTATTAGGTCTCTTTTGTTAACATTTGTTGGCGAATCTCGGAAATCGCTTTCGTCGGATTAAGTCCTTTCGGGCAGACATTAGTACAATTCATAATACTGCGGCAACGAAATACACTGAATGGATCTTGCAATTTATCCAAACGATCTGCTGTTGCCGTATCACGACTGTCTGCTAAAAATCGTCTAGCCTGTAATAATCCAGCAGGACCAACAAATTTGTCCGGATTCCACCAGAATGAAGGACATGAACTGCTACAGCATGCGCATAAAATACATTCATATAATCCATCAAGTTGAGCGCGTTCCTCTGGTGATTGTAACCGTTCTTGAGCGGGAGGAACCTCATTATTTTGCAAATAAGGCTCTATACGCTCATATTGTTGATAAAACTGCGTCATATCAACTGCTAAATCACGAATTACTGGAAATCCAGGCAAAGGACGCACAACTATTTTATCGGTATTCAACTGAGACACATGAGTAATACAAGCCAAACCATTTGTCCCATTTATATTCATGCCGTCCGAACCACATACCCCTTCGCGACAAGAACGTCTGTATGTGATGGATGGATCCTGCTCTGCTTTCAATCGTTCGAGTAACGTGAGTAGCATAGGATCACTTTTAACTGGAATCTCCAATTCATAATCTTTCATATAAGGCTTAGCATCCACCTCAGGATTATAGCGATATATTGATAGGGTCAATTTTCTACTATCTGCTGCCATGTAATCTATCCTCTTTAGTAAACGCGTTCTTTCGGCGCAAAAGGCTCGACATGCTTAGGTGATGCATTAACTGGACGAAAATCAATCTTCTCACCTTCCTCAAAATATAGCGTATGTTTAATCCAGTTCGCATCATCGCGTTTTGGATAATCTTCACGACTATGAGCACCACGACTTTCTGTACGAACAATTGCAGACTGCGCTGTAGCATATGCAGTTGCCATCAAATTATCCAACTCTAATGCACTAACTCGCTCTGTATTAAATATCTTACTCTTATCTTCTAATTTAGCATGCGCCAAACGTTCACGCAGGGCCTGAAGACGTTTTAAGCCAGAAGCCATTACTTCACCTGTACGGAAGACACCGAAGTCTTCTTGCATGACACGTTGCATTTCATCATGAATTACTGCTGGGCTTTCACCGTCTGTTGAATTATTCCATCGGTTATATCGTTGCAAAGATGGCGCAATATCATCATCACTAATATAAGTCATCTCAGGTAATTGATTTGACTGCCATAATTCTTCAACATGCAATCCTGCTGCGCGGCCAAAGACAACTAAGTCCAGTAATGAATTGCCACCTAAACGGTTCGCACCATGTACAGAAACACAAGCACACTCACCTACTGCATATAAACCTTCTACAGTATGTTCAATACCGTTGGATTTGGTAAGTACTTGGCCATACATATTGGTAGGTATACCGCCCATGCTGTAGTGACAAGTAGGAACTACGGGAATTGGCTCAACAATTGGATCTACTCCTGCGAATTTTATAGATAATTCACGAATTCCTGGCAGGCGTGATTTAATCAGATCGGCACCCAGGTGATCCAATTTTAATTTAACGTGATCAACTCCTTTAGGATCAAAACCCTTGCCAGCACGGATCTCAAGAGCCATAGATCGAGCAACTACATCTCGGGAAGCTAAATCCTTAACTCGCGGTGCATAACGTTCCATAAAACGTTCACCGTCTTTATTAATCAGATAACCGCCTTCACCTCGACATCCTTCCGTCACCAAAACACCAGCTCCAGCAATACCAGTAGGATGGAACTGCCACATCTCCATATCTTGTAACGGGATACCAGCTCTTAATGCCATACCAAAACCATCACCGGTATTAATAAAGGCATTGGTTGTAGATTGGTAAATACGGCCTGCGCCACCGGTAGCCAAAATACATACTCTTGATTGGAAAAATACTACTTCACCTGTTTCGATACACATCGCTGTAACACCGGATATATGTCCATGCGAATCTTTCACGAGATCAAGCGCATACCATTCACTAAATACGTGTGTTTTAGCTTTTAAATTTTGTTGGTAGAGTGTATGTAATAAAGCATGTCCTGTTCTATCTGCTGCAGCACAAGTTCGCGCGGCTTGATCGCCACCAAAATTTTTGGATTGACCGCCAAACTGACGCTGATAGATTTTACCATTATCCATGCGTGAAAAAGGCAATCCCATGTGCTCGAGCTCATATACTGCTTCGGGGCCTGTTTTGCAAAGGTATTCGATTGAATCCTGATCGCCAATATAGTCTGCACCCTTCACGGTATCATACATATGCCAACGCCAATCATCCTCATGCGCATTTCCCAGTGCACAAGTAATACCTCCTTGAGCAGATACTGTATGTGACCGAGTTGGAAATACTTTAGATAAAAGTGCGACCTTTAAACCTGAATTTGCCATCTGCAGTGCAGCTCGCATTCCAGCCCCACCAGCGCCAATAATTACTGCATCAAATTTATTACGTGCAATTGCCATGCTACTGCCCCCAAAGGATCATTAAGCCCCAGAGAAATTGACTAAGGAGCCATAAAACTACTAACATTTGTACTGATAAACGCAGAGCAGTACACTTCATATAATCGGTAGTCACAGTCCAAATACCTACCCATGCATGCAAGGAAAGCGCAAACAATGCGATAAGCGATGCAATTCGAACTAAAACATGGGAAAAAAGAGCGTGCCATTGCGCAAACCCCAGTTCAGGGTGCAATAACAAAAAACCAATGATAAAAAAAGCATATGCAGCAAAATAAACGGCTGTAACTCTTTGAATCAACCAATCCTTTAACCCATTACCTGTTAAGCTGGTGACATTATTTACCATATCCAGATTCCTAGAAAAATTGACAAAATAATAGCAAGAAAAATGACTAAAACAGCCGAACGCCTACCAGCATCAAGATGCTCACCAAACCCCATATCCATCAAAAGATGCCTAATCCCTGCTAGCAAATGGTAAATCATTGAGGCACCAAATGCCCACATGATCATTTTATAAGCAGGATGAGACAGCAAATTTTTCACCTGTGAAAATGTTTCTTCTGATTGCATTGACTGGCCAAAAATGTACAACATAATGGGTAACAGTAAAAATAAAACTACCCCTGAAATCCTATGTAAGATGGACGCTATAGCCATAGGGGGATATTTTAAACTGCCCAAATCCAGATTAACGGGTCTTTTTTTGTTCACTGTGAATTTCTTCCTTAATTAGAAAAGTTAATTAAATAGCACAAATGCGAAGTATAGCACTCTGTTTTTATCGTGCAAGATAAGCTCCTGCGTAATCCGAGCAAATTTTAATTTGTATCCATCTAATTCAAATAAACTCTCTTTAGTTACCTCATTCATTAAAAAATCTTTAATTCAAAATAAATTTTGTAAATACTGTTAAATAATACTTAGACAGCTGACTCAATCAAAATGAATATTCTTACAAATTATCATTAAATAATGCAAATAATCATATTTTGTAACATTTCGATCTTTTATTGTGCTTATATCTGATGTGCCAAATGTAAGACCAATCTATTGTATTGCTAAGGAAACTTTTGTAAAGATGTCGCAAGCCATTGCATATGGCAAGGATATAAAGTGATTTAATAAAATTCAACTAAAAATAATTGGATAGATAATAAAAAGTGCATTAAAGACGAGTCGAATGAACATAATTATCTTTTGGGACCTGACCCGGCTGTTTTATAGGGTTGTCTAAATATTTCACGTGGCGATTCAGAAGGATATCCGTACTTGTCTGCATTTTGTTTGACAATTTGTAAGTAACGCTCACCCCATGCACCCGGATCAAAGTTAGTTACTACGACATTGTAGGGTAAATTGATAATCGACTCAAAGGCTTTTCTTTGGGGAAGCAAATGCCCACCGAAAGCTACTTGCACCTCTGTTTCTTTATCAACACCCTCTTCTTTCAAACGCTCAACCAGAATATAAATCATTTTTTCTATGGTCATATAGAGCTTATACATTGACATCCCGGCGGAGAACAGCTCCTCACCTTTGGAAGTAGATAATTTTGATCCTGAATCAAGAATAGAATATACAAATTCAAACTCATTTGTTCCGGGAATTAGTTCAGGTTTAATAATTACAGGAGGTGAAACAAGATCTATGGATGGAGATACAATATAAAGTTGGAAATCAGCCCAATGCCACCAGATTTGGTAAACTCGCTCAACCAAAGTTACAGGATCATTTAAATCTTCTTCCATTTGCAACTTGCGCAAGTCGATGCTGTTATCGATAGTATCGATTATTTCTAAATTTTCGTCAGCAGTAGGAATATCTGGTTCATCAGCCATTTGCTTACCACACGTAAATCAAACCTATATGAGTATATTAGCCCAAATTTAGTGAATGAGCACGAAAGTTAAAACAGCTTAAGTAAAAAACCCGTAAAAAAATAGAATTGGCACATCAGCGAACTATAAAACATATTGATAATATTCAGGGGCGCTAGAGCGACACTTAAAGCATGTACTTTGACAATTTGCCTTTTCCTGGCATTTACGGATTACGCCCTTCCCGATCCATAAATCAAGCATAGGTTGTAATGCTGGAAGATCCAAACGAAATTCCCTAGTCAATTGTTGGGTGCTCACCACACCTTCACGGCAAATGTAATCACGTATTTGCAACAGCATCATTCCCCCTTGAGCTGCGTTTGGTGTATTGGCGTACTCCCATAGCAAAAAGCAGAATCAATAATAAGACAACAATCCCGCTTATACTTTGCTCTGAATTCTGAATCCATTTAGCCAATTGATAAAATAAAACTGCGGTAACATACGCAATCACAAAAGACCAAATTACAGAAATCCACATATATTTCTTATTTGCTTCTTGTCGAATTACCGCCATAGTAGATACGCACGGAATATAAAGAAGTACAAACAACAGATAAGCATAAGCCCCTATTTTACCATCAAATCGCTCCGCCATAACTCCATATACTGACTGAGATACAGGACTGTCTGCTGCACTAGCCAATACAGGATTCATCAAAGCAGAACCCAATTGAGCTAAATTTTGTGGAATTGACCAAAAAGCCGCCTTAATACCTGCCCAAAAATCAAAATGTGCGGCAGCAATTTCAGTCACATGACCTACTTGCGCATAAAGTGAATTTAACGTACCAACTACTACTTCTTTGGCCAACATTCCAGTTAGTAACCCTACCGTTGCAGGCCAATTGTCCTGATGGATGCCCATGGGGCTAAATAGAGGAGTAATCGATTGTCCCATTAAAGAGAGCAATGATTGAGTGCTCGCTTCAGCCGAATTAATCCCACCATCTAAAGTAATGGCATTTAAACCACCCAAAATAACACAAATAGGTACAATTAATTTACCTGCACGCACAACAAAAAAACGCAAGCGCATAAAAGTCTCTTTAAATAAACGCTTAAGTGCAGGCTTATGGTAAGCAGGAAGCTCCAAAATTAAGGGAGAAGCATGCCCTTTTAAAGTTGTTTTGCGCAAGAGAAATCCTGTTAACACAGCCATCAAAATCCCTATAAGATACAAAGAAAACACAACGTTTTGTCCACCAGATGGAAAAAATGCGGCAACGAATACTGCATAAATGGCCAGACGTGCGCTACAAGACATAAAAGGGCTCATCATTACTGTTAATAATCGATCGCGTTCTGAATCTAAGGTACGAGCAGCCATAATCGCAGGAACGTTACATCCAAAACCAACAATCATCGGCACAAATGACTTACCTGGCAGCCCCATCTTCCGCATCGCCTTATCCACAACAAAAGCTGCTCTTGCCATATATCCGGAGCTTTCCAACAAGGATAAGAAGAAGAACATGGCAGCAATAACCGGGATGAACGTTAACGTGGTATTGATCCCTTTTCCAACACCATTTGCCAATAAAGCGATTAGCCAATTAGGTGCTTGAATTTGTTGTAATAACCAGGATGTCCCTTGTACGAATATTGTATCGGTACTGATATCAAAAAAATCCTGAAAAGCGCCACCGACATTAATCGCAAATAAAAACATCAAATACATCATCGCAAAAAATATGGGGAGAGCAAAAACACGATGCAACATAATCTTATCGAGTTTGGCAGTAAAATGTTCACTGGCATCACTGCGCTTTTTTTGTACGTCCGTAACTAGTTCATGTATTTTCTGATATCGTGCATCTGCCAATAATACATCAAGACTAGGATCTACTTCGTTCAATAAAGTTAAGTCCTGGCTGATTGCCTTATCGAATAGTAACTTATCACCCTCCGCGAGCCTGCGGGCATAATAATAAGCAAGCGATTGACTATACCCTTCGTCAATCAAAGTGTTTTCCAAAGTCATTAGTGTCTGTTGTATCGGTTTGGATAGAGGAAGCATCAAGGGAGTAACTGCTTGAGGTAATCGAGTCAATTCCTCCATCAGTTGAGTCATACCTATTTTTTTATGCGCCTGAATCGGAATAACAGGACAACCTAATTGTTGTGATAACGCTTTTGGATCTATGGATATACCTCTTTGCTGAGCAATATCCATCATATTCAACGCGAGCAGTACAGGTTTTCCTAATTCCAGAATTTGGGTGGTCAAATATAAATGCCGCTCGAGATGACATGCATCGATCACATTAATAATGCAATCTGCGTCAATGGTTACAACAGACTGGGCCGCAATTTCTTCATCTTGGCTGATGCCATCCGCATGCGCTACAAGAGAATAAATTCCCGGTAAGTCCGTCACTTCAATTCGTTGCTGCGCAACAAGAAAGGCCCCTGTTTTCTTTTCGACTGTCACACCAGGCCAGTTTCCTATGCGCTGATTATCACCAGTTAATGCATTAAATAAAGTAGTCTTGCCACAATTAGGGTTACCGACTAATAGTACATGAGTCATATACGCTCCAAAATCAATTGGCTCGCCTCTTCCTTGCGCAAAGTTAAGGCAGTTCCTCTGACTTCAATTTGTATAGGACATCCTAAAGGAGCCATTCGGACAACTAAAAACTCAGTACCGCAAGTCACTCCCAAAGACAAAAGTCTGCGTCTGTATTGCATCTCTGTTGCACCAAAACTAGTTAACCGTACTCTATCGCCTTGTACTAACTCTGTAATTTTTATCATGTTTCTAATAGCAACTCGTGAAATAACTTAATCATATTAACACAAATGAAATCGAGAATCATTCTCAATTTAGGAAAAAATTATACATTTATTTTGATTTTAGATAAATTCGTAGCCGAGGTAAAGCAAAGCGGAACCCATATTGGGTCACTTTTACTACTAACGCGCTCAAGAATTATCTGAAATCAACTCCTTAAGTTGTCTTTTGGGGTGACGTGCCAAATAATCTACCGACTGCATTTCCAGCAAACGACTTAATGTACGCTTAAAGGTTTCTTGCATTTCGCCTTCAACATACAACTCCTCAACTGCAACCTCTGCAGAAATAATAAT
This sequence comes from Fluoribacter gormanii, assembly GCF_900156395.1. Lineage (GTDB taxonomy): Bacteria > Pseudomonadota > Gammaproteobacteria > Legionellales > Legionellaceae > Legionella > Legionella gormanii. The sequence continues at coordinate 63,991 of NZ_FTNL01000018.1, read as the reverse complement.
ATTGATTCCGCGATCATACATCACATCAATAAAGTGAATGAACATAATTGTTTGCAAGGTATGATTGGCTGTTAATGCAGGTATATTACTTAGAAATATAGTGTCAAATTTATCTGCGATCTCTAAATAATCCAATTGACTGCGGGGCAAATTACAAAGAATATCAAAAGCAAACCAAATCGATTGTTCTGCAAGCTTTAGGTATGGAATCTCGCGATTCTGTATTGTAATAGTACCGTTTTCTTTAAATTCGCGCGTCAAAAGCGTGAATTGTTGCTCCATAACCGAAGTGGTATGCTCATTTAAAGGAAATAAATAAGCATCTAACAATGGCGCTCTCCCAACCCGATAATCTCTTTGCTCATTTAAATGCAGTACCTCGCAGTGTTCCTTAATTGCTGCAATGGCTGGTAAAAATCGTTTCCGATGAACTCCATTGCGATACAAATCATCTGGAGGAATATTTGAAGAAATTACCAAAATAACGCCATAAGCAATTAAAGATTGCAATAATTCCGCTAAAATCATGGCATAAGCAACATCATGGACCATAAACTCATCAAAACAAAGTACCCGTGTCTTTTTGGCCAATTCCTTGGCGATTTGACGAAGAGGATTTTTCTGTCCTTGCAATCGTCTTAACTGCGCATCAACTTGTTGCATGAAATGATGAAAATGAAAGCGAGCCTTTTTTTTCTCTTCGAGGCAGTCATAAAATAAATCAATTAAGTATGTTTTTCCTACCCCAACAGGACCATAAAGGTATATCCCCTTAATTCGAGGTTTAATTAGTGGATAAAACCAGGAGGAATTCGATTTTTTTACGCTATTAGCAAGACACTCCAGATGCGTCAATATAATCCGTTGCAAGGGATCATCATCGATGTCGCCGCGATGAATTGCGGCTTCATATTGAGTAATCAAATTCATTATAAAATAACCTGAGTTCGAATGTATTCCATGAGCTTTGCTTTCAGCTCAATTAATTTTCCATGAAAAAAGTGGCCTGTGCCCGCAAATTGAATTACCGGTATTTCAACTTGGGCAGCAAAATCAAAAACCAAAGCAGGAGGAACTACTTCATCTTCATCACCTTGTACAATGAGCCAAGGAGATGGGATCGGATTAAATTCTTGATAATTATAATGATGCACTGCCGGAGCTACCGAAATTAATAATTTCGAATCCGATTGGGCCGCAGCGCGATAAGTCACATAAGAACCAAAAGAAAAGCCCGCAAAAATAAGTTTTTTCTCGGGTTGCACCTTTTGCCACTCACGAACCAACACCAACATATCCTCGCTTTCACCTATCCCTGCGTCATAAGATCCTTCCGATTGACCTACACCACGAAAATTAAAGCGCAATGAAGGAATACTTAATTCTCTAAAGACACGTGCTAAGGTAGTAACTACTTTATTACTCATTGTGCCACCCTGTAGGGAATGAGGATGCCCTAAAAAGGCGATAAAGTCAGAATGATTCTGCTCTGGAACAGTTAAAACTGCCTCCAGTTTCCCAGTCGCTCCTTGTAAAAATAAAGCATGCTCACCCGGGAGAGTTAATTTTTCAGTGATTTGCATAAAAAGCCTATTGTAAAGTACATATTTCACACAACTTGTTGCATTTTCCACGATGAAATAGTGGCTGTGCGAAACATTAATAATAACTCAGAATTATAGATGAACAAAATGCATAATGTGCAAAATGTAGCAACGCCCGAGTCAAAATAGCCATCATAGCCTTAAGCGTAATCCGCGGGGTTCAACTATGAGGCCTCCTCAGGACAACGCATTTACACCCACTTCTCATCTATCCTAATTTGCAATATGATAACCAATGTGAGAAGCGACTAATGGCTACTCATAATGCGCTGACCTATCGGCAGCGACTTCATATTTTAATTTTTTTTGGAGGACTTGATCCATGCGACAGGTACCTATAACATGTTTCGCTTTCCATCATAATGCTTACTCTTTTTTATTAAGGAGTAGTGCAGCATGAAAATTCATGATTTCAAACGTAAAAAAGACGAGCAACAAAAAATTTCCATGATAACTTGCTACGATTATCCGTCTGCCTGCATCGTAGCTGAATCAAATATTGATTGCGTCCTGGTCGGAGATTCTGTAGCCATGGCAGTACACGGCCATGAAACAACCGTTACGGCTACCATGGAGATGATGATACTTCATACCCAAGCCGTAGCACGTGGCCTGAATCAGCAATTTTTAATCAGTGATCTTCCCTTTTTATGCCATAAAAGTTCTCTGAGTCACACTGTAGAAAATGTAAAACGTTTATTACAAGCAGGTGCACAGGCAGTGAAAATTGAAGGAGCTGATGCAGATACGTGTCAAACCATTTCTCATCTTGTAAATGCCGGCGTCCCAGTTATAGGACATATCGGTTTAACCCCTCAATCCATTCATCAATTAGGTGGCTTTAAGATACAGGGAAAAAACCAAGAGCAGGCAGAACAACTGCTCCAGCAAGCTCATCAGTTAGAGGCGGCTGGATGTTTTGCTCTAGTCATCGAATGTGTTCCCCAACAACTAGCGCTCACAATAACCGAGTCGTTAAGTATACCTACTATAGGCATTGGAGCCGGTTTTCATACTGATGGACAGGTACTTGTATGGCATGACATGCTGGGTTTACAAACAGAATTTAATCCCAAGTTCGTCAAAAGATACCTTCAAGGCAAGGAACTTCTATTAGGTGCATTAAATGCCTATGCCCAACAGGTTCAACAGGTCAATTTTCCAACAGCGGAACATTCATTTTAATTAGAAAGTGGGCAGCCTAATTATTTGAATATTTTTACCAATAATTAAGCTGGTTCACAAATTGTAACTGTTAGAGCTATTGTGGCTGGGTTGAGGAATGCCAACCTGGATTATGTTTTATCTCATCCAAGCCACAATTTACTAGTTACCATAGTTCAGGAGTAACTCATGCAAATTTTTCACGATCTCAACGAATGGGTATGCTTTCGTAAAACTTTATCTACGCAATTAACTCTGGGCTTTGCGCCAACCATGGGTAATTTGCATGCCGGACATGCCTCTTTGTTTTTAGCCAGTCAAAAAGAAAATCACTATACTGTCTCCAGTCTATTTGTAAATCCAACACAATTTAATCAAACCGAGGACTTTAAACTTTATCCACGAACATTAGAAGCGGATCTTAAAATTATGGAAGATTCTGGTGTCGATTTTTGTATTCTTCCTAATGAGCAATCCATGTATGCGGATGGATACAATTATCAGGTGCATGAGCAACAACTTTGCCAACTTATGGAAGGAACTCATAGACCCGGGCACTTTAACGGTGTATTAACTGTAGTTATGAAATTATTGAACTTGGCTAAGCCTCATAGAGCCTACTTCGGTGAAAAAGATTATCAACAGTACTTATTGATTCAAGGAATGGTTAATGCCTTTTTTATGGATATTGAAATTAAAGCATGTCCAACGATCCGTGAGCCAAGTGGATTAGCTTACAGCTCACGTAATAACCGTCTCAATCAGGAACAAAAGGCCTTAGCTGAAGATTTTGCTAGATTATTTCAGCAAAAAGAGCGGACATGTGAGCAAATCATCAAACAATTAACTCAAAAAGGGATTGCTGTAGAGTATGTTGAAGAACATCACGGTCGTCGTTTTGCGGCAGTACGAATTGATAACATCCGCTTGATTGACAATTATTTATTGGGGTAAGTTCTATTATTTTAGCTTAATTGAAGCGAAGCAGAACCTAAGTTCTGCCTCACTTCACCCTTGTGACATGACTACAATAACTCTGGAAGTACTTCTTCCGGACTTTCTTCTGCAGCACGTTGCGGGGCAACTTGTTGGCGTGACACTCCAAGCGCTGTCGATTGTGCAGGAATACCAGCCCAATGAGTATTTTCAGGCAAGCGTTCCCCCTTCATTAGTAAAGAAAGGCTACCCAGAGAAGAGTTATCTTCCATCAACGTGTTGTAGAGGACAATTGAACCAACACCTACATTACAACCAGAACCAATAGTGACATTAGAGACCTTAAATATTCGATCCTCATAGAGATGAGTTTGAATTATTGTCTCGGCATTGATACAAACATCATCACCAATTGTAATTAAATCAAATTCTGAAAACTCAGCACTGTCTGTAAAAACCCTCTTCCCTGCTTTAGTTCCTAAACAACGATGTACCCAAAGCGCAAAAGGAGTCCCTAGAACTTTATTAGTCCAATGTGGGTTCGTATAGTAGTTATACGAATATTCAATCACATCATTTTTCCAAATAAAGGGATCCCAAATAGGCTTGGTTAAAGGTTTTAATTTACCTAACATTATCCATTTTAGACCGACCAATACCCCAACAAGACAAACTGTAATGAACATCTCTACTGGTGGAAGAACCAGTGCGGTAACAAGCCAGGAATACTCACTTAACATATAATCCAAGACATAAAGCATATTGAATAATGCAATTAATGAAAATGTCGATGGTAAAATAATTCGTATAAATTCAATGAGTAAACGCATGAAATAGAGTTTTTTGGAGGGATAAAATGTATCCTTATCAGAATAGCCAACAAATAACTCTCGCTTAGGTAAAAATACAGCAGGCGAACCCAACCAGGCAGAATAAGGCTCTTCTGCTCTCCCATCGGATGGAGTCACCGATAGACATCCTAATAGAGCGCCTTCACCAATCGATTTACCAGCAGATAATAAACTGACATTCCCTACAAAGCCTCTGCGCCCGATGGTCACCGGAGCAAAAGAAATAAATCCATTATAAACACTAGGCCAGGCTAGGGCTACAGAACTGGCGGTAAAACCACCTTCTTCAATAGTGACCAGGTCAGGAATAATATGCGGAGTTTCTCCCATTTCTACTCCTTTCCCTAATTTTGCCCCCAGCAATCGTAAAAAAGCAGGCATATATAAAGTGTCTGCCATAATCGAGATTTCATCCCCATCCAATAATTTCACCATAATCCAATGACGGAAATAATAAAAACTCTTTAAGGGATAATCGCCAGGTTTTACCTTATCCAAAATAATCTTTTTACAGAGCACAATGCATGAATAATATAATCCTAAAAACAGGATCGCCCCTAAAGGTACGGCAAAAAACATGGTGGTCAAGTAATGACTCTGATCATAGTAATAGCTAATAAAAGAGATTGAGGGAATTAAGCATAAATAATAAACTACCATGACAAAAACGACGCCTAAGTAATGCAAAATACCAAAAAGGGTATTTTCCAGCATGGTAGATTCATCAACCGCAACTTTTTTCCGAGTAACATGGTCCGCAGGAATAGTACCAGGTACCGCTGGAGAGCCTGAAAAATAGGCTCCTTGAGGAATTAAGCCTTGATCAGGCAGCATGGACATTTCATCCAAGACACCATGATCTTCAATCTGTGTATTTAATCCAACTACTGCACGTGATCCTATATAACAATTATTGCCTATATTGATGGGACCTATTTTTAACCAACCGTCCTCGATGATATAACCGTTAAGTCTACTGTCCGCACCAATAGAAGTATTATCTCCGATACTCAACAAATCATGTGCAGAAATTTGCATGGAACCCAAATAACAGTTCTTACCTATTTTAGCTCCTAGTAAGCGATAATAGATACCAGCTAACGGTGAACCGACTAAGAATTTAGCTAAAAACAAATTCTTCTGCAGCCTTTGCACTAACCACCAACGATAATAGAACCATCCCCAAAGTGGATATTCACCTGGCTTTACCCGTCCCAATAATATCCATTTCAAACCAATCGTGATAAATAACGAAATGATTGGCATCGATAAAAACAAAGCTAAAAATGCAAGCTGTGACTCTCTAGAAATAATCGAATACTCAGAGCTAACCCAGCTGTAGCACAAAATAACAGCCAATAGCTGTAAAGTACCTATTGCGTATTGCAATAAGCAGCCAAAAAATTGACCAACCCCACACAAATAATATTTCCATTGTGGTACTTTGTACTTTTTCTTAGCCGCTTGCTGCGCATCAATTTGTGGATTACTGAGAGGATCACTAAACTTATGTTCTAATTGCTTAATTGTTGGATTTTTATATAAATCAAGAATTGAGATATTTTTTAAGGCAGGTATTTTGCGTAAATTAGAAATTACTTTTGCTGCATGTAATGAATGCCCACCTAAATCATAGAAAAAATCTGCTCCAGCAGAGATATTCTTACAGTCAAATACGCTCTCCCAGACTAGAGCAATTTCCTTAGCTAACTCAGACTCAGGTGCTATATAAACATTCTCTGACTTTTGCACGGGTCTAGGAAGTTCTTTGCGATTCACTTTACCGCTGGCTAAAACTGGAAACGTTTCTAAAATCTCAATTAGAGACGGAAGCATGTAATCAGGTAAGCGTGACCTTAAAAAGGTTTTAAATTCATTTATATCAAATGCATTTTTTAGATCAAGAATCAGATATGCAACGAGTGTAGGTTGCTCCAGGGTTTGCAAAGAAACCACGGCTTGTTTAATTCCTGCATATTGCATGATTATGGTTTCAATTTCATTTAATTCAATACGAAATCCACGCAATTTGATTTGATCATCGATTCGCCCTGCAAAAAGGAGATCACCGCTAGGCGCTCTTGAAACTAAATCCCCTGTTCGATATAAGCGTTGATTTTTATTTGATGGATTTACAACAAATTTTTTTGCTGTATCTTCGGGACGATTAACATAACCACGAGCTAGGGCAACTCCAGCAATGCACAACTCGCCCTCCTCTCCTTCAGCGACTTCTCGTAATTGTTCATCAACGATGAGCACTTCATAACCAGGCAAGGGTTTACCAATGGTAACTTCCTGTTCAGGATGACATTCTGCATAAGTTGCAATAATCGTTGCTTCAGTGGGACCATAAGTATTAATAATCCGCAGCCCCTCTCTGCTCCAACGCTTAACCAAACTGGATGGGCAAGATTCTCCACCCAAGATTAAAATACGTAGATCAGGTAATTGGCCTTCTAAAGTAGACAATAAAGTAGGTACTGTTGAAAAAACACTAACTCGGTGTTGTTGTAAAAAGGGGATTAGACCTAGACCCGATCGCACTTCTTTTGCTGTACATGCAACAAGTGCGGCGCCATTGGCAAAAGCCATCCAAAACTCTTCTAAAGAGGCATCAAATGCCAAAGAAAAGCCTTGGTATACCTTATCATCACTTTTTATATTATAAAGTTTGCTCGCAACTTGCACATAATGGCAAATACTGCGTTGGGTAATTTCTACCCCTTTTGGTTTTCCTGTAGAACCTGAAGTGTAAATGATGTAACACAAGTCATCAGCAGTTAACTCTTCTTGAAGAGTTAATCGCTGCGCTGGACGCCTGGAAATTTCTTCGGCCAATTTATCAACTGCATAAAAAGTTGGCCATGCCAGATTTTTCTGGGCCAATTGCATAGACGAAGTTAAAACCGCATCAAAAGGTAGATCGGAGAAAATATAATTAATTCGTTCGTCAGGATAATCTACCTCAATAGGCACATAAGCTGCGCCTGTTTTTAACGTCGCCAATATAGCAATATAGCATTCTATAGATCGCTCTAATAGAATGCCTACAATGCTACCCTTGGAGACTTTGTTCTCATGAAGATAATGAGCTAATTGATTAGCACGATTTTCTAACTCTTGATAGGAAATAAACGCATTATCGCAAATCAAAGCAATATTGTCTGAATAATTATCAACTGATTGCTCAAAAAAGTGATGCAATTTCATAGTGTTATGACCGGATGAAAAACTCAAATTGGGAGTAGCTTCTACTAATTAGTTGATTTTCCACAATTTGGTTTGTTTTATTGCTTATTCTTAAAAGAAGCGAGTAAGAACTTACATTCATCCAATATATTATATTTAACGTCAATAGTAAAAGACTTATGGAAAAAACACAGAAACAGAAGCAAGATTATTTTTCGAGATTATAATTCTTTATTGTCCAATAATCGAGTCCAATGAGAATAGTTTTAAAATTTATTTCGCTACCAACTAAGGGATGTTGACAATTCATCTTCCCACCGCCTTTCGCGATGAAGTCGCGGAACGTCGGCTACGATGAATTATCAACACACCTTAAAATATTCCCGATAGAACTTAGCATGATCTGAACAAATTGGAGTTCCGGATTTATCATCCTAACATCACCCTGTCCCTCAATTTCATTCGAGCGGAACAGAAACTATTTCCCTAAAATTTCTTGCAAGAAATTGATCATTGCTTGCCATGAACGTTGAGCCGCAGCTGCATTGTAAATGGTTCCCAATTGCGTATCATGTGCCAATGGGTTAGTAAAAGCATGCTGTACATGTCCGTACATATGCATTTGCCAATCTACATTCGCATCAGTCATCTCTTTACAAAATGCCTGGGCAATATCGGGTTGAACCATAGGATCATCATAGCCATGCAAAGCCAAAATTTTAGCTTTAATCGGTTCAGAGTTCAGAGTTCCAGGTTTGTGCAGCAAACCATGAAAACTTACTACACCTTTGATGTCGGCTCCAGAACGAGCCAACTCAAGAGCACACATACCGCCAAAACAAAACCCAATAATTGCAACCTGCTTACTATCAACCTCAGACATAGAACTTACAGCCGTCAATCCAGCTTGAACACGGCGTCGTAGTAGGGCCTGATCAGAAACTAAAGGAGTCATTAATGCCTGTTTTTCCTCTATTGTAGAACCAAGCGTTCCTTGACCATACATATCTACAGCAAAACCGACATAGCCCATCTCTGCAAGTAATTTTGCCTTATCACAGGCAAATTCATTACGACCGGACCAATCATGAACAACCAGTACAGCAGGACGCGGCCCCACAAAGGATTTGTCATAAGCAACAAATCCATGGAGTTCCTGCTCATCATCATGATAAATATAATTTGAAGTATGCATCTCAAGTCCCCTGAAATAATCCCGAATTAACTTTTAGGAGTTCTAGTTTATAAAATTGAGCTAAAGAGATAAAGTTATGAAATGTATTAAGTTCGAATTCTGCACATAACAGTTTTTGCATTGTTCCGCTCACCTTTTCTTACCGTAAACCGTTTGACAGGTATAAACCAATTAAAGACGAAACGATAAAATACTCTTTTGATAAAATGTTTTATTTTAGGTGCTACAATTAAAGTAAACTCAGAAGGGGATCTAATTATGATAACTTCATCATTAATCCATGTACGAGATATTTTACATGCACAATTGTGTTATCAAGCGTTTATTACTCCTATCTTTCTTCCTCTGGAAAAGCAATATAGAGATTTTGCCAAACTAGCTTGTGAGTTTATTGAGGGTAGACGTACGGAAGTAATTCACCAGGAATTCCCACGGCACCATGTACTGCATCGTTTTGTACCCCAAAAAAACTCAAAAGGGAAAAAAATACTGATTACTCATGGGTGGATATCACGTGCAGCCTATATGGCTCGCATAATCGAGGCGCTATATCAGCAAGGTTATGAAGTATATGCTCTTGATTTTCCCGCACATGGAGAAGCAAAAGGATTACAACTACCCTGGACTGATGCGGTTGCTATTTTGAAGGATGCCATCAATCAGCACGGACCTTTCTATGCAGTTATTGGACATTCTTTTGGTGGCTCGATGTTACTCAATACTCTCAATGTAGCCGGTCAACTTCCTGAATGGCAATTAAATCATAAACCTGAACGTGCAATTTTAATTGCATCACCAACACAAATGCGCAGCCCTGTTAATCGCATTGCAAAAAAATTTAAACTAAGTGGCCATGGTTATCTGCAGCTTCGCCAGGTTATGAAGCAACAAGCACAATTTGATATTAAATTAATACGGCTACACCATTTCATTGCTCAATCCCCTGGCATCTCTTTTTTATGCATTCATGGAGAGTTAGATAATACGATTAGCACTAAAGAATCAATTGTGTTTTGTGAAAAATATCCAAATTCCAAGCTCTGCTTACTTCCCGATGCAAATCATGTAAGTGTCTTATTGGATGAACGAGTTGGCCCGTTGGTTTGTAATTTTTTGGAATAAAACAAAATATAGGTAAGGCAAGCGGAACACAAGAACTCTATTATAGGAATCCCGGGGCCCGCATCCCTTCACAAAGGCTACATATACTGTATGCGTTCGCGAAGATAGGTCAATCCCGAACGCATAGAGCCCCCGGAATTAAGGAATTACTCACTTTCTATATATTGCCGCAGTTTTTTCATGGCATTTTTTTCAAGCTGCCGGACACGTTCAGCAGACACGCCATATTTCTTAGCCAAATCGTGTAATGTTAGCTTTTCTTCAGCTAACCAACGTTGCTGTAAAATGTCCTGACTGCGTTCGTCTAACTGGTCCAGGGCAAGCATCAGTCGTTCACGCCCATGATCGCCTGCATTTTCCTTTTCCAACAATACAGAAGGATCATCATTCGCATTAAATAAATATCGCTCTGGTGCTGTATAAAATTCATCATGTTCGTCCGCATCTGGAGCATCATAAGGTGTATCCATCGCGTTCAGACGTTGTTCCATAACTAATACGTCTTCGCGGCTTACACCCAAATCATTTGCTACAGCATTAACCTCTTCATTACTCATCCAGCCTAAACGATTTTTCATTTGGCGAAGGTTAAAAAATAATTTACGCTGTGCCTTGGTTGTTGCAATTTTAACAATACGCCAGTTGCGTAAAACAAACTCATGTATTTCTGCTTTTATCCAGTGCACTGCAAAGGAAACAAGACGTACACCCATCTTGGGATCAAAGCGTTTTACCGCCTTCATCAAACCGATATTGCCTTCTTGAATTAAATCGTTCAGAGGTAAACCATACCCTAAATAACCACGAGCGACGCGAACAACATAACGTAAATGAGCAAGAACCAAAAGTCGTGCAGCCTCAAGATCCCCTTCAGTATGAAAACGCTCGGCATAAGCGATTTCTTCCTCTAAGGATAACATAGGAATTTGATTGACCCTGTGAATGTAGGAATCAAGACTGCCCACAGGTAAATTCATTTCGGCAAGTTGCAAATATTGACTCATGCTTCTTCCTTTAAAAATTTCTCTGTAAAAACAAGATATAAAATGAAAGAACAACTCATAATTGAGGTTCAATGGAAGCCAATTGCCGTTTTACAGATAAACGCGCCCCCATCCATCCTAGTATAATTGCAAATAAAACAAGTAGCAAGATCTGTCGCATTGATAGTCCAGTTAACGGATAGTGCATTTGATAAGCAACGGCCAACTGATTTACCGCGGCTCCTAGGCTAAAAATAAAGATATTAACCATAAAGACGGCAAAAACAGCGCCTAAGGCGCCATACCAAACCCCTGAATATAAAAAAGGCCTGAGAATAAACGGATCTTTTGCTCCAATTAACTTCAAAACCTGGATTTCTTCTTGTCGATTATGGAGGGCCAAGCGGAGTGTAGTACCCACAATCATAATGACCGCCATTGCGAGTAAGGCCAATAATGCATCTGCAAACTTCGCTGCAAAACCTAAAAGTGCATGCAAACGACTAATCCACTCCATATCAACCTTTGCATTTTCTACTTGCGCTATGGTTTGTAATTGCCGTGCTAATAAATCTAATTTTGCGGGCGAGTCGATAATCAAAGCAGGGACAACATCCACAACGGCAGGTAAAGGATTTTCAGGAAGATAACGCATAATATCCTGCATTCCCTCTTGCTGAATTAACTCAGACAAACCCTCTGCAGAAGTTTTTAAGGAAACTTGGGCCACGCCATCTGTTCCACGGACTTTTTGCAATACCGATTGCTGTTCTGCTTCTGATAATCCGGGCGTTAAATAAAGCGAAATATGCCCTCCGCGCTGCCAACTTGCGGTTAATCTGGATAGATTGTCAGAAAAAACCCAAAAAAGAGCCGGTAAAGCTAAAGCAATAGCAATCACAAGAGAGGTCATCATGGTAGCCAAGGGTTTGCGGCATAATGAATTTAAACTGAGAATCGCAGCTTGCAGGTGATAAGCGAGGATTGCTTGGGCTCGTTTTAACACATTCGTCCTCCTTTAAGCATGACAATACGATGCTTCATTCCTGCAATCAATGGCAAATCATGTGTGGCAATGAGTATGCTAACACCCACTTGGTTAAATTGCTCAAAAATAGTCATGATTTCTGCTGACAGTTTGGGATCAAGATTTCCGGTAGGCTCATCAGCCAATAACAAGGCAGGCTTATGAACTACAGCACGCGCAATTCCCACGCGTTGCTGTTCACCACCGGATAAATGAATAGGAAGCATTTTTTCTTTGCTTAATAGCCCCACCATATCCAAAGCTGCATGTACTCTTTTGGCAATCATGGGATACGCCATGCCTTGAATTTGCAAAGGCAAAGCAACATTATCAAATACGGTGCGATCATTAAGTAAATAGGGTGATTGGAAGGTTATACCCAATTGACTGCGATGTGCAGCAACATCGCGTTTTTTTAACTGGTTCAAACGCAAACCATTCACAGTTAGTTGACCAGAAGTAGGCCACTCTAAAAGAGCTATCAATTTAAGTAACGTACTTTTTCCCGCCCCCGAATGCCCGGTAAGAAAAGCCATCTCGCCTTTTTGCAAAGAAAAATTTACCTGGCTTAACGCTTCAAATCCACCTGGATAACGTTTAGTCACTTGGTCAAATGTGATCATTAAATAGTGCACCAACAAATTGCGCTGCATCAAAGGGTCGTAAATCCTCTATCCCTTCACCAATCCCTATGTAACGAAAGGGTATTCCTAGTTCATTAGCAATAGCAAACAAAATTCCACCTTTAGCCGTGCCATCTAACTTCGTCATGGTAATTCCGGTCAATCCAATCGCTTCATTAAATTGTCGTGCTTGAACTAAAGCATTCTGTCCTATGCTTGCGTCCAATACCAACATTGTTTCATGAGGAGCTTCGGGACATAGTTTCTGCAATACACGCTTTACCTTTTTCAATTCGTCCATTAAATTCCCTTGCGTATGCAACCTACCCGCCGTATCCGCGATTAAGACATCTATTTTACGTGCTTTTGCCGCTTGCAGAGCATCGAAAATCACCGAAGCACTATCTGCTCCTGTATGTTGGGCAATCACGGGAATATCATTTCGCTCCCCCCAAACATGCAATTGCTCCACTGCAGCGGCTCTAAAAGTATCTCCCGCAGCCAGCATAACTTTTTTGCCTTGCTGCTGAAATTGCTTGGCCAGTTTCCCGATGGTAGTTGTTTTACCTGCGCCATTCACACCGACCATTAAGATAACAAAAGGAGAATGATCTGCAGTTTCTGTAGTTAAGGGCTGATTGTTTTGATTTAAAATGGATTGCAAATGGGACTTCAGTGACTCATAAACGGCATTACCATCAGATAATTGTTTCCGAGCCAAGCTATCGGTTAACTGAGTTAAAACAGCTTGTGTTGTCTCCACACCTAAATCAGCACTGACTAAAAGAGTTTCCAACTCATCCAATAAGTCTTGGCTAATTTCCTTTTTACCTAACAAAAGTCGGCCAATCCCGTCGCCAAGCTGGTGACGGGTTTTACTTAATCCTTTCCTGAAACGTGCAAAAATCCCTTCCTTTATCGGCTCTTGCACCTGCTCCGTTACCTCTATAGGAGTTTGACGCAACGAATCAGTTTCACCCTGCGAGCGCTCGGACACTGCAGGAGTCGAATTATGACTTTTTTTAAACCATTTAATCATTTACTGTACAAATCCTGTAAAATATGGAATTCTATCATCTTTTTCACTTTGAGGTTAAGTTGTGCGCAAAATACTCTTTTCTCTATTTATGTTACTATCTTGCCAGAGCTTTAGCCAAGTTCAAGAGTTTACCTTGAATAATGGTTTAAAAATATTGGTTAAAGAAGACCACCGAGCGCCTATCGCCGTATCCATGATTTGGTATAACGTAGGATCCGCTGATGAACCAGGTGGAATCACAGGTGTATCTCATGCGATGGAACATATGATGTTTAAAGGTACTAAAAAATTTCCTTTAGGCGTCTTCTCTAAAACTATAGCATCAATTGGTGGCCAAGCGAATGCATTTACCAATAATGATTACACTGCTTTTTTTGAAAAAACAGATGCTTCAAAACTTGCCAGTAGTTTCGAGTTAGAAGCAGATCGAATGCATCATTTACTTTTTGATTCCAATGAATTTGCTAAAGAAATTAAAGTAATCCAGGAAGAACGGCGTCTTCGTACGGATGATAATCCTCAAGCACTTGCCTTTGAACGTTTTCTGGCAACTGCTCATCTAAACGCTCCTTATCATCATCCAGTGATTGGTTGGATGAGTGATTTAAAAAATATGAAGGTTGAAGATCTTCAAGAATGGTATAAAAAATATTATGCCCCGAATAATGCAACGTTAGTTGTAGTAGGCGATGTTAATTCCGAAAAGGTTCGTATTTTGGCAGAAAAATACTTTGGCGACTTACCAAAATATCCAATTCCTGAGCGGAGACTGCAAAAAGAACCTCCTTCGTTGGGTCAAAAGATTGTTCGGATTCAAGCCCCGGCAAAATTACCTTTGTTGATGATAGGTTATTCAGCTCCTAGTGTAAGCACGACAAAAGAATCGTACGAGCCTTATGCGTTGGAAATTATTGCGGGAATTTTGGATGCAGGTGAAAGCGCTCGTTTTTCTAAAAATCTGATTCGCGGCAAACACATTGCCACAGGTGCAGATACCTATTATAACCCATATACAAGATATCAAACACAATTTATCATATATGGCTCGCCCAGCCAAAACCATACCCTAAATGATTTGCAAGATGGACTTCTTAGCGAATTAGATGATTTGAAAAACCATCCAGTTAGCGAGATAGAATTGCAACGAATTAAAAATCAAATTATTGCGCAAAAAACTTTTGAAAAGGATTCAATTTTCGGACAAGCTTCAGAATTGGGTCTTTTACAAACTATTGGGATCGGCTGGCAAAAAGCAGATGAGTATACCAAAGCGATCAATGCGATTACGCCACAACAAGTACAACAAACCGCCCAACGTTATTTTCAAGAAAAGAACATGACAACGGCAATATTAGAACCTCAAACACAAAAGGTGACAGCATGAGAATTTTTAGCGCCTGTATTGCGGCATTGCTGATTGCACTGCCGCATACAACAGCAGCAAATACGTTCAAAACAGAAAAATGGCTTACTAAAAATGGCGTTCAGGTTGTTTTTTACTCTGCCATGGAAGTGCCCATGCTTGATATCAGTTTAGCGTTTGCGGCTGGGTCAGCGTATGATGAAAACCAATTTGGATTAAGCGCCTTAACAAGCCGTGTAATGAACCAAGGCAATGCAGGTCAAGATGCAAACAAAATAGCTGAGTCACTGGCAGATGTGGGGGCTCAATATGGGGCCGAGATCAACAGAGATATGGTGATATTTAATCTGAGAACTCTAGTTGACCCAAAAGCATTGCCCAAAGCAGTGAACACCTTTGCTCAAATCATTAATCACCCCGATTTTCCAGAACAGGCGTTTGCAAGAGAAAAAAAACAACTGTTGATGGCTATTGAACAGCGTCAAGAATCACCTGAAGAAGTAGCCAACCTGCATTTTTTCCAAGCTTTATATCAGCAACACCCCTATGCGCATCCCGTCAATGGCACAGCCAAAACGGTTAATGCCATCAATAGGAGCCAAATTATTGAATTTAACAAACGTTATTATGTCGCAAAAAACGCTATTCTAGTTATGGTAGGGGCAATTAATAGTGAAACGGCACATCAACTTGCCAATCAACTGACGCGGGAACTTCCCGAAGGACATTCAGCTCCCCCCATTCCCCAAGCCGCCCAATTAACTCAGGCAGAGACAATAAATATTCCTTTTCCCTCCTCCCAAACTGTGATACGGCTTGGTCAGATTGGTATTGATCATCATGTTCCAAACTATTTCCCTCTCATTGTAGGCAATTATATTTTAGGTGGTGGTGCGCTAGTATCCCGGCTCGCTATAGAGGTTAGAGAAAAACGAGGCTTGACTTACGGAATAGATAGTCAATTTGTTCCTATGTCAGGAAAAGGCCCTTTTCTCATCAGTCTATCGACGAAGAATAAACAAACCAAAAACGCATTAGATATCATTCAAGATGTTTTGCGAACTTACATTAATAAGGGTCCAACAGATGAAGAATTGAATGCTGCAAAACAATACCTTACTGGAAGTTTCCCTCTTTCTTTATCAGGCAATCGCAGTATTGCAAATATTTTATTGCGGATGACTTTTTATCATTTACCAGAAAACTTTCTCGACACTTATACTGCTCGCATTAATGCGGTAACCAGTGAGCAAGTAAGACAAGCATTCCAGCAACAAGTTAATCCCGATAAATTATTACTGCTTACGGTAGGTAAATCGTGAAACAGGTTATTCGCATTATAGGTGGGTTATATCGAGGAAAAAAATTACATTTCCCAGATGTAGAGGGGCTACGCCCCACCCCAGATCGGGTGCGCGAGACTTTATTTAATTGGCTCATGCATGACATCAGAGATGCGCGCTGCCTGGATGCGTTTGCAGGCAGCGGTGCCTTGGGTTTGGAAGCATTTTCGAGAGGAGCGGCGCGAGTTGTTTTTCTTGAGCAATCTCCCAAAGCGTTTATCAATTTACAGAAAATAATCACTGAGTTTAACAGTCCAAAACTCAAATTAATGCAAACAGATACACTGCACTATCTTCAGCACAAGCAGGAAGAGTTTGATATCATTTTCCTGGATCCCCCTTTTGCGCAAAATTATCTCCCTCAATGTATTTCAGATATAACACAAAGCAAGATTCTTAAACGCGGAGGTCTTGTTTATTTAGAGTCTCCTACTGTTATCAACTTGGATGAAACACAGTGGCGTCAAATAAAACTGAAACAAGCGGGACAAGTTGTATATGCTTTATTTGAAAAATTAAATTAATCTTCATATTTGCCATCTCTGTGCAGCGAAATGAAACCTGAAGGTTCTCTATAAAAGACCGGTTTTTGCTTCGCTGCATCTAAGCTACTAGCAAGAATTTTGCAAAATTATTTCCATTTAAATTCATACAATTCCTCATATATAGGCTTGACAAGCAGCCTAGCTCCTGTTTCAATCAAACGAATATTTCCAGACATTAAAGAAGATTGAATGAACAATAAGCTTCTCATGCTATTTATTGCCTCAGTCCTACTTGTGGGTTGTAAACATGGTGGAGTACTCTTTAAAAAACCACCTGTAAACAATCCTAGCGATGATGCTACAATTAAATTAGCAGAAGCAGCTGTATCTGTAAGCGATTCCATGCATGAAATGGCGCGCGTCGAAAAAGTAATTCTACCAGCACATAAAGACAACACGCTGACGATACCTAATGCATATAACTTACAAGCTAGAGCAAGTGTGGATTGGTCAGGACCCATTGAAGAGTTAACTGCCCGTATTGCCAAATCAGCCCATTTCAGGTTACGTGTTTTAGGAAAAGCCCCTTCAATTCCAGTTTTAATCAGTCTTAATATTAAAGATCAAAGTTTAGCTGAAATCCTGCGTGATATAGATTATCAAGCAGGTAGAAAAGCTGATATTCATGTTTATCCTAACAGTCAGGTTGTTGAATTACGATATGCCAAAATTTATTCCTAGCTTAATAGTTATTGTATTATCTGCTTTGTTGCTTGCATGCCACTCCTCGAAAAATATGGGTGATACCGGCTCATTAGAAGGGCTACAAGCTATGGCCAATGTGAATGTAAAGCAAAGGAATAAAAAGCAAAACGGTAAGATTCGCCAAATGGCTTTGAAAGAAACTGCTTTAAGCCTCGGCGCGCAAGCAGGTTTAGCCTGGCGAGCAAAAGTTATTGATGAACATTTGATAAAGCAATCACGCAGACTTGATGCTATTTATGATTTTAATTCCTTGATTCTGGAACACAATATCTTACCTCCAGTGCTCTTGGAAGGTAGAAATACCCTCAATCTTGCTGATGCGCAAACCATTCGCATTTCTGACCGTACTTATAGAGTTGCAAAACAGGCACATTTTGTCACCACCCCTCCAACTTGGCGACAATATTTATGGCTCGATTATGTCAAACCAGAATACCCTCACTATACACTGTTACCTAAAACCAAAGTAGAGAAAAAAATATGGTGTATCTATACAGCCAAAGGCTGGAAAAATGGTATTGATCAAGCAAATACGATTCTTGAAGAAAATATAGCTCGCATCAAAGAAGACTTTAGCGGAATGATTCTTTATAGAAAATTATTGGCAATGAATATGGTAACTCCTCCTTACGTCTCTCATACAGACTTGGGAATCACAGGTGATGCCTCAGAGATTCATATTGATGATCGCGTATTAAGAATTACTGCTTTACCGGCTCTAAATGTGAACAGTGAACAATGGCGAGCCGCAGTTTCTAAGGATGAAAATGCTTTAGAACAATTCAAAAACATGGAAAAATTGGCAAGTCGTTCTAAAATTATAATAACGGATAAATCCTGGCAGCCGACCATTGCGCCGATTAACGATAACAATAGAATTCACTGATACGAAGTATGAATAACAATTCTTATTTAATGCCTGATGAACCAACGCGTTTTACCCCGCTGTTCATGGATAAAATGTTGGAGCACACTGAACGTCTCAATGCTTCCGACATAACAATCCAAACAGGCGAACCTATTTATGCAGAGGTTTATGGAAAACTATTACGAATTACTAATCGTCGTTTATCCAATACCGAACTGGGTGATTTAATTAATGCCATATATGGCCCCAACGCCACAACACAGCTTCTTTCAGGTAAGGATATCGATACCCACTATGAATTTCGCCCTAATCGGGGTGTTCGATACCGCTATCGGGTCAATGGAACAGCATGTCTTGTAGAAGGCCATGATGCAATCCAAATCACGTTAAGAACTATCCCTACAACCCCTCCTAGGCTTGAAACTATGAATCTGCCAGATAATATACTTCAAGCCATCGCGCCTCAAGAAGGCATTGTATTTATTACCGGAGCAACCGGTTCTGGTAAATCAACTTTATTAGCCTCTATAATTCGTGATTTGATCGAAACAGAAGATTCAAACCGTAAAGTACTCACCTATGAATCTCCAATAGAATTTGTTTATGATGAAATCGAAACTATTTCTGCGGTAGTTAGTCAATCAGAAATTCCTCGGCATTTGCCGAGCTTTGCAGATGGAGTAAGAAACGCATTACGACGTAAACCTCGCTTAATCATGGTGGGTGAGTGTCGGGATGCGGAAACAATTAGCGCCGCATTAGAAGCAGCACTTACTGGACACCCCGTATATACAACCTTACATACATCAGGCGTTGCCGAAACCATGCGTCGTCTTGTAACCTCATTTTCCGGTGAAGAACGGTTAGGAAGAACTATTGATATCCTGGAAACAATTAGATTGTGTATTTGGCAAAAACTTGTCCCTACCGTAGACGAAAAAAGGGTGGCATTAAGAGAATATCTAGTATTTGACGAAGAAGTCCGTGATATTTTACTTGAAAGCGACCCTAACGATGTAACTTCTGCTACGCGTAAACTGGTACGGCAAAAGGGACAACTTATGACCTGGGATGCAAAAGCAAAATTCGAGCAAGGAATTATCAGCGAACGAGTTTACAAATTAATTATTGCCGGTGCTAAAGAATACCAGCAATAAGCTCACTGAAGAATTTTTTCAGGATTCGATTTTGCAGTAACCTCCAATATCTGGAACATTTTTTTTGTAGTACTTGTAAGTATTCACAAGAACTCTAATACCGAATAATACGTCCTCATATATAATCTTCGTGATCCCCAATAATACACGTCATCCGAACATGGTTCGAGAGCACCAGTAAGTGACATGCCCCTACCAATAAAAAACAATGCTAAAAATGGGAGACCTTCACCATTAAAGGCCTAAATGATTGAGTTCGTGAACAATTGAATTTACTGACTTATACATCAAGTTTTATTTTAGCTATAATTTTAAGAGAAGGTTTTTTACCAACACATAGGAATTATATGCTTGATCCTATAGTACTGTTAGACGCCTCATTGAGGGATGGAGGGCATAGAACTAATTTTAATTTTGAAGATATTCAATTAGAAAGAATCCTTAGTCCTCTTGATAATTCAGGTATTGAGTATATTGAAATCGGCTATCGCAATGGCACTCTATCCCCTCTCCAAGTGGGTAGAGCAGGATGGTGCGCAAAAGATTATCTGCTTTTTTGTCGTTCCTTGATTCAAAAAGCAAAAATGGCGGTCATGGTTTTTCCAAACAACCTAACTCAAACTGACCTCATGGAACTAAAAGAATGTGGCGTTGATTTATTAAGAGTCTGCATTGCTAAAAATGAACTTGCATCTGCCTTACCTAAAATAAAAATAGCAAAAAAAGCAAATATGGAGATTTCAGTTAATTTAATGTGTATTTCATATTACAAAGAAAATGAACTTGATGATTCCATCAAACAAATAAGCGAATATGAACCTGATATCATTTATTTTGCTGATTCAAATGGCAGTTTACTCCCTACACGTACCAAAGAAATTTATGAGAAGTATATTAACAATTATCCTTTTCAATTTGGTTTTCATGCCCATGACAATCTTGGTCTCGCTCAAGCTAATGCTCTGGCAGCCATGAGCACCGGAGTTCGCTTTATTGATGCATCGCTTGCGGGTATGGGCAAAGGAATTGGTAATTTGAAAACAGAATTTTTTGTTGCTTACTTACATTCGATTCAACTAAAAAAATACAATCTGGACAGTATATTAGAGGCAGCGAATTTTGTCCGTAGCTCATTAAAGATAGGTCAAGAACCGGTTGAAATGTCGGAGTTTATCCGTGGAATTTCTGATCTTTCGATTGCACATCATAAAGCTACAAAATAGCACTATGGATATCTTGCAGCGCTTGCATTAGTGGCGTCTGGCCACATGCATTTTTTGCAACATTTAAAGCCGTAGGAAGATCTTAATAGCCAGAATCCTTCGCAAGCTCTGTTATTAATGGGGTTTTCAGGTCAAATTACTGTTCCAGGATTGATGCACGTCTATTTTGCAAAAAAGCAAACAGTTCTCGCATGAATCGTTCTTCATCCATTTTTGCTTGTTGCAAAACCTTAAGTTTCTCTTGAGCCATATAACACGCTGGATAATATTTATTGTGTAAAATAAACATCTAATTTTCATGCCTGAAGAAAAGATGCTTATCTTATCAATCATTATTTGGCTATTGGCATATCGGAACCCTGCGGTTTAGACTTTTTATCTTTTCCGCCTCCATCCCCCTCACCCTCAGGACTACTCGGAGTAGCATTACCTTCTGCAGAAACACCGCCGCCACCACCACCTTTGCCCAGAAGGCCCTTCGCCATAGTAACACCTTTCACGCCATATCCGCCCAAAGTTTTATCAATTTGACCTTGGGCTGTCTGGGTTTCTTTACCTGCTTCTTGGGTCTTGCCTTTAACTTCTTCACCCCATTGTGCAGCTTCTGCACCTATGCCCTCAGGAGTACCCCCTATCCATCGTAACACCTTATCTGGTAAATAGGTTATCAGGGTAAATGACTTTTGTATAATCGTCAGATATAAGGTGGTATAAGTCAATATCGAGAAAAAGAATGCATAAATCCCAGCCCAATCTGTGTAACTCACGCCCCCAATTCCACTACCTGAAGAAGATGGAGAAGAACCCAGAAGCCCTTCAACAAGAACAGAGTTATCCGTATGTTGCTGTTGCATGAATGACACTGCCTGATCGTATCCTGCATTTAAAATCCATACGCCCACATAGGAAAGTGCAATAGCAGTAATATAACCAATAATCATCATAGAAGGCCTTAGGAAGACATTCAGCAAAATCATAATTGCTGCCTCGCCTTTACCAAAAGCATCGTGTCCTTCGGGATGAATCACACCCAATGCGACAATCGGTGCAGCAACCATCGCTTCTATAACTGCAATCAACCAGCCTAAAGCACCAAAAGTAAAAATCACATAGGGCAACAATGGGATGTAATACGCTGTAGTAAAACCTACACTGACCATTACGCCCACCCAAGCAATTACCAGCGGCATTGCTAAAGACATCATGGCAAAAATAAAGATACCAAATACCGGAATAATTGCACTGGAGATTGCCATATTTAACAACATCATCCATAAATTACCGGCAAAATTAATGTAATAATTTCCCATATTCGCCAATGCAACAATCGGATTTACTCCTGGTTCAGCAAGAATCTTCACTCCCTGTTGAAAGATATTTGCCATTCCCTGCAATGGAATCATTAAGAATGCTAATACCACCTGATTGATGATCTGGCCAAATATATCCAGAAACAAATTGTATATAGTCACTAAAATAATGTTATAAAATATATTTCCAAGAATTTGTCCCAAGCAAATTGAAAAGAACGGCTTGACTTCACCACAAGAAAAATTTTGCCGCTGCAAACGATACAAATCTGTATTAATCGCGAAATTGATTGAATTAGCAAAAGTAAGTGGCTGGACGCCAGGTTGGCCAGGAGTTTGCATCATTAATGCATTGTTTATATACCCATAAACCGTAGATGAGGGGGTACTTCCCACTGCGGTCATGTTGGACGATAACGAAGGTTTTTTAGGTGGGGATGTGCTAGTTATTAAAGCCTGAACCTGTTGTATTTTTTGTAATCCATCACTGTTTTCACCCAACCAGCTACATAATGCAGTAAAATCCTTGTCTTGCACATTTCCTGGACCACAGCTAATGGACTTTCCATCGCTGCCTACAACAAACGGGCTCGCCATCGCTGTAGGGTCAAAAGAACTTGCATCGAGTCCTGTCTTTGAATCAACTTGTCCTGCATTTTCTAATGATGAGGTTCCCTGAATTTGTACAAGGTTAAAGAAGTACGCACCGGCCATTATCCAACCCTGCGTCGTTGCCTTATTGATAAACTCAGTAGATTTATTCTCATCTGATGATTGAGAAATAAGACGGGCCAGATTCACCGTAGGCATCATAATACCGTTGTAATCATTAATCGCATTGATTATTTCGGCACCATTAAACAAGACTCCGCCAACTGATGAACCTTGCACAGGCCCCCAAATCACACATTTATCTTTAGAGGCCGTATTGCTGTTATAGCTGGTACAAACTGTTCCATTTTCTTTATAAGGGACACCAAACTGCTGCATTGCAACATCAGAATAAGGGGTGGTATTCGTATTCATAGTTGCGGACAGCTGGGGATCATTACTCACCATAGCTCGCGCTACTGAGGTCAAATCCATATACATTTGTTGGACGGCAATTCCTCGCGACAATTGCGTGGCTGCGATTTCTCCCGGAGTCAACGTGTTATTTCCGACTTTCACATTGTTGCCTGCTGTTGGTTTTGCTGAAAATTGTTTACTACCAAAAGCAGAGTTCAGGCTACTAATATTATTCCATGAGATGGAGCCACAAATCCCATTTAAAAAACTATAAGGTGAGCTAGAGTCAAAATTAGGCATGCTCACACTCCAAGAAGGATTCGTTGGAGCAGCATTTTGCACAGCGACTGCATTGACCGTACTTAAAAAATCAGGGACTACGGTCGTGCAAAATTTCTGCATTGAGCCGCCCTGTTCAGCAGAGTAACATGCTCCTGATTTTTTGGATTGAGCATCAAGAAGATTTTGTCGAGTATTTTCCAGTTGCCTCTGTAAGCCCAGCATACATACTTGGCCGGCAAGCATATTTACCGCACCCGTAGCGATACCTGCCAATCCTGAGGTGCTCGAATTCTCAGTCAATGAGGCAGTGGGGTTTATCTGTTGAGCCTGAATAATAACACCACCCCGATTCAAATAACTTAACGCAGCATCCCATACTTTATCTGCTGCTCCAACTCCTTGCACAACGATCCACATGACAAAAATTTGCATTAAGCAATAGCCAGATGTCTTGGGAATTAATAGGGCCAAACCTAGAACACAACGTATAGGAATCCAAATAGAAGACCATTTTTGGCCGAGCATCTGCCCTTCGTGAGCAGTATTCATGGTAGACACTATTAGGGTATACATAATAACACACCCTCCCAATGCCAAAACTGCAGCATTAAATACTGCAAACATACTTCCCATGATTTGGCTGCCAGTACCACTTAAAATGCCATCAACAACACCAAATAAATTACCAAGAAATACAACAGAATAATCGCTAGCAGGGGGGGCAAAACTCAAAGAGCCATCCGCTAAAACTAGACCAGGACACACAAGGAGAATTAGCGTTACTAACAACTTATTCATTTCTTTCTCCCAACAACCCTTT
Organism: Fluoribacter gormanii; assembly: GCF_900156395.1. GTDB lineage: Bacteria > Pseudomonadota > Gammaproteobacteria > Legionellales > Legionellaceae > Legionella > Legionella gormanii. The sequence continues at coordinate 39,631 of NZ_FTNL01000018.1, read as the reverse complement.
TCTATACCATTCATTAAAGGTACATCCTAATTTACGATTTTTTATTTGATAGTACCAAAAGTGGTAACGAAAGGCTAAAACCAATGCAATCAAAGTAACAACGAGGCTTACAAGAAACGCTTTTATCGAACCATAAAAAAGCTGAAATGCAGCATATCCCATAATCAAAAGAGCGGCTAATAGCATAACAATACTCAATCGAAATAAAGATTTTTGTTTGATAAGTAAACTCTCATCAGTCAGATTCAGGAGTTTAACGGCATCGTTGAATGACTCACCTTCAACTTTTTTCTGTGGCACAAATAAACGCTTAAAACCGTTTACCAAATATAAAGTAAAGGCCCTCATTCGATCCCAATCAAACCACCTACGAACATTAATGATTCTTCTGAGCAGATTACCAATTCTAGACTGCTTTTTCATATTTTTTACTTCTTTCTTTTATCTTTCATAATATACTATAGTAGTAAGTGATGATTTCGTCCATCCACTGAAAATACAGTAAAGAAAGAGTAAAAATATGCCTGATCTTAGTCATGAAGCGTCCGCTCGATATTGGTTTGAATATATTGATCCTATGATTTACAGGGTGATTACCTTTATGGAAAGCGTAGAAGATTGGACTTTGGATGGAAATCCAGAGTTTGAACGAGCCATGGAGCAATTGGGCAAAGAACTTGATGACCTAGAAAAAATAGATATGAGTCTATTATCAGAGGAAGATAAATTTATTCGTATTGTAGGAAATATCAAATCAGGTCGCGGGCTGCGTCTGTTGCAAGCAATCGATACTGTGCATCCGGGCAGTGCTTCACGTGTTTTGATTCATGCCGAAGAGACGAGCACCGGAAGCCATGATCCCGCCGGGGTTTTTCTCAAAAGAAACATCGTATTTGAACGTTTAAGATTGTTGTCGCGAGTTTTTTGTCAGTACCGTCTAAAACTTGTATTACGTGCACTTGAAGGGGAAGAATAAATGAAATTAGTGTCTAAACTTGTATTGCTTAACCTGCTTTATTTTACGGGGTTTCCTGCCGTAGCAGATAGTACAACCGATTCATATACTCAACAACAAACAGCTACTAATATGCAAAAACTAGTAGAGTACTTCAAAAATCTTGGTGATTATTTAGGTTATAATGTAACGCAAGAGCCTTCACAGGGCAATCAAAACTACTCAATAAGCTATTCACTCATCAATCTGACAACCTCCCAACTTGCTCAAGCCTATCAGTTTTATACTTTATTAGGATCTATTCCAGTGAACACGTTTACTTCGAGTGGCAATGCAGGAGGAAGTGGTGGGGGAACAAATACGGGAAATGCAGGCAACCCCTATGCTCAATTTCTGCCCAGTGAAAGTACTGCCACATCAAACCTTAACCCTAGTGCATCTATCCTGAATCCTTTGGCTAATAATACTTTTCCCAATTACAATACAACATCATCTTCCGGACAAGTTAGTGTCACCGAGTTAATAGACCAAAAGACCTATCAACAAGATCCAGTAAGCCAAGCGGTATTAAATATTTTGGGAACGCCTGATTATACGTACTGTATGGATTATAAGAATGCACAAACCTTTGATGGAAAATGCTCCTTCCTCTATGAAACTTTAGTTCCTACGAACGTGGTGGGAGAAATTCCCGATGCGACTACTTTTTTCAGCCCTAATTACCTCCAACAATTCTTAAACCATCTTAATAGTAATGCTTTAACAGGGCCATTAATGTATTCAACTCAAGACCTTGGCGGGACTCAGGTAACAAGTGATGTAGCAAAAAATGGCTTAACAGCACAAAATCAAGAACAACTTGCAGCGAATTTCATTCGTTACGTTACCGGAAGTGTAATTCCCATTGCATTGCCCAAATGGAAAGATTATGACACCTTATACGGTAGAACCCTTCTTAAATCGATTACCGGCACCCCCTCAACCCCACAAATGCAGGCGACGCAAACTCTTGCTAAATATCTTGCCAGCCTACGCACCTATGCAGCGCAAAACTCTGTGGGAATAAGTAACCTTTATTTCATCATGTCAAAAAGAATGCCTCAAACTTCGCCGAATCAGCAGGGCGGGAATCCAACGAGCCAGGCACTAAATGAATTTAATATGGCAACCTGGAGATTATATAATACTACCAGTGCTGGCAGTACTAGCAGTACTGGTACAGCTGGTACTGGTACAGCTGGAGCTGGCGGGACTACTGGTACAGGTGGTACTGAATCGAACAATACCCCATGGATTAATAGTCTGAACAACGCTCCACCGGCTGTTGTAGAAAAAGAAATTGCTATATTGCTTGCTGAGATCAATTATCAGCTTTATTTAGATCGTCAAATCCATGAACGCCTATTAATGACGAACAGCATCTTGTTATTACAAAGTGTTCGTACTGGAGCCCCCTCAACTGATTTTAGTGCAGCACAATAACCATAGTTAAATTCCGGGGTGAGAGAAGCTCCTTTCATCCCGACCACAAATCCTGGTGTGCCTAATTACTCCATCACTAAAGTTCACCATAATTTCCAGACTGCATTTTTATAAATAATGCTTCCATTAAATCATTTTTAAAAAACATGGTGCAAAAAATGATGCATATGATATGATTTCATTCACATTGAAACCTCTAGTTTTTAAGAAAACTTAAGGCTTGATATTTTCTAAACTCAAGCAAAAACGTCTTTTTTTTCAATGAATAAGACCGATGCGTGTAACACCTGTACATAATTAAGTTCAGAAAATCACAATGTATCTCGCCTATATGAAATATCAAATCTTAATATATTAACCTTAATCAACGAGCCAATATGTCCAAAATTGAACCCTATACTTTTTATATCGACGGAATGACCTGTATCAGTTGTAGTAAAACTCTTGAGAGCTACTTAAGAGAAAAACTCGGGAATAGAATAAATGAGTTCCATGTAGATGTCACCACAGCAGATCCTAAAAAAGCAATAATCAATCTAGTGGTAGATCAAGAGAATGATGACCAATATGAAGTATGGGCCGAAGTAAAAGGCTATATCGATGAACTATTTAGTTGTAGGGAATATGGATATCAACCGATAAAAGAAGAACCGAGCGAAGAGGTTCAAGAAGAAAATCAGCAAACCAATAAATTGGAGAAAGCCAAAAGCTTTTTTACATCGCATTGGTTTCTTGGTGGAGTTGGGTGTGTATCAGGGCTTGCCGTACTCATCCTTTGCCTCGCTACGAGTGGGCTCCCATTGGCGGTAATGAGTTCACTTGCTGCTTTTAGTACCTTATTAACCTTAATTTTAGGCGCAAACTCCTATTACGATGCCTGGCTCAAACTAACCAAGGCTAAGACGTTAACTATGGATAGCTTATTTGCGCTCAGCACAGCCTCCATCTTGGTCGTTTCGATTGCCTCGCTATTTGTACCCTGGCTTCCCATGATGTTTGAAGCCGGTTTACTTATTTACGGCTTTAGACATATAGGAATTGCCATAGAAGACACCATTAAAGAAAAAATTGGTACAGCAAAATTCCAGGACAGAGCCCCCAAAACCGTGAGAAAAAAAACGGGTCAAGGTTTTGATGAAATTAAACTGGATAAGATTAATGTAGATGATGTAATTATTGTATATCCGGGAGAAACCATTCCTCTTGATGGTATTTGCGAGGATGAAAGCCTTATTTACAAGACGATTGACACGGGAGCCATCCTACCACAATATTTTCCTCCGCAAACTGAAGTGCTCGCCGGCATGCGGCTAGCCGACAATGAGAAGCCCTTAGCAATACGGGTTACGAAAACTAAAAGCGAATCCTACTTGGCTCGACTTGATAAAGCAATAGAAATATCAGCACTAGAAAAAGCACCTATTGAAATAAAAACAGGACAATTGCTCACTTATTTTATCCCAGCCGTGATTGCTCTGGCAGTCGCTTCTGGCGTAATTATTGGGATCTTTTTTCCTGCAGCCGTTGCAATTCAATGTGCTGTATCGGTTTTAGTAAGTGCATGTCCCTGTACTTTAGGCTTAATTACACCTCTAGCAGTAAAAACCGGGATGCATAAGGCTGCAGAGCATGGGGTACAATTTAAAAGTGCTAAAACACTACAGCAAGCCGAACAAATAGACACTGTCATTTTTGATTTAAATGGCACCCTAACCACTGGAGTCCCTAGTGTAAAAGAATTGTATCTGTTTGAGGAAAGTAACCTTTCAAAAACAGAATTTCTTTCCTATTGTGCTGCCCTTGAAAAGCAATCAAGTCATCCTATAGGGAAAGCTATTTATTCTTATGCGAATCAATTCAACATTGAAGACGTTGAAGCAGATTTCCTGGATCACTCTCATCACTCTGGAATTTCTGGGAAAATAATAAATAAGGACTATGTCATTGGCAGTATGACGGTAATGCAAGAAAAAGGAATGAAAATCCCACTCAAGTTCAAGCAACCCAACTTACAAGCAGGTGATCAAATAGTCTATGTAGCACGTAATAACATAGCCATTGGATTTCTGGTCATAACAGATCCACTGCGTGACGATGCGTACTGCACTATTAGAGCCTTAAAAGCAATGGGAAAAGAAATATGTTTATGTACTGGCGCAGATGAAGAAACAGCTCATCGTTATGCTCAAGCGCTTGGCATTAAAACAGTTTACGCCAACTGCATTGCAAGCTCTCTCCAAAGAAAAGAAAATCATCACTCAAAAACATCTTATATTAATGCCTTAAAACAAAAAGGACGTAAGGTAGCCATGATAGGAGATGCAGGGAATGATACTCCTGCAATTACAGCCAGCGACCTAGGTATCGCGGTAGTTTCTGATGGTAGTGACATCTTAACCCAGCAAGCAGCAGGTATTGTGATTCATAATGGCGCATTATTATCTATCGCCTCGGCTTTTGCTGTCTCCAAACAAACCGTGTCCAATATAAATCAAAATCTGGTGATGAGCCTGATTTACAATCTTGGCTCAATCCTGGTTTCAGGAGGATTATTAGTTGCGATAGGATTAACCCTTAATCCCGTCATCGGTGTTGCTTTAATGATCTTTCAAGCGTGTATGATTTTAATGAATGTTTATCGCTTTAAACAACAACCACTGGAGCATTTACAATTGGAGAAAAAGCAATATCAGGAAGCAAGTTCTCCTCGAGAATCCTCTCATGCCAAAATGAACACATACAAATCCGAATATTCAAAAGACTCCCTTTGTGAGCAAGAGCCACCCCATATTAAACCGGTAAAAACCTCGGCCCCCTCCTTTTGGAATTATTGCATGCCCAAGGGGGCGTCAACTGAAGAAGAAGAAAAGGAAGAACTTCTTTTATTTGGGAACAGAAAGGATGAATCTATTTTGAATAGTGCAAACTGTTCCTCTAAGTGCTAACCCAAAGTCCGGATTAAACCACGTTAGAATCACTCACAAGAATATTCCATTCTAAACACAATGAGGGGTCTTCAGAACCTGTTATGACATTATAATCAAAATAAATGTTCAAAGCAGGGAGATCCTTCGGCTTAAACTCATCTGGCCTATGGATACGTATTGCTGCGCAGTATACAGACGCCAAGAAGTTCAGCTCGATTAGTCTGTTGATTTATAATCATCTAAAATAGTTGATAGCTTATCCATCACCTCATCGACTGGAATCAACTTCATGGGTTCATCACCATGTACATGTTGCCCCCAAACATCCTCGATGCGCTTACTCCCTAAAATTTTTTCTGCTGCCTCAGGATAACGATTCACAACCAAATGCTGAAAAAGATAAGGCCCCGAAATAAGTGGGTTAGTCACCGCATGTAATGCAATAACTGGTGTATTTACCGCAGTAGACATATGTGAAGGCCCTGTGTCAGGACAAAGAACAACCGTGGCTTTACTGATGAGTGCCAATAATTGCTTGGGTTTTGTTTTGCCAACGAGATTAATTGCAGGAATAACTTGGGTAATTTGATCAGCCAAGTGTTTATCAAAATCAATGGGCCCACCTGTTATGATTACCTGTACATTCCATTTTTCCCTAGCCCTTCGCAACACCTCAATATAACGAGCCACGGGCCAACTCCGCTCCGGTTTACTTGCCGCGGGATTAATCACCAAAATTGGGCCTTGCTTTGGTAAATGCTGTTCTGCCCATTCATAATCTTCAGCAGTAATAGGTAAATCCCAACGAATAACACGCTCCTTTATTCCTAAAGCCTGAGCAAACTTCAAGAACCCATCTAAAGTGTGCTCCAAACCTGGTGTTATTCGTTCATTAACAAATAAGCCATGAGCATCATTCGCTCGATGCTCATCGTAACCTATTTTTCGTTTCGCTTTGATAAAAGGATAGAGTAAATTCGTCCTTAGACTCGCTTGCGGGGCTAATAATACATCAAAGCTACGCCCCTTCATTTGTTTTTTAAAGCGCCAATAATCTGCAATATTGTTCGGTTTATCAATTAAAATAAACTCTACTCCATCCATTCCCTCTACCAAATCAAAAGCAGGTTTGGAGATAATCCAAGTCAACTTTGCTTGCGGTAGGCTGGCTTGCAAGGTTCTAATGAGTGGCACCGCCATTAAAACATCGCCTAGTGCAGATAATCGTACAATACAAATGGATTTAATCATTCTGTAAAACAAACCGCGAACCACAATAAGGGCAAACTTCTACGCCAGTTTTTTCAATTGGCAAATAAACCTTTGGATGAGCGTTCCATAATATCATATCTTTTGTCGGACAGCTCAAAGGTAATTCATTGCGATGCACCACATAATTTTTTTTGGTACTTGCTGGTTCTTTTTTAGCTTTTAACATAATGTTCCTTTAACTCTTATTTGGTAAGATTATCTAATATTTCCCCGATTTTCGCTATAATCTCATCGCGAAAAGCCTCATTTTGTGGATCATAATAAAAAGCCTCCCCCCAATGCCGAAGCCAAGTTAATTGACGTTTCGCCAATTGCCGAGTAGCAGCAATACCTTTATCACGCATTATGGAATACTCATAATCGCCTTGAAGAAATTCAAGTGCTTGCCGATACCCTACGCAACGCATTGCAGGTAAATTCATGGTTAAATGCCATTTTTGCTTTAACTGCCTTACTTCCTCAATAAAACCTTCAGCTAACATATGATCAAAGCGTTGTGCAATACGTTCATGAAGCCACGCCCTTTGCTCTGGAAAGAGAATAAAATTCATAAAATGATGGTCTGGTTTTTCCTTATCCTGCTCAAGAAAGGCAGACAAGGTTTTGCCTGTCAGATAATATACTTCCAGTGCTCGTTGAATTCGTTGTGCATCATGTGCATGGATTCGCGCAGCCGATTCAGGATCAATGCCTACTAATTTTTGATGGAGAACAGGCCAACCATATAGAGCGGCCTCATCTTCCAGTTGCTGGCGTATCATCAGATTGGCTTCTGGTAAAGTTGATAGGCCCTTTTGTAAGGCATTAAAATACATCATAGTCCCCCCTACAAGTAAAGGGATTTTGCCTCTCTTATCAATCTCTTCACATAAAGATAAAGCATCAGCACAAAATTGAGCAGCAGAATAAGACTCAATGGGATTTTTAATATCAATTAAATGATGTGGTGCAATTCGTAGCTCTTGCGCTGTTGGCTTGGCGGTTCCGATATTCATATCCCGATAGATCATCGCAGAATCAACACTAATAAGTTCAAAAGGATATCGCGTAACTAATTCACAAGCTAAAGCCGTTTTCCCTGAAGCAGTCGGTCCCATCAAACAAAAAACTAATTTACCCATTCATTATCTCAATTAAAAAATACGCGTTAGCCTATTATTAAATACGAAGAAATCCCCTCGCCCACTCGTGGGAGAGAGTGAGGATTCTTAATTGTATCATGCCTCTAATCATACTCTCCCCCTAATGAGCACCTTCTCTCTGATGGGGGGATTGAAAAAATCCTTTTGAGAAGAGGGGGCGATTTCTTTAATTCAATTACGCCCTAAACTAGGCATCTACTAATTTTTTACACTCTTCATTTGTTAATGCTTTCAACAATCCCTGTCTTTTACTATCTTCTTTATATATTTTAAGTAACAACTCATTTAAATCCATTTTTTCTTCAAGGCTCAAGAGTCTGGGATCAAATGTTTGTGACTGATTCATTAACTCAAGCAATTGCTGCTGCTGAACATCCCCCTCAGCAATAGAGTCTAAAAATAACCGTAAATCTAAATAGGGCATGCACAGTGGTATGCTACAAATAAGTACTTCATTATCTCCAGCCCAATCAAGGTTAATTCCTAACGCTTTGAGATTCTGGACTAACTCCATAGACCTACTTTGGTGTTTTTGTGGAAAAGAATAACGAATCGGTACCAATAAAGGTCTACTTGCCAAAGGGAAGCGCAAGTCATGTATTTGTTCCTTCATTCGACATTGATACAAGGTCACAATATCAACAACATAAGGTTGTTGATTTATAAATACTAATATGTATTTGTTATTTAAAATGACCCAAGATAACTCTGTTTCAAAATTGTAAATGCTTTTACTTGGCACCGCCAATTTGGGATAAGGTTCATAAATCGTTTGAACTTGATTTTGATGCTGCTGTTCGCTTAATACATAGACCACTTCTTCGCTAGTCTCTTTTTTAGACTTCAATGCCGCAGTCAATTGTGATGTAAAGAAATCAAATACTAGACGTGGCTGCTGAAAACGGACTTCGTGCTTGGTGGGATGCACATTTACATCGACTTCTGCATGATTCATCATTAGATATAACACACATGCAGGAAATCGACCGGGATATAATAGACCATCATATGCTTGCTTTAGTGCCTGGTGTATTAGCTTGTCTTTTACCATGCGCTGATTAATATAAACCCACAATCGATCATTCTGGCTGCGCTGAAAATTGGAGTTACTTATCCAACCGCAGAGCTTCATAGAACCATGTTCCACATCAAGATAAATTGACTCTTTAACAAAAGCACTGCCAAATATACGGGTAATACGTGTTAAACGAGTGTGTTCATTGGTTGCGGCCGGAAGAGCTAAAACCTGCTTGCCATTATGTTTTAGCGTAAGCGCAATACCTGGGGCACTTAGAGCAAAGCGTTTTACTGTGTTTTCTATCGCTTGAAACTCCAATCTTTCGCTTTTCAAAAATCGTTTTCTTACAGGAGCATTAAAAAACAGGTCAACAACATCTACCGTAGTTCCTACACTACGAGCACAGGGGGTAATTGACCGTTCGACACCATGTATTCGTAGCATTGCTGCTGTCTCTTGGTGTTCAGGTCTAGAACTGATTGTGACTTTTGCTATAGAAGCAATACTGGCTAATGCTTCGCCGCGAAATCCCATACTATCAATTGAATATAAGTCATCAAGGGTACTGATTTTGCTGGTCGCATGTGCAGCAATTGCCAAAGGCAAGTCTTCTGCCACAATCCCCATGCCATTATCGCTGATCTTGATTTGATTGAGACCACCATAGCCTATTTCGATGGTAATAGCATCCGCGCCTGCATCAAAAGAATTTTCCAGTAACTCTTTTACTACTGACGCAGGTCGCTCTATTACTTCTCCCGCAGCAATTTGATTTGCTATGAGCGGCGGTAATTGTTGAATTCTTATGCCCATGCTGGAGGGATCACCAGTTTCTGCCCCGGTTTAAGTCGAGTGATTCCGCGCAAACGATTCGTAGATTGTAGGGCCGCAACTGAAACATGATAACGCGCAGCGATAGCAGGTAACGTCTCTCCTGCGCGAACCAAGTGAACATTATTTGTCGTCATTGCTTCAATACGTGAGCCGTGAGGAGGATTTTCCCAGAAATATCCTTTAATGCCTTGAAAAATTGCCTGGCTCAAACGAGTTTGATATGCAGGATTAGTTAAATTACGTTCCTCAATAGGATTTGAAATAAATCCTGTTTCTACTAGAATCGAGGGAATATCCGCAGATTTCAAAACGACAAACCCAGCCTGCTCCACCTTATTATTATGCAAATTAGTGAAATTACCGAGCTGACTTAAAACACGCCCACCCATTTGCAATCCGGAATTAATTGTTGCAGTTTGTGATAAGTCAATGAGAACGGAGCGCACCACACCATTTTGGTCATCCAAATCTCCTAGATTCACCCCTCCTAGTTCTGAATAGTTCTCTTTTTCTGCAAGCCAACGTGCTGCTTCGCTTGTAGCCCCTCTTTGCGATAAAGCAAATACCGAGGCGCCATTTGAATGAGGATTATTAAATGCATCCGCATGAATCGCAACAAATACATCGCCATTATATTTTCTGGCAATGTCCAGGCGCTGCCGCAGACCCACATAATAATCTCCAGAACGGGTTAGCACAGCGCGCATACCTGGCTGCCTGTCAATTAATTGTTTCAGTTTCAAAGTAATTGCTAATACGACGTCTTTTTCTCTGCTGTGGCGTGGACCTCTAGCTCCTGGATCCTTACCTCCATGACCAGCATCCAAAACAACAATAACATCACGCAGTTTAGAAGGCCTACCACTTACCTTAATTGGCTGTCGGGTTGCTAAAATAGGACGTATTGGCTGCTTTGTTTCAATTTTTACAGGTAATTTTGCCTGTTGTATTTTCTGTGTTGTGTATGTTTTCGCTGCTACCGGCAATGTTTTTTGAGGAGTGCTTGCAGCAATTGGTGCAACAAGATTACCATTATGCAATAAATCAACGCGTATACCTCCAAAGGCTCCATTAGGTTTCCACGGAGAAGATCTTAGTTGAACCTTTTGATTAACTTCAAAAACAAGCCTCAAGGTTCTGGGCTCAGAATTCCCGCTACGAACTTGTCTGACTAATCCATTAATTAACCCTAATTGGTTTAAGTCTACAGCCAATTGGGTCTCTTTTAAGTCCAATACAACTCGCTCAGGATTACTTAAAGAAAATACTTTGTGGGTGAATGGACCATTAATTGTTAGAAAAAATGAAGTTTGATTACTTTGTTGTTTCAAAACAACTGATTTCAGTTGAGCACTAAATGTTGTTATAGAGCAGAGACACATCACCACAAAACACCATAAGCGAAATATCATACTTCACCTGCAAGACGCGCTAAAATTCTCTTACCGGCTGTGCTGAATGCCATAATTTGCATTTCACGTCCAGCCCCCTTAATAGCTAACTTAAAACGAATATCGACTTGTGGCAATGCTCCTCCTGCATTTTCAGCCCATTCAATACAACAGATGCTCTCTTGGGTAAAATAATCTCGAAATCCAAGATATTCCAACTCTTCTTCATGATGTATTCGATACAGATCAAAATGATGTATGGTTAGATTATTACAAAGATAACTTTCAACTAAAGAAAAAGTAGGGCTTTTAATTGTAGATTGGACGCCCATATGTCTCAACATGGCGCGGATAATAGTTGTTTTACCTGCTCCAAGATCACCACTAAAGGTCATGATTAAAGAAGGAAAAAGACAAGAAGCAAGATGAAAGGCAAACTGTTCACTCGCCTTTTCATCAGGTAAATCCAGTGTTATAACAGCATCTAATTCACTATTTGTCATCATTCAGGATAATTCAATACATGAGGTAAAACATCAAATAAATCACTGGCCAATAAACCAGCTCCACCCAATTTTTTTGCTACTCGATCTCCGGCGACTGCATGGATCCACACACCGCATTGTGCAGCTTCAGATAAAGAGTACCCTTGAGCACAAAGACCAGCAATAATACCGCTTAATACATCGCCCATACCAGCACTCGCCATGGCAGGATTACCTCGAGGACAAACAGATGTATCTTTCTCTGTTTGAATCACTGTACCAGCACCTTTTAATACAACAATCCCACCATATTGTTTCTGGATGTTTGCCGCTGCCTGGTATCTATCTTTCTGAATCAAATCAGTAGAACAAGAAAGCAAGCAAGCCGCTTCGCCTGGATGTGGTGTTAATATCCAATTATCATCCAGTTGTGGGTTCTCGGCTAACAATCTTAACGCGGATGCATCAATTACCATAGGTAATTGTGATGTAATTGCAGTTAAAAAAAGGTTAGTAGCCCATTCACTTTCCCCTAAGCCTGGACCAATAATACACACTGTGGCCTGAGCCAAGAGTAGTTTTAAATCTTGGGCAGTTTCAACACCACTTACCATCGCTTCGGGAATTAATGTTAAGGCACCCTTGGCATGCTCCGGCCAGGTTGCAACAGTTACTGCTCCGGCCCCGGTTCTCATTGCTGCTTTTGCAGCCAGACTCATTGCGCCTGGCATTCCAGGTCCGCCACCAATTACTAAAACATGGCCATAATTACCCTTATGCGAATTTTTCTTTCGTTTAGCAAGGGGTAAAGGTAAGGTATCTGAACTTAAAAGACGAGCAGTTGGAATCAATTGATTCACACACGAATCAAGTTGTAAAGTACAACTATAAATCTCACCACAATAATCCGGCCCATCGGCTGTATACATGCCTGATTTCTGAGCAATAAATGTTAAAGTAGTGTTGGCCTTGACACAAAAATTCTCTACTTTTCCGGTATCTGCATTAAGACCTGAGGGAATATCCAATGCCACAACAGGTAGACCACTTGCATTGATCTGATTAATTGCCGACGCAATAACCCCATGCACTGGTCCTTTCAAACCGATCCCTAAAAGAGCATCAATAATTAATTCTACTTCGCTATCTAATGGTTCATCTGCAGCTTGACATTCAACTCCTGCATTTATAGCCATTAACGCCGCATGCTGTGCAGCAAAAGGAAGATCGGCTACTGCCTTACATTGATAAATCGTAACTAATATACCTTGCTCATGTGCTAATCTGGCAACTACATATCCATCACCAGCATTGTTGCCAGCACCACAATATATAGCAATATGACGTACATGGGGATAAAGTTTTGCAATAAGAAAAAATGCCTCTGCGCCAGCGCGGGACATGAGTGTATTTTCATCCAATTGATATAAAGAGGTAGCTTGTTGTTCACACGCTCTTACTTGCTCACAACGATAAAGGGCATTTGCTGGCATGATCATCTTGTGCTCCAAATCTACTATTTCGAACACTTTCTTAGTAGTCTAGTGTAGTATTCTAGCCTGGGAGAAGTACAGCAGAAACAGGGATTCGCTGAATGTTAATAAAACCGCTTAACCCTGGTCGCTACACCTCACCCAGGCTAAAAAGCCTAGGCTACGTCCATTTACTTAACTAGTTTTAATGAAGGTTTGCTTTTAGAAACGGTTGAGCCATCCGATTCAGCGCCAGAAGCTCCAGTAGATGCTGGAGGCGGTTCTTCTTCATCTTCGACTGCAAAGGCAATGCCTCTACCATTTTCTTTTGCATAGATTTCTAATACTGCGCCTGGTGGAACAAAAATTTGTTCGGTTTTTCCCGAAAAACGTGCGGTAAAGATAATTCGATCGTTTTCCAACAAGAGGCCGCGAGTTGCTGCTGGAGAAATATTTAACACGATACGATCATGATTCACATGTTCTCTTGGAACTTGTACACCCGAATATTCAGCATTAACCATGATATAAGGTGTTAATTCGTTATCCACTATCCAATCGTAGGCAGCGCGAATTAAATAAGGTTTGTTTGATGTCATAGTCATATAATTATGCCGCTCTTAGTTGTCGCTCAGCATCAGTCAAACTTGTTTGAAACGATTCACGTTTAAACAAGCGCTGCATGTAAGCAATTATTCCTTTAAATTCCGGTGCAATTTCAATTCCCAATCGGGGCAAACGCCACAATAAAGGTGCTAATGCACAATCCAACAAAGAAAACTCATCACTTAAAAAATAAGACTTATCCGCAAATACAGGATCAAGTGCGGTTAAACTTTCAAATAAATTTGCTCTGGCCTGATCCGCATTATCATCTCTTAAAATACGGTTCATTAGATAATACCAATCATGTTCTATCCTATGCATCATTTTTCGTGTCTCAGCACGAGCTACAGGATAAACAGGCAATAATGGTGGATGAGGAAATCGCTCATCTAAATATTCCATAATAATACGTGGCTCATAAAGCACAAGTTCTCTATCGATTAAAGTAGGAACCGTTCCATATGGGTTAACTGATAATAGATCAGCGCTGGGCTCAGCCTGCTTGGCAGCAAGAATTTCTACATTCACCCCTTTTTCAGCCAGGACGATCCGAACCTGATGGCTGTAAACATCGTCTGTATCGGAAAATAAAGACATTATAGTGCGCTTCGCAACAATTGCCATGAGCAACTCCTATTTAATTCAACCTATAACAAAGATAAGTACACACACAAAAACTCGCACTTTACCACATTTTTGCCTTTTTGGGTTACTTTACGCCGATTTTTCGCCAATAAATTGTTTTTAAACCCCATGCGGCGAGAAATAAAATCAATAAAAAACCAACTACGAAAAATCCTAAATAGTGACGCAATAACTTTACTGGTTCACCAACATAGGCAAGAAAAGTCACCAAATCCTGTAAATTAGAATCAAATTGTTCTCCGGATAAATCATGATTCAATGTCTCTAAAATATTTGGCATAGCCACATCAGGAACAAGATGATTATTTGTACCAAATGGTCGAGAGTCATCCTTATAAAAAGCACTTAGATAACTATAGAGCCATTTCGTCCCTTTTTCTCGAGCAATTAAAGATAGATCTGGAGGTACTATTCCAAACCATTGTTTTGCATCTTCTGGAGGTAAGGCGATACGAATTGGATCGTTAATCGTTGCTTGCGTAAAAATCAGATTATTTTTTAATAAATCTTGATTTATTTGACCATCAAATCCGATTAACCCTAACCCCTTGGCCATATGATTATAGCGCAAATATTTTAAAGAGTGACAGCCAGAACAATAATTCATAAATAGCCTAGCGCCTCTTTGTAAGCTGGCTTGGTCTTGGACATCGATCGTTACCGGATACGTCCATCCGACTGGATTTAAAACGACGCATCCAAACCATACAGCCAAATAAAAAATAACTCCTTGCATCCGCATCATTACCCTCCCAGGCGAGAAGGCACTGGGCGTGGTGCTTCAAAACGAGTATAAAAAGGCATTAATACAAAATAAGCAAAATAAAATAGTGTACTGACACGCGCTAAAAACAAGCGTATGGGGGTTACAGGAATTGTTCCTAAATACCCCAATAACAAAAAAGCAGCTACACCGAAAATCAACATCATCCTTGAGTAGTTTCCTTTATAGCGCATTGAGCGAACCGGACTACGATCAAGCCATGGTAAAAGGAACAGAAGTAATAAAGCAGATCCCATACAGATAATTCCTAATAATTTATCCGGTACTGCCCGCAACATGGCATAAAATGGCGACATATACCACATGGGAGCAATATGGTCTGGTGTAACTAACGGATTTGCGGGTACAAAATTATTATGTTCTAAAAAATATCCTCCCATTTCAGGGGCGAAAAAGACAACCGAAAAAAATAAACCAAGAAAAGCAAGCACCATGACTAGGTCCTTAACAAGGTAATACGGGTGAAAGGGAATTCCATCTAAAGGTTTGCCTTGTGCATCTAGGTGATTTTTAATTTCAATTCCTTCAGGATTATTAGAGCCAACCCGGTGTAAGGCAACTACATGCAAGAACACCAAGAAAAGGAGTAGGAATGGAATGGCAATTACATGTAATGCAAAGAAACGTTGTAGCGTAGCATTTCCCACCGAGTAATCCCCTCTGAGCCAAATAACCAGGTTTTCACCAATATATGGAATAGCACTTAACAATGAAGTGATTACTTCTGCTCCCCAATAGGACATTTGTCCCCAAGGCAATAAATAACCGAAAAAAGCGCCCGCCAAAAGTAAGATATATAAACACATCCCCAAAAGCCAAATCAACTCACGTGGATTTTGATATGAGCCATAAAGTAAGCCGCGGAACATATGTAAATAAATGACAATAAAAAAAGCAGATGCACCAGTTGAATGCATATAACGCAGTAACCAACCAAAATTAACATCGCGCATTATGTATTCTATAGAAGCAAAAGCCTGCTCAGCACTGGGGGTATAAAACATGGTAAGCCACAAACCAGTAATCAATTGATTGATTAAAATGACAAGGGCGAGCGAACCAAAAAAGTAAAAAAAATTTAAGTTTTTAGGAAGATAATAGGCACTGAAATAATTTTTCCAGGTGCTCATCAAAGGAAAACGCTCATCGAGCCATTTGAGGAGTCTATTCATTTAATCCAGCCTTTTCTGTTACCATTCGTGCGTTTTAGCCTGGGTGCAGCGAAGTAAAACCCGGGAAAACCCTATTGTTTTCAATCCTGGGTTCAACTTCGCTGCACCCAGGTTACAGCTCATGTGAGCATAGAATTTATGCTTTGTCCTCGCCAATAACAAGAGTATGTTGATCGATAAAATAATATGGGGGAACTTCCATATTAATTGGCGCCGGGACATCTTTAAAAACCCTTCCAGAAAGATCAAAAGCAGAACCATGGCAAGGGCAGAAAAAACCACCTGGCCAGTCAGGTCCTAAATCACCAAGATTGGGTTTGTATTTTGGAGAGCACCCTAGATGCGTACAGATACCTATAAGAACCAGGTATTCTGGATTAATTGAACGAAACTCGTTTTTTGCATAGGATGGCTGCTGTCTCGTCACGGAGTTAGGATCACGTAACCTTGAAGAATCCATAGTCAAGCGCTGCAACATTTCTTTGGTTCGTCTAATTATCCATACTGGTTTACCGCGCCATTCAACAACAGCTTGCTCTCCTGGCTCCATTTTACTTAAATCAACGTGCACAGGCGCACTTTCAGCTTGAACTTTAGCACTAGGTAACCAAGAAGCAACAAAGGGAGTTAAAGCACATAAAGCACCTATACTTCCTAATACACATGTTGTAGTTAACAAAAATTGGCGGCGATCTTCATCTATAAGATCGTTTTTATCCTGTTCACGCTCAGGATCAGTATTCTCATTCACCATATCATTTGCTTATGTAATGTTTTAGCCTCGGTACAGCGCAGCAGAACCCAGCGAATCCATACTACCTTACGACCCCAGGTTCTGCTGCACTGCACGCAGGAGACAAACCGCACTTACTCCAAACACGTAAAATAAAAAACCCCGCAAAAGCGGGGTTCTTTAACCAATAAACGATTAACGTTTTGAGTATTGAGTTGCACGACGTGCTTTGTGCAAGCCCACTTTCTTTCTTTCAACACGACGTGAATCACGAGTTAATAAACCACGTGCACGTAATCTTCTACGAACAGAACTTGGACTAGGCTCAGCATCTTCTGCTAATCCTGCTTCATCGTAAGCAACTAATGCTCTTGCGATACCTAAACGTACAGCACCTGCCTGGCCAGAAACTCCACCGCCAGATACTGTAATGTATGCATCAAATTTATCAACAAGATCAACGGTTTCTAGTGGCTGCATTACAACCATGCAAGAAGTTTCACGGCAGAAATATTCCTGTAAAGAACGGCCATTTACTTTGATCTCGCCTTTACCTGGACGTAAAAACACACGAGCTGTTGAACTTTTTCTACGACCTGTGCCGTAGTATTGCTTCACTTCAGCCATAATACTTATTCCTCAATATCAAGTTGCTTGGGTTGCTGTGCAGTATGTGGATGCTCGTTGCCAGCATATACTTTTAGCTTACGATACATCTCTCTACCTAAAGGATTTTTTGGTAACATGCCTTTAACAGCAAGTTCGATAATTCTAACAGGATTTCTAGCCTGTAATTTTTCAAAACTATCTGATTTTATTCCACCAGGATATCCGGTATGACGATAGTACATCTTGTTGGTAAATTTACGGCCGGTCACAATAACCTTTTCCGCATTAGTAACTACGATGTAATCGCCAGTATCAACATGGGGTGTATACTCAGCTTTATGCTTGCCACGTAAACGACGAGCAATCTCACTTGCTAAGCGACCCAAAACTTTGTCGCTGGCATCAACCACTAACCAGTCACGCTTGACTTCATGGCCTTTGGCACTAAATGTCTTCATTAAATGAACTCCGAACCGCCTAAATTGGTAATCTTCTATCATGGACGGGCGATTTTAACCAAAACAGAAACATCCTACAAGTAAAAAAGGATAAAAATTTATAAACAATTAATTAAATCCGCATAAATATAACAAATTTCAAACAAGAATCATAATAATTTTTTGTTCTATTGTGTAAGTCTGGGCGAATTAAAACGTCACTGCCATTAAGTTAATGGCAGTTAGATGATGCAAAACCTGAGAAATCCAAAAATTTCATAATTTTCATTTTGGGTTTCGCTTCTACATCCAAGTAATACTTGGGTATATTGCTCATTCCCTGTCAATTAATAACTGCTCGGCAATATTGCCAGAAATTAAATGCCTTTCAATGATTTCATCAATATCAGCAAAAGACGCATAAGTGTACCACACGCCTTCAGGGTAAATTACGATACATGGCCCAGAACTGCAACGCCCGAGACAACCTGATTTACTTACACGAACTTTACCTGGACCATGCATCTCCAGTTCCAAAAGTCGTGATTTCATATAGTCAAAATACGGCTCACCACCGGTATTGGCGCAGCATTGTTTGCCTGCAGCCTTTTGATTGGTGCATATAAGAACATGTTTATTGTAATAAGCCAATGGACTACTTTCCTATAGATTCAATTTTTGTTTTTAACTTCAAACCGGGTTTAAAGGTTACAACTCTCCTGGCTACGACTGGAATTTCCTCTCCAGTTTTGGGGTTCCTACCCGGCCTTTGTGGCTTATCCCTTAATGTAAAATTACCAAATCCAGATAGTTTTACGTGATGTCCGTGCTCCAGGGCATGCCGCAATTCTTCAAAAAAATTCTCGACCATTTCCTTTGATGCAGGTTTGGACAGTTTTAATTCATCACACAGGGTTTCTGCCATTATTGCTTTGCTCAGTGCATTCACGATTATTCCCTCAATATGATTGAAAATTTATTTTCTAACATGTTGATTATAGCACTAATTAAAGAATTTATCTCTGCATCGACTAAAGTTCGATTTTCATCTTGTAGCGTCATAGCAACAGCAAGGCTTTTCTTTCCTTGAGGAATTCCTTCCCCTGTGTACACATCAAATACATCAAAAGATTTTAACCAATTTTCTTTTATGGTCTCTCGAACAACTGATTCAATCTTCATTACGCTGATGTCCGCATCGACTAAGAATGACAAATCGCGACGAATTTGCGGGTATTTTGAAATGGTTTTATAGCGTGGCGCTTCATGCCCATTTAATGCCGCTAAGTTGATTTCAAATAGTAAAACGTCCTCTTGCAAATCTAAAGCATCTGCCAAACGTGGGTGTAATATACCTATCCACCCGGCGGATACCCCATTGATATTGATCTGAGCTGATTGCCCTGGATGTAACGCATCATGCACGGCAGCTACGAATTCGACTTGTTTTAATTTAAGAGAAGCAAATAAAGATTGGAGATCACCTTTTAAATCAAAAAAATCAAAAACACGAGTAGGCTCACTCCAATTGACACTTCCTTGTTCTCCCATCAATAAACCAGCAATACAAGGACGCTCAACAAGTTGTTCCTTGTTCACATCAAAAACCACGCCGATTTCGAAAAATTTAACTGCATTTTGTTGACGGTGAACATTATAAATCATTGATGCAATCAATCCTGGCCACATCCCGGCACGCATTTGTGATAATTCCGAAGAAATTGGATTAAGCAACTGCATAAATTCTTTGTGTGGATAAAGTTCGCGTTGTAATTCAGGATCCACAAAACTGTAACTTATCGTTTCATGATACCCTCGGTTACTGAACCAGTGCGCTAGCTTCGCTGCTATTTCTTCATTACCACATGTTTTTCCTGCCTGCGCTAATGTTGAAGTAGGTTGTGCATGTAAATTGTCATATCCATAAAGACGGATGATTTCTTCAACCAAATCGACATCATGTTGGATATCAAAACGGTGAGAAGGAATAGTGACATCAAGAAAATTATTGTGCTCATTTCCTAGTACGACACCAAGCCCTTCTAATAATGTTTTCATTTCTTGCAGTGAAATATTAAGTCCAGTTAGTTTTTTCACTTTATCGGTATCAAAAGTAAATCGCACCGTTTCTGGTAAAAATTTTTTATCATCCGCTTCGATAACTGGCCCTACTTCTCCACCTGCAATTTCTAAAATTAATCCCGTAGCTCGTTCTAAAGCTTTCATTTGCAAGCATGGATCGACGCCTCGTTCATAACGTTGAGAGGAATCACTGAACAAGCCAAATTTTCTTGCTACTCCAGCAATAACAATCGGATTAAAATAGGCACTTTCTAAAAATACGTTTTGGGTATGCGCTTGTACCGAACTTGCTTCTCCACCCATGATACCAGCCATTGCCAAAGGTTTCTCTATGTCTGCAATAACCAATACTTTTTCATTTAATGTTAATTCTTGACCATCAAGCAATGTTAGCTGCTCTTGATTATTGCTAAAGCGTACATTAATTCCACCCTTGATTGTTGCTAAATCAAAAGCATGCATAGGCTGACCTAATTCAATCATTACATAATTCATAACGTCAACAATCGGATGCACAGTGCGAATACCGCTGCGACGTAAGCGCTCACTCATCCATAAAGGGGTGGTTGCCTTAGGATTTATATTACGAATTACTCGACCACAGTATCGCGGGCAAGCCTCAGGACTTTTTAGCTGTATTGGTAGCAGATCATCGATACTAGGCGTCAGTTCAGGAATTGATCTTTCTAATAAAGGCAATTTGTTTAACACCGCCACCTCACGAGCGATGCCTAAAACGCTAAAACAATCAGCTCGGTTGGGAGTTAAATCAATATCAAAAATATGATCATCCAGAGTCAAATATTCACGCAAATCCATCCCCACAGGCGCATCAGTTTCTAACTCCATAATGCCCTCAGATTGCTCAGCCATACCTAACTCACTGACAGAACAGAGCATTCCTTGGGATAGTTCACCACGTAATTTGGATTCTTTGATATTAAAACCTCCCGGCAGACGGGCGCCAATCATAGCTAATGCTACTTTTAATCCGGCTCTTACATTGGAAGCACCGCAAACAATTTGCAAAGGTTTATCCATGTTTGCATTGACTTCACAAACAGTTAATTTATCTGCATTGGGATGAGGTTTGGTACTAAGAACTTCAGCAACGATTACATGAGTAAATTCTCCTGCTACTGGACTCACCGCATCTACTTCCAGGCCAGCCATAGTCAGTTGACTTGCTAATTCTTGTTCAGTTAATGAGTAATTTACCCATTCACGTAACCATAATTTACTTAATTTCATTTATAGTCCTTACCACCTGATTAAACTTTTTATTAGATTCGCAGAGCTTTGCTCGGATGTCGAACCACAATACTGAAAACAACGGATCAATAGTGTAAAATATCTTAAAATTGACTTAAGAATGTAAGATCATTTTCAAACATCATCCGTAAGTCATCTATTCCATAATATAACATGGCCAATCTATCGAGCCCCATGCCAAATGCCCAACCTTGATATTCATCGGGGGAAATATTCACAGCCTTGAGTACATTAGGATGCACCATGCCACAGCCTAGGACCTCAAGCCATCCAGTAAACTTACAAGAACGGCATCCTTTACCACTGCATTGGGTACATTCAATATCAACTTCTGCCGATGGCTCGGTGAACGGGAAATAAGAGGGCCTAAATCGCAATGCCAATTTACGACCGAAGAAATCTGCGAACAAATCTTGGAGCAAGCCTTTTAAACTGGCTAAAGTGGCCTGCTTGTCAATCAATAACCCCTCGACCTGATGGAACATAGGTGTATGAGTTAAATCAGAATCACAACGATAGACACGCCCCGGAGCAATTAAACGAAAAGGAGGTTTGTGATGTTCCATAGCACGAATTTGTACTGGCGAGGTATGCGTTCTCAATAAACGACCATCACCAAAATAAAAGGTATCGTGCATTGCACGTGCTGGATGATGACCAGGAATATTCAACGCTTCGAAATTATAAAATTCCGTTTCTATTTCCGGGCCATCAACAATATCAAAACCCATCCGGCTAAAAAACTCATTAATTCGATGTTTCACTTGTGTTACTGGATGCAATGAACCACTCTCTTTCTTACGCCCTGGAAGGGTCACATCAATACGTTCTGCTGAGAGTTTTTCTAGTAATTGCTTTTCCTTGAGTTCAAGCATTTTTGTTTCAATCAATGTACTGATTTCACGTTTTGCCTGATTTACTAATTGACCTACTTTAGGTTTGTCTTCGGCGGATAAGTGAGCAAGTCCTTTTAAAATTTCAGTCAGCTTACCTTTCTTGCCAAGAAAATCAACGCGAATTGATTCTAATCCAGATACATCTTGTGCATTCTTAATTGCTTCAGAAGCCAGCTCTTGTATGGTGATGATATCCTGCATAATTATACCCACAAGTAAAAAGGAGGCCGCAGCCTCCTTAGAATAAATTTCATCTTTTATCTAGTGTTCTTAACTAATTTGTAGCCTAGGCGCTGTGTAGCAGAACCAGGCTGCAATAATTATCGATACTTTATAAAGATTATTTTGCTAATGCAGCTTTAGCTTGTTCAGCAATTGCAGCAAAAGCTATTTTGTCATGAACAGCTAGATCAGCCAATACCTTTCTATCCAGATCAATTGATGCTTTTTTCAATCCATCAATTAAACGGCTGTATGATAATCCGCACTCACGAGCTTGTGCATTAATACGCGTGATCCACAGTGCACGAAATTGACGTTTTTTCTGACGTCGATCGCGATAAGCATATTGACCCGCTTTGATTACTGCTTGTTTTGCCATGCGGTAGGTTCGGCTACGAGCTCCGTAATAACCTTTTGCTTGGTCTAAAACTTTCTTGTGACGCGCTTTCGCTGTCACACCACGTTTAACTCTTGGCATTCTTCATTCCCCCCTTAACTACCGTGCAACATGCGTTCAGCCAAACGTGCATCGCATGGCTTTAAAGTACCAGCCTCTACACGCAAATGACGCTTTGCCTTAGTAGACTTTTTGGTGAGGATATGATTTCTATAAGCGCCGCGACGTTTAATCGCGCCACTTGCTGTCTTACGGAAGCGTTTAGACGCTCCGCGATGTGACTTTAACTTCGGCATAACAATGTACTCCGCATTTGTTTTCAGCTACTTGGTTTTTTTGGGTGATAAAACCATCAGTAATTGTCTTCCTTCGCGCTTTGCATGCTGTTCTACAACAGCAAATTCAGCTGTATCTTGCTGTAAACGCTCAAGAATCTTCATACCCAGTTCTTGATGAGCCATTTCACGACCACGAAAACGCAGCGTAATTTTAACTTTATCACCATGATTTAGGAAACGGATCAGGTTGCGTAGCTTGACCTGATAATCCCCATCTTCCGTCGTAGGACGGAATTTCAATTCTTTGACCTGAATTTGCTTTTGCTTTTTCTTTGCTTCAGCTTGTTTTTTACTCAGTTCAAAGAGAAACTTGCCATAATCCATGATACGGCATACTGGAGGTTTGGCTGTAGGCGATATTTCTACCAGATCCAATCCACCTTCTTCCGCTGCACGCAGGGCTTCACGTGTTGAGACAATTCCTGCCTGGTTACCATCGACATCAATTAAGCGTACCTCAGGTACATTGATCTGTTCATTAATTCGTGCGCGATCATTTTCACGCTTAGTTGGTGCACTAATGGTTTAATCCCCCCTGCTTGTTAATTAGGTATTGACCCTTTTCGAGCAATTTCTTGCGCCAAGGTATCACAAATTGTATCTATTGTCATCACACCCAAGTCTGTTCCCTCACGTGAGCGCACTGCAACTTGGTTTGATTCAACTTCTTTATCCCCTATCACTAGGAGATAAGGTACTTTTTGTAAAGTATGTTCACGAATTTTAAAGCCAATTTTCTCATTTCTCAAGTCATAGTTGGCCCGAATACCTCTTTTTTGTAAAATTTGAGTTACCTTTTGGGCATAATCATTCTGTTTTTCACTAATTGTGAGCACGATTGCTTGTACTGGGGACAACCATAAAGGAAACTTTCCTGCATAATGCTCTATCAAAATCCCCATGAAACGCTCAAAAGAACCCAAAATTGCACGATGCAACATCACAGGAATTTGCTTGCTACCATCTTCAGCAACATACGAAGCATCCAAACGACCCGGCATCGAAAAATCAACTTGTATGGTTCCACACTGCCAAATTCTACCTAAACAATCAGCCAAGGAACACTCAATTTTAGGTCCATAGAAAGCACCCTCGCCTGGAGCATCAACCCATTCTATATTGCGATCTTTCATTGCTTGTTTTAAAGCCGCCTCAGCTTTATCCCATACATCATCACTTCCAACTCGTTTTTCAGGACGTAATGCCAATCGATATTTTATTTCTTTAAAACCAAAGTCAGCATATACAGACTGAACCAACTCGAGCATCATCGCAACTTCTGATTGGATTTGATCTTCAGTACAAAAGATATGAGCATCGTCTTGAACCATATTACGGACACGCATCAAGCCATGTAATGCACCAGAGGGTTCACAACGATGACAATTACCAAATTCCGACAATCTTAATGGCAAATCTCTATAACTTTTTAAACCTTGATTGAATACTTGCACATGGCATGGACAATTCATTGGCTTAACTGCGTAGTGACGATTTTCAGTTTCAGTAACAAACATTTCATCTCTAAAGTTAGCCCAATGACCTGATTTTTCCCAAAGAACCCTATCAACCAATTGAGGCGTCTTAATTTCTTGATAACCAAAATCAACCAAACGATGACGCATATAGCGCTCAAGCTCTTGATAAATTGTCCAACCTTTGGGATGCCAAAATACCATTCCAGGAGCAATATCCTGGAAGTGGAATAACTCCAAGCTTTTACCTAATTTACGATGGTCGCGTTTTTCAGCTTCCTCAAGACGGAATAAATAGTCGGTTAAGGATTTCTTGTCAGCCCAGGCAGTACCATAAATTCGTTGTAACATTTCGTTATTGGAATCGCCGCGCCAGTAAGCACCCGCTAATTTAGTCAGCTTAAATGCCTTCAAAAATCCTGTGGAAGGAACATGAGGACCACGACAAAGGTCTTCAAAATCGCCTTGCTTATATAAAGACAATACTTCATCTTTAGGAATATCAGCAATAATCTTGGCTTTGTATTCTTCGCCAATACCCTTGAAATATTTAATTGCTTCATCACGGGGTAGTTCTCTACGTGTCACCGGGTAATTCGCTTTAGCTAACTCCATCATTTTCGCTTCAATTGACTCTAAATCCTCTGGAGTAAAAGGTCTTTGGAAGGCGAAATCATAGTAAAAGCCATCTTCGATAACAGGGCCTATAGTGACCTGTGCTGTTGGAAAAAGACTTTTAACTGCTTGTGCTAATAAGTGTGCTGTAGAGTGACGAATCACTTCAAGGCTTTCATCTTGTTTTTCTGTAAGGATGACTAATGCACAATCATTCTCAATAAGGAAAGAAGTATCGACTAAGCGCTCATTGATACGGCCTGCTATAGCAGCTTTAGCTAAGCCTGGACTTATACTATGAGCTACATCATAAACAGTTAAAGGCGCTTCAAAATGTTTTATACTTCCATCAGGCAATTTAATGTTTGGCATAATTTTATCCGTAAGCACTTCTTTTCAAAAAAAAACCCTGCATGGCAGGGCTTAAATCTCAATTTAAAAGGAGTCAATCTTAAGCATCATCCCAAATGAAAGCGGGCGCTCCTGGAATACGATTTAGTTGCATGGTAGGCACGAGTGGGATCGAACCACCGACCACCACCATGTCAAGGTGGTGCTCTACCACTGAGCTACGTGCCTATAAAACGACCTGCATACACATTGGGATGAAGTATATAATAAGGTGATATTACAAAGCAATCATTTACCTAGAAAAAACAAATGAATCCATCGTGAACGCGTTAAAAATGTGCAATTGCTTTTTCCTAGTTACATTTTTATCTTTATATGTCTGGCAACCTTATAAATTTATAGATATGTTCCAATTCAGCTCAATTCACAGAATCTCTTAAAGATAGGCTCAAATGGAGGGGAGCCATTCAAGCCATAATATTGCGAGGTTAACTGCTATGAGTCATACCACCTTTTCTCGTTGGACTGTGCTGTGATATTTGTTCCATCGTACATCACTGTTCTTTATTGGGCTGATAGAACCTTTCCGTAGGTTTCTTTAGCATTATACTTCGTTTGCTCTTCATGTCAACCATTGGTTTCGATTAGAAACTAAAAGTTTCGTATTTTGCAAATTTTTGCATGTTTTGTGTCTATTGATTATAATTTATTTATTCATAAATTAGAGTTCTATATACCATGGAAAAAATAAACCTGGCAAAACAGTTCGCTGATCGCCTCCGTGATGCCATGATCGCAGCAGGATTTAATTCACTACGATCTACTTCGGGAGTTTGCATCCATAAGTTGTCGGAAATTACCGGCTATTCGTTACAAATATGCCGTAAGTATCTTCGTGGCGAAGCCATTCCTGATCCTGTTAAACTGGTAGAAATCGCAATGAAACTTCATGTTTCACCAGGGTGGTTGTTATTTGGCGACTTTCATAATGATCAAGGAGTTGCCCAAGAAAAAGTATCCATTAGTAAAAATTTACTTCACTATATTTTAACTAAAGCCTCCTGTCTTTATAACGATATACTTCCAGAACAAGAAATACCCAATTTCTTAATTGAACTAATCAATGACGTCAGCCTAATTAGTGCAGACGACGAACAGTCTAAAAAAATTATTGACTTAGCTTTGGCTTCGCTGAAACACTTTGGTCATTCACACCGAACATCATAAAATGGCTCTTTATATGAGGACCAGAACGAGCTAATGAACGTCGTGTACAATTCATGTTTAAAGATAAAGTTGATTTAACCATTAATGACCATTCAAGCCTGACTTACCAACTCTTTGGTGGCCTTGATAGAGCACCCAAAATCAAAATTTGCATTGATAATGCGCATGAACAAGAACTCCTTTCTATATATTTCTCCATTTGGCCCAATAGTGATATCATTGCATTTTAAAAACACACTGAGTTTATATGTTACTCCATTGTCTTTTCATCATTGGTATTTGTGTTGAAGCAATCACTGGCGCCTTAGCGGCTGGTCGTAAAAAAATGGATTTCTTTGGTGTTATGTTGATTGCAAGCATTGCGGCATTAGGTGGTGGCGCTGTACGAGATGTCCTATTTAACACGTACCCTCTAACTTGGGTTATTCATCCTGAATATTTACTATACACATCAGTATGTGCATTCCTAACTATATTTATTGCACATTCATTGATTCGAATCATGAAAATATTTTTAATCCTCGACGCTTTGGGATTGTCTACATTTGTGATTATTGGTACTCAAAAAGTACTCAACCATGGTTTATCACCCAGCATTGCCATCATTAGTGGCATGATTACCGGTATTTGTGGTGGTATGTTACGAGATATTCTATGCAACGACATTCCTTTGGTATTAAGAAAAGAACTTTATGCAGTAATTGCTTTGGCTGGTGCAGTACTATTCACCACCCTTCACTATTTCGAGATTTCAGAAAATCTCAATGTGATTATTACACTCATCAGTATTTTTACTGCACGACTGGTAGCCATTTTTTTCCACATTGAAATACCAATATTTGACTATTCAGAAAGTATCAAAAAACGGAAGCGAAAACCGTAGGGCAAAGAAAATTGTAGAAATGTAGTTTGGGCGAAGCGAAAAACGGTAAAAACCACTAGCTTAACCCGGGTTCCGCTTCGCTTCACCCAGGCTGCAAATCACTCTTAGACTTCTTTAATTTCGATAATGCTTACTTCTTCATCGGGTACATCAGCGTGCCCCATGCGTTGCCCAGTTTTTACTTTAGCAATCGCGTCTACAACATCCATGCCTTCAACTACCTCACCAAATACACAATATCCATATCCTTGCATATGGTCACCGCTATAGTTCAAAAATGCATTATCAGCAACATTAATAAAAAATTGCGCTGTTGCAGAATGAGGATCCATAGTTCTTGCCATTGCAATAGAACCTCGTTTATTGGGCTTCGCGTTCTTAGCTTCATTTTTAATAGGCTCGCGAGTTGCTTTTTGTTTCATCTCGGAGTCAAGTCCACCACCTTGAATCATAAAGCCTGCGATAACACGATGAAATATTGTATTATTATAAAAACCGCTGCGCACATAATTAAGAAAATTTTCTGCAGTAGCTGGAGTATTTTCTGTATCTAACTGTAGATGAATATCACCTTTAGATGTGCTAATTACAACCATTAATATCTCCTGTCATTTTTTAAATTAATTGATAAATCTTAATATATGTAAAAAGACGATGCTTTTTACAGGATATTATTCGTAATATGACGTAAATGCATGAGTGCCTTTTAATTCACACGTTCGTTAATTATCAACTCACGCATTTTATCACAAACATCATGCATTACATGAACATTATGAATGCTTGCCAATGCTGTAAATAAATTTGCTTTTTGTTTTGTTAACTGATGCAGATAAGAGCGTGAATAGTTACGACAAGTGTAACATGTACAGCGGGCCATAATCGGCGACATATCATCAGCAAAGCATGATTTTTTTATTTGAATTCGTTCATTCTCATACTCACTGACAAAACGCAACCAATTACCTTCTCGAATCAATTCACCACAATATAAAGACCCATGTCGCGCATTACGGGTCGGAGCGACACAATCGAACATATCTATTCCTTCAGCGACTACATCCAAAAGGTCCTGAGGAGACATTCCAACACCCATAGTATATCGTGGCTTATTTTCTGGTAAATAATCGCGCACCCAACGAATAACTTCCACCGTGGTTTTCATATCAAAACCAATGGTTTCACCACCAATTGCAATCCCATCGGTATCCATGGAAGATACAAAATCCGCACTTTCACGGCGTAAATCTTTAAAAGTCCCTCCTTGAATAATACCAAAAAGAGCTTGCACATAACCATAGCGTGAGTTGGGATATTGTTGATGATAGTGTATTGATTGTTTTAACCAACGATGTGTACGTGTCATGATATGGCTGACCTCATCCTTAGTACAACTATCCGGCGTGCACTGATCAAAGGCCATAATAATATCCGCACCAATAATCTTTTGGGTTTCTAAGGACATTTCCGGTGTCATATGAATTAACCGCTGACTTCCTGGTAATCGAAAATGCGCGCCATCCTCATCAATCGTACAAATTTCTTTATTTTTGGATAAACTAAAAACCTGAAAGCCACCACTATCCGTTAACATCGGTCCATGCCATCCCATAAAAGGATGCATCCCACCTGCTTTTTCGATGACCTCCATGCCCGGGGCACATAGCATATGATAGGTATTACCACCCAAAATGATTTGACTGTGTGCGTCATGCAATTCAGCGGGAGTCATATTATTTACACCAGCACGCGTCCCAACCGGCATAAAAACTGGGGTAATAAATTCACCGTGAGCCGTAGTGACACGCGTCACTCGCGCTTGAGTAGATGAGTGTTTATGCAACACATCGCAAGAAAAGGTTTTCATCGGTTAGAAATAATTCAAAAATGCCGATAATAGCTAAGTCAAACTCAGATTACCAGCATTAACCCTGTTAATAATTAATCAATAGGCGCATTTCGCAATACACTGTAGTGAGCAAAAGCCGATGAAAAATGGAGTGACGTATCAGAATGCACACGCGCATGCATATGAATCAGCACACCGAATCAACAAAGCAATTTGTCACTCAAGTAGAGTTTCGAAAGAAGTCTAATCTATGATATCATGCGCAAAATCTATGGATGCATGGCCCTATTAATCCAAATTCGAAAAAGGATATATGTATATGCCCAGTTCAAATTCTAATTTATTCATGATCGATTTAGAAAGTACTGAACTTTCAGACATTGAACGGGAAATCATTAAGCATCCTCTGGTAGGTTCCGTGATTCTTTTCACTCGTAACTTTTTGAGCCCACAGCAGTTAGAACATTTAATTTGTGAAATCCGCGAAATCAATCCTAACATTTTTATAGCGACTGATCACGAAGGTGGTTTTGTGCAACGCTTTATGCGCCATGGATTTCGTGCTTTGCCGGCTCCTCGCGTTTATGGCGATACCTATGATCTTAACCCGGAAGTCGGCATCAAACTTGCCAGACAATACGGCGAAATTATGGCCAAAGACCTATTGGCTTGTGGTGTAGATTTAAGCCTTGCGCCAGTCCTTGACCTACATGATAAAAGTCTTATTATTGCTCGTTTAGATCGTGCTTTTCACCATAATCCTGAGGTGATTGTCACTTTAGCCGGTGCTTTTATTGAAGGGATGAATGCAGCCGGTATGCCAGCCGTTGCCAAACATTTTCCAGGACACGGTTCGGTCACTGGCGATTCACATAGTACAATGCCGATTTCTCTTTCCTCGATGGATGAGTTGAAAACCAAAGATTTAAAACCATTTATCGAGCTAATCAACAAAGGACTACTTAGCGCGGTCATGCCGGCGCATGTAACTTATAAGTACGTTGATGGAAATAAGCCTGCTGGCTTTTCAACCATTTGGCTGCAAGAAATATTACGCCATGAATTAGATTTTACAGGTTTGGTTCTAAGCGATTGCTTGAGCATGACCGGTGCCGATATAGGCAATTTAATGACCCGAACAGAAGAAGCCCTTAACGCAGGTTGTGATATGCTGATCGTCTGTCACCAACCACGGCAAGTATTGCTGGAGTTATTGCAAAAAATTAATTTATCTCAATCACCAGAATCAGCCGCTCGTATTGTTCACTTTAAAAATCAGATGATTCGCTTCGCACATCCGGAAACAAATCAACCCACGTCTTATTTATCCTCAATAACGCCAGAATGCGCTCCAGCTACTGTGAGCAAAAATCTGCAATTCAATACTTCAAAAACAATTTAACAAAATACTCATTTAGCCTGGGTGTGAGTGCACTTAGCGAATACGGGTTTTAAGACATAAACCACTTAAACGAACATCCCAATCCCGGGTTCCGCTTCGCTACTCCCAAGCTACAAAGCATCAAGATTATAAATTATCTTCGTGAAGCGCACTTCGTCGGGTATGCCAAAACAAGAAACATCCCATTAGGGCCATGAATGAAAAATATAGAGCACACCATCCTGGCATTGAGATTCCCAACATCCGCCAGCTTATCTCAGCACAATCGCCGCTCCCCAAAAATAAAGTTTTTACCACAGTTTGCCAGGGAAAATAACGGATTAACACGTCGAGGCCAGGCATACATGCCGGTGCCTCGCCCGCCGGTAAAGACTGTAACCATAATTGACGTAAAGCAAAAAATAAGCCGGCACACGAAATAATGATCTGCAACAAACTGATAATATGCGCCTTTTTTAAAGTTCGTAAGCTTAACCCCATGATGGCCAACAACAAAAAAACACAGACGCGCTGCATGAGGCATAAGGGACAAGGAATAAGGCCAACAATGTATTGAAAGTAAAACGAAGCAAATAATACAAACAATGTCAGTATTGCATTAAAGTTTTGAATTTTTCTATAAGTTAGTTTTCTCATGATTTGGGCAACATATAAGATATAGCAGCCTTAAGATCATCATCACTGCATTTAATACACGTTCCTTTTGCAGGCATAGCATTCAGACCTTTTATTGAAGAAGCAAGTAAATCATTTAATTCCCTCTTGGTTAATCGCGGTTTCCAATCCTGTTCATTTCTGAATTTTGGTGCTCCCGCGAGACCGTCTCGATGACAAACAATACAATATTGTTGGTATGTTTCTTGTCCTGGTTCTTTTGTCTCTACATTACTAATTGCTTTATTATCTGTCTGGGCCTGACCTTGTATAGTGACCTTTCCTACAGGTTGAATTCTTAATTGAATTTCTCGTTGCTGCGATTCATCACTTGCATATGCCACAAATGAAAAACAAAACAATGATATTAAAAACTGCAACCTCATGCCCATACACCTCATGATAATAATTTAGGATAATACCTAGAAGTGATTTTTTTTTCCAGCAAGATTAAAATCAAATAAGTGGAAAAGCATCTTGTATCTAGGAAACAATCTTCAAACTATAATGGATTGTTAAAAAAACTAAGGAGCAAAAACATGGTCCAAGCAATTCCTGAAGGCTTTCATACCTTAACCCCAGCCTTTACTTTCAAAGATTGTGCGAAAGCAATTGAATTTTATAAACAAGCATTTAATGCTAAAGCGCTCCATATTTTCCCTTCCTTGGATGGGGAAGGCATTATGCATGCTCACATTCAAATTGGTAACTCCATTATCATGATGGGTGATGAAATGGAGGGCGAAAGTTGTTCCAAAAGTGCTGAAACCCTTGGAAAATCACCAATCACACTTTTTGTCTATGTTTCTGACGTAGACTCGTTCTTTCAACAAGCTGTAGCTGCTGGAGGTCAAATAACAATGCCTGTAGCTGACATGTTTTGGGGCGATCGCGCCGGACTAATTAAAGATCCTTTTGGCTACTCGTGGATGATCGCCACACACACCAAAGATCTAACCGATGAAGAAATCAGGCTCAATGCAGTAGAGGCATTCGCCGCTATGGAAAAAAATAAGCTATAAGGATTTGAAATGTCAGACAACACCATACAAGATTCTATTTTGCTCATTGCCGATCCTAAAATAGTTGCCATTCCGGTGATTGAAAATCACGACCCAATAATTGACTTAGTGAATCATCCTGAAATTATCTATGGTCCATCTCCAGAAATACCGAATAATACTGATTACACAAAAATGCGAAAAACGGTTTATGAAAAATTAAACCAAGCCCAATCCTTGTTACCTAAAGGATTACGTTTTTGCTTGTATGAAAGCTACCGTAGTCTGGCATTACAAAAATTTCTTTTTGATACCCGTTATGGAAAAGTTAAGAATAAACATCCCGAATGGTCATCAGAGCAGATTTTTACTGAAACAACCCGACTGGTCTCCCCCGTGATCAACCTGGATGGTTCACCCAATATTCCACCTCATTCGACCGGCGCTGCAATTGATGTTTATTTAATCAATGATCAAGGCGAGGCCATTGAAATGGGAATTCATCCTAAAGATTGGATGGAGGATTTAGACGGCTCTCTCTCATTAACTGCCTCAGAAATTATTACTGACGAAGCAAAACAAAATCGAAAAATCATGTGTCATGTCTTAGAAACTGTAGGTTTTGTTAATTATCGTAATGAATATTGGCATTGGTCTTATGGAGATCGTTATTGGGCCTATTACAAACAACAACCTTATGCCTGTTACGATAACTATAAATAATCTCCTTTCGCAACCCAATAAATTGGGTGCTCGTGCAAATTCAAAATCCGAGGTTTGCGCTGAGACTCACCCAAGCCACGAGCAGAAAAATCAAGTTTGGAGCCAATAACAACTCCATTCGACAACTCTTTGAAAATTAGGTTATATTTCAATGGTATTGATTGATTATGGATGTATAACAATAAGGAAAGGATATGGCAAATACAAATGAACTTTACACCCCAAGTACTTTAAGGCGAAATTGGGGTTGGCTTTTGGGGTTAGGAATATTACTTGTTTTTCTGGGTTGTATCGGCTTGAGCATGGTCATCGGCTTGACCTTAGTTAGCATGTATTTTTTTGCTGCCTTATTAATTATTTCCGCGATATCCCATTTTATTGATATTTTCAAACATCGAGACTGGAAAGGTATATTCTGGCAAACAATAATTGCAGTTTTATACCTAATTGGGGCTGGTGTTGTTCTGTATGATCCCTTTTTAGCATCTACTTTAATTACTGCACTCTTAGCTGGTGTACTGATTGTTATTGGCATCACCCGAATAATTCTTGCCTTTTCTTTAAAAGACAGTAAAGGATGGGGTTGGTTATTATTTGCAGGAATTATTGCCATTATTCTTGGTGTATTAATCATCATGCAATGGCCAGTTAGTGGCTTATGGGTTATAGGAATGTTCATTGCTATTGATATGATTGTAAATGGGTGGACTTACATTTTTATCGCTCTTTCTGTACGTGCATCTGTTTAATGAACATAGTATGATACTGCATACTCTTCAAAATGCAGTATCAAATGTATTCAAGAACTCTACGCATAGCAACTCGCCAAAGCCCTTTGGCTCTGTGGCAAGCCAATCATGTTCGGGATTTATTGTTAGAGAAATGGCCGAATCTGCAGATTGAATTATTACCCATGAGCACATCCGGAGATAAATTCCTCAAGGACAAACTTCTTGCTGTCGGCGGCAAGGGTTTATTTGTCAAAGAGCTCGAAGAAGCATTGATGGACAAAAGGGCCGATTTTGCAGTCCACTCTTCAAAAGACATGCCCGCAGAGTTCCCTGAAGGCCTGGGTTTGGCTGCAATTTGTAAAAGAGATAATCCTTTTGATGTCTTTGTCAGTTACCAGCATACCGATTTACAGACACTGCCCCCACAATCTATTGTTGGGACTTCAAGTCTTAGACGGCAATCACAATTATTGGCGTACAGGCCGGATTTACGTGTTAAGCCCTTACGAGGAAATATCAATACTCGACTTGAGAAACTGAAAGCAGGAGAATTTCAAGCAATTATTCTTGCTGCTGCAGGTCTTGAGCGTATGGGATTTACCAATATAATAACAGAACAATTATCTGCTCAAATCATGCTGCCTGCGTGTGGTCAAGGTGCTTTAGCAATCGAATGCAGAAGTGACGATCACGAAATGCGAGCACTACTTGCCGAACTTAATGATCCAGTTTCTTCTATTTGTGTGCATGCAGAGCGAAAGGTCAATGCCCTCTTGGGTGGTAATTGTCATGTCCCTTTGGCAGTTTTTTGTGTCCCAGTAAAAAACAATCAACTTTCCTTGCAAGCGAAAGTTCTAACTCTTGATGGCTCGCAAATTATTAAGAGCGAGCAAATTGGCCCATTGGAGCAGGCAACACACTTGGCTGAACTTTGCGCCCAATCGTTGCAAGCTCAAGGGGCCGCAAACATTCTGGCATCAGTACCAAAATGAACAGCTCCCTCCACGGTTTACGCATTTTAAATACTCGCCCACAAGACCAGGCACAGCCACTGAGTCAAAGCATTCGCGACGCAGGAGGCTTCGTAATTGAACTACCAACTCTAGAGATCAAAGCAACCAATAATAATTGGATCAATTTATTACCTGATTTAAAAAAAGTAAACCAAGCCATTTTCATTAGCGCTAATGCCGTTCATTATTGTTTTACCCAAATAAATAGGCAACATATTAAATGGCCATCTTCAATTCAAGTCATTGCAATCGGCCAAGGTAGTGCTGCAGCACTACAAAAATTTGGCATACAGGTCAACGCAATCCCCGATAGACCTGATAGCGAACATTTATTAGCATTAAAAACATTACAACAACCAGCCAAACAAAACGTGCTACTATTTAAGGGAGAAGGAGGCAGGCCACTTATTGAGGAGCAATTAATACAAAGAGGGGCTAACCTGATTATTCTTAAGGTGTATAAAAGGGAGCTCCCTAAAATTAGCGGGAATATGATTGAGTCGATATGGCGCAATGATTTAGTGGACATTATACTGTTAACAAGCGAACAGTCTCTGCATAACCTTTTGAAACTGTTTGACAAAGAGGCCCAGGAGTGGCTCCGTAATAAAAAATGGCTCATGATCAGCGAGCGCCTGGCTCAACTTGCTTCATCGATGAATATAAAAAATATCAGAGTTTGTAACCCTAATCGGGTGATGAATACATTGTTTGATTACGTGAACAAGGATTAACTTATGGCAATCGGCAACGAAGAACAAGTACAAAAAGTAAAAAAAACACTCAGTACTGCGCAAAATGAAGAGACAAAACCTAAAAGTAATTCTACTGGGTGTAAAAACAAATACCTAATATCTACCATCACCTTTATATTTGCCTTAGGAGCGTTAGGTGTTGCCGCCTATACTCTTTCCAAGAACAATCAATTGCAAAATCAATTAAGTAAAGCGCAAAATATTTTTTCTACCCAGCTACAACAATTGGAGCAAAGTCAAGAGCAAGTCCAAGAACAAATGAATGCAAGAACCAACACAACTGAAGAGATACAAACACAATTACAAGTCAAATTTGAAAACTTAAGCAAACAAATCCAAAATGCAGTAAATCAAAAGTTTTATCAAAATCAGGATTGGCTTCTCCTCAAGACGCGTTATTATCTTGAGTTAGCTCAGATCAATGCACATTGGAGCAACGAAACCGATTCAACAATAGCATTGTTGGAGCAGGCAGATCAGCTCTTAAAGCAGTTAAACGACCCTAAAATTTTGAATATCCGACAAGCAATAGCCAAAGATATAGCACAGATACAAACGCTACCCTCTGTAGATATTGCTGGATTGCTTAGTCAATTGGATGCAGCTCAAAACAGCATTAATGATTTGAGCATCCCTTTACCGATGAGTGGAAATACACCACCGAAAGAAAATACAATACCCTCATCAAATGACTCTTCCAGCTGGAAAGTTCGATTACAAAGCAGTATGAATGTGCTGGAAAAACTTGTTGTAATTCGACGACATGATCAAGGGATTGAACCGCTGATGTCTCCTTTATTTGAAGCCTTACTTAAAGAGAAGCTACGCCTCAATTTCCAGGAAGCACAATGGGCTGTTCTTAATAATGAGCCTTTTGTTTATCAACTGGCTCTAAAACAAGCGATTAGTAGTCTTAAAATGAATTTTAATGAAAACATACCAAGCACTGCCGCTTTAATCAAAAAACTGACCGAGTTACAACAAAAAAATATAACTCGTAAAAAACCAGCCATGGGTTCTGCGCTCCCCATGCTCAATGAATTGATTGAAACGAAAAAAACTCCAGGGACTCAGTCTTTAAATGACGAACAAGGAGGAAATCAAAAATGATGCGTATTCTCTTGGCTTTCTTGATCTTGCTAGGCTCCGTAGCGTTAGGAATTCAACTCAATAAAGACCCAGGCTATGTATTAATTGCTATCAACCAATGGACCATTGAAACTACGGCCTGGGTAGCTGTCTTTGGTATCATTATATTGTTCATTGCCATGTATCTTGTTTTGCGCTTATGTCAGAAAATTTCTCATACCCCAAGCACATTAACCCAATGGCATTCGAAACGTCTCGCTCAAAAAGCGCAAGCAATTACCCGAAAAGGATTAATTGAATACAGTGAAGGATATTGGTTAAAAGCAAAAAATCATTTGATTCAAGCCTTACCGAATACGGATACGCCTTTGCTGAATTATTTAACGGCAGCTCGAGCCGCCCAAAAAATGGGAGACAATCAATTACGCGATGATTATCTGCGTGAGGCACAACAATCGATGCCTGAGGCTAAAATTGCCGTTGAATTAACTCAAGCAGAATTGCAACTAGCAAATCATCAATGGGAGCAAGCTCTGGCAACACTAAAACATTTACATGATATAGCCCCTCATCATCCTTATGTTTTAAAGCTCATAATGCAACTTTATCAAGAAGTAAAAGACTGGGCTCAGCTCATTCACATTTTGCCTGACTTAAAAAAATATCAGGTTGTTAATTCACAAGAATTTGATTTATTACAGTACAATGCCTATTTACAGCGGCTTATTGATCTTGTTAAGCAGAATCAACACGAGGCAGTGAATATTTTCTTTAATTCATTACCCAAAGCTTTAGCTAATGAGCCAAATATCATAGCCGAATATGTGCGTTTCTTATTAAAAAATGCGGATTATACTACTGCAAGCGACCTATTACGTCGTGCACTACGCAAAGACCTTAGCCCCCAATTGATTGGCCTCTATGGCCTATTACCAATAGATGAAAAACAACTGGCTTTTGCTGAAGGATTACTGAAAAAAAATGCTCATTCAGCGGCACTTTATTTATGCTTGGGTCAAATCTGCATGAAACGAAAATTGTGGGGAAAAGCCAAATATTATCTCGAAAAATCAAACGAAATAGAGCCTACCTCTTTAGCTTATGAAACTCAAGGACAGTTACATGAAATGCTTGGTGAAGAAGCGCTTGCTTGTAGAAGCTATAAGCAGGGCTTAGCATTAACAACAAAAGATATTTAAACCTATGTTTAGAAACAGAAGGCCGATTAGGCCTTCTAACTGTTACTGCTGATTTAAGCTAAAGTTTCAACACAAACTATAGTTTCTTAGATCAGTGTCTGATTTACTTCTACGCCACCTATACCTAGATCTGTAAATGTTGCTTGTAATGATAGAGTCGCATCTGTTTGGCCTGAAACTATTGCAGTTGAACTATCTACTGTTGCAATTGAACTATCGGCAGTCGCAATTGAACTAATCGCTGAGGTTGTTGTACTATCCACTGCAGTCACAGTTAAACTATCTGCTACTGTCGCAGTTGAACTATCTGCTACTGTCGCAGTTGAACTATCTGCTACTGCCACAGTTGAACTATCTAGTGCTGTCACAGTTGAACTATCTAGTGCTGCCACAGTTGAACTATCTAGTGCTGCCACAGTTGAACTATCTAGTGCTGCCACAGTTGAACTGCTATCAGAAGCAACTACACTTAAGACACTTTGTGCGCTTACATCTAAAATACTATCTTGTGGAGTTAAGTCAATTGTGGGAACAGATGCAGCGGAATCAAGAGAACTCCCCGTTAAAGTACCTTGCAATGCCGGATCAATTGCATATGTATAGCTTGTAGGATCTACAGTTTCAATAATGCGATCAACCAACACCGCATCATGACCCGACCCAGCATCTGCATAAGCTAGTGAACTATCTACTACTGTCGCAGTTGAACCATCTGTTCCTGTCAAAGTCGA
Source organism: Fluoribacter gormanii (assembly GCF_900156395.1). Classification (GTDB taxonomy): domain Bacteria; phylum Pseudomonadota; class Gammaproteobacteria; order Legionellales; family Legionellaceae; genus Legionella; species Legionella gormanii. The sequence goes on along the minus strand of NZ_FTNL01000018.1, from coordinate 762 downwards.
ACCGTCTACTACTGTCGTAGTTGAACCATCTGTTCCTGTCAAAGTCGAACCGTCTACTACTGTCGTAGTTGAACCATCTGTTCCTGTCAAAGTCGAACCGTCTACTACTGTCGTAGTTGAACCATCTGTTCCTGTCAAAGTCGAACCGTCTACTACTGTCGTAGTTGAACCATCTGTTCCTGTCAAAGTCGAACCGTCTACTACTGTCGTAGTTGAACCACCTGTTCCTGCAGCAGTTGTACCATCATTTGCAGAGGAGAGTGATCCTGGATCAATTGTAGTAACAGGATTAATAGTAACTAATTGAGTTGCCGTCGCTGTAGCTACTGACTCCTCTACGGTGGAGTAAGCTTTTATTGCTAATTCAAGGTTGGTTGAGACAGTTAAGTTCCCACTTACCATTATGGCAAGATCCTGCAATTGGCTCGCACTGACGGTATAAGTACCATCGGTATTAGCTACTAAAGCAGTTCCACCTGAACTTAGAATCGCGCCATCAGGAACATTGCCAATCGTTACTGACAACGAGTCTGTGGTATTCCCCAATGAAAGTGCTGCATTTATATCAAGAGCTATTGCGGTATTTACATCTCCAGAGACCGCTTGCGCATCTAATATAGGAACATCCGCAACAGGATTAACGGTCACCGTTTGCGTTGAGGTCGCTGTGGCGACTGAATTTCCTACGGAAGAGTAAGCCGTTATTGCTAGGGCAAGATTGGTGGTGCTGGCTAATTGGTCATTGACCGTAATCGCAAGATC
>NZ_FTNL01000020.1 GCF_900156395.1 Fluoribacter gormanii | reverse complement strand
AAGGAATCATACATTTACCTTCTGGCTAACAAACACAATAATGTTTTATATACTGGCGTTACCAATGATTTGATTCGTCGTGTCTATGAGCACAAAAATAAGCTAGTTGCTGGATTCACCAAAAAATACAACGTGGATGATTGGTATACTATGAAGCTTGTGGGAGTATCATTGTAGCCATTGAACGAGAAAAACAAATCAAGGGTTGGTCACGAAAAAAGAAGCATGATTTGATTAATGCATTGAACCCAGAGTGGAATGATTTGTATCAATCGATTCTTTAAAAATTGCTCCACCTGACAGGAGATCCCTCACCCTCACCCTCGCTGCGCTCGGGGTCGGGATGACGTGGGGAGTTACGACATTTTGGAAAAATGCCCTTAACTAGGACGGCATGGTCATTAATTACATAATTCTTCATACCTTTAGCGCGCGTGTCATCAAAAAGCATTGATGAATTTGATTGTCCTCAAAATATTGTTCAGCCAACTTATCAACTTCAGCACGAAAATTTTTAAGAGCTTCAGAATCATTTTGGGATTGCTCGACAAACGTTACAACGGGGCCAAGCGTTTTCTCCACGGTACGCCTGTAGTGAGCTAGACTTAGAGCCGGAAAATACATCGAATCATAATCAAAAGTTACTTCACTGACTTTATTGCCCAAACGATTTTTCACCACATCAGGAGCTCCCCATTGCGAAGGTGAATCTATTGCTAGAGGTGGTGGATTATATTTACTTACTAGTGCAAATAATCTCCCGACAAAATGTTCCGGTGGCCAAGTTGAAAAAGCAATAATCCCGCCTGGTTTGAGTACCCTCAACATTTCGTCAATTGCTAATTGTGCATTCGGGGCAAACATGTGCCCAAACTGACTCAAAACAACATCAAAGGATTCATCTGGATAGGGTAATGCTTCTACATCACCTTGTTTAAAATCAACATTAACTTTAGCCAAAATTTTATTTTTATCTGCGTATTCCAGTAATTGCGGACTTAAATCAAGGCCTGAAACAATTGCACCCCTCCGTGCAGCAGTGATAGCAACTACACCAGTACCACAACCAACATCCAGAACAGAGTTTCCTGGCTGCAGTTGTGAAAACGTTACTAATGCTGTTGCTGTAACTGTAGTCATCATATCCAATGGTGCAAATAACCCCCAGGTTTCGCGTTGAGAATTTTTATATGCAATCAATAACTCGTTACTCATTTTTTGTACCTTCTTTCCTTGTATTTACGTATTTGGCTCTGCTTTTTAAGCGTGTATAACAGTTTGATTAGAATTATTCCGTTGTAAGCAATAAAATTGCAGGATATGGAATAGTACTTCGATTCTCTTTAATTGTATCTAATACCTAGGTCAGGAGATAGTGTGCATCCCATTGTTAGGCTTGGTTGAGGGTGATTGATAAACCAATTGTCTTTTTTTCAAATCAGGTACAAATGATACCCCTTTAAAAGGTCTCCTCCATTTTTTGTAAAGAATATAGATAAATAGTTATTTGTAAGGTTTTAAGTTGAGCGAATAAAGTATTGTCAATCGTTCAAAATTTATTAGTCATTTTATATTTTTTTTCAGTTATATTTAAGTAATAGGGTAATTTCTGAGTCCTAATTCTTTGTCAATTAAAAAATAGGACTGCCGGAAGTAGATGATAGGCGATACATTGTACGATGCGCTCTTTTTAGGAAAATTTCTGGGATTATCAGGACACTCATCTTGCCCATCAGCTAAGATTAATTTTGAATATATTGACATGACATATTGCGTCGTTACTTAACAATAAGGTACTATTCCTGTTTGCCAAATATAGAACTATTTTGGTACTATATTTATAGTATATAGGTAAAAAAGTTAATTAAACCGAATTTTCGTCTCTAATTAAGACTTATTCAGTACTAGATTATTCGATTTTGAGGTGTTATGCTTCGCATCAGCAAGTTGGCCGATTATGGAACAGTGGTGATGGTTTATCTCGCAAGGCACGCGCAAGAATTGTGTAATGCTCGTGATATCGCATTACATACTCATCTGACTGTACCTACGGTAAGTAAAATTTTGAAACGTTTGACCAGTGCAGGTTTGTTAGCCTCAGTACGCGGAGTGACTGGAGGATATCGATTGCGACGACCTGCAACTGAGATTTCTGTGTCGCAAATAATTTTTGCATTTGAAGAACATCGTGGTTTCACAGAATGCAGTTTGCAACCTAATGATTGTTCGTTACAAGGTGTTTGTACGATTCAGGGTAATTGGCGATTAATTAGTCAAGCAATTGAAACAGCTCTGGATAGTGTGAGTTTAGCTTCTTTAGCGAAACCAACTTTGCAAGCACACGATGTGGAACGAGTTCGACAATTGGCAAGTGGAGTTAATCGTGGCTAAAAGCAGTGAGCAAATTAATTCTCTGCTCGATAGAGAATACCAACATGGGTTTACCACCGACATTGAAGTAGATACTTTTGATCCAGGCTTGGACGAAGACGTAATTCGACGTTTATCAGCTATTAAAGGCGAGCCAGAATTTTTGCTTGAATGGCGTTTAAAGGCCTACAGGCATTGGTTAACCATGTCACCTCCTAAATGGTCCAGTGTGCATTACCCACCCGTGGATTACCAGGCTATTTCTTATTATTCAGCGCCTAAACTGAAAAAAAATGCTCCTAAAAGTTTGGATGAGGTTGATCCTGAATTATTGAGGACCTATGAGAAATTAGGTATTCCTTTAAGGGAACAAGAGATGTTAGCTGGTGTTGCTGTGGATGCTGTCTTTGATAGCGTTTCGGTGGCAACCACGTTTAAAGAGAAATTAGCTGAAAAGGGAGTTATTTTTTGTCCTATCTCTGAAGCAGTACACAAATACCCTGAATTGCTCATGCAATATTTGGGTTCTGTCGTGCCTTATCGCGATAATTTTTATGCTGCTTTGAATTCGGCTGTTTTTAGTGATGGTTCTTTTGTTTATGTCCCCAAAGGGGTGCGTTGTCCGATGGAATTATCTACTTATTTCCGGATTAACGCGGCCTCTACTGGACAATTTGAGCGTACTCTAATCATTGCAGATGCAGACAGTTACGTTTCTTATCTTGAAGGCTGTACAGCGCCTATGCGTGATGAAAATCAATTACACGCAGCGGTGGTGGAATTAGTGGCTTTGGATGGAGCACAAATTAAATATTCCACAGTCCAGAACTGGTATCCAGGGGATAAAGATGGAAAAGGCGGTATTTATAACTTTGTGACCAAACGTGGCGCCTGTCGCGGCAAGCGCTCTAAAATTTCCTGGACGCAAATTGAAACCGGCTCGGCAATTACCTGGAAATACCCCAGCGTGATTTTACAAGGTGATGACTCCGTTGGTGAATTTTATTCAGTTGCTTTAACCAACAATTATCAACAAGCCGATACGGGCACTAAAATGATTCATATTGGCAAAAACACGCGTTCAACCATTATTTCCAAAGGAATCAGTGCGGGGCGTGCACATAATGCGTATCGTGGTTTAGTTCGTATTGCACCAACAGCGACTAATGCACGGAATTATACTCAGTGTGACTCCATGCTTATGGGGTCTCAATGCTCTGCACATACTTTTCCTTATATCGAAGTCAAAAGCCCTACAGCACAGGTAGAACATGAAGCAACTACTTCAAAGATTAGTGAGGAGCAACTGTTTTATTGCCAACAACGAGGAATTGATACAGAGGACGCTGTTTCGATGATTGTAAATGGTTTTTGCAAGCAGGTATTAAAAGAATTGCCTATGGAATTTGCGGTGGAAGCGACTAAATTGCTAGGTTTAAGTTTAGAAGGGGCAGTGGGTTAATATGTTAAAAATTAAAGACTTAAATGTTGAAGTGAATGGTCAATCCATTTTAAAAGGCATTGATCTTCAGGTAAATGCGGGTGAAGTTCATGCTATTATGGGACCTAATGGTTCAGGTAAAAGTACCCTGTCTAAAGTATTAGCTGGCCATCCTTCCTACCATGTGACTAGTGGAGAAATAAACTATCTGGGACAGGATTTGACTCCTTTATCTCCCGAAGAAAGAGCACGCGCTGGCATTTTTTTGTCTTTTCAATACCCAGTGGAAATACCAGGGGTAACCAACGTTAACTTCCTCAAAGCCTCTGTTAATGCAGTACGTAAAGGTCAGGGAAAAAATACACTTGATGCGATTGAGTTTTTATCCTTCATTCGCGAAAAATGTCAGTTACTAGAAATGGATGAAAGCTTTTTGTATCGCAGCATCAATGAAGGATTTTCTGGCGGTGAAAAAAAACGGAATGAAATTTTACAAATGGCGGCTCTAGAACCCAAGTTGTCTATTCTCGACGAAACAGATTCAGGTTTGGATATTGATGCGCTGCGTATTATTTCTCATGGTGTTAATGCCATGCGATCACCTGAGCGTTCGATTATTTTAGTAACGCATTATCAGCGCTTGCTTGATTATATTGAGCCAGATTTTATCCATGTGCTGGTAAATGGTCGTATCATTATGTCTGGTGATAAATCATTAGCACTTGAATTAGAGAAAAAAGGCTACAGCTGGCTAGAGGAAACGGTGTAATGATATGAGCGAGATTTTGGATTTTTACCAACAACGAGCAAAAGCCAGTTTATCTACTTTGCCTTGGCTTGCCCAATTGCAAACTAAAGCATTAAGGGATTTGAATCGACATGGCTTTCCAACACGACATGATGAAGACTGGAAATATACTAGTGTTGATGCTTTATTAAACCTGCCGTTTATGCGTTCTGGAGATAGCTTCCAAGCGCCGGCAATTACAGCACATGATGAAAAAGTAAATTCTGATTTACCCGTAAATCAACATGTATCGATCCGGAATGGGCTTATTTTGGGCATAGAACAACTTACCAGTACTCTGCCCAAAGGAGTGCTCGTTCTTCCTTTATCTGTGGCATTAACAAAACATCCAAAGTTACTGCAGCCTTATCTGGGAACTATTTTAAAGCAAGAGCATGGTTTTCATTATTTAAATACAGCCATGATTCATTGCGGTCTATTGATTTACATTCCAGCAGGTGTTGTGATTGAAGAACCGATTGCTTTAACACATATACAGACCCAAACCAATCAGGCGGTTTATTTACGACATTTGATTATTGCAGAGGCAAAGACTCAGGCTACAATAATTGAAGACTACCAAGGTTTGGCTGATTGTTGTTATCTAACTAATACAGTCACTGAAATTGTAGTGGGCGCGGACGCCAAATTAACGCATTGTACGATTCAAAGAGAGAGTAAATCGGCTTTCCATTTAGGTCATCTGTCAGTAAGACAATTGGCGGGTAGTGAGTTTGCCAATCATTCCCTAAGCCTTGGCGGACAATTGGTGCGATCCGATATTAGCTTATATCTGCAAGAAGAAAAATCTCATTCTTTGATGAATGGAATTTATGCTCCTGCTGAAGGACAACATGTAGATCATCACACAACAGTGCACCACCTGGTAGCCAATTGCTCTAGCGAACAAGATTATAAGGGAATCCTCACTGGCCGTTCGCGTGCGGTATTTAATGGTAAGGTAGTTGTTGCCAAAGATGCACAGCATACAGATGCCAAACAACAAAATAAAAACTTATTACTCTCAGCAAATGCAGAAGTTGATACCAAACCACAATTGGAAATTTTTGCTGATGATGTATTGTGTTCTCATGGTGCAACAGTTGGACAATTGGATGAGGAAGCATTATTTTATTTGGCAACTCGTGGAATTGACCGACTGGAAGCATCGCACTACCTAATTCATGCTTTTGCCAGTGATAATCTGCGGCTTATTCCCCATCGTCAACTGGCGGATTATATGGGGCATTTATTAACACAACAGCTGGGGTAAGCTAATGGACGCTTTGGATATTAATGCAATTCGTAGAGACTTCCCTACACTCCATCAAAAAGTAAATGATTTTGATTTAATTTATTTTGATAATGCGGCAACGGCACAAAAACCTAAAGCAGTGATTGAGGCTATTTCTCATTTTTACGAACAGGATAACTCGAATATTCATCGGGGTGTACATACTTTAAGTGTCAGGGCAACCGAGCATTTTGAAGCAGCCCGTTCCAAAGTAAAGCGCTTTATCAATGCTTATTCGCCACGTGAGTGTATTTTTGTCCGCGGAACAACTGAGGGAATTAATTTGGTTGCCCAAAGCTTGGTTGCACCGCGTATTTTACCTGGCGAAGAAATATTAATTACCCATATGGAACATCATTCCAACATTGTTCCCTGGCAGATGGTATGCAAAAAAACCGGAGCCAAATTGCAAGTTGCACCTATTTCACTGGATGGTGAGATTTTGTTAGATGAGTTTGCCAAGAAATTAAGTAAAAACACCAAGTTTGTGGCTATTACTCATGTTTCCAATGCATTAGGTACCATAAATCCGGTTAAAGAAATGATTAAGATGGCGCATGATTATGGTGCGGAAGTGTTATTGGATGGCGCCCAAGCAATTCCACATTTGCCTATAGATGTGCAAGATTTAGGATGTGATTTTTATGCTTTTTCCGGGCATAAATTATATGGACCTACAGGTATAGGTGTTCTCTGGGGTAAAGAAGAACTCTTGAATGCGATGTCTCCTTATCAGGGAGGGGGCGAGATGATTAATTACGTTACCTTCGAGGCAACAGAATACGCGCCACTACCTTATAAATTTGAAGCGGGAACGCCTAATATTGCAGGAGCAATTGGCTTAGGAGCAGCTATAGATTATCTAGAATCTTTGGATATGGAAGCAATCATCGCTTATGAACAGGAATTATTAGAATATGCAACTGCCGGACTCCAGTCTGTAAGTGGATTTAGTATTATTGGCACGGCCAAACAAAAAGTTCCCGTTGTCACATTGGTACATGGAACAATCCACGCTCACGATATCGGCACTATTTTGGATAGTGAAGGAATTGCCATACGTAGCGGCCATCACTGCACGATGCCGTTGATGGACTTTTATAATGTTGCCGCTTCTTCAAGAATTTCCTTGTCGTTTTATAACACCAAAGAGGAAATTGATGCATGCATACAGGCATTGCATCGAGTTAAAGAGGTATTTGCATGAGTGCTGAACTGCGAGAACTTTATCAGGAAATCATTATCGATCATAACCGTAATCCACGTCATCATTATGAAATGAAGGATGCGACGGTGCACGCGAATGGTTTTAACCCTTTATGCGGCGATAAATTAACTGTTTATGCAAAAATAGAAGGGGATCTGATCACTGAATTGAGTTTTTTAGGATGTGGTTGTGCAATATCCCAAGCGTCCGCCTCCTTAATGACTGACTCGATAAAGGGGAAAACAATAGAGGAAGCTCATGAACTGTTTCATCGCTTCCATCATATGCTGACGCAAAATGAGGATGGTCAGCTACGTCATATGGATAAGTTGACCGTACTTGCGGGAGTGAAAGCTTATCCGGCACGGGTAAAATGTGCTACTTTGGCTTGGCATACTTTGGAAGCGGCATTGAATAAAGACAGTAATGTGGTGAAAACAGAATAGGGACGGTTGCCATTTCTTTTATCTTGGCCAAACTGTCCTGATTTTCTGTGCTCCGATGCTCACATAATATATATGTGCTGTGCTTCGGTGCTCTAAAATCAGGTCATTTTTACTCAAGCTAGCGAAATGGAACCCGTCCCGAAGAAATAATATATTATCCAAAATATAAGTAGGTACTTTATGTTTGGTTTTAAGAAAAAACAGGATTCGGAATTACTGAAAGAAGCCATTATTAATGCGCTTAGAGAGATTTATGATCCTGAAATTCCAGTAAATATTTATGATTTGGGCTTAATCTACGATATCTTGATCGATGACGATGCCCACGTTGTAATACATATGACTTTAACTACCCCAGGTTGTCCTGTTGCTCAAACTTTTCCAGGAACAGTAGAACAAGCGGTCAATAAAGTTGAAGGTGTTCGCGATTGTTCTGTAGAGTTAGTCTGGGAGCCGCCTTGGTCTCAAGACAGAATGACTGAAGCAGCGCGACTTGAATTGGGGATTTTTTATTAATGTGGCAGCCTTCTGCATCAATCGAACTCTTGCGTCAACGTGCGAAATTATTAGCAAAAATACGCTCTTTTTTTACTGAACGTGGTTATTTGGAGGTAGAAACTCCAATTATGGCGCGTTATGGCACAACGGATGTTTATCTAAGTAACATCAAAGCTACTTTTCGTGGCGAATCTTATTGTTTACAAACCTCTCCTGAATACCACATGAAGCGATTGCTTGCTGCAGGAAGCGGCTCTATTTTTCAAATAGCACGAGTATTTCGCGATGATGAACTAGGTCGTTGGCATAATCCAGAGTTTACTTTGTTAGAGTGGTATCGATTGGGCATTGATCATCATGCCTTGATGGACGAGATGGATGATTTCTTGCAAATGGTGATGCAATCTAAGCCTATGATCAAAAAAACCTATCAACAGGCTTTTCTTGAGGCATGTGATGTCGATCCATTATCTGCGCCAATTAAACAATTTAGACACATCTTGGCGCGCTATAATTTGGATAATGTCTTATCTCCTCAAGAAGAAGATAGAGATCAGTATCTATTTCTCCTGATGAGTCACGTTGTAGAACCTTTTTTGGGTAAAGAAGCTGCTCCAGTAGCTGTATATAATTTTCCAATATCGCAAGCGGCTTTAGCAAAAATTAATCATGGAGTAGCAGAGCGTTTTGAGGTGTATTTCCAAGGAGTTGAATTAGCAAATGGTTTCCATGAGTTAACCGATGCTGCTGCTCAAGCTAATCGTTTTGTTCTCGACCAAAAACTTAGAAGCGAGAAAGGTTTTCCTTCGGTGGAGGCGGATCAATATCTTTTGCAGGCTTTAGAGCATGGTTTGCCAGCATGCAGCGGAGTGGCCTTAGGTATTGACCGCTTATTGGCGTTGGCTTTAAAACAACCTGAAATTGCGAAAATTATTTCTTTTGATTTTACCAGAGCTTAGTTTTTCATATTTTCCCTTCAATCTTAAAAATTCAAATTCTACAATAGATTTATAGATGGTCTAATATTGATCATATAGTGATTTTTTTGTGGGTCATGAATTATGATACAGGCTGAAGATGTTTTTAAACCTGATTTTAAAGATAAACCCGATTTTAAAGGTCCCATCGTCTTACATATGATTGATCAGAATGGTTATGGTGATGTTACTCTTGGAATGAAAATAGCTAAATTTCTGACGAAAAAATATCCAGATGCTCCCATTTATGTTTTTGCAGAAACTAAATCAATAAAAAAAATAACCGAGATTGAGCCTGATTTTTTAGAACAAGTGACGCATTCAAAAATCAAAGTGGTTAACACGAATAAGACGAGTCTTCATAAGCGCAGTCAGCTATGTGACAGTGCTCAACTTGCAGTAGAAACAGCTATTTTTAATAACTCATTAAATCATTATCATAAAAAAAGTACCTGCCCCAAAATTTTTATAGGCGAATATGGACTTTATGAAAATTCAGGGTATGAGCCACCTATAATTAGTTTAAGTGGAAATGTAGGCGTGGGAGAGAATTATCCGGGAATTTTAATTGAATCGGATTTAAAAGAGTTTTCGCGTCTTAAACCCGATGCAAAATTGCAAGCTCGTGGCAAAATACTGAATGGACTTGAGCCTCTTTTAAAAAAGCAAGTGTTCGGTAATGAGAGTGATGATACCTCTTCATTTCTTAAAAAAAATAGTTTTGCTTTTTCTTACTATAATCACGCTTTTTCTTACAAAAGAGCGGCTACGGTATTTGCGGCAAGTAATGAGGAAGGAAAACATGCAAATTATTTTGTAAGTGCTTCAGATACAAAGGAGAAGGACGTATTACCCATGCTTGAAGCAAAAGATTTTCAAGCTAAATTAAAAGAACTAGGATATGGTAAGCTTGTTTTTTATACTGGAGACTCAGAAAAACCGCATAAAGAGATTGTTTTGAATGAATCAAACCCAGGTAGAGAGTTTAGAGTATTTCACAGGAACCGTTTTTCTCATGATACAACTCTTGATTTGATGCGTTTATCTGATGTTTGCGGAGTGGCTGGCGATCAATCCCTTACAGAAGCATTTTCGCTTGGCTCTTATCCTGTGCCTGAAGAGTGGCACTGTCAAATTAATATAGTAAATCAAATTGCAAAAAAATATTACACTAACAGTGTCATGTCGCGTGTCCATGGAAACACGTGGCTTAATCAAGATTCAGTGGATGATTGGGCCTATGCTGGATGGTTAATACGAGCTAACCGACCCACCGTGGATACAGTTCTCAATAAATTTCAGGACCAGGAAAATCTCTACAATGCACTCGATCACCGGCTTAATATAGAATTTGATAAACCGAAACAAGAAGAAATCGATAAATATAATAAAGCATTTATTGAGGCACTGGCGGCCAATCAAGGAGGTCTAAAAAACGATAAAGATAAAGCTTTTTTTATCGCTACAGAAATAGCCCGTCATTATGCTAAGTTCCAACCGAGCGAACCGCTGACTCTAGGCAAAATACTCGATACAATGAAGGCCCATGTAGGTAAACCAATTGCACACATTCACAATATTCGCAATATTGTAATTAAAGAGAAAGATTCTGATTTAGTAAAAAGTGAGCGCAGTGGTAGTTTTATAAAAAGAAATATTACTCACAGTCCATCACGAAATACAGAATTATTCACTAAACTCCAATCCTTGCAACAACAACATTTTCCCTCCTCGATTGAGACGAGTACGCAAGGTAAAAGCAGTTCGTTTAAAGAAAAACTTTCTGAAATATCTCAGTCGGAACTTACAGAACATGATCTTGAGAGGGCAGTCAAATATTTGGCTAAATTAAACATACACGCACTCGGGGAGGAAGTGGGTTTTGGTCATACACATCATTTTGACAAAGTTTTGGACGGGTATCACTTTGTTGAAAAGATAACTCCATGTGAAAAGGATAAGCCAATAAAAGAAAATAAAAAATTTAGTTTTGTTCTTGAGACAAATTATTCAGGTGTAGAACAATTTGAAATTACAATTTCTAAAGATCAATTGCGTGAATTTTCAGAGCGACAAATGGAGATAGAAGCTCAATCAACATACAATTGTTAAGTTACTTGAAGTCCATCTCATAGTAAGCAGGATCTACAAATTCCTCATCCGACGCGTTGCGTCGGGTGAGGGCTTATCCCTTCGTATAGAGAGCGTTGATTAGTTGCAGCATATCGATTTGCTTTCGGCCAGGATGGAATAGACTTCATTGTCACCAATGATTAGATGATCAAGTAAGCGGGCATCAACTAATTCAAGGGCCTCTCTGATGCGTTCGGTGACGACAATATCTTGATGACTAGCATCAGATAGGCCTGATGGGTGGTTGTGGGCAAGAATGACTGCTGCGGCATTATGTTGTAGGACACGCTCTATGATGGGTCTGGGATGAATTGTGGCCGTATTGATTGTTCCAGAAAAAAGTTCTTCATAAGCAATGATGCGATGTTGATTATCAAGAAATAGGGCGGCAAAGGTTTCGTTCTTATAATCGCGCATACGCTTTTTTAAATAGGCATAGGTTTGTTTGCTGTTGGTGATTTGAGTTTCTTTTTGCAATTGAATGTAATCACTGCGGCGGCACATTTCTTTGACTGCTTGTAATTGGGCATAACGCACATCCCCCAAACCATGTATTTGCTTGAAACTTTGTTTATCGGCATTAAGAATGGCGCGTAAATCGCCCAAGTGTTTGAGGAGATCAAATGCTAATTGGACACAGGATTTTTTATTACTGCCGGAACTGATAAAAATTGCCAGTAACTCTGGATCTGAAAGGCTTTGTGCGCCATGGGTAAGTAGTTTTTCACGCAGGTCTAACTGCCGTGTTGATTGGACAACCGTCATTTTTCTATTCCTTTATTGCGAAGTTTATGCTTTGATCGAAGCTATTCTTATCAAAAACATTGAACCATGCAAGATTTTATTGGGAAAAAAGTACTTCTTGGAGTTTGTGGTGGGGTTGCCGCATATAAATCAGCTTATCTGATTAGAGAATTAACTCGAGCCGGTGCGGAGGTCAAAGTGGTGATGACGCAATCGGCTCAGGAATTTGTTAGTCCTTTATTGATGCAAGCTTTATCAGGAAATGATGTACGTACGAATTTATTTGATGCCCAGGCAGAGCGCGCTATGGGACATATTGAATTGGCGCGCTGGGCTGATTATTTGGTGATTGCACCTGCATCTGCTAATTGTCTTGCCAAAATAGCCCAAGGTATTGCAGATGATTTGCTCTCCACTTTATATCTCGTCGCAGAAATTCCCGTGATTGTTTGTCCTGCGATGAATCGCAGCATGTGGGCTCATCCTGCGACGCAAGCCAATTGTAAGCTGTTACAGGAGCGAGGTGTTATTTTTGTTGGTCCTGAAGAAGGTTCTCAGGCCTGTGGTGAGCAAGGTTTTGGACGAGTAAGTGAAGTGGAACAAATCATTAGTGCTTTACGCTTATATGATGTACATCAGTTATTAAGAGGTAAAAAAGTGCTGGTGACTGCAGGACCCACCCGTGAACCTATAGATCCGGTGCGATATATCAGCAATTACAGTTCTGGAAAAATGGGTTATGCCCTCGCAGAAGCTGCTGCCATGGCTGGTGCTCAGGTTACTTTGATTAGTGGACCTAGCTCTTTACAGGCCTCGGCGGCGATTAAGCGGATTCGGGTTGAGTCTGCACAAGAAATGCTGAATGCTGTGAAGAAGGAAATGCCCGCAGGTGGTATATTTATAGGAACAGCTGCTGTTGCAGATTATCGGGTTGAGTCACCTGAGTCTGAGAAAATAAAGAAAAAAAATCATGATGAGATGACGCTTAAATTGATAAAAAATCCCGATATTTTAAGCCATGTTGTGGACTCAGCCAAGGCTTCATATGTGGTTGGATTTGCTGCTGAAACTACGGATGTTTTACATTATGCTACTGAAAAATTACAGCATAAAAAACTGGATATGATTGTGGCTAATGCAGTAGGAAAAGGACTTGGATTTGACAGCGAGGTCAATCAAGTAACTTTAATTGCAAAAAACAAGCAAATCGAGCTACCCTTAACCCATAAAACACGGTTGGCAGGACAAATTATTGCAATCATTGCTGCAACTCTGCAAAATGATGCGCATTAATGTTAACAGGAAAAATTATGACGCAAGCGATTCAATTAAAAATTCTTGATGCTCGAATAGGTGACACGATTCCACTACCTACTTATGCTACTGCTGGTTCAGCCGGGCTAGATTTGCGTGTTTGTATTAATGAGCCAATTCAAATTGCACCCCAAGAAACAGTGCTGTTACCGACAGGTCTATCAATTTATATTGCTGATCCCAAATTAGCAGCAGTAATTTTACCCCGTTCCGGTTTGGGGCATAAAAATGGTATTGTTTTAGGCAATTTGGTTGGATTAATTGATTCTGATTATCAAGGTGAGCTCAAGATTTCTTGCTGGAATAGAGGAATTGAGCATTTCACAGTAAATCCTGGGGAGCGTATCGCGCAATTAGTTTTTATTCCAGTTGTGCAAGCGGCTTTTGAACTCGTTGATGAATTTACTGAAACCTTGAGAGGCGAAGGTGGATTTGGCAGTTCGGGGAGGCATTAAATGAACTATCAGCAAAAGCAAGTTTCTCGTTCGGTGTTCCGTGCTTATGATATTAGAGGCATAATTGGGCAGGAATTGGATGAACATGCTTTTTATAGCATTGGACTGGCTCTGGCCTGTTATTTGCGTGATTTGCAACGTCAGCAAGTTTTTTTGGCACGGGATGGTCGTCTCACCAGTTTTGCCATGGCGTCAGCTTTAAAACAAGGATTACTCGATAGCGGAATTGATGTCCTTGACTTAGGTGAAGTGCCTACCCCAGTGATGTATTTTGCAGTCCATACTCAAGGTATCGATTGTGGTTTAATGGTCACAGGAAGTCACAACCCGGCAAATTACAATGGCATCAAAATGGTGTTGTTGGGCAAGACTTTAATGCATGAAGATATTGATATCTTGTATCGGATGGTGATGGAAGGGAAACGCGTTGCAGGTCAAGGTAAAGACGTTGCATTCGATGTATTACCTATATACAAGCAACGGATTATAAGTGATATAACATTCAAGCGCCCACTAAAAGTCGTAGTTGATTGTGGGAATGGTATTGCGGGGCCAATTGTACCTCAAGTGCTTCGTGAATTAGGTTGTGACGTGATTGAGCTTTATTGCGATGTAGATGGTAACTTTCCCAATCATCATCCTGACCCAACCATCGAAGCTAATTTAGTCGATTTGAAAGCTGCTGTAGCATCACATAAGGCTGATTTGGGTTTAGCTTTTGATGGGGATGCCGATCGAGTCGGTTTAGTCACGAATAAAGGTGAAATGATTTGGCCGGATCGTTTGATGATGCTTTATGCTCGTGAATTATTAACACGTCTTCCCGGAGCAACTATAGTTTTTGATGTAAAATGCTCCAGTCATTTAGAGTCAGTGATCAAAGAGGCGGGCGGTGTACCTAAAATGTGTCCTACTGGCCATTCTATTGTGAAGCACATAATGAAAAAAGAAGGAGCTGCACTGGCTGGTGAAATGAGCGGCCACTTGTTTTTCAAAGATCGTTGGTATGGCTTCGATGATGCGCTATATAGTGCTTGCCGTTTACTTGAAATCATTAGTGCTTCGGAGATGACGGTAAGTGAACAGTTTGACGTCATTCCTAATAGTGTTAATACACCTGAGCTAAAAATTGCCATAGCGGATGATGAGAAATTCCAGTTTATGAAGCGTTTTAATGAAAAGGCAGAGTTTCCACCTCAGGCACGTGTTATTGCGATTGATGGTTTACGTGTGGAATTTGATAAGGGCTGGGGGCTGTTGCGTGCATCAAATACAACTCCTTGTCTTGTTGCTCGTTTTGAAGCAGAAGATGAACATAACCTGGAGCAAATTCAGCAGTTATTTAAAAAACAAATGCATTTATTGGATGAGACATTGGAATTGCCATTCTAGTATCCGGTTGTAACCTGGGTGCAGGTACAGCCGTAACCCGGGTTTCTTAATTCATCACTCTAAAAAAGTATCAATTTTTTATTGCAAAGTATTCTGGAAAAGAACACACTATGTTCAATTC
The DNA here is from genome assembly GCF_900156395.1 of Fluoribacter gormanii. Lineage (GTDB taxonomy): Bacteria > Pseudomonadota > Gammaproteobacteria > Legionellales > Legionellaceae > Legionella > Legionella gormanii. The sequence goes on along the minus strand of NZ_FTNL01000020.1, from coordinate 73,691 downwards.
ATGATGAATTTTATTACTATGATAAATGGAGTTTACGCTTGGAACATTTAAAGTCACTTGATCCTTCCAAAATATCTAATACTGTAAGTATGGGTGGAGCAGACATGCCCATTATAAGGATTGGCCATGGTTGCCATTTAACCATTGCTTCTTCGCAAGTATTGGCACATTATTCATCTCCGGTTGCTTTACCACCACAGGCTCTGGAAGTAATCGAAGCTTCATATCAGTTTTTGAAAGTTCACGTTGATTCGAGAGTACCCATTTATGGTGTCAATACAAATTTTGGTGATCAGGTTCGCTATATCGATGCTGCTTTAAAAGATACTGAGACACTGGATTATTATGAGTCGATTAATGAGCGACAAGAAAACATCATTCGCTCTCTCTCTTGCGGCTTGGGCACAATTGTTGCGCCTCATATCGTCCGAGTGACTATGATGCTGCGCGCCCATTGTTTGGCGCAAGGTTATTCAGGTGTTCATCCCGAACTGATTAATTCACTTTTAGATTTTCTTAATGCCGGCATCACTCCCATTGTTCGTTGCTATGGTTCTATTGGTGCAAGTGGTGATCTTATTCCTCTTTCCATGATTGCAGCAGCGCTTATTGGCGAGCCGGTCGCGGTAACTTATCAGAATAAAGTGATGAGGGCACCTGAAGCGATTCAATTAGCTGGTATTAAAGCTTATAAACCTGTGATGCGTGATGGACTCGCTCTTATCAATGGCACATCATTTATGACGGCAATAGCCAGCCTGGCAGTTTATGATTTGCACCGTTTATTCAAACAAATGCTCACAGCAATTGCGATGACCTTAGAGTCGCTGCTTGTAATAAGCAGCGCTTATCATCCCATGGTGCATCAACTGAAAAAGCAAAAGGGCGAAACCACCATCAATCAATTTTTTGTTGATTTCTGGGAAGGAAGTCAATTATTGACTGATTTAGATGAATTACGGACAACAGATTATACCTATAAACCAGTGCAAGATTATTATTCAATTCGTTCTGTTCCTCAAGGATTTGGTCCATTTCAAGAGAACCTGGAACGCGCGATTCTCTGGATAGAGAATGAAATGAATTCCGTTAATGATAATCCTGTCATTGATGTTGCTGCGAATACCATTCATCATAGCGCAAATTTTATGGGCTATTACATCACGGATGCATGTGATATTTTGAAAATGAATATTGCCCAGGCTTCTACCTGGATGCATGCACTACTTGCAAACTTAGTTCATCCTCGTAAAAATCATAATTTACCGGTGAACTTGGTACCTAATCCAGGAACGCATAATGGGTTTCGCTCGATGCAACTGCTGTCAGCAGCACTGGCAGTACAAAATCGTAAATTAGCTCAGGCACATCAGTCATTTACGCTACCAACAGAGGGTGATAATCAGGATGTGAATAGTTTAGGAACACATGCTGCTCTTGATTTTCAAGAGTCAGTCGCTAATTTGGAACGGCTCACAGCGATTTTGTTGCTCGCGGCAACTCAGGCACTTGAATTACGGGGTGTTGAAAAAGCAAGTAAAAAAGCTCAATCTATTTATCACACGGTTCGTCAGTACTCTGCAAAAATAGAACACTGCAGACCGATGACAGAAGAAATTGAAATGATTATCAATTTATTAAAGGATAGTAAAATATAAAGGAGTAAAACGTGCGTCGGTCTCATTTATACCTAGCGCTTTCTTCGCTCTTCTTTGTTTCTCCAGTTTTAGCAACTTCCGATTTTAACCTGCCTTTTGTAAATACTTCCGGCTTGGGGGTGGCTTATGCCGATTGGGCTACTGCAGCCAGTGATGCAAGTACGGCTTATACAAATCCGGCGGGTCTGGTTAAACTGGCCCATCAACAAATAGTCGGTAATGCATTAGGTATCATAGGTACTGCTCGATTCACGGGAACTGCAACGACCCCAACCTTTCCATTTCCATTCCCTGTTGTCGAATCAGGAGTAGCACGGAGCCAAATTAGGGCTTTTCTACCCTCATTTTATTATTCGGCACCTCTTACCCAGCGCGTCGCTTTTGGCTTTAATGTAACAACTCCTTTTGGGTTAGGTACGAATTATGGTTCTACGCGGTCTTCTATAGCGCGTTATGCTACAACACGCGCCCAAGTTGTGGGAATTGATGTAGGTCCAAGCTTAGGGGTTAAAATAACCGATCGGTTTTCTGTTGGAGCGGGATTTGATGCGCTGCATTTGGCATTCACTCTAAATAATATGTATGGCCCGCCTGTTTCTTTTCCTTTTGATTCAAGACTTGAGAATCATTTAAGTGGCTGGGGATATGGTTGGCACGGTGGTGCTTTATTTGATTTCTCACCAGAAACACGGATTGGTTTTAGTTACTATTCTCGAATCTCGCTTACCACGACTGGGCATAGTACAGTTAATGCACCTGCAATAGGGCCTTCAGTAGCAATCTTCAGAACCGATCAACAAGAAACAAAGGCGGCTTTACCAGCTCGAGCTGAATTAAGTTTGCAACATGATTTCACAACACGCTGGACTGGAATGGCTACGGTTTTTTATACCAATTGGAGAACATTTAATCAAATAAGAATGGAAAATACGCAAACTCCAATGGGTGTAACGCTTCCAGTTACAATTCCTTTTAATTATCATAATTGTTTTGATTATGCAGTTGGCGCTACATATAAGGCGACTGAAAAAATATTATTCCGCGGCGGTATTCAATTTATGAGTACTCCCTCCAATGATCGCGATCGGGGTATTGCCGATCCTGTGGGTAGCGCAACCATTTTGGCCATAGGCACTCATTATCAACAAGATGCGAATTTAGGCTATGATGTGGGCATTGGACATTCGTTCTTTAATCCTATGTCAGTAAATCTGATTACTCCTTTGACTGCGCTAAAAGGACATACTCATACTCAAACAACCGCTATTGGCGGGCAAATTACCTGGAGTTTTGCATAGTATTCAATTATCTCGGTCTAGAGAAGGGGAGGCAACGGGGATTATTTTTTGCTGAGGGAGCAAGGAAATATTGAGCATGACGTTAACAAACGCAGCCTCTTCTCTCCTAGGAAATAGATAGTTTTTGTCCCTCTAGCTCGAATATTTTGGCTTGTATCATCTCATCAACTTTAGTTACAGAGTCTGTATCTAATGAAAACATCCTGGTTACTAAATCTTGTCCTTTCGACAACACGGCATAAGAAGTACTTTTTTTGAAATCAGCTACGAAATGATCTAGTGTATCTCTATCTTTTATTTCGGACAGTTTATTTTCAAAATCACTTATAATCTGACTTTTCAAAATATCTCCTTTTAAAGATTGATATTTTGCCTTGAAATTTTCAAAATCAGCTCCTTGTACTGTAAACATGTGGAAGCGGTTTTGAGGGGGGGATGCAATTTCTAGTTTGTCGAGTTCCTCGATTTGTTCGTCTTGGGCTACTTCTTGGATTTGATCATCTAGCGCTACTTGTGTTTGACGCTCTTCTTTTCGATCTTCGATATTATCTGCAATTGCTTCTTGTCGCCATGTTCCCTTATGAAATTTATCAATGCCGAATTTTGCAATGTGTTTACCTTCTGATGTATCTTCAGCATACGAGCTTAGACGGCGCATTATCGCGTTATTTAAGGGACCTTTTGTTTGTTGCAGTCCATCATATAACGCAAAAATAACAAGTTGTCCGATCAAGTCATCTCTATATTCCGAGGACATGAGTTCACTTCCAGCTCCATAGGAATCATCCTCCTTTAAATCATATCCCGATCTATCTTTTAATTTCTCAATATCAAGTTGAACGCCTTCAAAGTGTTCTGGAAAATAGAACTGACATCTTTGGATATAGCCATTGAGCATAGCCTTACAGGTACCTTCACCAGGTGTAGGATTATACATAGCCCATACATCAGGCAGGACGTAGGCCTTTCCGTCATAATACTTTTGAGCCTCTTCTGTAATTCTTGGAAACCATATGTCTTTAGGCTGATTATTGATCAGTTGTTCAATTGATGTGACGATTGATGTAGTATCCAAATAGTATCCGCCATATTCTTCGAGTATTGCAGCTTCCAGAATATCTTTTTGAGCGGAATATGCGTTATGTTCTCCCAATAAATCAACCGTTTTCTTTAGATTTTCTCGTTCTTCTTGAGTTAAATGTTTGGCATCTTTATAAAGATCTTCAATGGGTTTTAGCGTAATGTCAGGATCGAGATATCCAGCTTCTTTAATTCCTTCAATTATGGCCTCTGGTACCCACATTATTATTTCTTGATCTTGAGGATTAGGAGCATTTGGATCTCTATTTTTCTTTATGTCCATCACATAATCTTTTAATTGTTGGGCTAAAGCATTAGGACCATTTTTAAATGCATCTTCGTATTTGCCACTAGGCACACGACCCATCCAGATATAATGAAATTTATTAGTTGCCATTCAAATACCCAATTAAATTTATTTAGCTAATGCTCATTAATGCATGCTCATTTAAAATTCTAATTGCTTGCTTACTTTAAATTTAGCACATAATTTAAACTCTCTTTGGGGTTGTTTGGAAAATTTGACATCAGCATTGATTTAATTTGACTCACTGTGGCGTTGTAATATACTTTGATTATTGATTAAATATCTTTCTATGATTTAGTTTAAGGAATGTACTCATGCCAGGAATTATTAAAGTACAAGACATTGATGGTTTTGATGTTTTAGTTAACGAATCTAAAAATAAGCAGGATGTACGATTTGAGTTCTCTTTGGCTTATCCAGTCACGGATAAGATGGGGGAGATCTGTCAAGTGCTTATGGAAAATCCAAGGGATAGTCTTTGCTTGGACTTCACTAATCATCCGCTAAGTGATGAAGATATTTCTGAATTGGCCACTTTTTTACAATCCGATAAATGTCCAAATTCTATTAACCTAATACTCGCCAAAACTTCTCTTAGTATGAAATCATTAGAGATCTTGGCAGCTACTATTACTCAAGGGTGTAATGCTTCTGAAGTTAAATTGGGACTAGGGGGCAATAGGTTAAGAAATGAAGGCGCTGTTTTGTTTGCTCACGCTTTGCAGTCAGAACATAGCCCAGCAAAAGTGTCGCTAAACTTGGCCAATAATGAGATTTCAGATAAAGGGGTAATTGAATTAGCAGAGATGCTTAAATTACCCGGTAGTACTAAAAAGTTATCGTTAAATTTATTATTTAACCCCACAACGAAGCTTGGTTCTGCAGCTTTAATTGAAGGCATGGAATGTGGTTCACAAAAGGATGGTTTAAATATAATTTACGAATTTAGTAAACATGGAACAGGCGTTATCTGTAATTTAGCGAACACATTAAAATCCAATAAATGCCCCGAGGAATTATCATTACAATTTGGAGTCAAGCATCTCACTACAACAGAAGTTAGTATATTATTTGACGCCTTAAAGACAATAACGACTCCTAGTCAACTGGAGCTTGATTTAAGTGAGCAAGGACTAAAAGATCAGGGCTTTGCCGTTATTCTTAAGGCTTTAGAACACATGCCTGAGGGCTTAAAAATAAAGCTTCATTTGGCGTACAATGCGATTACACAAGAGGGCGCTGAAATGCTATCAAGTTTTATTCGTGCGAATAAACTGCAAGCTGAAGTTTATATGGATTTGACTGACAATTCTTTTGGTGGTGAAACAGGAAGGCACAGAATCCACGATGCACTGGTTCACAATCCTCAAATCTTAAGTTGTTTGTCAATTCAAGGACCGACCCGAGATATAAGTGACCTTTGTAGAAGTATTCGTGAGCATGCACCAGAGATTAAGAATATAGAACATTCGAAGTTTACCATTTAGTCATCATCTTTGGATTAATGATTATTTAAATTCCATGAAAAAGGGTGGCCTGCTCTAGTCAAGTTTTTCTTCTTCTTTTGAAGTATCTTAGTATGCTTGTACTCATAATTTTAATACAAGCATACTTAAACATGATTTATACAGTATTAAGTTGAGAATTAAACCTCACATTCTGCAGCATTAAAACACAAAAGCTTTTCGGTAATTTTTTTGATTACTTTTGTTCTTATTTCTTTTTCTCTTATAAAAAGATGCCCACTTTCAAATTGTTGGAACTCACAATGCTCTAATGAATGATCAGCCCATCCGAAATGGTCTTCAGGAGAGACCCAGGTATCTTGTTTACCAAAAAATACCGTAGTGCCAAAAGTTAAGGGCGACTCATCACGATAATTATAGTTTCTAACGATGTTCATATCGCCAATAAAAATGGGCAATAACACTTTAATGATACTCTTGTTCATCCGTTCATCGCTGTAATCAACAATACCGTTTTCTTTAAACACGATGGATAAGGCAGTTAATTGTTCATCGTCTAATTCACTGATTCGTTCCGAGTTTAAATCAAATAAATTGATATTCATTTGTTGCAGTTTTGTGAGCAGATTATCCAAACTTTTGGAGGGTATACGTGGATCGGGATAGGCCGATGCAAAAAGATGAATGGGTTGGGGGAGTTGATGAATACGTAAATATCGACTCAATTCGAACCCAATAAGTGAACCAAAGCTATGGCCAAAAAAAGCAAAAGGTAAATTAAATTGAGGTTTTAGCTGATTGGCTAATAATGAAACCAAGGTATCGAGGTTATCAATAGGTTGCTCCTCCATTCGATTTTCTCTGCCTGGTAACTGTATCGGACATACCTCAATAAAATCAGGGAATTCCTGTTGCCATTCCCGATAAATTGAAGCACCGCCGCCGCCATAAGGAAAACAAAACAAGCGTACCTGGGCATTTGCTTGTATTTTTCGATTGGCTATCCAAAGTGTATCAAACTGAGTTTTAGGTTCTGGTGTTTCTTGTTTGGAACCTATCCATTGGCTTGCTAATACATACTCGGCAATCTCATTGATTGAGGGACCTTGCATCATCAAAGGTAAAGAATAAGTGACACCTACGGTTGTTTCTATGATTCGGATTACTGCCAGCGCCATCAGCGAATCCATTCCCAGTTCATGCAAGGACTGAAAAGGACTGATGTCATTTTGTGGCATTGAAAAGATTAGAGCAAATTGTTCCATTAAATGCTGGATTAATCTGTCTTTACACCTTTCATAGGGCAGCGATAAATCAAGTTGAAATTGAGATTGAATGTCCATGATTTGATTAATTTGCATCGTATCATTGAGTACGCTCATGCACAGGTCATGGCAAATGGCGATTACATCATAGTTTTTATCCAGCAAGTACCAATCTGCAATGATATGTTTTCCATCTGGATGCAGATCTTTTAGTATAGTGTATATATATTTCTGGTCCTCTAGTGAACCGTAAAATTCAAGAGTCCCCATATGCGATGCAATATAGGGTTTGTTGAATTGTTTGGGTAACAATAAAAAGAGTGTCTGAATGCAGGCATCAATAATTCCCGGATGCATTTGGGTTACAAATCGTTTGCCGCGCTCTGAGGTTTTGGGGGCGCGTAACTCACAAAACAATTCATCACTATTTATCCAATATTGATCGGCCCAGCGAATCGTATCACCAGCCGGCATGCCCATGTTTGTTATTCGGTTATAAAAGGTGTCCATAGTTCCGGAGGCAGAACGTTGTTGCATCTGTTCCATCTTGGTTTTAAGTTGGTTGCTGGGCGGAGAACAATTCAGGGCTAAAGTACCGGTCGCATGTTCTATCCAGTGTTTTTTGCCATCATTGCTGTAAAAACGAAACGCTAAGGTGTCGCTTTCTTTATCCGTTTCGATGATGAGATGTACCAAAACAGTTGTTCCATCCAGGACTAATATAGGCGATAAATAATTAAGGTCTTGTACCTTAAAAGAAATAGTTTGCTGTAATTGTTTTGCTGCATACGCTAACATTTCGAGGTAATAACCCGCATGCAAAACATAAAAGGTATCTTGTATTTCAGGCATTTCTTTTGTATCAAAGACAAATTCAAATTGTCGTGCTGCTAGGGGCGAGGGGAGGGATTTTCCTCGCATAGGATAGGTTATAGAGGCTTTTTCATTTAAACCTTGATCCAAGGTTGGCCAATATATTTTACGCTGCCATGGATAAAACGGCATATCTAGAGGTGCGTAAGTGCGTTCTTCTTCATATTTATTCCAATCAATTGACGCCTGATTTACATAGTTTTTTGCCAAGGTTTCCAAGTCCATTGCGGCAAATTCGGTTATTGGCGTTGAATGATTGGATTTTTTTTGCTTGTTGTTAATAAAAACTGACTCATTTGGGGCATCAGAATTTGCTCGTAATGCCGTCAATTTTTGATAAAGATCAGCAACTGAATCGGTAATTATTGCCAAACGTTGCGCATAATGAGAACGCCTGATATGGAGGTTATAACAAATCTGTGCCAAGTTCGTTTCGGGATGATTGTTTAAATAATCACACCAGAGGCCAATTAAATCAGCTAATGCAGAGGGCTCTTTTGCTGAAAGGGTAAATAACTCTTTATCCATATTAAGCGTGCTGCTAACAGTGGTTTGCTCATTTAAAGAGGGTTCACGTAATACGAGATGAGCATTGGCGCCACCGAAACCAAAACCACTTACCCCGGCAATGCAGACATCACTGTATCTGGGTAATTGTTCTGGTTTCCTTGGAATGCGCAAAGAATAACGCTCAAACGGGATATGTGGGTTCGCGTCAGCAAAGTTAAGATGGGGTGGAATTAAACCATTCTTTAAAGCCAACGCTACTTTAATGACACTTACAATACCTGCAGCAGGCTCCAAATGCCCTATATTGGTTTTTACTGAGCTAATCCAACAAGGTTGTTCTGTATCACGATTTTTGCCAAGTACTTCGCCTAATGCTTGAATTTCAATGGGGTCACCTAGAAATGTTCCTGTTCCATGGCACTCAACATAGGATACATGAGACGGATCCGTTTTAGCCATTCGATAAGCCGATCGCAATAATTGTTCTTGTTGCAAGCCATTAGGAGCAGTTAAACCATTTGTTTTACCATCTTGATTCATTGCACTCCCAGTGATGACAGCGTAGATCTTGTCTTTATCCTGTAATGCCTTGGCAAGCGGCTTCAAAATAATGGAGCCTGCTCCTTCTCCTTGTACATAGCCATCTGCCTTGGCATCAAAAGTATGGCATTGTCCAGTAGGAGAAAGCATGGTCGCTTTAGCCAAAACAGAATGAATAGACGGTAATAAATTGATATTCACTGCACTGACTAGTGCCGTATCACATAATTTGGCTTGCAGGTTTAAACAGGCTAATTGAATGGCGATTAGCGAAGACGAACACGCCGTATCCAAGACCAGGCTGGGGCCGCGTAAATCGAACAAATAGGATAAACGGTTAGCTGCCATGCTAATCGCGCTTCCGGTGGGAATAAACAAAGCATCCATATCTGAATCCAGTTTTTGCAAGTGGCTAAATTGACTTGCATATAAGCTGGAGAAAACGCCCATATTGGAGCCTGCTAAAGCATCAACGGTTAAACCTGCATCTTCAAGGGATTCATAGGCTACTTCCAACAAGATACGTTGTTGCGGGTCCATTCGCATGGCTTCACGAGGGCTAATGCCAAAAAAATAGGCGTCAAACGCTTCAATTTGACGCAGATAGCCTCCCCAATAAGGTAAATTGGTATCACGTTGAATGATTTCTCGAGTACCCTGCAAAAGCTCCCAACGCTCTTCAGGTATTGGTGATATGATATTCTTGCCTTCGCATAATAACTCCCAAAACTCTTGAGGATTATTGGCTCCGGGTAAGCGACAACTCATGCCAATAATTGCCACTGGATCACATAACTTGTCGTTCTGTTCTTGCAAAAGCTTCTTGAGCTTTTGGATCATTAATAATGATTTTTTTAAAGTAGTTGTATCATTCATAAGCCAGCTCTAATTCTTTTAATTCCAATTCAAGCAATTCATTCAGTTGTGCATCATTTAATTGATCCAGATCAAGAGTTTTCTCGGCACTGAAAAGAGGTGCAGGGGCTGGCTCAATGTTAATTTGCACGCGTTGCATGATGTACTCAGTAAGTTGTTTCAGTGTAGGGTAACGATATAAGTCCATAGGCGCGACTACATCAGGGAAATGCTTACCCAGTTGCTCGGTATAATCGATGCCAGTAATGGAATCCATTCCATATTGCTGGAGGGGGGCTTCTCGGTCAATTTCAGTGACCTCCAATCCTAATACGGCAGCAAAGAGGTTCAGCACTAATGCTGTAATTTCTTCCTGATTTAATGCGGAAACTGTAGTTGATTGCGTATTTGCAGCATATTCAGCAACCAAATGTTTAAAAAAATCAAGCTGTTTGGCGGTGGCATTTACCTGTAAAAATTTCTTCCATTGAATCTTGCATACTGTAATTTCAGCAGGATTTAGCCTGAGCAGAGCATGGAGCAAGGCAATGCCTTCTTTAATACTTAAAGACGCCATCCCTACAGCATCTAAAAATGCGTCATGATTATGTCTGTGGCTCATTCCTTTTTCTGACCAGGCGACCCAGTTAATGCTTGATGCGGGTAGTTGCAAACTACGACGATATAAAGCGAGGCCATTCATAAATTCATTCGCTGCTGCATAAGCGCTGAGTCCTGCCATACCAAAATGGGGAACTGCTGCAATGGAAGAAAACAGCACAAAACACGATAATGGCGCTTGTAAAAAGAGTTCATGCAACACCAAAGAACCCTGTATTTTTACACGTAACACCTCACGCCATAATATTTCATCCATTTCGGCAATGGTGATATTATCGGTAGTTACACCCGCTAAATGAAATACGCCATCGATGGATTGCTGCCATGCTTTTTCAGCGTCCATAATGACTTGATGCATTTGTTCTTGATTCGCTACATCTACCGCAGCGTACCTAACCTGTGCCCCTCTCGCTTCCAACTGTTTGAGCCAGGTATTTTTTTCTAATGTTGTTGCGGAGAGTTCGGTTGTTCCGGTAAGCAATACAAAACGTGTTCCTTGCGCGACAATAAATTCTGCTACTTCATAGCCTAAGGCCCCCAATCCTCCAGTAACTAATGCAGCTACAGGGGGCTTCCAGGAATGAATCATTTCAGTATTTTTTGCCTCCCCATGAGGAGTGAAGCGGATGGTGTAGCGTTCACCGGCACGATAAGCAATATGGTTTTCTTGGGTTTGGTAACGTCCCAATTCCTTGACTAGGATTTTTGTATTATGCTCTATACCTTCATTTGCATCCAAATCAAGTAGTAACGCGTGGTATTTTGCTTGCTCGGCGGCAAAAATACGGGTCATGGACCAGAGATGATGTTGCCAGATATTGATGGTATCGGACGGATTAACCTGTTGCGCTGTTTGGGATGCAAGACAGAAGGTTATTTGATGCGACCACGAATGCTGCACTATGGCTTGCAACAAATATAATAATGCCAAGCTTGGATCGCTATGGTTTTCTTTATTTGGATCCTGTGCAGGACATAGATGGATGATGCCTTTTAAATTATCTCTGTGCTGTTCGTAAATGGTAGCAAAGAGCTGTTCATAATCGGTTTTTTGTGACGCATTGATGGTGAATTCATTCTTCTCAAGCATGGAATATTGATCGCGAATAAAACAATAAATACCTGCATGCGCACCAAGTTCTTGTTTCAAGAACGGTACTGATTCTGGTTCGCAGAAAATAAGCCATTTGCCTTCGCTGTCAATTAATCCAGGCTTAGTTGCTTGAGGGTTTTTCTCCCACTGGGTCCTGTAAAGCCAATCTTGAAGATCAATCATTTCAGGGCTAGCAACAACGGGTTGAATCGCGGGTTGCACTATAGGTTGCGCCACAGATACTACTTCTACTTCTTTTGTAGGTATCCAGCAGCGTCGTTTAGTAAATGGATACGTGGGCAAAGAGATAATATGCGGCAATTGTTGTGGGTATAATTGTTCCCAATCCACTTTTGTCCCATTAACCCAATGCTGGACCAATTCTTCATAGTGCGCATCACGGATTAATTCAGCAACCGGTTGTGGATTAGTTTGAGCATGATGATTTATCCAGGTGTTTGGACCCTGGTGAGGATAGTTTGCTAGAGCCGTAAGTAATTCATCGGTGTTTGTTGCAATCACTGCGAATCGTGCCATCATGTGTTCGCGTCCTGTTTGTAACGTGAAGCATGCGTCCCTTAGCCATTCTTTATTGTCCAGATGGCTGTTCTGCTGTAGATAACGATGCATTTGCTGTACCTGTGCGGCCAAGCGCTCTTCATTTAATGCCGATAATAAAAAGATATATGGAACATCCACCGTGTTCTGTTGTTTTATTGGCGAAATGTACTCTTCAATAATCATATGGACGTTCGCCCCACCTGCACCAAAAGAGCTCACTCCTGCTCGTCGAGGTACATTATTCTCAGGCTGCCAATCAGTACATTCTTGTTGAACGTAAAAAGGGGAGTTTTGAAAATCAATAAATGGGTTCAATTGCGTGCTATGTAATGTAGGGGCTAATTTTTTGTGGCGCATTTGTAAGAGCACTTTTGCCAATTGGGATATGCCTGCTGCAGATTCCAGATGCCCAATATTGGATTTGACTGAACCAACAGCACAAAATTGTTTGTCTTCCGTATAGTGTTCAAAGGCATCTTGCAAACCACGAATCTCTATAGGATCTCCTAAGGCGGTACCTGTGCCATGCGCTTCAATATAAGAGACGGTGCGCGCATCAATATTGGCATTTTTTAACGCTTGCAAAATCACCGCTGCTTGGGCATTAGGATTGGGGACAGTATAACCGCTGGTTTTGCCCCCATGGTTCATGCTGCTGCCTTTAATAATCCCATAAATCATATCATTATCAGCAATTGCATCCGCTAAAGGTTTCAACAAGACAGAGCCGACGCCTTCTGAGGGTACATAACCTGTGCCCCCATCAGCAAAACTGGCACATCGGCCTTGCTCGGACATAAAATTAAAACTACCCAGAAAGTGATACTTACTCGGGTGTAACGACAAATTAACCCCACCGGCGATTGCCATGGCACAATCACCACGAAAAAGACTTTCACAGGCCAGATGAATTGCTGCTAGTGAAGACGAACATGCTGTATCGACAACAAAGCTTGGCCCATTAACATCAAGAAAGTAAGAAATTCGGTTTGCTACTGAAAATGATTGGATATCCAATGGTACCCGATTTCCTTTTTGCCACTCTTCCGCGATAAACAATGGGTAAAAATTATAAGTAACCCCCGCAAAAACACCGACTGAATTTTGGGCTTTTCGTTTTAATTTGTCTCGCGTGTAACCCGCATCCTCTAGCGTGGACCATACTGACTGCATAAACAAACGTTCCTGTGGATCCATCAGTCCTGCGTCACGTGGCGAGATATTAAAAAACAGTGGGTCAAATTTATCGATATCGGGAATAAAACCTCCATGTGGAAAATAGTGTTCTTCACCTCCAATCAATACAGGATAATCTCTATAATCCCAGCGATCAGCAGGAACTTCACCCACACAGTCTTTTCCGGAACTTAAGTTTTGCCAAAACTCATCCATGGAGTTGGCCATAGGAAATGTGCCGCTTAAACCAATGATGGCAATGTCTTGAGATGAATGATTTGCATGTTTGATGGCAGATATTACGGGTTTAACCGCTTCCACCTCAAGAGGGGCTACCACCGGCATACCATTATTCTCCGATACAAGCGCAGACAACTGTTCCTTATGATTTTTTATAAAATATTTAGCTAAATCATTTAATCGGTTCCGTTCGTAGAGTAACGTTTTGGGTAAGGAGCCAAAGTCTTTTTCCAACCGGTTAGTAATTTCTAAGCCAATTAAAGAATCTACGCCATAAACTTCATAGGTCTCATCCGCTTGGATAAGTTCAGGAGCGGTACGTAATTTTTCTGCGAATATCTGTTGTAAATACATCAGGGTTTGTTGATGATCTATCGTAGAACCAACTTCCCGCGCCTTGTGCGCGGGATCCGTGGATGCTGTGGACAAGCTAAGAGACTTCGAGATTATCGAGGGTTGTGGGGTTGCTATGGAATTTGTTTCCAGATCATACCAGTAGCGTTGTTTTATGAATGGATAGGCAGGTAGCGAACCCACTCGCTGTATTTTTTCCCCGGCATACACCTGTTGCCAGTCAATGTCATAATGTTTCGTATACAAGTCACCCAGAATAAATAACTTATGACGATATTGATCGGAATTCTCTGGCTGGTGTAAGGTTTTGATTGCAGCCTGATAAACTTCATCAAATACTGGCCCCTGAATCGTCCAGGTTTGGCCTTCATTCATCATGCAATATTCAGGAGTTTCATGATTGCTTAACATGTTTAATGCATCACACAAGGCATCGACAGAATTCACCACCAACGCACAGCGGCAAATAAAATGAGCTCGGCCCATATTTAAGGTAAGACTAAGTGAGGGTAAGGAAATCGTATCTTTATTCTTATTAAGCCATTGGTGCAGGTCGACTATTTTTTGGTACAAACTTTCCTGCTGTTTGGCTGAAAATGTGATTAAATAATAGGGTTTAGCCTGATGGTTCTCGGCTCGTCTTTGGTGGGGGCGACCTTCCTCCAATATGATATGAGCGTTTGTTCCACCAAATCCAAATGAGCTGACTCCAGCGCGTAGCGGGATGTCTGCGCCGACTTCATTTTTGATGCGTTGCCAGGCCTGAGTTTCTTTGACAATGGTGAATGGGGTTCCTGTTAAATTGATATAAGGGTTTAACTCCTGAAAATGTAAAATACCCGGCAGCGTTTCATGAGTCATGGCCAAAAGCAGCTTGATGATTCCTGCAATTCCTGACGCAGGTTCTAAATGACCAATATTTGTTTTGACAGAGCCTAATGCAATCGAATTTTGTTTTGTTTTCGACGCAAGCAAGGAAGAAAATGCAAGTTTTAAGCCTTCAATCTCAACAGGATCACCTAAAGCGGTTCCCGTTCCATGCGTTTCAATGTACGTTACGGTATTTGGATCGATATTGGCCTGGGTGTAGGCGCGAATCAACAACTCACTCTGGGCTTTTGCGTTGGGTGCGGTCAACGATTGTGCCTTGCCGCCATGATTTACTGCTGAGGCTTTAATGACCCCGTAAATATGATCCCCGTCTTCTTGAGCGTGTTTTAAAGGTTTCAGCAAAAGACTGGCAACCCCTTCGCCTTTTACGTAACCATTTGCGTTTTTATCAAAAGTTTTGCAACGACCATCTGCAGATAAGGCGCCTAATTGACTCGTAACTACAATGGTGTCTGGGTTTAAAATGAGGCTAACCCCACCCGCGATAGCCAAATCGCATTCGCCATGGCGAATTGCTTGCACTGCGCGATGAATTGCAACCAACGAGCTGGAGCATGCGCTATCGACGGCCTCACTTGGTCCTTGGAAATTGAAAAAGTAGGAAACACGATTGGCAATCATGCTATGCGAGTTCCCTGTTGCAATAAATCCATGATGTTCATTGTGCTGTTTGGCAATTAAAGTCTGATATTCACTAAACTCAACGCCGGCAAAAACTCCAACATTTTGTGCGGATAATGCAAAAGGATCATAACCCGCATCTTCAATGGTTTTCCATACCGTTTCCAAAAAGAGTCGTTGTTGCGGATCCATAAGATTCGCTTCTCGAGCCGAAATATTAAAGAATCCTGCATCGAATTGATCAAACTTGTTGATAAAAGCGCCCCATTTGGAGTTACTTTGATGAGCTTCATTTCCATAATAATCACGCCAGTTCCAGCGTTCTTTAGGGATCTCGGTCACTAAATCATGGCCTTCAACCAAATGCTGCCAAAATGCAGCAAGATCATCGGATTGTGGGAAAATCCCTTGCATACCTATAATGGCAATTGCTTCAGTTTCGCTCGTTGCAATACGCCTTGGTTTTAGTGTAGGGAGATTCATTTGCAGATGAGCTGCTTCGTGGTGCGCCTGAGCCACTGCCTGCGGAAATTGGTTAATCAGGTATTCGCTAATCGAGAGTACACTACTGTGTGTGAAGAACACTGCAGGGGTGAATTCGATTTGGTAGTGCTCAGCGAGCTGTTTAGCCAATTCTATAAAATGAACGGAGTCCATCCCATATTCACCAAGATTTTTTTCCAGTGCGATTCGGTGTTGCGTTATTTTTAAAATCTGTACAACTTGTCGAACAAGATAAGAATTAAGTTTATCAATGAGTGCATTTTGGGTTAATGCCTCATCTCTATTCTCGACAGAGATTAGTTGTTCTTCATCAGAATACCAATAACGTTCCTTAGCAAAAGGATAAGTAGGTAAGGAGATTTTTTTCCTGGATTCGCCAGCATGGATTTGATGCCAATCCAGATTCTGGCCTTCTACATAAAGTTTTGCCAGCGCGAGCAAAGTCTCTTTATATTGAGAAGGATTCGACAATTGCTGTATCAATATAGGCATGATGGTGGAATTAATTAGAGCGTGTTCCGCATTTTTTCCTGCATGCATTTGCACAAACAATGGCGCGGCATGTCGCTGTGCTTTAAATTGTTCGATTAATTGGATTGCTTCAGCAAGCGTGCTTACCACCATAGCGCAACGACAATCAAAATGACTTCGGCCTGCATTTAAGGTGTAACTCAGCTGTTCCAATTGGGCTAATGGATTTTGTTCCAACCAGCCTAATAAATCATCGAGACGCTGATTTAAAGCCAATTCAGTTTTGGCAGATATGGTGAGCAAATAATGTGATTTATTGCTTGATATTAAAGGCAGTATTTCTGGTGCTTCAGATAATATCAGATGCGCATTGGAACCTCCTGCACCAAAAGAGCTGATGCCGGCGATTCTTGGTACATTGGATGAAGGTTTTTGCCATTGACTAACGGTTTGCTGCACGCGAAACGGTGTTGTGGACCAATCTATGTTGGTGTTCAACGTCTCCGAGAATAAAGAAGGCACCAAGGTGCGGTGTTGTAATTGCAACACCACTTTGGTTACGGCAGCAATTCCTGCCGCAGACTCACAATGACCAATATTGGATTTTACTGAACCAATGGCGCAATGGTATGGCATTTGTTTTTGACTAAATACTTTATTTAATCCGGCCATTTCAATCGGGTCGCCAAGTGAGGTTCCGGTGCCATGTGCTTCAATATAACTCACTTGTGCTGGATTAATATGGGCTTTTTGGTATGTTTCAGCAAGTAACTCAGCCTGGGCGTTGGGGTTGGGTACGGTGTAACCGTTTGTTTTTCCACCATGATTAAGATGGCTGCCTTTAATCACCGCATAAATAGCATCGCCATCGGCTAATGCTTTATCCAAGGGCTTTAATAGTATTGCACCGACAGCTTCACCGGGTACATAGCCATCGCCACCCTCACCAAAGCTGCGACAATGCCCATCACTTGCCAAAAATTTTCCATGGCTTAGCAACAGATATTTATTAGGATGCAAGGAAAGATTCACCCCACCAGCAAGAGCCATCTCGCATTCGCCTTCGTGAAGGCTCTGGCAGGCTAAATGAATTGCAGTAAGAGAGGAAGAGCACATCGTATCTAGTGCAATACTTGGACCATGAAAATCAAAAAAATAGGAAACGCGATTGGCGATGGAAGCAAATACTGAATTTGTTGGAGCAAATTGATTCGCATGAGCTGATTCATTACCAAATAACTGATATTGCCCATACATCACGCCTACATAGACCCCCACTTTTTTTCCGGCTAACGTCTCATGGGCATACCCTGCATCTTCTATGGTTTTCCAAGCTGTTTCTAAAAATAATCGCTCCTGGGGATCCATCAATGCAGCTTCGCGCGGTGAAATATTAAAAAATAGGGGATCGAATTGATCGACATCGGTTAAAAAACCACCCCATTTACTGTATGTTTTTCCGGGATTATTTTGATTTCGATCAAAATAGTCCGCCAAAGCCCATCGTTCCTTCGGAATTTCGCGTATACAGTCTTTTCCTGTATATAGATTGTGCCAAAATGTGGTCAAATCTTTGGCTTCTGGATAACGTCCGTTCATACCAATAATCGCGATATCTTGCGACCTTGGTGTATTTTTCATAACACTGGGCGAAATGACCAACGGAGGAATGGAATGTATCATGGGAACTTCAACATCAGATAAGCGTGGCATTAATTCACTGGCACGATGTTCCATGAAATATTCCGCTAAATCGGCCACATTTCGGTATTCAAAAAATAATGTTTTGGGTAACGCATTAAATTCATTGGCTAAACGCTGGTTGAGCTGAATGATCATCAAGGAGTCTATGCCATATTTTTCGAAAGGCGATTTGGGGTCAATGTGTTCTGGGGAACACTTCAATGTATCAGCCAGTATTTTTGTTAAAAAATTCTCAGTTTGTTTACGAAGAGTCGAGTTAAGTGCGGGGCGCTGAGTCGCTATTGATTGATTTAGTATCGATTTATTTTGCAATGCACTCATGAGTGTTTGTTGATATCCAGAAAGCACAATCCAATTTTGGGTATTATGCTGCAATGCCTGCAAAAATGCGGTGAATCCCTGTTGTGTTGATAAACTGATAATGCCCAGGTTTTCTTCAAGGACCCGTTGGTATTCTGGAGCAATGTGTAATCCTCCTTCTTCCCAAAGTGGCCAGTTAATCGAAACAGTATGTCCGAAACAATGACCCAGCGCTCGTTGTCGTTCACGTTCGTTGGCAAATTCATCCAGAAAACAATTGGCATAGGCATAATCGCTTTGCCCTGCGTTACCGAACACGGCTGCGACAGAGGAAAAAAGCACAAAGAAATCTAAAGGTTCTTTAAGCGTTGCCGCATGCAAATTGCAAGTGCCATAAATTTTAGGTGCTAACACATTGGCGATTTCAGGGGGTGTTTTATTAATAATAAATCCATCATGGATAAGGCCGGCAGCATGAATAATGCCATTAATTGCACCAAAACGTTCCTTGGTACTTTGAATAAGGGCCTGGACTTCTTCGTAGGATGATACGTCCGCGGCGATATAAGCTACCGAGGCATTCTTCTGTTCCAGTGCTGCAATCCGTTTTTGATGCTGTTTTGACAGGAGGGAACGGCCTGTTAATACAATTTTGGCCTGATAATGCTCTGCCAGATAAGTAGCAAACAAATAACCGAGTTCTCCCATACCGCCGGTAATTAAATAAACGCCAAACTTCTTAAGTATTGGTGCTATTGCCATTGAGGTAGGAATCAATTCATAACGGCGAACGTATCGATGGTTCTGTGCATCGTATCGGACTTCAATCTCATTTTGGCTTAGTTCCTGCGCAAGCAGGCTGAGATCGTGTAATTCAATAAAACGACATGAGATATTGGATTGTTCTTGGTGCAGGCTTTTTGCAAAGCCAACTAAAGCACGTGAATAAAGAGAATGATTTTTACTAATACAAACTAATTGCACTGGATGCCTGGGCTTTAATTTGCAGATTTGGGTTGTTAGCGTTTGGAGCAGATGATGGGTACGCTCCAAATTTTTTTGAATTTCTAGGGCTGAATAGGGTTCATCATTGAAGTTTTCCAGAGCAATAATAATACACTCGCTGAGCGAGTCGATACTGATATCTTCGGGATTAGTGTCTTGTACACGCAGGGATGAGGCAGTGTGAACTGGAACGTGTTCCTTAATCGATTGTATGAATTGCGGGTCACTTCCTAAAATCAGGATGGAGTCTGGATGTTTGCTTGATGAGTGCAGCGGCTGAATGTCCCATTTGGGAGAATAATAAGCTACCGTTGCTTCAGGTTTAACCGCCTCATGCACTGCGCATAAGGTAAATCCTGTAATGACCAATAAGAGGGTTCCTTCGGTATCGGTAACTTGAATATTAAATACCGGCATATGCTGATTATCTACAGCAGAAATCAAGTTGGCACGTACATAACACGTATTGGTTAACGCCTTATAAATATCGATTTGTGTTATAGAAAAGGGCAGGTAAAGCATTTCGCGATTTTTAAGCAGTACCTGAGTGGTTTGTAAAATTCCATCGAACAAGCAGGGGTGTAATATAAATTCGTTATTCTTGATGGGAAGGTTTGCAGGCAGGGTAAGTTCTGCTAAAAGGTTATTCTCATCAAAGTTTAGCGTTTTAATCACTTGAAAAGCAGGACCGTAGGTTATACCTATATTGTTAAAATAGGTATAAACGGCATCGGGTGCATGAGTTTGGGGTAAAGCAGATTTTAATTCCTGAATATTAAGCGCAAGGTGCGGAGCATCTGGAGAGCGGTCTGCGCAATAAATATCCCCATTCATATAGGAAACAGTTCCATCTTCATCGGTTAATGCAAATGAGACACAATCGGTTTCAGGAACTAAATGGACATGCAGGGGAGAGGATAAATCCCGAGTTTTTATCGGTTTTTTCCAGGTTATCTTACTTAGCGTGATTACTTGCTGATTATTTGCAGCCAGACTGGCGGCAACACGCACCATTTCCAAACATACAGCGCCTGGCAAGACCGCTTCATCATTTAACCGATGATCCTGCAAATAAAATTCATTGCCTGAAAATTGCTTACTAAAAACAGATGCGGAAAACGTAGAGATATTTTCATCGATTAATGGATGCATACCCTGAGGCGATTTACTTTTGAGTTCTACCCAATGTGATTCTTTGGCGAATGGATAAGTAGGAAGCGATATTTTCTCTCTATAATCACCATAGATAGTGCTCCAATCAATCGATTTGCCTTGCAGGTATACACTGCGTATGCGATTCAAATCGGAAGTATGTTCATGATTTGTATTGGACAGCTCTGCTGTAAGCACGTATTGCTCGATATTCTCACAGGATGAAATAGACTTCAAATGCTCCTGTAATTCTTCAACTGTCTTCACAATCACGCAAAAACGCTTGGAAAAATGCTGCCTGCCTGCATTCAGAGTGTAACTGAGCGCAGCTAAAGAAGGTACATCTCGCTGTTGTTCCAGCCATTTGAGTAACTCAGCCGCTCGTTGCTGCAATGCGGATGTTGTCACTGCAGATAAGCAAATTAGATAGGATGAGTGATTATAAAATGAGGTTTGGGTTCGCCCGGGGCTTTCCTCAAGGATAATATGAGCATTGGCGCCGCCAAAGCCAAATGAACTCACTCCCGCTCTTCTTGGAGTATTTGCTTTTTTCGGCCATTTGGTTGGCTGATTCACGAGATAAAATGGACTGTCTTCAATATCAATATAAGGATTTAATTCATTTAAATGTAGATTAGCTGGTAAAAGTTCATGACGCATCGCTAATAGAATTTTAATGATTCCCGCAATTCCTGCTGCAGATTCCAAATGGCCAATATGTGTTTTCACGGCCCCTAATCCACAATATTGTTTGGGTAAGGATTCAAGTTGTTGTTCCAATGCCAGGTGTTGGAATGCTTTTTTTAAGCCATTAATTTCAATGGGATCTCCTAATGGCGTTCCAGTTCCATGGGTCTCGATGTATTGAATGCTGTCAACTGTTATTTGCGCACGTTGACACGCAGCGATGATTACTTCTGCTTGGGCATTGGGATTGGGGGCGGTGAGTGTATTGACATGTCCACCGTGATTCACTGCAGTGCCTTTAATCACTCCATAAATATGGTCGCCATCGTTTAATGCCTGAGTTAATTTTTTCAATAAAATGGCACCCGCACCTTCACCACGTACATAGCCATTGGCATTTTTATCAAAAGTTTTGCAACGCCCATCCGCACTCAACATCCCCGCTTGATTGGCGGCGATAAATGAGGTGGGGGTGATCAAAGCATTCACTCCGCCAGCAAGGGCAAGATCGCAATCACCGTGTAAAAGCGCTTGGACTGCCTGGTGAACGGCAACGAGGGAACTGGAGCATGCGGTATCAATTGCCTCACTTGGTCCACGTAGGTTTAAAATGTAGGAAATACGATTGGCAATCATGCTGTTCATAGTACCTGTTGTAAGATAGGCGTCCATGACCTCATTTTTTTGCAGTAATTCGGCGTAATCATGATTAAATACACCTACAAACAAACCCGTTTTCAATGTGGCCAGGGCTGAAGGGCTGTATCCAGCGTCCTCAATTGTTTTCCAAATGGTTTGGAGAAATAATCGTTGTTGTGGATCAATTAACTCAGCTTCGCGAGGTGAGATATTAAAAAAGGTTGCATCAAATTGCTCGATATGATCAATAAAACCACCCCATCTCACAGTCAAATCACGCCAGTTCCAGCGTGATAAGGGCACTTCACTGATGCAATCTTTCCCCTGCGATAAATTATCCCAAAAGGTATCTACATCGGGAGCTTGTGGGAACACGCCGCTCATGCCGATAATGGCAATATCATTGGACTCATCGACATGTTGCCTTTCTCCATAAGGCAATGTTTCAACGCATTTTTTAGCTAATAAATCGGTATAAAATTCTGCTAAAGTGGCATATTCATACAAAGCAGCAGGAGATAGGCTAAGTTGATAGGTTTCGTTGAGCACTGTAGTAAGATGAATAATATTAATCGAATCGAAAGAATAGCGACTCAGAGGGGCATCTATGTCGATTTCTGTCTCATCTATGTTTAGTACATTGGCTACTAAAGCGGTGAATTGATTTTGCTTACTATGGCTTACATTGTTTTTTGTAGTGGTGTTCTCGGATAAATCCTGAGTCAATACCAGCAGATTTTGCTCATTAAATAGTGATTGCGCTTTTTTTCGTTGTAATTTGCCACTGCTTGTTTTAGGAATGGCTCCTTTAGGGCATAAAACCACTTCATGAACATCGACTCCATGATGCTTGGTGATTGCATGATGAATGGCGTTCTTGATTTCAGGCCATAGTGATTGAGGCGTTTCTTCTGTCAGTTCCTGCACTATAATAATTTTTTCTTTGTGAGCAATTTCTGTAGAAAATGCTACTTGCGGAAGATTAAGCTTGAACTGAGAGAGTACATGGGCTACTGTGATTTCCAAATCAAGAGGATAATATTTCTTTCCATAAACCACGATGACCTCTTTTAATCTGCCGGTTAAATAAATTTCATCATCTAAAATAAATCCAAGGTCTCCCGTTTTAAAATAGTGGAGGTCACTTCCTGGAATGGTTGCTTGAAACACGGTTTGAGTCTCATCAGGACGCCGCCAGTACCCATGAGCCAGTGATTTTCCGGATAACCAAATTTCACCAGTTTCTCCAGCAGCAACAGGTTGCTTTGTTTCAGGATCAACAGCAATTGCCCGCAATCCTGCCAATAATTTACCGCTGCTGACTAATCGTCGTTGAAGAGGATTTGCATCGTTTTGAGGTGGTAAGGAATGTGGTTCACAACCAAAAGGTGTGACTGCAATTGCACCAGATAATTCAGACATTCCGTATGCGGAACAAAACTTATTTAATGAAAATCCGCAAGAACGAAACTTGTTAGCGAAATCAATAATCGTTTGATATTGAACAATATCTCCCCCATTAACTGCTACTTTCCAGTGTTTTAAATTGAGTTGCGTAAGTTCTGTTTCCTTGATATCACGCACACAAATATCATACCCAAAGTTAGGGCAACCGCTATGGGTTACTCGATACGTTGAAATAGCGGATAACCAGGTAACTGGTTTGTTAATGAACGCGGTCGGGGGTACTATGATGGCTTGCGTTCCGTGATATAGCGGCACTAATATCCCACATACCAAACCATATACATGAGTATGGGGAGCCCAGGTCAAGGTGATGCTTTTTTTGGTGTAATGCCAGGCTTTAATGGTCTCTTGCAAACTATGCTTTAAATTTCCATGGGTGATGATTGCGGCTTTGGGGGTTGAAGTTGATCCTGAGGTATATTGTAGGTAGGCTACGGTGTCATCACTAATTAGGGTTGATTGATAATCTTCTGCGGACTGAGTTTTGATTGCATCAGTAGCCAGTACAGGTACCTTTCTTTTTAAGGATGTTTCAATATTTGAATGATACTGAGATAAGCTTAGGACCGCGGCAATATCAGCATCCTCAGCAATAGTATTCAGGAGTGCCTCATGTTTCGCAAATTCATCTATTTTAGGGCAAGGGATTGGCACAGCAATGACGCCGGCATACCAACATCCGATTAAACTGATGACAAACTCAACCCCAGTCGGATAAAGAAGAATGACCCTATTGCCAGTGATTTGCCGGGTTTTTAAATGTGCGGCAATGATTTTTGCTTGGTAATCCAACTCAGCTAAGGTCAGTTCAGCTGTCTTATGTTCACCATCTTCCAAGTAAAGAATTGCTTCTTGATGAGGATATTTTTGCGCTCTGTTTTGTAATACATTAACAATGTTCTGCATGAGCAACTTCCATTTGCTAAATTCCATTTTGGTTGCACCATGCTATCAATACTCGCAAATAATGTCATCTCTATCTTGAGAGATATTATTGTATCCTGGGAGAGCTAAACCTAATCCGGCGACGACCGATCTAAACTTATCTGGGTTCGCTCCATTTGGGCTAGGGATGTATTTGTCTCACCAGTTAGTCAATGCTTCATAGGTATTTGTGGAGTGAGTTTTTAAGAACTCAGAAAAATCTTTGACATCCAGGGGTTTGCTAAAGTAAAAGCCTTGCATGATGTAACATCCGTTTTCTTTTAAAAATTTAATTTGCTCCAGTGTTTCTACACCTTCTGCCAGACAATCAATATTCATTCTATGGGCCAAGGCAATCGTGTTTATTACAATATTTCTGCTATCAATGCTGACTTCGATATCTTGAATAAAGGTTTTATCAATTTTTATTTTGTTGACCTTAAATAACTTAAGATTACCAAACTCTGAATAACCGGTACCGAAGTCATCAATCGCTAGAGAGATACCCATTTCGGTAAATTTATTAATAATTGGAATGGCTTCGTTTTGAAATGCATTGGACTCTGTTAATTCGAGCTCAAGGTACTTGGGTGAAAGCTTTAGTTGATTTAAAATTTGCTCAATACGGTCAACAAGATCGTGTTGTACGAGCTGTTTTGCTGACAAATTAACCGACAAAACTAATTTAGAGCCACTGTTATGCCACTGCTTTAATTGATGACATGCCGTGTTTAATACCCATTCACCAATAGGAAGAATCATGCCGTTGGCTTCTGCTAAAGGAATAAACTCCATTGGAGAAAGCATGCCTAACATAGGATTTTTCCAGCGAATTAAAGCCTCTGCACCGCAAACTGTTCCTGTTCTTAAATCAATAAAGGGTTGGTAATGTAAGATGAGTTCATTGTTTTCAATCGCACGATAGAGTTGATTTTCAATATTCAATTGTCTGGAGGCGTCTGCAGTAATAACGGTATTGTAAATGCGTACACTATTTCCTCCTCGCTCGGTAGCTAGTGTTCGCGCTGCCTCTGCGTGGGTAATCAGTGTATCTACATCTCGACCATCAGTCGGAAATATACTGATGCCTACGCTTGCTGTTAAGTTTAATTCTTGTTGGGCAACATACACAGGATTTTCTAGTACAGCAAACAAATCCTGAGTACTGTCTTCCACTTCCAGTGCATCAATGATTGGATCTATTAAGATAACAAATACATCTTTGCGTAATAGCGAAATGAAATATTTCTTATTTTTTTCTGCAAGTTGTGCCAACCGTTGGGCAATACGATGAATAATAGTAGCGGATGCTTGATGACCGATACTGTCATTAATTTTCATCATATTGTTCAATGAGAAACAGGCAATGGCAAATTTTTGGTGCTCTTTAACGGCTCTTTCAGATACACTTTGAATGTGATCATAAAGAAATCGCTCGTTAGGTAAATCGGTTAATAAATCATGTGTGGCCTGGTAGGTTACCAATTTCAGTGATTTTTCTAATTCTTCGGTGCGCTCTTTAACTCGTTGCTCTAACAAGGTATTCATATTTTCCAGTTTATGACTAAGTAACGCGTTTTCATAACCCAAACGAAATATTTTTAAAATGATCCTATTCCCAACAATGCATGCAATGAGCATAAATATCCCAAGCACGAGAAATGAGCCACTAACCGACATGCTAATGCGACTGGCTTCAGAATGAAATAAATCAATCATTAAATATAGATGATATAAAATTGTTGGGGTAAGTAAACACGCAATACTGATGATCCCCATTGTTAAATCAATTGCAGTTGAGAAGGAAAAACAAATCAAAACAGCGAATAAAAAGATAATGGTGGTCATCTGTTGATCCATTCCATCATCCATAAACAAAATACCAATACTGCCCCATATCAGACAGATTAAAATAACAAAGTAGAGAAAACCTGTTCGACATTTAAGAATTTCTTTGCGGGTTATATGATTGTATTCAAAACGAAAGGCCCATAAGACATTGAACAAGTTTGCAAGCACCATAATGCTATACCAGGATATGATTAACACAGGCCGGGTAGAATTATACACCGCAAGTACGTACAGTAGCGCACCAAATATATTGGCAAATGCGCCAAGCTTGACCATGCTGTGAAAGGACTTGGCTGTTTCAAACGCAATTTTTCGATCGATCTCGCGCTGTTCGCTGGAGCTCAGTTGCGGTACTTCGATAAATTTAAGTCCTTTAATGGGCTTTGACATATAAGCTCCTTGCTCTATCATAGAAGCGACAGAGTCATTCCTAAGACCCCTATATATAATTATATTACTATTTTATTTTCTTGCTTTAAATTATTCAAATTGTTAGAACATAAAGCATAACCTCCAAAATATTTTCATTTTGAATGCGCGCTGGAATTTTCTCTTGCCTTACAAACCGAAACTGATTTTGTTCCGCTAATTTTTTGATATAGTCAGGATGATGGCTGAAACGCGCACTTGTTTCAAGCGACCAGGGGGTCGTTAGACTGATTTCAGTAGTGAAAATAAAATAGCCTTTAGGTTTTAAATGGTGACAAATGGAATGAAAAAGTGCGTCAAGTTCACCAAAATACGGTAACACATCGGCTGCGACAATGAGATCATAAAATGCTTTATTATGTTCAAGAAATTGATTGATTTCAGCTTTCACCAAATTATCATAAACCTCTTTTTCTTTGGCCTGAACCAGCATTTTTTCTGCGATATCAACACCGGTTAAATGTTTACTGAGTTCACGAAGAACGATCCCGGTTAAACCCGTTCCGCAACCTAAATCCAAAGTGTGGGTGTTTGCTGGTAATTCGAGTTGGTGGACTACTCGTGCCACGTGTTGCGGGATGGAATAGTTGAGTGTTCCTTTCATATGCTGGTCATAATAAAGCGCATAGTTATTAAATAAATTATGTGCATACTCCGGAGTGGTTTTTGCTTGTTCGCCTCCAGTGAGGGCGTGAAACATATGAGCACTTATTATGTCCTGAGGATTAATCGCCAAAGCACGTTCCAGATATTCTTTTGCTTTATCTCTTTGTTCTAACTTAATGAAAATTGCAGCCAGATTATTGAGTGACGAGGTATGATTGTGTTCTAACTCGAGTATATGGTCAAAAAGAATTATGGCTTCATTCAAATGGCCTAACGCCATTTGCGCTACGCCGGAATTGTATAAGTATTCAATATTATCAGGTTCTTTTTGCAGCAATACATCATAATGCATGAGCGCATTCTCAAAACGATCATGGTGCATGAATGTTGCTGCTAAATTATTACGTGCTTCAACATTCTCATTGTCCAATGCCAATGCTTTGCTGAAATAATCGATTGCCAATTGGTTTTGATGTCTTTTTAAAGCAATTACGCCCAAGTTGGAAAGCGCTTCTATTTGCTTACTGTCTTGCTCCAAAACATTTTGAAATGCTTGTTCTGCTTCGACAAGTGCATTTTTTTCAAGATGCAACACTCCGAGATAGAAAAGTGCTTCAGTATGAAAAGGGTTTAAGGATATGACATTATTAAATTGAGTTTTAGCTGCATCCAATTGATTATTTTGTAGCAAGAGCAAGCCTAAATTAAAATGTGCTGCACTAAAATCAGGTTCAGCATGAACCGCTCGGGTATAATGTAACAATGCTTGCGCATAATTTTTTTTTAATGCATAGACTGTTCCCAGATTGTTATGAGCTTGGGCATAATTTGGTTGCAGTGCTATGGCGTGTTGATAATATTCAATTGCCTTGTCAAGTTGATGTAGTTTTTTGTATGCATTCGCCAGGTTATTAAGCAGACTGGCATTATCAGGACTTAGTGAGAGTGCTTGTAACAAATAGAGAATCGCATTATCCATGTCGCCTAATTGAGCATAAGTGAGTCCTAAAAAATGCAAGGTATTCAGATGTTTGGGCTCCTGGGACAATATTTGCTCATAAAGGCTAATGGCTTGGGGCAGTTGACCTTCGTACTGGAATTTATATGCTTGCGCAAAGAGTGCATCGGTATCCATCATCTATTCTTAAGTAGATCACGCAATTGCTTTAAAGCTTGTGCGCGGTGACTGATATTATTTTTAATTTTAGCAGGTAATTGAGCTACCGTGCATTGAAAATCAGGAATATAAAATATTGGATCATATCCAAATCCACCCTCGCCAAGGGGGAGGTCATGAATCACTCCCTTGCATAGGCCTGTTGCGATGATAGGAGTAGGATCTTTTGCATGGTGCACCAATGCGATGGCACAATAAAACCAGGCTTCCCGTTGATTTGAAGGAACATGAGCCATTTTTTCCAACAACAAACCGATGTTCTCGGCATCGGTTGCCTTGTTGCCCGCATAACGCGCAGAATAAATCCCTGGTTCGCCATTTAATGCTGGCACTACTAACCCAGAATCGTCAGCTAAAGCTGGTTTTCCTGCGAGCAAGCTGGCATGACGTGCTTTGATGAGTGCATTTTCAATAAAGCTTAAACCATTTTCTACTGCATCTGAAATTGCTAAATCGGTTTGTGGAATGCACTCAATAGGAGCTAATAAATCACGCAATTCTTTAATTTTACCGGGATTACTGGTAGCAAGAATAATTTCTTTCATCATTTAATCCATAAAAAGTAGAGTATGTAGAAACGTGCCTGGGTGAATGGCGAAACCTAAGGTATTAGGCCGTTTTATGGCACCTCACAGGCGTTTTCAACTCAGTTAGAAAAGAAATCCAGTTTAACGTGATGCATTAAAAATAGAAATTAAATTTTTATGGTGAGAGTCATGTTCAGCAATCACTTATTAGTAATCAAATTTTACTTTTTTTAATCACTTAAGTGATTAAAAAATAAACTAAATAAATGGCTTTATTACAGTGTTTAGGCTAAAATAAGGTTTTTGTCGGAGCACTGATGATGCCTGTTACACATCTTTTATTAGCTCTTTTAGTTGTTGTAATTTGGGGGGTAAATTTTCTTTTTGTTTCTTTTGGACTGGAAGAAATTTCACCGCTGTTGCTCTGTTCCTTACGCTTTTTATTGGCGAGTGTTCCGGCTATTTTTTTTATTAAAATTCCTCAAGGTTCATTCAAAGTAATAGTTCTGTATGGCTTTGTTATGTTTGCTTTGCAATTTGCCTTCCTTTTTATGGGCATGAACATCGGCATGCCTGCTGGAATGGCCTCTTTACTGATGCAAACACAAGTATTTTTCAGTATGTTTTTTGCTGGGATTTTCTTAGGTGAACAGCCGAACATAGGGCAGATTATTGGTGCACTGGTTGCTTCAATTGGAATTGGCTTGGTTGCGATGCATTTTGATAGTGATATCTCTTTGGCTGGTTTTCTTTTTATTCTTGCCGCTGCGGCAACGTGGGGATTTGGGAACCTGATCACTAAGAAAATTAAAGGGAATAGCAACAATATGATGGCAATTATTGCTTGGGGAAGTTTTGTTGCATGTTTGCCCATGTTTCTTTTTTCTTTAATGGTTGAGGGACCTGCAAGTTTTGTTTATACCTATGAACATTTAAGTTGGCGCGGTGCTATTTCATTGTTTTACATTGTGTTTGCTTCAACTTGGATAGGTTATGGAGTTTGGAACTGGCTCATTGCTCGTTATCCAGTGGGAGTGGTTGCTCCATTTACTTTATTGGTACCTATTGTTGCCATCCTAAGTTCAGTTTTAGTCTTGGGTGAACCGTTCCAGCTATGGAAACTGGCTGCAGGATTATTGGTCATCGGTGGTTTATGCATCAATATCTTGGGTGCGCGTTTCTTTGCAGTGAAAGTACATTCGGAAGCCGCATAAAATAAATTGTTGACTCTCGATGTATTAATGTAGCCTGGGTATTGCGAAGCGAAACCTGGGACTTTTATTGCTTTGATGTATCGAATTTCCCTCTGCTTTGCTGCGCCCAAACTACACCTTATTAGAGAAAATGATATATCATATGCCTTTGTTATAAATATTGGCCCTCAATTGTGATTGATTCGAAAACCATAACCTTGTGTGCGGATGATTTTGGCCTGGATTCCGGAGTTTCAGAAGGAATTCTAAAATTAGTACGCATGGGACGTTTGTCCGCTGTAAGCTGCATGGTGAATAGTCCTGGATTTATTCCTTATGCCAAAAAACTTCTTACCTTAAAAGAAATCAAGCCCATCAAAATTGGTTTACATTTCAATCTGACAGAAGGTTATTTAACATCTATTCCTGAAAAAGCGTGCTTTACTTTACCTGAGTTGTTGATAAAAACGCATATGCGCTCAATGAAATTGTCGTTTATTGCAAAAGAATTTTTGGCGCAGCTGGAGCAATTTATCAGGGTCATGCAACAGCCTCCGGATTTTATTGATGGCCACCAACATGTTCATCAATTTCCCGTAATTCGGAACGTTATTTTGGATCTCTATGCACAAAAATTGAAAAGTTATGGAACATATATTCGTTCCACTTGGCCTTCCATGAATTTGCCTCAATACCGATTTAAAGCAAAAGTACTGCATCTAACTGGGGGAAAGGCCCTATTGAAACAGCTCATCAAATTAGGCATCCCACATCATCGATACTTCTCTGGAATTTATGATTTTGCACCCAATGCAAACTATAGAGAATTATTTAGAAAATGGATGAGCATTGCCAGAGAAAATACTTTAATAATGTGTCACCCGGGAGAAAATTCTCACAGTACAGATCCTATCGCTCAGGCACGCATCAAGGAATTTAATTATTTTTCAAGTGACGAATTTTTAAGGGATTGCGATGAGTTTCATATTCAGTTGGAGCAGCATGAGCATCTATTATATTCCTAAAGTAACTTCAGGTTAAATTTACTCGCTTATTCTTTTTATGTATTATCTTTTTGGTAATTATGAGCTGTTGGAATAAAAAGGAAGAAACCCTTGAATGACGTTTTTTGGATCTCTTGTGGGGCGATCATCGGTGCGAATTTACGCTATCTCGTAGGTCGTTTTTCCGTTAAGTATTTATCAGCAGATATTCCTTTTGGAACATTCATTGTTAATCTTACTGGAAGCTTCATATTAGGTTTCTTTCTTGCCTGGACTTTAGAGCGAGTGGAAGTTGATCCCCGATGGCGCTCGTTTGTTGCCGTTGGGTTTTGTGGGGCTTATACCACCTTTTCAAGTTTCAGTTATGAAACCTATGTACTGGCAGAACAAAGTGATTATGCACTTGCTGCACTAAATTTTATTTGCAATAATCTTTTTTCATTATTGGCTGTTGTTGCGGGTATAGTGCTCGCTCGGGCAATCTAAAATGAATCACGTAAAAGTCTCCATCTATATCAACGAAGCAGATAAATGGCAACATCGCCCTTTGCATCTTGAGTTATTGAGTATGCTTGATAAGGCTGAAATAGCCAGTGGAATGGTGTTGCGCGCAGTTGCTGGGTTTACGCTTAAAAATCCCGTTGTCTCTGCATCATTGGTTGATATAGGAAGCAAACTTCCTTTAGTAGTGCAATTCATTGATACAATGGATAAGGTGGATGCCATATTACCCAAAGTGAAGGAAATGGTTGGAAATCGCCTCATCATTCGTGAGCCTGTTGAAGTAGTTAATGGCATGTGTCCTGATTTTCTATCTCCTGATAACACATGATTCAACATCGAAACCTCCACGAAAAACGTAATCACTGACAATTTACTATCGACTAAAAACTGGGTTTAATTTCTTGAATTTTTCTGTATGGGGTTCAAATGCCAACATCTCATGGCAAAATTAATTGTATAAATCTATTTATATACTATAATTATCTATAAATAGAGGGTTTTGGCATGAATCATTTACAATTGGCACCTTTTACCTTTCAAGATTTAAGTGAAGACGTTCTCAAACGCAATACCCAGAACGTGGTTGCACTTTTCAAGCATTGGCAATTGAAAAATGAAGAGGAGTGTGAGCTTTTAGGGGGTATCAGTCCCGCGCAACTTGCCAAATTTAAAAAAGGAACAGCTCATATATCTGGCAGAGATACAATCGAGCGAGTAGGTAATCTTTTGGGAATTCACAAAAACCTGAGAATTCTTTATCCATACAATCGAGAGATAGTCTATCAATGGATAAAAGGGAGGAATCAAAAACTCCATAATCTTCGCCCTTTAGACCTTATGCTGGAGCAAGGTTACATTGGAATTGCTCAAATAAGGCGGCTCACAGATTTTATGCGAGGTCAGTAAACGTGTCTTTGTTTGATACTGTCAGGGAATATTCACAAGATGTTTTTAGAAATATAAGGGGAATAAAAGTATCCCAGGATTTATTTGATGATCTCAGTGATGATCCAGTAAATTGGGACGCAGCCAATAGCATAGAAAGTTATACCCATCCTGAATTAACCCATCAATCGTTAATACAACGCGCATTTGATTACAGTAAGAATGATTTTATTGATTATCCATTTGAAAAGATAACAAGCTCGCGTTATAGCGATGGTGCAATTGCATGCTGGTATGGTTCAGAAACATTGAAAACGACGATTTATGAAACAAAGTATCATTTTATTCAAGAAATCAAAGATTCGTGGGAAATTTTTCAAACACAAGATACCGTCATCATCGACAGACGAGTTGCCAAAGTTTATTGCCAAGGATTGGGGCTTGATCTGACTGCAAAAAAAGAAGAGTTCCCCTGGCTTGTTGATCCGGATAATTATACTCAATGCCAAGAAACGGGTAGAAGGGTGGCTCATGAAGGACATCCATTATTGATTGTTCCTTCTGCTCGCCATTTACAAGGGATTAATCTCGTTGTTTTTAATCCAAATCTGCTCTCTAATCCGAGAGAATATTGCAGATTACAATATGTTTTTGATGTAAAAAAGAGAACAGTTCAATGCATTCGAGGTGAAGAGGAAATTATCCTCGAACAAAGTGAAGTCGAAATTTAATTGGTTTGTTCCAGCGTAGGCGCACACTGGAATAGACTGCCCGAAAAATATCCGTCATCTACAAGGATGACGTGGTTGTTGGTGGTTAGGAGTAAGCGCAAGTATATTTTTAAGAGTTGGTTTTGACCATCAGGACTTATTGCGTTGAATCTGACGGCAGGCCCAAAATCTGGAGATGATGAAGCTATAAACGGAAACACAGCCTAAAACGAGAAATAAAGCAAACAGGTAATTTAAGCTAGTGTAACGTAAAAGTAAGAAATAAAGCATTTCATTAATGAGTCCCGCGGAAGCGGCGACTATAAAAAAATGGGGTAAACTCAAGGTTTTTTCATCATGTAATTGAGAAAAGGTTAAATACTTATGCCCTAAAAAGCTGACATTAAAGGCAATTAAAAAGGCAAAGATATTGGCTACTAGTGCCTGCACATGCATATATTTCACTAAATTGAATACAGTAAAGAGATGTATCAACGCAGCAGAACTACCAATACCTATAAAAAAAATGAGTCTATGCCTTAATTTCAGTTTGGTTGTCATCAAAACTGGATTCCTCATCAATAACGTAATGAGGCCGGTGTTTGACTTCATCAAAGACGCGGCCAATGTATTCACCCACTACACCCAAGGCAAAGAGTTGCAAACCACCAAAGAAAGTAATTGTGGTGACTATGGTTGCCCAACCAGGTGTTTCTATACCAAAAATCAGGGTACTGATAATAATCCAAAGGCCGTAAAGTATTGCCAGGGTTGCCACGCCAATTCCACCAATTGCAATCATCCGTAACGGAAATGCAGTAAATGATGTAATCCCAGTGATTGCCAAATCCAAAAGCGAATAAAAATTCCATTGTGACGAACCTGCTTTACGAGGTTGGACTTCAAAAGGAATTGCAATTTGTTTAAATCCGACCCAACTGTATAAACCCTTCATGAATCGATTTCGTTCAGGTAATTTCTGGAGTGCTTTTACGATTTTTCGATCCAGGAGTCTAAAATCTCCAGCATTTGCAGGGATATTAATCCGATTTATTCGTGAGGTAAATTGATAGAACGCTTTGGCGCACGTTCTTTTCAGCCAGGACTCATCGGAACGATTTTGTCGTACGGCATAAACCATATCATAACCCTCTTCCCATTTGGAAAGAAATTGACTTAAAAGTTCGAGAGGGTGTTGGAAGTCGGCATCGATTAAGATAACGGCGTCACCTTGGGCATGATCAAGACCTGCGCTGATGGCATTTTCTTTACCAAAATTTCGACTAAAACGAATGCAGCGAAGCACAAATTGAGTTCTTAATTGTTGAATAATCAGCGGCGTGTTGTCGTGGCTGCCATCATCCACAATAAGTATTTCATAAGCATAGCCAAGTTTTTGCAGGGTATCCGTCAATGCAGCAATGAACTCTGAAATTCCTGCCTCTTCATTGTAGACTGGAACAACGCAGGAAACGCATTTTTTATGAGGTACTGGTATGGACATTTTTCGGTTTAATTGGTACGCAAATGCTGTAATAAGCGCCTATATTAACCCGAATCATCAATTCTCGTAAGTGGATTTAAATTTTTTTTCTTCTTACAAGAAGAAGCTGATATTATGAACATCCTGTTTTTTGCTTCAAGTGTTATGGACAAAATATGGTGTATACTGATTTTGAAGTAGTGTGGAAAAATAAAAAAGGCCCTATTTTCCTGGATGGCAAAGTTGCAAAATTTTTGTTTAAACAAAAAGAGAGTATAACTTTTCTACCTTCACTGTTTAATAGTTCCATTTCAGGAAAATCATCAAAATTAAGTCTCTTTTCAAGCGATGAGCAATTTACCTTTAGTCATAATCTAGTTCGATCGGGTAAAAATCAATGGCATATTATTGATAATACCCACAAAGGCAAAGGTGGTTTTGGTTCAGTAAATGAATCAAAATATAAAATAGTTGTAACTCATGATTCAAAAAAAAAGGGGTATCAAGCCCAACTAGTCCCAGTAAATGATGTGATCAAAATTCAACGGCCAACAGAAGATACACGCTATCCTGAACTCTTGTCGCGGACTTTAAAAGAAGCAGCAAGACAAAAAAAACATGGGGTAAATGTTGTTGGTGTTGTTGGAGCACAAGATAAAGTAATTACAATCCTGGAGGATTGTGGCACCAGTCTTGATAAGCTATTGCCTTTTACGCCCAGCTACAATTATTCGTTTCAGTTCCGACTGGAAGTTGCGGCTCGCGTTGCTAGCGAGAAGCTTTTGTTACAGCAAAAAAATGTGGTCCATCGCGATCTTAAGCCAGCAAACATTTGTTATAAAAAGCTAGATAATGGGCAATTTTTTATTATTTTTATCGATTTTGGTTTGGCTGAAGACATTGATTCAAGGAATAATCTAAAACGTTCGGGAACATTGGCTTACATGGCTCCGGAGGTCATTTTGGGGGAGGGCAGTACTTATCAATCGGATATGTATGCGTTAGCAGCAATTTTGGGTGAAATTTTTGGTGCAAAGTATATTTTAAAATATAAGGAATTAGCGACAAACCTCAGAGATTTAGCTAGTGTTTCTTATTGTTTTGATGGTTTATTTACGGGTTATGATGTATCCGAAATTGATCCCTATCTTTTAGACGACATTAAGATGTTACTGAGCGGTCTCCAAAGTAGAAAACCCGAAGAGCGTCCTACAATTGAACAAGTCAATAAATTTCTTATTACTCTGCCTTCAAGAATGGATGCGTATAAAAATTTTAATGATAACTGGGCGGTCATGTCTCAACATTTTGAAGCGTTTGAGGCCTACCATCAACGTATGAATTTATTGAAAGCAAAGCATTCCCTATCCCCATTTAGGGATAACCAATTGTATGAACATAATGTACTAAGTGATGCATTTAATCGAAGAATGCTTCAAAAAAGAATGGCAATTTACCGTGAAATTTCAAAATTTTCCTTACCTAAGTCTCATTACGAATTGTCAAAAAAATTGGTAAAGGAAAATCGCAGCGTAGATTTTGATGATGAAGATAATCCTTACCCTAATGTAGAAAATGTAATTCATATGCTGCAACAGGAAAATCTGAAATTTAAGAACGCGATGTATAGTTTTAATGAATGCGTCAAGGTAATGGTAAATAATAAACAGTTAACGGAAAAATTTATAAATACGAACAGCACCGGGATGAGAAAAATTGCGAGTATTTTAAGTTCGCCTTTATCACCTCTAGATCAATTGCAACAATTACACCAACTAGGTCAATCAAAGACGACAGCAGGATTCTTTTACTTTTTCAGCCATTCCAAAATTTGGGGCAAAGGCCGACATGAGAACATTGAGAAACTGTATCAAAAACTGGCGCAGATCGACCCGGAAAAAGAGCAAAATGAATATATTGCAAAAACTCAATTAGAGGAAATCACTCAATTTATTCAAAATACAGCAACTTTTACGCATTAATTGCGAGCGAAGTCTACCTTTAGATCTACGCTTGAAGGCGAGAGATAATAATCATAATCCACACTACGAGTGCATTAATAAGTGTGACGAACACCGCAGCGGAGCCCAAATCTTTGGCTTTTTTCGTTAACGGGTTCCAAGAGCGATCAATTCGATTCAATGTGGTTTCTACAGCTGAATTTAATAATTCAGCTACGATAACTAGGAGCAAAGTACTAATTAATAAAGCCCGCTCAATGTAGGTTTTTCCTATAAAAATGGCAACGGGTAAGGCAATGATGCCCACTAAGAGCTCAAGGCGAAATGCGAATTCGTCTTGAAAGGCCGCTTTGAATCCATCAAAAGAATAACGGCTCGCTTCTTTTAATTTCAGAATTGCTTTCACTATGAATTTGGCCATTCGATTAGTCCTACAAAACTTCGTTTTAACTTTTTTAGTTTGTCTGAGATTGCTGTACTTTTCAAATAGATCTTCCATAATAAATTACGCTGAAGAGTTTTCATGCATTTCTTAATAAAGTTCAGCCATAATTATCTTGGATTTAGGGGTTTGGTATGGGGGAAAATTGTTACACTAGTTTGGTCGATTTACTGGAAAAAAAAGTAGAAAAAAATCCGAATTTTCCACTCTATACGTTCATAAACAGAAAAATAAAGGAAAATAATAACCTGACTTATCTTGAGTTAGCAGAACAGGCAAAGAAAATAGCAAGTGTTTTGCAGGAAGTAACACATCATGGTGATCGTGTCTTAATTATTTATCCTCCTGGTCTTGAGTTTATTTCTGCTTTTTTTGGCTGTTTGTATGCAGGGACTATTGCCGTACCCTCTTATCCACCCACCACAAAAGATTGGGCAGCGAAATCCCAACGTATTATTAAAAACTCAGGGGCACATGTTGTTTTGACAACAACAGAGCTGATGGTGCAAATCAAAAAATTGAATGCAAAATTTGATGATTGTGCAGTGATACAATTCATCACTACCGAAGATTGGGTTAATGCTCCGGATACCTGGCGTACTCCCTCTCTTACTGAGCATCATATTGCTTTTTTACAATACACCTCAGGCTCCACTGGAAAACCCAAAGGAGTGATGGTGAGCCATGGTAATTTGCTGCATAATTTATTAGTAATTGAAAAAGCGAATTGTCTTACTGAAGAAGATATCAGTGTTTCCTGGTTACCTCATTATCATGATATGGGGCTTATCGGCGGGATATTACAACCTGTTTTTAGCACGATTCCCGTAAAATTGATGTCGCCATTGACCTTTTTACAACGCCCGGCAATTTGGTTGGAAACGATTGCACATTATCGGGCTACGGCTACGGTAGCTCCCAATTTTGCTTATGATTTATGTACGAGTAAAGTCACTGAGAAAGAAAAAGAACACTTGGATTTAAGTAGTTTGCAATGTGCAATGAGCGGAGCAGAACCCATTCGCAGGGCAACTATTGAACGTTTTATCCAACGTTTTAAACCTTGTGGCTTTTCCCCAGAGGTTTTCTATCCCTGCTATGGACTCGCTGAGTCGACATTGATGGTCACAGGAGGGAATCGCCAACAAGGAATAAGCTACCAGTGGGTTGATAAGAATGCTCTCGAGCAGGGAGAAGTACTTTATTGTGATAAATCCCATCCTGATGCCCGCAGTTTAATTAACTGTGGACAGCCCATTGACACTTGCTATCTTGCAATTGTAAATCCTGAGACTTTGTATGAATGTCCAGAACGGGTGGTTGGGGAAATATGGGTGGCAGGTAAAAGTGTTGCTCAGGGATATTGGCAATTAGATCAGGAAACAAAACACTCCTTTAATGCTCGTCTCGCAACTAAGGCGCATTCTTTTTTACGCACCGGGGATTTGGGTTATCTGGATCAGGGATCACTTTATGTAACCGGGCGTTTGAATGATCTAATTATTATTCGTGGTCGTAATTATTACCCTCATGATTTGGAAGATACCATTCATGCATGCCATCCCCATCTACAGGAGCACGGCTGTGCCATCTTTTCCATAGAAGAACAGGATCATGAATTATTGGTTATCGTTCAAGAAATCAAAAAGGGCGTTGAAGCTCTGGCTTTAGAAGAAATAATCAAAACCATCCGAAGCAATGTGCTACAAGTCCATGGAATTGATGCAGACGTTGTGGCTCTTGTGGCGCGTAAATCAGTTCCCAAAACAACCAGCGGAAAAACGCAACGTTTACTATGTAAGAAAAAATATCTACAAGGCGATTTAAATATTATCTGCATCGATACGTTCGCAAAGAATTTAGCAGGGGAGCCTGAAAAGACACTGCATGCTGAAACGGCAGACATTGCTCAAATGCTTCACCCCATTTTTAATGAAGATATTACGGTTTTAGATAAAGAAAAAAAGTTAAGCGAATTGGGAGTCAATTCATTCAAACTGGGCGAGTTGTACTATGTCCTTTCAACAGCCACTGAAAAAGACCTATCCATTGAGTTTCTACTCAAAGATCCAAGTTTGGGCGAAATAATGGATTTGTTCTCAGGTAAAACAAAGGAGTTACTGGTTTCTCATACCCCGATTGATTTGGTTGCTGAGTTTAATCAGTATAAAAACATGACAACCCATATTAACTCTTTGCCCAAGGCAACTCCCCAACATGTATTATTAACCGGCGGCACAGGTTTCTTGGGAGCATATGTGCTACGTGAGCTGTTATCCAATACGAGCTGGCAGATTACCTGTCTTGTTCAGGCCGGTTCACACGCGACAGGAATAAGCAGAGTAATAAAAAATATGGAACACTATGGTGTATGGAGTCCGGTTTATTATGATCGAATTAAAGTCGTTCTAGGGAATTTGGAAAAAAATAATTTGGGCCTTTCCAAGCATGATTGGTACTATTTGGCGGATACGGTCGATCTTATTTTTCATGGAGCCGCGGTACTTAATTTTATTTATCCATATCAAAAACTTGCAGCAAGCAATGTCTTTGGTACAAAACAACTTATTGATCTGGCTGGGTACAGAAAGCTGAAAGCACTGCATTATATTTCCACCGTAGGCTATTTTATGTCGGCTGATTTAATGGATGACAGGGTGATCAGCGAGCACACTGAGCTTTCACCCCAAGAAGGAATTTATGGTGGCTATAATCAAACAAAATGGTTGGCAGAGCAATTGGTACTTCATGCCCGAACCTATAATATTCCAACGGCGATTTACAGGCCTAGCCTGATTACGGGGGAAAGTCAAACCGGTTATTGGAACCAGGATGATGTGGTGTGTCGTATCCTCAAGGGATGTATCGAGCTAGGGGCTCGACCAATATTGGACGTGGGGTTCAATTTTGTTCCTGTCGATTACGTCGCAAAAGCAATTACTCGTTTGGCTATGGAAAAACCACATCAGTCTGATACGTATCATCTAATAAACCCACAGGAAGTTAGTGTAGAGCAATTATTTGGATATGTTAGAGCCAAGGGTTTTAAGGTAAAGGATGTCACATACCCTGAATGGGAACGAATGATTAAAGAGAAAAATCAATTAAATCACTCATTTTCTCCGTTACGTCCCTTCTTTACGGAAAAAGTAGTAGATAAAGACAGTTCATTGTTTGATTTATATCTCCACAACAATAAGGCGAAAATCGATTGTACTTATACAAAAACTCAGTTAGCTCATCACGGCATTTATTGTGAAAAAATTGATGAAACAGTATTCAATAAATACCTTGATTATTTAATTCAATGCAGTTATTTAACTCAATTAACTGAGGAAGCAATATAAGCGAAGTGCCAGCAGGATCGGGTCTTGAAGTATCGTTCCTTTTTTAAAGACAAGAGTTTTTACTGATTCTCGCAAAGTCTATGTGCTATATTTTTAAAGGGGGTATTGGTAGGAAAAAGCATGCAAAGCATTCAATACATCACGTCACTTCCTGATGATGGGATTGATGTTTGTGAACGTGTAAAGGAACATGGATTTGGTTTATATGAGACCATGGGCGCACGCCCGAGCCAAGAAGATGCCGCTTTTGCATGTTGGTATCCTCCAAATCATTTTAATCTACTTACCCCACAGGAGATAGGTCGTCGTTTATGGACCAGTTATCACGTAATTAACATTTTAGGGCGTAATGTGATGCATGGGGGCACGACGGCGTCGACGACAGTATATGATGGTCATCGGAACTTAATCACCGCAACTTTAGCCGATTCCCTTTGTTTTGCGGTTATTTACGATATGCAGGCGAAGTTAAGCGGTGTAGTACGCTTAAATAGTATTATTCATCACCCTGCGTTTGAGATGGAGCGTATTCAAAAAGCAGGCGGCGTAGTCTTTTTCGATCGCATCAATGGTCAGCTGGCAGTATCTCGCGCGATAGGTGATTTTGATTATAATGATGGAGTAGTTTGTGCTGATGCACAAATCGATATTCATTACCTCGATAAGATGAGTGACTCCCTTGGCATTTCTCCAGAATGCGTAAGAACGGTTCAAATTATTACAACATGTGATGGTTTTACAGAGCCATTAGCAGGCCAAACCCAAAAAGCACATGAACAGTGGCTTTTTAATTGTTTAAATGAAATACCCTTGGCAAACAAACTAGAAGAACACCAATTAGCAAAAATGCTTGCGAATAAAGCGCTCGAACGGGGGACGCGGGATAATATTTCAATTGCGATCCAAACTCTTTCTCCTTCACAACCTTTTTTGATAGGGATTTATGATGGTCATGGGGGAAAAGATGCGTCTCACTTCACAGCGGGGAACATAGGGGCCGTTTTTGACTATCAGTGCTCTTTAACTCAAGAAGCTTATGCACTGCAGCCTCTGAGCGCAGATAAGAATTTCATTACCTATTATCGGGATAACAAGATTTAATAACCATAAACTGATTTCAAGCAAATCGGGACATCCTATGCAATCCAAGGTTGTGATATAATTATTTTTTTTGTGATTTTAGGGAGGAATATTGTGCAAGAGTTTTTGTCTATAAGTATGTTGATTATGTTGGCGGCGATTTCTCCTGGTCCTGATTTTGCTCTAGTTGCTAAAAATTCCTTACTTTATTCCAGAAGAGAAGGAATCTATACTGCTCTTGGCGTTTCAGTGAGTCTTTTAATTCATGCAAGCTACTGCATTTTAGGATTGG
Organism: Fluoribacter gormanii; assembly: GCF_900156395.1. Taxonomy (GTDB): domain Bacteria; phylum Pseudomonadota; class Gammaproteobacteria; order Legionellales; family Legionellaceae; genus Legionella; species Legionella gormanii. The sequence goes on along the minus strand of NZ_FTNL01000020.1, from coordinate 31,938 downwards.
CTCTTGTGATCTCACAATCATTACTGGCGTTCAGCATTATAAAATACCTGGGGGCTGCTTACCTGATCTATATTGGCATCAAAAGCTTACTCGCGAAGCGCGAAATGATGAAATTGGATGCCAACCATTCATCCCATTCCATTACCGGTTTGCACGCTTTTAATCAAGGTTTGTTGTGCAATCTTTTAAACCCCAAAGCAATTATGTTCTTACTGGCATTTTTTACTTTAGTGGTAAAGCCCGGTCATTCGATTATGACTGAGTTAGGTTATGGAGTTGAAATTGCCTTAATTCACATGATTTGGTTTTCCTGCCTCGCTTATATGCTTACCCATCAGTATGTCAAAACTAATCTAAATCGGTTGCAATATTACATTGTTAAAATTATGGGAGGTTTACTGGTCGGTTTTGGAGTCAGGATCGCAAGCTTAAATCATGCAGCGATGTTGGCGGAGTGAGTAGGCTTATAGTACTTCACACCCTGGATGAATTAATTGTCCGGGACTTGGATGTCCCGGAATTCATGACTATCGCATTTTCATGTATTCGTGTTTGCTTTCTGAGCCATCACTTGATGCTTTAATTGTTTTAAATAGGCTTAATTGAGATTTAACGAGAGAAATCTGCGGTAAAGTCTCATTTTTCTGACTTTCAAGGTGTGTCTTGGCATCTTGGATGATCAGTTTAAACGCATCGCAACAATTTTCTTCATCCAACTCTTTAGCATAAGTATCAGTAAAAAATCGAGCTATCTCGGAGGTGCCGTTTTCGCTTAGCTCCAAGGCGGTGCATTTACTTAAAATGGACCTTAAATGAGCGAAATTGATGTTCATTTTGTACTCTAAACTTGCAAACACATTTATTTCAAGTTGGTTAAGAAATTGGACCATCGACTGTCCCTTTTCGAAGGCTAAAAATCGCTCAATTTTTCTTATTTTGGGAATAAAATCACTATTCCAGATAGCGAGCTCGTCACTGGATTTAATATAAAGCAGAGTAAGACCAAAAATATGTCTGGAAAACTCGGTTAAAGAGACTGAACAAGGCTTCTGATTTTCAAATTTTAAAAAAGATTTCTCAATAAGACCTAGAAAAAATTCTATTTCAGGATTTTCCCCTACTGCTTTAACAGATAGAAAGAGTTCATTTAAAAAAACTTCTCCACCTTTTCTATTTTTTTTGGGGAGCGTTTTTAATAATTCACGCATTACTCTTAAGTGCCACATAATTAATTACCTTATGGTTAATTTGCGCAGAGTGTACTAAAAATATATTAAGTGGTCGTTAATTATTCGCGATTGATTGCGACTATAAGCTTTTCTTTAATATACGAGATACAACCATAACACTATATTTTGCAAAAGGGATATTTGTATAATAAATGCCCGCTAATTTAGCATCCTGCATTTTTTGAACTAATATGATACTAAGCGAGTACTGATTTTACGGTGCTTCATTATGGACATGAAGGATGATTTGGAACGCAGCAAGCGCATGCCATTAATTTTTATTGGTCATGGCTGTCCCATGCATGCAATTCAAACTAATAAATTTACGTTGAGCTTACAAGCTCTGGGTAACAAAATTCCTCAACCAACGGCAATTGTATGCATTTCAGCGCACTGGTTGACTAAAGGTACCTGGGTCACGCATATGTTAAATCCAAGAACGATCCATGATTTTTATTGCTTCCCCAAAAAGCTTTTTAACATAGCATATCTCGCTCCAGGTTCTCCTGAAACGGCAGAACGCATTAGAACCATCGTAACTCGGACTTCGATCAAACTGGATGACGAACAATGGGGATTGGATCATGGAACTTGGTCCGTGGTGCGACATATATATCCTCGGGCGGATATTCCTATTGTCCAGCTCAGTATCGACATAGAACAACCTGAGGAGTTTCATTATCAAATAGGTCAACAATTACAATTACTTCGAGAGCAAAACATTCTTATCGTCAGCAGTGGTAATTTAGTACATAATCTTTCCAAGATTAGTTGGGAGCGCAAATCAACGCCTTATGATTGGGCAGTTGAGTTTGATGAATGGTTCAAAGAAAAATTAATGGCCAGAGATTTTGCAGCATTAATTACTCACTATCGTGATACGATTGCGGGGAAGCTCAGTGTTCCTACTCCTGATCACTACTATCCATTGTTATATATTTTAGGTGCTGCACATGATGAAGACGAACTGGTTTTCATTTATGAAGCGATTGAGAATAGTTCGATTTCAATGCGCACATTTCTTTTCGGATAGAATTAAATAAATAATAATACTTAACTTTTTGATCTAATTAACAAATAATAAATGGACCGTATTAAAAGGAATTATATATGCAATCTCACATGGATAAACCACATATTCAATTAGCTATTATGTCCCGCTGGTATGTTGTTTCACGAGCACTACATGCTGTAGCCAAATTGGGTGTAGCAAATCATCTGGCTTCTGGGCCGAAAAGGATCGACGAATTGGCCCAAGCCACAGAGAGTCAACCCGAATTGCTTGATAGGGTGTTAAAGTTTCTAAGTAGTTATGATTTATTTAATTACGACCATGGCGTTTATTCATTGACCGAATTATCCAAACCGCTGTGTGACGATGATCCTCATTCCGTGCGCGATGTATTATGTATGGTTGATGATGCTTGGTGGCAAGCATTTTCTCAGTTGGACGCCAGCCTTAAGACGGGAAAATCTGCATTTGAGCTACAACACGGCGATGATTTCTTTAGCTTTCTCGGTAAAAATGCAGAGAAACAGCAAAATTTTGATCGAGGGATGGCTAAATTATCATCTTATGATGATGTGGCAATTAGCAATGCATACAATTTTGCTACTTTTTCCAACTTTGTTGATATGGGCGGCGGGCGAGGGGGGCTTGTAAAAGCAATTACCAAGCAATATCCCACTTTAAAGGCTATTCTTTTTGATACACCGGCAGTGATTTGCCAATTGGATTCAAAAGCATTTTCTAATCAAGTGAGTCTCCAGGAAGGTGACTTTTTTGCGAGTATCCCTCCAGCAGATGCTTATATTTTCAAAGGAGTTTTGCATGATTTTAACGATGAAATGATGCATAAAATATTAAAGAACTGCGCCCAACAAATGCCCCAAAATGCGACTTTATTTATTGCAGAACAAGTAATGCCTGATGACCATGAGCCCCATCCTAATAAAACGATGGATATTGTGATGATGGTATTACTTGGCGGCAGACAACGTACCTTGTCCGAATGGCAACAATCAATTGAACCTGCGGGATTTATCTTTGAAAACAGTTATCCAACAAATAGTTTATTCACTTTAATGGAATTTAAGCCTAAGACCCTGCACAGGTGAGTAAATCGATTGGCTTGGGGGCAGCGCAGCGAAACCCTGATTTAAAAATCACAGTTTTCAGGGGAGCCGATGCGTTGCACCCAGGTTAATTAATTATGATACAAAGTAGAACAAAAAATATGCAGTGGATCATATAGTTCTTTTAATTTAATCCAATCATCATACCGCTCTGCAAAATGATTTTGCCAAAACTCTGTATCTGGAGAGTCGCCCAAATATCCGGAAAGATAGCGCTTGCCACCTTGGGATAAAAAGAGTGCGTCCAAGTGTTTTATGGTTTCTAAACAACTTGGAATCAATGAGTTAGGTAAGCCCGGATTAAGGATCATGAAGGCAAAAATATCCTTGTCTTTAGGCAGTTGCAGAAATCCAGCTGGAGCAAGAGGCGCAATCCGGGCAAGATGTACCACGGTAGCATAGTGTAAAGGCAAAGTAGCCAATAATTCTTCCAGATTATTTAATTGAGAACCGGGTATGAAACATTCATACCAAGGATGTTGTAAGTCCCATTGCCCGGTTATTTTCATTGCATTAAAACGTGAATCATGACGATGTAAATAAGAGTGAATGGACTCATCTTGGGTATGTAGCAAGCGCCAGGGCTTTAATCCTAAATCACAAAAATCGGGTGGTAGATTGTCATATTCAAGCGCTACATGAAGGCAATAAAACCATTGGGCAAAAGGCGCTCGCCCTTTTGCCGATAATTTCGCACCTTGTATTGCCGGGGTACAAAATGATTCTACATAATCTGCTTTTGTTTGACATAAAAGCAAATCATTAAGCCATTCGTCCTTATCTAAATAAATTAAGAAGAACGTTCTAACATTTTTTAAACAAGGTCTTAGTGCAATACAGGCTTTGGTAATCAGTCCAAAACGTCCTTGCCCGCCTAAACAGGCTTGCATTAAAGAGGATTGTTGTTCTGTTTGGATCAACTCGCCATTAGCTTGCACTATTTCTAGTGCGTTGACATGGGCCGTTACACTACCGTATTTGAATGATGAAGCACCCATGCCGCCGGCAGAGAGAACGCCTCCAACTGTTAAATTACAATTATGAGGGACAACATATGGGGTCATAGATTGTTTTAACGTATTATCCAATAATGAAGCCCACGACGTATTGGCTTCAACCCAGATGGAGTTTGAATCAGCTTCTGAAGCATGATTAAAATGTTTCATATTAAGGAGCATGCCACCAGAAACGGTAAGTGATTGCCCACTCTGACTCATTCCATTACCACGGATAGTGACAGGTAGTTGATTTTCATGAGCATACTGTATGAATGATTGTACTTCTGCGATGGTTTGAGGTTCAAAAGCGGCAATTGGATCTGAGTGAATCAGCTTACCGAAATCTTCGCGGAAAAAAACAAGCGAATGCTCATCACTGAGCATCGCTTGTCCAAACTTTTTTTTACACTGCTTTATGTGAAATGAATTCCACTGGTTCTTTGTTTGCAGCATCTTGATGATTCCTTTGTTTTGCCAGTTCGAGTCTTCGGTTACAAGCAATAATCAAGCCATCGAACATCTTGTTAAATGCATCGTAGCATCGGTCTACCATTTTTAAGGCTTCGCGGCGAATGTGAATGGGTACTTGTCTTGAGAACAAAGAGCGTTCCATTTCTTCTTCAAACAAGGCATGGGCCATTTCAACTTCCAAGTGTGATGTGGAGAAATATTTGAGATTTTTATCTTCCCCTGTTTTTTTCACTTGTTTTGAAACTTTTTCAAAGAACACATGTCCTGATGATTCAATCGTTAAGAGGAGAACAATATTGAGAATTTCATCATTCGCTTTATATACTTCAGCTAAGATAGCATAAGCAGCATCGCGAGTTAATTGAGTTTCTTTACTGTAGAGCCAGCTTACATCATTGGTATCATTTACTGAATCGATATTGACTGCTCCCATGTACTTCTTATCATGTAGAAACCATTTTTCATGGCCTGCATCTTCAAGTCTGTGGTGACGAGCGACTTTTCGTAAATAGGGGTCGGTTACTCGCTCTTCGTTTATTCTTAAAATATCCTGGAACGTCATAGCCCAAAAGGTTAATTCAGGAACAAAATAGCCTAATTCTTTTAAACTTTTCAATTGTTCTAGTATTTCAAAAAAAGGATGATTCATGAATTCTTGTTGTTTGGAATCAATATAATCTTGTATGATTTTCATAGCCATCTCCATGAGAAAATTTGTTGGACACTTTTAACAATGCATTTCGCATACCAACTTTTTTTCTAATGATCCCTCAAAAAACCATGAAAAAAGGTCATTTATGCCCTTTTTCAATAAAAGGCAACTTGATTCCGCCATTTAAATGAATAAATAATAATCTATATGTCAAATTTTTGGCAAAGCAATCCCTTGAATTTTTTGCTTATTTTTAAATTCAAATCAATTATGCCAATTTTTTGTCATATTGTTTCAGTTTTTTCTCTACTTTATCCCAGTCAATCTCTTCAATTCGCTCCACGTTATCGCATATTTCATTTAAAAATTCCGCTTGTAATTCCCCATGTGCTTGAGCATCTGCATAAGGGGTATTGGTAAACATGACCAAAACATGTTTTGAAACATAATGTTCTGGATATCGACGCATTAATTCATGTTCCAGTTGTTTTTTTAAGTTAAAACTTCTGTCTCTGATGTCGATTTGAATTTCATGAAAGTTATCCATAGACATTTGTGCGACTGCATCAGTATTTATTTTTCTTGAACGATAGAATTCGGGCATTACTTCCTGCCAATCATCATGATATTGATCCAGAAGCTTATTCAAAATACGGCAGTCTTCAAACGCACTATTCATTCCCTGGCCAAAAAAAGGAACGACACCGTGAGCCGCATCTCCTATTAGGAGGCATTGATCTTGGTAATACCATGGCTCACATTTAATCGTACTCATATTACCTGTAGGATGTTGCGTAAATTCCTCAACTAGATGAGGCATTTCGACATAAGCATCCGGGAATGATTGTTTAAAAAAAGCATTAATTTTCAATTCATTATCCAGCTCAGCAAAGCTGTTTTTTCCTTCATGTGGTAAGAATAGGGATCCTGTAATGGATTGATCAAGATTAGGATTACCTAACAATAAAAAGGCTTCCCTGGGCCAGAGGTGTAAATGTTCGTGAACAAGGTGATTTTGGCCAGGAAGCCCTATAGATAGCTCTTTATATCCATAAGGTAAGAAAGTACGTGATGCGTGTACCAAATGCTTCGCCTGCAAGTACTCACGAACACAGGAACCAGCGCCATCAGCACCAATGAGAAGTTCATAGTTTTGTTTTAAAAAGGCGCCATCAGGTAATTCAAACATCGCCAATTTATTCTCAACATCCAATTCAATGAGTTTCGTATTGAAGTTGAGTTTTACCTTGGGAAATTTTTCTACCTCAGAAAGTAATAATTTATTGAGTTCATTTCTTAGGATTGCATTAATGTATTCATCATGATGTCGGCCAAACGATTGAAATTTAATTTGTCCTTGAATTTCATGAATCGCACGAGCCCGCATGGGAGCCATGAGTTTTTTCACCAGTGGCATGATGCCTACCCCTTCCATGCCCGTAATACCACGGCATGATAAAGCCAGGTTAATTGAGCGCCCATCATTTGCACGCATGAGTCTTACATCGGGGCGTGCATCAAATAATTCAAGTTTATAGCCTCTTTTAGCCAAATAGAGTGCAAGTAAGGCTCCCGCCAAACCCGAACCAATAATGGTTACTTCTTTCATTCCAGTCTCCTTGGGACGATTGCAGTCGTGAGTGAACATATTGTTGTAAACCGATGGGCATAAAATATCCTCGCCCGTACTGAGATTCACTTCCGACGACAATTACTACGACTGCTTATACATTAATAATCAATTCACCATAAAAAATACTCAAAATTACAGCGTAATTTTTACCAGCAAGAATCGTACCGATTTGAGAAACATTAGAAAAAATAGTAGGGAAATTTATAACATCATTTTTCTTAGCACCGTAACGAATGGCTTATGGTGTTATCGAAATTTAAATGTGTTGGCGAATAAAATCTTTTAAGTCTTCTGCTTTTTGAGGCATTGCAAAATAATAGCCCTGAGCATAGTCACAACCATGTTGCATTATAAATTGGCGTTGTAAATCGGTTTCAACTCCTTCTGCTAATACCTGTAAATTTAAGCTATGGCCTAAGTTAATGATTGCTCTTGTGATGGCTGCATCATTTTCTCGATTGACTAACTCACTGATAAAAGAGCGATCGATTTTTAATTTATCTACAGGAAACTGCTTGAGATAAGCTAAACTCGAATAGCCAGTCCCGAAATCATCAATAGCTAATTTTGTCCCCATGTCTTTCAACTCATACATGGTTTCGACTGCATGTTTTACGTTATCAACAAGCAGGCTTTCTGTGAGTTCCAATTCCAGAAATTTGGCAGGTAAACCTGTTTCAAGAAGAATGTTTTCAATGACTTCCGATAAGTGAGCCTGACGGAATTGTCGGCCGGAAATATTTACAGCCATAGTTAATTGGTCATAACCTTGACGATGCCAACGTACAAGTTGACTGCATGCCTCTCGCAAAACCCACATGCCAATATCAAGAATTAAGCCATTTTCCTCGGCCATACCTATAAATTCATTAGGAGGAACATCTCCTAAAATATGGCTATGCCAGCGTAATAACGCCTCAAAGCCAATAATTTTATTCGTAGCCAAATTAATAAAGGGTTGATACACCAGATGAAACTCTTTTCGCTTGAGTGAATCACGCAATGCATTGTCCAGTTGCATGCGATTAATGATGCGCATATTCATTTCTTTATCATAGGTACGATACGTATTGCGACCGCTATCTTTAGCATGATACATCGATAAATCAGCACATTTCATTAAAGATTCATAGTCATCGCCATCCTTAGGGTAATAGCTGATGCCTATACTACCAGTGATTTTTAAATTATGTTGATCAATCTGAATCGGTTTGGCTATAGAGGTAAGTATTTCTTCTGCCTTTTGTTGTGCCTGCAGCTCAGTAGCTACATCATGTAACAAAACCACAAACTCATCACCACCCAAGCGGCAGACGGTATCAAAATCATCAGTAGCAATCAACAAACGGTTGGATACGGCTTGCAACAGTCTGTCGCCAATACTATGCCCCAAAGTATCGTTCGTCATTTTGAAGTGATCGAGATCAAGGAATAAGAAACCCAGCATAGAGCCTTTTTTCTTGGCCAGTAAAATTGCTTGATCGACACGGTCGATTAATAAAACCCTATTGGGTAATTCGGTGAGCGAATCATGAGTTGCTTGTTGAATTAATTGTTGTTCCATCTCACGGCGTTGGGTGACATCGTTAATGATGCAAACATAATGCTTGACGTTGTCAAATGAATCTCTGACTGGTGCTACACTCACTTCACACCAAAAAACCTCACCACTGCGTCGATAACTTTCTAATTCCACAGTTTCTTCACGTAATTCCTTAATCGCCAGAGTAATCCGTTTATGATTTACATGCTCTACTTTGCTACCATGTAAAAAAGACAGATTTTGTCCTAATATTTGTCTTTCGCTGTATCCTGTAATGCGTTCAAATGCTTTATTAACGTAAATAATTGGCAAATCGGGTTTAGAAATATCAAGAATCGCAACCCCGTGTGTACTTGCTTCAATGGCTCGTTCTCGAATACGAAGTTCATCCTCTTCCAGCAATTTTTGGGTAATATCTCTGAAACTGTATACTCTTCCAACAATTTCCGCACCGATTCGTTGCGGCTGGGTAAATCGCTCAAAAATTCGGCCATCTTTAAACTGCAAAACAGGTAGTTCTCCTTGCCACTCTGGATTTTCATAAAGATATTTTACATCTGCAATTACTGCTTCGGGGTTGCTTAGTTGTTGCAAAATATATTCAAAACCAATACTTTCAGTACCTGATTCCAACATATGGGAGGGGATACGCCACATTTCTACGAATTTTTGATTCCAATCAACTACTTGCCCTTTGCCGTTTACCATCATAATGCCATCAGCAGTTGATTCAAGCGTGGCACGCAATAGGGATAAAGATTTTTCCAGCTCTACATTCTTTTCAAGAATATCATGAGTTTTTACATTAATATTTTCTGAAAGCGGCGCTTTAACAGAACGCTGAAATTCCGGTTGGGTGTGATACCATCTTTCAAGCAGGATAGATAGGTTAGAGGTAGGTGTAATTATTCCTAATTCTTCACACACATTAATAAGGGATGGTTCTCGGCCTTGCCTTTTAACTCGTTCAGCAGCCTCAGCCACCTCTTTGTAATCTAGTTTACGTCTTGCCATGTTCCCTCACTCATTCCCCTCACTGGACTAGCTCATGAATTAACTTATTGCTCGAAGCCAGTTCAATTTTAATTATATACTCTTAATGGATTTTTGCCTAAAAAGAAATCAAGTGATTTACAAGTTAATAAAAAAAGGCAGATAAACAGACGTAGCGCAGAAGGATTCCCGCATTCGCGGGAATGGATTTTTGACTATTTTTGGGGAGCAGGTACGGATACTGGTTGAGCTTGCTTCCCTGCTAATTGTTGCACTTGTGTATTCACCGTTTGTATTTGGGTTTGCAATTGACTTTGTACTGTTTTTATCTGATTTTGCAGTTGGCTATTTAGTGTTTGTATTTGTTGCTGTAAATCATTATGAACTTTTTGAATTTGTGCCTGGAGTTGCGTGTTAAGTTGTTGTGTTTGTTGCTGTTGTTGCGCTTGTAATTGCTTTAACTGATTTTGGATTTGCGTATTAAATTGTGCTACTTGATCATCAGCAAAAGCAATATTGGCCAAAAAGACAGTACAAAAAAGTGATTTTGCTAAAATTTTCATTAGTATTCCCTTAATTGAAAAAATAATCGGACATCATACTTTAACCTAATAAGCTATGAATTGACTAGGAACCCAATGAATTTATTACACCTATCAGGAAGTGGGATTGAAATTCATTCCTAACGTTTAAAACCGAGATAACTAAGGATTATTCCCAAAATCAGCTCAAATCCGGCAGTGCTGTAGGCGATATTTTTATTTTGCATAAAGAGAAAGGTTGCGTAGTCGATATAGTGAGGATACAAAATCATACTTGCCCCTTTTAGCAATACGATCCAGCTAATAATAGTTATTAAAAGCCGCCAATTCCCCTGCCATATATTATGGCTTACAACCATAAGTAACCCAAGAATAAGAGTCCAAAAACCGAGTACAAGCATTAAGGGTGCATTTTTAAGCAGTTCTTGGACGTAGATTGTAAACTGTTCCAAGTTGAGAAATATCGCTAAACTAACAAGAATCAAATAAAGTCCTAGAACTTTGCTTAAAAACTTTGATTTGTCCATTTTGATTATTCCTTTTTAACTATATAGCTCAAGTGTAGCCCTTGCTTAGAAGAAGTTCTATGGATTCAACAGTTTTTTGAATGTAGTCCTTCACCCTGACTGCTGACTATTTTAGTTGGATGAAGGTAACGCCTTAACCCGTGGCTTTTTTGGGGGGTATAGCGCTTGCTCAGGATTCCGCGCTGTACCCAAGCTACCGAAGTTATTATTTGTACACTAATATTTCTTGCCTGTTGCGTTCTTCTTCCGCAACATTCATGACATTACGTGGGTTTGGAGGAGGGAATAAGCTTTGGCTTTGTGCATAGGTGCGGGCTGCAAAATACTCCATAGTGATGTTTTGGGCCGTATCTACAAGTAATTTAAATTTTTCTGTCAGAATTTTGATAAATTCATCAAAGTTATAATGACTTAACTGGGTGAGCATCAGCCGATTATCGAGCGCTTTGGATAAGGGCTGTCTGCCGTGAAATGTCGTTGGATTTTGAGTGCCAATGAGGCAAAAACCTGGTTTATTAGGCGTATTGCCTTCTAAATCATAGCCTGAAAGCATGGCATTGAGTAGTTGTTCATGTATTTGGGTATTAAACTCCTCAATACAAACAACCTGGCCTTTATGAAATGCATCTAGGAGTTTTTTTTGTACTTCTTTAGGATTGGTGGGCGAAATCGTTATGTATTCAATTCTTTTTGCTTTGAGTAAGGTATGGACTAACTGGCTTTTGCCAAGGCCTGGCTCTGCTTCAAGAATAATCCCGTTAATACCCAGCTCCTGATCCCATTCACCTCTTATCTTTTTTTCTCGAATCAGCAGCAGCATTTCAATGCTTAAAGCAACTTTTTTCCGCGAATCCGTCCAGATGAATTTCGTATCGGCAGTTTTTGGATGGAGTTGTTGCAATACTGCTTTGAGTTGTTTCTTCTCATCGCGCCAGGTTTTTCCTTGCTTTATGTCATAGCGAAGGTGTTGACTCAGCTTTTTATCCAGACTTAATGTTTTGATTTCACTTAAAATAGCATAACGCATCAAGAAATCATGCGTCATGGACTTGGTTTGCGAATTCTCCTTTAAAATAAAATAGCGCAAACAGATCATTTGAGCATTACGAGGAGTAATATTGAGTCCGGCATCTTGTGCTTTGGCATAGTACGCCTCAATGAGTTTTAATAAATCATTCGCATCATCATTGGGCTCAAGTAGCGGCGTTAATATTTTTTGTAGCGGTTGTCCTTCGAAAGGCAAGTAGTTGGGGAACCGTTTAAATAAATTAGGCTCAAAACGTCCCTCATAATGAGTAGGATTGCCAGCAAAGATGATTTTATGATTTTTTAATGGATAACATGTACCTTCATACCAAAATTCTTTATCGCCGCGAGCAAATGCATCAAACAAAGCATAATGCTCCTGACTTAAATTGGCTTCATCAATAAATAGTATAGGTTGACTCTCACCTTTATGTTCAAGCCAGTTTTTTACTCCTGTCAATTCATGATAGATGGTGATGGGTTTATGATGTTCTCTTCCATACTTAGGCAAGATTTTTTGGACAAAATAGCTTTTTCCAGTTCCGGTTTTACTGGTTAGAAATACAAATGGATGATGAGCCAGATGGTTCATTACCATCTCAGGTGTGGTTGGTTCTGCAATCTCTGGAAGGATTCCTGTGCTTAACTCCAAGTTTTTTATTAAAGCAGCAAGCCATTGTGAATGGTGTGCTGTGTTGTTGGGTAAATTAATGAAATGGCTATGACATGGTGTTAGTTTGAGCTGTTGATAGGTTTTTTTTAATTGTTCTGCCTGTTCGGAAGTTAATCGTGCAAAGTCTTCTTCCGGATTATAACGGTGAATGATCTTATGGATGGCTTTAAACGGGGCTGCATTATCACTAATTAAAGTGATGTTTTGAGTGGAAACGGTCTCTCCATTGACCCAAAGAGTAGGGGGATCAATAAAAAGAGTTTGTAATTGTTGCGCTAAGGTTGTCGAAAATTGTCCTTTGAGAATTATTGGTTTGCCTTTTTTGATGGCTTTAAGTAATTCTGTTTCTTCACCTTTAAACAGTTTGTTTTTTAAAGAGACGTGGAAAAACAAACTGTTAAAATTGGTTTTTGGATCGATATTAATCGTGATGGCATCTGCAGGTTTGTAGTGTTCTTCAGCATCATCTAAATCATTAGCAATAATGAGGCGATTGTTCTGTCCTAATGCTTCGATGGGAATGACTGATTTTTTTAAAGGTTCTGGAACAAATACTTTGGGTGTGGCCTTAATCGTTAGTGCACATTGTGCTTTTTTTGCTTCCTTCAAGAGGCTGTACCATTGAATTTCTGTTAAATTGTCGGTCACCAGCAGTTCAAGTGATTGATCCAAAGCAAAAAATCCGGGAAGTGGTTTAAGCGTATGATTCTCGGTAATTTTGTATTGATTGGAAAATAGAGGGAGTGTTGTTTGGTTAACAATTCGTTTTTTCCCGGCCGCGGCCATGGGTATGATGACGTCAGGATAAGTACTCAAGTCAGGTTGTGCAAATTCCAGATGAAAGTCCTTAGGCAATTCATGCCACTCTCCATTAAAGAAAAAACCTTTTTTTGCCATTAATTCAGTGATCAAGAAACGAAATTTAGGATCTTCAAACGGTGGATTATGCACAATTAATTTGGCGGTCTTATTCTTGGCGGCTTTCAGGAGTGCGCCAGGAAGAATATCTAAAGTTCCCTCATCAAATGTATGTTTTCCTAGAAAAATAGATTCCCAATTTAAGGAGGAAGGAAAAAGGACGTCATCATCACCTACAGGTTGATTGAGCTTAATTTCTGGTAATGCTATCGAGGGTATTTCAGGTGCCTGGCTGATGGCATCAAATCGTGAATAAAAATCATCACCCATTTTAAACGCAGATCCCTCATCCATTCCCACAACTACATGCACGTTCGGTGGCACAGAAAGACCGCCAAGATTAGGGGCTTCATTGTCAATAATGCTGTTTAAGCTAACATGGCGAGCCTTAGGATCTGACCAGTTAATAAACCAGCTATATGATTCGCCCGGATTTAAAGCTGCATTCTTTAAAAACTGACTTATGGGGCTATCCACTTGTTGTTCATTATTGTGTTCCACGTGCAAATTATGGAGAACCAGGGAGTCCAGGTCACGCGAGAAAAAAGTGTTTCTATATGTTGAAGATGCTTGGTGTAGCGCTTCTATTCCCTGGTTGTCTTTAAAAATAAGCCATTGCTTCGCACACCAATCCCTGGAGGTAAGTTTTTTTGCAAGTTCATCTGCATTTTGGGCTTGAATCGGTACACTGTTCCAAGTTTGAAAGCGGTTATCTGGTTTTAAAGGGCTAACTGTTTTTTTAGTTTTGTTTTGTTCATACGTCTTTTCGGCCTTTCTTTTGGTCAGCGGCGGCAGGGGGAGATCCATCACGTGAGCAACACCACCTCCTAAGTCCAGCGTAAAATGCATATCCTGGTGTCTAATAAGAACGAATTGATGGACATCGTTACCGATAAGGCTAGCCTCAATTTGCAATGCGTTTGCCAACGCGGAAAAGAGCTGGGCTCGATGTCTGCACACTCCAGCTCGTTGTTTGATTAAGGAGTTTAATACGTCAATTGCATTCCCTTTTATGTCGGATGCAGCGGATTCTTTTTCAAAGCGGCAATATTTGGCCAGAGCTTGAATGCGTTGTGTCGCATCAAGTTTTAACAGTTTCTGATACTCAGGACAGTTAATTAACGATCCTGTGACATCAAAAGATAATTTGGAGATCCATTCTAAATGTTCTTTGGGTACATTGTTTTTCAGGGTGAAATCAACGTTACTTCCTGGTTCAATGACGTAATTAACAAGACAGGATTCAAGTTCTTTTTTAAACTTAATGAAATGATAACCAGAAGTGTTACACTTTTTTAACTCAAAATCAGGGATTTCTGCTGCATAGTTGAGCAATTTATCACAATTGCTTAATGCAGGTAACTGAATCCATTCATCCACTAAGGGGTTTTCAAAAGTAATTTGACCATAAACGAGTTTTTTAGCCGTTTCTGGCTGGTTAAATTGTTCTTCTAAATCTTGAGTGGTGCATTTTAGGGATGCAGGAACTGACTCCAAATTTTCTTCTAAGGGGATAAAGGGTTTAAAGTTTTTACTGATAGGAAACCAAAAAAATGTATTAAGATGATAACTCGAAACGGGAGGGGTGGGGCCTTCTTTCGCTTTGAACATCGTGCGTGCAGGCAAGTTTGGAATCTGCTCTGTCTCGCCTATATTTCCATCAAGAGATAAAGAGCCATCAGTATATTCATATTTTTGTGTTGGTGCGGATGTGATTTCTGATAAGTTGATTTCAATGTGCGGATAACTGTGTTGAAACCATTGTATCGCAACTAAATCATTTCTGTTTCGTGGTGTGGGGAACGAGATTGATTTTAAATTAGGTGCTATTTTAATTAATTGATTTAATTCCGAAAGCCTTAATGCATTTAAAGAAAAAGTAATGTGATTTAAAGACCAAAGCGAACCATGTTTTAGGTAAGTCAGTAAAGCAAGAAGATCATCTGGATTATCAATTTTAACTTCATTTAAATTTGGTGCAGCGGCGAAAAGATTGAGCAGTTGCTCGGAGGAAAGATTGGTTCCTGGGGCAATGAGTGTTTTTAAATTGGGCAATGAGTTCGATGCAAAATGAATCGATTCAAAATCAAGATAGCAGGATGATACTTCAAGATGAGTTAGATTCGGTGCAGCAGTTAATAGGCTATAGAGCTGCTCGGGAGCTATTTGACCTTGGCCTAGGATAACTTTTTTTAACGATTTGAATTGTTTATCAGGTTGGATGAGAGGCTCGCCATATTCTGTCCAATCAAATGCAGAAATAATTAACGTTTCGAGATTAGGAGCAGAGTTTACAAGGGTGTATATATCATCCAAAATGAAACTGGAGCTAATGGAAAGTTCTTTTAAGTGAATAAGAGGAGTATTAATTTGCAGCGGCTCCTCCCAGGATAGGAACAGGTTGGTTAGTGCCAACTCCCTTAAGTTGGTTATGGCATTAATTAATGTATTTATGTGGCGTATCGATGTTTTAACACTGCTTAAGGAAAGCGTATTTAAATTGGCTATTTTTTTAGAGTGCAGGTGGAGCGGCGAATTCTTTGCAATTGTCCCGTCAATGAGGCAAAGTGATATCAAGTTTGGTGAATTGTTTAATAAGATTGATAGCCATTCAGGAGAAAAATTAATCTGTTCTGCCAATAAAAATCTTAATGAAGTAGTAAGGAGTGGCTCTTCATTTTCCTCATCTTCAGACGAGGACTCCAATTCGCAATTTTCCATAGCCAAGGAGAGTAGACCTTCTCGCTTATTGAGAAAAGAAGATAGAGGTACGGTGCTGTTTGTTAATGAGATATGAGTTGGTTTTTTAAGTATCTCAGGATGATTTTTTAATAAATAGGCGAAATAAAGTTTGTCCGGTTCGATGGTGGGTTGATGAGGTGACAAACTGGATTGTAAAAATTGAGGAATTGGTTTTTTTTGTGGCTCACATCCGAGTTCTTTTTCAAAATGAATGTATTTTCGCCGCCAATCTCTATCCTTATTAGGTTGAGAATCAAATGACCATTCGAGTGCGCCGACTAAATCTCTCCGAACAAATTCAGAGTCATTCAGATCACTGAAAAGATCAGGTAAATACAGCGTTAATGAATTGAGAAAATTAAAAAATACATCAGGGGAACTTAAAACTTTGATACAGAGCGCATCAAATTTAGGAGCATCCAAAAAAGAAATCCGATCACCGACGAGATTTAATTTTTTTAATGCATCTGCTTCTTGGGATGGATTCAGTGCACTATATTGGAGATGGATGTAATCAACTTCCTCCGCATCTTCTAATTTTTTTAAACCTTCCTTTGTGGGAACATACACAGAAAAATTATCATCAAGCAGCTTTTTTATAATCCGTTGTTTCAGATAGAGATTTTCGGAGGTTTCGCTCAAGCTGCATTTGAGAATGATCGTTTTTTTTTCGAGTTGTGCGGAATTTATGGCGATGGTATCCCAGCATTCTGGATTATCCGCCAGGACTTTATCAATGTTTAAGACCCCGCCATTAGGCTCAACTGACGATTCAATCGTTGGTAATTGATTTTTTTCATATAATAAGTCGAGATCATCGAGAATTTCAGTATGGGTTTTCATTGAATTTAATGCACAGTTCGTCTTTCTAATTGATGGATTGAGCAATCATATATCATTTGGTGGGTTTTGTAGACATCACCGAGATCGCATGGCCAAATATTTATCAATCATTTGGCGTGAAAGGCTGATGGGTTTGGGTAGTTGAGGGAGTTTTTTGATAGAGAACCATTGGGCATCTTCAATTTCGGTTTCATCGATTTGAATTTCGCCACGGTCATACTCGGCAATGAAGCCTAGCATTAAATTACTTTGAAATGGCCAGGGTTGGGAAGAAAAATAGGCCAGGTTTTTTATCGTTAAGCCCACTTCCTCTTTTACTTCGCGCATAACTGTCTGTTCAAGCGTTTCTCCAGGTTCTACAAAACCTGCCAAGATGCTGTAAATTCCGGGCATGAAATGCGGAGAACGGGCAAGCAAGAGTTCATCATCACGCCAAATTAATGCCAGCATAACGGGTGCAATTTGAGGAAAAATTAATGAGTTGCATACGGAACATACTTTAGCACGCTCTTTGGTGCTGTATTGGGTTTGGTGGCCGCAGCACCCACAAAACTGAGTACTTCGATCCCAATGCAAGAGTTGCTTGGCCTTGGAAACAAGGAAAAAGAGATCTTCGTCACCTAGAAGCTCATGAGCCTGACGAATATGTTGAAAAGTTGCATTTTGCGGCAGTACCTCGGGTTGCTTATGAATCTGCACCGCAAAACATGGAGTAGTTCCATATGTCCCTAAATAAATTTGACGCTCAATAGCAAGATTAAGTGTGCTGTTGTTAAAAAATTGGGGTATGGAATGGTTCTGTAAAAGAATGTCTTCGCCATGAAAGATAAACCAGAATGGGGGTTCAACAAATGAAGTGGGGGGATGAATTTGGGATATAAATGGCTTTGACATAAATAGAATCCATAGTTTTGCTACATAATAAGTGTACATAATGGTTTTGTAGGTGGTCAAATATGGCTCTTACCCTCTCCAATAATCGGAGAGTAGATAATATTGATGTTTTTTCATTATGGAACTATTGAATCCCTTCTCCCTGTTGAGGAGAAGGGGCCATCGGGCGGATGAGGGGAGTAGAAATTACCCTCTAAAACATCCCATTACTATTCGCAGATTCATCGGGAATAGGTTGCGTAACATCCCAATGTTCATAAATTTTATTGTGTTCCAGACGAAAAATATCAATAATGGCTTGTCCTTGCGCTCCAGGCTCCAAGACCGAATGGACATGTACCATCACATAATCCCCTTCGGCAAAAATTCGCTTGATTTCACTGTGTGATTGCGGATAAGTATTTTTCAGATAATTAATGTAATTTTTTAAACCGTCAATTCCATCCTGAGCCATAGGATTATGTTGGATGTACCAGGCTCCCAGGTAGTTTTGTGCTCCATCAAAGTCCTTTTCATTCAAGGCCTTTTGATAAAATTGAGTGACAATCTGTTTATTCGTTTCCTGAAGCGCTCCTGCAATCCCGGAAACGGAATGAATCAATAGACCACTGGATATGAGTGATAACAGTAATTTCTTCATTATTGCTCCTTATTAATCAAACAAATTGATTATAATTGGCTATTTAAATTAAAAAAGCGCATAATTTTGACTAGATATATCTAATATTTTGATGGATTCGCGTTGATGCACTATGACAAAAGTCACTCTTGAACAATGGCGTGTATTACATGCTGTAATTGACGAAGGAAGCTTTGCTAAAGCAGCATTGAAACTGCATAAAAGCCAATCGAATATCAGCTATACAATTGCAAAACTTCAGGACATGCTGGGGTTACAATTACTGCGGCTTGATGGGCGTAAGGCTGTGCTGACAGAACAAGGCGTGGAAATTCTAAAATTATCACGACAAATTACCAGGGCGGCAAAAAATGTAGAGAATGCGGCAATTAATTTAAAATCAATTTATGAAAAATCACTCCGACTGGCAATTGATGAGATTTTTCCATCCTCTGTATTGATGGCCGTGTTGCAACAATTTGGCCAGCAGAATAAACATACCAAGCTGATTATCACTCATGGGTTGTTATCAGGTCCGAGCGATCAACTAATTAATGGTGATGCCGAGTTAGCCATTATTTCAAAAATCCCGGAAGGTTATACCGGCAATAAATTGATGGATGTTCATTTTCTTCCTTATGCCCACAGAGACAGTCCTTTGCATCAAAAACAGGTTATCCTTGAAGATCTCTATGATGAACGCTACCTCATTGCTCAGGATTCGGGGTTAAATAAAAAACGAAACGAAGGTTGGTTAGGATCTGAGTTTCATTGGAAAGTAAGTACCCTGGAAATGAAAATTCAATGTGTTGTACATGGGATTGGGTTTGCCTGGCTACCGCAGCAAATGGTTGAGGGGCGAAATTTACCCATCCTTGCTTTGAATATGGAAGAAAATAATATAAGAACCTATCCAGTCTATTTAGTGCACCACCAACCTCAAGAAATGGGGCCATCAGCAAAGCTTTTGATTGAGCTTTTTAAAAAGTACACCTCCAGTACCTAGTTTGGAGTATTAGACATCAATGTCAAATTAACATATAAAATAATAGATCTAAGCCCTCCTAATGAAGAGAAAAAGATGAACACTGCAAAAATATACCTCATAAGCGGTTTAATGATTTTGTTTTCTGCTACAGCAAGCAGTATGTCTGAACAGGTATCACAAGCGGAATCAGATGCCGCGCGAATTTCCATGTTGGAGAAGGCGTTGGCCCCGAAAAAGCTCGATGAAGTTGCAACTTTGTTTGCAAAAGCTAATAAAGAACGTAATGGCGCGGTCCAATTCATGTTGTTTTCGGATCAATTAAAAGACAAGTTTAAAGATCGTTGGCCTTATTGGGTTTCTGGTGTTTCCAGCCCATGGATTACTTCTTACGAAATTAAAAAAGTAGTCCAAAGTAAAAACGCTTGGAAATTTAAAATAACCTACCAATGGGCAACCGCGGATGGACCATTTAACCCTCCAATGGTTCAAACAATAGTAGTAACCTCTGTTCCTAAAAACATAAACGCATCGCAAAAATTTTGGATAACTGAATTTAATGAGCAATAGTTTAGGGGAGCATAAGGGGGCGCAAGGGTTTAAAGAGTGGTTATTTTAACACCTGACTGGATAGCCTGGGTAAACCCACCAGGCATATTAAAAACACAAAATGAAAAAGGGCTTTCCTAATTAACTCTTAGAGAATCCTATTGTTGCAGCAAATGCTACAGCTACACCCACACCCACCCCAATAACCGTTGGTGTGAAAAAGCTATATCGGTTTGCTGCTTCTCTCTCTAAAGATTCAGTTTTTCCAGCATTTTCTTGTGGAATATCAGAGGTATTACCGTTTATGGGCTTTGTTTGTGCTGCTGAAAACTTGCGTTCCGCTATTTTTTCTTTTGAATCATAAAATACCGGATTGGTTATAATCACTTCCCCACTAGGTGTTTGTGCCTTGCCAACCATAGATGAGGCTTCAATCTCTGAATACCCACTTTGCATTAATTCGGAGATCTCTTTTTCTAATACTTGTCTGGTTGGAGATGCACTCGTATTCACCTCGAGGAAATTTTCCTCTATTTTTCCTTCGGTTTTTCCATCATTCCAGGAAACATTTTTTTTCTTTGCTGTTTTAATGGTGGATGGATCTCTCTTCTCTTGCATAAAAAGCCTCATTAATATGATGTTGGATAAATTTAAATCGATTTTAACAATAAATAATTAAGGCAATATGAAATTGAAATACAATTTGTGTTTTTTTTGTTCTTTATGGTGGGAGGCAATAAAGATGGTTCAGGCCTATTTAAATGTCGTACTCAAGTTTTAAGAACTATTGCAAAGCTCTTCAACCTAAATTGCTTAATTGCAACTATAATTAAAAGTGAGATTTTTTATACTGGTCAATTCCATTTCAGGTTTATGGAGACCCACCAAGAGGCCTAGTGACTGGGAGGATATGGATGCGTATCGATAGGGGAAGCTATGCTAGTTATGTTGCAGAACCCCCACCTACTTGGCGCGTTTTTTTGCCGCCTGTAATCCTGTCCTTAGTCTGTGTCTTAATTGAGCGTGAAACGAATTTTCTCGTTTTCCATACCTTGGCAGAGTTAATTTCAGTGTTTATCGCATTAACGACCATGACAGTAGCGGCGACGACGAATCAATTCACAAAAAATCAGTATGTGGTTTTTATTTCTTTAGCAGCAGGATGGTATGCAATCCTCGATATAGCTCATCTTCTAGCTTACGAAGGAATGAATATATTACCGCATGGCGGAGGGAATCTGAGCACTCAGCTTTGGGTTTCTGCCCGAATCTATCAAGCTTTATCTTTTCTTTTTGCTATTTATTTCTTTAGACATACCATGAGGCTTTGGGTAATTAATGTTTTTTTATTTTTTATAACGCTAGCCATTTTTACTGCTATTTTTACGGGTAATTTTCCCACGACCTATATTCAGAATTACGGGGTTACCTGGTTCAAACTCTATTGTGAACTGGGTGTTATTCTCATCTTATGTATAACCCTCATATTGCTTTGGTATGAAAAAGCAATGATGTCGAAAGAGATGTTATTGTATATGAGCTTGAGCATTATCTCGATGATAGGTTCCGATTTATCACTGTCTCATTATAAAAGTTTATTTGGTATAGAAAATATAGTTGGCCATATATTAAGAATATTCTCCTTTTGGTTTATCTACGTTGCGTTGGTGGTACAAACATTACGTCATCCTTTTGCAATGTTGACACGTGTTGCAACGACGTACGATAACATTCCTGATCCTACTCTTATTGTTCAATCCGAAGGTACAATTAGTCAAGCGAACAGGGCTGCCGGAGCATTCGCTCATTTAAAATCAGAGGAGTTAGTGGGCTTATCGTCCCACAAGCTTTTTCATAATAAGTCTATAGAACAAGAACGATGCCCTGTGTGCTCGCAATTGTCTACTTCAAGACGCCAGTTTATTGTGGAAATTGAGACTGAAAAGAATGAATGGGTAGAATGCAGTATATCAGCTATTGCCTCTGATTTTTTTCCTAATTCATGGGTACAAATAGTAAGAAATATTACATTGCGTAAGGCTCTTGAAAAAGAGCGGAACAAATTGACTTATGACTTGAGTGAACGCATTAAAGAACTTCGCTGTCTTTATACGATTGCTAATTTAGTCGCACTTAGAAATTTGAATATTAAAGAATTATTTATACAAACAGTGAACGTGTTGCCGCAAGCGTTTCAATTTCCGGAGCTAATGACTGCAACTATAGAAAGCGACTGGGGCGAGTTTAAGTCAGACCCAAAAGCGGAAAAAATGCCTTACCAATTAGAAAAAGAATTTCGAATTGAAAATCATTCTCCAGTAAAAATCAACGTATCTTATCGTGCGCAACCACCAAGGTCAGAGCCTGTTTTTTTACCGGAGGAATCAAAGCTCTTAGACTCGATAGCTACGTTATTACAGAATGCACTGACCCGATTTCAGTCGGAGCAAAAAGCGACGGAGGCCGAAAAGCGATTTAAAGAAAGCGAAGAGCACTTTCGTGCGTTTATTGAACAAGCACATGTTGGCGTATTTATACGTAGCAAAAAACGATTTTTGTATGTCAATCCACGCTTTTGCGAGCTTGTCGGCCGCAAAGAGGAAGAACTGTTATCGATGGGATTACTGGATTTAGTAGAGGACAAATCAACCAAAGAACGGGTTCTCAATTATTGGCGACAGTTGGATTGTGGCAAATCGAGTATTGCCTATAACCTCCCATTAAAGAGAAAAAGTGATGGTGCTTCTTTAATTCTAAGGATTGATACGACGGTGGTTTCCTGGGAGGGACATTTCGAGTTTCTTGCTATAGTGGATGATGTGACACAGATTCAACATGCAAGAGAGCAAATCGATCATTATGTAGCTCAGTTAGAATCTGCTATAAAAGGAACTTTTCTCGCGGTTTCCAATATGGTTGAGCTTCGTGACCCCTATACAGCAGGCCATGAGCGTCGCGTAGGATTAATTGCGAAGGCAATTGGTGAGGAATTGGGATGGTCTCCTGAACGTTGTTCATCGCTTGAGCTCATGGGCCTCGTTCATGATATAGGGAAAATTTCAATACCTGCAGAAATTCTTTCCAAGCCAACTCGACTTACCGCAATTGAAATGGAACTCATAAAGATACATCCACAAGCGGGTTATGATATTTTAAAAGATGTTCCTCTTAAAGAACCCATTGCAGAGGTTATCTTACAGCATCATGAACGTCTGGATGGCAGTGGTTATCCTCGAGGATTAAAAGGAACAGAGATTTTGCCTGAAACCTTGGTGGTTTCTGTAGCAGATGTCTTGGAGGCGATGACCTCTCACAGACCCTACAGACCAGCATTAGGTATTGAGGTTGCAGTAGCAGAAATTAAACGGGGCAGGGGTGTGCTTTATGATGAACAAGTTGTCGATGCCGCATTAAAGTTGATTGCAGAAAATAAATTATCACTCGATCTATAAAAACGAGCAACGATCCTCTCCAGCAAGCAAGGCAATGAGCCAGAAAAAAGTTTTTTTACTTATTCTTTATTAGACAAACCCATTGCAATATCACTATATTAGTAATTATATTCTTAATCCCAAGGTTTCATATATGTTTCGAAAAACTGCCCCTTGTTTTTTCGCAGTCGTCATTGATGCTTTAGGTTTTGGGCTCGTTTATCCAGTGATGACGGCACTATTTACAGCAGAGCATAGTCCTGTATTAACTGCCGATGCCAGTATCGCAGTGAAACATTTTTATTTGGGATTGAGTTATATGCTTTATCCCTTATGCATGTTTTTTGGCACCTCATTTATGGGCGATTTATCCGATGTTTGGGGACGAAAAAAAGTATTGTTATTATGCATGCTGGGGATAACCATCAGTTTTCTGCTAATGGGGATGGGAGTCGCCTTTTCGTGTTTGAGTTTATTACTTATTGGTCGAGCGCTCTCCGGTTTAATGGCCGGTAGCCAACCCATAGCGCAAGCCTCCATTGCTGATTTGAGTACTCCCGAAACCAAAGCCTTAAACATGAGTTTAATTTCCATGAGTTTTAGTTTTGGTTCCGTTCTTGGCCCCTTACTTGGCGGAGTGATGTCCGATCAACAATTACTGCCCTGGTTTACGTTTACCACGCCGTTTCTGATGGCCGCATTGCTTGCATTCATTGCCTGGGTTTGGATAGAGTTTGGATATCAAGATACTGTTTTAGTTTTGTCTCATAAGAAAATTTCCATTTTTCGCCCGATACAAATTTTTATTGAAGCATTTCAGCATCAATCGGTACGTATTCTCGCTTTGGTGTTTTTATTGATGCAAATGGGGTTTAGTCTTTATTTTCAATTCATCATTGTGCATATGAAGATGGCTTATCATTACACCAATTGGCAGCTAGGTGCCGTACAAGGCATGATTGGTTTGGGCTTTGCTATTGGTATCCTAATTGGCATGCCTTTGTGTGTGAATCGATATAAAGTACACCACATTGCTGTATTGACTCTCGTTCTCACTGGTTTGGGGCAGTTACTGGTTTATGTTATCCCTAATGCTTTGTTACAATGGCCCTTGGCAATAGCTATTGCAACTTTTGATATTATGGCATTTGCCTGTTTATTAACTTTATTTTCCAATGCTGTGGATGCTCAATCGCAAGGATGGGTAATGGGAATTTCCGGTGCAGTAATGGCATTTGCCTGGATGGTCACCGGTTTTGGTTCTAATTTATTATCCATTCTATCCAGTGCTGGTTTGATTGCCGTTGGTGGCGTATTGCTGCTCATTTCAGCGTTACTTTTACTAAGAAATAGAACCGTGTAGCTTTTGTTATTATGTTTCAAGTGCAATTGCTCGGGCTTTTCTGTTTTATTAACAGCTCAGTTAGCCAAAAGGGTTACCTATTTGTACTCATAATAATATTGTGGGGGGCTCCTTTTTTATGTAAAATTATTATTCACTTGGAGGCGAGCAGTAAGCGATGCAAAAACCGAATATATTGATAGTCTGGTCTAATTATTATAAAGATTTAGCTGAAAGACAGTTAGAAATTTGTTTAAATAAATTAAAACAATATGACTACAATTATCAGGTTGAAACTGTTGAAGCAGGAACTTATGAAATCCCGACTGTGATACAACATTACCACCGCGTTAATCCCTTTGATGGCTACTTACCATTGAGCTTGTTACTTAAAGGAAGTACGGATCATTATGAGTTTATTTGGGAACATGTTAAAGAATGTTTTATTCAATTTGCTTTAGATGGACTAACCCTGGGCAATGGAATTATTTCTGCTCCAAGTATGGATATTTTGTGCGAACGAGTTGAAAATGGAGAACGAGTTCAAGAAGCAATTAATGCCGTGGACTATTTAATCCGTTTTAAAAATAGAAAAAATAATAAAGTTGCATATGCCTAAGATTCTAATTATTTCCTCTGGTATCCATAAAGATCTGGCATCAGAACAACTCGGCCTTTGTGAAACGCTAGTCAAAAATGCAGGTTACGATTATCAAGTGGAGTTATTACAAGCAGGTGCATATGAGATTCCGTTTGTGATTAATACCTACCATCAACAAAAAACCTTTGATGGTTATATTGCACTGGGATTAATCCTTAAATTAAATCTTGATCACTATGAGCATATCATGTCTCATATTCGATACTGCTTCACTCAATTTGCGCTAAACGATGTTGTTGTGGGTAATGGAATTATTACTGGATCAACTATTGAAGAATTAAGTGAGCATGTTCGTAGTTCAAACCCGTGTCTTTCAGCGTATCCTTCTGCGTTTAATGCAGTGGATTGCCTCATTAAGCTGAAGAGCAAAATAGCGCCCCAGTTATCCTGAGTAATTTACGACGAAGGATCTGCTGATTTTTGCATGATGATAATGCCACTCCACCTGACCACAGACCCTTCTCTACGTTCGGGATGAATGTAACCAGCAAAGTGTGTTCTACTTTAACTCAGGTACCTTCGGAACATTGTCCAATTGTTTTGTGGGTTTACGCGAAAAAAAAGAACCCAAATAACTGAAGATGGAGCGATTAGAAGGCGGTTCTGCTTCTTCTTTAACTTCGACGATTTGGGGTTCTGGATACAAGCGTTCCTGAACCATTCTAAAACCCGAAAAAACGCTCTTGAGAACTAGAGGCAATACGCTCAACATAATCAGCATACTGGCCAAATTGGTCGACTCGTTAAATAAAGCATAATTGGTTAAAGATTCCAAAACCGCAATGATTAAAGCAATTCCTATAGTATTGGAAATCAACGTGGATGCATTGATATTTCGATTATCCATGGGTAAATCGGCGCTTTGATTGATTTCGTAAAACGCAATCCATAACCACAACAAATCAAAGGCAACACTATACCAATGTTGCTGATGCATTTCGGTCACATTAGCTCCTACTGCTTTAGCCAAATCAAAGGTCATTTTTCCACTTTTTAGTGCCAAGGCCATAGTCGGTTTTTCTTGTGAGTTTGCTAAAGGAGCGAATTGCTGTACAAACAAGCTCTGGGGAAGATGAATATCAAAAAGCTCATAAAAGGTTTTCTCGGAACCAAATAATCTTCGTAGCTGTTCTTCACTGATGTTCGATAACGCATCCACCCCGGGGGCAAAAGTACCATCATCTGAATGATGGGCAATGACTACATTCGAATTGTTCATCATCATCACATCATTCGTGCCATCCCCATTGGCAACAACAAAATAATTATGATCTTTGAGATAACGAGCCAGAGTACCTTTGCCCTCAGTGCTCATTTCTGCAAAAATAATTACAGGGCGTTTTGCTTTATCTCGATCCATTAATTTTTGAAAGCGCGCTAATATCGCTTCATTAATACCCGCAAATATCACAGCGGAATCAGCTGTACAAAGTTCTTCGCTTAAAAGCTTAATGTTTTCCTCTTCAATATGGGCTGCTCGAATAGTGATAATGTTTTTTGCATTTTCCGGACATAATACTTTGGCAATATTTACGGCAGCTTTCGTTGTATCACCGGTAGCTACAAATACTGGGACCGATATTTCTCTACACTGAGCAATAAACTTTTCTGCACCCTTTTTAACGGGATTATCAATAATAAATGTTCCGTGATATTCCAAGTTTTTAAGTAAGTCGGAATGTTCTAGAAGGAAACGCTCAATCTCTTTTTTATCATCTATATCAAATAATTTCTTTAAAATCGTAAAGTCGTGTTCATTAAGTTTGGCTTGAGCGATACACCAATCACGGGATAAGACTGCGGTGCGACTTTGCATTTTGCTATAGTCTTGCAACAGCGGTGTTTTTTGAAACGCATCGGCTTTAGGCACTCCGCAAAAGACAAGAGCGTAATCCGCCCCATCATGAACAAGGGTAAAGCGTCCCCCAAACGTACGATATAAACCCAAATGAAATGTCTCGATCTCTTTTTGCTTTTCTGCGGCAGTAATCACCTTTCTATAATGATTGTTACCAAGAGTCGTTACTTCCAAACAGTGTTGATCCACCAATAAAGTTTTGAACAACTCCAAAATAGCATGTTCTTCGGGTTCTAATTCTTTTTTATTGTTTGTAAAGGCATAACAAAATACTTCAAATGATTTAAGCCATCGTGCCGTTTCAGGTAGAAGCATATTGTCTTTTTTTTCCTTGAGGAGATGCTGTATCTCTGATGGCATGTCCGAGGTCCATAAACCGAGCACGTCCATGCGTGTCGTAGTTAGGGTTCCCGTTTTATCCGAAATAATAGCAACGCCATTGGCAAACTGCTCACGATAGTATCCGCCCAAGGCATTACATAAATCCACGATTCGAAGTGCGTCAATAGTCTCAAATGGTTGATCTCCTAAATTACTATTCAGTTTTTTCATCAAACGACTATTTACTGTTTCACGTAAAAAAGCTTCAGAAAAGGGAATCATTGTTTGAAAAAGCGTGAACATCAGCCTAAGTGTTTCTGCAGGTATTTGGGTAATGTCCCTTTGTAAGAAAGCCGCCATAATTATGGAGCCTAAAATAGAATATAAGACATTTCTTTGTTTGCGCTTTGCGATAAGCTCATTAATGTAGGCTTTTTTCTCATAATTGCTATTTAATAACAGTTCTTTCTCAGGTTTGATTTGAATAAAAATATTATCCTGGCCGTATGTGTTTAGCTTGTCACCTACCAGCACTCCCGCTTGTTTACCGTCCCTTACCGCATACAAATCTACTTTTTTGTAATTTGACGTAAAATCAGGTTTGGTATGATGTTCAATCCAAACATCTTCACCATTTTGAGCTTTAAGATTGACACTAAATTTTTTTCGCTCCAGCGTTTGTGTAAAATTACCTTCTAAATTTCGTTGTAAAGCAATCAACTCTCCAGATATCGGCACACAATCTAAATTGATGCTCTCATCACAAAAAACCAAATCTCCTGTACGAAGCTGATAGCGAGGAATTTGAACAAATTTTGGACCGCTTGCGGTACATCTTAAAACCTTGTGTACTTTATGATTGTATTCATAATCATGGTCCAGCTTTTCTTGCTGCACACGCATTTTTTTTATGGTTGATGGGGCCAAATCCGCCAATAATGCCGGTAAGTTACGAAATTTTTGGACAATTCTGTCGGCATAACGAATATTATGAGAAATCAATCCTAATTGAAAAGCGCGCGAACTGACCATCAACTCGCTGGCGATGAAGTGATTTATTTGAAAATAAAGATTGGATAAGGGAGTTAGGCCACTGGAAATCACTGAGGTGTCTGAGCGCTGTGCCCCGCGATTGTATTGAAGGCGGACCAGCAGCTCTTGTATTTTTTGAGTCAGATAAGAAACTCCGCTTGGAACAACTAAGGCACTGGCTCCCAGACCAGCAATTAATGAATATTCATCAGAAATTTGCTCATTGAGTAAAAAAGTGGTGCCTTTAAAAACGGAGCTGTACATATAAACAATTGCTGTAATTTCACTGGCTACAGCGACAGATAGCGCGGCTCCTGAATCAAGTTTCTTGTCTGTAATCCGGTTTAATGCGCAATAGCCTAATACGGCAGCGCCATAAAGAAATTTGATAACAAAATCATATTCCGGGCTTCCTATGAGGTATTCACTGAGAGATGGGGTTAGATAATCGCCAACAAGTAACGCAGCCCCTGATGAAATCGCCGGCCACATATATTTTTTAAAAGTGCTCCAATCCATAGAGTCTAAAGAAAAAGTCCAGGCCAATGTGTTATAGAGCTCTTTGACCCGTAGCGAAAAAAAATTGCCTATTTCTGTAGCAGTGCTTCTTATATAGTATGTTCGATCGGGTTCGGCATGTTGTATTAATTGAAGAGGCAAGGCTCTGCTGTCAATAGGATTTGTTTTTGAATTTTTTTTTGAGGCAGGTATTTTTGTTTGCATAGTAAATCCTTTTTGTACACCAATCAATGCCATTGAATATTTAGGGCCCATCTTGATAATTAACTTATCTCTATAAAAGGTTCAAGAGGATTTTGATAAAAATGCTTATAAAAATGCGTTGTTGGTGAGATTGGATCAATGTGAATGGATGGAAATAATCTGAAGTGTTTTAAGAACCGGTAGGAGACAAGCATAGGCCTACGCTTATGCTTGTCTTGTATTATTTAGTATTGCATATCCAAGCTAGGTTTAGGTGCTTCAGTGGGTTGCGGTTTAGGTGAATTTGCAAAGAATCCTTTTTCTGCAACAAAAAGTCTATTTGCTACCCCCGCTTTATTTTCTGCATTCGCTGTTTTTTGACTCGGAATAAACGTAATACTCTCCAGGTTTTTCGTGTTCTTTATACGTTCTTTCACCTTAAAATTATCTGATTTCAAAGCATCCAATAAATCTCCTGAAAATTCTATCTTATAAGCGTCTTTATCATCGAGGCCAAAGAGCTCACCTTGATGATTCAGTCCATAGCGTGAAGAAATAATCCCTTTATCGGTACTGGATACGAGGGTAAACGTGAGCATTCCATATACTTTGGCACTACTCTCTCGTATCACAAAAGGATAATCATGATGTTCAAGAACTGTTTTAACCTGCGATGCATCTGCCACAAAGTAAGGACTCTTTGTCATTTTCTGGTAAAGAGCTTGGCCTGTTGAAATTTTTTCAGCCTTGGGCTCAGCTTGAATTTCAGGCTTTTGTTCCTTTTCTTGATGTTTGCAAGATTGTTTAAGTACTCTAAAATGCATTGCCAAAGTAGCCAGTAATCCCTCAGGAAGAATCTCTATTTCAATTTGTTTATGCTCATCAACTGCAAATAACTTACCATCTCTATCCAAACCATATCTTATATGATTAATACCCTGATCTGTCTTCTGAGCAGCAGTGAAGGTGAATAAGCCTGGAATAGTGAGGTTACTTGGATGGACAGCAAAAGGGGCATTGGGATTTTCAGTAAAGAATCTATTTACATTATCTTTGTGATCGATAAATAATCCAAGGTCAGCTATCTCTTTGATAATAGACACTACTTTTTCTACAGACGGATCTTGGATCGTAAATTCTTTAAGAGCTACAGCAAAATCATCTAAGGCTTGAAGATTTTCATGCATTGTTTTGAGGCAGAATCTATATTTAGATAGGGGCGCTCCCACACCAGAAATTTCTGCCTTTAGGCTAACATCCTTTCCTGCATAAGCATGTAAACGTAAATGTACATTCTTGGGGATTAGATGTGGATGTTTGGTAAAATAATCTTTTAAAGTAAACAATATATCCAATCGATCATCAAAAAAATCGAATATTATTTCTTCATTCGGATGCTCTGTTGCCGCTTTTTGCATCTGTGCAAAAAGAATAGTTCTTTTAAATTCATCTACTTTGTCCACGTCCAAAGATACGTGTTTATGGATATTCTTATCAGAGTCCATCCACGTATTATTGTTAATCTCATCCATTATGCGATTGAATGAAGTACCACTTTCCAAGTCTCCTTCTATATCTGCCAGCATTAATGGATCCAGGTTTATACCGAGGTCGCTACAAATAGTTTTTATTGCCGAGCAACAGGAACCCCTAAAATTATACATAAAACCACTATTCATTAGATCGGTAAGATAATCTTGCCGGGTAGAACCAATAAATGCGTAGGCTGCTGAAAATTTAACATTTTCCTCTTTAAGCCAATTGAGGAACGTTCTGTTTTTAACAAGAACCGCATCACCCAGATGCTTGCTAAAATTGTCATGTGGTAAAGCAGCGTATTCCCTATTAAATAAACATCCATCAAAATCAAAAGATAAATAGCGTATTGTCATTTTTGTACCTTAAAAAATTAATTAATTTAAAATGAAAAGAAACAAGTATTGAATTAGTCTTAAGGAGTCGTATCAATTGGTGCAGATCTTGATGTGATGAGATGATTTAAGAAAAGGAGCAACAAAATATAGAAAAAACGTAACTTTTAGGTTGAGTTTTTGTTAAACGCCGCTGATAAACTTAAAAATCTATTCAACAAATCCAGCTTATTGATTTAAGATCACTTAAGTTGTACCAGTCCTCCGCTCATACAGAATTTGATTTTGGGCGTTTTTATCCCAGCATTCGCATGAATAGTTTAAAAATGACGGCATTTTATCGTTAAATTCTTAAGATAATATTAAATCAATTGATCTTTTTGTATATTCGCATTGCCTCAAATTACCTGTTGCCGAAGCCGAAGCCAGATAAGCATATAAATTGCATCGTTGCCTCAATATCACTGTTGCCGAAGGAGGGAGAATGGCATGGGAGAATTGAGGATGGATTTATATTTAAAAACACAACGTTGGCGTTATCGCTGTGGTAATCGTGCTGTAAAAAAACGTATGTTGGATGAGTTTTGCGAAACCCATGGTTATCATCGTAAAGCTGCAGCTAGGTTATTAAGGCAGTTACCCATCGCTGATAAAAAACCTAAAAAACCAGGCAAAAAGAAAATTTATGACCCTAGTATATTATTGGAGCCGCTTAAAAAGATTTGGCTTGCTACGGATCAGATGTGT
>NZ_FTNL01000021.1 GCF_900156395.1 Fluoribacter gormanii | reverse complement strand
CCCGAAGGTCCCCAGCTTTCATCCTTAGATATTATGCGGTATTAGCTTGAGTTTCCCCAAGTTGTCCCCCACTTCAAGGCATATTCCTACGCGTTACTCACCCGTTCGCCACTCGCCATCTCTCTAGCAAGCTAGAAAATGCTGCCGTTCGACTTGCATGTGTTAAGCATGCCGCCAGCGTTCAATCTGAGCCAGGATCAAACTCTTCAGTTCAATTCCTGTGCTAGTTTAAAACCAGCTTCTTTACTTATTTATTTCTTCTTAGCACTCAAAGGTTCTTCAAAGTGCCCACACAGTTTGTCTTCTCTCTTCTTAATGAACTTGCCCCGGAGGCGAGGTGCGAATTCTACTGATTTTGCATAGTATGTCAATAGTTTTTTATAATATTTGAGAAATTCGTATTGCATCACTATTAAGGTAACCTGAAATTGTGGAGCTAAAAATGGCGAAACCCTCTGAATAACGACCGCTTTATTATGCTTGAACATTGATGAAGAAACACCTTGGTAAATGATGAATCACCTGATTAACTTCTAAGTTCTACAAGGAGTTTGACAGACTATAAACAGACTTATCCACAGAAAATGTGTATAACTTAAATCAAATTTCAAGAATTTAAAACAAATATAAGTCAGACGGGGTAAGGTTTTTAATATTTTACTGATTAATCGTTTATAGTTTGGTAAAAAAGATATCCACAGGAAAAGGATACAGAGAGGAATTTAATTACCGCTATCTTATACAAATAAAAAATAAAAAAACAGTCTTGACTCGAACTATTTTTACTTTCTATTTTGAGCCGCTGCTTGATTAAACTCTTTGCTTAAAAAATTATTCTTCTTAAAACAATAAAAAACCGAAAGCCATGCTTATCATAGATTAGTTCATCTGCAGATGGCTAAAAATCTCTTTATTCTATGGTGCTTTCAACACCAGCGCTTACTCAAATTGATAAGTATTTTTATTACCCCACCCCAGAGCATCATGGCAGTTAGGACAGTTAAATTAAAATCACTATATCCATTTGACACACAATGTCGGCCCAATTATACGTTGCAGCAAGTTCAATTTCAGTACTCGCTGCTGGACACCTAGATCAAATACACATGGAGTACCTAATTCACTAAACTCTATTTAAGCTTTATCGAGATTTTAAAAATAACGAGTCGCTATAAGTTCCCTTTTCGTTTGAGAATATTTTTTTAACCAAGTCAGTTAGATCTCTGGTTGTTGTAGCGATCGTGGTACCTGTTATGCTCATACAATTTTTAGCGCTTAAACCACCTATAAATCCATCAGGACCAGCTTGAAATAATCTTAATAAAATCTTTTCTTGCCTTGAATTAATTTTCCCTTCCGCTTCCCTTAAAATTACAGATTTCTTAATAATAAAAATCAATATACAAATAAGTGCTTTGTTGCGCTGCTAAAGCGATGTTAGCAAACCGCCCTATTCTTCCATTCCCATCTTCAAAAAGATGGATACTCTCAAACCATAAATGGGCTATTCCTGATCTGGTTAATCTAGGCAAAGGAGCTGAACCCGTGAAAGCACTCCGCTCAAACCAACCAATAAATTGATCCATCTCGTCCAGAACACATGTTGAAGGAGGCGCTTCACAATGGATTTTTCGATCATAATCAGGCCCAGAAACAATTTGTATAGCTTCTTCATGCTTACGATATTGGCCAATATGTTCCAAATGATGGCTATTACCCATTAAAAATTGATACCAATCAAATAAAACCTGATGTGTTAGTGGGCTAGAAATCGTTTGATATAAATTAGCCATCATTTTAGCGATCCCACGTTCTGCCATGCTGGCTCTAGGAGCTTCCGTAGACAAACCTAGCTCTTTTTTAATAGATGATTGAACGCTGTCTCTGTTTAAATGCTCTCCTTCTATTTGAGAGCTATCCAAAGCATCAGTACACATTAAATCGATAAATAAATTTTGCTTCCCTTTTTGGGAAATAATCGGACGCGATATTAAACTCACTAATGAAAAACAACGACAATGGCTAATCAAAGCTATAAAACAAGTTCCAGCTGAGCAATCGCTTATACCCAAAGAAAAAACCTACAAAAATCACTTGGCTCAGTATCATGAAGTCATAGAGAAAATGGGCTTAAGCAAATGCCATGGGCTTCGCCATGCCTATGCTCAGCAAAGATACCATGAGATTACAAAATGTTATGACAAAGCTGGCAAAGGACTTATATGTCCAATACAAGGGGGCAGAACTAATAAAGAACTTAGTTCCCTTGAAAAGTATTGGGATCAAACTGCAAGGGAATTGATTAGCCAGGAATTAGGACATTCAAGATTGAGTATTAAAAAAATTTATTGCGGTTAGTAGATAATTATACACAGTAATTTTTGATTAACTCAATGCAAATATGATGTTTATTTGACTACTGCACATAATATTCTAATCATGGATAAGCGCTACTAGGATAGCGTGGGGAACTGACAAAAAATGACACTATTTTTCCCATGGTGGTTTTGGTGTTGTAGGCAAAGGAGTAAATTTTTCGGTCTCTGCGTTAGATGATGTTTCTTCTAGATCTGATCTCTTCATTTCTCTTAAATTATCTCTATATTGTTTTGCTTTTTCATGATCAGCTGCTTGCTGGAGTGCGGGTTTAGGTAGCAGTGTTTGCAATGCAACTGGTTTATCAGATTGCCAAGAGCCATAATCATGGTCTCCACTTGTGATTGCTGTTGTCACATTATGTCCGCGATCGGCTAACCGTGTACTCAACTCATTGTTTAATGTTGTTGCTCCCGGGAATGATTCACCATTTAAACTAGGGGTTTTATTTTCCTCAATTTCACCACCACTTAAATAAAAATTAACTGATAAGCCTTCTTTGTGAGGAATTTCATTCAACCACTTCATCGCCATCGCCTGCTGTGTTGTCTCATGTTTAGCTGTTTTAGAAGCACTTGTCCACTTATCTGGATGATCAAATCCTTTCCACCCCTCATTCCACCAGAAAGCGCCTGATTGAGAAAGAACATTACCAAAGGTTTCAGGATAAGTAAGTGCCGCATGTGTTGCTGCAAGCCCGCCAAAGCTGGTGCCGACAATTGTTGTTTGTTCTCGGCAATCACTGCAACCGAATGGAGGCTTTCGAAGCAGAGGAACAAGTTTGTTGTTTAAAAAATTTGCGAATTCTTCATTGCAGGCATACTCTCTTATCCTATCTTGAGGGGCAGGAATATATACACAGACTTGCGGAGATATTTTTTTATTTTCATACAGCTCATCTACAATTTCTGGGGTAGATTTAGCCGCAAACCCCGGACGCATTTCTTGTTCGCCATCCATAAGTATTAAAATTCCTGGAGGAGCATTTGTAGATAGCGGCTGATGAATATAAAGAAGGCGATCGCTATCTAGGGTTTCCTTCACCATATTTTGAGATATCAGACTACCCACAACCCTCTCATTGTGATCGCGCTCTTCCCTATAAACATAGGGGATAGGTTCAGGCATAGTGTTTTCCAGGTTATTTTATGAGAAATCTCAAGTTATTATAGTAACTTTTACGAAAGTAAGTATATTTTTCCTTTATTCATATCCTTGTCTTTACTCTCATACAAAGTCCATTAATATCTATTTATTCATATCATAGTTGAAACGGGAACTAGCCAATGAACAATCAAACACGAACTTGGATAGTTCATTTACGTTCGTTTAATATCAACTGAAAAAAGCTCTTGATTTCCAATACTGGCCTGATAATCTCAAAGCAACACAACTGAAGAGCCAGTGCAATTCTGACGAAACCACCAGGTCTTGTGATAGGCCATCTTGTTCCCTAATTCCATGACAAAGCGTTTAGCAGGGAAACCCTACCAGGAGATGTCTTTAAGGTTTTATACCCGAGGAGTGCTTTAAGCACATCATCATTAATAACCAGGTAAATCAACCGATGTTTCGGTGATCTTTTTTGCATAACCCAATTGGGATGAACAGTCTCTTTGGGGCTAATCCTCCCTACTTCAAGGAGCTAACATGCAACAACAGGAACCAGCACAACTTGAAATTCAACATTTACTCTTTGAGCTGAATTGTTGTGTAAATGATTTAAGCCGTCATCGACTGCAAATCAACACCCATGATATTCAGCAGGCTGAGTTAAGTTTGTATAAATTGGAATCCCTGATTTCTTTTCTCAAACAGTTCGATACTCAACGAATTGCTTGTTAATTGAAGTAATTTTGTTTTAATCATACCCTACAACGGGAGCAAGCTCCCGTTGGGATTGCTCCCTTAACATTAGGAGATAATCCCATGGACACCCCTTCAATTTATGTCGCTTGTTTAGCATCATACAATAACGCCATCCTACATGGTGTTTGGATAGATGCTACACAAAGCGAAAATAAAATCATGGAAGAGATCTGGGAAATGCTGGATAACAGCACTGAACCAGATGCTGAAGAATACGCCATACATGACTATGAAGGATTCGGTAGCATTCAAATCCATGAGTACGAAACAATAAGCAATATTGTGGAATACGCCTCATTTATCCAAGAACATGGTGAGCTGGGCTTAGCCCTTCTTAGTTACTATTCAATAGATGAGGCACAAACTATGTTGGAGAATTGCCACGGTTGTTATGATTCTGAGGTTGATTTTGCCGAGCAGTTATTAGATGAGTGTTATGCCCATCAATTACCAGATAGTTTGATCTGTTATTTTGATTATGAGTCTTTTGCTCGTGATCTATTTATTAGTGATTATTGTTCAGTGGATGTTAATGGACAAACTTATGTTTTTTCTTCTTACTAAGCCTCGTTAAGGGGCTCTTATCAAAGTTGTTTCAGAATTTTCCAAGCCACAAGGAACAAAAAAACGATCATTTTTCGGCCATACCCTACTCTCATTATTATTTCCAGGAACTGCCATAGGCCTCAAAGTCACTAATAAAATTGCCAGTTACTGCAAGATCAACCATATGCAGCAGAATTTTCAGAATCTCACCAAAATGTATTTATCATTTACATTAAATATTTATAATGTACAATTATTAACATTTAAAAA
The DNA here is from genome assembly GCF_900156395.1 of Fluoribacter gormanii. Taxonomy (GTDB): domain Bacteria; phylum Pseudomonadota; class Gammaproteobacteria; order Legionellales; family Legionellaceae; genus Legionella; species Legionella gormanii. The sequence continues at coordinate 80,770 of NZ_FTNL01000021.1, read as the reverse complement.
TAAATTAGACTTTATGAATACCTCAGATATGTTTAGTTTGGAGTATAAATTTGGTACTCAACTTTACCTTCTTAGCAAAACAGAGATTCGCTGCATCGATCAATCTCAGCCTAAAAAAAATTTTTGTATACCGCTAAACCAAATTAATCCACACTATATTTATGGTGGTTTCTGGCAACCTTTTTATCTCTTATTATTGGGATATATTTCATTTGGTATAATAGTACGGAGTAATCAGTGGCTTTCTAAAAGCCCAAGATTTGATATGTTTGGAACTACACAGCTTATTGTTTATCTTTTTATCTTTATATTCGCAAGCTATAAATTTTTTTGTCAGTATAAAGAGCGTTGCACTTTTAGATTTAGTTTTTTACATGACGATACTATTATTGCTTTTTCTCTTCCGAACGACCCCATTAATAAAAAGAAAAACCAAGCTTTTCTAGAAGCCATAGTAAATCGAATTCATGAAGCAGCACCTTCTAATGAAGATACTTTATTTTTGCTTCAACGATATGAATTATTAACACCTATAGAATTGACACAATTGGAAACATCTATCTATCAAACTCAAGATGATATTGACCTCAACAAAAAGATTATTAATTTACCAAAGTAATTTTATGAGCATTTATTCCGAAAAAAAATATTACCTTTATCACATTAATCTGGAAATCATAGGAAATGATACGCTTCTATTAGCAAAGAAAACGCCACTAGGTTATTCTAAAGAAACTGCCCCTTTGGCCATTTTTTCCACAAAAACTAAAGTTATTAAAAGAACTTTGTCTTTATTGGCAAGGAGCCTATTAATTCTAGAATTCCTAATTATAATCGGTTTTTTTGCCGCCTTTTTTCGTTATCCTGAATATCTCTTAAATATAAATCTACCCCTAATTGTTGGTATTATCGCTTTTTTTTCATACTTCTCAGTTTTGTATTATATTTGCGAAACCAAAAGCCGACTTTACTTTTATTACTATAACGGCGAATCAGCTTTTACACTGCCTCATAACAGAAATAATCTTGCGCAAAGGAAATGGATTGAAGAGTTCAAGAGAGCTATTAGAAAAGCTCGAATTGATTTCGATCAAAAGAATTTTACTAAAATAAGAACCGGGATTAATAATCTTAAAAGACAAAGATTAATTAACGAACAATTCTACGAAGAATTACATATTCGCTTGGACCTATTAACTAATACAAAAATCAATTAGGGGTGTGACAATCATTGGAATGACAAGCAATCCCGTAAGGAACGAAGCGGATTATGGGATTATGTATCATAAGTCTAGGGCATTTTTTCAACAAAAGTACATTTGGCTCATTAATGGATTTTGGGAACAACTTTTAATTAATCTCCATTACCCAGCATAGTTGCTATCAATGAATTTCCAAATAGTATGGGGATGTTCATGCTCGCTAATAGGGATATTGCCATTACTTAATGAGCCCCGTAATCCGCTACGCTTGTTAGGTCGGTGCTTCACCAGGCTTTGTAGCAGTTTGAAAAGAAACTCTCTATTGCTAGAATTAATTATGTATCCTGAATTTTAGTAGTATTCATAAATACTATCCCTTCATTTTTCATTAACAGCTGCGAGGTAACGTCTTTGAGTATTGAGAATAAAGCTGAACAGGTTAGGGCTGAGTGGCTTGCTATTAACAAGCTAAATCCAAAAGAAAAGTACAAACGATTGAAGGCATTAAGCTTCCAACTCGACCTATCAGAAGAGGTATCTATTGAAGATATTGAACTATATACAACCATTATAAATTCTGCAAAAAAAGTTTCTGGATTTCCTAGTCAACTCAATAAAAAACTTCACCAATTGTCATATCTTAAGTTAAAACTATTAGGTATAGAGCTGTCAGATTTGAAGATAATTTTAAAAGAAAATTTTTTTATTAATGTGGATGCAGCTGCAATTGGTATCGCAGATCAAGCATTCTTGAAGAACGAAACTGAACAAAATAATGAGAAAATAAAACAAATTATCTGCCAGGGACAACGATTGTGCTTCTCTACAGCTTCTGACGGAACTTTTAAAGTTCAAGTGCGTATGGTTAATTTGGAGTACCCTGTATTTTCAGAAAAGGAGAAAAAAACATTAGTTGCGTATTCAGATATTTTGACCTTGGAAGTACCAACCGGAACTTTAGTAATCACGGATCACTTTTCTGTTATTCCAGAAAAAATAATCAAAGTGCCGCAGGGTCAATACCGCGTTAGTTTTAACCTCAATAAACAAGATAGTTACATTATTTGTCTGGCGAAGATAAACTCAGGGAACCAGATCATTAAAAATGATACAGAGATTCCAGTTCTTGAAGGGTAAATAAACTAGCAAGAACTTAAACGTACTCATTAGTACTACACAAGCTTAGTTGCATACTGGATCGTGACTCTACCTGTGTTTACTCTGGACGTTTCGGCAAACGTCCAGCTTATTCATAGTTTTAATTTGTGTGCCAATAAAGATAAAGAGTTGTAGAATTTTCTTCAAATTAGAACCTTATCACTAGCCTTGGGTGCAGAGCATCTAACCCTTCATTAATTATGATTAGCCAATATTATTAATTATTGACTCGAAGCTGCCGCAGAAAGAGTAGTGGCTAAAAGCAATGTGTATTTAGAAGTGCTAACGTTCGATTTTTTCATTTACAAATTGATAAAAATCTCTTGAAAATCCCCTAAAGAAGTATTAACTCCAGCGCTAAGCTGTAACAAATAAGCATTTTCATTATCCCACCAAAGGGCATCATGTGGTCCATAAGAATTATTAACACTGGCAACGTAAATATTACTCGAAATCAAATCACTCTTCGAGGTTAGAACACTTAAATTAAAACCACTAAATTCACTAAATATATTCATATTAGGTAATCGAGAAAGTGCTGGTTTCTTCATTGGAAAAGAATTTTTATTGAAAACACGAAACCATGCAATTTGGTTTTTCTTTCCATCCTTAGGGAACATAACGAGTTGAATTTCTTCTATTTGATTTTTATTGCCATAAATAATTTGACTATCTGGAATAAAATCCAAGTTAAGAAAATTTAAATATTCTATATGGCGATCCGGTTTTCCAGCTCTAAGGATATTATGCATTGGCCATCTTAAATTCCATATGCTTGAGGGTGGTTTATATTCGTTTCTATTAATACAAGCATTTTCCATGCAGTTGCTATATCGTGACCAATAAGATAACTCAAAAAAATTCTTTTTTAAGACTTAATTTGATGTTGGAATAGGAGAAAAAAATTTAGCAAGTTCTAAAAACTCTTCATCCTTCAATTTTCCTTCGAGTAAACGAAGTTCAATATTAGTCCCATAGGATAAAAAACTTAACGTTTTCAATTTGGAATAATCATAACCAATCCAACAAATGTTTTCCTGATTCACTTCATGAGGTTTCATTTCCCAAACCCAATGATCATATAAAGCAGCATGATCTAATGTTGATAAAGGTCCAAAGTCATACAAAAACTGCTTACACCTTAAGAGAGCATTTTTATATTTAACATAAAAGGAATAGGAGGAAAAATGAGCAGAACACCAAGCAGACCATTTTTTAAATTGATAATGACTTGGTTGTTCGTTATAAGGAAGATCTTCTTTCCTGAGAATAAAATTATCTAAAATAACTTCATTTGTATTGGGTATCAAAATAACAAAATTTACTTGTTCTTGTGCCTGTGTGGGTGAAAGATCATTCACTAAATTCATTTTTAAATTCCAAGCTTATTGGGAGTTATCTACAATTGGTGGACATATAAATAATTTTTAAATTGAATGCTCTTTTTCAGCTTCTCTTGCTTCAGCTATTTTAGTATCACTCATAAAAAAACCGGTTATAGATGCTCTTACATGATTTCCTGCAGAGTGTTCTACTTTTTTTATACAGTGCAAAATATCATTTTTAAAAATAACAAGCCTATTAGGTTTTGGTACAATATAATGTCCAATCCCATCTGCAGCATATTTATTCAACTCAGAACTGTTAAGATGGAATCCTACTTTTTTCTTCGTATTATTGATTAACGTCACTTCAGAGTAATCAAAATCCAGTTGAGGTGTAGGATTAATTAATAATTCAGCGCCCCAATTTATGTCCCAAATAGGATGACAGTAATATACATAAGCACCTGAAATTTTGTATTTACCATCAGTATGCCAAGAAAGGCCTGCACCTCTGGGATAAAGATAGGGTCTAGCATAGAAAAAATCCCAATCTATATCTTTGAAACCTATTAAATGGCCAAACTCATAAGATTCTGCAATTAATTCTTTTATAAACAGATCAATTGTGGTGTTTGTAGGATAAATTTGTTCTGTAGTACAAGGTTCAGGCCTAGGATGAGAAATAGTCACACCTCCCCATAAAGGAGATCCGTCCTCGAGACTAAAAGCATTTATCCATCTAGAAGAATGAACAAATTTGAATTTTTTAGTTTGAATAAAACTCCAGATTTGCTCAAAAGCTGAGAGCTCTAAGAAGTCGTCAATTACTGCAAAAACATCATTGTTAAAAACTAATTTCATATTAGTAGTAAATCCATCAAAGGAGATTTTTATCTCTCCTTTGGTTACCAAGGCATGTATTCATCCTTGTCTTCTTCAGTATCGATTCTATTAGAAAAATACTCTTTCATAACATCTCCTTATTAAGCCATTTATTGGATGGGCCGGGATTGTAGATTCATTATTTCATTGAATCAATTGAATTAAGCATCTAATTTTTACACTATATCTCCAGTTGATCATTGAGTCTATATTTTATCTATCGCAACGAGTAGGCATTAATGCACAATTATCATGTATAAAACGAGGATGAATAAATTAGACTCCCAATCAGGATTCCATTAACCAAATTATTGGTAAGAGATTGTGTAATTTAAGTGATATGAATAGCTTGAAAAAAGGTACCCCAAAGTGTACCCCAGAAGACTTAGTCAGAGTATAACCTGTTATAACTTATTGATTTTACTTTGCCGCTGCGCAGAATCGAACTGCGGACCTTCTGATTACGAATCAACTGCTCTACCAACTGAGCTACAGCGGCGTATTGAAAAGTATACTTAAGTTAAATGATGATGCAACTGCTATGAATACTCGGAGTACTGCAGTCTAGTAAATAAGCATTTTTTTACATGAAAACTAGTGAGCACAATTCCTTTTGCTGGTTAATCTCTTTAATAAATCAATAAAGTACGGCTTTCTTTGTAATATTTTTCACTAATTTAGCGAAATAATATTCAATTGGGTGAAAAATGATTTATAATATCTTGCTAAAAAATTTTTTATATGAGTTAAAAAGAAAATTTAATATTTATAAAAAATATTTCTGATTTTTTAATTGAGAATGGTTTTAAATTATTGCAGATGAATATAACATAGCGTCACCCAAAATTATGACAACCTGTGAGAACTAAACAGCCCGTGAAAAAGAGTAAGATTGAAACAGACAAACCCATTAAAGACAGTGGTTATAGCCGAAGATTGAAAGACCGCCATGTGCAGCTGATAGCCTTGGGGGGAATTATCGGATCAGGCTATTTTTTAGGCACTGGTGAAGTAATTAATCTTGTCGGTCCTGCCGTGTTTCTAGCTTACATACTAGGCGGCTTGATTATTTTTCTCACCATGCTTTGTATGGGTGAACTTGCTGTAGCAATTCCTATTTCAGGTTCCTTTGTCACATATACCGCTGACTTTATATCGCCATCCGTTGCCTGTGGCGTAGGATGGTCTTATTGGATCAGTTGGGTGGCGTATATCCCCGCCGAATGTGTTGCGGGGGGAATCATCATGGAAATGTTTACTGGAGTAAATGGATATGTATGGGCTGTTTGCTTTGGCTTACTGATAACATACATTAACCTGGCCAAAGTAGATACTTTTGGTGAGATCGAATTTTGGCTGGCTTTGATTAAGATTTTGGCTTTATTTGGCTTCGTTATCTTAGCTATATTAATTTTCTTAGGTCTAATCCACGGCCCGGACTCAGATGGATTTATTGGATCCAAGTACATTTTAGGTGATGGAGGATTTCTTCCTAACGGGACGATGTCCTTATTAACTGCGATGGTTCTCTTGCTGGTTAACTATCAAGGCTCTGAAATCATTGGTCTTGCTGCTGGAGAATCAGAAAACCCGGCACGGATGATTCCACACGCAATTCGCAATGTAACCTTAAGAATTCTTTTCATCTACATCATTCCAGTATTTTGTCTTGTATTAATTTTCCCTTGGCAAAAAGCCGGATTATCTAACTCTGTGTTTGCAGATGCCCTAAATTTTTACAATCTCAAATGGGCCGGAGCTGTAACCAGTTTTGTGACCCTCAGCGCTACTTTATCGTGTGCTAACTCGGGATTTTATGGCACTGTTCGAGCTTTGAATGCTTTAGCTCGTGATGGTATGGCTCCACATACTTTTGCCAAATTCAATCACAATTCAGTACCGCAAAATGCGATTATCGCAACCTTAATCACCATCTGGATTCTTTTAGGTGTGGGGTACTTTTTCGGGCAAACACAACTCTACATCGCCCTGCTGCTTGTATCTGGATTTACAGGAACTCTGGCATGGATATCCTTGTGCACCTCACAAATTCGTTTTAGGTATCGATTATATCAAGCTGGATATACTACAGCGAATCTTCGCTATGTGACTCCTTATTCCCCCTATACTGGAATCCTCGCAATCATACTTATGTGTATTGCTTTATTTTTCCTGGTGTTGAATAAAGATCCTACCTATAAGCTTGCTTTTTACATAGGTATGATTAGTTTCATTGTTCCTATCATAATCTATAAGATTTTTGATTTGTCGAAGAACAGGAAAAAAGCCCTGCACCTCAAGACCCGTGTTAAGTTCCAGGATCTCTTCCCACCGGTTTAATTTTAACAACATCTTGTTGTGCGTGATACAAGCCCAAAACTAATTTGGGCTTGTTCTTATTTAAAGCAAAATTCTGTTATTACTACTATAAAGTAGAATTAAGTACAATAGATTGTGCTGGTTTGTTTTCCTTCTCAGGAAAAAATTGCGTATGAATCGTATTAAATAATCCTGTAATGAAACTTCTATTTCTTTTTTGACAAAAAAAAGTACTTAATCCATCCTGTGATCCCCATTTATCTTGTAATAACTTAATTCCATCGTGTCCTAAAGGATTTAAACAGAGGTCGAGTCGATCTAATTTTTTTAACTGCTCAGTTTTCATTTTAGTTATTGCTTTTATACCTAATTTATTATTATTAAGAATCAACACTCTAATTCTTAGATTCTCATTTATTAAAGTACTAGCACCAGAATCGCCAATTTTGTTTGTGCTTATATCAAGAAATTTAAGCTTTTTATGTGCAGCCAGATAAGTTACTCCTTTATGAGAAATTTGATTCTTACTTAATATGAGCCTACGTAAATTATTTCGTGCTAATGTTTTTGCACATTCATCATCAAGCTCATTATCACTTAAAGTGAGTTGTTCTAGAGTTGAATTCCTAACAAAAATGTTCAAACCTTTTGCGGTAATCCTTTTGTCATAAAGATTATTATTAGAACTTAGATCTAGTTTTTTAAGTGATGGCATGGCAGCCAATAAGCGCATGCCATTGTCTGAGATTTTATTCGCTCGTAACGAAAGCACTTCAATTGAGTCAAGCCTTGATAAGATTTTAACTTTATCATCATCAATCATGCAGCAATCCAGTTTTATTCGTTTTAAATAATTATTTGCATTTATTGCCTCAACTAATTCATACAAACATTGTTCGCTAATCTCTTGATCGCTCAAGTCTAAAGAAACCAAATCTGGTGCATTATTTTGTAGTAAGAAAAGTGCTTCATTTAAATTTATTTTTCTATATTTAGGCATAAAAACTCACATTTAAATCAAAATGGATTATAATTGAATGATATAATCTATTTTTGTACACAATTAGATTAATATAGTAAAGGTTTTAATCCATGGCTATATGGCAAGATGTTTACGCCCTTGATGATTGGCTTGTGATTTTAAAAAATTGTAAACAACATGATGATCCAAACGCTAAAGAATTAATTAACAAATTATCTAATTTATTAGATGAATATCATAATATTTCAAAAGTAAACTTAAAAAATATCCCCAAACGACAGAAAAAATTAGCACAAATAGCACTGGTTGCTCAAGAGTATAAAGATTATTTAGGCAATCAATTTATCTCTAAAGAGCAAGAAAACGTAACTGAGGATAAATATCCATTTGGATTTTTGGTGTCAACTTCGACAAAGCCACGCAAAGATACCCGTCTTAAAGGATCTATAGATCCATGGATCCATGGGTTACAGCAGAGAGCGAACAAGAAAATAAATTACCTAAAGAAATTAAAAGAGTATTATAAGCATGCAAATTCTAAATATGTAGATAAGAAATTACTACTTAAAACCCTGAAAACTGAAGAAAAAGAACATTGTAAACATAAATTTTTTCGTTTGAGTAGTGGCACTTTATTGGAAAAACAAGATCCTGTTCATCGTCCCATCGAATTTATGCTCGATGATTTGAAAAGTAAACGTAATACCGCAGAATATCCGATGAACATTGCATTTTATCAATGGGTTGAGAGCAAGACTAAGGTCCCATTTTTCTTATGGCTGGAAAAGCATCCTATCAGCACAACAACCCGAGATATTAGTTCTAATTGGCGTGGCTCTTATAAAACTAAAATGGGTCCAGTGAATTATGAATCTTCAGAAAACGTATCAGTTCATATTGAATGTGTGGATGGTGATTATAAATTAATGGCTAAAAAATTAAATTCCAAAGATATATTTGCATTAAATACAGATAAATTAGCTGATTTTGTCTTTAAAGTAGGTTGCCCACTCGGTGCAACTGCATTTATTTGGGATGCAAAAGATAAGAACCATTTTTATACACATATACATGAGTCTGGTATCTATCATCACTCAACTATGACTTCTGGAAAAAAAGTGCGATGTGCGGGAATGTGGTTAGTAGAACATGGAAAAATCACTGCTCTCGATAATAACAGCGGCCATTATAAACCCACTTCATTGTCTTTTTATAAGTTGATTTGTTTCTTGCATGATAAGAATCTACTTCACCCAGATGCACAAGTAGCTGACTTACGTAGACCTAAAAGGCTTAAAGACGAAAATAATATTTTTAAAGGCTATGAAGACAATTATACTAATTTGAAAAGTTATCTTGAATGGGCAGAAAACTTACCAGAAATAAAGAAATATTTACATAAAAAAGATATTCAGCCTTTGAGTCAACAATACGCACCTAGGGCTAAAATAATGAGTTCCCAGAAGTTTTAACCCCGTCAATAAAACTGATTTTTTAGCTGCTTAACTTCCAAATTATTTAGCAACAAAATTAATGTAACTTTTGTCCATTAGGTACTTTGGGATCGGTAGTTACGAGGCATATTGCTCCATTTTCATCAGAAAATCCTACCAGCAAAAATTGAGAGGTAAAACCTGCGATATTTTTTTCACCTAAGTTGACACAACCTACTACGGAACGTCCTAATAAAGTTTCTGGCGTATAATGTGCAGTAACTTGAGCAGAGGTTTGTAATACGCCTATATCCTTACCGAAATCAACCCAAACTTTATATGCCGGCTTTTTTGCACGAGGAAATTCTTCCACTTTAACTACAGTACCTGAGCGTAATTCAACTTTGGCAAAATCATCGAACGAAATAATCATTTTAAAACCTCTTCCTCATAAATGAGCGCCATAAAACATACTCACAAACCAACTAAGCTACTGTTGCCACAGGAGTTGTATTTAACTCGGGAACCAAGCTCTTTAATAAGATGAACAACTCATCGCTCTGATTTTCCTGGCACGCCGTATTCAATAAACGCATTGTTTGAATCAACTCGTCCCAATTGAGTTCACGGAATTTTGCCTTGAATAATTTTTCATGTTCTGTTGAAGCCAATTGTTCAGACTCATGGAACAACTCTTCAAATAATTTCTCTCCTGGACGCAATCCAGTGTATTCAATCATAATGTCCTTTCCAGGCTCCTTCCCTGCCAAGCGAATCATTTGCTCTGCCAAATAGCTGATTTTAACTGGCTCTCCCATATCCAGGACAAAGATTTCTCCACCTCTTCCATTAACCATGGCCTGTAAAATCAACTGGCTTGCTTCAGGTATGGTCATAAAATACCGTTGCATATCCGGATGAGTTACTTTTATCGGACCACCACTTTGTAATTGCTTTTGAAATAATGGGACAACGCTTCCCGCTGAGCCCAATACATTTCCAAAGCGAACTGTAATGAATTGGGTGTTAACCCTTCCATTCAGGTTCTGACAATAAATCTCAGCGACTCGCTTGGTAGTTCCCATTATGTTGGTTGGGTTTACTGCTTTATCCGTAGAAATCAAAATAAATTTTTCGACACCAACGGTAACACTAGCCTTCGCAACAACCTGGGTTCCAAGGACGTTATTAATCACTGCAACACGTATTTGATCTTGTAAAAGTGGAACATGTTTGTATGCTGCAGCATGAAATACTATTTCCGGTAAAAAATCAGCGAAGAGATCATTAATCGCTACTTCATCTGTAACACTGATTAACTTAAGTTCTAGAGGAATATCAGGGAAACTGTGCCTCAGCTCAAGTTCAATTTGATATAAATTAAACTCGCTGTTTTCGACTATTGCCAAACTCTTAGGCTTAAGGGCCAAAATTTGTCGGCAAAGCTCTGAGCCAATTGAACCTCCCCCACCAGTAACCAATACTCTCTTTCCGGCTATACCCGCTGTTAATCGGTCCCATTGCAAATTGACCTGATCCCTGCCTAATAAATCCTCTATATTAACTGGTCTTAATGCATTGACCTCTACTCTTCCAGACGCTAAATCATTAAGGCCAGGTAGAGTACTGAATGGAATTTGGCTTTCTTCACAGCAGGTTACAATACGGCGCATCAATGAAGAACTTGCTGATGGAATAGCAATAAAAATCAAATCAATCTCATACTGCTTGACTCGCTCGGCAATTTGGCTAGTCGTTCCCAGAACAGGAATTCCATGAACCTCAAGACCACGTTTTGCTAAATTATCATCAATAAAACCTACTGGTGTATACTGATTGGAACGTCTTAAATCACGGCAAAGCCCTTCTCCTGCCATGCCCGCACCAATAATGAGTACCCGTTTCATTTCAGTTGCTTTATTCCATTTGGCTCGTTTATCCCAATATATTCTTCTCAACATCCTGCAGCTACAAAGGAGAGTAGTTAAAATCAGACAATATAAAGGAAATACAGAGCGAGGAACCTCATGAAGTATTGACGCTAGATATAAAACAGGGATTCCCAACACAGTCGCCGAGAGGGTAGCCTTTAAAATTCGAACCACGTCGTTTAATGAAAAAAAGCGCCACAGGCCACGGTATGTCTTAAAATAAAAATAACAGGAAACTTGAATCATTGTTAAAAGAGTCAAGGCAATAATGAAATGCGTCGAAATAAATATTTTAGGAAGTGGATGCATGTTATAACGCAACCAATATGCTGTATACCATGCTACTGGAATAGCAAAAATATCACACAGAAAAACCGGAAATTTTTTATGCAGTTTTTGCAGAAATATTGGCATTTTGTGTATCATACAGAATCATCCTTCACTCATTTTATTTCTTATTATCTAGAGATAGTACACTATGTTGATATGTATCTCATCAAAAATCACTACTGGTCCTGGTAAACCTTAATTCTAATCTATTTCTTTCCTGATGAAAAAACAGAGGAATTTTCATATATTTCATAGCGATAAATTGAATCAGGGTTTTTGCTCACATAAGTGTTACTTAATTTATAATCGTTATGGTTGCTTAAAGCTGCTTTTAAACAAACATCACTTGGAGTATATATTACTCTTCCTTGTTCAATAAGCGAAGTTAAAATAATAAATGCCGGTTTTTTATGCAAAACATCCTTACAAAATTGCTCATACATTTGTTTTGTCGGATAGTGGGCCATTACCAAATTATTTAAACAGTATGAATCAATAAAATTGAATGGACTGGCATAAGGAATCAAGCCGCTATCCGCTAGAACTACCCAATCATTAGGAGATGCATGACTATTTAACCAATCAACTACCTTGGCACGCAATTGTTCGCCTTTGACTGGATTTTTGCTAAAGTACTGGTAATCTGCCAAACTCATGGCCGGAATAAAAAGAAATAAAACAACAAAAAAACTTATATAAAAAAGCAAAGTAAAAATGAAATCTTCCTTTTGCCTAAAGGCAAACACTATTCTACGAATACCTAGCACTAACAGAGGAAGCAACAGAGCAAAAGCAGGTAAAAATAGTCGATTATCAAATGCCACCACAGGATCTGAATCTGCCAGCAAAATTAGGTACACAAGACTGGGTAACCATAAAAAGAAATGCCGTTTATCTTGGGAATTGATGCAGGCAGGCAACGATAAAAGAGCTAATGGCCAAATTAATTTGAGATAATGAAAATCCAAAGAAAAAGCAAATGATTGAGATAGCCCTTTACAATAAACTGAATTAGAAAACAAATATCCAAAATAAATGAGACGCCATAAAAAATATGATCCATAGAACAAGATGAGGGTTAAGCAAAAAAGTAAGATACCATCCCAGTACTGTTCTGATTTTTCTTTAGGCCGATCCCAACACATCAAAATAAAAAACAAAATCATAAATGCAGGAGCTTCAGGTCTTGTCATTCCAGCTAGAGCAAGCAAAATCCCAGCACTTACAAAATATGCTTTTCCTGTGGATGCACGCAAATTAGGAAAAAAGTTATACCCCATTCCTCTAAAACAACAATATACGGCTCCACATATAAATGATTGATATACTGCAGTCTCCAAACCGCTAATTGCCCATATAATTTGTCCTTTATAAAATAATAAACCTATGCATGGAAGAAGTGATTCACGTCTGGAAAGCCAGAATCGGCTAATTAAGTAAATAAAATAACACGTAAAGAACAATCCGAACAAACCAGCTATTTTTAAAACAATTATGGGGTTACCTTTTAACAGGAGGGTTAAAGCACCCAGAGCGACAAAGCTAAAATTGGAGTATCCTTCTACTGGTGGAGAATGCAAATTCCATAATATGCCCTCTCCACCAGCCCAATGCTTTGCATAGCGTAAAGAAATGTACATATCATCAATGGTAAATGGCCAAATCGCTTGTACCTGTAGAACAAATAAATAAAAAAACAATAAAATCAGAATACTGTCATACCAACGTACTCCAGATTTCATTGAGCTAAGGCCATAAAAGTTAAAACTACAAAACACCAAAGATTAATTCGTGATAATCGATCACTTAAAAAAACAATGACAGGATCATCATTTTCAATGTCTTGCGTTGCAAGCCAAGCAAAACGCCATAATGCAATTGCGGCAAATGGAACCGTTAACATAAAATAAAACGATTCATCACGAGCATATATAATATAGAAAACGTAAGTAAGGAAACTGCTAACACCAATTACAAGAATCAGCCAATGAAGCATTAAAGGATTGTAATTCTTCAATACTTTGCGTGTTGCATGCTTTAGACCTAACTGCATTTCCATCCGTCGTTTGTTTAAAGCAATAAAAAGGCTTAGCAACGTTGCTGTAACAATTAACCAAATTGAAATGGGTAAACCTATACCCAACGTCCCTGCTAATACACGCAACATAAATCCTGCAGCAATGCACAGCACATCAACAATGGGAATCAATTTGAAAAGATGGTTGTAGGCAACATTAATTACTAAATAGATGCAGAGTATAATTGCCAGTTTTTTAGAAATTAACCAGCCTAAAGTGAGTCCGGTGAGTAGCAATAAAAACAACATAAAAATCGCTTCGGCCACAGAAACACTTCCACTTGCTATCGGCCTATGGCGTTTATGAGGATGCAATCTGTCCTCTGTTCTGTCTTCAATATCGTTATAAATGTATATAGCACTTGAAATCAGACAAAAAGCTAAAGCAGCAAGTAAAGCAGGTATAAAATATCCAGGAGTAGGTGTGTAACAAAATCCCAACATCACAAAGACTGCTTTGGACCAGTGGGATACACGAAGAAGCAGAAATAAATGTTTCAGCCTTTCCATGACACTCACATTTTTTATATCATTTATCAATTCAATCACCTTCTCTGTTCCAATAAAAATACAGCTTAGGCAACTACGTAGAGCATAACTCCGAATTCAAGTTACACGACTTACCTACCTAGCACATACACTATAACTATAGCATTAAGTAAAAGTATCATAATCCTGAAAAAATGCATCATTTCAAAAGCTTAATCACTAAATAAAATATAAACTTTCAACATATTGAAGCAATTTAGTAAAAAATAATCAAATAACATTGCATTTATACAATTACGAAGTAAGATAAAATATACAAAAGGAATTACACGCCTATAGTACATACCAAGAATGCCAATGGACGGGGGATATCATGCACTTTATTCTTACACCAGGATGTATCGCAAAATTTGACAATCTACGTAAAGCTTATGAAGCAGAAAAACATGTTGATTTAAATGAAAAGCCTTCAATGATAGGAAAACCTATTTTTTTTGGAGGAACAGATGTTGTCAGTAGAAACAAACAGGTTTCATTCTTGGAAAAAGTCAACTCGGTTCTTAAAATCCATTTGTTACATGAACAAGACATTAAAACTCCCGCACAGCGTCAAGTATATATCATTGCAGCACGATTTATGATGGCTGCCTGCTTGTATGTACAATCCCAAATTGGCAGTTCAAAACGGAATTCAGCTTTATATCGACTCACTGAGGATAATTTAGGAATAACTGTTGATAATTTTCTGGATGACGAAGATAAAGAAACATGTTACTTGACTGCAGCGCGACTTATTAAAACACCACATGCTCTAGAACATGCTAATGTGGTACTCGAAAAAGATGGACTTAAGCCATTTACTGAAAAAGAGTGGAAACAATTCGCAGATTTTTTAAATGAGATGTGTCAAAAAAAAGAAACTCCAGATCAAATTACAAACTTTCCTGTCATCTCAATTACACAACCTTTATTTGGCGCCGCCTTTGCCTATATAGGAGCCACTGTAGGTGTCGTATTAGCAGAAGGCGCAACTAACTCGACCACAGCCATATCTCCTCGGGTTCGACTAACTGCTCTGGTTGGAAGCACCTTATTGATTTTCAGTCCTGCAGGAACAACGGGTGTTGCCCTCTTTGCACCTGTAATTGCAACGAAACTTTTTACGTCCTTTTGTACAATCAGTTTGGCTCATCTTATGGGAACAGCAGCAGGATATCTGGGGCAAGGTGTAGGGATAGGTATAGGTTTTCCTCTTGATGCGGCATATAATTTACTCTGGTCTATTTGCTCACTAATAAGTCGTCACTACAGTAAAACTCCCGAACTTGCTCCAATTGATGGAATACGCATTGTTGATGGCGCTATGATCATTGCGGGCATTCCTATTCAATGGGTTGCTGAGAATGCCCTACCAGAAGGTTGCACTAAAAAAATTCTTGAAATAACTGAAGAAGGTGAAATTCATATTG
This sequence comes from Fluoribacter gormanii, assembly GCF_900156395.1. Classification (GTDB taxonomy): domain Bacteria; phylum Pseudomonadota; class Gammaproteobacteria; order Legionellales; family Legionellaceae; genus Legionella; species Legionella gormanii. The sequence continues at coordinate 65,173 of NZ_FTNL01000021.1, read as the reverse complement.
AAGGAGAAGAGGAAATAGAGAGCGAAAGCCCCATGCAAATCCCTCCTGAAGTTATTGAAGAACTAAAGAAACAATTGGAAAACTCCTCAACTCAAGCACCTGAATCAACTGGTGTACAGCAAGAAAATGATGCAAAAGATGCTCAGCAAAAGGAAGAAGAGGAGGAACTGGGAGGAGCATTCTCTCTGGTATAAACTTTTGCCGTTGATGATAAAAACAGAAATCTGAGTGAAAAGTAAGAAAAAGCATTCATAGTGATGCAATATTATTGCATTTCCTATGTATAGCCTGGGTGCAGCACGGCGGAACCCAGGTTAAATGCGAGTATTTCGAACCGATACTCTGGTTCCGCTGTGCCAGCTTACATATTAAGGTCGATTATCAACTTCTTTGCGTTGACTTGGCATAAAATCTTTTCTATCAAGCCCCATTGCTACAGCTAAGGCTCCCGCAACATAGATAGAAGAGTAAGTACCTATCAGAATACCAATGATCAATGCCAGAGAAAATCCATGAATTGCCTCACCTCCATAGATAAACAGAGCAACTACCACAAAAAGCGTCAACATCGATGTCATGATGGTACGTGATAAAGTTTGGTTAATTGAAATATTCATAATTTCTATAGAGCTGGCTCGACGAATCTTCACAAAATTCTCGCGTACTCTATCAAAAACTACAATGGTATCATTTAGAGAGTAACCAATGACTGCCAACAAGCCGGCCAATGCTTTCAGATCAAACTCAATACCAAAAAAAGCAAAAATACCCAGAATCAATACAGGGTCATGGACTAAAGCAACAGCAGAGCTCACAGCAAGTCGATATTCAAAGCGCATGGCAATATAAATCATCGTTGCTAACAAAGAAACAACAACAGCCAGGGCTCCTTTAGTCGCTAACTCTTGTCCTACTTGTGGTCCAACAATATCCACCCTTTGTTTTGCAGCCCCAGGAAGAGCACTCATAACTTGATCAACCAAGCGAGCCTGCTCTTTATCTTCTCGAGGAGCAATACTAATTAATACATCTTTGGACGTACCATAACTCACAACCTGAGCTTCTTTAAATCCCGCCTTACTCAAACTTTCCCTGATTGATGGCAAGTCTGCAGCCGAAGAGTAAGAAACTTCAATTTGAGTTCCACCCGTAAAATCAAGTCCCCATTTCAAACCATGAATCGCTAAAGCACCTATAGAAAGCACAAAGATCAATATGGAGAATATCGCCGTCCAACGACGAGCACCCATAAAGTCGACATTTGAATTTGGATTAAAAAATTCCATCTGAGCCTCGCCTTAAATACCAATAGATAATTTTTTAACAGCCCTACCGCCATAATACCAATTTACAATCCCTCGGGTGTAAGTGATACCGGTTAGCATGGAGGTCAGCAATCCTAAAGAAAGCGTTACAGCAAAACCACGCACAGGTCCTGTACCCACAGCAAACAAGATAATAGCTACGATTAGGGTAGTTACGTTCGCGTCAAGAATGGTAGCAAATGCACGCTCATATCCTGCATTAATTGCAGCCTGAGGTGATAATCCATGTCGTAGCTCTTCACGAATACGCTCATAAATCAGCACGTTGGCATCTACCGCCATACCCACCGTCAATACAATCCCTGCAATACCCGGAAGAGTTAAAGTTGCATCGATTACAGACAGTAAAGCACAAAGTAAGACTAAGTTAAGCATCAGCGCAATATCAGCGATGAGACCAAAAAGACGGTAATAAACCAGCATTAAGACTAAAATTAAGCCCATGCCTACTTCTAATGAAATAATACCTCTGCGAATATTTTCCTTACCCAAAGTGGGGCCAACTGTGCGCTCTTCGATTGGATAGATCGCAGCAGGCAAAGCTCCTGCTCGAAGCAATAAAGCCAGGTTACTCGCTTCTTTACTGTCGGTAAGGCCAGTAATCTGGAAATTATTACCTAAGGCATTTTGAATTACCGGAGCACTAATAACACGCTCTTCTCTATGAGTAACTCTTTTTTCCACTCCATTTACTGTTTGTATGGAATTTTTTGTTTCAACATAAACAATGGCCATCCGTTTACCGATATTTTCACGAGTTACTTTGGTAAACAAACTTTCGCCGCCACCACCAAGTTGTATTTGTACTGCTGGAGTAGCTGATTGCTGATCATAACTGGAAACTGCCGAGGTAATTGAATCACCACTCAATACTACTTGTCTTTTTAACAAAATAGGACGTCCATCCATCACCAGTAACTTATCATTGACAGGAATAGCTCCAGTTTGTTTTGCAATTTGCGGATCATTATCCTGATCCACCATATAGAATTGCAACGTTGCAGTTCCACCAAGAATTTGCTTCGCACGTGCAGCATCTTGAATACCAGGTAAATCAACAGCAACACGGGTTGCTCCCTGTTGTTGCACAACTGCTTCACCAACTCCTAACTCATTAACTCGATTTCGTAAAATACTCATTGTTTGTTCGATGGTATTTTGACGGGTACTATTTAACTCAACTGGTGAAATCGACCCTATTATTTGATTGCCCGTTTTGCTTTTTACAAAAACGAGATCAGGCATTTTTTCCTTTAAGCCCAAATAGGCATTATTCATCGATTCACTATCACGGAAATGTAAGTCAACGCCTTTGTCTGCTACATAACGAATGCCGGTATAACGAATGCCAAGCTCACGTAATTCTTGACTAATATTTTTCATTACCCCTTCATAACGACGGCTAATCACACTTTCCACATCAACCTCTAACAGGAAGTGGACTCCTCCTCGTAAATCAAGACCTTGTTTCATTGGGGCCGCACGAATAGAGTCCAACCATCTTGGTGTAGATGGAGCTAAATTCAAGGCCACAGTGTATTGAGATCCCAAAGCATTTTTGATGGTATCGCGAGCTAACAACTGTGAATCAGTTGATGAAAAAACGACTTCAACAGACTCACTTTGAGTGATGAGTGATTTATAAGATAGATTATCTTTCTTTAAGATATCTTCTACCTGGTTTTTTAATTCATCATAATCCACAGGTGTTTCAGACGAAATTTGTACTACAGGATTCTCTGTATACAAATTAGGTATAGCGTAAATAAACCCGACAACTGCAATAATAATCAGCATCAGGTTTTTCCATAAAGGATATTTATTTTGCATTTCCGTGTCCTGACTTTCTTAAAGCGATTTTAAAGTGCCTTTCGGCAATACAGTGCTCACTGCGCCTCTTTGTATATTAATCTCGACACCTTCGGCAAGACTGATCTTGATGTATTGCTCATCCAGACTAACTACTTTAGCTAATATACCGCCTGAAGTAATAATCTCATCACCTTTCTTTAAACGGCTTATTAAATCACGATGTTCTTTTGCTCTTTTGTTTTGGGGTCTTATAAGCATGAAGTAGAACAACACAAAAATTGCGGCGATCATAATGAGCGAAAAAGTTCCATCTCCTTGAGGCGCTGCTGTAGTCCCCGCTGCAGCTAGAGCATCGCTAATAAAAAAACTCATATTGTCTCCTTTAATCTACTATTGATAATCGCGTGACATCATATAGCGAATTGCCCTTAAGGTAAATGAATCAACGCGGAAATTAAAACAGTTTTTCACAATAGTAGTTTATATTTAGAACTATAATTTTCTGGAAGCATTTAAAAGGGAATTCAAAATGCACAAAGTTAATTCTTTATTTTTTATTTATAATGACCTATTTGATATCAATGAATCCAATCCACTAGCCAAATGATACACTGTACGAAACCCGGCTTGTCTTAACAACATCAGAGCTCGTTGACTTCTTTGTCCTGACTGACAGTAAATAAGGGTGGGTTGTAACGGATTTAATTCATTACAGCGATCTGGCAATTCAGCCAGTGGAATTAAAGTTCCACCCAGGTTATTCCTATTGTGTTCTGAAACTGTTCTTACATCCAACAATAATGCGTCGGGATTTTTTTGCAAAAATCTTGGTAAATCATGTGATGATACTGCAAAAGAGTTCATCTCATCGGATGGTAGGCATTGAGTAAAAATATTTTTATCTACTGTTTGGCCGTACACACAGAAGGGACATTCTTTATTTTTAACCAAATGAATATTTTTCATTTCCATTGATAAAAAATCGATACAAAGCAAACGATTTAATAAAGAAACTCCACTTTGAGTAATCCATTTGATAATTTCTGTCGCTTGCAGGATCCCTAGTAAACCTGGGAGAGTACCTAACACACCATCATTTTGACAATTTGCAACTGAATCAGGAATCACTGGAAACACACAGTGTAAACATGGATTCTCTTTTCCATAAAACAGCGAACAATGACCTTGAAATTGATATGCGCTGGCATAAACATATGGTTTTTCTAAGCGATAGCAAATCCCGTGGGTCAAATAACGGGTATAAAAATTATCCGAGCAGTCAGCAACAAGGTCATACTGCGCGATGATATCTTCAGCATTCTCATCACTTAAACGAGCGTCATAAGCCTGGATGTTAATATTTGAATTCAAAGCCTGTAACTTCATTTTTGCAGTGGTCGCTTTTAGATGATGGATATCCTTTTCTTGATAAAGTATTTGCCGATGTAAATTGCTTTCTTCGATCAGATCATCATCAATTATGCCTAAAGTCCCTACTCCTGCACCTGCAATGTATGGAAGTAATGTTGCTCCTATTCCTCCCGCACCAACACATAATACACGCGCTTTTTGGAGTTTTTCTTGTCCATGAACGCCTATCTCTTCTAATTTGATTTGCTGTGCATAGCGCTTTAATTTGGATGAAACGGACATGTTTAGCCTCTCATTGTTCCATTAAACTCAAAAGCTTCAGAGTAGATTGGTCTGGATCTGAAGCTTCAGTGATTGCAGAAATAAGGGCAACACCTTGAACACCTGTCGCCACCACATCAGGCATGCGCTCGATATTAATTCCCCCTATAGCAACCAAAGGATAATTTAACGTACGTTTCCAGCGCTGTAAGCATTCAACCCCTTGAGCTGCAAAAGGCATTTCTTTGCTTGTTGTCGGAAAAATAGGGCCAATTGCGATATATGAAGGACTCAGTGCATGCGCTCGTGCTACTTCATAGTAACAATGAGTACTTACTCCCAGCAAAAGCCCTCGCTCTCTAATTGCATCAAGATCCGCGGTATCCAAATCTGATTGTCCTAAATGCACCGCTTCTGCATTCAACTTTAAAGCCATTTCCCAGTAATCATTTATAAATAAAGTAGACTGATATTTTTTAGCCAAAGCAATGCTTTGCCGCATCTCCTCTTCAAGCGTCTCTGTTTTTTCTTTAATTCGCAATTGAATGGTTTTTACTCCAAAATTTAAAAGCCGTTCCACCCAAGAAAATCGATCAACCACTGGATAAAGGCCTAATCGATGGCATGGCTTAAATGGCTGCGGCCTTTCATATAATGGCTTAGATGCAAGATATGGTAAATCTGTTTCATCTTCTGGAAAACCACCGTAATACACACTCACTTGCCCTCGACGTACTGCCTGATGTACGTACATTTTTGCTATGACTAAAGCATCTTCAAGCAAATGACCAAGGGCCATTGCACCAGTAATTGCAGCTGAGAGTATTGAACGAAGTTCCGGATATTTTGCATCATCAATTCGATGTTGAGTTAGCCAAAATGAACGGGTTCCATTGGTCCAATAATCATGCTGCCATGAAGATTCCTGCATAGGCTGTCCTAAAAGAAATACACTTTTAGCGCCAAGGGTTAATAGTTCATATGCCGCTTCTTGCATGGCGTGATGCGTTTTAACCCGACAATTTAAAATAAATTCAGCTTCATGCGTATTTAGTACCAAAACATCTGCAAGAGAAAATCCTGTGCTGACATTACGCTTATTTTCCTCAGCATATTGGGATAAAGATAAGCTGAAATCCCAAACTACAGGTCCCGAGTAATGATTTAGAATCTGAATGTCCTCAGCAGAAAATCGCTCTTCAATTTTAATTGCAGCAGGCTGAGTTTTATGAAATTGCTGTGTTTGCATCTCAAGACCCAGCCCTCGAAATGTTTGTCTATCTGCTTCATTACCAATGTTGGTCCACACAGTGCTCATAATGCGATCTCCTGATGCCAAAACGGTGTATCGATTAAAGGAGTACACGATTGTGCCGTAATTCGTTCAGGCATAATGCCCGCTTCAAAAGCAGAACGCCCTGCGATGACAGCATGTGAAAAAGCTTCTGCCATAGTCACTGGATAAATCGATGAAGCGACCGCGCTATTCAATAAGACCGCGTCAAATCCTAATTCCAAAATACATGATGCATGAGATGGCTTCCCAATTCCCGCATCGACAATCAAAGTTACATCCGGTAATCGTTGTCGTAATGTCTCCAAAGCAAAAGGATTAAGCAGTCCTTTTCCAGAACCTATAGGGGCGGCCCAGGGCATCAAAATACGACAGCCACAATCCACTAAACGCTGACATAAAACCAAATCATCCGTACAGTAAGGAAACACTTCAAAACCTCGTTTTACTAATTCGGCGGCAGCATGTAACAATTCAAAAGGATCGGGTTGTAAACTGTAATCATCACCAATTACTTCCAATTTAACCCAAGAAGTTTGAAATAATTCACGTGCCATTTCAGCTGTAGTAATCGCTGTTTGTGCGTCACGGCAGCCCGCAGTATTAGGAAGTATATTGCAATCCAAAGACTGTATGGTTTGCCAGAATAAATCGCCATCCATGTCACAAGGCATTTGCCGTTTTAAAGACACAGTAATCACATTGGTTTTGGAAGCTCGAACAGCATCGGTCATTATCTCAAGTGATGGATAGCCTGCTGTCCCCAAAAGCAAACGACTTGTTAAGGGTTTATCTGCTAAATACCACATCGCCCTACCCTCCTTGCATCGGAACAATTAAATCAATACGATCTCCTTCACACAAGATAGTGTTGGAAAACATAGATTTAGGAACAAACTGATTATTAATTGCGATTGCTACATATGCAGCAATACCCTCTCTCTGCTCAAGCATTTCCTGTAAGGTACAGGATGAATCAAGAGTGTATGGTTTATCGTTTATATAAATGATCATGTATAAGCCTCCCAAAGCTCAGGATAACAAATGTCTTTTTGATTGCTCTTTATTCCACGTAGAATTTCCTCTACTAATGCCGGAGCGATTAAATATCCATGACGATAAAGTCCATTAACAGCAATAAATTGCTGGGTATATCTTATACGTGGCTGGTGATGCACCAAGGTTGGGCGGCAATGCGTCACTGTCTTAACTACCCGTGCTTCAGCAAAACCTCGATGCACATAGTACGCAGCGGTTAATAATTCCAGTGTGGTACGCACTGAAATTGGGCTGGAATCTTCTGTCTCTAACTCACTGGCGCCGATCAGGTAATAAGAATTAGGACGCGGTGCAATATAAATATTATATCGTGGATGCAGGAGGCGTATTGGCCTTTTTAATTGAACATCAGGTGCATGCAGCCAAAGAAGTTCACCACGAAGTCCACGCAAATTTGGAAAAGTACTTTTCGCTCCAAGACCTCTGCAATCAAAAACAAAATCAAATGGATAAGATTTCTCTCCTGTTTCTATCTCACCTGGATGAACACGGGAAACAAAACTATGATCTCGCCAAATAGCGCCGTGCTGGCAAAGATGCTTTTTAAGTTCCAGCAATAACGTCTGATTATCAAGTTGTGCTTCTTTGGGAAAATAATAAGCCATTTTCAACTGACCCAGTTCTGGTTCCAGTTGGCTTAATTCATTTTGAGTCAGCAACTGATAACAGGAGTCACTTAATTTATTCACAATTCTGCCACTAAATTGTTGCCATTCAGCTTTATCTTGAGGATGGTGTACCACAAGACATCCTTTTTGGCGAAAATAGACGGGGGCAGCTAATTGATTCAGAACAGATCTCCATAAGGTGTCAACTGACTCCATTCCCAAATTAAAAATCACTTGCTCCGCTTTATCGAGTTCTGACATTGGTGCCAAAAGGCCTGCTGCTGCATTACTGCAATTATTGAAAAAGGATTCTGCCTCAAATAATGTCACTTGCCAGCCTTCGTTTTGTAAACGTAAAGCCAATAGACACCCCATAATTCCAGCACCAACAACAGCAACATTTTTCATGTAATTAGAATCACCTTTCTCAATATATTGGTAGCCTGTTTGCAACTGCATCCAGGCTACAATCTTAATTTCATTCACTAACACAACACGCAATAGGTTCCAGATCCGAATGAGGTATCTTAGGGAGCAACTCATTCGTATAACAGGCATTTACCGCAAATGACTCATCGATAATTCCCAAATGCTTGCCGAAACGACCTACTTTATTCCAATCACGCTCCACATTTAAAAGAGTACGCGAGAAAAAGGGTAAACTGCGGATGAAAATTGTATGATACATAGGAGTTCGCAATTGAGGCTTCATCCTGCATAAAAGTTCATAAGCTTCATCGGGATTTTCGGTGGTAAAAGCAGCACCCCGTTGTGTGGCATTGAGAAATCCTTTAAGAGTTTCAGTTTTTTTGAACATGCGTTCTGGCACAATAAATTGAATGGAACAAAAGCAGCAACAACCTAAGCCAGCAAGCTGATCGATGCGCAGAAATACCGTTTCACTTCTTAAATGTTCTAATTCAACTTTTTGAAAATTAATAAAACCAATCCCTGTATCAACGATGTCACGACAAATCGCATCAGTAACATTCATGCCGATGCGAACTGTTTCATAACTTGAGGGATCAATGCCAGCTAATGTTGCCAAATTATCGATAATGATTTTGCCAAACTCACCAATATAACCAACTCGTTTACCAACAATATCCTGAAATGAGCTAATACCACTGGATTTAAGTGCAATCAGACCTGTAGGAGGTTCATCCAATAACGTACCAATTGAGGTAACAGGATAGCCTTTTGCACGAGCCGCTAAGGTATGAATCATGGCTTTGACCCCAAAATCAACATGCCCCATACCCACAATTTCAGTCACATCGCTTGGATCGCTAGGTTCTAAAATTGCGAGTTTTATACCTTCTTGTTGGTAATAGCCTAACGCCTGGGCAACAAAAATAGGGGTATGGTAAGGGTTTGCATACCAATTAAGTAATAGGGTAGTTCTCGTAGATAACGCGCTCATGCCATAGCTCCTTGTATTAATTAATAAAATAGGATGGCTAAAGATATCGCGTTAAGACTTAATAGAAGAAATGAATCTGCATTGAGCAAACAGTTAAATAACTCTTAAAGACTGGTATACCATACGGTATAGAGTACTCCAGGAGATTAGCTGTTTTAAAAATGAATACAGATTTAAGGCGTTCTTACGCTGGTATGAACCAGATCAAGTTCAACGGGTATTTCTCAGACGTTTATCACGACACCCCGCGCCATCAAATTGACCGTAATGCTAGCTGGTATGGGAAAAACTGTCAAATATTATCAGAGGCCCCTCATCCGCCCTAACGGGCACCTTCTCCCCAAAAAGGGGCGGAGAAAGGAGAATGATTGCTCCCCTCACTATTCATGGAATAAGAATACCCCATATCCCCTCTCCCATTTATGGGAGAGGGCTAGGGTGAGGGTTAAAAAGTCCTCAACTCACCCCAAATTCTGCACATAAAACACATTATGCTGGATCAAAAATCGCTGACATAATAAAGGAGTATGTTGCAATAGATGATGCAAATAAGCCCGAGTAAATTGTTGCGAACACGTAGGGCAAGCACAATTCGCATCGATCATTTCAAATTGCATTTGTGTTTTTGAATCCATTAGATCCACAGTACCTGTCTTGCTGTATACTTTTCCTTGCATTGCTGCCTGAGCTGGCTCATCCGTCTCAATAAATCCTATTCCCCGATGACGCAAACGTTGGATTATTTCAGACTCAAAACATCCCATAACATAACGTGGGATATGGGACCATTGCTCCAATTTCACCCAATTTGACTCATTCAAAATCTTAAAATATACCCCATGCGGTCTCATAACAACATGCTGTTCCAAGTCATCACCATGAATAAATGGAACAATTGCATCATCCCAATCATCCCAAATTTGTGGAAAATCCCGCATGATATTTTGGGGTAATAGTACTGCATCGGGTTTCAGATGCTGGATAAGTCCGATGAGTTCTTCTAGGGTAATTTTGACTCGGGAACCATCATAGGGAGACTTGAGAACATAAACTTTTTCTTTATTGGCAACAAGTGACGCTGCATTGATTATCATCCTCCCAGGACATGCCAGATAATGGGCTAAATCAGATATTTTTTGAAGCGCAACCTGACCAGGTTTATACAACAAACGCTCCAAAGAATAGGATGCGGCAGATACCTTTACCTCTTGCCAATTTGCCGTTGTAAGGCACAAACCTGCTTCTGAAGTTAAAACAGGTATAAAATTTTGTACTGCAGCCAACATTACTGATCTCCTGATTTACAGCAATAAACTTGTGTCGCCATAACTAAAAAACCTGTACCTTTTTTCAATTGCTTCCTGGTAAAGCATCATTGCTTGTTTATGGCCTATAAAAGCAGAAACCAGCATTAATAAGGTGGACTCAGGCAAGTGAAAATTAGTCATTAATCCATCGCAAATCTTAAACTCATATCCTGGGAATATAAAGATGTCTGTATCTCTGCTACATGGGGTCAGCGCCCCATTTTGCGCAGCACTTTCTAGACTACGTAAAGTGGTTGTACCTACTGCAATTACTCGATTTCCTGCAGCTTTAGTGGCATGTACTGCCTCACATAATTCAGGGCTAATTGTAAATCGTTCACTATGCATTTTATGATCTTTAATATTATCACAACGAACAGGTCTAAATGTTCCAGCTCCTACATGCAAAGTAAGATACGCTACAGTAACTCCTCTTGAGCGTACGCTGGATAATACATGCTCATCAAAATGTAGACCAGCTGTGGGAGCAGCAACAGATCCCTCATATTTTGCATAAACCGTTTGATAACGATTCTGATCCAAGGTTTCATCACTTCGGGTAATATAGGGTGGTAATGGAATATGCCCTATACCATTCAATAAGTTCAAGACATCCATATCCGCTTGGCAAAGAAATAAATCATCCTGTCGATCAAGGACTTTGATTTCCTTACCCTGTTCCAACTGAATCGTTGATCCCGATCTCAGCGCTTTACTGGCCTTAATATGAGCTAGAAAGGTAAACTCGCCAGTAATACGCTCAACCAATAACTCCACTTTTCCTCCAGTAGTTTTATGGCCATAGAGTCTGGCTGGAATTACCTTGGAATCATTCATTACCAATAAATCGCCAGGGTTTAAAAAGTCAGCAATTTCACGAAACTGGCGATGACCATATTCACCGTTCTTACGATTATAGATTAAAAGACGTGAGTCACTGCGATTAGCTAAGGGATACTGCGCAATGAGTTCTGGCGGCAAATCAAAGTAAAAATCTTGTTTATTCATAGAGCAACCTGAAAATAAATTGCCGCTATTATACACGGATTACGACCATTCATCACTCCTGACGAACAAGAGTCATAATTAAGGATTCAATGAATGGTTTTGGGTTCTGCAACCATGAACCCAAAACCTGCTATCTACATTTTATTGAGATAACTCAATAGCAATACTTTGTCTTTACAATTTTACAACAGGGTATAAGGGAGTAAACGATGTCTGGGAGTTTAAAAGATGGAGATCCTGAACTTCTGAAGAATCATCGGAAAATACCTTAGAATGGATTGGATTAGTATCTTTCCCATATGTAGCTTTCTTTTGGGGAAGGAAGTCACTGCCCATTTCGGAATAAGAGCCTGTTATTTCAGAGCCTACATCCTGCTTTTCTGAACCCGAAGATTTTGAAGTACGAGCATTCACCGCTGCTTTAACTCCCATCCCAGCCAAACCACCAATGAGTAAAAATGGTGAACAAAGTACAGCGCCTATAGATTTCATAACGCCTTTAAAACTCAATCCATCTTCATTAACAACTCGTGATTTAATCATGTCAAACACATTTTTATCACTGCTATAGCATTCTTTAGCGCTAGAATACAAAGAAACCAAACCTAAAGCCCCATATAAGACAAGGGCACCGATTCCAAAAGTTGCAGCATTAAGAGCAATTGCACTCGCAGCACCTGCTCCTGCAACTCCTGCAGAAGCAGCCATTGCCCCCATAGAAAACTTAGCTATCAACGCAAAAATGATAATTGGAAGAATGATAAAAGAACCTATGAGTAGTGCCCCAGTGCCTGCGTAATTGCCTTGATTATAGTGATATCTATAACGGCCAGTATTGGAACTTGATACCGGAAATCGAGGAGCATGCGGTGTTGTGACTTGAACATGAGGGGTATAAGATCTAGTAACAACGTTGGGGGCATGATGATGATTATGATGATGACCGCCTCCCGAATGAATAACACCAGTAAATTGATCATGACGATGATGATTTTGATACGCCACTTTTATTCTCCTTTTGTTTTTATTAAATTCCAAACTTGAGGCAAGAAGTATAAAAAAGAAAACTTAAGGTTTTATTAATAAAATCACCGAATCTTTACAAAATAATTACATTTCTTTACATAAAGATTATATGATGATTAATAGAAAAACAGACAGTATCCAAATTAATCCACTCGCAACATAAGGATGCTGATATCCCTTAAAATTTTTTCTTCGGGACAGAACATCAAGAATAAGAACCGGAACCACAGAAAGAACAGTTAACATAAATACCAATACTACTGACACCGCGCCCTTCTCAAAAGGCATTATACGCACTAAAAAATTTAATACATCATGTAATATTTCTCGTGCGTAAAATATTCCCCATAAAAACCAGAAATTAAAAGTATAAATAAACCAGGATGCAACAAACATTGGTATTAATAATTTGGCTCCTTTTATAGCAAAGAGTTTTTTAAAGGCCTTGATAAATTCTTCTGAAAAGAAAACCGTAATGGCACTAAAAAGAACAACCAAAGCTAAGGTTAATAACATTTATCTGTTCCTTTTCTCAACATCTTCTAATACCTCCCAGCGCTCATAAAGCTGGGCTAATAAAGTTTCATCTTCAGCCAATCCTTGATTTATCTTTGTAATCACTTGAGCATCTTGTTGGTAAAATTTAGGATCAGCCATTTGTAATTGTAACTCCGCTATTTTTCCTTCCAATTGCTCTATTTTTTGTGGTAATTGTGCAAGCTCACGTTGCTCATTAAAACTTAATTTATTTGTTGCCGTAGTTCGTTTTACAACCGGTGCTTTTGTTACCTGATCACGCTGTTGTTGTTTCTTATGCATTTTATATTCATCATAACCACCAACAAATTCATTAAACTGCCCGGCTTCCTCATAGACCAGAACACTGGTAACGACCTGATTAATAAAGGCTCTGTCATGGCTAATTAATATTAACGTTCCAGGATAATCAGCTAACATACCTTCCAGGAGCTCTAAAGTTTCAATATCTAAATCATTAGTAGGCTCATCCATCACCAACAGATTGACCGGTTTAGCAAATAGTTTTGCTAGTAATAATCTGTTTCGTTCGCCGCCTGAAAGCACTGAAACCGGTTGATTAAAACGCTCGGACGAAAATAAAAATTCACGCAAGTAACTGGCAACATGCTTTTGTTTGCCATTAATCGTTACATAATCTGCCCCATCACCAACATTAAACATGACGGTTTGATCCTCATGTAATTGCCGGCGTAATTGATCGAAATAAGCCACACTCAATGATGTACCAAGCTTTATCTGGCCAGAATCTGGTTGTAGTTCTCCAAGCAATAGTCGCACTAAAGTCGTTTTACCACATCCATTAGGACCAATGATTCCAAGCTTATCCCCCCGGTTTAACAATAAGGAGAAATCACGTAAAATTGTTTTTTCTCCCAAGGTGTAATTAACATGGCTTGCTTCAATGACTACCGAACCTGAACGAGTTACATCCAGAGAAAATGCTTTGACCTTACCTAATTGGTTACGACGTGCTTTATATTCTTCACGCAATGCCTTCAACGCACGAACTCGCCCCTCATTTCGAGTTCGTCGTGCTTTGATTCCTGTACGAATCCATACCTCTTCCTCAGCCAGCTTTTTATCAAATAAATCATTTTGCTTTTGCTCGCTTAGACGAATAGACTCCCTTCTATCCAGATATGTTTCATAATCACAATCATGCTGGTACAACTTTCCTCTATCAATTTCTACAATCCGATTGGATACTTGACTTAAAAACTCTCTATCATGAGTGACCAACAGCACTGAACCTTTGAAACTTTTCAAAAATGACTCCAACCATTCAATTGCTTCAATATCCAAATGGTTTGTCGGCTCATCTAATAATAATAAATCTGGAGTAGCGATAAGCGCAGCGCCTAAAAGCACGCGTCGCTTCATACCCCCAGACAAGTTACTCATACGCTCGCGAGTATCTATGCCTAAACGACTGGCCATAGTCTCAATTTGTGGCAATTTGTCCCATGCATGTAAATTATCCATTTGTTGCTGGCAGATGGCTAATTTATCCATATTACCAAATTGGGATAATTCATTAAAACGGGATAAAACCTCACCTACTTCACCAAGGCTTTTCACTAGAAAATGATAGACTGATTCTTCTTCTGCAATTGGAACTTCCTGCGTAAGTCCAGCAACACGCAATCCAGAAAGTTGATTGATTTGTCCATTATCAGGAATCAAATCTCCCTGCAGGAGTTTAAGCAGAGTGGATTTACCCGCCCCATTTCGTCCAACTAATGCGATACGATCCTGAGGTTGGATCTGCCAATCTGCATTATCCAATAACTGATTACCCGCAATATTGAGGGACACACCATGAAGGGAAATTATACTCATACACTAACTCTGACTCTAAAATATCTAGCCTGTATGAAGCGAAGCAGAGCTCGGTTTTCTTATTATGGATTTCCCGGGTTACAACTTGCGCCTCGTCGAGGCTACTTTATAAATGAATTACTTCGATGATAAAACCATTATACCATCCATCTCAACTTGTGCCCCGCGTGGCAATGCAGAAACTTCTATCGCAGCTCTTGCTGGATAAGGTGCAGCAAAATAACGACTCATTGCTTCATTAATTAGTGGAAAATGACGTAAATCAGTAAGATAAACATTCAATTTCGCTATTTGCGCCAAACTGCCGCCAGCCGCTTCGCAAACTGCTGATAAATTTTCCAAAACCTGAGTAATTTGCAGTTTAATATCTTCACTACATAGTTGCATCGTTGCTGGATCAAGTGGTATTTGTCCTGAAAGATAAACTGTATTACCACACTGGATGGCTTGTGAATAGGTTCCAATAGCCTCAGGAGCCAATTTTGTATTTACAGGTCGCATTAAATATCCCCTTGTTTTTTTCTATAAAGACGCATTACTACTTTATTTGCTCGTAATCGACGCATAACACGAGCCAAATGCGTTCTATCGACAACGCTAATTGAGAAGGTTACCGCATTATGTCGACCATCACGCGGATCGACATTAATATTTCCAATGTTTGATCCTGCTTCAGCAATAGCAGTTGCCAATGCCGCCAATACTCCACGCTCATTCACTACATCAACAGTAATATCAACCCAGTATTCGCCTTCAACCTTCTCATCCCAACGCAAGGCAACAAATTGTTCTGGATTGGTTCGTGAGTTTTTTAATGTAGCACAATCGCTGCTATGAACGATAATTCCTCTGCCTTGTTGGAATTTTCCAACAATGTTATCACCAGGAATTGGCTGACAACACTCACTAAAATGCACCACCATTCCTTCTGTTCCCTTGATTGCCAATGGTCGTGTTTTAATTCCTTTGTCCAACTCATTGGAATCTTGAGTAACCACCAATCTTTTAGCAATTACCATCGGCATTTGATTGCCTATACCAATCGCATAAAGCAAATCATCCATCATTTTATAATGTAAATCGCTTAATAGTGCCTGTAGGGACTCTGGTGGTATTTTAGCATAATCACTAGATAATTCGTTCAATGATTGCTCAAGAAGGCGTTTGCCTAAACTAATTGATTCTGTATTTTGTTGGCTCTTCAGAAAATGACGGATATTTGATCGTGCTTTTCCAGTAACTACAAAGTTTAGCCATGCCGGGTTAGGATGCGCCCCCTGCGCGGTAATAATCTCAACTGTTTGTCCATTGGATAAGGGGATGCTGAGTGGTACCAGTTTTCTGTTTACTTTCGCTGCGACACAACTATTACCTACTCCAGAATGGACTGAATAAGCAAAATCAACTGGAGTCGCCCCTTTGGGTAATTCCATAATATGGCCCTTAGGGGTAAATACGTATACTTCATCGGGAAATAAATCAATTTTGACATTTTCGATAAATTCCAACGAACTTCCCGTGCTGCGTTGCATTTCCAATAAACTTTGTACCCACTCTCTTGCGCGTAATTGTGCTTCATTTACTTCGAGACCGGATGATTTATAAATCCAATGTGCGGCGACTCCATTATCAGCTACTTTATCCATATCACGAGTGCGAATTTGCACTTCCAAAGGGACCCCAAAAGGTCCGAATAAAGTTGTATGCAGCGATTGATATCCATTCGCCTTTGGTATTCCAATATAGTCTTTAAAGCGTTGGGGAACTGGTTTATAAGTACAATGCAACGCACCTAAAATACGGTAACAGGAATCTATATCTTCTGTAATAACACGAAAAGCAAAAACATCGGTAATCTCGGTAAAAGAGGCTTTTTTCTGACGCATTTTTTTGTAAATGCTGTATAAGTGCTTTTGTCTACCAAAGACTTGTTCATAAGGAATATTTAATTGTGCCAAAGCCAGTTGCAAATCACGTTCAATAGTTTGGGTCAATTCACGTCGATTACCGCGAGATTTTTCAACTGCTGATTTAATTGCCCTGTAGCGCATAGGATATAAAGCCTGGAATCCCAAATCTTCCAAGCCTACATAAATTGAATGCATCCCCAAACGGTTGGCAATCGGTGCATAAATTTCCAAAGTCTCTATGGCAATACGCCTGCGCTTTGCATAAGGCATTGCACCAAGAGTTTTCATGTTGTGCAGGCGATCTGCCAGCTTAACGATAATTACACGAATATCTTTGACCATGGCCAAGACCATTTTACGGAAATTTTCCGCCTGGGCTTCTGCCTTTGATTCAAATTTGATTTTAGTTAGTTTGGTAACACCATCTACCAGAGAAGTAATTTCTTCACCAAATTGGCGTGTTAAATCTTCTTTACTCACTGAAGTATCTTCCACCACATCGTGGAGTAAAGTAGCCATTATTGTTTGATAATCAAGTCGCATTCGAGCGAGAATAAGGGCTGCTGCTACAGGGTGGGTAATATAGGGTTCGCCAGAACGACGCATTTGCCCTTGATGCGCTTTCTCAGCAACCAAATAGGCTTGGTAACACTTTTCAATTTGCGACTGCTCAAGATAGCATTTCAGCTCTTCATCGAGCTCCTTAAAGTAGCTCACGCAGTACTCCCTAGTATCTAACATGACCATACCCCTATACCCCTAAATTCACCCTATTAAGGCATCCCCGAATAATCATTATCCTCTCTATGATTCGTAGCTAGGGTGAAAAAGCGGAATCCTGGAATTTTTAGTTACTCAAAAACCTGGGCTTCGCGTCGCTTCGCCCAAGCTAGATAAATAGTTTACCAGTATCCCTAAAAATTACTCTTTATCCAAAATTTCTGGGGTAATTAAACCTTCTGCTATTTCACGTAAAGCAACGACTGTAGGTTTATCATTTTCCCACTCAACCATGGGTTGATCTCCTCGAACTGCAATTTGGCGTGCACGTTTCGTGGCTACCATAACCAGCTCAAATCGATTCGCAACATTCTTTAAACAATCTTCAACTGTAACTCGTGCCATAAATCATTCTCCGGTAGCAAAACCTTGCATTTTACTGCGATGATAACAGGAAAGAAAGTAATTTTGATTGTTTATTTATCTGTCGCTTAATACATAAGCGGTTTGCAATCACAATCGCCCCTAGCTCCATCGCCGCTTTTTCAAAATTATCATTAACAATTAAGTAATCAAATTCAGGATAATGACTCAGCTCATCTTGAGCCTTTTTCATTCGGTCACTAACCACATCATCTTTATCTTGTCGTCTATTTAGTAATCTTTGTCTCAAGACTTCCAAAGAGGGTGGCACAATAAAAATACTTACTGCCTCAGGAAAAGAACGTCTGATCTGAGCCGCTCCTTGCCAGTCTATATCCAGAACCACATCGATACCATTTTGCAATCGTCTTGTAATTTGCTCCATCGAGGTTCCATACAAATGATTGAAGACCCGGGCATGCTCTAAAAAAGCACAATCATCAATCATACGCATAAATTCATTTTCATCAGTAAAAAAGTAGTCCACTCCATTTCGTTCTCCAGGTCGCATTGCTCGCGTTGTATGCGATACGGATACCTCAATGTCGTCCATAGTCTCAATTAACCTTTTTACTAAACTTGTTTTGCCTCCCCCTGAAGGTGCTGCAACAATAAATAAATTACCCGAATAATCACCCACAATAGTACTCACTCAATATTTTGAATTTGCTCACGCATTTGCTCAATTAAAACTTTCATTTCCACCGCACTCTTGGTCAATTCTACAGAGTCAGATTTTGAGCTTAGCGTATTCGCCTCCCTATTTAATTCTTGCATTAAAAAGTCAAGACGTCGTCCTGCGATTTTATTGCAATTTAACGTTCGACTGACTTCATCAAGATGAGTCTGTAGTCTATCTAATTCTTCGCTGACATCAATACGCGTCAAAATTAAAGCAATTTCCTGCTCCACACGTGACTCCTGAACTTCAAGCTTCACGGAGTGCAATCGAGTCAACAGTTTATCTTTTACTTGTTCTGTTTGCGTTAGTACTATAGAGCGGGCTCGCTTAACTTCTTCACCTAATTCACTTAATCGTGCTTCTATATGTGCTTTTAGTGCGCTCCCCTCTGTTATACGCATTTGTTTTAGCTGCTCAATTGCGTCCTTAAATAAAGAAAGCGCCTGCTCTCCTAAAACATCCGCATCGGGCACACTGGCTTGCACCACACCAGGCCAGGATAAGACACGACTAACACCTAAATCATTCGGCAAATGATGTGATGTAGAAAGTTTTTCACTTAAAGTTACTAATGCATTAACCATGCCTATATTTATAAGCATAGACTGATTATTAGAACTTGTATCTTGATATTTCAGCTGACACTCCAATTTGCCACGATTGATTACATCTCGCAACACATGACGCAACTGAGGTTCAATAAATCGGAATGATTCAGGTAAACGAAATGAAACATCCAGATATCGATGATTAACAGACTTGATTTCCCAACAAAAATGACCTTCTTCGATTTGCTTTTGCACTCGTGAGAAAGCCGTCATACTTTGAAGCATATAGAATACCAATGAATAAACCTTGCGCGAATATACCCCAATTTAAAGCAATTGGACAGAGAAAAACCTCTTGATATATACCTTAGCTGAGCGACCTTAATGACCAATATTAAATCAGTTTGGCAATTAATTAAAGTCCTTTGCGTGAAATCCCTTCGAGATTTTATATCCAATTTATCCCGGATTAATCTTTTTTAATCCGGGATTAAAGAATTATTTACTTGGGGATGAACCTGTACTTGATTCCGATTGCTGATTTTGGGACAACAGCTCGCTCATTTTCTCATTCATCCAACTCATCAGCGTTACTGCAGACATTACCCGTAACCCTCGGGGCAGTCCACCATTAAAAAAACCATAAACGCCATATTCTGCATGGATTTTTTGAGTCGTTTTGAAAAAACCTGACGGATTTTTAGCAATTGATGATTGCTGAACTGTCTTTATCACATCAAACTTTTGTGAAGCAAATGTTGCACCTATTCCTGCCAATATACCTGCAAGTGAAGAAGCAACAAAATCATTTGGGCAATACTCTTTTATCCTGACTTTCAATGCAGGAGTTACCGCCAAAAAAAATGTAGAAAACATCCCCTCTCTCAGCATCGTTGCCATCATTCCAGTATAAAGACGAGACCATCCACCTTGCTTTACCAGCTGCGTACTCGCTGAAATAAAACTCGTTTTTTGATGGGTCATAACCATTTCAGTTGGACAACTAATTACCGCAGAACCAACTCCCGCAGCAAATGCACTGATCAGTTTTTGAGTATCAGATAGTTCATATTTATTCTCAAAAAACCATTTTTGGAAGAAACGGTTCAAACCTACTTGTACTGCTGTAATTGGGACCATGCTGGCAGCATTTGGCAATATACCTCGATACAATACTTGTGGATTTAGAGTAAAAGACTCTCTTTTCTGCATTCGAGTTTTTATCGACCACAAGGGGTGATCAACGAACACTTCAAAAGCCCCAGTAACACTTCCCGAGAAAATGCTTTGAACTACACTTAGATTGTTTTTCTTTTCTTTAAAGCGCAACTCTTCTTTATGCGCCTCAAATTTAGTTTGAGTCATAATATTCTCCGATAGCTTATGTCAAATTGAATTCATTACCCGCTCACATCCTCCCTAGAGAGGCGCGGATAACAAAAAGACCGCTCTAGGGGAAAAGGGGTAAGAAAAGAATCACTAATAAAGAGGAAAGGTTTTGAGAATCTACTAAATCGCAGACAAACAGCGCATTTGCAGATAAATCTGCAGATAAAGCCACACTGTGTTCATGACTGCGGTTGTACATAATGAGATTTTTTTATAAAAGAGAATTCAAAATAACATAATGAATCAATGTTAATCAATATGAATATAAATAAATTTTTGGCACTGAATTGACGCTTGATGTAGATTATTTGGTCGATACCTTGCCTATAATTTTCAACCTGCTGCTACCTGGAAAAATCCATGTTCAGCCTAATCCATGTTTGTTTTATTACATACTTTAGGATGCAACTCACGGAGTTAAGCGTTATAATTCCCAATTTTTAACGAGGATTATCCTATGCGCCCAAGTAACCGAGAAGCCAATCAACTACGTTCTGTTAAAATAACCAGAAACTATACAAAGCACGCTGAGGGTTCTGTCCTGGTTGAATTTGGACAAACCAAAGTATTATGTAACGCATCGGTAACCGAAGGTGTTCCCCGTTTTATTAAAGGTAAAAACCAAGGTTGGGTTACTGCTGAATACGGGATGCTTCCACGTGCCACACACAGCCGTACTGAACGCGAAGCAAGCAAGGGTAAACAAGGCGGCAGAACGATGGAAATTCAACGTTTAATCGGTCGTTCTCTAAGAGCCTGTGTTGATCTAAAACTCTTGGGTGAAAATACAATAACACTTGATTGTGATGTAATCCAGGCTGATGGAGGCACAAGAACAGCAGCCATTACAGGTTCCTGTGTCGCCATGAGAGATGCAATAACCTGGATGGTCGAGCGAGAAAAAATTCGCAGAATGCCTGCATTTAATTATATCGCTGCAGTTTCTGTGGGACTCTATCGAGGTCAAGCCGTACTTGATTTAGATTATGCTGAAGACGTTCTTGCTGAAACAGACATGAATGTAGTAATGACCGAAGCCGGACATTTCATAGAAATTCAGGGAACTGCCGAAGACAGACATTTTAATCGCGATGAATTAAACAACATGCTGGCACTTGCCGAAATTGGTATTCCTCAACTAATTGAACTACAGAAAAACGCATGAAAGCCTTTTAGAACTATCGCAGTCTCACTGCAATAAAGTTAAGGATTTTTTGTCATTCCCGCGAAAGCGGGAATCTATTTCTTCATGAAAAGCTAAGCCTCTCTAAAAAATGGATCTCCCTCTTCGTGTAGATGACAAGGGGGGTAGTTAAAATCGCTTAACTTAATGGTTCTTCCTCCTTGCCTTCATGAGGCCAATACTTTAAAACAACGATTTATCAATAGCCACTTCATGCGCTGTATGAGATGAGATAATATTTTTTTTCACCAGTTCTGTTAAATGCTGATCCAACGTTTGCATTCCCTTGGCTTGACCCGTTTGAATGGAAGAATACATTTGCGCTACTTTATCTTCACGAATCAAGTTTCGTATCGCCCCCGTACAAATCATAATTTCCAAAGCAGCAACCCGTCCCCCACCATTTTTTTTCAATAAAGTTTGTGCTACTACAGCTTGCAAAGATTCAGACAACATGGAACGAACCATAGATTTTTCCTCAGCGGGAAACACATCAATAATTCTATTGATGGTCTTGGTTGCCGAATTGGTATGTAAAGTGCCAAATACTAAATGTCCAGTTTCCGCGGCAGTCATTGCCAAACGTATGGTTTCCAAATCCCGCAACTCCCCTACCAGAATGACATCTGGATCCTCACGTAATGCAGAGCGCAAAGCAGCATTAAAACTAAGCGTATCACGATGAACCTCACGCTGATTCAGCAGACACTTCTTACTTTGATGTACAAACTCAATCGGATCTTCAACCGTTAAAATGTGATCATAACGATTTGCATTGATGTAATCGATCATGGCAGCCAAAGTCGTACTTTTCCCAGAGCCTGTTGGACCAGTAATCAGCACTAACCCTTTAGGATAACTGGCCATTTCTTCAAAAATGGATGGCAATCCTAGATCATTCATGCTTAAAATATCAGCAGGAATAGTCCGAAAAACTGCTGCGGCTCCGCGTAATTGATTAAACACATTCACCCTAAAACGGGCTAAATTTGTTATTTCAAAAGAAAAGTCGACTTCTAAAAACTCTTCAAATTCTTTTCTTTGCCTGTCATTCATTACATCGTAGATAATTTTCATTACCTCTTTATGCTGCATGGCAGGTAAATTGATTTTACGCAAATCCCCATCCACTCGAATCATAGGGGGCAAACCCGCGGAAAGATGTAAATCTGATGATTTATTTTTTACAGAAAACGCTAGTAGCTCTGCTATGTCCATTGCTTAATTCATCCTGATTAAATCAATATTAGATTGGACTTTGATGACCAATCTCAAATCCGATGTTATTAGATTAGCTCACGAAGTGGTACTCGGCAAACATTGTTTCTTTTGCTATTGTTGAGATTTTCCAAGGTGTATCAAGAGATCATGAATTTTTATCAAAATCTAAATCAAATTAAACAATTAATCGCACAAACTGAACTTGAATGTGATAGGAACCCCGGGAGTATTCTATTGCTCGCTGTCAGCAAACAACAAAGCATCGAGGCAATCAGGGAGTTATTTCATCTTGGAGTCACTCACTTTGGTGAAAGCTATTTCCAAGAGGCACAACAAAAAATAAATGCATTAAAAAACATGCCTATATGTTGGCATTTTATCGGCCCCATTCAAAGTAATAAAACCAAAGGGATTGCCAATTCGTTTAGCTGGGTTCACAGTATTAGCCGCTTCAAAATTGCTCAATATCTGAATGAATACCGCCCAATCGAATTAGGTCCGATCAATGTTTGTTTACAAATTAGCCTGATAGAAGAAAAAACCAAATCAGGAATCCCCCCAGAACATGCTGCAGAGTTAGCCTTGGCAATCAGCCAACTTCCCCATCTCAAACTAAGAGGGTTAATGACTATTCCTCCCCCACAACATGATATGCGTACTCAATATGAGTTATTTATGCAGCTTAATCAATTGATGCATTCGCTCAATCAGGAACTTGGGCTAAACATGGATACCTTGTCTATGGGAATGAGCGATGACTTAGTCCCCGCAATTAAAGCAGGTGCAACTATTGTTCGCGTTGGGCGAGCATTATTTGGTGAGCGACAAAAATAAAGCGACACGATATAATCCTGAAAAATTAGTTGAATGAATGCAGTATAGGGGAAAATATATGTCTGGGATTATCGCAGTAATGATCTTCGTTGTTTCTTTATTTTTTTCACTAGTCATTTTCAGTTTATGGCTTCGTATCGCCCTACGCTATTTACGTGTTAGCGCCCTTCACCCAGTACACCAGCTTATTTATAAAGCGACCAACCCCATAGTCAATCCCATTCAACTGATATCGAAACAACCCTATAAACCGGGACAAAAATATGATACGTCCGCTATTATTACTCTAGTTCTGGTAGAACTGTTAAAAATTATCTGCATTAGCCTTCTTGCTTTGCATGGAATAATTCCTATCGTCTTCATATTCATTTACATCATTGCAGACTTAATCATTCAACCTTGTGATATTTTATTTTTTGCCATCCTCGTGCGCGTCATCATGAGTTTTGTTAATCCAAATTGGCAGGGCCCCGTAGCTGATCTTTTACGCTTGCTCACAGAGCCCTTGTTAAAGCTTGGTAGAAAGATAGTTCCAGATATTTCAGGTTTTGATTTTTCACCCTTTATCATCCTGGTTTTATTAAAAATTATTACTTTATTTATTAGCGCGAACCTACCCTGGAGATTATTATAAAAGCGACTATACTTAATTTTAAGCAGAGGATTATCAGGATTAAATTATGAAATTGACGCTCCTCAGTAGTACTGGCTTAGGATTGCTCCTCGTACCTTTTAGTCTGTTTGCTGATACACAATCTTATTACTGCCCACAAAATCATGGATACATTAATGTAGGAATGACTCCTGATGAAGTGATCGCAGCTTGTGGACAGCCTATAAGCCAACAGGAATCCAATCAACCTGTTATGCAAAAAATTCCCGTACAGCAACTGATTTACAATAATATGGGTACAAGTACTGCTTTCTATGGAGTATGGAATGTACCTACAGGTAGTGGCGGAGTGCAGCTTGAAATAGATATTGTGAATCAAAAAGTACGATCCATTAAAATGAATGGTTCTGATAGCAACGCGATTTCCGTTTGCCAGGGAGCAAATATTCAAGCCGGTGACCCAGTACAAAAAGTATATTATGCTTGCGGTAGTCCTTCTATAGTAAATAATTCTTTTATCAATGAAATCGTACCCACAGCAACAAAACCTGTAGTTTGGATCTATCAGCCGGGGCAGTATCAACCAACTGTGTCTATGACTTTTGTTAACGGTAAACTACAATCCATTCAATAGAACTACGGCACAAGTAATTCAATGCTTTAAGTTTACTTCAGTTGGTTTTTCTATTTTTTGACAAATACCAATTCAACACTATGGTAAGTTACAAAAATAAGATAAACTCTCAAAATTTTAGTGCAAAGACGCATTATTATTGATACGTTCTTTGTTTTTTCGAATATTTATTGGGGTAAGGCTCGAAATGACGGCAAGTATAGATGAAATTACTATTGCATATGGCGAAAATGGAACAGAAACAGTTAAAGAATTGGATAAGAAAGTATTAACTCGTGGGGCATGGACTACAATTATGTTCAAGTATCAAGATTGGGATAA
This sequence comes from Fluoribacter gormanii, assembly GCF_900156395.1. Lineage (GTDB taxonomy): Bacteria > Pseudomonadota > Gammaproteobacteria > Legionellales > Legionellaceae > Legionella > Legionella gormanii. The sequence goes on along the minus strand of NZ_FTNL01000021.1, from coordinate 39,822 downwards.
TGCCCAAAATGACTACGGCCCAGTTAAATTTTCAATTCGACGTTATCAAAAGCGTAACAATCAATACTGGCAAAAATCTAAATTTAATATTTCCAGCACCGAACAGGCACAAAAAATCATTGATATTCTTGGTGATTGGCTGAAATAATTCACACCGTTGATTTTCCTATTTGAGTTTTAAAAATGTAGTACATTTAGACAAAAGATTCCTCTACCTCCAGATTGTATTTCGTTTTCTGCATTAATGATGCATTTCTTATGTAACATCCTGTAAATATAATATTTTCCCTTAATAAAAAATCGACCTGCTGGAGGTTTTGTTTGATTGGAATATCCGTGTGCCCACAAAACAACCCTAAAGAATTTTTTTTGTTCTAATTAATCATATTTCTTAAGGTTCAGTTAATTTTTGGTCCGTATAATGAGCTCTCATATTCAACAATTAATATAAGATATAGCTATGCAGTCTAAAAGAGAGTCTTCAAATACAAAATCTAGGCAAACTATAGTTCCATCTATATGGAATACGATAACACCAATGGATTTAATCAAGCAAAGAATGCAAGACGTAAAAGATGGCAAAGCCCCCTCGGTTATACCATTATGGAACTTACCAGCTGTAGGTAAAAATTCCTGGTTTCCAACACCGATGGATTTTATAAGAGAACAAATGAAAACCTCGCAAAACGGGCAAACAATAACTACAAAATGGTTCTCCAGCCTTTACACCACTACTGCTACGTGGTTTGTAACACCAATGGATATAGTAAAGCATAATCTACAAGCCAAAGCAGTGAAAACACCTATGCCGGTAACAACCCCTGTTGTTTCAACTCCAGTTGCCTCAGCTCCTATTGTTCCACCTTTAGGAAAAAAAGGTAGTCCTCTTCCTAAATGGATGCCTGAAATGGATCAGATATACCAAAAAGCTTGGGATGGACTTAATTTTTCAACTGTTGCATTATTCACCAGTTTGAGTATCGTAGTGCTTCAAAGTCCGATAAAAACGATGCTAGTTAATTTAACCAAGAACGGCACGATGATTCCTCCTTACAAGGGTGGAGTTATGGGATTCTTCAATGCAATGTATGCCGGGACTTCAGCCTCTATTTCAGGCTCAGTAATTCGAACTGGCTATGTTACTGGCGCTAAAGGGGGCAGTAAGCCTGTAGAAGAAGGAATTCTAAGAGACGAAGCAGCTAAAGAAGAAGTGAAAAAACATTCATTAGCAAGTTTTCATTATGTCATGGCTATGGCATTAGGCGATATTTTGGTAACCCAAATACCTGAGTCTTTATCTACACTGAGAAAGGCTAATATTCTTCCTGAAAATTTTGTGTGGAAAACACCTCATAACGCGATGAGTTTGATAACAGGAGGCTTTATACCAAGATATGCAGCAGGAATGATTAATTTTGGAGCTTTATGCATTCTTGAGGACGTAATCGCCAAAAACCTGCCATTTAAAGGCGACAAAGCACATTTTATAGGCGGAGGAGTCGCAGGAGCACTTGCTGGCGGTATTGCATATGCACCTACGGTACTTAAAGATTACTTACTCGTACAATCTACGGTTACTCCTGATGGACGCCTGCACAATGCGAACACGTTTAAAATAACCAAAGAGTTATTTTATTGCTTCCTCGGCGATCCAAAAGCTTCCATGAAATCCTTTGGGCAGATGGCTCTGAAACAAGTTCCTATGCGCATGGGCTTAACTGGAGTCATATTTGCTCTTGTTGCTGGTGTTGGGGAAACTATGGGTGCTGAACCGCTGAAAAAAGTTGTTCCAGAAAAATATCAACCTTCACCTGGAAAATCCAGACATAGCATGTTTGCGACCAAAGAAACAACGCCTCGAATTGAAGAAGTGGTTGAAGAGCAAACCAATGAAAAAGAACAAAGTAAAAGTTCCAAATTAAATTAGTGATTAAGGAATATTGCATAATAAACCATTTAATTTTCAAAAAATGATTTGTTATGAATAAATATAGTGTATGATAAATGCTGTAATGTGCAATTTTAAAGCATATTACAGCATTTAACGTTATTAAAAGGATTAAAAATGATGTCACGATTTTTTTCTGGAGTTGTTAAACCAGCTTTTGAAACCACTGGCTACACTATTGCAGCCGCAGTAGTAGGCTCCACAATTCATACACTCACGACTATGAATGATAAAACCAAAGAAGAAAAACCAGAATCTCTTGATGCAGAACAAGATAATTCATCAAGTAACGTAAAAATGAGTTTTTAATTCAAAATCATCATTTAATTTCAATAAATAACCTAAGGATGGTGTTGTCAAAATTGATACCAACACCAATCCAAACAATTTTATAAGAAATGGAAGCTCTATATCCACTCCACACCAGGATGTGAGCGTTCAAAGTACTTCTGAACCATTTGCTCTGAAACCAAATCCAAACGAGCCGGATGCCATTGAGGATTCTTATCTTTATCAATTAATAAAGCTCGAACTCCTTCATAAAAATCGTGGCCATGCATAAAATGACTGACCATGTCATAGTCCATTTGCAAACATTGTGCTAAGGATAATCCCCTGGCTTTTTGTAATTGCGCTAAGGTGACTTTAAGACTCAAAGGAGATTTCTGCGCCAAAGTATTATCAACGGCTTCTGCCCATACTGTATTAGCACTTTGTAATGACCCGCGAATCATCTCAACTGTTGGATGCGCAAAACAGACATCAATCAAGGGTTTAATTTGGCTTACCTCATCAGTAGAAGATGTACTGGCAAAGGCTTGCACACATCGATTGACTCGTTGTATAGCATCTGTTGATAAATCTTCATTCATTAATGCATCATACAAAGCAGGCATTTGTTCCGAAGAGATTATTTTTTTAACCAATCCAGCTTTCATCGCATCATGTGAACTCAAACGATTACCTGTTAACCCCAAGTAAACCCCCAAAGATCCTGGGCATCGTGTTAACAAATAACTGGCACCAATATCAGGAAAAAAACCAATACCGGTCTCAGGCATAGCGAATACGAAACGCTCACTAGCTATAGGGTGACTTCCGTGCATGGAAATTCCTACCCCCCCTCCCATCACAATACCATCAATTAAAGCAATATACGGTTTATCAAAATGATGAATAAAATGATTTAAGCGATATTCATGCCAAAAAAACTGCATTTGTTCCGCATCATTAACTTGACCAGAAAAATAAAGCGAACGAATATCTCCTCCGGCACAAAATGCACTCCCGGGAACTGCTCGCACCACGACAGCATGAATAGCGGCATCATCCTTCCAAAGACTTAATTGTCTTTGGATGCTAAGAATCATATTCAAAGTCAACGCATTCAATGCGCCGGGTCTATTTAATGTGATGACTCCTAATGAACCTTCTTGATTAAAAAGTACTTCGTCAGTCATAATTATCTTCCTTCGAACTGAGCAACTCGTTTCTCTAGAAATGCAGCAACGCCCTCTCTCTTGTCTTCAGAAGCACATACTTTGGCAAAGTGGATTGCTTCTAGATGTAACGCATCAGTTAAAGACAAATCATAACCATGATCAATAACTTCCATAATACTCGATACAGCAAGAGGCGCCATAGTCAATATTCCATGCAATAATGCTTTACCACGTTCTATCAATGCTTCTGGTTCAACAACCTCACTAACCAATCCCCAATGTAATGCAGTTTCTGCATTGATAAATCGACCAGTCAAGCATAAATCCAGAGCTCGCCCTTTACCAATTAAACGAGCTAATCGTTGTGTGCCGCCATAACCTGGAATAACCCCCAGTTTTACTTCAGGCTGACCAAACTGAGCTTTTGATGAGGCAATTCTTAGTGTTGCAGAAATAGCCAATTCGCAACCACCACCGAATGAAAATCCATTTACGGCTGCCAATGAAGGTTTACCCAAAGTTTCCAAATGTCGAAACACTTCTTGTCCACGACAAGCAAATTCATATCCTGTTTGTGCCGTACATTCAGCCAAGCGATTAATATCTGCCCCTGCACAAAAGGCTTTACCATTACCAGTAATCATCAATGCCTTAACTTTTGGATTTGTTTTTGCATAATGAAATAATTCTTCTAAAGCATCTAATACTTCGGAACTTAAAGCATTTAACTTCTCAGGTCTGTTTAAGGTTAAAGTTAAAATTCCTTGATCATCCAAGTCTTGTTCAATTAAATTCATTCATTTACTCCCTTTCTATTGAAGAACATACCGTAGCCTGGGTGCAGCGAAGCAAAACCCGGGATAGTATTCGTGCTAAAACCTGAGTCCCGCTTCGCTGCCCCAGGCTACAAATTACAACCACGTTAATCAGCACAAAAAGTGCTCTTCATCCAATGTTGCCTTCGCTACAATTTCCCGCATAATTTCGTTAGTACCTTCAAGAATTTGATGTACTCTTAAATCCCTGAATATTCGCTCAATCTTATAATCACGTAAATAACCATAGCCACCATGAATTTGCATTGCTTTATCGCAAATGCGGAAAGCAACATCCGTAGCCAGACGTTTCGCCATAGCACAGTATATTGGGACTTGAGGATCATTTTTATCCATAGCATTCGCTGCTCGATAAACCATTAGGCGTGCTGCCTCATAATCTGTTAACATATCAGCGAAATAAAAACGCAATGCTTGCATATCGGTAAGGGGCTTACCAAATTGTTTACGCTCATGCATGTAGCTTTGAGTTAATCGTAAACAAGCAAGTGCCCCACCTAAAGAACATGAAGCAATATTAATCCGTCCTCCATTTAAAGCACTCAAGGCAATTTTAAAGCCCATTCCTTCTTCACCAACACGATTGGCAACAGGTACGCGACAATTTTCAAAATATACCATACAGGTAGGTTGACTATGCCACCCCATTTTTTTCTCTAATTTGCCAAAACTCAATCCTGGAGTATTCTTTTCGATCAACAAACAACTTATTCCATGATGTGATTCATCACCAGTACGAACCATACATAAATAAACATCACTTACAGAACCTCCTGAAATAAAAGCTTTAGAGCCATTAAGAATGTAATGATCCCCATCTTTTATAGCTCGAGTTTTTAGAGAGGCTGCATCAGAACCCGATTCAGGTTCAGTCAAGCAATAACTGCCGAGTACGTCCATAGAGGTTAATTTAGGTCCCCATTTCATTCGTAACTCAGAGTCGGCATACCGGTCAACTAACGATGTAACCATATTATGAATAGAAAGATAAGCACTGGTACTGATACAACCAGTTGCTAATTGTTCAAACAATAATGCAGAGTCCAAACGAGTTAATTGCGCTCCGCCAATATCCTCACGCGCCATCATCCCAGCCATTCCTAATGCAGCAGCTTCACGTAAAACCTCAATAGGGAAATAATCATGCTCGTCCCAACTGTCGGCCATAGGCGCTAATTTATCGCGTGCGAAATCAGCTGCCATCTCACGAAAAGCTAAATGCTCCGCTGTGAATTCAAAATCCATAAACTATCCTTAGAAAATTTATTCAAATATATTATTATTGCGAATTTTTATCATCCGTGAAAGACATATGTTCCGAAAATTATCCAAAACATTTTATGAACGGGATACTATTATTGTTGCCAAAGAACTTTTAGGCAAATACATTATTCATAATCAAGCCGGATTGGAATACATAGGAAAAATCGTCGAGGTCGAAGCGTATCTGGGACAACATGATCTGGCATCTCATTCATCCAAAGGCCTTACTCAAAGAACAAAAGTCATGTTTGGACCAGCTGGTTACGCCTACATCTACTTAATTTATGGGATGTATTACTGTACTAATGTCGTTACTGAAAATGAAGGCACGGGCTCGGCAATATTGCTGCGCGCTATCGAACCCATCAAAAACATTCAAGGGCGAACACAAGGACCTGGTTTACTCTCTAAGGCGATGCATATAGACAAACAATTGAACCAACATGATCTAACTAGTGATACCTTTTACATTGCCGAAGCAGAAGATCAACAGCCGATTTCCATTGTGGAAAAACCAAGAGTTGGAGTTCATTACGCAAAGGATTGGGCAGAAAAATTACTACGCTTTTATATAAAAGATAATGCTTTTATCTCCAAGCCATAATCCCTAGAAAAGCGTAGCCCTCAAAGTGCAAAGGCGGAAATCAATACATAAATCAAACACATTGACAAGTTTAAGAATAGATTACTGACTTCGAGGGAATGATATATATCCAGTTTGGTTGTTATATTTTACAAACTATTTATTCAACAAAGCATAGTGAGAATAAGAGATCTACTGCTTTTTTAAGGATAGTGATATGATTGCAAATTTTCTGCGTCCATGAAAAGAATAAGAATAACCAATGGAAACTCTTGCAGCACCTGTAACTCGCAATATAAACTCACTTGCTGTACTCAAAGAATACTTTGGTTTTGACTCATTCAGAACACCACAGGAAGACATCATTAATGATGTTATTGCTGGGCATGATGTGCTTGTTTTGATGCCCACCGGCGGTGGAAAGTCTCTATGTTATCAGATACCCGCCCTCGTAAGACCAGGTATAGGCATTGTTGTTTCTCCATTAATCGCCTTAATGGAAGATCAGGTAACTGCGCTTAGATTACAGGGAATTCGTGCCGCTTATTATAATTCCGCGTTAACCAGTGACGAAGCAAAGAACGTATTAAATCAATTACATCAGGATGAATTGGATTTGTTATACATTGCTCCTGAGCGCTTGATTAGCACATCATTCCTGGAACGATTAAAAGAGTGTCATATAGGACTTTTTGCTATTGATGAAGCCCATTGCATCTCCCAATGGGGCCATGATTTTCGCCCCGAATATTCCGCTTTAGGTATTTTAAAAAACGAATTTCCTGATATTCCTATTATTGCTTTAACAGCGACCGCAGATAAACAAACGCGCCAAGATATTGTTGACAAATTAAACTATTCACCAAAGAAATACATTGCTTCATTTAACAGACCCAATATCCACTATAAAGTAATTCCTAAAACCAGTGCCACAAAACAATTAAATCAGTTTTTACAAACAGTAGAACAACAATCAGGAATTATTTATTGCGGGACTCGGACTAGTGTAGAGAATCTGGCGCAAAAACTACAAGAAATGGGATTCAAAGCCCGTGCCTATCATGCTGGTCTTCCTCATAAAGAGCGTCGAGAAGTGCAAACTTTATTCAGGTATGATCGCATCGATATTGTTGTGGCTACAATCGCTTTTGGAATGGGGATTGATAAGCCGAATGTTCGTTTCGTTGTACATCACGATCTACCCAAGAATATTGAAGGTTACTATCAAGAAACAGGACGTGCCGGGCGTGATGGCTTACCTGCTCAAGCACTCTTACTCTATGACGCAGCTGATAGCGCCAGACTACGTTCGTGGATCATGAATAACCCGCTCGATGAACAAAGACGAGTTGAAACCAACAAACTCAACCATATGCTTGCTTTTGCCGAAGCATCTCATTGCCGCCGCCAAATTTTATTACGCTATTTTGATGAAATCTGTGATACTGAATGTGGGTATTGTGATGTATGCGATAATCCGCCAATAACTGCTGATGCTACAGAAGATGCGCAAAAATTTTTATCCTGTATTTATCGATTGCGCCAAAATTATGGTTTAACGTATACCATAGATGTATTGCGAGGTAGTTCTTCAGATAAAATTAAGCAATATGGCCATGACCAACTTAGTACCTTCGGCATTGGTAAAGACAAATCAGCCCACTACTGGAAACAACTAGCCTGGCAACTCATCCATAAAGAGTATTGCCTACAAGATATGAATCAGTTTCATGTTCTTAAACTGACACCCAAGGCTATTCCTTTGCTTAAAGGTGAAGAACAAATATCACTTACCATACCTAATAATGATCTTCAAGGTAGTAAAAAGAAGGGCAAAGAACGACGCTCCATTCATGCCACAAATAGTCCTTTATTCGAATTGCTTCGAGCATTGAGACGTCGGTTAGCAGATGAAGAAAACAAACCACCATTTATGATCTTCAGTGATGCAACCTTGCATGCAATGACCGAAATAAGACCTCAAAACCTGGAACAGTTACTTGCAGTGCCCGGCGTGGGACAACATAAATTGGCTCATTATGGAAGTCAGTTTCTTACCGTGTTGAACGAATACAGTGAATGAATCAATCCAAATCTAGAGCAAAGATGATGGAACAATTAGCTTGGACTCTGGAGGTATCAGAACAGACGCCGAGATAGATAAACCCAAAGAACCAGATTTCGCTACTCCCCGGCTATGGTAATATCAATTCCCCTAGAGCGTTAAAGCGATATCTATTTTGCTCCCAACCTTCACCATAAAGTCTTAAAACTGAGCTGTAATAATCATTATTAGTAAATTCTACTGCATCAATACGTTGTCTTTGAATTATGAGTTGAGGGCGGTTGTTTGCTAATAGAGGCAATAACGCAGCGGCAAAGCCAATGGGACTTTTACCTTGTGTTTTACCGCTGACAATATCAATTTTTTCTGGGGGGCTCCCCAATTGTTGCGTCAGATTAATAATGGGCAAAAAGTGTTTTATCAATTCTGCAGCTTGAGGCGCATCAGGGGCTAACATCCCTACCCAAAGATACACACGAATTGCATCATAGCTGCCTAAGTAAGGGTGTTGTGGATCAGGCTGCCACCCCATATTTTTTTTCCACACAACCCAATCTGGAGCAAAACCCTTTGGAGATGTTTCTAATAACAAACGCCTGCTATTGCGCTCTATAATACTCCATTTGCTATCCAGTGCAGCAAATCGAGCAAACAATTGCAGGGGTAAATAACTGGGGTTAAAGCGCCAGGTATTTTTAAAATTAAATCCGAATTTACCTGGAAGCAACATAAGACCAAAATCCGGAATTTGAATGACTTCTTCCTTGAGAATGCGTTGAAGAAGCTTTTTGCCAAGAGAATCATAGTGCTTATTGTTCCAGAGACGTCCCGCTTCAAGTAAATCATATGCAATCCATAGATCAGCATCCGCTGCAGAATTACTATCTAATACAGTCCATTTTCTTTGGGCATTTTGTCCCCATGCCCATGCGGGTAAGTGTTTTCTCAAATCACCTGCAGCAAGATTATTTTCAGTCCAATGTAATAATTTATCAAACATAGGTTTATCATCAGCAACCAAGGCAAAGAATAATCCGTAACTTTGCCCTTCTGATGTAGTCTTTCTTTCTGGAAGTTGAGGATCAATGACTCGTCCATCCATACTGATGTAATACTGCTTAAATTTCTCCCAAATTGGCCATTGTGTACCGGCAACGACAGTACCAATACTTAATGCAAATAAGATAAAACCAGACAAGAATTTCTTATTTCTTAATTTTAAAATCACGTTTTATCCTGTTGCGAACTATTTAAACGACGCTTACTTATTCGTAATAAACCATTCCAAACCAAAAATGTGACAATAACAGCCGCCAAAAGAGAGATCAGAGCTAAACTAATTGGATGCTTTTTCAACGAATGCCAAAAGCGCTCCCAAAATGGTAAATTTCCTACCTGATAGGTATTACCTACCCGTAAGCTGTTAATACCAGAATCCCGGATTACCGCTACCGAACCAAAGACTTTGTCTACATTTTTATTATTGGTTAATGCCCTATTGAGTAAGCTAAAACCTTGTTGGTTTTCTGCCAATAAGGCAATAATGCTGCGTTTTTTATAATAGGGTGATTGAATACCGAGAATAGCTGCTACAGAACCCATAGCACTAACAGTAGTTTTACTCTCAGCAGCGGTGAAAGCAGTAACTCGGTATGTATCCGGCATGGCATTTCTATTTAATGGTTTCTTAATCCAATCTTGAGTTTTATTGATCAATAGATTGAGATCATCATTATCATGAAGCTCTTTAGGCAGAACACCAATAATCAAAAGATCGGCGTCTTTATTTTTCACCTGAGACCAGTCATCTGTCAATGTCATCGCCAAAACAGGATAACCTGTTTCTGCACCAATATTACCTGCAACATTAAGTAAGGTACTCACCGCTTCAGCTTGTGACCGTTGGTCGATGTACACAATTGTTTGCGACAGATCAGCCATAATACTAAAAGGAAAACCAGCGCTCATAAATGCATTTAAATTGGGCATCGTAATAAAATGAGAATAATTAGATAAATTTAAAGTTGAAGAACCATCAATAACTCCCAAATTATTAATTACCTGATAAGTAATGCACTGCTGATTTTGCAGTCCTCCAGCAATCTGTGTTCCATATGCAAAGTCAAAAGTAAATTGATTATGTACTCCTAATTTTGCGGGGATATATAGATTTTTACTTGTTACATCTATATTTTCTATAAGCGTTTTCTCACCTTTAGGTTCCAACTTATAGCTTTTCACAAAAGAATTATTCAGACTAATATCCAGTTGTGACCTACTGGCTTCTGGTGGTAAGGAATAACGGTATTTTAACCGTAAATCAATACCTCTGCTTTGATTAAGATACAAGTCAGGGGGAACATTAAATCTCAGTGACACTGGATAAGGAGTATATCCTTTTGTTTGTAGTTGCCCCTCAGTTTCTTCTAATTTCGCAAAAGGCACTGGCTTATCTGTAGGAACCCAATTTGGTGCATCATAAGGTTTTCGGACCTCTAACATTTTTACGTTTTCGATGGTGACACGAGGCCCTCGGAAAAGAACATTACCTTGTGCAATAGCGTGAACGGCAGTCAATAAATCCTGATCATCACGCCCCAAAATCAACAATAATTTGATATAGGGATTATCAGGATGACTGATCATTTCGACTGTAGGCGCCTCAACAGTTTTATAATTTTTCAAGAAATCCGGTCTTTGTGAATTTGTAGCAAATACTACAGCATGACTTGTGGGTAATTGATCATTTAAAACAGGAAAAAAGGCACCACGCCATAATGCTTTGCTACCAAACCAAGAAGTCAAAATTGCTGCTGCTCGTTGTTGCATTAAATCAGGTTGACCAGCAAATATTATGGGTAAATTTAATTGATTATTATCAAGAGAATCGAAGAAAGGCTCAGGGAAATGTGAAAGATCATTTTTTAAAAGTAACGTTTGAAAATTCAACTCAAGGTAGCTATGTTTATCAATATCTATCCATATTGAACTGTGTGCCGGATTTTCACAAATCGCTTTGTAATGACCAATAAACTCCAGCTGGAGACGATTGAAATCATTGATAAAACGAGGATCGATCGGTACCTCTATGGAATTTAATTTACCTAATTGTTCGGCACTAATTGCGATAACATCAACCAATTGATCATTAACATAGATTTTAAGTTGTGACAGTAAAGGAATCAGTGCTGGTGATGGAGTAAACTGGAGATGCAATACCGCCCGAAATACCAGTTCATCTTTACGTATACTGAAATCGATATTTCTTCCTGAACTAAAGCCACCTAAAGTAAAGTTCCCCTGCTGCTGATTTAAATTATTAAAATACAACTGCACATTTCGTGTTGGAACATTGGCTGGAGCAGATAATATAGGTTTTTCAGGAATGGGATTTGCCGAAACGTCAGGAGCAGCGTATAACCCAACGCTCCCACCGCCTAAGGCCAGCAATGTAATCCAGATTATTCTTCTTATCATTATCTCATCCATTAGTTTTTAAATTTTATTTCAATTCAATAATCCATGATTAGAGATTACTCTTTTAATTGAGGCTTATGAGGAAGAAATGTCCCTATCCAAATAATTGCATTGGTAAAGCCTAGGAGTATTTTTTGAATTCTACGTGGTGTATATCCTATGATATCGTAATAACCACGCAAGTCCAGAGCAAATACATCGCGCATACTTTTAAGAGGCCTATCATGGCTAAACTCTTCCTGCCACGATGACCAAACATCCGCTCGTGCGAAAGTACATTGTATAAAGTCAATGTTTTGTCTTAGAGATAACTCATGTAATCGAATACCTGCCATACGATGAAATATATAGGCAACGGTTCCTGGGAAGGCAAATTCATCTTGTCCCTGTTTAAGGAGAAGAGTTATCTCTTCTCCTTCGTCAAGCAAGTCCTCCTGCTCCATTTTTATCCCTACCCCTTTATCGGAATAATCCCTCAAAGTGCATTGAAATAGATGACCATCAGCTCGCCTGATTGCTGCAGGCATAACAAAAGTTACGCGAGGTGCTTTGCGTCTTTGCCTTGCTTCAATACTTACCCCAAGAGCCCCTCCAAGAATAGCTATATTATATAAAGACCACGTTGCAGTTATAAGCACAGCTAAAATTGTTGTCCCAGGATCAAATGTCAAACGAAAGCCTACCGCGATCAAGCCAGCAATATTGATGCATAATAATGTGATATAAGGTCGTGCAGTCATCCAATCTACATGCGTTTCTGGAGTAGTATCTCCTTTGGGAGTGACGTTAAATCGACCCTTATGTGGATTGATTAAAGCCATGGTTGTAGGTACTGCAATATACCAGGCCATAACAGTTTCATAGATTTCATTCCATAGGAAATGACGGAACCGTCCTTGAATTTGGTTATTCGTCAATACTGCATGAACAATATGGGGTATAGCATAAAGCAATATCATCACTCCAGATGCATAGACTACGTAAGCGTTGAAAATTAAAAATGCCGCAGGGGTGATGTAAAAAATTAAGCGAGGAAGACCAGAAAGAAAATGCAACATTGAATTAAAATAGCAAAGTCTTTGCCCTACGGATAATCCTTTACCAAACAAGGGATTATCCATACGCAAAATCTGTATCATGCCACGCGCCCATCGAATACGTTGAGCGACATGATTCGCAAGGCTTTCCGTTGCCAGGCCTGCCGCTAATGGAATTCGAATGTAAGCAGAGTTATAACCGAGACGTTGCAGTCGTAATGAGGTATGAGCATCTTCGGTCACACTTTCTACTGCCATACCACCAATCTTTTCCAATGCCGAACGGCGTAAAATACCACACGAACCGCAAAAATAAGTTGCATTCCACGTATCATTTCCATCTTGAACTACGCCATAAAATAAGGCACTTTCATTGGGTGTTTTGCGAAAAGATTTCAAATTGCGCTCAAAAGGATCCGGTGAGAAAAAGTGATGTGGGGTTTGTAAGATGGCAAGATTAGGGTCTTTTAAAAACCAACCTACAGTCAATTGCAAAAAAGGATTGGTAATCACGTAGTCGCAATCAAAAATTGCCACCAGCTCACCAATCGTCTGCTTCAGAGCATAATTGATATTTCCTGCTTTTGCATGTTCATGGTAAGGACGCGCTATATAATGTACACCGACTTCCTCAGCAAATGCTTTGAATTCGGGACGATTACCATCATCCAGAATATATATATTAAGTTTTTCTTTAGGCCAATCCACACCCAAAGCAGAGTATATCCCTGGTTTTATTATACTAAGATCTTCATTATAAGTTGCGAACATAATATCTACAGTAGGCCATGTAGAATGATCAACGGGCAATGGTACAGGCTGGCGATGCAATGGCCAAAGACTTTGAAAATATCCCAACACCATCACAAGCCAGATATACGTTTCAGCCAAGATAAGCAAGCTTCCAAATACAACACTTGCGGTATCATCCCAGACCAATGTATATGCGTACCTCCACCACAAATAACGACATGAAACAATCACAGAAAGAACCACAAGCATAACAGTACTTACACGACCAGGAATTTTACGGATACTCATAGCCATCACCCATAGGAGCACTACGAAAATAAACTGTGCTATTGGTGCAAATGGTTGAGTAATACAAATTAATAGCAACATGGCTGAAAAAATACTCAATGTAATAAACAATACACGGCGTACAATATTATTTGCTTGTCCAAAATGCTTTACAGTTTTCTCCGTCACTTTACTGGCTTTAATCTTTGAGGGTAGTTGTTCTATCCGGGAATAGTAATAATCAAGGATTCTTTTCAAAAAAGTATTTGTATCATAAGACGTTTTTCTACTTGATACTGGAAAGAACAAAGTGAACCATAAGATTTGAATTAAATAACGAAACATGTCTCCGGAACGAGGATGTTTCCTTGAAATATGTGGGAACCAATAGTGATGATTCTTGCGTATCATTTGCCAACAACGTGACTCCAGTCTTAAAAAAGTCCAGCCTATGAGTTGGGATAAAATAATACACGTTGTAGTAAAAAATGAAGTTTGATGTCGCCGAAAATGATGGTAAATTTTTTCAACTTTTTTATATGTATTATGAGATAAAAGTAAATACAAGACGTTACTCATTTTGTATTTCCAAAATCATAGCTCATGCACCAATTGGCTAATGCATTGATTTCCTGATAAGAATGCACGCAAGTCAGGCCCACAGCAATCGAGGTTACCGATTCCTCATCAAACATAGCCTTCTTTGAGAAAAAAAGCAATTTTATCCAGTATGTTACGTTGAATTTATTGTGGTCTGAGTTCTACAAAGCGAAACAGGAGTTTTACTGTTCGATTTCTCGAGCAACGATATGTATTTCACTCAAGCTCCCCCCTGGCATCACTTTAAGTGCGTTAAGGATGTATGAATTGCCTCCTGCCTATTTTCAATGAGTTCCTCAGCTTCAACAATGATTGGATTTTCCTGTAAGCTCTCCCCTGGATGAGTTAGTTTATGGAGTTCTTTATAGTGTTCTAACTCCTGTTCTCGCATATAGAGTTCAAACTCCTTGTAAAAGGCTCTTCCCTTCTCATCGCCTAGAATTTCAATAAATTGCTCATATAAACCTGTTTTGGGATTACTATAAAAACAAATATCCATAAATTTTTTCTGATAAATAGAGGAGAACTGATAGGGTTCGCCTACAAATTCAGGTATTTGCTTAAACAGAATATCCACTCCTTCTGCCTGTGGTGAGTTTTTGGCTTGATATAAAAGCTCAATCACTTGCTGACGTTTTTCTTTAGGAACGATAATAGAGCGAACCGCTGCAAATTTTTTGCTTTCATCATTTAAAAAAGGAGCGCCACCTACCCGAGCACCTCGCTCAGCAAGCGATAGTTTCATATGTTCACCTGACATATTTTTCAAAGTGGCAAGAACACCATGACCAGTAAAACCCGTTGCCTGAAAAACCATTTCTTCGCTATTTAATTGATTTAATATATCCTCAACTGTGGTATCAGATTGCAGTTTATCTAACGCAGCCAATAAAGGTTTGAATTGTGAAGCATATTCTGGATGTTTGTCTCGAATAAAATCATTTAAATAGCCATCAAGAATCCGAACCCCTTCATCGAATAGACCCGAACCAAATTTGACATCCGCGTTAGGAAATTTAAGAGCTTCATTCAACTTTTCTCCACCGAAAATAAAGTATAGTCTTCGCCTGGCATAATATTCTCTATAATCAAGATGATACGCATCAAAAAATAGTTTAAGTGTTTCCTGAGGGAAGGTATTCAATGGTGTAATGGTAATAACCGATTGACCTTTATCGTTTTTGGCTAAGAGATCGGCTTCTGCTTTCCTCAAGATTGGTATGGCCTCAAAATTATGAGATTCAACAGCCGACAACAAAGCGGTGTTCCCCTGAGCATCTCTTAACTCAAGCAACTCTGTTCTTTTCTCAGGCTCTAAACTGACTAAACCCAGTATTCTCTCTATTTCATAACTGTGCTTATGCCTAATCGCTGTATGTATGGGTGATTCTCCTTTATGATTTTTTTTCAGGAGTAAATCAGGACTTTGAGTATAAATGTAACTCATAGCATTTCCCAAATACTCTTTAGCGAGCAACAAATGAAATGCTGTATTTCCTTCTTCATCCTCTTCTTCCAATGAACTACCTTTTTGGTGCAAGAGCTCGACAAGTTCCTCGGAATTGATTTCTGCGGCTACTAATAATGGAGTTTTTCCTTGAGAATTTCTTTCTTCCAGTGAAAAAAGACCTTCTGTAACTAAATGTTCTACAAGAGAAGTATGACGACTTTTTATTGCCACAAACAATATATTATCACCCTCACTATCCTTATCATGAACAGGTGAAGGATCTAAACTCAGAAAATAATCAACTAATTTTATATTACCCATGTGGGCCGCTAACAGCAGAGGAGTCATCTGAAATGTATCCATCGCCGCCAAAGAAGCGCCATGTTCCACTAGCCACTGTACCGCTGCTAAATCTCCTCTATTTACGGCATCAATCAAAGCATGGTCTTTTTCATTTGAAGTACTACCAGCCACTAGTAAATCAGCGATCTCAAGTTGAGACGTCTCTAATGCAAGTTGAAAAGCAGTTTTCCCTTGGTTGTCTTTCAAATCTGCAGAGAAACCACGATCCAACAGATACGAGACACATGCTAAATGACCATTTTTTGCGGCTACGAGCAAAGGATTTTCACCCTTATTATTCACAATTGTCAGGTCTACACCTTTTTCATCTAAAAATTTAAGTGTATTTAATTGTCCATTTTCAACAGCAAAAATAACGGCACTTTCACCATGATTATTGCTTTGATGCAGGTCCGCCCCTTTTTCAAGTAGATATTCGATAATGTTTAAATTTCCCCTTCCAGCAGCAACCATTAAAGGAGTATTACCATCATTGTCTGTAACTTTCGCGGCAAATTCTTCAGGAAATAATTTAATTATATCTAATCGATCATTAGATGCGGCGAAATGCACTCCAGACCAACCATCTTTAGTTTGATAACGAAGTAAATTTTCTTTGTTTCTTGTTATATTCAAAAGGATCTGCATTGCAGTAACATCGCCTAATGCACTCGCAACCAGGGCAATTTTTTCGAGCCCTTTCCTATGCAAACCACTTGGAGGCAAGCCCTTCAATCTATCATACTGTTTTGAGACAATCAGGTTCGTAGAGGAACTTAGTTGAGAATTAGATTCTAATAATAACATCGCCTTTAATGATGAATGCAAATAACAACACTCAAGAGGGGTAAATCCATTGCTATTGGTAATTTCAAATATTGAACTATCTAATTCCTCTGCTTTTCTGATAAGCACTTTGAGAATTTCCGGCTGATCATAAATTGCAGCCAGATGCGCAAGTGTATTGCCGTTTTCATCAGTCATTAGAAAATTTTCTTCATACACGCTGGACATGAGCTTCGCGAATTGAACCAAATTTCCCTGTTTTATTGCGGCTTTGAATAATTCTTCTCTACCCATTCAATACTTCCTATCTATCATTCTATTAATGAAAGTATAGTTCGTTTGCATAAAACAATAGGATCAAGCTATAAACAATTCTTGCTATAAGAGCCAAATCAAGAATAAATCACTTCTTAGCTACCCCATAGATTATCCACTCTGATAAAGAGTTAATTCACGTAATATGGCTGTGGCATAAGCTCCGGCAGGTAGGCTAAAAGATAACTCCGCCCAATTATCTTTGAGCAAACAGCTAAGATGCTTTACATGGAGGATATTAGCACGCCAATCCTCCTCCAAGCCATAATGCTCCAAACCTGCTAACCAGGGTTGCCAATCGAGATAAATTTTATTAATCAATTGTAATGCTTCACCTTTGACTTTGTATTTACTTTTTCCAGGTAAGGGGCTCGCAGGAGAAATATCTTTATCTTGAATCCTTTGAATGATTTGATTATCAACACGATCGATAACAAAAATACTGTTTGATCCTTGAAGTTGCATCACATCACCAGGCAGGGGCCTATTCCAGCATTGTTCCATAACACGATGCGATAAAATCAAATTGTAAATCCATGAACGTGCGGCAGAACAATACATGCCCCGTAAGAATCGGTCTTTGACTTTATGCCCCCGAACAAGCATCGCTTCTGCTTTTAATATATTGCCTGCATTGTGACCAAATCGCTGTTCTCCAAAGTAGTTAGGAACACCATGCTTTTTAATCCGTTCGATGCGTTCGAGTAAATCTTCTTGATGAGAGATTTCGCGCAAACGCACAATAAACTGATTTCCAGTTAAAAAACCCGGTTTCAGTTTTTTATGATGGCGCGTGCATTCTAAAATGCGCCAACCAGGTGCCGCAAGTTGTGCAATTTCTGGAATCAGCTCCCCCGGAGCGTGAACACTCAACCATTGGGTAGTCAGTGCTTGTCTGTCTTTTAAACCCGCATAACCAATTGATTTTTCTGGCTTATGAACCAGTTTTGCCAATGATTTAACCACTTCTGTAGTAGTTAAGCCTTTTTTTTCTATTTTCAGGACAATATGTTCACCTTCTCCAGAAAATGGACTATCAAAAAACTCATTTACCTGGAAATCTTCTGGAGTACATTTAAAATATGAAGTGGAATTTGGGAGTCCGTTAACATACGACCAATCTAAAGAATTCATTGACAACAACCCTTGCTGAAATTTACTCTACCTTTTACCAAAAATTTGATAAAAAACTATATAAATCAAAAAATATTAAGTGCATACTTAAAATTTTTCTGCACAATTTATATTAATTGTTACAAAATGGATAGATTAGCAATGAATGCAACATTTCCACGAATACGAAAAGCAGTATTTCCTGTAGCTGGTTTAGGCACGCGATTTCTACCCGCAACAAAAGCAGCTCCCAAAGAGATGCTAACTGTAGTCAACAAACCCTTGATTCAATATGCAGTTGAAGAAGCTTATGCTGCCGGGATACGCCAAATGATCTTTGTCACGTGTCATAATAAGCGTGCCATTGAAGATCATTTTGATCTTGCCTATCAGCTTGAAAATGAACTAGAGCTTCATCATAAAAATGAACTTTTATCAATAGTTAAATCAGTAACACCTGATGACATGGAATGTTTTTATGTGCGTCAGGCAAAACCCCTTGGTCTGGGACATGCCGTTTTATGTGTTGAACAAATCGTTTGCAATGAGGCGTTTGCTGTAATTCTGGCTGATGACTTAATGACAAATACAACACCTGTTATCCAACAATTAACCCGAATGCATGAGCGATACGGTCATAGTATTATCGCAGTAGAAAATGTCCCTCAAGAATTAACAGAGTGTTATGGTATTATTCAAGGTGCGCCTTGGGAACAAGACCTTTTGAGCATACACCATCTGGAGGAAAAACCTAAACCTCACCTTGCTGCATCAAATATTGCGATCGTTGGCCGTTATGTTTTAACCCCAGGTATTTTCGAGCAAATCAGAATGTTGCCCCGAATGGGACATAAAGAAATTCAATTAACTGATGCAATTAATGGTTTAGTAAAAAAGGAAACTGTTTTAGCATTGCCTTATGAAGGAAAACGATATGACTGTGGGAGTGTCCTCGGTTTTCTTAAAGCGAATGTAGACTTAGGAAAAGAGCACCCTACTGAGGGGAAAAATTTTTCCGAGTGGCTTTTAACTTAAATAATTTTGATTGAGAATGTATATGGAACAACTTACGAAAATGAACGCCTGGAAGAAACTTGAAAAATTGGCAAAAACATACAATAGTCAAAATCCAGAAGCAAAAATTTTCTCTATATCTAGTGACAACATGACTCTGGATTATGGTGGACAACACATCAATCCCCAGATTATGGATTCACTTGTTGAACTTGCCAATGAATGCAATCTGCATGAAAACATTAATGCCATGATGAGTGGAAAGCCTATTAACAATACCGAAAATAGGCCAGCCTTACATACAGCTCTTCGTGCCCCGGACAATAAGGTCATATTAGTTAATGAGCGAAATATTGTTGCTGATATAGTCAATGTTCGTAACACGATGAAGCTTATTTCTACAAAAATTAGAAATGGAGAGTGGCTTGGCTATTCCGGAAAACCTATTACTGATGTAGTTAATATAGGTATAGGTGGCTCTATGCTTGGCCCATTTTTTTGTATCAATGCATTAAGTGATTTAGTAACGGACAAATTAGAGTTTCATTTTATTTCCGATTTAGATCCAAACGCATTTGCACGTGTGACTAAAAAACTAAATCCCGAAACCACGCTATTTATTATTTCCTCGAAGTCATTTACCACACCGGAAACATTATCTCATTTCCAAAAGGCCTTATCGTGGATTAATCAAAAACAACATTTTAATCAACATTTTATTGCAATCACCGCAAATGTTAAGAAAGCAGAAGAAATAGGGTTTGAAACCATTCTTCCTATATGGGATTGGGTTGGAGGACGCTATTCATTCTGCTCGGCAATTAATTTAATTTCCTGTATTGCCATCGGTTTTGAACATTTTTCAGAAATCCTTGCTGGGGCATACCATATGGATATGCATTTCTGTACGGAACATTTTACTAAAAACCTACCCGTTCTAATGGCATTGTTAGGAATATGGAACATTAATTTTTTAAACATTCATAACTTGTTAGTTATGACTTATTCCCAAGACTTACAATATTTTGTTCCCTATCTTCAACAACTTGATATGGAAAGTAATGGGAAATCTATAAACAAACAGGGTCGTAGAGTAGATTACTCGACAGGCCCCATTATCTGGGGTGGCTTGGGTAATCATGCACAACACAGTTACTACCAGCTATTGTGTCAAGGAACGAATAAAATAGCAGCTGATTTAATTTATCTTCGTGCTTTCGATGATAATGTTATTAATAAAATATGTCATGCTCACAAAGAAGTATTAATAAAAGGTGGTAATCATAGTGAGAATCCTCACAGTTACATTCCAGGAGAAATCCCTGTAAATCTTCTCTCCATGAGCGATTGCTCTCCGCGAACTCTTGGCTCACTAATTGCTTTATATGAACATAAAATTTTTGTCCAGGGTGTTATTTGGAATATAAATTCATTTGATCAGCCTGGAGTCGAAAGCGCTAAGGAACTATTTAGACAGAATCAATGGATTAGTTAATGCTTATAGCCAGGTTTGCTTTATTTTTGTTTAGCTTAATGGTTTTAAAAGCGCATGCAATTGATATTAATCCGAAACAATTTCTATTGAATCAGGTGATTTGGGGTGAAACCTATTATCGTGATGATTTTGTAAAGCATTCACTAAATCGCTTACAATTGATCGCCCCTAATGACCCAGATGTTCTTGCAGCGCGAATCAGACTTGCTATACGGCAAAAAAACCTAATTCTCGCTGAAGAGCTGCTAGAGGAATTAAAACAGAAAGCACCTAATTCAACGGATTACAAACAAGCTCAAATGAGCTTATTTCTAACTGAAGATGATGCAAAGCAAAAACTTCAGAAAGCAAGAGTAATGGCGATGTCTGGGCATCTCGATTTGGCTAAAACCCAATACGATGAACTTTTTCATGGGGTTTTTCCCACTCCTGAATTAAGTGCTGAATATTGGCGCATCTTATCCAGAATTCCAGCTCAACGCCAAAATGCGTTCAATCACCTGCAAGAAATCTATAATTTTTTGAACGAACATCAAGTTTATTCCAGTAGTAACAATCAAGACAATTGGTCCTATGCCCTCAAAAAAAACCTTTCAGACTTATGGGTTTCTAGTGGAGAAACAGCTTTTCAATCGGGTAATATGGATTCGGCTCAAAAAAAATATCAGCAAGCACTCCTTCTTGATAAGACGAATTATGATGCTTGGATAGGAGTTGGTGAAGTAGCATTTGCCCGTAAGAATTTTGTCGATTCAGAAAAAGCATTTAAACGAGCTTTACTCGTTAGCCCGGGCAATAGTAGTGCAGTCTACGGGCTTCTTGGCATCTACAAACGTCAATCATTACAAAAGGCATTAAATTACCTAAACAGTTTGCCCGAAGAGCTAAAAGTCAAATTTAAAGATGCAAAGTTCGATTTGGAGAGTTCCTCATTCCAAGAACAAGCAGAACAACTTGAAAAAGCAAATGAATGGAAAAAAGCGATAGAGAAATACAGCCAAGCACAAAAAATTGCTCCAGATGATGTTTGGTTAACTTATCATCTCGCCTTAGCATTGAACCATATTGGTAAATCCCAAAAGGCAGATGAGTTGTTTCAACAATTGATATCAAAACAAAAAAAGAATCCGGTTCAGGTATATGCTTATGCACTTTATTTATCGAACACAGAGCAGTTGCAAAAGGCACTGGCTCATCTTCATACCATTCCACAAAAACAATGGAATGTAGGCATGCATCAGTTGGCAGAACGAATATCTGCTGAATTGATTTTACAACACGCTCGACAATTGCGAGATAGTGGCAATATACAAGGTGCAGAAGCTTATTTAATGAGTCAATCACAAACTAGCCCCATTAAGCTCACTTTAGCAGATTGGGCTTTATTAGATGGTAAATTTGCAAAAGCACTAGACTATTATCAAGATGTGAAAATTCATGAACCACTTAATGCTGAAGCAAATCTCGGGGTTATAGAGTCACTAGTCGCTTTAGGTAAAAAGAACGAAGCGCACCAATTGCTAGAACAACTCCCCAAAATGGAATTAACGTTCAATCCTAACATGCAAAGAAGAATAGCCAATGCTTGGAATGCTGTAGGAGAGTCGAAAAAAGCATTAACTATGTTTCACCAAATCAAACAAAAAAGCGTTCATGCGGCACCCAGCCAAGACAGTGCACTTATCTTTCGGGATGCAGCCCGCTTGGAAACACAACATAGAATGCCAAAGTTGGCACAGGAAGATTACAAAAAATCCATGATGCAAAGCAATATCACATCAATATGGCCAGCCAGTAACGACTATTATACCTGGTTAACCCGTATTCATGCAGAGGATGATTGGCTTAAGCGCAGTATTCGTTCTGAATCAGCCCTACTTTATCAGCAACAAGAAACGCGCATCACTGTAGACGAAGATTATTGGCAATTGACAGATAAAGCTGGAACTTCTGAGCTGCGAGCCGAAGATAGCATAGCTCAAGCAGATTGGGGTTATGCCAACGGCCGTGCATTTTTAAGAGCGGATAAAGTCAACATAGGTGCAGGAAGTTTTTCTACATTCAATGGGGTTTATTTTGATGATTTTGGCACTTGTGCGATTACTGGATGTACTACCGGCATCGTACAACGAGCAAAGGGGATTGGCTGGGATGGAGGATGGCAAAATCCAACCTGGGGATTTGATATTGGCGAAACACCTATTGGATACCCTGTAGGAAATTGGATTGGAGGCATCAATTATCGCGGTGAAATACGACATATTGGCTGGACAATTACCGCATCACAACGCCCTATGACCAACTCCCTACTTTCCTTTGCAGGAGCAGTAGACCCAAATACAGGAATTAAATGGGGCGGGGTTGTTGCTACGGGACTTACTTTATCGCTCAGTTATGATCGGGGGGAAGCAAATGGTTTCTGGGCTAATATCATTGGTAATGAATTAACCGGGAAGAATGTTGAGTCTAATACCCGTATTCTTTTGTTGGATGGTTATTATTACAAAATAATCAATGAAGATAATCGCCGTTTTATCATCGGACTTACAAATATGGTCTGGCACTATGATAAGAATTTATATGGCTTTAATCTTGGACAAGGTGGATATTATAGTCCAGATTTTTATTTATCATTTACAATCCCAATTAATTATCGACGACGAGTCGCAAACTGGTCTTATGAATTAGGAGCCACAGTAACTTGGTCTCGTCAAGTAACCCAAGACCTGGTTTCATATCCATTACCCAACCTTATTCCAAATTTCGACAATACACAAAACTCCATTCAAGCTGGCACATCCATCATAGGCTACGGTTACTCATTTCTTGCATTATTAGAACGTCGGATGGGTTCACATTTTATTATAGGGGGACTGGTAGATATTCAACGATCAACAGATTTTACACCCAGCCATTTCTCCCTCTTTCTTCGTTATTCATTCGAAGGTTGGCAAGGTGATATGGACATGCCTATCGTCCCATTAGTACCCTACTCCAACTTTAGATGATATACGTTTAATCATTACCTGGTACGTTGTTACTTGGTTCTTTAAAAATGAATACAACCCTCAATCCCGGTTTTATGTTAGCAACGTCTTTATTTAATAGGCCAATTAGAAGTCGCTAAGAATAAGGTACCCAATTACTGTCACCTTTCAATAAAATATAAAATTTATCTTGATATTTCACCACGGTTACTCCTTGATTCGATGAAACAAAGGAGGTTTTTGGCAAGTTTTGTGTTAGTGTTTCTAAACTAACATTATCCTGATTAAAGATTTGTCCATCAACCAAACGAGCAATTAATTCTGAAACAGCCAAATAACTGCTTGGATCTTTTATTTGGATTGGGGCGGGCTTTGCATTCATCCCAATAAATTTAATACCAACAGGAACATGCGTAATACTCGGGCCAGGAATATCACGTAACCCTGGCATTTGTAATTTATCACCCGCAAAATTAGTTCCTTGATTCGGGATAAAAACCACCATCACCTTACGCCCTGCCTTTTCCAATGCCGTGAAAAAATTCATCACTTGATCTAAAAGTTTTTTTGCTCGTGGTTCATATGGGGCTTTTTTATTTACGCCAATAAAGGTATTGCCATCATGGAGCGAGATATCATTATAATAGGTAGCATTTCTTTTCATACCTGAGGTACTTCGTTGCTTAAGCCACCGCTCCTGTATTTGACCATCATCTAAAAGCTCTTTCCCATCAAATGAAACTAAATCAGGAGTGATACCCACTCTTGACATTAAAGGTACATTAACTAAACCACCATATTCTTGTATTTGTTTGAGAAAATTATCAAATAAACCGTCATGATCGAGCACTATCTCCGGAGAAAATCCAAGCTTAGCCAGGTTATTAAAAATATAACAATTTTGAGCAACTGGCTTATAAAGATCCGCATGAGTTGTCTGGCCGCAGCTCGCACGTAATAAACGTATTGCTGCAGGTCCACTATACGATGAAACCGAATTAAAATTATTAAACAGAATATCAAATTTATTCCATAGAGGATGATCTCCTAAATGCACAGCCTCTATATCAGCCCAAGCAAGCGAATCAATCTGAATAAAAATTATGTCAAAAGGTTGTGCGTCATTAGAAAGAGCACTGGGGAAAGAAGTACGTAATTTTTTTTGCTGCTCATAAAATTGATTTAAATACGAATTTAGATTTTCATTGGTAGGTGGCAAATTACTACTGGGCTCTCTCCCACTAGTTTTAACTTCTGCCTCAGCTGGTACGTTGCCTGAAACTATCTTGTTTTGAATAGGCGAGAGGTTAATGCTTGGAGCGGTCAGTGTGAGAATATTTAGCCAAGTTAAGGCGATTACAGTAAACGACGTAATTCGAATCCACTGACAAAAAAACAGATAGGCAACTAAGAGTACAAAAGCCATTCCTACCAATTCCCAGTTAATAGTACGATTTATTAATTCAAGAAGGTAGCTGAAGTTGAAAACAAAAAGGTTGTTTGTCCACTGACTCGTAATTGTACTTAAACCAGGTAGCCAAGTATCATTGTAAAATATCGCAAGACCTATTGGAACAGCTATCCAATTACGGCAGCGATGAAGTAGTATTGAAGGTAAAGGAAACAACAAAAACGCAAAAAAAACCAGATTAATAAAAGGATGAAAATTTAAATATCCAGCCCATAATAGAGCAAATTTCAACAAAAAATAATAGTTCCAACCATCTATATCACGCCACTTGGAGTGGATTTCTTGTTGTAGTTGTACTTTTTCCATCATTACTATTCTTTAATCCATAATAACCGATAAATTAATTTATCTAACTAACCTTATCAACAAGTGTTTCGCAGCAGATAGGACAGAACCTAGAGGATAGGCATTTTTATTTTTTTCAGTTTAACAGGATGAGCAAGATATTCAATGTAAAATAGTTATTTTTGATTTGTTCTATCTCAATCCTTTCTTGACATCTACCCCTTCATCTTGGTATTTTCGGATTAAATTTAAAATATAAGACAATATGATCAAAATACATACTATTTCTATCATTGGTGCAGGTCATTTAGGAAGTGCTTTAGCACGTGGTCTCATTAAGAGTGGATATCCCTCAAGTTCCATAACATTTAGTAATCGTGACCCCAGTAAATCAGAGCGTTTAGCTAAGGAACTAGGTGTACTATCAGTAAAGACCAATACTCAGGCAGCTCAAAACGCAGAAATCCTTATTCTTGCTGTAAAACCTCAATTTATGCAGGAGGTATGTCAGGAAATTGCTCCAACCCTGCAATCAAGAGAACCTGTGATTATTTCTTTGGCAGGTGTGATTGACATTGATAACATAACTCGTTGGCTTGACAAGAAAAGGTTAGGGGTTATTCGTGTAATGACCAATACTCCCACCGAATTTTGTAAAGGAACCTCAGCCTTATTTGCTAATTCTTTCGCAACATCTAAACAAAAACAATTGATTGAAACTCTTTTTAATCAAGTAGGATACACTTTTTGGGTGGAACAAGAATCCATGCTTGACACACTTACTGCCCCAATTGGTTGTGCTCCGGCTTATGTCTTTCTATTTCTCGAAGCGTTGCAAAAAGCGGCAATAAGTCGAGGAATCCCAGAAGAACTCTCAGAAAAGATCGCCTTGGAGTCTGTCTTTGGAGCAGCAGAATTAGCCAAAAAGTCTGGACGATCTTTTGCTCAATTAAGAGCAGGTGTAAGTACTCCTCATGGCGTGACTGCCCATTCTTTGGAGAAACTGTCTTTTCCTGATTTTTTTGATCTCTTTAAACAAATCTATGAAGCAGCAGAGGAACGTATTGAGCAAATAACTGAATCATTAAATGCTCAATAGTATGAATGTAGCCTAGTCTACTCGTAAATATTTATTGGTGGTGCCCCAGGAGGTTACGCTGAGCTACGCTCAGGCTTCAGGCATAACCGTTCAGGAATTATGCTTGAACCTTGAGAAACAGCTAGATTTGAGCGCAGGTTGTGCGAACATGATGCTGAGGAATGTAGCATACATCAGTATGTGAGTCTTCCGAGTTATGTTCGCGCAAGATGTACCAAATAGAGCCGTCCAGTCAATAGACCATATACACTTACTGCAGTTCTTTTGATGTTTGATGGTTCAACCCTAAGCAACTTATCCAAGGCTTGATACAGGCCTAACCCAAGGATTTAATTTAGTTATAGTTGCTGGTAACTTACCTATGCTACGTTGTGCTTCATTTCTGGTTTCATACTCTCCCAGAGTCAACACATACCAAACCCCTTTAGCATTAGTAAAATGTCTTATTTTAGAGTTTTCTGCAAGTAACTTATTATTATGCTGAAAACGTTCTATATCTTTTTTATTATGGCTCGCAGCGACTTGTATGGTATACAGATTAATGGTTTTATTATTACTTGAAGATTGATCTTTCTTATCTTTATTCTGTTTTGTTGCTGGAATTTCAACTAATTTTGACTCACGCTTGAGATCTGACTCTGGGTTTTCACGTTGAAACTCCGACTCAGGAATTCTGGCCTCTTGCTCTGCAAGATTCTGCATTTGCAATTTAGGAATCACAACGACTTTATCAATAATTGCTACAGGAGGCTCATTGAGCATCTCATCGCTGATGTCATCTAAAATTTGCTTTTTGGGTAAGGAAGAGTATACCAATTGTCGAGTTGAAGAATCCTGCCAAGAAGCAATTTGGCTTTCAAGCACTTCAGGTTGTTCCTGTTGCTTTATTGCTATCTCTTCTGCATTTTTATCTTGGCTAGAGCCAATCATTGAATGATAAAATGATGAAAGATCATAATTTTGAGCAAAATAAAACCCCACAAGCCCCCCAATAAAAGCCACACTCGCAGCAATACTTGCTTTTTTCACCAATTTTAAAGGCTCTTTTTTCTTTTGGGTGGCGCACTTAAATACAAATGACTCCAGATGGCTGTTAATCTTTGCCAGATTTCCTTTAGTTAATTGATAAAACTGCTTAAACTGCGCTTCAGTTAATGGTTTACTGATCAAATGTGTAGCCATAGCGCGTTGTAATACATAAGTCCTTGTTTCGCTTTCATTCAATGAACCCAATTCAATAGTGTGGACTAAATTCTCAAAAAAAGAAGCGACTAAATTATTAAGCGTTGCAACAATAGAATAATCAGATATTAAACAAAGGTGGAAAAAACTAAAATTTTCCTGGCTCTTTATTGCTAACATTGCTTCCTTGATAAAAGGCTCCGGCAAATGTTGCGCATCATCGATCAGTATCAACACATGTGCTTTTCGTTCATTTATTTGTGCCACTAAGGAACTAATATCAGTATGTTCATCGTAGTTAAGATGTAGCTGGGTTGCAATGTCTTGAATGATGTTTTCCCGATTGCAAGGCGGCTTAACTGTAATAAAAATTGATTTGATCTGTTGATCTAAATTGCCTTGCAACAAAGTTCCAAAAGAAGATTTACCACCCTCTTTTTCGGATAGAACCGTAACGAGCACGTTATTAAAAAGAATCAAATGATTAATGAAATCAATCTTAGCGAGCCACGATCCTGGTTTAAATAATACTCTTGGTTGAATAACAGCCGCTACATCAGACTGAATCATTCCCTCTTTCATTTTTATTCTCCTCTTACAGCTGCAACGAGTGCATTATACAAACAATCCTCTGTTACTTCAGATTCGAGATAACAATCGCCAGGCTTATTAATGAGCACAAAGCGTAAACGGTTATTTTTAATTTTTTTATCCGATTGCATCAATTCTTTGAGTTTTTCCAAATTGATACTTCTTGGAATTTTATGTGGTAAACCCGCCAGTTGCAGAATTTGCTCTACTTGTTCGACCAACTGTTCATCAACTAAGTGCATTTTATACGACAGAACAGCTGCACAATATAAGCCAATTGCTACAGCTTCGCCATGCAGCCATTGTTGATAATTAGTATAAGTTTCAAGTGCATGTGCAAAAGTATGGCCAAGATTCAATAAAGCTCGTTGCCCAGATTCCTTTTCGTCAGTTTCAACATATTGAGCTTTAATACGGCAGCACTCAGCTATTAATTGAGGTAATTGCGAGCTCTTGGTAGTTAACCCCTGTCGGAGTGCCTCACTAAGGAATTTGAAAAATTGATCTCCTGCAAGCAAAGCATATTTTATCATTTCCGCCAAACCCGCACGAAATTCTCTTTCAGGAAGAGTATTTAATGTATTTAAATCAATAACCACCGATTGTGGCTGGTAAAAACTGCCAATCATATTTTTGCCCAAGGGATGATTGATTCCTGTTTTTCCACCCACAGAAGCATCAATTTGCGATAATAAAGTTGTAGGAATTTGAATCAGTTTTACTCCACGCTGATATGTTGATGCTGCAAATCCCGTCATATCACCAATTACTCCTCCGCCTAAGGCTATAAGTGTCGTATCTCTATGGTGTTTCTTTTGGATTAATGCATCATAAATAGCAAATAGGCTTTGCTGATTTTTATATTGTTCCCCATCTTCTAAAATCAACACGTCACACTGGTTTTTGGTAAAAGCAGACTGCACGTACTTTAAATAAAAAGGAGCTATTGTTTTGTTGGTAACAATTAAAATTTGCGAAGAAGTTACAAGAGATTGCAAAAAATGCGGATTTTGCAAACCATTGCGACAAATAACAATAGGGTATTGATGTTCCGTTAAAGAAACATCAACCCGATCATAAATCTCAAAGTTCGCCATAAATATATTTTATTATATTGTTTGCAACTGCCTTGACTGTTAATTTATCTGTTTCAAAACTAACATCAGCTAACTCATTGTAAAATGGCTCACGCTCATCTCTCAATGATTCCAATCTTCCTTCAAGATCAGTTGTTTGCAGCAAAGGACGCTTGGTATCTCGCTTAGTTCTTTCAAATTGTTGTTGTAATGAGGTTTTAAGATAGATTACGGTGCCACGCCCTGCCAATGCATTTCTGTTTTCAGGAGTAATCACCACACCACCACCCGTTGCCAAAACAATGTTGGTTTTTTGCGTTAATTCTTCTATAACTTTTTGTTCGCGACGTCTGAACCCCTCTTCTCCTTCAATATCAAAAATCCAAGATATATCGGCGCCAGCACGCTCTTCAATAACTTCATCCGAATCAAAAAATTCTAATTTGAGCTCCTTTGCCAAAGCACGACCTATAGTGCTTTTACCTGCACCCATGGGTCCGATGAGAAAAATATTTCGTACTTTAACTATGCTCATTTTTTATCACATACCTCTTTAACTGAAATGTCATTAATTAAAGATCGAGTCCGAAATAACTTCCCATTTTAGCATTGGACTAAAATATGATTCAGTAGCCAAAAGTGGGGGATATTTGGGGCTCAACCCTAACTGTATTTTTCGCAGTTAGAAATTCCCGCCCATTATTCTACAACAAATGAGCATATTTTATAACTATTTACTCTTATTCATTTATATTATATCACTTCATTAATAAAATAATGCCCTGTTAAAGGCAAGTTATAAATAAAACAAACTCTAATTTCGTTGAATTTACAACCTGAAATAAGGTTTGCACAATATCATCAACTTTAATTATTGCCTGAGTGAAGCCAAATCCGGGAAACTTTTATCAATAAAACTCGTGGTTCGGTTCACCCAAGCGATTCATGTTGTCATTACGTGAGCGACCACTGGGGCATCGATTTAGATCGAACTCATGAAGTACACCCATCGCGTGCCCAGATCTGCTTCTAAATAACTTATACCAATTTCTCAAATCACTTGATAAATTTTATTTTTCATCAAAACGAACTGCTTTTCTTCCCTCAATTGCCGTAATTGATAATGAGTTTGTTATTATTTTTGGGGTTATAAAAATAAGTAACTCATCATTTTGAATACCAATTTGCGTGTTTTTGAATAAATTTCCAACTACCGGTAACTGACCAAAAAATGGCACTCTCGTAATAGTCTTGCTTTTATCTTGCTGATAAATCCCACCAAGCACTATGGTTTGTCCATTACTCACCAGAACATTCGTCTGAATTTCTTTAGTTGCAATTGCTGGCACCCCATTAAATGTCAAGTTGGGTAATGCCCTATCCTGATTAATCTTCAATTCCATAAGTATCTTGTTGTCTGGAGTAATTTGTGGTGTTACCTTTAGGCTTAAAACAGCCTTTTTAAAGGCCACTGCCGTTGCACCACTTGAAGTTGCTTCCTGATAAGGAATTTCCTGCCCTGAATCAATTACAGCAGGTTGTTGATTTGCTGTAATGAGCCTGGGACTGGATATCAATTCAGCAAGTCCCTCACTTTCCAACGCCGAAAGTTCTAGATCAAGCAAAATATTATCGCCAAGCTGTGCTAATGCAATACCAACAGAAGCTGGAGTAGCGCCGGTTATTGGGGCAGCCACTAAATCCAGGTTTAATCTGTCGGTAAAGGGTTTGACATTTGCAGGAGCAACTCCCTGCGCTAATTGATTTGCCCCCTCTAAAGTACCACTGAGATGAGTAGGTTTAGAAACCCCCCAACGAATTCCAAGATCTTGCGCAAAATCTTTTGTTACTTCGACGATACGTGCCTCAATAAGCACTTGTTTGACAGGTATATCTAACTGCTTAATCAAATCTCGAACTTCATCAATTTTGGAACCAATATCTTGAATCCAGATGGTATTTGTACGTGTATCAACACTCACGCTCCCCTTCTCAGATAAGAGCGAATTTTGTTTGTCTTTAATCAAAACTGCAAGATCGGTTGCTTTAGCATAATTAATTTGGATTAGCTCAGAACGTACAGGCTCAATTTTTCGGATGTTTTGTTGGGCCTTGAGTTGTTCTGCCTCCATTTTCTCAAAAATCCCTTTTTTATCAATCAGAATTACATTACCTGTCTGCCGCTTGTCCAGGCCTTGAGTAGTTAAAATAATATCCAATGCCTGATCCCAAGGGACATTATTTAATCTCAGTGTAATATCACCTTGAACCTGATCACTTACTACGATATTAATTCCTGTAAAATCAGCCAGCAACTGTAATACAGCTCGTATACTGATACTTTGAAAATTTAAGGAAAGTCTTCTTCCAGAAAACACTTTCTTTTTCAATTTGCCCTGTTGCATCTCCTCTGGAGTTAAAGGAATTACGTCAATCATAAATTGTTTATTAACCTGATAGACATATTGGCCAAACCCTCCCTTATTGAATAAAGTCATATGCGCATTTTTACCTACTTGTTGAAAAGTAATTATTTGCACAGGGCTGTGAAAATCCGAAACATCGAATCGCTTCCTTAAGTTCGGAGGAACTTTTGTATTTAAAAACTTAACTAGAACTTCCTTACCATGCTCTTCAACCTCGGTCGGAACACTCGTGCTGGAAACATTTACTATTGCGCGACCACCCTGTCGTTCAATTCCTCGGAAATCAAAATGATTAATTACATAATTTGTCTTGGCTGGGCGATGAGTGATAATAAGTTCTTGGGGAGGTTGGAATAACTCATTGCTTTTGCCATTCAAAATAAGAGTATAAACTTTCCCAGAAATTGTACCTGAAAATGGCACTGAATAATTTAACTCCAATACAGCCCGAACACGCGAACCCACCGCAACAACAGAATACCTATTGAGCGATCCCAATTTAATTTCTTTGGCTTTTTGTTGAGAAGATAACTGCAGATTCGAATCGATAAAATCAAGAACTATACGTGCTGGGCTTTGGGTCACAAAACTTGCAGGATCTTGCTTTATCGGTTGAGTAAACTCGAAATCCATACGCAGCTTATCCTCCGGTAAAGGAATTACCTTGACTGAAACCAAAGGATTATTCTGGGCAAAAGCCATACCAAAGCTCATGCCAATTAAAATGAATAAAATAGCTATTTTCCGCACTTTTACTCCTACTTCCCAGTCTATAATTCAAGTGTGGTAGTATGCTTTTCCCACTTTCCTGAAGTTTGTGTTGTTTCTATTAATTGAATTGAACTGTTCTTAATTGAAACAATACGACCATAATTTTGCCCCATGTAATTACCTATTCGGACATGAGTAATATTCTTGTCAGGTAGTTTAATCAATGCCCATATTTCATTTCCTTGAGTTAAAGTGCCTACAAATTTTAATGCGTCTAAAGGATAAGCCTCTAAAGGTTCTTTAGGCCTATTTTTATCTGGGGCATTAGCATCAACTTCCGTCTTTTTTTGAGCCATTGGCTTAAATGGATTTCGTCTATTACTATTATCAGGAAATTTAAAAGTAGGTAAAGGTGTAAATGATGGGATTGGTTCAATATCTCGTGTTTTTCTAAATTTTACTTCATGAATGTATCGCACCAAATCATCATTGCTACTCGAACAAGCAGCCAATAGTAAAGATAATAAACAGATAGAACTAATCCCTAGTATTCGTCTCATCATTGTGTGCGATATCGATATATTTTGGCAGTGATGCTCATTATCAACTCATCCTCCGAAACTGCTTTATTATCTTTGGAAGACACCCTTTCAATAGTAAAGTCATGTAACGTTACAATACGATCCATCTCGGCTACACGACTTATAAACATAGCCAATTGAAAATAAGTACCTACTACTGAAATTTTTATAGGTAACTCAATATAAAAATCGTGCAGTACTTCAGGCTGTGGTGCAAATAATTCAAATCTTAGGCCTGATGCGACCCCTGTTTTGGAAATTGCTTCCAACAAACCAGGCATCTGGTTTTTTTCTGGAAGCTGTTTAAGCATTTGGGCAAATCGCTCCGTCATAATCTGCAATTGTTGCCGATAAGCTGGCAAATTAATTAACTGGCGTTGCTTGCTTTCAAAATCTGTTTTTAATGTGACCTCCTGAGCTTGCAATTGGTCAAACTGAATGAAATTATCTTTGATAATCAACCAATACCCGAGAGCAATAATCAAAATACTAACACCAATAAGAACACAGCCCTTTACTAATAATGGCCATTGTCCCAAGTTTTCCAGAGTTAATTCATTCAGATTAATACTGTTCATAGTTTTATCCCAATCTGGAATTGAGGAGCAAGCACAAAAGTTAACTTAAACTCATTCTCTGCTGATTCCTGTTTATTTTTATCTTTGTCTTTATCTTTATCTTCTCGTTTAATTTCACTTAGAACAGGATCATGAAGCCATTCATTATTTTCAATATTTCTCATTAACATGGAAACAAAAGTGTTTGATTCAGCATAACCAGTAACTGAGATAACATCATTTTTTCCCTCTATCTGAGTAAAATAGATACCTGCGGGGATTACATTGATCAACTCATCAAATAAATGAACCATTAATGTTCGCGTAGACTGTAAATGCTGAACTATAGACATTCTGGAAATAAGCATTTCTCTTGTTTTTTGTAAATTTTTTATTTCCTTTATTTGCGCATCCATAGCATTAATTTCTTTCTGAAGCATTTGATTCCGTAGAACTTGATTGCTTACCAAACCCGTGGCATAAGAATTAATTAAAAATACAACAAACGCAGCGAAGACGATGCACACAAGCAGCATAGTCATAAACAGCTTTTTATCCTGCTCACGCTTGAGTTCTCGCCAAGGAAGAAGATTAATTTGCGTCATATGGGTCTCACTTAATTTCCCTAAGAGCCAAACCACAAGCTACCATAAGTCCTGGAGCATCATTATTTATAGAATCTAAATGTACCATTTTACCTGGAGTCATATGTGAAAATGGATTGGCGATCGTGGTACTCATCCCCAATCGCTCTTGAACCAACGCAACCAACCCTGGCAGCCTGGCTAATCCTCCAGCTAATAAGATATGATCTACATCTCCATCCTGACTTGTGGAATAAAAAAATTGCAAAGTACGTTTGATTTGCAACAAAATGTCTTCTTTAAAAGGTTCTAGCACTTCTTTTTCATAATCCTCAGGTAACTCTCCACTATCCTTAGCCTGCGCAGCTTGCTCCAGAGACATTTTATAGTGTTCGGCAGTCGAGTCTATTAATTGCTTTCCTCCAAATTTTTCTTCTCTTGAGTACACTAATTTCATTCCTTGTAATACAAATAAATGCGTGTAGATTGCACCAATATCAATGATGGCAATTGTTTTATCTTGTCCAGATGCAGGTAAATCTTTAGCAATTTGTTGCGCTGCTCGTTCCACAGCATAAGATTCTACATCGATTACTACTGCATCCAAACCTGAATGAACCGCGATATCAACACGTTGATTCACATTTTCTGCTCGTGAAGCCACAATAAGCACGTCGAGCATATTCTGGTTTTTTTCAGAAGGGCCTAAAATTTCGAAATCGAGATTGATTTCATCAATTGGATAAGGAATATATTTATCTGCCTCCGTAACAATCAATTCTTCCATCTCTGCGTCATTTAAACCCTCATTGATTTGTATTACTTTGCTGATTATTGAAGAGTCAGGCACAGCTAGAACGGCTTGTTTACATGAGGTATGCAAGCGGTCAATTACTTTTTTAATACACTGGGATACTGCATCAATATCTTTAATAGTGTTTCCATCCATTGCATTTGCAGGCAATACTTCACGATCATAGTTTTCGACAACAAGTTCATCGCCTTGACCTGAAATTTCCAAGATTTTAACTGCTGTTGATGTAATGTCTATTCCGAGAATTGAACGATGCTTGGGCTGAAACAATTTGAGCATGTTTCTTATTCCCTTGAGTCTTCCATGCATTCAAAAAATACTCCTTTAGTATCATATGCAGATGTTAACGTAACCTATTAAAAAATTACAATGTTTTATACCTCGTTAAACATATTAAAATGATTACATGTTGCCAAATTCGCCATTCAGTTAAAACAACTTGCACCACTCAAAAACATTTAATATAGTGAAAGACCAACTTGTAAGGGGATTTCGCATTTATGCTTTGAAAAGGAGATTTTCATGACTAGGTTAGAAGAGTTAATTTATGCATTGGCAACCGTTATAGTTCGTTATCATGACAGCCAAGACAATATCGAGGCTAAAGATAAACTAGTTACTGCAGTTGACCCTATAATACACAGAAAAAAATCTCATGAGCGTGCAATAGAAATAATTCAAAAAGAAAATTTTGTTTCGTACCTGGAAGGAAGGATCGCTGCGTGTACAAAGGGTTATCATGGTCGAGAAGAGTTCTTGATTTTCCTTTTAAATAAAATTTGTTTTCTAAAGGGACAACTCGACATTAAAACTCCATTCAAGGAACATGAGTTAAAGGCATTTCAAGAACAGTTAACTCAATTATTCATTGATTTTAGGAAGTTATTAAACATAAAAAAGGGCTTTAAGCATCCAGTATTACTCCAAGACTCTAAAGTTAAAGAGTTATCTGGTTTATTAAATGATCGATATATA
This sequence comes from Fluoribacter gormanii, assembly GCF_900156395.1. GTDB lineage: Bacteria > Pseudomonadota > Gammaproteobacteria > Legionellales > Legionellaceae > Legionella > Legionella gormanii. The sequence goes on along the minus strand of NZ_FTNL01000021.1, from coordinate 3,697 downwards.
GGTAGTAAATACTGTAATTCAGGTCAACTACTGATTGATGAAGTTCTTTTTGTACTTCATATGACGCCTGATGATTCTAATGAAGAACTCAAAGATATTGCTGTAAACATCTGTTCAGAGCAGCAAACCCTTCTAGAGTTGCAAAGTGCAAAATTAACAAAATCAACTGAAGAATCAGACAAAGAAGCTGAAAAACTAGAGTTAGAAAATCTAAAATTATTAGTTGAGACACAAAAATCCGAGTTTGAAACCCGGATAGTGGAGTTAACAGAAAAAAATAAAGTACTGCTTACTAGTATCGATGCATTAACTAGTGAACTGGAAAAAAGTAAAGCAGAATTACAAAAAGTGCAGTCAGAATTTGAGAACTTAAAAAGACAAAACGAAGTGGAAGCACCCTTCAGGCGTTTCCCAGCGTACTCCCCTATTTTTGGTTTTGCTGGAATACCGGCATTACAAAGGCAGGGAGTAGTTAATTCTCGATTTTTTTCACAATCAATTCAAAATCCATCTCTCTCATCACAAACTGTACCAACAATGGATGATTTTGATGAAAATCCTTCAAAGGTGACAATGGAATAAGGCATCTATATATTTTAGGTAACGCTCTCTGTTTCATTGGATTTTCACTGAAAAATTCAATGAAACATTAAAAATCAGTGTAAAATTTCCCTCTTTTTTGCACAAAACTCGCATTCCTATAGAGAATCACTGTATAATACTCGCCAAATTTCATTAAAATCACATGACTCTATGAAAATGGCATACTTCTGGCGTAAAGGTCTATGGGCGCTGATGAGCCTGTCTTTCGTTTTAATAGTAGCAGGCTGTCTGTTGTACCTCTATCTTGAAAGTCAACTCCCCAATGTAGATTCGTTGAAAACAGTACAATTACAAGTACCTTTACAAATTTTCAGCAAGGAAGGTCTGCTTATTCAGGAATATGGCGAGAAGAAACGAATCCCCGTTACTTACGATGAAATACCACCTATGTTGATCCATGCTTTGATTGCCACTGAAGATCAACGCTTTTTTGAGCACCCAGGTGTGGATGTTCTCGGTCTTGGCCGTGCGGCAGTTCGTATGGTGAAAACTGGAACAAAATCTCAAGGTGGAAGTACCATTACCATGCAGGTTGCGCGTAATTTCTTTTTAAGTCGTAAAAAAACCTTTTTGCGTAAATTTAATGAAATTATGCTGGCCATAAAAATAGACCGAGAATTGAGCAAGGAAAAAATTCTCGAGCTATATCTTAACAGAATCTATTTAGGCAATCGCGCTTATGGCGTTGGTGCAGCAGCAATGGTTTATTTTGGAAAGCCACTCAAAGAATTAAATCTAGCAGAACTAGCAATGATTGCAGGGCTTCCGCAAGCCCCTTCAACACAAAATCCCATCGCAAATCCACTTGCGGCCAAAAAACGTCGGGATCACGTCTTAGAACGCTTGCTTGAAGAACATTATATCAACGAAGAACAGTATCAAAATGCCGTAAATCAACCGATTACTGCTAAGTATCATGGCAGTCCTATTGAAGTAAAAGCTCCTTACGTTGCTGAAATGATTCGTCAATCTTTATACGACAATTTCGGCCCTGATGCATACACTAAAGGCTACAAAGTTTATACAACTATTGACGGAAAATTGCAAAATACAGCCAATGATGTTGTCGAAAAAAATTTGATAGCCTATGACCACCGACATGGTTATCGAGGACCTGTTGCCACTATTGGTGAGAATGACAGCAAGTCCTTACACTCAATTCAAAAAAATCTTGAAAAATATCCAGAGCTCAATCATCTTTCCCCAGCAGTCGTCACCGAAGTTCAAGAAAAAGAGGCAACAGCCACCTTACAAAATGGCCGCACTATTATTATTCCTTGGGCAGGTTTATCATGGGCTAGACCAGCACTTAAAAATGGCTGGGTAGGAAAATCGCCATCTAAAGCCATGCAAGTTGTGGCTGTGGGAGATATTATTTATGTTCATTCAACAAAGGATCAATGGGAGTTAGCACAAATTCCTGAAGCTGAATCAGCAATGGTAGCACTTAATCCTAAGAACGGTGCTATAGAAGTTCTGGTTGGTGGATTCAATTTCCAAAAAAGTAAATTTAATCGTGCCACTCAATCAAGTAGACAACCAGGCTCCAGTTTTAAACCTTTTGTCTATGCCGCGGCATTAAATAATGGTTATACACTAGCAACATTAATTAATGATGCGCCTATTGTCGTTGATGATCCAAGCCAACCCAACTTATGGCGTCCTCATAATGTGAATCTTAAATTCAATGGACCAACACGTTTAAAACAAGCTCTGGTCCAATCTAAAAACCTTGTGTCCATACGAATCCTTGATGATATCGGGATTAATTACACAATTGATTTCCTGGCTCGCTTTGGATTTAATAAGAAAACTCTTCCTAGAGGCTTATCATTGGCTTTAGGTAGTTTGTCAGTCAGCCCCATGGATCTTACTGCTGCTTATGCAGTTTTCGCAAATGGTGGTTATAAAATTGAACCTTATCTCATCGACCACATTACTGATAAAGATGGTAAAGTTTTATTACAAGCCAAACCAACTGTTGTTTGTAACAATTGTGATAGCAATGTAGATCATTCAACTTTGGCACCACGAGTCATTCCTGAAGATATTAACTTTTTAATGTATACCGCTTTAAAAGATGTGATTCAGCATGGCACTGCTCGTGCAGCCAGAGTGCTTAATCGTCAGGATATAGCAGGTAAAACCGGAACAACTAATGATCAAGTAGACGCCTGGTTTGCTGGGTTTAATTCTGACCTCGTGGTAACAACATGGGTTGGTTTTGATAATCCTAAATCCTTACACGAATATGCAGCAGGACTCGCCCTGCCCTTATGGATCGACTTTATGAAAGTTGCTTTGAAAGGAAAACCTGAGAGTGAAATAAAACAACCCGAGGATGTGGTCGCAGTTCGTATTGATCCGCACAGCGGTTTATTAGCACATCCAAATCAGGCAAATGGTATTATCGAATATTTTCGTAATAAAGAAGTTCCATCAGAAGAAGATCCAACCCCTATCTATAATGCGAATAATGATCAGCAACCACTTCCAATGGGCGAAGATAGTTTATTTTAAAGTCAATGTAGCCCGGGGGCAGGGAAACGCCCCCGGGTATCCTAATAAAATATCGCAAGCGACTTACGCCCTTCACTCAGACTAAAAAACACTCAAGTGATACTATTTCCATCTACTAATCTGGTCAGAATGAGCCTCTGTTACGGTTAAAATCTTGCCATGGTATGAGATCCAATACCAATATTATCACTCCAAAAATAATTCTCACTATGCAGGCAACATTCGTAACCTATTGCCTCAATGAAAGGTGTTGCCGAAGGACAAAAAATATACTGAGTCGTTGCCTCAAAATAGGTGTTGCTTTTGAGAGGTTTTGTTGCAGTTAATAAATAGTTGCTATTGAGCCTGGTGGATATGTGGACGAGAAGCCTGTGAGTGTGAGCAATAGCTGTGGGTAACGTCTTTTTGTTATCCATGGCTTTGTTCACACGTCCCATAGGGCACAGGCAGGTCCGAAGGACTCGTCCATCATATCCCCAGGGTTTATCCCCAAACAGGTCTAATGCACTGTTTAATCTTTTCATTAAATAGCCTTTCTCTGTTTTGTATTCTGAACCGGAACCAATCTAAATAC
>NZ_FTNL01000048.1 GCF_900156395.1 Fluoribacter gormanii | reverse complement strand
ATTGGTTCCGGTTCAGAATACAAAACAGAGAAAGGCTATTTAATGAAAAGATTAAACAGTGCATTAGACCTGTTTGGGGATAAACCCTGGGGATATGATGGACGAGTCCTTCGGACCTGCCTGTGCCCTATGGGACGTGTGAACAAAGCCATGGATAACAAAAAGACGTTACCCACAGCTATTGCTCACACTCACAGGCTTCTCGTCCACATATCCACCAGGCTCAATAGCAACTATTTATTAACTGCAACAAAACCTCTCAAAAGCAACACCTATTTTGAGGCAACGACTCAGTATATTTTTTGTCCTTCGGCAACACCTTTCATTGAGGCAATAGGTTTATTTTAATAAGTTTTATCCTGATGCGTTTTATAGTTCTATCTAAATTTTACACTCATGCTTAACAGGCTGGAGCGAAAATAAGGCCATCTACTAAAAATAGATCGCTATTAAAATCTTAAGCGTTTAGGATTATCAGCAGCCAGAACATTTGCAGGTTTAGGCTTCTCTGCTGCATGCATAATTTATAGCCACCACATTAACCATATGGTGAGTTATGGCAAAATAATCACTATTTTGGGCAAATATCCTCTTTCATGAAACGGACTTTATGCCGGATAATTTTTAAAGGGCCCGGCACAAAGGCAAATTTGAACTCAAATACTTGGCATTGAATTTTTATTATTACGATTCGTTGCGCCTGGGTAAACCTATCTCCATTTTTGCCAAAGTTAATGCTTCTTCTTTATTCCATTGTTTCTGGGTAAACAAGGTTATCCCAGTTACAAAAAAAGAAATGCTTTTTTCTTGTTCTGCCGATGGTGTCACTTGTTCTTCGAGTTTAAATTCTTGATGTATTGATTCAACTAAACCCGCTAGATATTTATTATTAGCGATTTCTTTATTATAAAAGGGAAGACGCTCTTTAAAAAATGATTGAAGATCATTAAAAGTAGAGCCAAATAGCAAGGGGCTTTTCGTTTTAAATAGCTTGCTCATCACCTCTATTTCATAGATATATGCATTTGCTTCAGTATTAGCAATTTTTGCCGCTACATTAAAAGCGTGCCCGGCCTCATGAACAATCGCACCGATTATATTGATCGTTTTTTGTTCCAAAAAATCTATCTTTAAAGCAATAGTTTGGTTAACAACCCAGTTTTTATGGTGCTGTCCTAATAATTTGTACGTGTTTTTATTCACAAAGATAGCAGGATTCCCTTGAGCACCTAAAAAATCATGCGGTGGTTTTAAGATATCAATCTGAAGTTTTGGCATAGAGGCAGTTACTCCACTATCAAGTCCAATCCAACCTATTTCGCGACATTCTTCGATAAGTAATCTAATGTGATAACTTGTCAGCATGATATTCTCCTTGTTCACAGATTAACAGGGGGCATCAAATTGAGATCAAAATGACTAATAATTACAAAATCATTATTACGAATCGACATTTGCCATGTCAATACACTTTTTGATCATTTAGAATTTATTTGAATTATATTGGTGAAACTTATGAAAACAGAATCAATAAATATGCATAGAACAAGGTTTTTGACCTATTGACAATGAAAAGAACTATAGATTGATTTTGAATGGTTATTAATTTGTTAATGGTCTTATTTTTGGTTCGCTGATTAAACGAGATGCATCAGATGTGAGCCCAAAGCTGGCCCACAACTCACATCTTAACTCAAAACGCTCGGGGTTTCGTTTCTCTTAGAGGACATGTCCGCCATCCACCGCAAAGACTTTGCCTGTAATCCAATTGGCTTTTTCTGAAGCAAGAAATAAAACCATATTTGCAATATCACTTGGTGTTCCCGCTCTTTGTAAGGGAATACTACTCAAATAATATTGCCATAATTCAGGATTACTGGCGGCAGTATCTTCATTCATTCCTGCCTCAATAACTCCAGGAGCAATAGTATTCACCCGTATACCGTATTTCGCTAAGTCCAAAGCAGCATGTTTCGTCCATTTATTCAGCGCTGCCTTCGACGCACCATAACCAATACCTTTGGGCATAGTCATAATGCCACTGATTGAAGAAATATTTAAAATGCACCCTTTATTTTCTCTTTCAACCATATTTTTGGCACAAAGTTGAGATAGGTAAAGGGGAGAAATCGTATTGACCTGAAAAACTTGCTGCATTTTTTCCGGAGGCAATTCGAATAGCGTTTCGCGACAAAGCATTCCTGCATTATTCACGAGCATGTCCACGGAGCCTAAATACGCCAACGCTTGTTCAGCAAAGGAGAGAACATCATCCATTTTGGAGAAATCAGCATAAAAAGCTTTAGCATTCCCTCCGATGGCTTTAATTGATTGAACCGTTTCCTCTGCCCCTTTTTCATCGCTGTGGTAACTGATAACAACATCTGCACCTTGCTCTGCAAAAGCTAAAGCAATTCTTTGACCAATACTACGGTTCGCCCCTGTAACGATCACCTTTTTTTCTTTAAAATCCATGTAATTCCTTAAAAAATACTAAGTTAAAATCATTGTACCATTCTTGTAACCTGGGAGAGGTAACCGTCTCCTCGGAATTGTCTCATTTTTTATGGTAACAAATCATACGGGCTACAGATATTAATTGAAAACTAATGTTTAGTGCGAACAATGATATAACCTTCATCGGTTTGACAATACCTTACTGCGGTCAGGTTATCGATTATGCCTTGCAACGATTCCTTTTCAATTGGTTTGATCAGATAGCCTGCGGCGCCTAAAGCGGCTGATTTTTCTCTGTCTTTACGATAATCTGAACCGGTGCACATAATCACAGGAATTTTATTAAGTAGTTTATCGGTTTGAATTTTTTTTAATATTTCAAACCCATCCATCCCCGGCAAGTTGATATCAAGAAATATCAGATCAATTGGATTATTTCGAGCAAATTGGTCATGTAATAAATTAAGAGCTTCTTTCCCGCTTTGCGCTATAAATAAATTAAAGCTTATATGTGCCCGCTCTAAGATGATTTTAGTAAATTCCAGATCTTCTTTAAGATCATCAACAAACAAAATATTAGCCAAGGTAGTTTTACTGGGTATATTGACTGGACTAACCGAAGTTTCTTTTACTTTTCTCGGCCTATTTACCTTAAGAGCTGGTGGAAGAGTAAAGGAAAAAATTGTGCCTCCTCCAAGTCTGGATTTACATTCTATTGTGCCTCCATGCAATTCTAAAATTTTGGCACATATTGCTAATCCTAAACCAGAACCCGTGCTTACCCGGGTAGCTCGTTTAAATGGCAGAAAAATGGTTTCATTGTCTTTGCTATCAATCCCCAAACCATTATCGGATACATGAAATTCTACACATTGTTTCTTTGGATTGGCAGAAATAGATATTTCGGGAATATGTTCATTATAATAAATGGCGTTACTAATTAAATTTTGCATCAATTGAATCATTTGGGTTCGATTGGCTTTCACATGAGGTAAGGTCTCAGCAATGATGCGAGCATTTTTTTCCCGAATCAGATAATCAAGGTTTTTCAAAACCTCTGCAATAATCTCATTCATATCACATTCTTCTTTAAGTTCTTTTTTAAATTCATCAAGTTGCATGTAATTAAACACGGTATCAATAAGCGTCAGCATGCGTTTGCTGGCATTATAAATATGCTGAAAGTAATCAGCTACTCTACCAGAAAAATGAGGTTCTTCTTGAATGATGACATCGACGAAAGAACTCATGGTTCGTAAAGGTTCTCTAAGATCATGAGCTAGGGCACGGGTAAAAATTTCCAACGTATCTCGTTGCGCACGTACATGCGCCTCTCGCTCTCGTATGGTTTCAATATGGGCTTTTAGATCGATATAAAGATGGGCATTTCTCAGTGCAACTGATGTCGTATCTGCAAGTGCTTGTAAAATATTGAGTTCTTCTTGTGTTGGTAGACGTTTTTTGGCCCAATAATTACCAATAGCACCTATGGGATCTTCCCTACGGATAGGTACCATCGCCAAACTCTTAACAAATGTTGGTCGATAAGCATCTTGTGGTATGCGTGGGTCACGATAGATATCCTCAATCACTGCTGATTTTTTATTCAACATCACCCAACCGCTGATGCATGTCTGCATAGGAAAGCGCTTGCCTTTCCATAATGGGGCGATTGCATTTTCCTCTACATAGTAACAACAATTACCTTCCCTCAGTACAAATGTTGCACCATCTGCTCCAGTGAGTTCTCGCGCGGCGCGGCGCACGATTTCGGTGATCGCGTGAATATCATTGGCCTGCGATAAATCTTGCACTACCTCAACTAAGTGTTCCATTGCTGAAACATACCAAGCAGAACATTCTTTGATGTTAGAGGGTAATTTGGCATTCTGCATAAAAGATAACTCGTTAAGTGAATTAATATAAGTATAGCAGTGAGCAAATAGCAAAATTTTTAATCATTTGCATGTTCATTTCTTTTAAGAATTAAACCCGTATTATATTTTATCGAAAAAATTAAACATCTTGACACCGAACCTGCCGCACTGTAGAAATTAAAACAATAACGGATTTAGAAGGAGATATTATGGAAGAAAAACTGGAGCTCCGTCGACAAGAAATAAACAAGGTAACCCAGCCAATTTTTGCCCGTCTTGAACATTATCGCAAAGTCATGTTTGAAATAAGGAAATTATTAAAGGAATATTTTTTTAATGAGGGGCGAACACAAAAACTCACCGAAGTTGCTCGAGCAGATGAACAAGTTTTTAGCTTCAATATGGTTCGAGATGCGATGGAGAAATGCCTGGTTGATGAGCAAACATTGGTAGAGACTGCAGAAGCAATTATGTATTCAGCAGAGAACGCACGGCTTGTAACCGCTTTTGATAGCCACGTTTTAGCAAGTGGCTTACCGTTAGAGTTTCACAAACAAGATGGCATATATCTCTTTAAACCTGAAAAAAGCTACACTCCCGAAGCACAAGCTTTTATGCGGCAATTTGCTTGTGCCCTGGGTGCTTATCGAGTGTGTTTAGGAATTTGCGAGATCTATTTTGCCATCTATCAGCACCAAAGCATACAAACAGGACAGCTTCAAAACTACATTGACTCAGCGTGCCATTTGAAACAACAACTTAATGAAGAAGTCGATTTAATCTTTTTACATAAACAAGTAAAAACAATAAAAAAAGAAATCACCAGTTTACTGCGAGTGGAGAAAGTACATGAAGGCTTAAATCAATTTGAATACGATATCGATTTGCTGACAAAAAGACTGGTTGAATTATTAGAGTCTGGAGCAGTTCATTTACAAAATTGCTATAAAGAATTTCCTAACAATCCCATATTATGGATGCTGCATGATCGCAGTTGGCATGCGCTGCTCAAGACGCTTTCCGGACTGCTTTATGCAGAGCAATATACCTATTCCACTTTATATGGCACGTTAGAGATCAAGAAAGAATTTACTTGTCTTATCAAGACTGAAATAGATCAGTTTGCAGTCGTAAACTTAGCTCAGCTCCCCTTGCTTAAAATTGAACTATTAAAAAAAGCTGCAAAGCTTATTACTGAAACAAAAATTGATATACTTGCAAAGCTTGCTGAACAAGGAGTTGAGTTAATTGAAGCGCCTAAAACAGGCATGTTTTCTCCCCCACTCTCGAATAGTATTTATGGACTAATGCTGGCCTATCACCAAAGGCAATTAACAGGTCTCAATGCAACTGAAGATGAATTCGAAAATGATGACGAATTTAATCAAGATTTTAAATCATTAAATAACTATCTATAAACATCATAATTGTTATGATAGCTATCGCTGAGATCGTATTGTAATCATATACCGGTTATTAAATTAAAAGATTTATCATAATGCCCCAGACAAAGCCGATGTAGGCAAAAAGCATTTATCCTTTTAACTTAGTCACGTAACTCCCCACGTCATCCCGAACCCGAGCGCAGCGAGGGTGAGGGATCTCCTGCGGTGTATCTCGGATACAGTCAT
>NZ_FTNL01000049.1 GCF_900156395.1 Fluoribacter gormanii | reverse complement strand
GCGATTCTTTTTGCTTGGAATAACAGCCTTTATTCCGCCCTCGGTTAACGCCTGACGAAAACTATCAATATCATAAGCCTTATCAGCCAAAAAAATTCACAATGTTCATGAGCCCAAACATCATAAACAAGCGATCATCCTTACCATGACGTCCTTTTGGCTTTGGAAGCAACTTTTCTAAACGAAACCACATCTCATCGTCAATAACCATCCATGACATTCCCTCTCCCCAACCCTCGTCCCGCGAAAAGGCATCATCATACTACTCAAATTCCTAGCGCGGGAGAGGGGGCAAATCGAACGAACCTGAAAACTCCGTGCTCAGATTTAGTTCGGAAAAACCTATAAAAAAGCTTTAGGGACGTTGCCTAGCTTGGGTAAGCTATATTTCTTAGCAAGTTCAAACTACTTCAATTTCAACAGGAGCAATGCCTTTAATACCGAGTTTTTTAGCGGCAGCAAAGGATAAATCAATTATCCTGTTCGATAAAAAAGGACCTCGATCATTAATTCGAACCACAATTGTTCTGCCATTATTCAGGTTTTTTACCCGTACTCGTGTCGCAAGCGGGAGTGTTGGATGAGCTGCTGTCATTGCATGCATGTTGAAGCGCTCTCCGGTCGATGTTTTTTGATTCCGAGTGTGTGGCCTATACCAGGAAGCAATTCCTTTTGCTTTGTAGTGTTTGGCAGACTTCATCACATGATATGTTTTCCCTCTGATCATATAGTGATCCGGACCATTAGATTGCTGATGCGTACAAGCAACCAGTAGCATTGGGAGTAAGCCTGCAATGAGTCGGTTAATGGTCAACAAAATCGCATGATAGTTCATAAATTTATATCCTTACTACCATCTTCATCGTAAGATAAAAAGGTAAGATGATGGAATCTTTCATATTTAAGTAAATTTCCTGGGTGACATACTATAACTCCTATTAAAAGCTCCCTTTAAAGAATAACGAGTTTGCGGTATCTGCTTCTTTTGCTTCTGATTTAGTGGGTGGAGTTAAAACGCTAACGAAGTCAAGATGTCTAAGCTTGCTTTTTTTCGGTGGTGGTTGATAGGCTGTGGCTGTTTCCTCGGCTTTTTCCTCAAACTCCAAGTCGGGTGATTCTTGGTCTGTAAATCGAGACGCTAACCGTTTTCGGGATGGAGCAAATAGCGATAATGAAGAACTTTGAAAAGCGCGAAATGGTGTCACATTATTTGGTGAGTCACTGGATAACTGTTCTGACATGTTTGATTTATCAGATGATGCATGGTCTGCAAATTCTAGGTTTCTTGCTATTCTATTTTTATCAAGCGGAGCACTTTCGCTATCTGTCTCAGCGAAACGCTTAAGTCTTTCTTGCCCGTAGCGCACTGTTTTGGTTTCAGCATTTTGCTCTTTTAAACTTAATGTTAGCGCTGTGTTTTCCGTAAAAGTTGTTAGCCACTTTTTAATACTGGAAATCAAGCATTGGTGAGTACCTATTATTTTACCATTATGATCTAACTCATCAATAATAAGAACCTCAGGCAAATTGAATGGAAGGCAAGCTTCATTAATTACAATAATCGCTAAAATCCATTTAATGGAATCAAATGAAGGACGAAAATCACCACTTTTATGATTAATACTAATTAAAGTGGAATAGTCTTCACTAAAAAACAAATTGCCAGCGGTTTTACAAAAAGCCGAATTTTGTGGGGAACCAGTCATTTTGAAATGTGCAGGGGCGTCAGGAGCATGATCACGAGTCTCTCTGGCAAACCATGCTGCCTTATTTAAATCGACGAGGTAGCGTAAAACAGGAGTTTCCTTGCCTATTTTCATTTCTGTTAATAGCTCTCCTAAAGTGGCTAGCGAATGAATAAGATATTTGGAGCTACGAGTGATCTTTTTCAAATTATTGGAGCGAAATTTATCGCTTTCATCTGGTGGTGTGGAGAAAAGTTGATCTAACTTCGATTGCATAAAAAACGCCTTTTATCAATAAGATATGTTTAAAAAGGCGCGAATTTTACCATAAAAGTCACTTTTTATCCATTGGGTTGATCGCGTTTTTTTCGAATTGCTTTTTTTATGACTTTATCTTGCTTTCTGGTGTTGACCTCTTATTTTGCAACATACATGAGTCATCGGCATCGTCAATTTAACTTTAATTTTAACTAAAAAATATGAAAATGAGTTTAGTGTTAGTACACTAAAAGATATTAGACAATTTTACCTTGCAAATCTGCCACGCAGCGCGTGGTGAATTACGGATTCATTTAATGAGGACTATACTTGTTTTATGAACTACAGAACTGGAAACATTAATATCAAAAGTTATGAGGAAATTTCATTTAGTAGAGGATAAAACCCCAACCCATGCTAATTTAGCTCGTTTTTTGAAAGCCGAGGGATGGAAGCCAAGCAAATTTTCTGCACTGGCATCGGTAAATGAGGAATGGCTCCATTTTTCACCGCTGATTAGCCAAACCCTGGAGTATAAGCATCTGCTTGCAGCTTTTCTAAAAGCAAATCACCTTGATTATTTGATGCGGGAGACTTTTTACATTGATGATGAGATTTGGCCTACTGTTTTGACGAATATCAGTAACTCACATCTTGCCAACACGCCTTGGATATTAAAACCATCCATGTTAAATAATGGACAACATATTCATATATTTCATGACTTAGACGCCATTGAGGCACATTTTCTTTCTCATCAGCGCATGGGAGGCCCCCAAGTTTTGCAACGTTATATTGTTAAACCGCAATTAATTCAGGGACCCATCTTTGGTCATAAATTTTCAATTCGAGAGTTGGTTGTGGTATCTACCCATGTTGGCTCAGCACTTTTTCCTAGTGGCTATTTGAATATTGCATTAAAACCTTATCAAGAAGATAATTTCAATTTGCTGGAAGCTCACCTTACCAATGAACATCTGAGTGATGAACGACTGAATGTAGTGCAACGCTTAAGTGATGAGATAGCAATTTTTCAACCCTACAAGATGGATATTATTTCCATCTGCCAACTATTGGTCAATGCATTGAAAAATCAGTTTGCCACTATTTGGGAAGATAGCCAACCTCGAATTGCTTGTTTTGGTTTTGATTTTATGGTTGAAGCAGAGGGGAATAAACTTTGGCTACTAGAAGTAAATCATGGGCCTTGTTTTCCGGTTGATGATTCTCATCCTTTATTTAATACTTTGTATCGTCCATTTTGGCAACAATTAATCAAACAGTTTATAGATAGGGAGCCGTCAGATTTTATTGCATTGGATTAAGGCAACCACCAAATAGATTAGCGCCCCTTAAAGCCGCTCAGTAAACAACATAGAGGCTCAGGTCTTGAATTTTGATTATTTTTTCCTTGCACTGTTTTAGTTTATTCATCCTGGTCGACAATGGATTCAGTAATTTTTAATTGATAACTCACAATTCAGGGCCTGACCCCAGATCTTTTTTTTAAATCTTGATATGGCTTAGATGGAGTTTGTTGAATTGGATCGGGAGTGATTGTTTAATCTAAGTGCCTCGCATCCTTAGATCTGATGCGAGTAACTTATTCAGTATTAACCGTAAATTAATCGTTATCTTTTTTAGAAAGCGTGCCGGTTGTTGCATCGATTTTTATCTTAAATTTTTTACCTTGGGCATCTCGTCCTTTAACTTCCCATTGACCATGTTCAAATTCAATTTTTCGGATATTGGTATATCCTGCTTTCTCAGCAGTTGAGAGGGCTTGTTGAATACTTATTTTGGGTTGGATTGAGCCTGAAAAAGCAGTGGAACATACTAAAGCGAGTGATGATAGAACAATTGTTTTCATTTTCATATTAGATCACCTGATAGTTTGGAATTTAAAAGCTAACATTGAATCATCATGCTGTAAATAAGGGGCAACAAAATCAGTACTTTTCTGATTTAATAATTATCTAAAGTGTGTTCTGAGCTTGGCTTTATAAATATAAATTTAAATGAATACGACGCGCAGCAAGTCCAATAAGAGCAATAACACAAAAGCAAGCCCCCATATAGAATGTAAAAGATGGGCTAGAGTATTCCCACAAAAATCCAGCAAGCATACTAGCCACGAGCATCATTAACCCGCTTGCTAAATTAAAAAAACCATATGCTGTTCCACGCAAATCTATGGGGGAGGTGTCAGCTACCATTGCCGCCAATAATCCTTGAGTCATTCCCATGTGAATTCCCCAAAGAGCGGCTCCTAGCAAAACAGCTGTCCACTGATTTATTGCAAGCAGTATATCGGCAACAATTAAAACCATTATGCCTATCATTAACAGTCTGGAGTGACTCATGTGATCAGCTAGTTTTCCGAATGGATATGCAGAAACAGCATAAGTGAAATTCATGATAACCATGATAAAGGGGGCTGCAGAAATTGACATTCCAACATTCATTGCACGTAGCACAAGAAACGCTTCACTAAAACGGGCAAGTGTGAAAATTGCTCCAATTGCAACAAGCCACCAATAAGCCATACTTAAACGAGATAAATTTTGACGCTGAAGTGGATTGATGCGCTTTTCATTCGGCTTATGGATTTTTGGCTCAGTTACCAAAAAAATAAGTAATAAAACAGATAAAATTCCAGGAATGACTGCAACCCAGAATACAGCCCGGAAATTATTTGCGAAAAATAAAATCAATCCAGTTGCTAACAAAGGACCGAGTACTGCACCTATTGTATCCAGAGCCTGGCGTAGTCCAAAGGAGCTGCCTCTTAGTTGATAAGGTGCAATATCAGCAACCAGCGCATCTCGAGGAGCACCTCTGATTCCTTTTCCTACTCTATCGAATACCCGGGCAAATAAAACAACGCCACTAGTAGGTGATAAGGCAAATAGTGGTTTAGATAAAGCACCCAATGTATAACCAATAACAGCGAGAGTTTTTCGTTGGCCTAAATAATCACTCAATGCACCTGAAAAAACTTTCACAATCAGAGCAGTAGATTCACCTAGCCCCTCAATTACTCCAATTGCAACAGTGCTTGCACCTAAGGTGGTAGTTAAAAACAATGGCAGTAAGCTATGAATCATTTCTGATGAAATATCCATTAGCATACTGACAAATCCTAAAATCCAGATGCTGATTGGTATTTTTGATACAATTGAATTTGACTTATTGTTCATGGTGAATTCTTAGTTTCAATTTTCGATTATTCATTTATACATTCAGCGATAAATAAATGTCTATTTTTAATCAATTTTTTTGCCGACCGACTTCCATAATCAAATCACATTATTGAAAATATTAGCGGATAAATCACCAGTACAAATTTTTCAAGGAATGAATTTTTTTTGGTTGATAATCTACTAGGCAACGTCCCTAACGTTTTTTTATAGGTTTTTCCGAACTAAATCTGAGCACGGAGTTTTCAGGTTCGTTCGATTTGCCCCCTCTCCCGCGCTAGGAATTTGAGTAGTATGATGATGCCTTTTCGCGGGACGAGGGTTGGGGAGAGGGAATGTCATGGATGGTTATTGACGATGAGATGTGGTTTCGTTTAGAAAAGTTGCTTCCAAAGCCAAAAGGACGTCATGGTAAGGATGATCGCTTGTTTATGATGTTTGGGCTCATGAACATTGTGAATTTTTTTGGCTGATAAGGCTTATGATATTGATAGTTTTCGTCAGGCGTTAACCGAGGGCGGAATAAAGGCTGTTATTCCAAGCAAAAAGAATCGC
>NZ_FTNL01000051.1 GCF_900156395.1 Fluoribacter gormanii | reverse complement strand
TGCGCTCGGGTTCGGGATGACGTGGGGAGTTACTGGCCCCACCCCAAATAAGTTGTCTATTGATCAAATCTTCATTAGATAGGTAGGTGTTTTTTCAGAACATTTGACAGGAGCGTTCAGGACCTGTCCCCAGAGATGGTGGTATGAGAACGTTTCAGCAATTTTTTAAAAGTCAGATGCATTCTTTAAATTGACTTAAAAAGTCATATTGGTAGAATCTTTTCCCCTCATTTTTGCTAATTTCATTATTTATTTGACCTGCAGGGACTCTAGGTTAATTTATTCCGTTGGAGAGAAAAAATGCAAGGTAAAGTTGATAAACAACAAATCGCTGCCCAAGATATCTTAGAAAAATACAACACTGTACTCACATCACTCATGAGAGCAATGGGCAGAGCAACTTTTACAATGATGCATGCTGATTTTCTTTGCATGCATGAAGCGCTGGTCAACATCGCTAAAGGGGTAACACCAGTCGCTTGTAATATGTTCTTTAAGTATAATGATTTTATTGATCCTGATCCTAAAATCTCGATACAAAAATTTATTTTAAAATATATAAAATATCCATCAAAAACATTTGAAACCAACTGCAAAGTTTATTTTAGGGTGGATACAGAACTGATGCCTTATCTAAAACAATTTTACACATCTGTAGTCGCTGCATTTCCGATAACTATTAGTTTTTACACTAGAAATGGAGAGTTAGTTATTCAATTTCCTGATCAGGAATTGCGCGATCTTTGCCTTAAATGGCTTGGTGATAAATTCCCAAACCCGTCGCATAATGAAAAAAATATGATTCATCTCCCTGCTTATGTTCAAGAGGGAAAATTAGTCGTTAGATTCGATTCAATAAGGCAAAGAGAGCAACTGATAAGTATACTTGGCTTAAAAAAAAGCCAGTTCTCGGTATGTAAAGAAGGAAATGATTTGTGTATCAATGACCCAATGATAAATACCCCTGATTATTGTATTACTATAGAAGCTCCAAAACATTTATATGTCCCGAAGGATCTCGGCATGTATGTCTCTACAGTTTATTATACACACCGAATAGCAGAAGGTTTTCATGCGACAGGATCATTTTTCAAAATGCTTCCCAAAGAACTTAACATTCAAGTTGCTGCATTGGCAGCTGCGGTTCAATCAGGTGTGGAAGAAGAAAATACTCGTGAAATAGCGGCTAACCTATTTTAATTAATCTGTTCTTTAAAATGAACAAGTGAGGGATTGAAATTATTGTCTCCTTAATTGCAAAAATTAGAACCATTAGGACTTAGTTGTAAACATCCCATGTTTAGTTTTAAATACATATTAATTCCTTTTAAAAAAGAGTAATGGCGCCCCACCAGTTACTGGGGTGCTGAAACTCGTTATAACACACCAAGGAGATGACTAAAAATAACCAAATGAGATCACTAATTGTGATTTCAATTTTTGTTCAATTGATTATTTTGGTCATAAAACCAAAACTAACGCGTTCCAGTTTATATGTCTTCTAATTTAATATGAATTGATTAAGTCATAAGTCTATAAAGGAAATAGAAGTTTTTTTTATAATTTTATGCGCTTACCTATGAATACATTTTGAAAAAAAATATCCCTCGATAGGCAAGCAATTTTGAGTTATTAACCTAGATAAGTCGATGCGAGTCTGCCAGATGCATTACTTTCTATTTCAACATCGCAAACATCAGCAACGGTTGACGCGATTTTCATATTAATTTCTGCAGGAAAATTGCTAAAAAAGCTATTAGGGCTTTTAGCATAAGCACTTAATCCTTTGACAATAATACGGTAATCAAGATAAGCCCATTTTTTTTCTGGTTTAGATAAATGTTCTGGAGTGTCAATGTAAATACTTTGTTCGTATTGTACGATAGTTGGATCCTTAAAAACTATTTGATTGTCTCCCTGCCTTGTGATTATAGCTCCTGTTAAACCCAGCAGGTTAATTGCTTCATCTCTTGACACTCGATTCGGAAAAGTTGCTACTAGCTGACCATTTACAACCTCATCTTTAATATGAAGCACAGGTCTGAATGAAGGGAATACTCCAACAGGAACTCTTATCATTTGTTTGAAATAATCATATGAAGTATTAGTTGGGAATTTAAGGGCTAATCCATCATCCGATCTATATATTGCAATGGGCCTTGGGGTGCAGAGATCATTTAATTCACTATAGAACCGATTTAAATTTTCTATAGAATCAGTATCAAACGAGAAATGGCACAAATAATCGAGCAATATAGCTGCAAAATGTTCTTTAGAATAATACTCAACAAAATCCTGTATAATTTGTAGGGGATCCTTAGAAGTTCCAAAGATTTTTCTAAAAGGCTTATCATCAAAAGAATTGCGATGAACGCCATCGTATGTTGCCTCACCATTATTTTTTAGACAGTATAATGCTCGGTAAAGCTCAGGAAATACAGCATACATTTGATTTTCGTCAAGCCATTTTTCTACCTCGTAATTCGGATTGAATCGCATAGTGCGCATCAATTCAAGTAAAGCAGTTTCATATTTTATAAACAAAGCAACTGCATCATCTTTATGCAACATAATAATTCTCTAAATTAATATTATAAAAAGAAATTTTAGCTAGAAGGTATGATAGAAAAGGAGAAAGAAGTCGATTAATTAGTCCAGTCGGTGTTTAGACTAAAGACATAAAAGAAATCCAGCCAGTCTTTCTTCATTCTTTATCTAAACGACAAACCCGTTTCATTAAATTAAAACTAGGTCAAAAACCAGTCCTCATAAACTATCCATATTAGAGAAGATAAGTCGTTTGCTAAGCCTTAGATTGCTTAGTACTTTCGCGGGCAAATAGTATTGAAAGTTTGTTTGCATGTCAATAAATACACTCTGTGATTTAAAAATATTCCATTATTAAAGATTGGGTAGCTCCCCACGTCATCCCGAACCCGAGCGCAGCGAGGGTGAGGGATCTCCTGCGGTATATCTCGGATACAGTCATATAAAAAAACATTTTAAAAATTATGTGGCTGTGATCAAATAGCTGCATGAAATACTACAATCAAATCATCAGCACACTATTGGCTAGGATTGCGGAACTAGAAAAGAGAGTGACGCAACAGGCGGCAAGGATAGCAGAG